>CAZQWQ010000041.1:0-102170 GCA_964596925.1 uncultured Gemmatimonadaceae bacterium | reverse complement strand
GTATCAACCGCCGTCACCGATGGTGAAGGCGAGGGGGATGGTGACGGCGACGGCGAGGGCGACTGCGAGGGCGACGGCGACGGCGAGGGTGAGGGCGACGGCGAGGGTGAGGGTGAGGGCGACGGACTGGGCGATTGCGTGGCCCATGCCACGGGCCGATCGGACAGACGCGCCGATCCATTGGTCGAATCGGTTACCGAATCGCCCGTCGTGATCGTTGACAGCGAAGCCATCGGTTCGCGCTGTATCGGCGCGAGCGCCGCCAGCGGGATCACGAGGCCCAGGGCCAGGGCGGCAAGCACGGCCGCGTGACGGCCGGAGGCCGGCTCGCGGTGGGCCACCCGCTCGAGAATCGCGAGCATGCGACCCTCGAACTCGTGCCGTTGCGCCATCGGCAACGCCACTGCCGGCGTGCGAGAGCGGGAGGCGCGGCAGACGATCTGCAACAGGTGATCGGCGTATTCCGAGGGGCGCGTCCCGACCCCCAACACCAGATCGTCGCACGCCCGTTCACTCTCGATCCGCAGCTTGCGGGCTGCGATCCACACGAGCGGATGGAACCAATAGAGCGCGCAGGCGAGCTGGCCGACCGCATTCGCCATCAGGTCGCGACGCGCGACGTGCGCCAGCTCGTGGACCAGCACGGTCCGACGGCGGCGGTCATCCCATTCAGAAGCGCCGGACGGCAACACGATAGCCGGTCGGCCCAGGCCGCACACGAATGGCATCGGGAATCGATCGCTCATCACGAGCCGCGGCAGGTCGGGCAACGCGAGTCGGTCGGCGGCCTCGAGCAGCGGGCGACGCCAATCCGGCGTCTCGAGCGGTGTCCCGCGACGCGCCACGCGGCCCAGCACCACGGCGCCGAGCACCAGGCGAGCGACAAGGTACAGTGCCCCAATTCCCCAGATCACAAGCAGCAGCGTGACGAGGGTTGCGGGTGAGATCGGTGCAAGCGCTCCCCCACCCTGCTGCGTGCTCTGCGGTGCAGCGGATCGATCGACGCCCGTCGCGACCCCGGGGTCGCGAGCGAGATCTTCGCGCGGCAGCGTTGCGTCCGACGTTTCGGTAACGGGGGCGACGGGCGACGTCACCTGAGGGGGGGGCGTCACGACGGTTCCGAGGGTAACGACCGGGAGTTTCCAGGGTAGCGCCAGCGAGACGAACGGAAGCGCCAGCAGGGTCACGATGCCGGTGCCCCAGACGAGGTGGCGCAACGCCGCCGAGGCGCGGCGCAGTGACCCGGCGACGACGATCACGGCCAGCAATACCAGGGTTCCCTTGAGTAGCATGGTCAGGACCCACAGGGTCCCTCCCGCCGGGACTGAGAAGAGATCGCTCACGGTCATCGTCCTTCCTCGCCGGCCAGGCGAATTTCGCTGGTGAGCCGGCGAATCTGCTCGTCGGAAAGTTCGAGATCCGACCGATCCAACAGCGCCGCCAGGGCGCGCTCGGCTGAGCCATCAAAAAACGTGTTCACCACGTGATCGAGCGCGGCCTGGCGCGCCCGTTCGCGCCCCAGGGCCGGGGCGTAGACGTAGCGCGGGCCGTCGGCCCGATGGATGATGTGACCCTTCTCCTTCAGCACCCGGAGAATCGACCGCACGGCCGAGTACGTCGGCGGCTCTTTGAGGTCTTCCATGACCTCGGCGACCGTCGCTTCGCCGCGGCGATAAAGGACGTCCATCACTTCTCGCTCGCGCCGACTGAGTGGTTGGCTTGTATCGACCATGGTGCCGCTCCCGATATGCTGAAATTTCAGCATAAGGTAGGGAGCGGCTCCGGCACCGTCAAGGGGGCGAGAGCAGTTTCCTGGCTGCCTCGATGGCCTCGTGGCTGCCCGCAAGCGCGAGCACGTCTCCTTCATGGAGACGCTCCTCCGCGGTTGGGATGATCACCCCGCCTTCGTCCCGCGTGATCGCCAGGACCGTCGCCCCGGTGAGGCCCCGGAGGTTGAGCTCGGCGAGGCTCCTCCCGGTGGCCGGGCTCGCAGGGTCCAACTGGACCGCCGCCAACGCCCCCAATCCTGGCAATACCTGCTGGACGCGTGCCAGGACGTCGCCTTCGACGTGCTTCGTTGGATCATGCGATTGTGCGGCGAGCGTCTCGAGGATCACCTGCGCACCGGCGCGGACGTGGCCCTGGAGGTTTGCCGCACTGCGCCAGAACGCGATCCCCAACACGGCCACCAACAATCCGAGCACGCTCGCTCCCACGGCGTCCGGGAGGAACGGCTGCGTGAGCGCGAGGAGCGGCACACCGACGAGGAGCACCACGGACAATTGCAGCGTCACCATGAGCATGCGCCGCGGGGCCGCGGCGAAGTCGACGCGTTTTTTCTTCTCCGCGGGAAGGGCGAGGCGGGCCAGGGTCACGCCGAGTTTCTGGCTGACCCGAAACACGCCGACACAGAATCGCGCCGACAGGGCGAGCGCGGCGCCGATGACCAGCAGTCGTGCCACGAGCCCCGAGATGCCCATGTTGTCCTGGGCCCACGCGACGATTCGCCCCATCGCTGTCGAGGTCGCGACGATGATGATCGCAATGATCCCCGTATCGAGCACCAGCAGGCGGAGCAGCCGGCGAATTCCCGCCGCCGTCGTAGGCGCCCGCGGAGCCGCCCGCAAATCCTCTACCCAGCTGCCATAGAGGGCCGAGAAGGTCTGCAACGGCTTTGGGAGCTTCCGATCCATCCACTTGGCGACCGGCTGAGACGCCCGGATCAGCCATGGGGTCAACAACGTCGTCACCGCCGAAACCGCCACCGCCACCGGATACAGAAACTCACTCGTGGCGTTCAAGGACAGGCCCAGCGCAGCTATGATGAAGGAGAACTCGCCGATCTGAGCGAGGCTCATGCCGGCCTGAACCGAGGTCCGCATGCCGTTGCCGGTCAGAAAGGCGCCCAGCGAAACCCCGAAGACCTTGCCGATCACGACTACGACCGACAGCACCACCACCACCGGCCAGTGTTGCGCGATTTGCAGGGGATCGATCAGCATGCCCACCGAGACGAAGAACACGGCCGCGAACATGTCCCGCACGGGCTCGATGAGGGACTGGACCTGTTTTTCTTCGCCCGATTCCGCCACGAGCGAGCCCGCGATGAACGCCCCGAGGGCGACCGAATAGCCGAATTCCTGGGCGAGGAGTGCCACGGCGAAGCAGATCCCGATGCACGCCACGAGGGTCGTCTCGCGCCGTTTCAAGCGGGTGACGACGCGCATCGCACGTGGGACAACCAGCAGCCCCACCACCACCAAGCCCACCAGAAACGCGACCAAACGGCCCACGGTCATGGCGAGCGGGCCTACCGCCAAACCGCTGCCCGACGCGAGCCCCGTGAGCAGCGCCATCATGAGGATGGCGATGAGGTCTTCCACAATCAGGACGCCGAGGACGATCTCGCGCAGCTTGCCCGTGACGCCCTGCTCCTCGAACGCCTTCACGATGATCGTCGTGCTCGAGATCGCGATCACGGCGCCGGCAAACAGACTCTGGAGCGCGGTCCAGCCGAACAGCCGCCCGGTCAGGAAGCCGAGCCATACCATGATGCTGGTTTCGAGGATGGCGGTGAGACCCGCCCTCGGACCGACCTGCACGAGCCTCCGGAAACTGAACTCGAGGCCGAGGGAGAACATCAGCAGAATGACGCCCAGCTCGGACAGGGTGCGGACGGTCGCGCTGTCAGCGACGAGCGGGATCGGCACGTGCGGGCCGACGATGAGCCCGGCAATGATGTAGCCCAGGACGACCGGCTGGCGCAGGCGATGAAACACGACGGTGGTCACCGCCGCGACGCACAGCACAATCGTCAGCGCCCGGAGGAAATCGGGGGCGTCGTGCATGGCTACCCGAGGTTAGAGGTTGGCGTGGCCCGCAACATAACGACCCGCCCACTTCTTCACGACCGCCACCCCCCCTCCTCGTTATCATTCGATGATGACGAGACCGCTGCTTCGTCTCTTCGGTGCCGGACGCCGGCCGCCAGCCGAGCCACCCCTTCGTGGCGAGCTGTTGAGCATCGAGCGGCTGGAGGAACGGGCCAAGGCCCTCGCCGCCAGCTTCACCCTGGCTCGTGATCCGCGTCGCAAGGCCCGGCCGTTCTTCGCGCGTCTGGATGACAACGCCCGCGTGCTGCGTGAGGCGTATCGCGTCCTCGCCGAAGACGTGCACCGCGGCGAGTTCGTCCCCCCAGCGGCGGAATGGCTGCTCGACAATTTCCATTTGATCGAAGGCGAGATCCGGGATACGCGGCACGATCTGCCGCGCGGCTACTACCTCGGCCTGCCCAAGCTGGCCCCGCGGGAGATGGCCGGCATCGCGCGCGTCTACGCGATGGCCCTGGAGTTGATCCGCCACACTGACGGTCGCCTCGACCGGCACCAGCTCGTGCGATTCATGGCCGCGTACCAAACGGTTGCACCGCTCACCATCGGCGAGCTCTGGGCCTGGCCCAGCATGCTCAAGCTCGCGCTCATCGAGAACTTAAGGCGACTGGCGGACGAAACGCTCCAGGGCCGGGATGCGCGCCTCAAGGCGGACGCCTACCTAGCCCAGATCGCCGAGAATGCCGCGCCCCTGGCGGCCCTCCCCAAAGTTCTGGAGACCGCCTACGTCGTGCGTCTGCTGCAGCGGATGCGCGAGTATGGGCCTCTGGTCTCTCCCGTCCGCGCGGCCGTCGAGGAACGCCTCGCCGCCCAGGGCAGGACGGCGGAGGACTCGATCCGGACCGAACACCAGAGCCAGGCTGCGGGGCAGGTCTCTGTGGCCAATGCGATCACCAGCTTGCGACTATGCGCCACGCTGGACTGGACGCAGTATTTCGAAAACGTCAGCCTGATCGAACAGGTGTTGCGACGCGACCCGGCCGGGGTCTATGGCAGAATGGATTTTCAAAGCCGGGACCGCTACCGCCAGGCCGTGGAGGAGCTGGCGGAGGCCGCCGGTGAAGCCCAACTCCGCGTGGCCCTCCGCACCGTGGAAAGCGCGCGCCAGGCCGCCGAGCTGAAGTCGGCCGATGATCGCGCCGCCCATGTCGGCTACCACCTGATCGGGAAGGGTCGGCCCGAGCTCGAGACCGACGTCGCGTACAGCCCACGCCTGACGGTCCGCGTCCATCGCTTCGTCTTCGCCCACGCCACCAGCGTCTACCTGGGATCGATCGGGCTCGTCACCGCCGCCCTGCTGGTCCCGGCCATCGTGTACCTCCGAACTCTGGGCGGGTCGCCATGGGTCCTTGCGTGGACCGCGGCGCTCCTCCTCTTCCCCGCCAGCGAGTTCGCCATCGCGCTCGTCCAGCGCCTCGCTGCGCATTTCGTGACCCCGCGGCGGCTCCCCCGTTTCGACTTCCAAGCGGGCATCCCGGAGGACGCCCGGACGATGGTCGTGATCCCCACGCTGCTCACGAGCGTGTCGGGCGTGGCCGAGCTGTTGGAGCACGTCGAGGTCCTCGCCTTGGGGAACGTCGACCCGCGTATCCACTTCGCGATTCTCAGCGATTTCGCCGACGCGCCCACGGCCGAGCAGCCCGAGGATGCGGAGATTCTGGACGCCGCCCGCGCCGGTGTGCTGGACCTGAACGCGCGGCTCGGCCAGGGCCGAAACGACCGATTCCACTTGTTCCATCGCGTGCGTCAGTGGAACGCCAGTGAGGGATCGTGGATCGGGTGGGAGCGCAAGCGCGGCAAGCTCGAAGAGTTCAATCGACTGCTGCGCGGTGCCACGGACACCAGCTACCACTTCCACGTGGGAGATCCGGAGGTGCTGCCCGGTGTCCGCTATTGCATCACCCTGGACAGCGACACCCGGCTGCCGCTCCACGCGGCCCGGAAGCTCATCGGCATCATCGCGCACCCGTTGAATCGCCCCTACTTCGATCCTCGACTGCGCCGGGTCACCCAGGGCTACGGGATCCTGCAACCCCGGGTGAGCGTGACGATGGCGAGCGCCGCCGGGTCGCTGTTTGCCCGCGTGTACGCCGGGCATACCGGCGTCGATCCGTACACCACCGCCGTCTCCGACACATATCAGGATCTGTTCAACGAGGGAATCTTCACGGGCAAGGGCCTCTACGACGTGGACGCCTTTGTGGCCGCCCTCGAAGGCCGGATCCCGGAGAACGCGCTTCTTTCACATGATCTCTTCGAAGGTTTGCACGCCCGCGCTGCCCTGGTAACGGACGTGGAAGTCGTCGATGACTACCCAGCGAGCGTGCTCGCTCACGCTCGGCGCCAGCACCGGTGGGCGCGTGGCGACTGGCAGATTCTCTTCTGGCTGTTTCCGCTGGTCCCGACCCGCGCGGGCCTGCAGCGCAACCGCTTGCCCGTCATCTCCCGCTGGAAGGTGTTCGACAACCTGCGGCGCACGCTCGTAGCCCCAGCCATCGTCGCGTTTCTCGCGCTGGCTTGGCTGGGGCTGCCGGGAAACCCTGTGGCCTGGACCATCGCGGTCCTCGCGGCGATCGCGTTTCCACTGTACCCGCTGGCGGTCCGTTTCGTGAACGGTCCGGCCGCGCAGCAACCCTTGGGAGTGTTCCTGCGGATCCTGGCCGAGGACGTGAAGACCGCCGGCGCCCAGACACTATTGCAGATCGTGTTCCTGGCCTACCACGCCTACGAGATGGCTCACGCCATCGCCCTCACTCTTGTCCGTCTCGTGATCACCCAGCGCCGCTTGCTCGAATGGGAAACGGCGGCCGCCGCGACCGCGCGGGCAGCCGGTCTCAGCGCCCGCGCCGGAGCGGTGCTGTTCATCGCGGAGATGGCCGCTAGCCCTATCATCGCGTCGATCTTCCTCGCTCTGATCGTGGCGTCTCGACCGAGCGCGCTCATCGTAGCCAGCCCCCTCCTCGCCCTGTGGGCGGCGGCGCCATTGGTGGCCTACTGGCTCAGTCAGCCCGTCACCTCCGAGCACCGTCTCCTGGGCCCCGAGGACCGGCGGTTGCTTCGCCTGATCGCACGAAAGACCTGGCGGTACTTCGAGACCTTCATGGGCGCCGAGGACCACGACCTGCCACCGGACAATCTCCAGGAAACACCCACGCCGGTGATCGCGCACCGGACCTCCCCCACGAATATCGGAATGGGGCTGCTGTCAACCCTGGCCGCCCACGACCTGGGGTTCATTCGCACGTCCGAGCTGGTCAACCGAGTTGAAGGTGCGCTGTCCACCATGGAGGGATTGGAGCGCTTCGAGGGTCACCTGCTCAACTGGTACGACACCAGAACGTTGGCTCCGCTCACGCCCCGATACGTCTCCACGGTGGACAGCGGAAATCTGGCAGGCTCGCTCTGGACCTTGGCCGAGGGTCTGCGTCGCCTGGCCGGCGAACCCCAGTCTGCGGCCCAGATCTGTGACGGTTTGTCCGATACGGCCGAGTTGGCCCGGCAGTGCTTGACTCGACTGGATGACAGGGCGGTCGACTCAATGAAACGCCACGCCGGATTGGCGACCGCCCTGAAGAACGTGGCAAACGTGATGGACGGTCCCGAGAACGGGGAAACCCGGTTGACGGACGGCCGCGCACTCGTCCCAGCGCTGAACGAGGCGATCGCATTGCTCGAGGCGACCAGCACGGCCACCCCCGAACTGGTCGAGGCGGCGTATTGGTCCCGGTCCCTGGCCACTGGGCTGTTGGAGCAAACGCCAGAACCTGGGAAGCTCGCTACGGATCTCGAGGATCTCGCGTGGCGCGCAGTCGCGTTCGTGGATGGCATCAGTTTCGATTTCCTCTACGACTGGCAGCGTCAGATCTTCTCCATCGGCTATCGCCTCGCGGACGCGGAGGGCACCGGTCGGCTGGATCCTTCCTACTACGATCTGCTGGCATCTGAAGCACGGTTGGCCAGCTTCATCGCCATTGCAAAGGGTGACGTCCCCGACAGCCACTGGTTCCACCTGGGGCGGCTGCTGACCAGCGTGGATGGTGCACCGACGCTCCTGTCCTGGAGCGCCAGCCTGTTCGAATACCTCATGCCTCTGCTCGTGATGAGGAGCTATCCCGGGACGCTGCTCGACCAGTCCTGCCGCGCGGCCGTGCGACGTCAGGTGGAATACGGGAAACAGCAGGGCGTGCCCTGGGGAGTCTCCGAATCCGCCTTCAACGTCGTGGACCGCCACGGCACTTACCAGTATAAAGCCTTTGGCGTCCCCGGCCTCGGGCTGAAACGGGGCCTTGGCGACGAGCTGGTCGTTGCCCCGTACGCGACCGCGTTGGCCGCGATGGTGGAACCGGAGCGGGCAGCGCGAAATTTTCGGCGTCTGGCGCGGGAGGGACTGGATGGCACATATGGGTTCTACGAGGCGATCGACTACACCCACCGCAAGGTGGACGAAGCCGAGCACGTCGCGGAGCCACGCGCGGTTGTCCCGCGAGGAACCATCATCCACGCGTTCATGGCTCATCACCAGGGGATGACCTTGGTCGCGTTGGCTAATGCCCTCCTGGACCATCCGATGGTCCGGCGCTTGCACGCCGATCCCCGGGTGCAGGCGACCGCGTTGCTGTTGCAGGAGCGTGCGCCGCGTCATGCTCCGATCACCAGGCCCCGACCCGCCGAAGAAACACGCGTTGCCGCGCCGGTCTCAGCAGGAGCGGTCCGCCGCTTCCGAACGCCCCACACTCGGCATCCGCACGCCCAGTTCCTCTCCAACGGCGCGTACACGACCGTGGTCACCAACGCAGGCGGCGGGGCCAGCTTCTGCCGTGATCGCGCCGTCACCAGATACCGCGAAGATCCGACCCGCGACCAGGGGAGCCAGTTTCTCTACCTGCGCGATGTCCGGAACGGGTCGGTGTGGTCCGCGGCCTACCATCCTACGGGCCGGGAGCCCGAGGAGTACCTGGTCACCTTCCAGGCCGAGCGGGCTGTCTTCCGTCGTCTGCACGAGGATATCGCGACGCAGCTCGACATCGCGGTCTCGACCGAGGACGACGTCGAGGTGCGCCGCCTGACGGTGACCAATCGGAGCGACCGGCCACGCGAGCTCGAAATCACGAGCTACGCCGAGATCGCCTTGGCCGCCGTTGCGGGCGATCTGGCCCACCCGGCCTTCAGCAAACTGTTCGTGGAGACTGAGTATCTCCCCGAAAGCGCCGCCCTAGTGTGCGCCCGACGCCCTCGCGCGCGGGACGATGCCGGCGTATGGGCCGTGCACGTGTTGAGCGTCGAGGGGAGGATGCAGGGGCCCGTGGAATGGGAGACCGACCGCGCGCGATTCCTCGGCCGCGGACGCGGTCCTGAAAACCCCGTGGCCCTGGATGGGCGTGCCCTCTCGGGCACAACCGGCGCGGTTCTGGATCCGATTGTCAGCCTGCGACAGCGCATTCGACTCGCCCCTGCCGGATCGGTACGCATCTCTTTTGCGACGGGCATGGCCCTGAGTCGGGATGGCGCGTTGGCGATGGCGCAGAAGTACCATGACCCGAGCGCTGCCGCGCGCACCTTCGCGCTGGCCTTCACACATGGACAGGGCACCATGCGGCACCTGGGCATTTCGACCGACGAAGCCCAGTTGTTCGAACGACTCGCTTCACGCGTCCTCTACGCCGACGCCTCGCTGCGGGCGGAGCCGGAGATCCTGTCGCGCAACCTCCTCGGTCAACCGGGACTGTGGGTCTTCGGGGTCTCGGGCGATCTCCCGATCCTCCTCGTGCGCGTGGTGGACGGCGACGACCTCCCCCTCGTCCGGCAGGTGCTCCAGGCCCAGGAGTATTGGCGCCTCAAGGGACTGAGCGCGGACGTGGTGATCCTCAACGAGCACCCGGTGAGTTACCTCGACGACATGCACGTCCAACTCGAGGCGCTGCTCGATACTGGACCCTGGGGAGCATGGAAGCACCGCTCAGGGGGAGTGTTCCTGCTGCGCGGAGACCTGATGAGCGAGGCCGAGCGGAACCTGCTCGCCAGCGTGGCCCGGGCAATTCTCAGCGGGGACCGTGGCGAGTTGTCGAACCAGCTGGATTGGCCCTATCCGGAGGCGCAATCGGGGAGCGAGGAATTCCACCCACCGTTGGTGTCGATTCCCGAGCCTGTCGACATCGAGATCGAGGTCCCCCCACTCTCCTTTGCCAACGGTGTGGGCGGATTCGCCGACGGCGGGCGCGAGTACGTGATCGTCCTCGACGGAGACCGGGAGACGCCCCTTCCCTGGGTCAACATCATGGCCAACCCTGCCTTCGGCACGGTGGTCTCGGCATCGGGGTCAGCCCATACATGGGCGGAGAACAGCCGTGAGAACCGACTCACGCCGTTTGCGAACGACCCCGTGACCGACTCGACCGGCGAGGCGCTCTTCGTGAGGGACGACGAGGGAGGACTCGTATGGTCACCGATGCCGGGGCCGGTGCAACGCACCAGGGAGAGCGGGCGATTCGTGATCCGCCACGCGGTCGGCGTGTCCCGGTTCACCCACGCCGCCAATGGTATTCTCGAGGATCTGGCCGTCTTCGTGGACGCCCGGGAACCCGTGAAATTCTCGCTCCTGACCCTCACCAACCGCAGCGGCCGGCCGCGGCGACTGAGCGTGTTCGCCTACAATGAATGGCGCCTGGGCCCTCCACAGTCCGGAGACCACCTCCGCGTGATGACCGAGCTCGATGCGGAGACGGCCGCCGTTCTCGCCACCAATCCCTACAACCAGGAGTTCACGGGTCGGGTCGCGTTCGCTTGCTCGAGCGAGGCCCCGAGCTCGGCGACCGGAGACCGCCTTTCCTTCTTGGGGCGAAACGGCGCGCTCGCGAGGCCGGCCGCCATGAACCGCCGGGCCCTGTCGGGCGAGTTCGGCGCGGGGCGCGATCCCTGCGCCGCACTACAGGTGGAGATCGCATTGGCTCCGGGAGAGAGCCGCCGCCTCGTGTTCATTTTGGGACAAGGCCGCGATCTCCAGCACGCCCGCGAGTTGGTGCGCCGTCACTCGAGCGTGGCCGCCGCCGAGGCGGCCCTGACGGCGGTGCACCGGTCTTGGGCCGATACGCTGGAGACCGTCCAGGTCCACACGCCCGACGATTCCTTCGATCTTCTGATGAACCGCTGGCTGCTCTACCAGAACCTGAGCTGTCGGCTCTGGGCGCGATCCGGCTTCTACCAACCGGGCGGTGCGTTTGGATTCCGCGACCAGCTCCAGGATGTCATGGCCCTCTCGCTCGCGCGACCCGACCTGCTCCGGGCCCACCTGGTGCGGTCCACCGGTCGGCAGTTCCTGGAAGGAGACGTGCAACATTGGTGGCACGAACCATCCGGCCGGGGTCTCCGCTCCCGCTGCTCGGACGACTTGCTGTGGCTGCCCTTCGCGCTGGCGCAGTACGTGAGTACAACCGGTGACCACGGCATCCTCGACGAGCCCGTCCCGTTCCTCGAGGCTCCGCTCCTGGCCGCCGGCGAATCGGAAGCCTACGGACAGCCGCGGGTCAGCAGCGAATCGGCTTCGCTGTTCGAGCATTGTGTACGCGCCATCGACAAGAGCCTGACCGCCGGCCCTCATGGCCTTCCGTTGATCGGAAGTGGCGACTGGAATGATGGAATGAATCGCGTCGGGATCCAGGGTCGTGGGGAAAGCGTCTGGCTTGGCTGGTTCCTGCACATGGTGTTGCAGCAATTCATCCACTTGTGCGAGACTCGGGACCCGGCGCGCGCGGCTCGGTACACCAGCGAGGCCAGCCGGTTGGCGGGCATGCTCGAGCTGGCCTGGGACGGTGAATGGTACCGGCGGGGTTACTACGACGATGGCACACCGCTGGGCTCGGCGCAGAACGACGAATGCAAGATCGATTCGATTGCCCAATCCTGGGCTGTCCTGTCCGGGGCCGCTCCCATGAAGCGCGCCGAGCGGGCGATGGATGCCGTCCGCACCCATCTGGTGCGACGTGGCGCGCAGGTCGTCCTGGTACTCACTCCCCCCTTCGACCAGTCAGCGCAGGACCCCGGCTACATCAAGGGCTACCCGCCCGGTATGAGAGAGAACGGGGGCCAGTACACGCATGCCGCGGTGTGGACGGTCATGGCGGTGGCCCGGCTCGGCAACGGCGACGAGGCGGTGGAGCTGTTCCACATGCTGAACCCGATCAACCATACGCGGAGTGCCGCCGACCTCGAGCGGTACAAGGCCGAGCCGTACGCGACGGCCGGAGACGTCTACGCGCACCCGGCCCACGCCGGTCGCGGCGGTTGGACGTGGTACACGGGCTCCGCGGGTTGGATGTACCGGGCGGGTTTGGAGAGCATTCTCGGCCTCAAGCGACACGGCGCGAGCTTCGAGCTGGATCCGTGCATTCCCGGGGCCTGGCCCGAATATTCCATCGTCTGGCGCTTCGGTCGCACCCGCTATGAGATCGCCGTGGTGAATCCGGAGCACCGGTGTCGTGGGATCGCCGTGGCTGATTTGGATGGTGAGCCCGTGGATCCCGCCGCTATCCCGCTCGCCGACGATGGCGCCACGCACCGGGTCGTAGTCGTACTGGGAGAGCGGACGCAGAGTACGCCGCGACCACCACGGCGTGGCACGGCCGCGCGGGCCTGAAAGCTTCTCACCGCGCCTACTCACACGAACGTCGCAATCTCCGCGAGAGACTTCTTCGTGATCGCCGGAACGACAGCGTCGCCGGCCGGGTAGCCCACGACGAGAACCAGCATCGGTCGCTCGTTCGGCGGACGGCCAAGGATCTCGCTCAGAAAGCCCATGGGGCTTGGCGTGTGCGTCAGGGAGACGAGCCCGGCGTGATGTGCCGCGGCGACAAGCAGGCCCACGGCGATGCCGACCGACTCCTGAACGTAATAGTGCGTCACCTTCGCGCCGGCGCGCGTCAGGCCGTAGCGCTGGGCGAACACCACGATCAGGTATGGGGCGGTTTCGAGGTACGGCTTGTGCTCATCAGTCCCGAGCACGGCCAGGGCCTCGAGCCAGTCCTGTGGCGCCGTGGCGTAGAACCGCCGCTCCTCCACCTCCGCCGCTTCTCGGATCCGCCGCCTGAGCACCGGGTCGCTCACCACCACGAAGTGCCACGGTTGCAGGTTGGCGCCCGAGGGAGCGGTCCCCGCGGCACGCAGACACTCCTCAATGATGTCCCGCGGCACCGGGCGGTCCGAGAACTGCCGCACCGTGCGGCGACGCTCGAGCTCGGCGCGAAAATCCGTGGCCCGGCGTCGCATGTCCTCCACAGCATACTCGCGGTACGTGGTGAGCGGCACGAACCTCGGGGGATCCATACAAACACCTCGCTGGTGATCGCCTTGACCGTTGCCGGGCAGGCAGGCGAAGCTCACAGTGACGGCGGTGCGAGCGGGGCCGTCGTGAAGTTCACCCCGAACCGCCGGCACCACACGGACACCGCTCGGTATTTCAAGAGGTCGACATCCGCAGGGATCTCGTAGTTCTGGTCGCCGGCGTTGCCCTTCAAGGCGCCGAGCGACAGGAAGCCGTTGGCGTCGAGGTCGCCGCGGCCCGCCGCGTCGGCTGAGCCGAGCAGGTAGACCTGCAAGTCCGGCCCGTTCAGGGTCTCGAACTCCGTGAAGCGCAGCATACGACGGTCGCCGGCGAGCTGGAGCACCTCGGCGCGCCCATGGCCTTCGTGCGCCCGGGGCGCGAACTCACCGCGGAGCAGAACCACGGCCGAATCGACTGGTGCGGCTTCGCCGACCCGCGTGTCGAAGAGGGCGCGCTCGGGACGAAAGAGGTACCACCCTCCGACGGCGACGACGAGTGTGGTAGCAAGGAACACGTGTTTCCGGGTCATTCCTTCACCGCCTTGGCATAGGCGAGTTGGGTCACCGGTAGCTAAGATACGTTTCGGGGCGGCGCGGCTGTTTGCGCCACGCCGCCCAGGCTGGACATGTCAACCCCACGCTTCCGGTGCGGCGACGGGCGTGAACTTAATGACGGGCGTGACCTTAATGAAGGAGGGTACGGAGATTCGCCCCCTGTTCCTGATCCTCGCGCTGGCGACCGCGTCAGCCGCCCCCACTACGCTCGCCGCCCAGAGACGCGCGGTGGCGTGGGACTTGTCGGCCGGTTTCGGCACTGGTGCTGGTCGGATCGCCGCCGCCGGGTGGCTTCCGTTCGAGCTGGCGCGGGGGCGGGTGCGCGTCGCCCTCGGCATTCGACTCACCGGGTACGCGGGCGAAACGCGAAGCTTCGCGAACCGTGACGCCGTGCAAGGCGCTCTCGCCCCTGCTTTGCCGGTGGATCCGTCGGCGTACGCGCTGAACGCGTCGGTCGCGGGCGAGGTGCAATTGGGAGCCAGGCTCGGCGTCGGGGCGAACATCGACCTGGCCGGCGTGGCCGCCGGTCCGCGGCGCGTCGCCGGCGCGGTCGAGCTGAAACCGGCTCGGTGGTCGGTATTGCAGGTCGGCAACGGCGACCGCGGATCCCTGAACTCGGAGTTCTATCTCAGCCTGCGCATCTCGCATCGCGTGCAGGTGCGCGCGGGCGCCAGCCATTATGTGCTCGGCTACCGCGGTACCGACAGCGCGTCCCCGAGCCGGCCGAGCGCCCGCTACCAGCGATTCGAGACCGTCCCGTTTGTGGCGGTCCGCCTAGGCTGGTAGCGCCGGAGCCAGTCGCTGTGCTGGTTCGGGGATGCGTTCCTACTGGCCTACTTGCTCACCGATCCCGTGCCCTGCCCACCGGGGCCGCCGGGTCGAACGTGAGCAAGTCCATGGGGTCCACCATGACGTTCCCGTACGAGGCGAGCCAGTGCAGGTTCGGGCCTGTCACTCGCCCGGTCGCACCCACCCGACCGATCAGTTGGCCCGCCGACACGGTATCTCCCCGGGCGACCAGCGCGCGACTGAGATGGAGGTAGGCGGTGAGGAGGCCGCCGCCGTGGTCGAGGAAGATTGTGTTGCCGCTGAAGTACAGCGCGCCCACGAAGGTGACCACGGCGCGGTTGGCGGCTCGCACCGGCTCTCCCACGTCGGCGGAGAAGTCCACACCGAGGTGGCGGCTGCGCGTGACGCCATTGAAAACCCGGGCCCCGCCGAATCCACTCGACACCGGTCCTGGCCGGGGGCGGGTGAACGGTTCACGCCACAACCTCGGCCCCTCGTGTGCCCGCTCCTTGAGCCGGCGCACGATCACTCGTTCGGCACGAATCCGCGGAGCAACCGATTCCGGCGGTTGCACCAAGTCCGGATCTGTGGAGAGCTGTTCACGCGGCGCTTTGCGGATGCCGACGGGCAACACGGCGAGCACCGTATCGCTCGCGCCGGCCGCGCGCTCGATCACGATGCGGGCAATCACCCGGTTTTGGGCGCTGAGCGGCACGCCACCGACGGCGTGAAACCAGTCGCCGACCCGCTCGAAGTGGAGCGGTTCCCCGGCCAACACACCCCGGACGGTGAGCGCCGCATTCCCCGCCGGCACCCGCACGCCGAGCACCACGAGCGACCCTTGCAGCGGCACTTGCGGGCGCCACGCTACCTCGGCCGGGGGTTCGACATTCTGCGCCACGGCCGGTTGCGCCACAAACAACAGGAGGGCCAGTGGCACAACGGAGAGGGGTCTCATGAGACTACGATACACTCGTTCCGACTCGGATCGCGACGCCTGCGCCGGGGATCGGCGTGGTCGGTCCCTCGGTGGCTATAAGAAACGCCGGGTGATGTTGAACGGTGCGCTGACGGCGGTCAATGCAGGCTGGACCGTCGTGGCTCGCAACTGGTATCCGAACCCCGTGAGGTTGATACTCAGATCCGAGAACGTCGCTACTCCAGCAACCGCGGTCACCGTGGTCGTACCCGAGAGCGTGCCGAAGCCCGGATTCGTTGCGAGCGTCATCGTGACGGTGCCGTTGAAGTTGGTGCTCGTTTGGCCGTTGATGTCCAGCGCCGTCACCTGAATCGCGGGCTTGATCACCCGACCAGCCCTGGTGTTGGTCGGCTGCACCGTGAACACGAGCTGCACCGGCTGTTGCTGGATCTGATAGGTGAAATCCGGGGCCGTTTCCGGGTTTATCGGGGAGATGGGAAATGGGACCCACGCGCCGGTGCCGCCCGCCGCGTCCTTGGCGCGCGCCTGCCAGTGGTAGCTGGTGTTGACGGCCAGTGGGCCGACCGTGACCGATACAGTCGTATTGCTGGGGGCGAGCGGCGTCACGTAGTTGGGCTGCCCGATGAAGTCCTGACCGACCGGCAGGACCTCGACCTCGAGCTGGACCGTCTGTCCGGCATCGGGGTCGCTCACCACCCCACTGATCACAATCGTGTTGGACGAAGCGGCGCCGCCCACCGGGATCGGTGACAGGTCACTACTCTGCAGCTGCGCCAGCGCTTCGGGCGGATTCGGCACGTGCGGCACCACGACGCGGAAATCGGTCGCGCTCTCGGGGTTGCCGCCGTACGCCACCCAGCTGCTCGAGTCGCCCGACTGATCCATCGCACGCGCGCGCCAATGGTAGCTCGTGGCGTTCGGCAGCGGGCCGACCATCACTTGCAGCGGGCCGCCGTCCGACACGGCAGCGCTCGAGCCGTTGGGCGCGCTAAACGGAGTGCCCACCGGGCGCACTTCAACCTCCAAACGCAGCAGATCCCCCGGATCGGGATCCGACACCGACGCGCTCAGGATCACCACGTCCGTATCAATGGTGGCGCCGGTGAGGATTCCGGCGCCGTCGCCCGTCGCCTGGCCGAGCGTCGTCGGTGCATTGGGCGGGTGGAGGACGTTCACGACGAAGTCCGGGGTTCCACCGAACGACACCCACGGACTGGAGCGCCCGGTATTGTCGCCGGCGCGCACACGCCAGTGATAGGCCGCATTGTCCGTTAGACCGACGACGCTCACCCATCCGGGTTGCCCGTTGCCGACCGCGGGTCCGTCCGGCACGTTGGGGCCGCTGAACGGGATCGCCACCGGCCGTACCTCCGCCTCGAGATGGACCGAGTCGCCCAGGTCGGGATCGGAGATCACCGCCCGCAGCAGGATGCCGGAGTGGTTGACGGTGGCGCCGGGGGGAATGCTGGTCACCGAGTCGCTCAGGCGCTGATCGAGAGACACCGGGGGTCTCGGCAGCCGTGGGTGCACGACGTGGAGCGTGAATGACCCGGCGTCGGCGGAATCCGCGCTCGTGACCTCGACATAGTAGGACGCGTTGAACGGCAACCGTTGATAGTACAGGCAGGGGTCTCCGGAGAACCCGAGACAGTCGTCGGTCTCCGCCAGTGCGGGGCGCGAGCCGTCCACCGTTGTATCGAGCGTTAGGTAGGCATCGAAGCTGGCCGGCAGCTCGATCGAGACCGAGTCGTTGGCCGTGCCGGGAAAAGCGTAGATTCGCGCGTAGCTGCCCTCGCGGTGCGGCGCGCCGCAATCCGCGGAGGTCAGGGTCGCGACCGCCGAGTCATCGATGGTAATCGGAGTAATGCGGCACGGGTGGATGTAGAACCTGATGGGCACCTCCACCGACCCGCTCCCGGTCGTGGAATTGACCACGACCGTCTCGTGGTGGACGCCGGTGTCCAGGGTGGCGGAGTTGAAGACGACCTGCGGGGATTCGCTCCCTGCACCGACGATTCCGGAATCTGGTTGGATCGACAGCCACGGGCTCCCCTGCATGGGGAACGCCCTCCAACGCAGTTCTCCGGTCCCGCAATTTTCGATACTGACTGTATTGCTGCGTTGCGTCGCGCTGCCGGTGGCGGCCGAGTCTCGGAGCGTATCGGGGAGAGACGGGGTGACGCACAAGAGCGCGCCGCGGGGAAGGACGAGGAGCGTGTCCAGACGGCAGGTGGCAACGACCAGCATCGAGAGTGCGACCAGAAGTCCCCGCGTCCGAGCAAAGCGGGCAGGGATTCGTGAAGTCGGACCTCGAGAGGCGGGCACGGGCGGCTCCAAGGATTCAGCTGCAACCAGCCATTTGCAGCACGCCCCATGCCACCGCCCACTCGAGCTAGGTCCGGTCCCCGCACTCTACGCCCGCGTCTTGGAAACGCTTCGCTGTCGCAGGTCAGCAACAGCCGCGGGGCTGGACAGCCTTGACTTTCACCATCCTCGTGGGGATATTCCTTTTCGAGCGTAAGGCCGCGGCACAGCGCCGTTGGCTGATCACCAGTGAGACCAATCGGAGGACCTGGGCATCGCCTGAGGTTCTCCGTTTTGTTTTGTGGCGGTCCGCTCGACGGCGCTGGCAGTACAGGTAGCGGCTCACCGCAATAAGCGCGGCCGCTCGGCGCCGGACAGTTTCCTAGTAAGGAGTTATCAACAGATGGCACGCATCAACGGTATCGTGAAGTGGTTCAACGACGCGAAGGGGTTCGGTTTCATCACGCCGGAAAACGGCGAGAAGGACTGCTTCGTGCATCATTCCGCGATTCAGGCGCAGGGCTTCAAATCCCTGGCCGAAGGCGAGCGCGTCGAGTTCGACGTCGTCCAGGGCCAAAAAGGCCCGGCGGCAGAGAACGTCGTCAAGCTCTAACCACACGCGGTACCACAAGCGGCACGGCGCCCGCTCGCAAGAGCGGGCGCCGTGTTTTTCTGTGCTACTGCAGCAGACCCTCCACTTCGCGCGCCGCTTCCAGCCGGCGATCGACGTGGTCGCCGATCTCCTTGGCGCGCTCGAGTGCCAGCGTGAGGTCCGGGACGGACCCCACCCCCGCCTGCAGCCGGAGGAGGGCGAGCCGCAAGTGCTCGAGCGCGGCTACAGCCTCGGTCAGTCGCTCACCGGTGTCGCCGCGTTCCCGCAGGGCCTCCGCTCCGGCTTCCAGCCGTTCGAGGACGCGGGGAACGTCGGGGGCCTGGTGCCGTGCGGCGTCGGGAAGCGCTTTGAAGGCGGAGAGTGCCGAGCGCCCGAGCACCAACTCCGTCCGCTCGACTGACGGGAGCAGCGGTCGATCGGTCGTCTTGAGACCCATCCCCGCCATGCGGAAAAACCAGCGCCCCATCCTCCCGGCCCACAACCGGTTCCACAAGGTGTCGAGCCCGCGGAGCCACCGTCGTTGCTTGATGACCTCGGCCTCTTCCGCCTGGACCTGGGCTTCCGCGAGCAGGGCAGCCTGGATATCACCGAAGGCGTACCCGTCCTTCAGCAGCCGGCGGGCCACCACGACCAGCTGAAGGACGAGGATGAATCCGATCAGCCCGGGCCCCCCGAATGAAACGGTCACGCCGCTGCCACCCGCTGTCACACTCTGGCCCGCAAGCGCCATCGCCAGGATCACCATCGTCGTGACCTGCGCGTTGCGCATGAAGGCGCGTACCAGCGGCGGGGCACGAAACTCCCGTCCGCGAGCCTCCCCCACCACACGCGCCACGTCATCGCCCGTCTGCAAACGGTCGGCGGGAACCTTCATGAGACAACGATCGATCACCGCTGCCAGCTTGGTCGGCACCTCCGGCCGGATCGCTTGAACGAGGGGCGCGGGCACGGTGACCTGCTTCGTGAGGATCGCGGGGAGATTCGTGCCTTCAAACGGCGCCCGGCCGGTGAGCGCGTAGAAAAACGTCGCGCCCAGGGAGTACAGGTCGCTGCGCGCGTCCACGGGCTCGCCGCACGCCTGTTCGGGACTCATGTAGCGCGCTGTCCCGATGACCGGGCCGCTGGAACCGCCCGCATCCCTGGCGCCGAGTGCGATCCCGAAATCAGTGACGAGGGCGCGGTCGGTGGCGCGCTCGATCATGATGTTGTCCGGCTTCACGTCGCGATGAATGACCCCACGCTGGTGCGCGTAGGCCAACGCCCACGCCACTTCCTGCAGCAGTTTCATCGCCAGCCGGGGCGTGAACGGCCCGGCACGCTCCACCCGCTCCCGCAGCGTCTCGCCGTCCACGTAGCCCATCACGAAGAACACCAGCTCGCCCCGCGCCTCGACGAGGTGAATGGGCACGATGTTCGGATGGGACAGGCCGGCCGCCGTGCGGGCTTCCTGGAGGAAGCGGTCCCGCTCGGTGGGGCGCGCCGCCAGGTGGGGAGGGAGAAGCTTGATCGCAACCGGTCGGTCGAGCGCTACGTCGCGGGCCAGCAGCACGATGCCCATGCCGCCGCGCCCGAGCTCGCGCTCGATCGAGTAACGGCCGGCCAGAACCTCCTGCAGTGCCAGGTAGTCGGCGCTGATCGCTGGTCTCATGTCCAATTCGTCCTACGGACCAGACTTGGAGCCGTTTCGCCCGTTTTCGCGTGCGGCACCGTTCCGGCCGGCCGCGCGCAGCACCGGCTCCAGCGCTTTCCAGACGCGGTCCGCCACGATGCGCGCGCCGGCGGCAGTTGGATGAATACCGTCCACCTGGTTGAGCTCCGCTTGACCCGCCACGCCCTCGAGCAGGAACGGGATCAGCACGGCGCGGTTCTCGCGCGCCAGATCCACGAACAGATCGCGAAACTCCCGCGTATAGCGGCGCCCGAGGTTGGGCGGCGCCTCCATCCCGGCGACCACCACCCGCACGCCGGGGTAGCGCGCACGGGTCCGATCGATGATCTCCTGGAGGTTCCGCTTCGCCGCGACAAGATCCTGGCCACGCAAGGCGTCGTTGGCCCCGAGCTCGAGCAACAGCACGGCGATGGGCTGCTGGAGCAGCCAATCGATGCGTCGCCGGCCGGCGGCGGCGGTCTCGCCGCTCACCCCGGCGTTCACGACCCGGAACGCGAGGCCCGCCGAGTCGACCTTGCGCTGCAGGAGGGCGGGAAACGCTTCTTCCTGTGCCAATCCAATGCCGGCCGTGAGACTGGTCCCGAAGCACAGCAGCACCGGCCGGGCGTCGGCGGCCGGCGTGGCCGGCGTCGTGTCCCGTGACTGCTGGGCGGTCGACGCGTCGTCATCGCGCCGCGCGCCACAAGCTGTGCCGAGCCACGCCAGCATCGCGCCCACTATTATTCGTCGCATGATGATCGAGGCTCGTGACCTGGAGCAGACGTACTCGAGCGGCGGCCGGCCGCTCACCGTGCTGCGGCAAATTAACCTGTCGATCGCCCCGCGAGAGTTCGTCGCGGTCATGGGGCCGTCGGGCAGCGGGAAAACCACCCTGCTTGGGCTCCTCGCCGGGCTCGACCGCCCGACGCGTGGCGTGGTCCGCCTCGACGGCGACGATCTGGGGAGCCTTTCAGAGGACGCCCGCGCCCGGCTGCGGGCCGAGAAGGTTGGCTTCGTCTTCCAAACCTTCCAGTTGATGCCCACCCTCACGGCGCTCGAAAACGTGCTGGTCCCGCTCGAGCTGCGGGGCGGAGCGGACGGCGCGGCGGTCGAGACGCGCGCTCGGCAGCTGCTCGAGCGCGTCGGGTTGGGTGACCGGTTGGACCATTACCCGGCACAGCTGTCGGGCGGTGAGCAACAGCGAGTGGGGGTGGCGCGCGCGTTCGCGGCCGAGCCCAAAGTGCTGCTCGCCGACGAGCCCACCGGCAGCCTCGACGCCGAGACCGGCCGCGCCGTGATCGATCTGCTGGTCGAGCTGAACCGCGACGCGGGCACGACGCTCGTGCTCGTTACTCACGATCCGGCACTCGCGGCGCGCGCGCGGCGAGTGATTCGGATCGCCGGCGGAACCATCGTCGCTGACACAAGGACGGGGGAGCAGTGAGACTGCCGTTTGCCCTCACTCTGGCGTGGCGCGAGAGCCGCGGCAGTCGGCGGCGGTTGGCACTCTACCTGGGGTCCGTGAGTCTCGGCGTCGCCGCGTTGGTGGCGATCAACTCATTCGGCGCGAACGTCAAGACGTCCGTGCAAGCGCAGGCACGCACCCTGCTCGGCGCCGACCTCGAGCTGCGCGCCCGAGCGCCCTTCCCCGACTCGGTCGAAGCGGTGCTCGACTCCGTACGCCGCTCAGGCGTCCCGCTCGCCCGGGTGACGAGCTTCGCGTCCATGGTGCTCGCCCCCCGGACCGGCCGCACCCGCCTGATCGAAGTCCGCGCGGTATCGGGCGAGTTTCCTTTTTACGGAACCGTGGAGACGGACCCGCCCGGTCTCTGGACCACATTCCGCTCGGCGCGGGCGGTCATCGTGGATCCCGCCGTGCTCGTATACCTCGACGCCCGCGTGGGCGATACCCTGACCATCGGCGACGCGCAGTTCGTGGCGGCCGGCGTGGTCACCAGCGCCCCCGGCGACGCGGCGCTGTGGACCGCGATCGGTCCCCGCGTCTTCCTGCCGGCCCAATTCCTGGGGGAGACCAACCTGCTCCGGTTCGGGAGCCTGGCGCAGTATCGCGCCTACCTCCAGCTCCCGGATGACGCCGTCCAGCGGTTTCTCAATCGCCACAACGCCCTGTTTCAGCGGCACAGGATCGGCAACGAGACGGTAGCCGAGCAAGAGGAGGACCTAACGCGTGCCATCGGGCGGCTGGCGCGCTACCTCGGTCTCGTCGGGCTCGTGGCGCTGCTGCTCGGCGGCTTGGGCGTCGGCAGCGCCGTGAACGTCTTCGTCGGCGACAAGCTCGACAGCGCCGCCCTGCTCCGCTGCCTCGGCGCGCGGCAGCGTACCGTGCTCTCCGTCTATCTGCTCCAGGCGATCGCGTTGGGCCTCGTGGGCGCGGGCGTCGGGGTCGTTCTAGGCCTGCTGGTGCAGGCCGCGCTGCCTATGGTACTGGGCGGGTTGCTGCCACTCGAGATATCGGTGGCGCTGCAATGGTCCCCGATCCTCGCGGGGCTCGGCATCGGCGTGGGAACGGCCGTGCTGTTCGCGCTCCCGCCGCTGCTCCGGCTCCAGGCCGTGAGCCCCCTGCGGGCCCTGCGCCGCGATCTCGACGGCGGCGGCCGTGCGTCCCGCCTGTGGCGCCTGGCGGTGTACGGCGCGCTGTTCGCCGGTCTCATCGCGCTGTCGGTGTGGCAGGCCCCGCGCCGTGAGGTGGGCCTCGCGTTCGCGGGCGGCGTCCTGGTGACCACGGCCCTGCTGTGGCTCACGGCGCGGAGCCTGATGTGGGCGACACGGCGCTGGTTTCCGCGCCGCGCGAGCTACGTCGTCCGGCAGGGAGTCGCCAACCTGTTCCGCCCACAAAACCAGACGACGGCCGTCATCCTCGCCATCGGCTTCGGCGTCTTTCTCATCGCGACGCTGTACGTGGTGCAGCGGAATCTCCTGGACCAGTTGGCACTCGACTCGCGCCCGGGCCGGCCCAACCTCGTGTTTTTCGACGTACAGATGGATCAGCAGGATGGCGTGGTTGCGGTACTCGCCGAGCACAGGGTGAGTTCCCTCGGGGTCACCCCCATTGTACCGGCGCGAATCGCGCGCCTCAACGACCGAACCACCGATTCCCTGACGGCCGATACGCTGGGGCGGGTGCCGAGCCGCTGGGCATTGCGGCGCGACTATCGCAACACGTATCGCGACACCCTGGTGAGCTCGGAGCGCCTCATGGCCGGCGCGTGGTGGGCGGGGAGCGCCGCGCGGCGGGAAGGTGACCTTCCGCGCATCTCCGTCGAGGAGGGGCTGGCGGTCGAGTTGGGAGTCCGCGTCGGCGACCGCATCACGTGGAACGTGCAGGGCGTGCCGCTGGAGACGCGCATCGCGAGTTTGCGTCAGGTGAGCTGGGCGCGGTTCGAGCCCAACTTCTTCGTCGTCTTCGAGCCCGGCGTATTGGAGCGCGCGCCGCAGACGTTCGTGCTGCTGGCTCGGGAAGGGGACGCCACGCGGCGGGCCGAGCTGCAGCGCGACGTCGTGCTCGCCTACCCCAACGTGGTCTCCCTCGATCTCACCCTGGTGCAGCAGGCGGTGGACGGCATCGTGTCCAAAGTGACGCTCGCGATTCGCTTCATGGCGTTGTTCTCGATCGGGAGCGGGCTCGTGATCCTCGTGGGGGCCCTGGCGGCGTCGCGGCTGCAGCGCATTCGCGAAGCAGTCCTGTTGAAGACGATCGGGGCGAGCGCCGGGCAGGTGCGTCGCATCTTTCTCACCGAGTACTGCGCGTGGGGCTCGCTGGCCGCGTTGACCGGCGTGCTGCTCGCGGGCATCGCCGGCTGGGCGCTCGTAACCCAGCTATTCGAGCTGCGCTTCCGGCTGCCCGCGTTGGCGTTGCTCGGCGTGTGGGCCATGGTGGTCGGGCTCGTGGCGGCGGTCGGGCTGGCCAACAGCCGCGCGGCGCTCTCGAAGCCCCCGCTCGCCGTGTTGCGCGAATTGAGCGAGTGAGCGCGCCGCCGGCGCAGCGTATATTGTCATTCCTCGCGCTTCTCACAGGAGACCGCGCATGGGTGTGGCGATCCTCATTGGTGCCGTCGCGGCCGCCTGGGCCATCGTAACGTTCAACCGACTGACGCATCTCCGGCAACTGGGCGGCAACGCGTGGGCCGACATCGACGTCCAGCTCAAGCGACGTCACGATCTCATTCCTTCGGTGGTCGCGGTGGTCAAGGGGCACGCCGGCTACGAGCGAACCACGCTCGAGGCGCTGGTGGCAGCGCGCAACCGCGCTCTCGAAGCACCCGGGCCCACCGCCCGTTTTCGCGAAGAGAATCCCGTGGCCGCCGGACTGCGCCAGATCTTCGCCGTCGCCGAGGCGTACCCCGACCTCCAGGCCGCCGCGAGCTTCGCCGCCCTGCAGCGCACGCTGTCCGAAGTCGAGGATCACCTTCAGAACGCGCGCCGGTATTACAACGCGGTGGTGCGCGACCTCAACATCGCGATCGCCCAGTTCCCCGCCATTCTCGTGGCCCGCCTCTTGAGGTTCCAGCCGCGGGAGTTTTTCGGTCTCGACGACGAGTCCGAGCGCGCCGTCCCCCGTGTGGAGACCGGCACATGAGCCTGCGCTCGCCGATGTGGCTGCTCGCCGCGCTGTGGATGGGGGGCGCCCCCGCGGTCGCGCAGGAGCGCTCGCTCGCCATCGAGCGCTTCCATGCCACAATCCAGGTCGAACCGAGCGGTACCATTCAGGTGGCGGAGTCGATCGTCGCCCGGTTCACCGGCTCCTGGAACGGGATCTACCGCACTATTCCCGTGAAGTACCGTACCGCACAGGGGTTGAACTGGACGCTGGGGCTCGATCTCCAGGGCGCGACGGATGAGTCTGGTCGCCCGCTCCGCGTCGAGGCAAGCCGCGAGCGGCACTACATCAAGTACAAGATCTGGGTCCCCGACGCCCTCGACGCCACGCACACGGTGGTGCTGCGCTACCGCGCCACGAACGGGCTGCGGTTCTTCGAGGAGCACGACGAGCTCTACTGGAACGTGACCGGCGACGAGTGGGACGAGCCGATCGAAGCGGCCTCGGCGCTGATCGAGCTGCCGCCGGGGACGGAGGGAATCCGGGCGATCTCCTTCAACGGCGTGTACGGATCCACGGCACAGGAGGCCGCTGTCGAAACCCTAGGGACGACGATCCGCATCGCGATGCCGCACGCGCTCGCCTTTCACGAGGGCCTGACGGCCGTGGTCGGGTGGAACAAGGGGGTGGTGGCCGAGCCGACCGCCACCGACCGCGCCCTAGGCGTGGTCGGCAGCAACTGGCCACTCGCGATCCCGATTCCCGTCTTTTTGCTGGTGTTCGCCATCTGGCGCCGCCGCGGCAAGGACCCGCGCCGGCTACCCGTCACGGTGCGGTACGAGCCGCCGCCGGGCCTCACGCCCGGAGAAGCGGGCACACTGCTCGACAACGCCGTTGACCAGCGGGACGTGACCGCAACGCTGGTGGACCTCGGGGTGCGCGGGTACCTGCGCTTCGAGGAACGCGACGACCGCAAGCTGTTCGGCCTCATTGGCAAGCGGGAGTACGTGCTGCACCAACTCGACCCGCCGAGCGGGTCGGTCGCCCTGGCACCCCACGAACAAAAGGTGCTGGACGGAGTCTTCGGGGGCCGTGGCGGAACGGTGGAGTTGTCAGACCTCCAGAACGAGTTCTACACCGAGCTACCCAAGATCCGGACGAGCCTCTTCGAACGGCTGCTCGGCCATGGTTACTACCACGCCCGCCCCGACCAGGTGCGCACCCGCTGGATGGTCGGGGGAGTCGTGCTCGGCTTCTTGATCGGCGGAATCGGAAGTGCCGCTGCCAATCGATTCCTCATGACGCCCGTGCCGTTCATCGTGGCGGCCGTGATCGTGGCGCTCATTGTGTTCGGATTCGGCACCGTCATGCCCGCCCGCACGGAGGCTGGTGCGCGGGCGCTGGAGCAGGTGCTCGGCTTCGAGGAGTTCCTGCGACGTGTGGAAGCCGAGCATCTCAAGAAGGTAATCATCGGTCATCCGGAGCTGTTCGACCGCTATCTGCCGTTTGCCATGGCCTTCGGTGTGGAGAAGAAATGGGCCAAAGCGTTCGAGGGCATCTATACGGACCCGCCCTCCTGGTACGTCGGGTCAAACATCTCGAACTTCAGTGTCGGCTACCTCTCGAGCAGCCTGGGGGATTTCTCGAGCAAGGTCGGGTCGACGATGTCGTCATCGCCGCGCAGCTCCAGCGGATCGGGGTTCGGCGGCGGCGGATCGTCGGGCGGCGGCGGGGGCGGTGGCGGCGGCGGGGGGTTCTAGACGGGGCTTCCGCCATGGTCGTGCCCGCGCGACTTTCCATGTCTGCCACGCCACCCTGAGGAAACCGTGATCCGTCTTCCGTCTTCGCTCGCCGTCCTTGCGCTCGCCAGCGCACTTGCCACGTCTCGAATCGCCGCGCAGGCGACCGCGCCCTCTCCCGATCCGCGCGTGGGCCTGCGCGCCGGATGGATGAATGCCGGCCAGGCAGCCTGGAACCTCCGGCTCGTTTCGACCAGCGCTCCTGCCCCGGAGTTCACGCCTGCCGAGGCTGGTGATTTCAACTATATGAACTCGGACCTGGCGTTTCAGGGTCACTACGTGATTCAGGGCAATTTCCGCGGCTTCCAGGTGTGGGACGTCTCGGACCCGGCGCACCCGGTCCGGACGCACCTGGAGAATTGCCCGGCGATGCAGAGCGACGTCTCGGTGTATCGCAATCTGCTGTTCGTGTCCGGGGAATCCCTGAATGGCCGTACCGATTGCGGCACGCAGGGAATTCAGGACACCGTGAGCGCGATCCGGCTGCGCGGCATCCGCATTTACGACATCTCGGACATCGCGCACCCCCGCTATGTAGCCAACGTGCAGACCTGTCGCGGCTCGCATACGCACACGGTGCTGACCGATGCGCGCGATACGGGCGGCGTGTACGTCTACATCTCCGGGCAAGGGCCGGTGCGCCCGTCTTCCGAGCTCGCGGGATGCACCTCCGCCTCTCCGGACCAGGACACGAGCTCGGCATTGTTCCGTCTCGATGTCATCCGGGTGCCGCTCGCCGCGCCCGAGCAGGCACGCATCGTGAACCGGCCGCGGGTTTTCGAAGGTCTCTCCCAGGTGACCGCTCATGGACCCTCGCCGGTGGATTCGGCCCAGGCCGCCCGAATGGTCGATTCGCTGCGTGCCGCCGGAGGCTACGCCGTCATCATGGGGGGTGAAGCCGTCGTCGTGCCGCCGGCCTTCGTGACCCCCATGCTCGACAGCGTCGTGCGCGCGCGCGGCGGGAGCGGGGCGCCGACCGCGGCCGACAGCTCCGCGCTACGCGACGCAATCCAGGGGATCGCCGACGCCATGATGAAAGGGCCCCCGACCCCAGCTGGAACCGTGCACCGCGGCCCCGACCAGTGCCACGATGTCACGATGTACCTGGGGATCGGACTCGCCGGAGGCGCCTGCTCTGAGTATGGATTGCTGCTCGATATCAAGGACGCCGCGCATCCCGTGCGCATCGCGGCGACTTCCGATTCGAATTTCTCCTACTGGCACTCGGCCACGTTCAACAACGACGGGACCAAGGTGCTGTTCACCGACGAGTGGGGAGGCGGCACCGGTCCGAAGTGCCGCGCGACGGACCGGCCCGAGTGGGGCGCGAACGCGCTGTTCTCGATCGCCAACGGAGTGATGACGTTCCAGGGTTACTACAAGCTGCCCGCCCCGCAGACGGCGCAGGAGAATTGCGTGGCACACAATGGGAATCTGATCCCCGTCCCCGGACGGGATATCATGGTGCAGGCTTGGTACCAGGGCGGCGTGTCGGTGTTCGACTGGACCGATATCAAGCACCCCGTAGAGATCGCCTTCTTCGACCGTGGTCCGATGGACTCGACCAAGATGGAGTTCGCAGGTTCATGGTCGGCGTACTGGTACAACGGGTACATCTACAGCTCCGAGATCATGCGGGGCCTCGACATTCTCGAGATGCAACCCTCCGCGATATTGTCGCAGAACGAGCTGGACGCGGCGAAGCTCGTGCGCTCGGAATACCTGAACGTCCAGGACCAGCAGAAGATCGTCTGGCCGGCGAGCTTCGTGGTGGCGCGGGCCTACGTCGACCAGCTGGAGCGGTCACACGGCCTCGCAGCGGCTCGAATTGTCGCGGTGCGCGCGGCGCTCACCGTTGCAGAACGGAAGACCGGGTCCGGTCGGAAGAGCGCCCTGACCTCCCTCGCGACGCAGCTGGACCGCGACGCGGGAACGTCGTCTGATGGGGCGAAGGTGCGAATGCTCGCCGCGGCGGTGCGGGATCTGGCGAAGAGCTAGATACGAGGCCCGCGCGAGCTGGACCCAGCGGCTCGCCGAGTGAGCCGCACGATGCACGCGATCGTGCACCGGAAGTACGGGACGCAGCACGCGCAACCTCGAGATGGTGCGCGCGCTCGGCGCGCACGAGGTGGTCGACTACACGAAGCACGACTTCGTCGATGGCGGGCCGCGCAACACGTAATCGACTCGGGCTTCCTGCGTGAGCTTGCTGAAGTCGACCTCTGTCAGGCGGGCCGGCCACGCGGTGTACAGCGCGCGCATCCGGGTGCGTTGATCAGGGGAATCGGGGGCGTCGTACCGTCGACCGAGGACGCTGCGATCGGTGGAGAACCGGTTGATGACGTCGGCCAGCTCGCTCGTCGAGCGCGCAATGAGGGGGCCGAGCGCCGGGACGGACCCGAGTGGATCGGGGCGCGCCTGCGCCGCCGCGACGGAGTGATAGAGGAGGAGGGCGAAGATCACCGAGCGTCGGAGCATGGCGTACCAGTGTACCGCGCGGTCAGACAGGCGGCTAGGCTACGAACTCAGACCTTCTGCACCTCGAAGTAGAGCAGTCCGTGGTCGGAGTATCGAGCGATCCAGCGATCTTTGGCCGCTGCGCCGTTCTGCTTGGGCCACCCGCGGACAAGGGGAACCGGGTTCCCACGGAGGCGTCGCTGGAACCCTCCCGGCCGGCGCGGCATTGGATGATATTGAGCCTCCCAACCGATTCCGGGGTAGCCGGTCGACATGTCGGAGGCAAGCGGCACCGCGGTGCGCCATCCCACGTTCGAGGAGCAGCTGAGCCCGCTACTCGCACCGGCCTATCGCGCTGCCGCGAGCCTCGTGGGTGACCGCACGGAAGCCGAGGACGTGGTGCAGGAAGCAGCGCTGCTCGCGTTCCGGGCCTACGATACGTTCGCGCCGGGTACAAATTTTCGAGCCTGGTTTTTCCGGATCCTGACGAACTGTTGCTACGGGCGTCACCGCCAGCGACGCCGGCGCCCGCAGACGGTAGAGTTCGACGACGTACCGGACCTGTACCTCTATACCATGATGCAGCAAGCCGGCATGTACACCGACAATGCCAACCCGGCGGCGGCGGTGCTCGGCAAGATGGGATTTGACGAAATCGTGGCTGCCATCGACGCGCTTCCGGAGGATTTCCGTGCGGTCGCCGCGCTCTATTTCGTGGAAGACTTCACCTACGAAGAGATCGCCGAAGCGCTGGACTGTCCGGTCGGAACCGTGCGATCACGCCTGCACCGCGGGCGCAAGCTGCTGCAAAAGGCGCTGTGGGAGATTGCCGGGGAACGGGCATGAGTGAACTGAGTCATTTCGACTGCGAAGCGACGTTCCGCAGGCTCAACGACTACCTCGACCGGATGCTGCCGCCCGAAGAAAAGCGCCTGGTCGAGGAGCACCTCGCGGTTTGTGTCACGTGCGCGCGGGAGTTCCGCTTCGAGCAGCACGTCCTGGACCACGTCCGGGGCGCGCTACGCCGGCTCGACGTACCACCGCATCTGTTCCGCAAGGTGTCGGAACAACTGGAAGCTGCCAAAAAGCAGGACCGCTAGGGAACTCGTTACGACGCTCCGTCATTACAAAGCGCGTGATCCTGCGGACGGCGACTCCCCCACTCCTGGTCCTGCTGGCGACGGCTTCGTGTAATTGGCTTTCGCTCGCCAAGAACGCGCTGGGCTATCGGGAGCTGGTACGGGGCGAGGCGGGTAACCTCGCGGCCACGGATTCGCTCGTCTTCGCGACACTGGCTGAGGACGGGCTCGCGATTGTCGACGGCCGGTCCGGGCGTGTGCTCGCCTCCCTGTTGCCACCGCACGGCAGCGAAAGCGTGGACGACCTCGCGGTCGCCGACAACCTCCTGTTCGTGCTGGACGCCCGCGCCCCGGGTCATTTAAGCGCGTACTCCCTCCGCGATCCGCTGCACCCCCGCCTCGTGTCCGCGCCTCGGGAGGTGCCGGTTGGCCCATTCTCGGGCGTCGCAGCGCGCGCCGGCCTGTGCATCGTGTCGGGTGGGACATCCGCGCTCACCGCCTGGCGTTATGACAGCAATGGGCTCCTCGCCGATCCACCGGCATCGGCCGATCTCGGTCGCGGGCAGCCCGACGTCATGCTCGCGAACGATGGCCGGGTCGCGTACATCTCGACCCACTACTGGGGTCCCTACTTCGGACTGGATGTCGTGGGCTACGACGCGGCCTCGCCCCGACTCAGCAAACTCGCGAAACTGGAGATCGACGGCGCGGGATTCACGACCGGCGGCGCCAAGCCGGCTAACTTCCCGATTGAAGCGGCGGCGTTGGGCCTCGACACGGTGCTCGTGGCGCATGGGCGGGGCGTCGCCGTCATCGACGTGCACGAGCCGGGGCGGCCCCGCTTGCTCGAGGCGATCGACGTCGGCGGCCCGGCGGTGAACGTCGACGCCCTCGGCGCGGTGGCGCTGGTCGCCGTCTCGGGACCCTCCCCTGCGCTCGTCCTGCTCACCTTCGCCGGCGGCCGGGCCACGGTCACCCGGCGCATCGCGCTGGCGTCGGGAACCTTTCCGGCCGGAGTCGCATTGACAGCCACGCACGCGGCCGTAGCTCTCGGGGACCGCGGCGTCCAGGTATTCCAGCGTTAACCTCATCGGAGGGGGACCATGTTTCGAGCGATGGCGATGACCGTAGTGGCGGTGGCCGTGGCGGGTGGTTGCAGCAAGGGAGACCGGCGTGCGCCCGAGGCGGCCGCAGGGGAGTCGATGGGATCGGCCGAGTACACCGTGGTCCTGAAATCCATGTGGACACCGGCCAATCACCCGTATGAGTACCCCACGGCTGGTGCGCTCACCGGGCCGCATTTCTCAGGGCTGATCGGCGCGTCGCACGACGGCACCTACATGCTGTTCGCCGAAGGGTCGACCCCCACGCCGGGGCTCGAGAACCTCTCCGAGCAAGGCAAACACAGCCCGCTCGACGAGGAAATTCGCGCGGCGGCAGGTATGGGCGGCGTCGGCGTGTTGTTCGAGAGCGGCCCGTTGCGCGACTTCGGGGACTCAGTGGTCACGACCGTCCGCCTGGACAACGCGCACCCCATGGTGTCGTTGGTCGCCATGATCGCGCCCAGCCCCGACTGGTTCACCGGAGCGTCCAACATCAACCTGATGGAAAATGGCGCCTGGGTGCCCTCCCGCACGCTCGCGTTAAACGCCTACGACTCAGGCGGCGATGACGGCACGACGTACAAGGCCCCGGATGCCGATGCCAATCCCAAACATCCGACGATGCGAGCCATGACTCGTCACTTCGTAGTCGATGGCCAGCCCGTACCGGTCGCCACCCTAACACTACGCAAGAACCAGCCCGACGCTCCGCGTTGACTCTTTTTCGAGGAAGTGGAACGATGTCCCGTCGCTCGATCCTCATGGGTCTCGCCCTCGTTGCCGCCGTCGTGGGGTGGTATGCCTTTCGCCCGGAGCGCGCGTTCATCGATCGGACAGTGGCCGAGCCCATGCCGCAGGGTGAGATGGCTGAGGTTGTGTTGCGAGGCACGTTCCACTCCAACGCGCACGACACCCGGGGTACGGCGACGGTGCACCGGCTGTCGGATGGGCGGCTGGTCATGCGATTCACCGACTTCGAGACCTTGAACGGCCCCGACGTGCAGATCTATCTCGTGGCGGCGTCCGACGTGGATGACGAGAACGACGTGAAACAGGGTTTCGTCAATCTTGGCGCCATGAAAGGCAACATCGGAGACCAGAACTACGACATTCCGGCCGGCACCGATCTGAAACGGTACCGCGCCGTAAGCGTCTGGTGCCGTCGGTTCTCCGTCAACTTCGGCGCCGCGCCACTCGCGCCACAGCGCTGGAACTGACACCGCTCGACGGCGACCGCGGCACCCGAGGAGTGGGTGTGCAGGACGCCCTTCTTCGTCGATGAGGGCGCGCGGATAGCGCGGATATAAGAGACTTTCCTCGTCGTGCATTACATCGAGGTCGCCGTGATCCTCCTGGCGGCGCGCTGCTTCTCACCTTTGATCTCGTGGCCGAGCGCCGGGCGCCGCAAACCTGACCGCCATCGAGGCGCAGGCAAAGAAGCGATGAACCCCTCAGTCCCTGCCCACGCCCAGTGCGTCGGCCACGCGGTTGATGTAGTTGAACCAGGAGGCGATCAGGGTGATCTGCAAGATGGCGCGGTCGTCAAAGCCCGTCGCCCGCATGCCATCGTGATGCGTCGGCCCGATGCGCGTGGCGTCCCGCGTCAGCTGCACCACGTAATCCAGCATGACCCGGTCCTGCGCTGAGATGGGCGCGGTGGTGTAGTCGTCCTCGAGCGCCGTCACGAGCGCTGGATCCAGTGTGACCCGACGCAGAAACTCTGCGTGGGAGGTGATTCAATAGCGACAGCGGTTGGTGACGGACACCATGGTGGTGATCATCTCGTGCTGCCGACGCGTGAGCGGCAGCTCGGGCGACATCAGCACCCCGAAGGTCGCAAAGGCATGATACAACGCGTCAGGGATGAGGCTGTGGGACGCAACGATCCCGGAGGTCCCGTCCGCCGTGGGGTGCACAGGGTTGGCGTATTCCTTCGGGTAGAGCGCACGCTGGGCCTCGATGGCCCGCCGCAGCGGCTCGTCGGCTTCCGGCAACGGGATGGTGCGTATCCAAGTCATGGGGTCTCGTCCCCTTCAGAGGTGCGTCGTCGGCGTACCACAAAGAAATACACGGGGGCGCCCAATGCCACGATGCCGGCGCCGAGTGCCGCCTGCAACGGATTGTGGCCCGCCAGCAGGAACAGCAGCACGGCGACGAGTACCAAAAAGACGACCGGCGTCACAGGATAGCCCGGCGTGCGATACCCCCCGTCCGCTCCCGCGCGACGACGCAACGGAAACAGAGCGGCCACGGTCAGTCCCACGAACAGTACGGTGATGAAGATGAAGTACGACAGTATCTGTTGAAACGTGCCCAATATCACGAGCAGGGATGCCAGCGTGGCCTGCAGCACAATGGCCCGCGTCGGCGTGCCGAAGCGCGGATGCACCGCGGCCACCGCCTTGAAAAACACGCCGTCCCGCGCCATCGCGTAGTACAAGCGCGGTAACGCCATCAGCAGAGCCATGAGACTCCCGAGCACCGCGACAATGACGATCCCCGCGAACACGCGCCCGCCCGCGCGCCCAAACAGCGCCTCGCCCGCTTGCGCCGCAAACGTCTCGCCAGAGGTCACGCGCTCGAGCGGCACCAGGTAGAGGAACACCGCGCTCGTGAGGATGTAGACCGCCGAGACCGTCGCGACACCGATCGCGAGCGCGCGTGGCAGGGTGCGGGCCGGGTCGCGGGCCTCTCCGGCGAGCTTGTTGATTTCCCACCAGCCGCCGAACGCGAAGAACGCACCGATCAAGGCGGGGGCGAGCGCTCCCGGCAACGGGTCCGACCCGGGGTGCTGGGCGACGAACGGGGTGAAGTTCGCCCAGTCACCCACGCCCAGCGCCAGCGCGAGGACAGCGATGAGACCCAGGGCGCCAAGCTTGAGCGCGGTCAGCCATCGCATCAGGCCGGCGCCCAGTCGAACGCCGACGATGTTGACCGCGGCCAGCACGAGGATCGCGCCGATCGCGACGGCCTTGATCCCCGCCCCGGAGAGGTCCACCACGTACCCCACGTAGCTCGCGAGGCCCACCGCCACCGCCGCGGTGATCCCCGGGTCCATCACCAGCAAGCATTTCCATCCGTAGAGAAACGCCACGGCCGGCCCGTAGGCCCGGCGCAGGTAGACGTACCCGCCGCCGGCTTCGGGGAACCGCGCGGCCAGCTCCCCGTAACACAGCGCGCCGCAGAGCGCCATCGCCCCCATGATGAGCCAGACCACCAGCAGCCAGAACGGGGACCCCAGGGACCGGGCCATGCTTGCTGGGGTGAGGAAGATGCCGACGCCGATCACTTCGCCGACGACTAGCGCGATGACCGAGGCAAGTCCGAGCTGGCGAGTGAGCGTGGTGCGAGGAGTCGTCGTGTCGGGCACGGTGGACCTAAGGTCCGCCGCCACGCCGAAGCGTCAAGATGGTGGGAGGTGCTCGCCTTAGTGAGGGGTCACCTCCCGCCCGCGAGCCGAGGGCAAATGACGCCGCTCCGACACCAGCTTGCTCAGGAACTCCTGGCCACGCGCGAGCTGTTCCAGCCTCGTGTCCAGCGTCTCCACGGTCTGCTCCAGCAGCGCCACGCGACCATCGTGTTTCGGTGTCTCCCTTAACAAGCGATCCTCCAGCCAGCGGCCGCGCCGCGCTGACCGACCCGCGCCGACCGCGAGGGCGATGTTGGCGGTCAGGGAGATACCGAAGAAAAACAGGAGCATCGCGAATTCCTCGCGCATCGACGGCACTCCGGGCTTGAAGTGTTAGCGGTCTGGGAATACCTGACCTACGCTGCCGGCTGGGGACGCGTTTCAGGTCGCGTCAGGCGCCGTATACTTCAGCATGTCCTCGGCACCAACGGTTTTTCTACTATCACCCGCGAGCTGCGCGGGAAAACGAGCCCAGATGCTGCTAAACGGGCGGACAGTCCCGTTGGCGGTGAAGCTGGCGGATGGCGGGGCGCCGCTCGGGGAAGTGTTCACATTCATGAGCAGTCTGTACTTCCGCGGCAAGCTCATGTATGCCGAAGCCTTCGGGGCACCGCCATCTGGCTGGTCGCGTGCGCTGGTGATCGCGCCGGGCCGAGGGCTCGTCCGCGCCGAGCTCCTGATTCGCACACCCGACCTCCAGGCCATGGGACGTGTTCCGGTCGATCACGAAAACCCGGACTTCCGCGAGCCGCTGATCCGAGACGCCCGGCGACTCGATCGTGCCCTCGGCATCGCCGGACGCGCCGTGCTCCTCGGCAGCGTCGCCACGGACAAGTACGTGGCGCCCCTCATACAGGTCTTCGGCGATCGACTGTATTTCCCGACCGCGTTCGTGGGGCGAGGCGACATGAGCCGGGGCGGGCTCCTGCTGCGTTGCGTGCGGGCAGGCACCCCGCTCGAGTGCGTACCGGTACGGGGTGCGGTGCGCCACGGACCCAAGCCGCCGCGCCTGCGCCGGACGTTCACGAAGCACAAAAAGGGAGAACACCTATGAGGAGAGTCGTCGTGTTTAATTCGGTGTCGCTCGACGGGTACTTCGTGGGCATGAACGGGGACATGAGCTGGGCACACAAGCAGGATGCGGAGTGGAATGCATTTGTCGCTGACAATGCGAAAGGCGAGGCCGTGCTGGTGTTCGGTCGGATCACCTATGAGATGATGGCTGGCTGGTGGCCCACGCCACAGGCGAGAAAGGCATTCCCGGTGGTGGCCGAGGGGATGAACAACCTGCCGAAGGTCGTGTTTTCGAGAACGCTGGACCAGGCGACGTGGAGCAATACGACCCTGGTGAAGAGCGACATGGCGGCGGCCATTCGAAAGATGAAACAGGAGCCCGGCAACGAGATGGTGATCATGGGTAGCGGGAGCATTGTGTCGCAATTAGCGCAGGAGGGGTTGATCGACGAGTACCAGATCGCGTTGACTCCCATCGTGCTGGGCAACGGGAGAACGATGTTCGCCGGCATCAAAGAGAAGCAAGACCTAAAATTGACAAAGACGCGGGCCTTCGCGAATGGGACTGTCTTTCTCTGCTACGAGCCGACGGCGTAGTTCCGGAATGGAGGTAGGCATGGTGGGAATGAATTATTGGGCCGTCGTCGTGGCGGCCGTGGCGGCGTTTGTGGTCGGCGCGTTGTGGTACAGTCCTGTATTGTTCGGCAAGGTGTACATGGAGGTGCGTGGCCTCGACCCGCGCGCCATAGCCGAGGTGAGACCGCCGGCGGCGGAGCTGATCGGCGAGTTCGCGAGGAACCTCGTCATCGCCTTTGTGCTCGCGCACTCTGTCGTCCGCCTCGAAGTCGACAACTGGAGCGGTGCGGTGCAGCTTGCACTCTGGGTGTGGGTTGGCTTTCAAGCCATGCTGCTGTTGGGCGCCGTGCTGCACGAAAAGATGCCACCGAAGCTCTACGCCATCCATGTCGGTGACGCGCTCGTGAAGACACTCCTCATGACCGTGATACTCGGCCTCTGGCGTAGATAACCGAGGAAAAAGTCCCAACGCGAGCTGAGTACTCATCTTCACTCAGCGGGACGGCGTTGGGCCAACGACATCCTTGCTCGGCCTAGTCCACTGCTGGGCGAAGCGCCGCTGACTGCTGACGACTGCCAGTTCCAGTCCGTGCATGACATTGAGTGCCTGTTCAGGCGTGACCGCCAGCTCGGCCGTTCCGAGTATGGCGTCGCGGATGTTCTCGTAGTAGTGCGTGAAGTTCGAGGGGACGGTCGGGATGGTCGTGGGCCCCTCGCGCGTGGTGAGAACGCCATGTTTCTCGGACGGTTCTGCATCCCAGTTTGACTCGTCGGGCGTGCGGCCTGCTTTCAGTGCCTCTTCCTGCGGATCGAGTCCGTACTTGATGAAAGAGCCCTTGGTGCCGTGCACGGCAAAGGTCGGCCCCGGTGAGGACGCCAGCATAGATGCCCGCAACAGTGCCCGCATCTGGGGATAGTGCAGCGTGACGTCAAACGCATCGTCCACGGCGGCGCCGTCGCGCTCGACGCGGATGTCCGCGGAGATCGCCTGCGGAATGCCGAAGAGAACCAACGCCTGATCGAGCAGGTGCGGCCCCAAGTCCAACCAGAGGCCGGAGCCAGGCTGTGGGCGCTCGCGCCACGCGCCCGGCTTCAGGTCAGGACGGAAGCGATCAAAATGGGATTCGAAGGTCGTCACCCGTCCGAGCACGCCCTCCGACAGCAGGTGTTGCAGCGTGACGAAGTCCCCTACGTAGCGGCGGTTCTGATAGACCGATAGGACGCGCCGCTTCTCTGCGCCGAGTTGGATGAGGTCTTGAGCTTCCGCAACAGTTGTGGTGAACGGCTTGTCGACAACCAGGTGGCGTCCAGCCAGGAGACATTGCCTCGCAATCGGATGATGCGACGGGTTGGGTGTGGCGATGACGACCAAGTCGATGGCCCGAGTGAGGAGCTCATCGACGCTGCCGACGAATTCCACATCCGGATAGCGAGGGTCTGGCGCGCCCCTGCGCTGGACGACGGTCGTGAGTTGGAGACCCTCGACCGCGCGAATGACGGGGGCGTGGAATGTTTTCCCCGCGAAGCCGAAGCCGACGAGGCCGACGTTCAGCGGCATTTCAACTCGTTGTCGCAGTATGGACAAGGCGCTGCCGCGTTGGTAGCTTCGCCGCTTCCCATTCAAGCCCATCTCGCCGCTCACCGTCTTCCGCAGCTCTCAGTATGGTGGATTGCGGTCCGGGATACTCCGCTGGAGGCGCTTCGTGGAAGTCATCATTCAGCGAGACTACGAGCAGATGAGCAAGGCCGCGGCACAGATCGTCGCGGAGGTGCTCAACACCAAACCGAATGCCGTACTCGGCATGGCGACCGGATCCACGCCACTCGGGCTGTATCAAGAGTTGGTGCGACTCCACAAAGTGGATCAGCTCGATTTCTCTCGTGTGACGACGTTCAACCTCGACGAATACGTGGGCCTGCCCGGGAATCATCCACAGAGCTACCACTACTTCATGCACGAGCACTTTTTCCAGCATGTGAACATTCCGCGGCACAACATCAATATCCCTTCCGGCACGACCAGCAACTACCCCGCCTTCTGCGAATGGTATGAGAAGCGCATTGCGGAATGTGGCGGGATAGATTTACAGATCCTGGGCATCGGCACCGACGGTCACATCGCGTTCAACGAGCCGACGAGCTCCCTCAGCTCGCGCACGCGGCTCAAGACGTTATCCAAACAGACCATCGACGACAACGCCCGGTTCTTCGAACGCCGGGAAGATGTGCCGGTCTATGCGATTACCATGGGCGTCGGCACCATTCTCGACGCGCGCAGGCTGGTGTTGGTGGCGAGCGGCAAATCCAAGTCCAAAGCGATCGCCCAGGCCATCGAGGGACCGGTGAGCAGCATGGTAACGGCCAGTGCGATCCAGCTACACCGTGATGCAACCGTGATCGTCGACCAGGCAGCAGCAGCGGACCTCACCATGCGCGACTACTACGAGTTCATCTATGCGGCCAAACCGGCAGCCCCGCAATCGTAGCATGCGGGCGGCGCTCGCCCTCGGCGTTCTGGCGACGCTTGCCCTCACATCCCCACTCGCGGCGCAAGCGCGCCTGGGCACGCGCGGCGTGCCGATCCTCCAAGTCGACGGCATGCGCTTCAAGGATCTGAACAAGAACGGCGCGCTCGACCCCTACGAGGACTGGCGCCTGACGCCCGCGGCGCGCGCCCAGGACCTCATGGGGCGCATGACGCTCGAAGAGAAAGCCGGCACCATGATGCACGGTACCGCGCGCAGCGACGGCCCGATGGGCGGGGCCGGCATGGGCGCCCGATACGATACGGCGGCCAACCGCGCGCTGGTCGCCGGCGCCAACGTGACCAGCATGATCACCCGCCTGGCTGGTGGCCCCGCGATTGTCGCAGCCGAGAACAACTCGCTGCAGGAGATCGCCGAGGGCACCCGGCTCGGCGTCCCACTCACGATCAGTACCGACCCCCGACACCACCTTCAGTACGTACCGGGCGCGAGCAGCGAGACGCGGGGGGTCTCGCAATGGCCCGAGCCGCCGGGATTCGCGGCGCTCGGCGACACCGGTCTGATCCGACGCTTCGGCGACATCGCACGGCAGGAGTACCGCGCCGTGGGCATCCACATGGCGCTCTCGCCCCAGGCCGACCTCGCGACCGAGCCACGCTGGGGCCGGATCAACGGCACGTTCGGGGAGAACGCCGAACTGGCTGGGCGGCTCGTACGCGCCTACGTGGAAGGGTTCCAACACGGAGCGGCCGGGGTGGACACGGGGGGCGTCCTGACGGTCGTGAAGCATTGGGTGGGCTACGGCGCGGCTACGGAGGGCTTCGACAGCCACAGCTTCTACGGCCGCTTCGCCACTTTCCCTGGACAGAACCTCGACTACCACGTGCGACCGTTCCTCGGCGCCTTCGCCGCCAAGGTGGCGGGCGTGATGCCGACCTACTCGATCCTCGAGGGCGCCACGTGGAACGGGCTGCCCATCGAGCCGGTCGGGGCCGCATTCAACCGCCAGATCCTCACCGGGATGCTGCGCCAGCAGTACGGCTTCTCGGGCATGATCGTCACCGACTGGGCTATCACCAACAACTGCACCGCGCGCTGTCGCGCGGGCGCGCCGGCTGGTGAGCGCCCCACGTTCGCCGACATCGGGATGCCGTGGGGCGTGGAGGAGCTGCCGATGCGGACGCGCTTCGTGAAGGCGGTGCTGGCAGGGGTAGATCAGTTCGGCGGGACCGAGCGCGCCGATCTGCTCGTCGAGGCGGTGCGCGCGGGCGAGCTGCCCGAAGCGCGTCTCGACAGCTCGGTGGTGCGCGTCCTCACGCAAAAGTTCGCCCTCGGGCTGTTCGAAGACCCGTATGTCGAACCCGAGGCGGCAGTCGCCCGAGTCGGCGCCGAAGCGTTCCGCGCTGCGGGGCTCGACGCGCAACGCCGCGCCCTCGTGCTGCTCGAGAACAACGACGAGATCTTGCCGCTACGATCGGCCGGGCGCAGGAGGCCGTTGCGCGTGGTCCTGCGCGGCGTCGCGCCCGAGGCCGCCACGCGCGAGGGATGGACGGTCGTGGACGATCCGCGGCAGGCCGACGTGGCGATCGTGCGCCTCAGTGCGCCGTTCGAGGTGCTGCACCCGGGCTACCTGTTCGGCGTCTGGATACACGAAGGCAGCCTCGCGTTCCGGGACGGGGATCCGGACTACGAGGCCTTCAAACAGTTGAGCGCCGTGGTACCCACCATCGTAACGGTGTACCTGGAACGTCCCGCCATCCTCGCGCCAATCCGGGACCGCGCCCGCGCCGTCATCGCGAATTTCGGGGTGAGCGACCAGGCGCTGCTCGATGTGCTCACCGGTCGGGCGAAGCCCGAAGGCAAGCTGCCGTTCGAGATCCCGGCGTCGATGGAGGCGGTCGGTGCTCAACGCCCCGATGTGCCGCACGACAGCCCTCGGCCGCTGTACCCGTTTGGCTTCGGCCGGAGCTACCGATGAGATGCCCTGCCCTCGTGGCCGTCCTGTTCCTCATGGGATGCAGGAACACCGCTCCCCATGTCGTTACGACGTTGGCCGGTAAGAGAGCCGTCGTCTATACCACGGCCGACAGCTCTGCCCTGAGGCTCACGCCAGCCGACACCCTGGTGTTCGGCGAACCAGGGCCCACATCCGAGGGCAAAGTGTATGTCTTCGTCGATCCGCGGAAAACCTTCCAGCCGATGATCGGGATCGGCGGGGCCCTGACCGACGCCGCGGCCGAGACGTTCGCGAAGCTCCCGCCGGCTCGCCAGGATGAGCTGATCAGGGCGTACTACAGCACCGACCGTGGTATCGGCTACACCCTGGGCCGGACCAACATCAACAGCTGCGATTTCTCGAGCGCGAGCTACACCTATGTCGACGAAGGGGACAAGGACCTGAGGTCCTTCTCCATCGCGCCCGATCTCCGATTCAAGATCCCCCTCATCAAGCGGGCGATGGCGGCCAGCGGGAACCGGCTCAAGCTGTTCGCCAGTCCCTGGAGCCCGCCCGCCTACATGAAGAGCAACAACGACATGCTGCACGGCGGGACGCTACTCCCCGAGTACTACCATGCCTGGGCGCTCTATTACACGAAGTTTATCAAGAGCTACCGAGCCGCGGGCGTGCCCCTGTGGGGCATCACGATCCAGAACGAGCCGATGGCCACCCAGACCTGGGAATCCTGCGTTTATCAAGCCGACGTCGAGCGGGATTTTCTCAAGCACCATCTCGGGCCGGTCATGGCGCAGGAAGGAACGGGCGATGTCCACATCATGGTGTGGGATCACAACCGTGACCTGATCGTCCAGCGGGCCCAGACCATCTTCGACGATCCGGACGCCGCGAAGTATGCCTGGGGCATCGGCTTCCACTGGTACGAGGCGTGGTCGGGTGGATCACAGATGTACGACAACGTGGCGCTCGTGAACCGGCTCTACCCCGACAAGCACATTCTCTTCACCGAGGGCACGCCGGCGAATTTCGACTCGACGGGATACGCGCGCTGGAGCCTCGGGGAGGCCTACGGGAGGTCGATGATCTACGATCTCAATTCCGGGGCCGAGGGGTGGACTGATTGGAATATCCTGCTCGATGAGCAGGGGGGGCCCAATCACGTTGGGAACTTCTGCTTCGCGCCGATCCATGCCGATACGCGGACCGGTAAGCTCATCTACACCAACTCCTACTACTATATCGGCCACTTCTCCAAATTCATCCGTCCCGGCGCCAAGCGAATCCTCGCCGCCGCCAGCCGCAGCATGCTGCTCACCACGGCCTTCGTGAACGAAGATGGGACGGTGGCGGTCGTGGTGATGAACCCGACAGGAAACGGCGGGCAATACAATCTGGTTGTCGGCTCTGCCTCAATGGAGATCACGGCACGGCCGCACTCCATCCAGACGGTGGTGTTCTAAGGTAGGATCTCCGTGCGACGCTCTCCCCCGCCGTACCAGGGGCGCAGGTGCACGCTGCCGCCCCACCCGTGAGCGAGGTATCGGTTGATCGCCTCCATTTCCGTAGGCGTGTACTGCGTGCGATGGCACGCAAACGCACGACGCCCTGCCTCGAGATCCCCAGGCGCAAACGGCACGGCAATGGGTAGGTAACGCTCCGGGACTGGCGTAACCCGCGGCTGCGCCGGTGGGGCGTCTTTCATCCGTTCGGCAGGCAACGAGGGATAGTAGAGCGCCGATGGTATTCCGACGCCGCCGCTTTGTACGACTTGGGTCACGATGTCACCCACGAGCCGGTGGTCCGGATGACCGGTCCCACCCTCCGGACCAAAACTGATCACCGCATCCGGTTGCAGGGCACGCAAAACGCTGTCCACGTCGTCTCGCAGTCCTTCGAGATTGTCAAACGACGCCAAGCCGCCATCCTCGTAGCCGAGCAGCATCGGCGGACGGATGCCAAGCTGCCGCGCGGCGCAGCGCGATTCATCGGCTCTCAGTCTGGCCAATGAGTCGCCGACCGGGACGCCCGCATGCTCGCGAACACCTCTACTCCCATCCGTGGCGATGACGAGGTAGACATCGTGACCCTCACGAGCGTACCGCGCCAATAGGGGCCCGACGATCCGCTCGTCGTCCGGATGCGCAAACACGGCCACGAGTATGTGGCGGCTCGTTTGGGCGACGCTGACCGGTGGCACGGCGGCGCTTCCCAACACGATGCAGAGCAAACCGCGAGTAAATCGCATGGGCTTTTCGATCCTCGCCGATTCCGGTCGCCGGGTCCTCAGGGCAATGAGCGCAGGAACGCGACCATCGCCCCCGCCAACCGGGGATGCGCCATCGCGGCGGCGTGGTCGGCGCCGGCGATGATGGTAACGGAGAGCCGCGGCAAAAGCTTCGCCAGCGCATCGACGACGGCGCGGGCGGGATCACGCTCACCCACGACCGCGAGCGTCGGCAGCCCCACCGCCCGCACGTCGTCCTCCGGGAGCGCCAACGCGCCCAGGCTCCGCAGCGCCGCCGCAAGAGCCGCAGCGTCGTTGCGATCGAGCGCCGCTTTCACGGCCGGTGGGATGTCTGGCATGTCGGAGCGCCGGAGTGCGTCGCTCACCGCCATCTCGCCCAGCGCCGCACGATCGAGATCCGCCAGCCATTGGCCCAGGAACGGGGGCGGCGGCATTCCCGGGGGCTGCCAGCCGCCGCCACCGAGCACCACCGCGCGCACGCGGTCAGGATGCGCCGCCGCCACGCGCAGCGCGATCGTGGCACCGAGCGAATAGCCGGCGACGTGGGCGCGGCGAATTTGCAGGTGGTCGAGCAGCGCGACCACGTCATCCACGAAACGCATCCCGTACACCGCGGCATCATGCGGTTTGGCGCTCTGCCCATGGCCGCGCAAGTCGGGGGCGATGACCATGAACGACCCGGCCAACGAGTCCATGGCCCCCGGGGCAGCCCAGTTCAACTCGGCGCTGAGCGCGAAGCCGTGGATCAACACGACAGGCGTCCCGCTTCCCTGCACCAGATAGCGAATGCGCACGCTGTCGGGCGTGACGAAGGAATCGGAGCGGAATCGCTGCGCCGCCCCGACGGCAGGCGTCAGAACGGCGATCGCAGCGAGCACGAATCCAGGTGGCGTCACAGGGGTCAACATAGCGCGGGCGTCGGGCGTCGCAACAATCCGTTCGTGCCTTGGGCGTTACACCCGTCCAGCCGCGCCGGCGAGCGGTGACGTTTGGGGCGTGACGGTGTCGATAGGCGCCCGGGGTGCGACCTTGCGGAATGCGGCGCTGGCACGGTCCCAATCCGCGAGCAGGGCGTGCGCCCGCGGGCTGCCGGTGCGTGTCGCGTGTTCGCGCACCAGGCCGCCGAGCAGTTCCTGGTCGAGGGCCTCGAGGGAGCACACGCGCGCGTCGACGTTCGTGCGCCGCTCGAGGTTTCCGGACTCGTCGAAGACGTATGCTGCCCCGTTGGTCATGCCGGCCGCGAAGTTGGGGCCGGTCTCACCGAGGACCACGACCACACCGCCGGTCATGTACTCGCAGCAGTGGCTCCCTACGCCCTCGACCACCGCCACGGCGCCTGAGTTGCGCACGGCGAAGCGGTCGCCCGCCCGGCCGGCGGCGAACAGCGACCCCGCCGTGGCGCCATAGAGGACCGTGTTGCCGAGGATGACGTGGCGTTGGCTCTCCGCCGCATAGGGCGCCTCCCGGAAGGGACGCACCACGATCGCGCCGCCCGAGAGACCCTTCCCGACGTAGTCGTTCGCCTCGCCTTCCAGCTCGAGACACGTCCCGGGCGCAGCGAACGCGCCGAAACTCTGGCCGGCGCTGCCGTGGAACCGCAGTCGAATCGTTTCGGGCGGCAGCCCGCCGGCACCCCACCGCTCGACGATCCGGCCCGCAATCCGTGCGCCCACCGTGAGGTGGTGGTTGCCGATGCGGTACTCGCCGGCAAAGGATCGGCCGGCGTCGAGCTCCGGCTCGAGAACCCGGAGGATCTCGTCGTCCAGCGATTCAACCCCCGGCCGGTCGTTGCGGGCGATACTACGCCGGCGAGGGCATTGGCGCCCGCCCGGCGGGTCAGCGAGAATGGCCGAGAGATCGAGCATCTGGGCACGCGGCACCTCGGGCCGGTCAACGCGCTCCAACAGGTCCACCCGGCCCACGATCTCATCCAGGGTTTTTGCCCCCATGGAGGCGAGCAGGCCTCGCACCTCCTCAGCCACCCAGGTGAAATAGCCGACCACTTGCTCCGGCGTACCGCGGAACTTGGCCCGGAGCTTCGGGTCCTGAGACGCGATGCCCGTTGGGCAGGAGTTGAGATGGCACTGCCGCGCCATCGCGCAGCCGATGGCGACCAGCGCGGCGGTGCCGAAGCCGTACGACTCGGCGCCCAGGAGCGCGGCCACGACCACGTCGCGCCCGGTCCGCAGGCCGCCGTCCACCCGCAGCTCGATGCGGTGGCGGAGCCCGTTTTCGACCAGCAGGGCCTGGGTCTCGGCCAGCCCGAGCTCCCACGGGGAGCCGGCGTGTTTGATGGACGAGAGGGGCGACGCGCCGGTGCCGCCATTGTGGCCGGAGACGAGCACATAGTCCGCGTAGGCCTTGGCCACGCCCGTCGCGACGCGGCCGACCCCCGCCTCCGCTACCAGCTTGACGCCGACCCGGACGCGCGGATTGACCTGCTTCAGGTCGTGGATCAGCTGGGCGAGATCCTCGATCGAGTAGATGTCGTGGTGCGGGGGCGGCGAAATCAGCGGCACGCCCGGGACCGAGTGGCGCAGCCGGGCGATGAGTGCCGTGACCTTGTGTCCCGGTAGCTGGCCGCCTTCGCCCGGCTTCGAGCCCTGCGCGATCTTGATCTCCAGCTCGTCGGCCCGCATCAGGTACTGCGTGGTGACGCCGAAGCGACCCGAGGCCACCTGCTTGATCCGGTTGTCGGCGCGGTCGCCGTTGGGGAGCGGGGCGTAGGTGTCCGGATCTTCGCCGCCCTCGCCGGAGTTGGACCGCGCGCCCATCCGGTTCATCCCGATCGCCAGCGCGCGATGGGCCTCGGGCGAGAGTGCCCCGAGCGACATGGCCGTGGACACGAAGCGACGGCAAATCGCCTGGACGGGCTCCACCTCGTCCAGTGGCACCGGCGAACCACGACGGATGGTGAGCAGGTCCCTCGGGCCCGCGGGAAGCCGAGCCGAGACCTGGGAGGCAAAGGCGTCGAACCCTGCCGCCTGCAGTGCGCGCACGAGTGGCGGAGACCAGCCGTGGTCCTCGCCATCCCGGCGGTAGCGGACTCGGCCATGGTCCGGCAGCTCGCGCGACCCCGCCGCGTCGCCGTAGGCCGCGCTGTGACGCGCCAGCACATCCTCGGCGATCTCCACGAAGCCGAGGCCCCCGAGCAGCGAGACTGACCCGACGAAGCAGCGCTCGATCACTTCGGCTCCGAGGCCCAATGACTCGAAGATCTGCGCGCCATGGTACGACGCCAGCGTCGAGATCCCCATTTTGGACATCACCTTGAGGAGCCCCTTCTCCGCGGCGCTCCGGAATCGCTGGCGCCCCGGTTCACCCGCCACGACCTGCACTGCCTCGAGCGCCAGCCAGGGATGCACCGCCTCCGCGCCATACCCGATCAGCGTCGCCACATGGTGGACGTCCCACGCGTCCCCTGCCTCAGCCACCAGACCGAGACGCCCGCGGAGACCCTTCTTGTGCAGGTAGTGGTGCGCCGCGCCGACGGCGAGCAGCATGGGGATGGGCGCCCGCTCCCGGTCCATGCCGCGGTCGCTGAGCACGACGATGCGCGCGCCCCCGCGCACCGCCCGGCCCACGGCGCGACAGACGCGGTCGAGCGCGACGCGTAGCTGGCCCGTGCCGCCAGCGGCGTCCCAGGTGGCGTCCACCGTAACGGCCCGGACACCCGACACCTGCCGGAGCGTGGCCATCTCCTCCTCGAGCAGGACCGGGTGCTCGTTCTGCACTAGGCGGAGTCCCGCCGGCCGCCGCGATAGCAGCGAGGCGCGGCGCCCGAGATGCATCCGCAGCGACATCACCAGGGTTTCGCGCAGCGGATCGATCGGAGGGTTGGTCACCTGCGCGAAGCGCTGCCGGAAGAAGGCGTAGACCGTCGACGCGCGCCGCGCCAGCGGGGGAATCGGCGTGTCGTCACCCATGCTCCACACGGGATCCTGCCCGGTGTTCGCCATCGGCTCGAGCACGTACCGCAGATCCTCGAAGCTCCAGCCGAAGCCGATCTGGTGGACGGCCAGCTCGGCAGCGTCGGTCGGCGCCGCAGCGGGTTGAGGCGCCGCGGGACGCAGCCGCCGAACGATACGCCCGGCCCAGCGCGCGTACGGCTGGCGCCGCGACACCTCGCGCTTCGCCTCGGCGCTGCGGAGGATCGCCTGGCGCTCGGTATCGACCACCAGCAGCTCGCCCTGCCCCACACGACCCGACTCCACCACTTCACGAGGATCCAGGTTCACCAGGCCCGCTTCGGATCCGGCGACGACCAGGCCGCTCGCCGTGATCTGGTAGCGGCAGGGTCGTAGGCCGTTGCGGTCGAGCGCGGCACCGGCCAGGCGGCCGTCGCTGAACGCCAGCGCCGCCGGCCCGTCCCAGGGCTCGATCAGGCACTCGTGGAACTCGTAGAAGCCGCGCAGTGCAGGATCCATTTCGGCCCCGGCCTCGTGCGCCTCGGGGACGAGCATCATGAGCGCGTGAACCGCGTCGCGTCCCGAGCGCACGAGCAGTTCCAACGCATTGTCGAGATTCGCCGAGTCGCTTCCCTCGGCCCAAATCACGGGCTTCAACCGCTGCACCGCGTCGCCCCAGATGGGCGACGCGAGCGACGGCTCGCGGGCGCGCATTGCGTTCCGGTTGCCCCACAGCGTGTTGATCTCGCCGTTATGCGCCAGCAGGCGAAACGGCTGTACCAGGGGCCAGCTCGAGGTGGTGTTGGTCGAGTAGCGCTGGTGGAACAGGGCGATCGCGGTCTCAAAGTCCGGCGCGCCGAGATCTGGGTAGAAGCGGGCCAGGTCGGTGCCCGTGAGGAGCGCCTTGTAGACGATGGTGCGGCACGACATCGAGCACACGAAAAACTGCTCGAAACCGGGACCACAGTCCGTCACGCGCCGCTCGATGGTACGGCGCGCGAGGTAGAGGGCACGTTCCCAGGAGAGCTCGTCGCCCAAGCCGCTGGCGGGGGGCCCGACCAACACCTGTCGAACGACCGGGCAGGTGCTGAGGGCATCCGGGCCCAGCGCGCCCACGTCCACGGGAACGTCGCGCCAGCCCAATAACGGGAGGCCTTCTTCGGCGAGCACCGCCTCGAAGATCCCGGTGACGCGAGCCTGGGCTTCGGGCTCTGCGGGGAGGAAGACGACCGCGACGCCAAAGGGCTGGCCGTGGGCGAGCCCGAGGTTCAGTCGAGCCGCTTCACGCTGGAAGAGCGTGACAGGGATCTGGGTGAGGACGCCGGCACCATCGCCCGAGTGGTCCGTAGCGACGGCGCCGCGATGGGCCACCCGGGCAAGCGCCTGAAGGGCCTGGCGCAGGATGGTCGTCGAGCGCGCCCCCGACGCCTGGGCCACAAACCCGACGCCGCACGCGTCGCGCTCGCGCCAGGGGTCGGAACAGCCATCGCCCGGCCGGCCCGTGGCGGCGTGGCGATGATCAGATGGGCGAGCGTTCACGGCGGTGGTATCACGTCGACATTCCTCTGGATTCCAAGCCTCGTGACGATACGCCTAACATTAGCGAATCACAAGCCATCAAAAGCTTGCATTAGATATTCTAATCATATAGCTTCGGGGCGAATGCAGCTCGAAACCCTGCGGCTCTATGCCAACCTGGTGCGACTGCGGAGCTATTCGCAGGCGGCGGCGCACCATCAGGTCTCCCAGTCGGCGGCGAGCCAGGCGATCCGCAAGCTGGAGGAAGATCTGGGGGCGACGCTGATCGATCGCTCGCAGCGCCCGTTTGTGGTGACCCCGCAGGGCCAGGCGTTCCACGAGGCTTGTCTGGAGGTGCTCGCGGCATGGGAGCAGGCGCGCGCCGCGGTCTCAGCGACCGAGACGCGCATCGACGGCACCGTGCGGTTGTCCGCGATTTACTCGGTGGGAGTCTACGAAGTCAGCCGCTACCTCCACGACTTTTCATCGGCCTATCCCGAAGCCACGGTGCAGCTCGAATGCCACCATTCGCACAAGGTCTTGCAGGCCGTGTTGGCGGGCGAGGCGGACGTCGGCATCCTGTCGTTTCCCCCGCGCGACCCCGAGCTCACGGTGGTCGACCTCAAGGCCGAGCCGATGGTGCTGGTGTGCCACCCGCATCACCGGCTGGCGCGGCGGAAGGTGATCAAGCCGTCCGACCTGCGGGGTGAGGGTTTCGTGGCGTTCGAGCCGGCGCTCATGATCCGGAAGGCCATCGACCGGGCGCTGCGGCATCACGGCGTGCACATCCAGGTGATCCTGGAGTTCGACAACATCGACACCATCAAGCAGGCGGTCGTCGGCGGGCAAGGAGTCAGCATCCTCCCGCGGCCGACGATTCAGGCCGAGGTGGAGTCGGGCACGCTCGTGGCGATTCCCATCGGGATCCCCGATCTGGTGCGGCCGCTCGGCATCATTCATTCCCGTCACCGGCAGCTGAGCCCCACGGTGCAACGCTTTATCGAGGTGGTGCGCGGCAGCGAGGAGACCGAGCCCGGCAAAGGACGGCGCGGACGCGGGCGGGCCGCCCGCTCGCGGTGGACCCGACGGGTGGGTTCCTAGTGACCGATCGGGTCGAGTAGCTACGATCTTTCTGTGAAGGTCGCCACCTGGAATGTGAACGGTATCCGCGCCCGCGCTGAACAGGTTCGGGAATGGCTCGACCGCGAGCGGCCGGACATCGTGTGCTTGCAGGAATTGAAGGCCGAGCTGAATCAGATCCCGGACCTGTGCCGGCACCCCGACTACCACGCCTACTGGCATTGCCGCAAAGGTTACTCGGGGGTGTCGTTGCAGGTCCGTAAGGATCTGGTCGCCGCCGAGCCTGTCTACAGCCATCCGCCCTTCGACTTCGAATCCCGCATCGTGCAGATGGATCACGGGGATCTGGTCGTCGCGTCCATGTACGTCCCGAACGGCGGGAAGGATTATGCGGCGAAGGTGAACTTTCTGATGCGGCTCACTGAGTGGGCGGAGCAACTGCACGCCGACGGGCGCGCGCTGTTGCTCTGCGGCGATATCAACATCACGCGGACGGAGCTGGACGTGCATCCCAAGGAGCGGAAGCCCAACGCGATCGGGCAGCGGCCTGAGGAGCGTGCGCTGTTCGAAACGCTGCTGGCGGTCGGCCTGGCGGATCTGGGGCGCGTGTTCGATCCCGACAATCCCGGGCTGTTCACCTGGTGGGCGCCGTGGCGGAACCTGCGAGCGAGGAACATCGGGTGGCGCCTGGACTATCTGCTCGCGTCGCCCGGCGTGGCGGCCCGAGCTACCAGCTGCGTCGTGCAGCCCGCGGTCGGCACGAGTGATCACGCCCCGGTGATGCTGACGATGGAGTGATAACGAGTACCGTGCCCGAGTCCGCTGCTTTCTCTCTACCCAGCGCCTCCAAATCTTCTCGCCGCGTACCGAGGGAGCTAGGAGCTGTACTGGCCGCCGAGCTCCGCCGCCTGGGGCTTACTCTTGTGCCCGGCTTCCTTAATGATCGGCGGGACTTCGGGGTCGGCGAGGAATTTCTGAAAGCCCGCCATATCCCAGTCGAAGAGCACCCAGACCCGGTCGGCCTGATTGGGATCGCGAAACACGCTTGCACCCTTGGACCCGTGCTGCTTTCGCTTCTCAGCGCCCTTGGTTGAGAAGATCTTCAGAAAGCGGTCAAAGTCCTCGACCGTCGTGGTTGCGAGAATCATCGCTCCTCCTGGGTGAGAACTCTCGTGGTACACCTGCGACAGACGCCGCGCAGTATCGCGCCCGTGGTAGAAGAGTGCAAGGGTTCCGCAAGCCTTGCACGCCACAAGTCCCAATCGTAGGCTCCTGCATGCAGACCCCTGCTCCCCCATTTGCCGAGCTTGCGGCACAACTCGCCGACATCGGCCGCCACTGCTACGCCCAGGGCTGGGTGCTGGGCACGAGCGGCAACTTCAGCGCCGTGGTCAGCCGCGATCCCCTGCGGCTCGCCATTACGCCGAGCGGCGTGGACAAGGGGCGGCTCACGGCCGGTCAGATTGTGGAGATCGACGGGGAATGCAACGTCGTGGCCGGATCGGGCAGGCCGTCGGCCGAGGCGAGCCTGCACCTGACGATCGCGCAGGTCCGCAACGCCGGCGCGGTGTTGCATACCCACTCGATTTGGAGCACGCTCCTGTCGGACACGACCGCCGAAACGGGACTGGCCATCGAAGCATACGAGATGCTGAAGGGCCTGGATGGCGTGGGCACACACGAGCATCGCGAATGGCTGCCGATTCTCGACAACACGCAAGACTGGCGAGCCGCGGTGCCGCAGGTCGAGTCTCTCTTGACGGAGCACCCCAAGGCGCACGGCTTCCTGATCCGCCGCCATGGGCTTTATACTTGGGGGCGGGATGTCGCCGAGGCGAAGCGACAGGTGGAGATTCTCGAGTTCCTGCTCGAAGTGATGGGGCGAAAGCGAGGCATGACATGGCAACCGTGAGAATTCCCGCTGAGAAACGGACGCTCAGCGATCAGGATGAGGTCACAAAGTATCTGGCGACGCTGGGCATCGAATACGAACGCTGGCTGGTCGCAGAGCGCGTCCCCGCGAATGCGCCCGCCGAGGACGTGCTCGCCGCCTACTCGGCGGAAATCGAGCGGCTCAAGGCTGAGGGCGGTTACGTCACGGCCGACGTGATCGATGTGACCGAGCGGACGCCGGGTCTCGAGGCGATGCTGGCGAAGTTCAACACCGAGCACTGGCACGACGAGGATGAGGTCCGCTTCATCGTTCGGGGCCGCGGACTGTTCCACATCCACCCCCGTGACGGTGGCGGCCCGGTCATTGCGATCGAGGTCGAGGCGGGCGATTTGCTTCGCGTGCCGCGGGGGACGTGGCACTGGTTCGACTTGTGCGCCGATCGAAACATTCGCGCGATCCGCCTGTTCCAGGACAAATCAGGCTGGACGCCGCACTACACGGGCAGCGGAACCGACAAGGGCTACCAGCCCGTCTGCATGGGCCCCACGTACATACCGCTCCGGACCGTGTCGAACTGAGCGACGTCCGCGTCGTCCTGCTGGATATCGAGGGCACGACGACGCCCGTCGAGTTCGTCCACAACATTCTGTTTCCGTATGCGCGGGCGCGGGTGCAGGAATTCCTCGCGCGCCACGGCGCTGCGCCTGAAGTACGGGACGACCTCGCGCGGCTGCGCGCCGAGCATGCTGCCGAGCCTCTGGGCCCCCCTGCCCCACCGCCATGGCGGGACGACGTCGCGTCGATCGTGACATACGTGCACTGGCTGATGGATCGTGACCGCAAGTCCACAGGCCTGAAATCACTGCAAGGCAGGATCTGGGAATTCGGGTATCGGGCGGGGGAATTGCACGGTCAGGTCTATGGGGACGTATTGCCCGCGTTTGACCGCTGGAAGAAGCAAGGGAGGGACATCGCCATTTTCTCGTCTGGCAGCGTGCAGGCGCAGCAATGCCTCTTCGCGCATTCAACCGCCGGCGATCTGAGTTCGTTCATCCGCGCCCACTTCGACACGACAACCGGAGCAAAGACCGCGGCCGACAGTTACGGGCGCATTGCCGCGGCCGTGGAGCGATCGCCGTCAGAGGTGTTGTTTCTTTCCGACGTGGGCGCCGAGCTGGATGCGGCGCGCCAGGCTGGCCTGGCGACCGCACTGTGCGTGCGGTCGCCAGCGGCCGTGCCCCCGGGTGAGCATCCGGTCGTTCGAACGTTTGACGAGGTGCTGGCCCGGTAGACCCTTCTGCGACTAGAACCGCGACGCGGTGAGCGTAACGTCGGCGTCCTTCCATGCCTGGCGGAAGCGCTCGTCCACGGTCCGCGCGTCGGCGAGCTTGCCCTGAGCGCGCAGCGCCTGCAGCAGGCCGAAGAGCGCCCAGCCATTCTCCGGAAACCGCTTCAGATCTTCCTGGTAAACGGCCTCCGCCTCTGCAGGCTTGCCGGCGCTCAGCAGCACGGCGCCGAGTGAGTGCCGGATCGGGTAGTACCAGTTCGGCGGCTCGAAGTAGAGGATGCCGTCCTCGATCGCCATCGCCGCCTTGAAGTGCGCGGCAGCTTCGTCGAGCCTTCCGGCGCGCTGCGCCATCTCGCCCATCAACGCGTGCATCGCGATCTCGAACACCGGCTTGTCGTCCGCGCTCGCGGTCGCGGCCGCCTGCTTCACCGCATCGAGCTCGCCGGAGGCCTCCGTCGGCTTGCCGGTCGCGGCGAACGCCACGCCGCGCGCGTAGTGCGCCATCGTGCTCGCATACTTGAGATCCGCGGGGGGCAGCGGCTGCTGCAGTACGTCGTCCCAGCGGCCGAAGTTCACGAGGGTCAAGTTGAGGAACGGCACGAAGGCCTGCACCATCGGGACCACGCGGGCGACGTCGAGATTCACTTTGGGGCCGAGCGCGCGCGCGGCATCGATCGCCTGGGCGCTGTTGCCGGCCATCGTCGCCGCGAACGACAGGAAGTGCACGTTGTGCGGGTAGTAGGCGATCGGGTAAACGCCCTGCGGCTTCTGCCCTTCGATGTACACCTCATCGGTATGGACCGCATGGACGTTGCTCTGCACCGCGTCGTTGTAGCGACCGACCCGGATGTAGATGTGGGCCGGCATGTGCACCATATGGCCGACGCCCGGCATCAACTGCGCCAGGCGCTCCGCGCACGGGACCGCCTTATCCGGTCGGACCGCCTCGACGGCGTGGATGTAGAAATGGCACGCGCCCGGATGATCGGGATTCCGCGCGATCACCCGTTCGAGATTCGCCACGATGTCCAGCGTGCCGGGATAGGGCTCACCCGAGGGTTGCCGCCAGTAGTTCCACGGCCGCAGGTCCATCATGGCTTCGGCGCACAGCGCCCCCGCGTCGAGGTCGTCGGCGTTGCGCCGGCTGACGTCGCACATCGCGGTAGCGTAGGCGGAATCGAGCCGGGCGCGGTTAGCGGGAGGCACCCAGGCGTAGCGTTTCCCCATGGCCGTGATGTACGCGCGCTCGATGGCGTTCGCGTTTCGCGCGAGCGCCTTCCCTTTCTGCACCGCGGCGAACGCCGCGACGCCGCTCGCCGAGTCCATGCCGGCGTTCACGTGCGGTCCGTACGCGTAGGCGATGCCCCAGTAGCACATCGCGCAGCTCGGATCGAGACGGGCAGCCTCGTTGAATGCGCGGATCGCCTCGCTGTGGTTGAACCCGAACACGAGGCGCAACCCCTGGTCGAAATAGCGCTGCGCGTCGGGCACGCGGGTGCTGATCGCGCGGTGGTAGGTGCCGAGATTGGTGTAGAGCGGAACGGTGTCGCGGGGCGCGCTGGGGGCCGCCACGACGGCGAGCAGCAGCCCGCCAAGAGAGGGCAGAGTCATATGTGCGAAGCCTCCGAGGGACTAGATGGGGGTAGCGTGTCGATCATATGCCGCGGCGCGGGAGGGCGCCAGGGCGCCGATGATCCGAAGCAGGTCCGCAACACAATCAGCGACACCATCGCCCGAGAATGAACCAAACTTCACGGCGCCGACCCCTAGCGAATCGCTGATTTGACGCGCAGAATGGTCGGGCCAGCTGGATCTCCAAGCACAAGCGAGAAGGAGTAGGCAGCATGTTTCTCCGGCGAGCATCAGTCCTCGGGGGCTGGATAGTAGTGGCAGTGTCTCAAGCGCCGGCGCAGGTCACCACGGCCAAGCTCCCCTGTGATTCCAATCTCTTGCAGCTCGCCGCCCCGGTGAACGGCTATCGGCCCCGGGGGGATCGCTGTGAGGGCATCTATGCTCGTCAGGTGGCTGGGACCACGCTGTTTCTCTCCTCGTTCACGGAAACGTTCGAAAAATACGATCTCACCGCAGACGATCCCCTCATCATCCGATGGGCCGCACCGGCCGACTCCGGTATCCAGCTCCGCGCCGAGACCATCAAGGCGGGACGCTACTACCGGATGGATACTCGGGCCGCGCCGCGCGACTCGGTGTACCGCTGGCCCAACCGGATTCTCAGTTCTGAACGACTCGGTCGCAGCGACCTGGGCGTCCTGGGGTGGACCAGGATCACGCTCGGTGGGCGGCGACGGGTTGCGTATGTCCCGCTCGCGATCACCCAGAAGAGCTCGCCAACCGCTTGCGGGCCGCTGCAGGTGGCCTTCTCCACCGAAACCCGGCTCACCGAGGTGCTGGTGAGCCTGGCCCGGTTGGACTCTACCGGCGCGGAGACCCGGGTGATCAAGAAGGACGAGCCGCTGAATCGCGGATTCTATCCCGCCGGAAGCCCGATCCTCATCTCGCTGCGGCGGGTCGACCTGGCCGCTCCGGGTCTGTATTCCCTCAAGGTGGCCGCCTCCTTGAGCCCCCGCGGGAATTACTCGCGCGAGTACCTGCTGCTGATCCCCACAGCCACCGCTTGCCCCAAATGAGTCGTTCCTGCCCCAAGTGCAGCCGCGAGATCCCGGGCGACAGCCTCGTCTGCCCGCTGTGCGGGGCCGACCTGCCCACGTCTCTGATGACGGACCCCCTGCCCACCACCAAGACGGCCGCGATGGACAAGACGGCCGCGATGGACCAGGTCCGAGACCGACTGCAGGCCGCACTCGGAACGGGGTTTGAGCTCGGCGCAAAGCTCGGCGAGGGGGGATTCGGTGTGGTGTACCGCGCACGCGACGTGCGCCTGCGCCGGGATGTCGCCGTCAAGCTGCTGCGCCGGGAGCTGGTTTCGGGCGCTGGCTTCGTGGAGCGGTTCGAGCGGGAGGCGCAGGCCCTCGCCGCGTTGCGCCACCCCAACATCGTTCCGGTCTACGCGATTGGAGACAAGGACGAGCTGATTTTTCTGGTGATGCCGTTCGTCCAGGGCGTCACCCTCACCGACTACCTTCGCGCGCACCACCCGCTGCCCCTGGAAGAGGCCGAGCGCATCCTTGGCGCGGTCGGGAACGCCCTGAGCGCGGCGCACGCGGTGGGGCTCATCCATCGCGACATCAAGCCGGACAACATCATGTTGGAAGGGCCCGATCGTCTTCCGCTGCTGATGGACTTCGGCATCGCGAAAACCGGGCAGACGGGTGGCGTCGACCTCACCTCAACGGGGATGGTGCTGGGGACTCCGCTCTACATGAGCCCGGAGCAGGCCACTGCCGATCCGACCGTGGATCCGCGCTCGGATATCTATTCCCTCGGCGTCCTCGCCTTTCAGATGTTCACCGGAAAGCTCCCCTATGTCGGCGATTCGATTTACGCGGTGCTGTCGCAGCATCTGACGACCCCGGTTCCCGAAGCGCGGACCCTTCGACCCGATGTCCCTGAGCGCATCTCGGCCGCGTTGCGCCGCGCGATGGCGAAGAAGCCCGCCGAGCGGTTTCAGCGCGTCGAGGAGTTCCTCGAGGCCCTCCAGGGGCGGGGCGGCGCCGCAAAGTCTCAACGGCCTGCCCTGCCGGGGCGCCGCCAGCTCGTGACGGCCCTGTTCGGGGGCATCCTCCTGGCCGGTGCCGCAGTGGTACTCTGGAAGGGCTCGCGGCCGGTGGCGCGAGCACCCATCCACGCCGCGCTCCGCGCCCAGGGGGTGTGGTTCCGGCTCGCGGAGACATCGGCACCGTGGGACCGAGCCCTGGTCCTGGGATCCCTCGGGATTTCCGGACTGGAAGAAGTTTCGCTCCCCGCCCGGGGCACGAATCCCGCGCGGAGCGTGGCGACGCCGACCTTGTTCCTCGAAGCGGTCCGCCCGGAATCCGGTGGAATCAGTATCGACCCGGTTCGCCTCCCGGCCGGCAGCGTGATCGCGGTGCGGCCCACCGGGTCCGGCGGGACGGTGCAGCTGACCATCGGAGACTCGCTGCCGGCCATTCCGGTTTCGGTGAGCGGGCGGATCGTGGTGAGCCTGCCCGATCAGGCGGTGGACACGATTCCGTTCCGCATCGATCAGATCCAGCTTGCGGCTCCCCACGGGGCTCTCGATTTCGAGCTCGGCTTCGAGGGCACGCCGGTCGTGCGTCCCCTGGTGACGCTCGAGGTCATCGGGGTGAGCTTCGTGGACGTCAATCGCTACCGCGACGAGGACCAGGTCTCAGACGAGCTGGTCTCGACGATCGACAGCGGCAGCTTCGGACTCGCCATCGGTAACCAGCCTTCCCATGCCCTGAAGCGGGGGGAAGCGCTGCCGCTCCACGGCTTCAGAGGCTCGATTCGAGACGTCGCGGTCGACTCTCAGGCCGTCAGCCTCGCTCTCGAGGGCACCATCGATTCCCTGCCCGCCGCCCTCGGCTCGATCCCGAGCGCGCTCGCGGTCTTCTGGTCGGAGCATCCCGTGGCCTCAGTCGGTGCCGGGCTCGTTTACTTCGCGCTGTTCGGTCTGGTCGGGCTCTATTGGAAGAGGGGCACATGATGAGAGTGTTTGCCGGTGCAATGGTTCTGGTCACTGCCGCGGCTCCGTTGGCTGCGCAACGGGTGTCGCGCATGCCGGTGGAGGCGGCCAACCTGGTGGTCCAGGTGCTGGCCACCGGAGGGGATGATGAGGAGGTCGGGGCCGGCATCGTGGTCGCGGCGTCCAACCGCATCGTCATCGCGACCGCGGCACACGTCGTACGCAGGGCCCAGGACGGTGGAAAGGTCCGTGTCGTGTTCCAGTTCGCGCGCAACGACACCCTCGAGGCGCGGGTGGATCAGGTGGACCGCGAGCTCGACCTTGCGGTGCTGAGCCTGGCGCGTGATGGACGCGCTGCCATGCAATTCGCATTCGACCGTGGTGGAGACCCCGGGGCGCTCGAGATCGGAGCCCTGGTGGTGCCCGTGGGGTGCCCCGATCGGCGTTGCTGGGAACCACCGGTGAGCGGCGACCGGGTCATCAGCGCGAGCGCTCGCCGAGTGCGCTTCGAGTCGTTCTTCCTGAGCCCTGGGAGTTCGGGGGGCGCCCTGTTCAACCAGCAGTGGGAAGTGGTCGGGCTGGTGACGGAAAAAAACACCCAGGACGGCGTCGCGGTCGGCATGAGCGAGGTGGCGGACCGGCTTCGGAAGTGGGGTGTCACCGTCCAACTGGGTCCGACGAGCATCCCTCGCGCCGGGTACCGCACGCGCTTCAGTCTCGTTGGCCTGGCGCCAAGCTCTGGCGGCTTCCGCCAACCTGGCCGCTGGCCGAGTGGACGGGTCGCGCTGCTGTTGCGTGGCCAGGAGCGAATCGGCTTGCATGTGACCGCGATCCGTCTCTCGCCGTGGAATCTCAAGGTCCTGGGCGGCATGCTGGGATCCAGTGTCTCGCTCCGCGCCGGCCGGTTTGGCATCGCGCCGTTCGGCGAAGTGGGGGTGGGTCGTGTGGAGGGACGCTTTCAATCCGGGAGCTATTTCGTCCAAAGCGGGTCTGGCACGGTCGAGGTCCCCATCTTGCGGACGCTGACCAACGATGTGATCGGGTTCGGCGTTGGGGCGGATCTCGAGTTCCTGGTCGTCCCCCATGTAGCGATCTCAGGGGTCGTCGGACACTGGAGTTTCCGCACCGAGGCGCAGCTGCCGTCCGTTCCCGCTGTCTTCTTCGGGGCAGGTCTCAAGTATGCGTTCTAGCGAAGGTCGTCGGGTTCCGTGGATTCACGGATCAACCGTTCTGCTCCTCGGGATGTCCCTCGCTACTTGCACGAACGAGCTCGCGCCGACCGGCGTAATAACCCTGAGCCTCGCGCAGGCCGCGGTCTGGCCGGACACGCTGGCGGTGGCTGAGATCGCCAGCGTTGCCGTTTCGGCCACGGGTCCGGATCAACAGATCGTCACCGCGGTCACTCTGGAGTGGGGTTCTACCGACTCCTCCGTGGTGACCGTTACGAGCGCAGCGAGCGACCTGCATGCCGTCGTGACCAGCCGGCGTCCCGGAGCGGCCACCATCGTGGTGAAAGTCGCGCAGAACGGATTCGCGCCGGTCGAGCTGCGCACGCCGGTGGTGGTCAAGCCACGGGGCGCCGATTCGCTGCTCTCGGTCGGCGACGTCGACACGATCGGCCTGGCCCTGCAGCGCGTCGACCCAAGCTTCCTGACCGGCGCCACCGTCACCTGGGGCTCGAGCGATCCCTCGGTCCTCGCGGTCTCCGCCCTCGCCTTGGATTCCACCCGGGCCGTGATCACCGGCCGGTTCAGCGGCACAGCGCAGGTCACCGTCTCGATCCAGAACCGGTCCGGTCGCACGGAATTTCAACTGCCGGTGGTCGTGCTCCCGCTGCAGCTTGTCGAGTTGCCGTCCTGGTCTCCGCTGATCACGCTCACCGACACGGCCACGTTTGCTGTCGAGGTGCACGATGGGTTGGGCCGGATCAAGACGGGGCTCCAGGTGCACTGGAGCTCCACCAACGTCGCGGCGTTTACCGTCGACTCGAATGGTCTCGTCCTGGCCAAGAGCCGGGGGGGCGGCGAATTGGTGGCCACAGTGGGGGCGGCGCCGTTCGAGGTCGCCGAGCATCGCGCGGCGCTGCAGGTGGTGGAGAAATGGCGCACCGTGAGCGCCGGGGTCGACCACACCTGCGCGATCGCGGCACTCGACGGCACGGGCTACTGCTGGGGCAGCAATAGCGCCGGTAAGCTCGGGGCCGGGCTTACGGCAGCCGTGCTCCCGCTGTCATCCCGCCCGCTCGCGGTCGCGACGTCTCACCGCTTCAATGAGCTCCAGGCCGGCTATGCCCACACCTGTGGGGAAGAAGCGCAGGTCAACCTGTTCTGCTGGGGTTCGCGGGCACGCGGCGCGTTGGGAGACGGCCAATGCGCTCAGGCGCAGGGGAGCTGCGGGGCGTTCACGGCGTCCGAGATTCCGGTGACGATCATCAGCGACGGCAATCTGGACACCACCCAGCTCCGGATCGAGCAATTGCTCGTCGGCGGCACGTTCACCTGCATCCTGGCGCGTGTCCGCTTCGGATTCATCAACCGCGTCAGGCGCCTGCGGTGCTGGGGAACCCAGGACATCTTTGACGGCGCTACCCTCGCGTTCGATTCGACGGCCGCGGCGGCGGTGCCGCTCCCGCCGAGTCCTTTTGCCGACCAGACCACCGACTACCTCGAGGCCGCGGCCGGGGGCAATCATGTCTGCGCGAAACCGACGATCCTCTACCTCAATTTCCGCGTGCTCTGCATGGGGATGAATTTCAACGGAGAGCTGGGCTACGGACCGCTGGACGCGCAAACGTGGAACCCGATCTACCAACACCCTGCTGGTTTCACGTCACCGGTGGGCTATTCGGACACGTCTGGCTTCGCGATTGGTGAAGGGATTCCCGTCTCGGGGCTCGCCGCGGGGGGTGGTCACACCTGCGCGCTGGACAGCGCTGGTGGCGTGTTGTGCTGGGGGTATAACTCCAGCGGCCAGCTGGGGTCCGCCGGACCGCCTTCTGGCCACGGCTGGCCGACCCGGGCGACCGTCCCGGTGACGCTGGTATCGCTCGCGGCCGGCGGTGAGCACACCTGCGGCCTGACGGCGGCGGGCGCTGCCTATTGCTGGGGCTCCAACTCGAACGGCCAGCTCGGCAACGGCACCATCGGGGGCACGAACATCGCAGCGGCGCCGGTGAGCGGGGGGCTCACCTTTGTCGTCCTGAGCGCCGGAGGCTCGCACACCTGCGGCGTCACGCCCGACGGATCGATCTACTGTTGGGGGAGCAACTCCAGCGGCCAGCTCGGCGATGGCACGCTGATCGACCGGGGCGCGCCCGTTCGGGTCGCGGAGTCTCCGCAATAGGCCGATGTCATGACTCGACGCTTGCGGTACCTGCGCGCGGCCACGGCGCTCCTCGCCGGGACCCTCCTGACCACATGCAGCGACGAGCTCGCCCCGACCGGGATCATCACGGTGCAGCTCGCCAGGGGCGCTGCCTGGCCGGACACCCTCGCGGTCGCCGAGATCGCTTCGTTGGCGGTCTCCGTCACAGGGCCGGACCAGCAGGTGATCACCGACGTTACGCTGGTCTGGGGCTCCACCGATTCATCGGTGGTGACCGTGACAGGCGCTGCCGCAGCCCTGCGCGCCATCGTGACCAGCCGACGTACCGGTGAGGCCACGATCGTCGTGCGAGTCGCCCAGAACGGTTTTGAGCCGGTCGAGCTGCGGGCGCCGGTCGTCGTCCGGCCACGGGGCGCCGATTCGCTGCTCACGGTGACTGACACCGTCACCGTCGGCATCACCGATGGCCCGGGTCTCCTGGACGGGGCCACCGTGACCTGGGGTTCGAGCGATCCCGCTGTCGTCAATGTCTCCGCTGTCCCGGGCGATTCCACGCAGGCGGTGCTCATCGCCCGCAGCAGCGGCAGCGCGCAGGTGACTGCCTCGGTGCAAAGCGCGCTCGGTCACACGGAGTTCCAACTCCCGGTCGTCGTCCGACCGCTGGAGCTCGTCGAAAACCCATCGGGGTCATGGCCGACGTCGATCAATCTGACCAACAGTGCCACCGTCGCTGTGCAAGTGCTTGACGCCCGTGGCCAGCCCAAGACCGGCCGGCGGGTGACCTGGCGCTCCACCAACGAAGCGGCGTTTTCCGTCGATTCGGCGGGCGTCGTGTTGGCCAAGACCAAGGGCGGTGGCGAGCTCGTGGCCAGTGTCGGTGCCGCGCCGTTCGAGGTGGCTGAACATCGAGCGAATCTTCAAGTGAATGAGAAATGGAGAGCCGTGAGCGCCGGTGGCGTCCATACCTGTGCCATCGCGGCGTTGGACGGCTCGGGCTATTGCTGGGGCTCGAACCTGCAGGGCCAGCTGGGGGTTGGTTTCGACAATTTCACGCTGCCCCATACACCCCAGCCGCGGCGGATCGCCACGTCGCACAAGTTCACGGAGCTCCGCGCGGGCGGGCAGCACAGCTGTGGTCGGGAGGGCTTCCAGACGCTGCTCTGCTGGGGTTCGAAGGAGCGCGGCGCGCTGGGGGACGGCGTGTGCTACCCCGCTGGGATGGGCTCCAACTGCTTCCGGTCGGCCGAGTCTCCGGTGACCGTCGTGAGTGGCGGGAACCTGGGCGGCGCGCAGCTGCATCTGGATCAGCTCGTCGTCGGCGGGACATTCACCTGCATCGTGACGGTCACCGGCGGCTCGGGGAGTTTTGCGAGCCGCGATGTGCGGTGTTGGGGAACGGCAGACGAGAATGGCAGGGGCATCTCGCTCGCTGATTCCGCCGCCTCGGCTCCGGTGCTGCAACCGGGCCTCTCGGGCAGTGCGCAAATCACTGAAGTCACGGCGGGCGGGGCGCATCTCTGCACCAAGACGGACGATACCTTTTGGGTCCGGTGCCGGGGCATCAACGATCACGCGCAGCTGGGCGACGGGACCGTTGGCAACGAGCCTGGCCCTCCGTATCTGCCGAAAGACTTCACCATTGTCGGCGGGGATCCCGGCTTTCCGGGCGGTGATGGCTATCCGACATCGGGCATTACGGCCGGCGGCAGTCACACCTGCGCATTCGATGCGCTCGGAGTGCTCTGCTGGGGCTCAAACTCGAGCGGCCAGCTAGGGTCTGCCGTGACGGGCGATGCGGTCTATCCAACTCGGGCGGCACTCGGGGTCGCCGTCATCGCGCTGACCGCCGGCGATGACCACACGTGCGGCCTCACGGCGACCGGAGACGCCTGGTGCTGGGGCTCGAACTCCAATGGCCAGCTCGGACGGGGCACCATCGGAGGCAGCAGCGCAGCGCCGGCGCTGGTCACTGGAGGGCTCATCTTTGTCTCCATCAGCGCCAATGGCGCGCACACGTGCGGCGTGACGCCCGACGGATCGATCTATTGTTGGGGAGCAAACCTGTTCGGGCAGCTCGGCGACGGCACGCTGGTCGACCGCGGCGCGCCCGTTCGGGTTACGGAGTCTCCGCAATAGAACTACGGCGATCCTTCGAGCCTCACAAAGGCGAGCGCGTTGTTCGGATTCATCGGGATCACCAACTGGTTCGCACCGGCGTCGTAGCACATCGACGCGGCATTGGGAATGTTCCGGGCGATGAGCTCCGCGGCCTGCCCGGGACGAATGCGAGAGACGCCGCCTTGCAGGACACTGCTCACATACTTCGTCCCGTCCGGCATGATCACGAGACCATCGCTGCCCGCCTGCGCGGCGTTCTCGGTTTTCACGAGCTGACCGGCTGGAGAGAAAGTCAGCACTTCGTTATTGCCGACGTTGACCACGACGATGTTGCCTTGCGGGTCGAAGGCAATCCCATTGGGCTGGCGCAGCGGCGCACCCTGCACAAAGACTGACACCCGGCCGTGACTTCGATGTCGTTGAGCTAGACAGCCCGTTCGACTCTGGTTTCTCCGGCCGGCGCGCCCGTCTGCATGCTGAAGCGGCGAATCACGGCCACACCGGGTTCGGTCGGCGTTGTGCTGCCGTCCCGATCGGCGACGTACAGCATGCCGTTGGCGATGTCGCTGCCGTAGGGCTCGTTGAGCACGAGCGGCGGCGTGAGATTGCCCCGATCGGCGGGACTCTGCACCCCGATCCATCGCGCCGTGTGGATGGATCCGTCGTGGTTGATGAATGAGACCCAGGCATTGTTCGTTTGCACCGTCTGCGACACGCCGCGGTTCGGCACCACAATCACGCCACGCGCCGCGTCATACGAACAACTCTCCGCGGAGTAGATCGCGCCATAGACTTTCACATGCGATGAGGTCGCCTCGAAGGCTCCGTCCGCGGCCGGATTGATCGGCAGGCCGAGGCGATTGCCGACGAAGTAGGGCTGCGGTGCGGGCGGCTGCTGAGCTGCCAACGGGCCAGCGAGGATGCCGATGACTAGCGTGATTCGTTTCATGGCGTTCTCCGATATCGTGATCACGTTGTCGCCGCGGCCGCGCTATTGCGGCGTTTCCAGCGGATTCCTGCTCCGCTCGTAGAACTCATTCTGCAACCGCAGGCTCTCCTGGTCTGCTTTGACGGCGCGAATCGCCTGCACGATCGCGTTGATCCACGTCCTGGCTTCGAACTCACCCAGCTCGCGGGACGCGACGGCGCCCTCGCCGGCGTAGTGATTCGGGAATCGCGCGTACCACCAGATGCCGGTGTAGAGACCCTCGGGTAACCGTTGACGCGCCAGATCGGCCCCTGATTCCCGCGGCGCGCGATCCAGGTGCACGAGATCGGGCCGCGCGATCATGCTCAGGGAGGTCTCGCCTTCGCCTGCGTGCATGTCAGTCGCCGGGTTCGACTTGTGCTTCGGTTCGCCCGGCCCTCCCTCCGGGAAGCCCAGCACGTACACGACGTAGTCGTGCGGTGAGTCGAGCTGGGTCTGGGCGAAATAGGGCAGCAGGCTGTTGTTGCCGCCGTGGCCGTTCACGATGACGACCTTCTTGCAGCCATTGCGGGCCATCTCGTTGGTCGTCTCCTGCAGCAGGTCGAGCTGCAGGCGCCGGCTGTAGGCCACGGTACCTGGCTGATGCGTCGCTTCGGCGATCTGCCCGACGTAGTACTCCGGGAACACGACGGCGTATTCCTGCTGAGCCGCATTGATCGCCACGTAGCGCACATTCATCAAATCATTGCCCAAGGGCAGATGCGGCCCGTGTTTTTCCATGATGCCGATGGGTAGCAAGCAGGTCCCTTGGGCACGGCCGATGGCGTCGCGGAACTCGGCGGCCGCCAGCTCTGCCCAATGCACGGAGGGCTTGCTTTGTGCCGCAGGAGTTTGCGCCCACAAGGGCGAGGCGCAGAGTACGCTGATAGGGAGCAGGAATAGTCTGTGCACGTGTCCTCCTCTGCTGGTCCAAGGCCCACAAGCGTTCACGAGCCTATGGTAGTGTGCGACCGAACATCCGGATAGCCTGGGCCACCATACATTACCGCTAGCGAGTCCGCCTTCTTTCTCTCTTTTTTCTCGAAGCGCTTCAGGGCTGTCATCCTAAGCGCCGAAGGCGCGAAGGACCTGCCTATTGGGTGCCGACAACCTTGAAGCAGGTCCTTCGCTCCGCGCGCGTTCCGCGCGCTTCGCTCAGGATGACAAGCGCGCGCTCTCTCGTAAGAAGAGAGGAAAGAAACAGAAAATGAAGGGAAGAAACTGCCCCTGCCCGCGACAAAAAGGATGACAGTCGCAAGGGCTCCACCTGGGAAGACCTAGCCGAGAACTGGTAACCTTACTTCTCTATCTTCTTTCTCTAGGCACGCGCCCAACTATGGCATCCTGAGCGCAGCGCGCGGAACGCGCGCGTAGCGAAGGACCTGTTTTGGCCGATAGCTCCCGCACGCAGCGGAGGATCCTGCGCGCCTTCGGCGCTCAGGATGTTCCCGCTTGACGATTGGCTCAACGCGTACGAACCTCGATCTCATGGTCATCAACGCAACGTCCGTCATTCTGTTGTTCGTCCTGCACCTGAGCACGCTATCGGCGCAGAGCCCAGCGGACGTTGTCTACGACCGCGTGATTCTGGGCGGACGCGTCATAGATCCGGCTTCCGGGCTCGATGCGGTCCGCCATATCGGGCTCCGGGACGGACGCATCGCCGTCATCACGACCGAACCCATTGGCGGCCGGGACACCATCGACGCGCGCGGCCTCGTCGTCGCCCCGGGCTTCATCGACCTTCACGCTCACGGACAGACGCCCGAGACCTATCGGTTCCAGTCGCTGGACGGTGTCACGACATCGCTCGAGCTCGAGCTTGGAACGTCGGACGTCGCTGCCTGGTACCGCGAGCGCAGTGCCGGGGAGCGAATCAACTATGGCGTCAGCATCGGCCACATCAAGGTCAGGATGACGGTGATGCACGATTCCGGCACCGTGATGCCGGTGAGCGCCGGAGCCTATCTCGCTGCGTCGCCGGCACAGACTGGCGAGATCGCGAGACGCATTGAGATCGGCCTCAGTGAGGGCGCGGTCAGCATCGGTGCGGGGTTTCCGTACACGCCGGCGGCAACACGAGATGAGCTGTTGGCCGTGTTCCGTGTCGCCGCATCGACGCTGACACCCATCCACGTACATATTCGGCCTGGGGTCGAGGGCCTCAAGGACGCGCTCTCGCTCGCCGAGGAATCCAATGCTTCATTGCATGTGGTGCATATCAATAGTGCCGCCCTTGCCGAAACGCCCGTGATGCTCGAGATGATCAGTGATGCGCGATCTCACGGACGAGACGTGACAACGGAGGCGTATCCGTATGCGGCCGGAATGACGGAGATTCAATCCGCCACCATACAAGACATGTACAGGGCAGCTCCGAATGAGCGGTTCGGCGAGCTGGAATGGCCGCGTACGGGCGAGCGGCTGAATCGCGAGAGTTTTGAGCGCTACAGCCGGATCGGCGGTCCCATTGTGGTTCATACGAACACGGAACAGATGGTCGCCGCGGCGATCACCAGTCCCCTTACCATCATTGCGAGCGACGCATACTGGCGAAATGGCACAGGTCATCCGCGGACAACGGGAACGTTCTCAAAGGTGCTTGGCCGCTTCGTACGCGAAGCCCACTCGCTCTCGTTGATGGAAGCGATCCGCAAAATGACGCTCATGCCGGCGCAGCGACTCGAGATGCGGGTCCCAGCGATGCGGCAGAAGGGACGCCTGCGTGTTGGCGCGGATGCGGATATTACGATCTTTGACGCGAAGCAAGTGCTGGATCGCTCGACCTACCGGGAGCCGTCGCTCTCGCCCGTCGGCATTCAGCACGTGATCGTGAACGGTGTGTCAGTGGTGGCGAACGGGCAGGCGGTCGAGGGCGTGGCACCGGGAACGGCGGTACGGGGGGACGCACCCAGATGACCGATCGACGCGACCCGTCTCGCCGCGACTTCCTGGCCGCGTCGGCGTTCAGTCTCCTGGGGCTCGCGCGTGGCTCGGAGACTCCCCCGGACAGCGATCTCCTCTACGTTGGGACATATACCGAAGGCGGCCGGTCTGAGGGGATCTATCTCGTCCGCATGGACCGCCGCTCCGGCCAACTGAGACGAGTCGGCTCGGTAGACGCCGGCGCGAACCCGTCCTTCCTCGCTATCCACCCCAACGGGCGCGTGCTCTACGCCGTCAACGAGCTGGAGCAGTACAAAGGGAGAGCGACGGGTGCGGTGAGCGCCTTCGCGATCGAGCGAGATACCGGCACACTCACTCGACTGAACGAGCAACCGTCGGAAGGTAGCGCGCCGTGCTACCTGAGCGTGGATCGTAGCGCGCAAGTCGTGCTCGTAGCCAACTATTTCGGTGGAAGTATCGCGCTGCTCCCGATCCAGCCGAATGGCGCACTCTCCCCAGCCGCGCACGTGGTGCAGCACACGGGAAGAGGGCCGAAGCCTGAGCATCAGGAAGCGCCGCATGCCCATTGTATCCTTCCCGACCCCTCCAACCGCTTCGTGCTCGCCGCAGACCTTGGCGTCGACCGCGTGTTCGCCTACCGTCTCGATCTCGATGGCAAATCGCTGCGCCACGTGGAGGGCGGCGACGCTGTCATGCGTCCCGGCGCGGGCCCGCGCCACCTCGCCTTTCACCCGACCCTGCCGCTCGTGTTCGTGGCCAATGAGCTCGATTCCACGGTGGCCACGCTTCGCTTCGACGCCCTGCGCGGCACACTTTCCCCGCTCGACACCCAATCGAGCGTCCCGGCTGGGTGGACCGGCACGAATTACCCGGCCGACATCCACGTCGCGTCAACCGGGCGGACGGTGTACGTGTCGAACCGCGGCCACAACAGCATCGCGGTGTTCTCCGTGGCAGAATCAACGGGGGCGCTCGTGCTCGACCAGGTGGTCTCCACCGAGGGCGATTGGCCGCGCAATTTCAGCCTGGATCCGACGGGACGGTGGCTGCTCGTCGCCAATCAGCGGTCCGACTCCGTTGTCGTGTTCGGGCGCGATCCGGAGAACGGCAGGTTGACACCCTCGGGCCAGCGGATCGCGATCCCAAGCCCCGTCTGCCTGCGGTTCTGACCCTTCGCTGTGCGCGCGTCCTGCCTCTCTCTTCATTCTTTGTTTGTTGGAAGCGAGAGACGGCATGTCATCCTGAGCGAAGCGCGCGGAACGCGCGCGAGCGAAGGATCTGCTTCTTCGGACTGGAAAGCAGATCCTTCGCGCCTACGGCGCTCAGGATGACATGCGCGGCTGGCCCTAATTAAGAGAGGGGTGGAGGGGCCTCAGCCAAATCTTCCCAAGTAGGATTGCGAGCGTCGACCAGACTGACCTTCCGCGGTCGCTTCCAACCTTTGATTGCTTTCTCGCGTGCAATGGCGTCGCGAATATCCGAGAACTCCTCGAAGTAGACGAGGCGTGTGACGCGGTACCTGCTGGTGAACCCGGCGTTAAAGCCGCGTTTGTCGCAACCGTGTTCCCTTCCTTTCTCTCCTCTCTTCCTCGTAGAAAGCGAGCGAGGCTTGTCATCCTGAGCGCCGCAGGCGCGAAGGATCTGCTTCTTCTAGGCGCGAAGAGCCTGCCCTGAGCGCAGCGAAGTGTCTGTTTTTCAGTCCGACGAAGCAGATCCTTCGCTGCGCGCGCGTTCCGCGCGCTTCGCTCAGGATGACAAGCGCGGCTGGCTCTTATTGAGAGAGGGGTGGAGGGGTCTTGTCCCCCGCGGCGGCGGCGGTGCAGATTGGCGTCGCCGACCGCTGGTCGTCACCCATCGCTCTGGATCGCCCATGCAACGTCTCGTCTCGCTCGCGCTGCTGCTCGCTCTGGTCTCGGTCCCAGTCGCCGCGCACAGCCAGGAGTCGCGCGTCCTCGTCTTCTCCAAGACCGCTGGATACCGACACAGCTCCATCGGAGTCGGGCTCGCCGCTATCCGGAAGCTCGGACAGGAGCATGGATTCTCCGTCGACGCGACCGAAGACGCCGCTGCCTTCACCTCGAAGAACCTCGGGCGATACCGCGCAGTCGTCTTTCTGAACACAACCGGCGACGTGCTGGACGCCGCACAGCAGGACGATTTCGAGCGCTACATCCAGGCTGGCGGCGGATACGTGGGCATTCACTCCGCTGCGGACACGGAGTACGACTGGCCGTGGTACGGCAGGCTCGCCGGCGCCTGGTTCAATGGCCATCCGAACAACCCCAATGTTCGCAAGGGCACCTTCCGGGTGCTCGACAAGAGCCACCCTTCCACGGAAGGACTGCCCGATCGCTGGGATCGCGAGGACGAGTTCTACAACTTCAAATCGATCGATCCGACCATCCACGTGCTCGTCGACATCGACGAAAAGAGTTACGAGGGCGGGACGAACGGCGAGCACCACCCAATGTCGTGGTATCACGACTTCGATGGCGGACGCGCGTGGTACACGAACATGGGTCATACCGAAGCCACCTTCTCCGAGCCGCTGTTCCTGCGGCACCTGCTCGGCGGATTACGCTACGCGCTGGGGGGAGCGGGGACGATCGATTTCAGCCGCGCGCGGCCAGAGGAGAACCGCTTCACCACAGTCGTGCTCGCCGAGAACCTGGAAGAGCCCATCGAGCTCGCCGTCCTTCCCGACGAGCGCGTGCTCTTCGTCGAGCGACGCGGTGGCGTGAACCTGTACACGCCGGCGAATGGTCGCGTGCGACGCATTGCGACGATCCCCGTGAGCACCAAATACGCGGACAGCAGTCAGGGAGAGGACGGCCTGCTCGGGCTCGCCGCCGATCCCGGCTTCGCGACGAACGGTTGGATCTACCTGTTCTACTCGCCGGCCGGAGCCGAGGCGAGGAACGTGCTCGCCCGCTATCAGATGAAGGGGGACTCGCTCGACCTCGCGTCGCGCGCGATTCTGCTCGAGGTGGCTGTGCAGCGCGACAAGTGCTGTCACACCGGCGGCTCCATCGCCTTCGACAGCAAGGGCAACCTCTACCTCTCCACCGGCGACAACTCCAATCCCTTCGCCAGTGGCTACGCACCCATCGACGAACGGCCGGGCCGTATGCCGTGGGACGCGCAGAAATCGTCTGCGAACACGAACGACCTGCGTGGCAAGATCATCCGTATCCATCCGGAGCCTGACGGCACGTACACGATCCCTGTGGGGAACCTGTTCCCGCCGGGGACAGCGAACACGCGCCCGGAGATCTACACGATGGGGCATCGCAATCCGTATCGGATCTCGGTCGACTCACGCACCGGCTTCCTCTACTGGGGCGACGTCGGCCCGGACGCGAATGTCGACTCCGTCGGACGCGGCCCGCGCGGGTATGACGAGATCGGTCAGGCGCGCAGCGCCGGCAACTACGGTTGGCCGTACTTCGTTGGCAACAATCAGGCGTATTACAAAACGACGTTCGTCGACTCGGCCACGGTGACGGCAGGAGCGCAGTTCGACCCTGCCCTTCCAGTCAATCGCTCACCCAACAACACCGGCCTCAACGAGTTGCCACCGGCGCGCGGCGCGTACATCTGGTATCCGTATGCCCCATCGCCGGATTTCCCGACCGTCGGCACCGGAGGACGAACCGCCCTGGCAGGTCCGGTCTTCCACCGCGACGACTTCCGCGGCGCGGCCCGGCCGTTTCCGCAGTACTACGACGGCAAGCTGTTCATATACGAGTTCATGCGGCATTGGATCATGGCGGTGACCATGGATGCGAAGGGTGACCTCGTGTCCATCGAGCGCTTCATGCCGAGCGTGGACTTCGCCGCTCCGATCGAGATGGAGTTCGCCCCGAACGGAGATCTGTACATGTTGGAGTACGGCACCGCCTGGTTCCAGGGCAACCCGGACGCGCGCCTCATTCGCATCGAGTACAACGCCGGCAATCGCAAACCGATCGTCGCAGCCGCGGTCGATCGACCCGCCGGCGCGCTCCCGCTGCGCGTCCAGCTTTCCTCGGCGGGCACCCTGGACCTCGACGAGGACTCGCTGCGATACGCGTGGACCATCACCCGGCGAAACGGCGCCGTTGTGCGGCGGCTCACCCAGCCCAACCCGTCGTTCACCTTCACTCGGCCGGGTACGTACATCGCGTCGCTCACGGTGACCGACGCTCAGGGCGCGCCCTCCACTGCCGACGTGCACATCGTCGCCGGCAACGAGCCGCCCAACGTCGATCTCGCTCTCGTCGGCAGCAACACGTCGTTCTTCTTCCCGGGCGTTCCGGTGCGCTATCAGGTGCGCGTGACGGATCGTGAGGACGGCTCACTACGAAGTGGAAGCATCCCTGCGCGTCGCGTGAGTGTAACCGCGGAATTCCTAAAGGATGGGGTTCCAGCGACCGGAACGGACGGGTGGAGATTGATCGAAGGGAGCGACTGCCTTTCCTGCCACCAGTTGAACAGGACATCCGTCGGCCCCACATACGCCGATGTCGCGCGCAAGTACAAAAATGACAGCACGGCGACCGCGCATCTGGTACGGAGAATCCGCGAAGGAGGATCCGGCGTGTGGGGCCAGGTGGCGATGCCCGCGCACCCCAATCTCACCGAAGCGCAGGCGTCGGCGATGGCGGCCTACGTCCTGAGTCTCGCCGACGGAAAAGCGATCCTCCCTTCGCTCCCTGCCCGAGGCGCATATGTCCCGCCGGCTGGGTCCGGGGATGCGCCGCAGGGCGCAGTCGTGCTGCGTGCCGAGTACACGGATCGTGGCGCGAACGGGATGCCCGCGATCTCGAAGGAGAAGACGATCGTCCTCCGCTCGCCGAGCGTGGTGGTCGCGAGCGGGGAGCGCTCGGAGGGAGTCTCAACGCAGAGCGTGCCGGAGCTGCCGGTCGAGATCACCCTCGTGAATCGGTCGGGCGGGTCCGTCGCCTTGAAGCAGCTCGATCTGACGGGCGTCGGCGCAGTGGCCTTCTCCGCGGTGGCGCCGGCCCAGTATCAAGCGACTGGTGGGAAGATCGAGGTTCACCTCGATTCGGCGACCGGTCCGTTGCTTGGCGAGAGCGAGCTCATTCGGCCCAATGCCAACCCAGCCGCGCCGCCGTCACAACTTCGCACGGTGCTCCGGCCGACGTCCGGACTGCACGACGTGTATCTGGTGTTCCGGAACCCCGTCGCGAAGGGCGATGGATTCATGTTTGGACTGTTGACGGCAACCTTCAGCAGTGAGTAGTCCGCACGATCTCCGGCGCGTCATCGGATTCGCCGGCGGAACGGCGCTGATCGTCGGCATCACGATCGGGAGCGGGATCTTCCGCACGCCCCCCACGATCGCCGGGCTCGTCCCGAATCCGCTCGTCATCATGGGACTCTGGACGGTTTTCGGTCTGATCAGCATTTGCGGGGCGCTCGCAGTGGCGGAGTTGACCTCGCTCTTGCCGCAGGCGGGTGGCGTCTACGTGTTCTTGCGCGAGGCATATGGCGACGCCGCCGCGTTTGTGTTTGGCTGGTTGTATGTCCTGGTCACGACGCCCACCGCTGTTGCCTCGCTCGCCACCGTCTTCGCGGAATTCCTGCTCAACCTGCTCGGCGTGTCGCCCGGTACCTCCACAGTGCAGGTGATCGCGATCTTCGCCATCATTACCCTGACGTGCGCCAACGTGCTCGGGGCGCGAGTCGGGGCAGCCGTGAGCGAAGTGACCACCCTGGTGAAGGTGACCGCGCTGGCGGCGATTATCCTCGGCGCGTTTCTGTTGGGGGACGGCAGTCTGTCCAACCTGACTGAGGGCGGCGCTGTGCAGGGCGGCGGGCTGGCGCGCGCGGTCGCAGCGGTCATCTGGACCTACGACGGCTGGATCGCCGTCAGCATGATCGCGGGCGAGGTCGCGGCACCCGAGCGACTGATGAAGCGGATCATCATCGTCGGGATGCTGGTCATCGTCACGCTGTACATCGGCGCGAATCTGGCCTACCTGTACATGATGCCGGTCAGCATCATGGCGCAGCAAAAGGAAGCCATCGCGCGGACGGTGATCACGGCGATTGCGGGACCCGCCGGTGGCGTCCTCATCATGCTCGCGATCATGACGAGCGTGTTCGGCGCGCTGAACGGCAACCTACTCGCCAAGCCGCGCGTCCCCTACGCGATGGCGCGCGACGGCCTGATTTTCTCCTTTTTAGGGAAAACCCATCCGCGCTGGGCCACCCCGTGGGCGGCGCTCGTGATCCAGGGGGTCGTCGCGATCATCATGGTCCTCGTCCTGAGGGATTTCGATACGCTCACCACCTACTTCGTGGTGGTCGAGTGGGCCGCGTTGATTTTTGCCGTCGGCGCGGTGTTCGTCCTGCGACGGAAGATGGCGGATCGTCCTAGGCCGTTCCGCACTCCTGCCTACCCGTGGGTGCCGCTCTTCTTCGTCGTGGGCACCGTCGTTGGTCTGTCGGCTATCGTCTGGGGACAGATCCAGGTTGGCAACTTTTCGCCGATCTATGGCCTCGCCATTGCGGCAGGAGGATTCCCCGTGCACTACCTGTGGAAACGATTGAAGAGGACCACGTGAGAAAAGCCATCGTGACGGAAAAAGGGCCGAAGCCGGTTGGTCCGTATTCGCAGGCAATCGTCGAGGGCGATTTCATTTTCGTGTCCGGACAAGGGCCGATCAATCCACAGACCGGACAGCTCGAGCTCGGGGACGCGCGGGCGGAGACGAAGCGGGTGTTCGAAAACCTCCGGGCGATCCTCCAGGCGGCGGGCTCATCGCTCGATCACGTCATGAAGTGCAACGTGTATCTGCGCGACATCACCGATTTCGCCGCGATGAACGAAGTGTACGCGACGTTCTTCACGGCGCCGTTTCCGGCCCGCACCACGATCCAGGCGGGCGCGCTCCCGGGCGGCATCGCCGTCGAGATCGAGTGCGTCGCGAGGAAAGCTCGATAGTGGACGCGCTCGACCTCGACACCCCCGCCCTCTACGTCGACCTCGACGTCCTCGAGCGCAACATCGCGCGGATGCAGGAGCAATGTCGCGCATGGGGCGTTGCGCTCCGGCCGCACGTGAAGACCCACAAGATCCCCGAGATTGCTCAAATGCAGCTCGATGCAGGCGCCATCGGGATCACGGTCGCGAAAGTGGGCGAGGCGGAGGTGTTGCCCGGCGACGATGTGCTGGTCGCCTACCCCCTGTTGAAGGCGAAGCTGCCGCGTGTGAGAGAGCTGGCGAAGACTCGGGCGCTGAAGGTTGCGGTCGACTCGGTCGACGTCGCTCGTGACCTCGACGGAATCGAAACGCTGGTGGAGATCGATGTCGGCGTGGGCCGCTGTGGCGCCCAGTCACCCGAACAGGCGGTCGCGATCGCGCAGGCGTGCTCGAATTTCCAAGGGGTTTTGTATTGGCCGTCGTGGCTCGACGAGGCAGGCTTCCAGACGGCGTGCGTCAGGATCGACACCGTGCTTGATGCGCTCTCAGCGGCGGGCTTCGAGGCGAAGATAGTCTCTGGCGGTTCGACGCCCGGTGCCGCGAAAACGCCGCTGATTCCGCGGACCACCGAGATCCGACCTGGCACCTACGTCTTCTATGACGCGAACAGCCTCGCGGCGCGGTGCTGCGTCGAGGCGGACTGCGCGCTGCGGGTGCTCACCACGGTCGTCAGCACCGCGGTACCGGGCCAGTGCGTGATCGACGCCGGGTCAAAGACGCTCTCGAGCGATCAGACGGTCGGTGCTGGAACGTTCGGCCACGTCGTCGGGCGCCCCTGGACCATGCGCAAACTGAATGAGGAGCACGGCTACGTCGAGGTCGAAGGGCCAGCCCACGTCGGAGAGAAAGTCTGGGTAGTGCCCAGCCATGTCTGCCCGACAGTCAACCTGCACGACGACATCTCGTACGGGCGCCGCGGCCGAGTGGAAGGGAGCTGGAAGGTCGCTGCCCGTGGGAAGGTGCGCTAATTGGACCTCGTCACCTTCGGCGAAGCGATGGTGCGGCTCTCGCCCCCGGCCTTGCAGCGGCTCGAGCAGGCCGCGAGCCTTGAGGCGAGCGTGGGCGGAAGCGAGCTGAACGTCGCCGTGCTTGCCGCGCGGCTCGGCGTCACGTCCCGCTGGGTCTCTCGACTTCCCGACAACGCGCTCGGCCGCATGATCGAAGTTCGAGCCCGCGAGCAGGGCGTGGACGCGTGCGTCGAGTGGGGGGGGACCGCGGACGGTCGAGTGGGTCTCTATTTCGTGGAGGTCGGTGGTGCGCGCATCAGCAGTGTCCTGTACGATCGTGCGGGATCGGCGATCAGCCGAATCACGCCCGGCAGCATCGAGTGGGCGTCCGTGTTTGCCGGCGCGCGCTGGTACCACGTCAGCGGGATCACGCCGGCGCTGAGTGATGGCGCGGCAAAGGTCACCGCGGAGTCGCTCGCCGCGGCCAAGCGGGCGGGTCTCACCGTCAGCTACGACCTGAACTACCGCAGCAAGCTGTGGAGCGCGAAGCAGGCGTGCGCGACGCAGGAACCGCTGATGGAGTACGTGGATGTGCTCACCACGACGGCGGAAGACGCGCGCGTGGTCTTTGGCATCGATCTTGGTGCGGACGACGACCACGCCGAGGTCGCACGGGCGCTGCAAAAGCGGTTCGAGGTGAGCGCGGTGGCGATCACACTGCGGGACAATCCACTCGCGGCGGTCATCGCGGCGGACGGGAACGTCCACAGCGCGTCGCGCTTCGAGGTCGAATCCGTGGATCCGATCGGCGCCGGCGACGCATTCTGTGGCGGCCTGATCGTGAGCCGGCTCGAGCATCGCGGCTGGGACGACGCCGTCCGCTTTGCGACCGCGACGGCCGCGCTCAAGCACACGATCCCGGGCGATTTCTGCGTGGTGACCCGCCGTGAGGTCGATCAGCTACTGGGCAGCGCGCGCGTGCGAGTGTCGCGTTGAAAGCGGTCGCAACGCTGCGCGAGGTCGGCATCATCCCAGTTATTCGCGCCTCGAGTGCTGACGTGGTGGTGCCGGTTACCGAAGCACTGCTGCAAGCGGGACTCCCAATCTGCGAAATCACGCTCACGATTCCCAATGCGATCGACGCGATCGGCGCCGTCGCGAAACGCTTTCCCGGCCAAGTGCTCGTCGGCGCGGGGACCGTGACGGACGCCGAGACAGCAAAACGCGCGGTGGATGCCGGTGCGGCGTTCATCGTGACGCCGTGCCTGGTCCCGGAGGTCATCGAGGCTGCGCATCGCGCGGATGTCGCCGTGCTCTCGGGCGCCCTCACGCCGGGCGAGGTCTTCGAGGCGTTTCGCCTCGGCAGCGACATGGTGAAAGTATTTCCGGTAGGGAGCGTTGGCGGCGCGGCGTATCTGCGGGCGCTGCGCGGGCCGTTTCCCGACATTCCGCTCGTCCCGACGGGTGGCGTGACGCTCGAAACAATAGCGGAGCTGTTCCAGGCGGGCGCCGCGGCCGTCGGGGTCGGGACAGAGCTGATCTCCAAGGGCGCGTTGGCTCGGCGCGACTATGCCGCGATCGGGGCGCTCGCGAAACACTTTCTCGCGGCGGTGCGGCAGGCGCGGGGGGTATGATGACGTTCGGAATGGCATTATCACGTAGTACGGTTCCATTGACAAATCATCGCTGGCGGAGGCGCTCTGAGCACATCCCGGATCTTCCAGCGCTACGTCGCGATCGGGGACAGCTCAACTGAAGGGCTCGACGATCCCGACGGACACGGCGGGTACCGTGGCTGGGCCAACCGCCTGGCGGCGCGCATCGCGGCGGCGCAGCCGTCTCCCCTGCTCTACGCCAACCTAGCCGTGCGCGGTCGGTCCACACGCCGCATCCGGGACGAGCAGCTCGCGCGCGCCGCCGCGATGCGGCCCGACTTGGTGACGCTCTTCTGCGGCACCAACGACGTGGTCGCGTTGCGTTTCGACGCCGCGGGCTTGGCACGCGACGTCGAACACATGCAGCGCACCTTGATCGACGGCGGCGCGACGGTCCTCGGGTTCACCCTTCCCGACTTGTCACCCGTCCTGCCGCTCGCCCGGCCCCTCGCTGGACGCGTGCGCGCGCTCAATGATTCGTTGCGGGTGGCGTCGGCATCGAGTGGGGCGATTCTGGTGGACTTTGCACGGCACGCCGTCGGATCGGATCCGCGGCTGTGGAGCCCGGACCGCCTTCACGCCAACCCCGAAGGCCACGCCCGGATAGCGGCAGCGCTCGCACACGCGCTCGGCCTGCCCGGCACGGACGGGGCATGGTCGAACCTTCTGCCAGCGGCGCCAACGCGCCCCCTGCGAGAGAGCCTAGCGGCGGAGCTCCATTGGGCGGTCGCCTACCTGCTACCGTGGGCTTGGCGACACCTGCGGGGCCGGTCATCCGGCGACGGCCGTGTGGCAAAGCGGCCGAACCTCAAGCGGGTGGAATGGACCTAGCGGGGTTCTCGGCCCGCTCACTTCTTCGGCGGTGCCTCCACGCCTGAGAAGACCAGCACCTGGTCCGGCAGACGCTGCCCCTGGATCTCGATCGCTCGAACAGCCGCATTGAGATCGGCCAGCTCACTTGACGTGAGTTGCACCTCCGCTGCCCCGTTGTTGTCGATCATGTGAGCCATCTGCGTCGTCCCCGGGATCGGCACGATCCACGGCTTCTGCCCGAGCAGCCACGCGAGCGCGATCTGCGCGGGCGTGGCGCGCTTCTGCTCGGCCCAACGCTTCACCAGCGCGACAAGCTGCAGGTTGTGGGGTAGGTTCTCCGGCGAGAAGCGGGACTCGACACCGCGGATGTCGCCGGGCGCGAAGCGCGTGTTCGCGTCGATCCAGCCGGTCAGGAACTGCACGCCGAGCGGGCTCCACGGCACGAAGCCGATGCCCAACTCCTCACAGAGCGGCAAGACCTCCCGCTCAGGACCGCGCCATAACATCGAGTATTCGTTCTGCACCGCGGTGACCGGCAACGCGGCGTGCGCGCGGCGCAGCGTGTTGAGCCCCATCTCCGAGAGGCCCCAGTGCAGGACCTTCCCCTGCTGCCTCAGCTCCTGAACGGCGCCGGCGACGTCCTCGATCGGGACCTCCGGATCGACGCGGTGCTGGTAGATGAGGTCAATGCGGTCGGTGCGAAGGCGCCTGAGCATCCCGTCGACGACACGCTTGATGTGGTCGGGCTTGCTGTTGAGGCCCGGACGCCGCTCGCCGGTCTCGAGGTCGATGTTCCAACCAAACTTGGACGTGATGACGACCTTGTCGCGGAAAGACTGGATCGCTTCGCCGAGGATGCGCTCGCACTCGTGCGGCCCATAGGCTTCCGCCGTATCGAAGAAGGTGACGCCACTGTCGAAGGCCCGCCGGATGATGTTGAGCATCTCCGGGCGGTCGGGCACCGTCGTCTCGTACTTGCGGCGCATGTTCTGCACGCCGAGTCCGATGCTCGACACTTCGAGCCTGCCGAGCCGGCGCCGGCCAATCGCCTGGGCGGCAGGCGTCCCGTTCGACGATGCCGTCTGTGTGTACGCCTGCGTGGCGAGGCCGCCGAGAAGCGGCGCAGCGGCCACGGCGCCCGCGGACTGCAGGAAGGTGCGGCGCGCGATTCTGTTGTCGCGTTCTTTTGACATATCGCGTCCTTCGATACGGGTTCAATCCAGATTTCTATTGTGTCAAAAGCCTGGTGAACGACAGCGAGCCTAACCTCCAGGCGTTGCTTTGCAGCACGTACACTTCCGTCACCACGAAGGGATTGGTGACCTCATTGCCACCAACGACGGCTACCAGGCGAATCTTGTTCAGCAGGATGGCAGTCGTGCCGATGAGCCGCACCGACGCTTCCTGGATCTCCACGTGCTTGTAGTGAATCCCTCCACTTCTGATGACCTCGAGCTCGCGATCTGTGCCCCAGGATCCGCCCATATGGACAAAGACGGCCTGGCCATCGAAGAGCGCAGCCAGCGAATCGACGTTGCGCTCGGACATCCAGCGCCATTTGGTCTTCGAGAGATTCAGTACTTCCTGTTCAGCATTCGTGTCCCTCGGTGTGGCGGGATTCTGTGCCGTTGCGGGCGCCGAGTAGATCAGGAAGAGGGCGATGAGCGTGACGATGATCCGTTTCATTTCAGTCCAGCCCTTTCTTGTGAAGAATCCTTCGTTTCGACGAGCTTGCTGTTACCGAGTGTCCGAGTCGTCATGGCCATCCTCTTCTGCATAGGCGGCGCGCTACCGTTGGGAGTTCACCGACAACGGTCGTGACTTCTCCGTCACGGTATCGGCACGGGTGCTGTCAACGGATGCGGCGCTCAACCGTCGTCTCGTCATCGCAGGAATCGGGATCACCATGGCGTACAAGGCGCACGTGCGGGATGCACTCGTACGCGGGGACCTGGTTGCGGTGCTCGAGAAATTCTGCGCGCCATTCCCCGGCTACTACCTCTACTATCCGCAGTACCGCCACGCGTCTCGCGTGTTGCGCGCGCTCATCGAGCACATCCGCGTCTGGCGACGGAGCACGCGCGGCGGGACACGGATCCGTTAGCGCGCCCGGCGCCGGTATCACCTAGTCCAGGACCGCGACCGTAACGCCCACACCGGGGAACGAATCCATCCTTGCGAGTTCAGGACCGACCTGCGATAGGGCAATCGTTTTTCCCAACAATTTCTCAGGGTGCAGCCGTCCCGCGGTGATCAACTCCAGCATCCCACCGTATTCCCTCGCCTGCAGCCCGTGCGTCCCCCGGATTTCGAGCTCCCGCGCGATCACCTGACTCATGGGCACGGGCGGCTCGCTCTGATCGGCGAGCAGCAGCCCGACCTGGATGTGCCGGCCCCGCTTCCGGAGTGAGAGGATCGAATTGCGGCAGGTGGCGGGGCTGCCGAGGGCATCGATCGAGACCTGGGCGCCGCCTCCCGTCATCTCCCGGATCGCTCCCGCCACATCCGCCGTCGCCTTCGCATCGATAACGATTTCGGCGCCACAGGACCGGGCCAGCTCAAGTTTGTCCCGAGCGATGTCGACGCCGATCACGTGCGCACCCTGGGCCCGCGCGATCATGGTGGCCGAGAGGCCCACGCCGCCGCAGCCGTGCACGGCCACCCATTCGCCGGGCTGCGTGCGGCCCTGTCCGACAACCGCGCGGTACGCCGTCGCAAAGCGGCACCCCAACAGCGCGGCGGTTGTGAAGGTCATGGAATCGGGGAGGCGCACCAGGTTCACGTCGGCGTACGGGAGGGCGACGAACTCCGCGAACGTGCCCCAGCCGGTGAAGCCCGGCTGGTAGTAGCGATCGCAGATCTGCTCGTCGCCCGCGCGGCAGCGCTCGCACGTGCCGCAACCCATCGAGAAGGGGACGGTGATCCGGTCGCCCTTTTTCCATTTGCGTACGTCGTTGCCCGTCTCGATCACGATGCCGGCGAACTCGTGTCCCGGGACGTGCGGTACTTTCACGTCGGCGTCGTGGCCTTTCCATCCATGCCAATCGGATCGGCAGAGGCCGGAGGCACCCACTTTTACGACGACGCCATCGGGCGTCAGCGTGGGATCAGGGACATGGACCAGACGAAGCGGACCTTCGAATGTGTCGTAGCGAACTGCTTTCATCTGCGACTCGTGGTGAGCGGACGCCTAATTATCCGCCTTCCTACCTTGTAGGCGAGCCGAACGAGGGCCGCCGGGGCGGCGGGATTTGAGCGGAAAGCCGCGAGCCAAAGGCGAGCGCGTCGCCAAACACGCCGTCACGACAAGGCCCCCGCCGTGGCGGGGGCCGAGTCGGGACGGCGGGATTTGAACCCGCGACCCCCTGAACCCCATGCGGTTCGTTACTCGGGGGAGTTACGACAAGGAGTAGCAACTACGCGATGTTCTGGGCATCCGTGTTGTGACTCGGGACCCGAAGATCGACCGGGAATCGCAGTAGAATCACAACGGAACTCACAACGCGATTGAGCACGAAAAACGCGTCGGCCCCCTGAACAACTCAGGGGGCCGATTCTTTTCGATCACGTGGGTCGACATCACTCGCAACAACTCACAACACGCCATTCACAAGACCAGTCAGCAGGTCTTAGTGGTCCCGACATTCTGCGAGGGTATCGGGATGTGGTCTACAATGCCAGCCCATGTAGCGAGGATGATTTGCTGCCTGTAAAATTGCCCAGGTCCATCGGCTTCACAGTTAGACGGCGCGGACGACAGAGTTCTGGTCCGACCCTACGGAGGTGATATGGTTTCTTCTCCCGATTCTTCGGTTCCAGGCGGCCGTCACCCCCGAATGACGCCGGAACAGTTCGGGGAGGCGCTGTACAATATCGCGCTTGGTCGGATGCGGAACCATCACGCTGAGCTGGTGCCGCTCGGTGCGGCCCCCTCACCTTCCAAAGAATACCTTATTGGGTTGACGACGTTCGTTCTAGCACCTCTTGAGCAAGTTCTCAGTGACGTTCCCATGCCGCAATTGCGCGCTGCGAAGCGTGGCCTTCGATCTGCATTGATGAGGCAGTTTAAGGTTCGTGACACTTCACAGTTCGAGCCAGTTCTCAATGGTCAGATGAGCGCCTACGCGCAAATGGCTCGAGCTGGTGATCTGCTCACACTCGGAACACGGGCTGCTGAGAGCATCGGCCTGGATGGAAACGTCGATGTCGAAACATTCCTGGTCAAGAGCTACACGTCGTCCCTCAATTTCTGGCTCGATCAACTCGCTGTCTTTGGCGTTGAAACATCCTCAGCGGATCCACTAGGCACGAGTTCCCCTCCCGCTCCTAAACCCCCAGCATCCCCTTCTTCGAGATCGCTTCTGATACGGGCGGTGCAAGGAGAGATTCCGCTTGCAGCGGCATTCTGGGGCTGGGGCGTCGGGGGCAACCTGGCGCTAACCGTTCTTCTAACCGCAATTGCGGTTGATCATCCAACGAGTTTCAAGCCCTTCTCGATCGTCTATCTCGTCTATTTCGCGTTCAGCGTCGTGGTGACTTGGCAAAGCTCAGAGAAGTACAAAGGCGATCGAATCTGGGCCATTTTGGCGCGGGTTGCGGTCATGATTCAGATCGGGAGAATAGTCCTGGGCTACTATGTTCAGTCTCGTTTTCAGTTCTAGGATCACGCGCAGCCTAACACCCGCCGGCGGCTGGCGACGCGCCTAGATTATGAGAATGAATCATTCTTCTTCAGCGCACCGCAGCTTTCTATGAAGCGGCGCACCCCGTCAAGCCCGACTTCGCGGTCGGGTTTTCTTCTGTCCGTCGTCTTCCCAGATGCGCGCGAGGTGCCGCTCAGCCTTCTATACGCGCTCTCACTGCAACGAGGGATCGCCTCGTCGGCGCAAGTGGGGGTCCGAAGGAGCGGCGGCGCTAACTAAGCGACGGTCTCACCAGCGGCCATAAGCTGCGACGCGCTCACCGCTCGGGTCGGTCACACTCCACGCATCCGGTGCTGCCTTACGCGACGGCGACGTCTCGCACGACGGGCCGGCGATACGTGGTCCCGTCGCGCCACAGCGCATACAAAATGCCCGCCAGTCGCCGCGCCAGCGCGACGGCCGCCACGGTGGCCCCGCGTCGGGCCGCGATCCGCTCGGCCCAGGCGCGGAGCGCCGCGGCAGCCGGATCGTTCGAGCGCAGGATACGCCAGCCCGCCTCCACCAGGAGCGCGCGCATCCGCGGGCTGCCCGTCTTGCTGATCCGCCCGCGCTGCTGCCGCTCGCCCGAGCTGTACTCGCGCGGCGTCAGGCCGAGGTAGCCCGCCACCTGGTGCGCCGTGCGAAACCGGCGCACATCGTCGAGCGTCGCGACAAATGCCACGGCCGTCACCGGCCCGATCGCGGGCGCCGTCCGCAGGCGGGCGAACAGCGGATCCGCGCCGGCGGTCGCTGCGAGCTGCGCGTCGGCCAGCGCGATCTGGCCGTTCACCGGCTCGAGCACCACGCGCAGCGGGGCCAGCTCGGCCACCAGCTCCGGCGCGAGCGGCAGCGCCGCCAGCTTGCGCTCCAGGTGCTCGGGCCCGCCGGTCGCCACGCGCAGGCCTTCGCGCCGGGTCAGCGCCCGCACCACGTTCACATAGCGGGTGCGCGTGCGGATCAGCGCGTCCCGCACCACCAGCTGCGCGCGCACGCGCCGCTGCGCCGCCGAGGCCCGATGGATCGCCCGGTAGGCGCCGAGCCGTAACGCCTCGGCCAGGGTCCGCGCATCGCGCCGGTCGGTCTTCACCCCGCGGCGCCGCGTGGCGTACATCGGCGCGAAGTTGGGATCGGCCACGATCACCTCGTGGCCCAGGCTCTCCAGGTGCCGGGCCACCCACTCGCTCTCCGTCGCGGCCTCCAGCAGCATGCGCGCCGGGGGACGGTTGCCGAGCACGGCGGTGAACCGGTCCCGCGTCGTGGCGATGCGTTGTTCCACGATTTCCCCCGCGTCCGTGAGCGTGCAGAGCTGGCTCTCGCGCTTGTGTAGATCAAGCCCTATCGTATCCATTGGCTGGCCTCCCCGGTTGTGCGCCTGTTCGAGCGCGTCGTTTTTTCTGTGGGGCGATACTGCCACCCCGTTGCGGGGATGGCCAGCCGCTTCATCCCAACTAGGCGCATCCCGTTAGGGGGCCCCGACCCACAGATGAGCATCTATAGATGCCCTTTGAACCCGTCGCACGCCGACACCGACCAGAATCAATGGCCTGGCTGCCGCCAGTGTTGGATTGAAGCGGCCGCCTCGAACACCTCGCGCTTCTTCGACGACCATCTACATAAACCAGGAACTCCTTGGGAGCCCTATCGCAGCGAGTTCACCTACCAGCAGATCAACAGCACGTTGACCTTCATGGACTCGGGTACAACCGTCACGATTCAAACCCCAACTCAATGGCTCCAGTACATCACTGACCCGTCGCGCAGCACATGGAAGTGGAATACCAAGCACAATACCCCGAATCTGCTCGTCACCCACGTTGGCTGGGGTGCAACGGGTTCCGGAACCACCATCTCGGGTTCACTTCCTAGTGACTATACTGGGCTCCTTATTGCAAACGCCCTCCAGGATCCCCACGGATACCCGGTTGACCCCGGCGGGTACGCTACAAAGGATTTGACCTCGTACATGTGGGTGTGTTCATCGTGCGACGGCATGACGCAGCCATACAACGTTTTTTGTTTGCCGTGTTCGAAGGTTACCTGAGGCGGCCGCATAACAAGCGCCTGAAGCTGGCGGCGCCGCGTAGGTTAAGGAATGAATCGTTTTTGGAGCGCCGCGGCTTAGGCGCACGCCGCTAAGGCCTCGGATAGGTCAGTCTAATTCACCTTGAGCGCAGCAATTTCCATCTCGCACCGTGATAAACAAGGCGGAAATCGACGCGAAATCTGAGGAGCTGGGCGTGCACACGTCAGACGTCCAGCGTGACTACGTATTCGGGTGGATACTCGCCGGCCTCTACCAGGATGAAAACCCCCTTTCACGCCAGGTGATGCTCAAGGGCGGCAACGCTTTTCGAAAAGCGTACTTCGAGCACGCTCGATACTCGAATGACTTGGACTTCTCCACTCAAACAGAGCTTTCCGAAGAAGATCTCGGTCAGGCCCTCACCTTGGCTTCCGAGTACGCGGGCGATCTAAGTGGAGTCGAGTTCGCCGTTACCGATACGCGCATCGGCTCTCGCGCTACGGGTGACGAACCCGGCAAGCTCTACGAGGCGCGCATCTACTTCAAGAGCTTCTATGGCGAAGAGGATGTGACAATTCGGATCGACCTGGATGTGAAGGAATTCGATAGAGTCATTCTGCCGGTCCAGGAACGAAACCTGGTTCACGCCTATTCAGATGCCGCTGATTGCGCGGTGGTCTTGAAGGTCCACAAGCTTGAAGAACTTCTTGCCTCCAAACTCGTGGCCCTGCTGCGCAGGCAACACTCTCCAGATCTCTTTGACTTCGTTCACAGCATTTTTTTCCAAAAGACCCTGGAGGTAAGCCGACGCGAAGTCATCTCAACATTCCTCCGGAAGAGTATTTACGAACCTACTCCTCAGATTGCCCGCGGGCTTCTCCTCGATCTTCCGTTCGCGATCTTCCGGGGCCTGTGGGAGAAGTACCTGGTATGCCCGAAGGCGTCTCTCATCGCATTCGATAGTGCAGAGCAGAGTTTTCGCTCGATCATCGGAGACCTCTTTGCCCTTGTGTCTCCGCGGCCAGCCTTTGCGATTCCGGGTGGCGGCGCTCAACAGCCCAGCTACTTCGGGGGGAGCGTTCGAAGCAAGCTGTTGGAGGCTGGTCGTCTTCAGCGCATACTGCGCATGGCCTACGATGGCGTTCAGCGTCGTGTTGAGCCGTACGCACTGGCGTTCAAGAGGCGCAAGGATGGTGTCGGACAGGAGTACTTCTATGGATGGGATCTGTCCGGCGGCCGCAGCGGAAACATCGGTATCAAGTCATTTTGTCCCGACAAGGTGACGTCAGCGGAAATAGCCGAGGAAACATTTGTGCCCAGGTTCCCGATTGAAATGGCCAAGGGCGGCGTCGGCTACTTCAGCGCGCCGAGCTTTCGATCTAGTCCACGCCTAGTGAGCTATCGGCGGGCCACGCCGTCGGGTCCGACCTACACAATTCAGTGTTCACACTGTGGGAAGCAATTCAAGCGCAAGACCAGAACGACTCGCCTGAATGAGCACAAAGACAGGTTCGGCAATCGATGTTATGGACGCAATGGATTCCTTGTATCCGTCGGATAGCTGTGCTGCGCTCTCCCTAGCGCTTGCAGCTGCCAAGTCACCACGCCGGAGCATTGAGTGCGGGACTATTCGTTCTGGATCTGTAGCAAAGTGCAGCGCGGCAACGCGTCGCACTTACTCGTTGGCAACAAAAAAACGTACAGGTTCTCCGCCCGGCTTGGGAAGGTACTTTCGATGCTTCGCGGAGCATACGCTGAGACCCTCCCTTCTGCGCCGCGGATGCGTATTGGTCTAATCGTCGAGCCTCGCAACGGAGCGTCAGGTCTTTGGTCGGTTGCGGAGTCGTCCACGACGGGTCCAACCTTCGTTGTCGAAGTGGACCCTGCGTTGGAGGGTGATGAACCGACTCTCGCACATGAGCTCCTACATCCCATCATTCGGCTTCAGGGTGTCCCAACTGGCCAGAGCCTAGGTCCGATCGATAAGCGGATAGGTGATGAGTTCACTTCAACGTCGCATCACCCGTGCATATTCGATACGCTCGATGAAATCGGATATGGCGACGATCAACGGGTGAGCTATACAACAAGCGCCGCAAACGCACTGAGTAAGCTGTCCGGAGTCGATTGGTCGTCGCCCACCTACACCAATCCTCCTGGTCAAACGTGGTTGGCACTGTGGTACTTCAACTTTTACCTGCTTGCTCGTTCGCAGTACGACGCCATCTACGAACGTCACAAGCAAGAGAGCCCCGGGGTTGCCCAGAAGATGGACCTGGTTCGAGACGCTTGGATGGCCGCGACCAAAAACAGGGACGTATTGAAACGCAGCGCCGGAACCACGCCTATCCGTGCCTTTCAGTCGCATTTGTTCAACCGATTAGATCTTGGGGGGCGCGTTGAACTTCAATCACGGCAGAATTGGGCGAGATGGCTGTTTCAAGGACACTAGGGAAGCCCGCCCGCGGGGCCTATAGGAATCCGATCCGTGGACACCACTTCTAGCCTGCGCCTTGTCGACCGCCGTATTTCGCGTCAAAGGAGTGACCTCCAACCACCATAGACTAGGTTTACGAACCAACGATGCCGGCTATTGCGCTCAACAGTTCGTCAGTGGTTAAGGGCGAACGAATCGTCTTGCGACTCATGTTCCGTCCTGACGTCGAGTACGGTCAGATGCAAGTCGAAGTCTTCACAGCGGGAGAAGCGAATCCGAGCAACGCGCTTGGCTTTGGCACGGTCCCGCAACATCCTGTAGATGGCGAACTCGCCGTAGACATCGACACGCAGCACTTCCGCGCCGGCATATATGAAATCGGCCTTGTGCGCTTGCACTCTCCGACTGCACCCACTGCCACTCCGCATTTCGACTTCGTGTCAGGCCGTGACTTCCCGCGTCAAGTATTCGAAGTTCGCGAACCAGCCGACTCGCCAAGGACTCCCGAACAATTACTGACACATGTAGTCCAACTCGAACAAGAGCATACGCGACGATTTACGGCTGTCGTCGATGTGCGTGAGGATCGTTCGTCGCCAGGGGAAGAGTTTGCCGGGCTGGTGTTCGTTCGGGACATTCTTGTTGGTGTTGGAATGCGATTCGATCACTTCGAAATCGTGCCGACGAATACCGGCCTCGACACGGAAGACGCTGTTCGTTTTGTGAACGCAGTCTTGCAAGAGCGAACTGTTACCGGCATCGCATTCGAGTACGACCCCACCACACGCGAGAATGCCCGGCGAACCAACCCAGTTTGCGTGCTCCATTTTCCTGCAGTACTCGCGAAAGACGTCGAAGCGGCCAGGGATTACTGCGCCGAAAAGGCCAATGTCTTGTTACTAGCCCTGTCTCTCTCCCGAGACGCTGGTGGCGTCGTATTCGAGATTGTTCTCGTCTCAAGGAAGAATGGACAAGCTGTCAAGTATGGGATCGCAAGCCCTTACGTGGGGAATCTCCTCACTGGCGGTCTGTCAGGTGAGAACTTCGAATCAGTTCGCACCTACCTAAGCGGGATAACCGCGTCAGATACGAATCGTTTCTTGGTAAGCCTCTACAGGGAGGCGAGGCGCGAACGAAGTCGAGACTTTCAGTACGTGCGCCTTTGGCAAATCCTTGAAACAATGGCAGAGGGTCGGAACTATGACGCCTCGGCCGTGCTACGCGACTACGCGGGTAATCCGATGACAGACAACGGGCAGGTACGGTTACTAAGGGGAAGTGTGAACACGGTCTTTAACCTGTTTCGCGAGGAACAGGTCGGTGATACCGAGACAATCTGGAAAAACGTCAATATCTGGTTTGCGTTTCGAAATGCTGTCGCACACCACGGGGCTATTTCACGATACGAGAGTCTCGCTCGAGAGTCCGTCAGGGAGTGGGCCAGGATTGGCCACGAAGAACTTCAGCGAACACCGGATCACGACAGTTTCCTCTGGATGCTCAGAGAAGATGTCAAACTCTTGCTGATGCACCAGCTGGTTAAGACCGCAGTGGAGAATCGGTCCGGTAATGCAACGGCCTAGTGTTGACGGAGTGTCTAGTTCATCCCTCCCCCGGGCAGGCCCTCCGACGGCCAGATCCTTTTCTGTGTCAAGTGCAGCCCAAGAACCACTTGATTGCACGAGCCGCAGACGTCGCGCGCAGCTGCTTGAGCATCGAAGTTCAAGCTGCCCAACACAGGAGCGATGCTGTCTGCTCCAACGTAAAGAGACTGATCTAACGTGGAGCCATGCACCAACATTGATCCCCTTACGTAGCGTGAGTAAGAGAAGCGAAGTCCAAGTGAATGCAGCCGCCGCGCTACACCGACGCTGGAATCATCAAGAAGGGAGAAGAACGATGCCCCGCTTGACTCGGCGGGCGCGCGACGCGTGAGCCTCGTAACCCACGGCTCGAGTCGACGGTCGGCGAGCCAGTCTTTCACTCGTCCAAGAAAGGCCTTGACCTCTCGTTCGTAATTTGACCGATCTGCTTGGAGCTCGTGCTCGTTCCTCAGGTCGAGTGGACCGAAGAAAGCCTCATGCGCTGCCCGCGCCTCCGGGTCGGACACTAGCTCACGTGTCGGTTGTGGGTCGTAGACCCCCTCTAGTGTCCGCGGATCTAGCAGTTCTTCGTAGTAGAACCGGTCACTCCAGAGGCACCACGCAGCATACGCCCGTAGGCGATCCACCACTTCATTCCAAGCGCCATCCCGAGCGCGGTCGGTCACCGTGGTCTTTGCAGCGTTAGAACCCTTTAGTCTCTCCAGGATATGAACGGGCTCGAGGATTGCGTGCACGTGGAGAGCGGATTCAAATGCGACTCTGGCAAGCACGGCGATCGCCGCTTCCACGTCGCGACCTAAGGCCCCGCGGGTTCCCTCAAGCGCCGAGAACACCTTGGTCCACAGGCTCAGCCAAGCAAGTCGCTCGGGGCTGCCTTTGCTGTCGGGAATGTATTTCAGGAGGTTCACTGCCCGTACTTGGCAGAGGATCAGTTCCTTTTCAGCACCCTCGGCGTCAGCGAGGGCAGCCTCCCATTGGTCTTCCTTCTCCCACAAGTGAGGGATGAGCAATGCATAGTCCTCGAACGCTCTCATGCCTCACCCCGAGACACTCTTGAATACGATCGAGCAGGCCAGATCATTAGTCGCTTCAGTTCGAGTGGACTGCTGCGCTACGAATCGCAAGTTCAGTGAAGCTGCCGAGCCGCCGCCCGAACCGATTCGATGAGCCTCTTACTCCATCCGAGACCACGCTCAAGGATCAGCTTGTCAGCTAAGACGCAGGCGTCTTCCCATTCGCCACGGCGTAACAGCCTATCTACTCGGCCAAGGTCTCTTGCCGGAATCCTGTGTATCGGAACCAAGACCCTCTGAGCATCGGATGGCTCTAGTTTTAGCAGCCCGCCTCCCAGCAGCCGCGCGTTTAGCCCTGCACTCAGCCTGAAAACCGACGTCAGGGATGCCACGGCGAGGTCGTTAGGTGACAGATCCTTGATCTTCGTGAGTCTGAAGAAGGAATTCGATATCTGCGCCCGCGCCGTGTTCGAAACGATTCGCGCCCTGCTCCCCATGTAGACCATCAGCGCGCGTGGCGGGTCGGCAAGGGGGACGCGCCACCAGGGTGTCCGAATGTCGCACTTGTAAGCGCTGCGAGCCTCCATCGCCGCTTTACGCTTGAGCAAGTTCTTCACAGCTCGGGATTGCCCGTTCGTCGGAGTCAACAGCCAATCCCTCGCTCCTTCCATGATGCGCCGCTTCCAATCCGTTGCCGTAAAGCGAACACCCAGGAGATCTCGTTCGCGGGTTAGAGCCTTCGTGAGATGTCTGTCCGCGAGACCAAATCTCTTGGCATCAGCAGCCGACAGATGGAAGAACCCGTTGTCGCCCGTGACATACCCAAGCTCGACTGTTGCGAGGTCGCCGATCTTCTTGACGTCACTCCTCTCCATCAACCGAGCCTCGATCGCGAGCGCACTTTTCGGCGCGAGTATCCGAGGTAGCGTCTCGCCGGCGGTGAAGATCTTCCCGTTTCTCTTGCTGGCTACAGAAAAACCGCTCACACCCTTCACCGGGTAACGAACCCGGCGGAGTTTCATGTCTGCCTTCCGCCCGTCCTCCTTATGGCGCCCATCGGCTAATAGCAGGATGGTCTGCTGACTCAACGCTGGGAACACATCCCCATCACAGTAGATGAGATGGAGGGTTGAGAACAGCTTTTGGAGGTGGGTGAGAACAGGCGCTCCGTAGTCGGAGGCCAGAAGATCGGTTGGAAGAACAGCGGCCAGCCGCCCGCCGACCTTGAGGAGGTTGGGGCTCACGGCGAGGAAGTACGCCCAGGCAGACGCCCTCCCATCGACAGAGCCGCGAGCCCCGTCAAGAGCCTCAACCATTGTGGCCCTCGTGGCGACCGGGATGTCATGGTGCCGCACATAAGGGGGGTTCATGAGCACGACGTCACACTTCGGAAGGTCGGCTAGGCGTGAGAAAAAGTTCCCTTCGAGTGCGTTCTCGTTGTCGATCGACCAACCGCGGAAGCTGGCGACCAACCTTTGGAAGGTCACGCTGTGAAGTTCAACGCCCCAAATGCCGGGACGCCGCTTCCTGCCAAGAGAGCGAAGTCGCTGTTCTGCGGCGGCGAGAAGGTCTCCCTTACCCGCCGCCGGGTCCACAACAATTTCGCTCCGAGATTTTATCGCCCACGTGGCGAGGGCTTCCGCCACGGCATGTGGCGTGAAGTACGCGCCGCGCTCGCGACGGCTACCGTTGGGCCTCACAGACCACTCACCGGAGTGGCAGCGCCAAGGAGCGACTCCACAAGCGACGAGACCAGTCTGCCTCGGGCTCCTTCAAGGAGTACTCCGAGCTCCCAGCGCGACGCGAGTCCCGCTGTGTTGAAGTTCGCGGACCCTAGATACACTCGCTCAGCGTCGGAGCAAGCGACCTTGAAGTGGAAAGTTGAGCGCCCGAATGGATCATCCATTGACGGCTGCTCGAGAATCCTGATGTCGCAGCATCTGTCTTCACAACGGACAGCGCTCAAAATGCGCAAAGCATCCCGATTGGTGTTTCCGCCCGCAGGAGCTCTAGCTAGGATGACGATCTGAACTCCAGCCTCCAACCGGCGCTCCAACAGAGCGGCAAGGTCTTGAGCGACATTGGTGTCCCAAAACGGAGAGGCGAGAATCAGCCGCTGCGTTGTGGAAGCAATCAACGATCGAACTGCGGTGCGAAGGTCCAGGAAGGACCGGTCGAGCGCCATCGTTGTTTTTGACTGGCCGCTGGCGGGCGTTGCCAAAAGAAGCTCACACAAGTCTGTCGATACATTCTCTCGCGCCCATCTCAGCGCGGCACGAGCTATTTGGCGTTCAGCAGCTGACGCTTGTAGCGCGGCCTTCTCTAACCTGTAGCGATTGCCATCGGATCGCTTTACTAGGCCAACGCTTGAAAGTGCTGCTAGGATCTCAAAGACCTGGTCATAGGAGGCCTGGATCCTCCGACCAGTCTCCTCAACATCCACGGCGTTCCCGTCGGCCTCGTTCTCGAATAACCCTTCGATGGCGGTAAGCTGAGCCGGATAATGGAACGCAATCCGAAAGTAGCGATCCCAATCTGCCTGATTCGATGCCTTGTCAATCACGCGGAGACCTTCGACGTTGTCGCCCAATAGCCGACAACTTGCGTGCGATCGCTGGTCGGTACCCACGGGGCGTGACCCCCAACGAGGAACGCACGAGAGATGCCATGGTTGAACACTCGACAACCAATTTCCGGAACGTGGATGCAGCTGTGACACGCCCCTTCCCGTTGGAGACAATCGGGATCGTAGACGCAGCGCATTGCTTCCTCATACATCGCATCAAGGAATTCGAGCAGGCGATCACGAGCGGTCGTGCGAACGCCCCCAAGCGGCATGCTACTCGTTCCGAACACGACACACCCGAGTAGTGGAGGAAATATGTACTCGGAAATGCTCGTTTCCTCGAGCCCGGCAGTGCGACTAAGAGCCTTCATCGCGCAGTGTGAAACGCTATGCAAAAGTCCGAACAGGAGACGCCGGAGACGATGGTTCCAGATGTCGTCGTAGTACTTCTGTACGGGTTCAAGACCCTCGAGAATGCTGGTCAACCGAGCGCGGTCATTCCCAGACGAGAGTGCGGCACCGTTGGCCTTTAGCCATTCGAGGACCGCTTTAGGCTCGAGATAGACGGCGAGTCCCTCGTGTAGCCCTTCCCGAGCAAGGATGGGGACGGTACCAACCGCCTGAGGCCGCCCCAAAACCCGGGCAGCGTCCTCATCGAGAGTTGGAAAGGGCCGGAGCGTCGTCGGAAATGGCTCGGCCGCACGCTCCTCGAGGTACTGTGGGTCGGGGGAACGCCGGCTGTAGCCGAAGACGGCCGTGATGACTGGTAGGTCTTCAACCACTTCCATTCGGGAAATCCCAAGTCTCTGAAACAGATCACCGGAATGACTCGCCCCATTACCACCGTGCAGGCTCGCGACATCAATCCGGTGGACTGTGGACAAGAGCGCCACGCTCTCTCGAACGCTCTGGAGCACGTCGGGCAGCAGCGCGCTCGGAGGACGCGCGACCTGTTCAACCTGACTGTGAGTCGGAGCCGACGCTGCGGCGGTAATATCTCGCCGCAGGCGCGCGGCAGCTGCGGTATCGCCCCTATGCTCCGCCGCGGTCAGTTTAGCAACGAGGTCAACGAGTGTCGTCGAGATGCCACCGGCTGGCGCGCGTTCGTCCTCCGGCAAAAGCCCCTGCAACCACGCAAGCTCTGGGGAATCCTGAACTGCCTTTGGTCGGTCAAGACGCAGTACGGTTGTTAGGTGGGGGTAGTAGGCGTTGTTGGCTGAGTGGCGCGTGATGCGCATGGCGGTCCTAAACGCGAGTTGCCCACCTGTCCCGGCAAGACGCGGTAGGCAGTACGGACAGCGCGCCAAAGGTCTCTGAATCACCTCAGCATTGCATCGAGCGCAGTAGACGCGGAGAGCACTTAGTCGCTCGGAGCGGGCGTCAAGTCGCAGTAGTCCCCCATCCGGACACTGCATGCAGCGAATGGGGGCCCAATAGATTGAGCCCGGCTTTCGCGTACTCTCCTGCGGCATGGAGTCCCTGATTGGCGTGAGCTCACCGCAACCGTGCACAAACACATAGCTCACCTGTCGCAAGGTCTGGCGCCGGCAGTCTGGACACTCAAAGCGGGTGTCGCCGGTGCGAAGCTTTGGAATAAACCGGAAACAATCTCGACAATAGAACGCGGTTTCGAGAAGGGATGCTGAGATTCCGCGTGGCGTCCCAACCGTAAAGCGCTCTGTTTTTCCAGCGGGCGGGAAACGCGCATCTACTACTCCGGAGCGATGGGCCCACCGCCGGAGGTACTCACCAATTTCCTGCAAGACGAATTGCGCCCGCGATTCTGGCCACGCCGCCTCAATCCGTGGCGTTCCAAGTCTGACGACCCCTGCCCCGTCTTCCCAACTAACTGTTCGGTCGGGTAGGTAGGAGAACAGCAACTGCGAAACGCTCCTGACCATCTCCTTAGGTGCCATTGTCACATCCCAAGTGCCGCGAGCGTTTGAGCATCGCGATCGTTTGAGACTCGAATCCATGCTGGATCATCCACGTCCCGGAGGCTGCGCATGGACCCCAGAAACGTGTTGAGAGGCTCTCTGTCCTGATCGTTGGACGCGCCCGTGATCTTGCCGTAATAGTTCGCCGCCAGGATGCGAGCCGCGGCAGTGAAGGAGGCAGGCGCCCACGTGGAGTTCGCGCCGACGGCCTCCAGGACCCAGTCGACAACTTGCGGTTCGTTCAGCATCTCTGCACCCGGCCTCCCGAACATCTCCTTGACGTGTTGCACCAGGTAGATCTCGCGGCCGAGTTGCTGGGGAACAACACCCATGAGGTATGAAGCCAAGATCCCCCTGAGCGTCAGTTCCAGCGCCGACTCCGACCATCGGTTCACCGGTACAGGCTCGACTAGTCTGTCAACGTATTGGTGGAATTTCTCAAACCGGTCGAAGACACTTCGATCACGCTCTGCCTGAGGGGTGACGACAAGCACCGAGATCCCAGGCAATTGGCGGCCAATCCGGGCGGACGCCTGAATGTATTCCGCCATCTGCCGCGGCAAGCCGGCGAAGACCATGACATTGAAACGGTCAATATCCACGCCGTGACTGATGATGTTGGTTGCCACGACACCGCGCACCCGCTCACCGATCGGCGTGTCCTGTGTGCCCGACTCAATTTCCTCCATCGTCTCGATCATCCGAGGCATGTCTACGCTGCTGTTGAATGTCTCTACGCGCAGATTGCCACCAGCAATCTGCTCGACGTCTCGCCGCACTCGAGTCTCGATTGCCTCTCCAACCTGGTCTCCACCCTTCCTCGTCAGCACGTAGGTGAGAACGATCTCGTATAAGAACGCCAGGAACGTGAGTTGCTCGGACGACGCGCCAGGGAGGTTCAAGTACTGGCGCGCAGAGGTCGGATCGTGTCGTACTCGTTCCACGATCCCGTGAAGGAGGCCGATCGCTCGAGCGACGGCGGGGGTGTGGGTGCGTCCTACTCCGAGGACTCCGACGTAGAGGCGCCCAATGAGGTCCGGATCAGTTGTGTAGTAGAAACTCTCATAGGCCTCCGGTCCCGGTGCTGGAAAGCGGACCGCGTCGCGCAAGTAAAGATGGTTGGATTGCTCTCGGTAGCCCTCGATTGTCGCCGTCGAGCCGATCAATGCCCAGCCTTCCCCGCTATCCGTACTCAACGCCTTCTGTAATGCGAGAGCGGTTGTCTCATAATGAGAGTCGAAGGTTGCCAGTGACTCCCGCAACAGGTGCATCTCGTCCTGCACGTGTAGACTCGGGCCCAAGAAGGGGAACAGCCCTTTGGCCAAAGCCTCACCGGCGCACGTCGACGGATCGTTGCCAGCTTGTCTCTCTCGGGACGCTTCGCATAGCGCGCGGTTGCTACCACCAAAGGCTGCGCCATGCACCGGGCAGAAGAACTCAATTCGTCCTAGCAGTTGTGAGAACCTGCGGTTCTGTCCCAGTTGTGCGAGCTTATCTACGGTCGATACGATGACGGTCGGCAGGTATCGATAGAGATCGTCATCCACAATGAAGACCTGGAGTCGACCGCCCTTAGACTGGCAGTCCGTAGACTGGCAGTAGTGCTCTATCAGCCGAAGACTCGCGTTGTAGCGTAGGCCGATGGAACGTCTCCCACAGGTGGGGCACTGGAAGATTCTCTGCCAGTTCGCAGGTACCCCGGTCGACCGAAGCTTTCGATCGTCGATATCTCGTATGGAGTTTGGAGTCGTCGATTCACCAACGTAGTACCCGAGCGTAAACGGCTGTCCCGAGATTCCTGCTTCGACGCGGACCTCCTCGGCTTGACCGAGTGCATATGAAATCCGTTGCAATTGCTGATAGGTCAGTAGTCTCAGTGGGTACCGAAGGAGGGCGGTTACTCCAAACGGCTTCCCTCGCAACCTGTCAAAGAACGCGTGCCAAAGGATTAGGCCAAGGAACGCTTCCGTCTTTCCCCCGCCCGCCGGAAACCAGAGGATGTTGAGGGGAAGCGCGGCACTCTGTCCTGAGCCCTGAGCGAGCGCTTCTAGCCTCGGTATCATCGAAACGATGAAGACGAGCTGGAAGAGGTGCCATTTCTTGAATTCTCGCCTCATTCGTCTCTTTCCAATCCGCCGCATGGTTTCATTCATCAACCGAAAGGCGAGTCCGACTGGGTTGTCCTTCGCTCCAGCAAGCAACGCAACACCCTCGGCGAACTTCGAGGTCTCTCCCGCAAACACCTCTCGATCGGTTGCAGCATCACGTCGCTCTTCTGGAGCCGACAGTGAGTCCAGTTTCACGGCCCACGAGGAACCATCGTACGCACGCATCGCCCGCTCGACGGTCCTGAGGACCGCAATCCCTTTGTCGTGGTCGGCCAAAGCTTCGAAGGTGGGTTCACCGCCATCGACTTCACGTGGTTCGAGCCTAGGTGTTTCCGTACTAGGAACGGTCTCGGCCCGCAGGGACAGGTTGGATCCTAGGTAGGCAGCGCGTGGTTGGCAGTTGATTCCGATCGCTGCGACTTTCCGATCATACCTGTAGCTCTGAGGCAGAATCCTAAACTCTGTTGGTTGGTGGGCCGCCGCCGGGAATTCGGCAGTCAGGTTCACCGCGTACACCCTCGGGTCCACGAACGCCGCGACGCGCTTGTCGACGGGAGGGGTCATGTTGACTAGGCGAACAAGTACGCGAACTGCACCGGCCTCCGTAGGCGAGGGGAAGACTCGCGCGTCGACCACGGGGTCCCAGAGCGCAAGACCGCCTTGAGTTTGCGCGGTTGTACGGGCTACCCAAACCGCGAACGCAGCTGCGTCAGCAATGTCATTGCCGGTAATCGATAACTGCCTACGGGCTGGAAAGAGAGTATGAGCTCCGGGGGCAACCGCACTCCAGGCCCGAGAGACCTGATCCCTCAGGTTTACTTGGATCGCTCCATCCCGCACGAGCTTGTCCAGTTCTATCGTTGCGGAGAGGAATGGATTGCCACTCCCCGCAAGCGGGTACCGTTGCCACGCTTCCACAACCGTTGCCAGTCCTTGCCGATCGAACCGTGCGTTCTGCTGAGTCTCCTGAAAAGTTGGAAGAACGCGTGCGTACGTATTCAGTCCGACTGTTATCTGTATCTGCATACCCGACTGCACCGAGTTGATCGGAATAGACCATTCAAAACCGATGTTGGTCTGTTCGTAGCTCGCGTCCGCAGGCAACTCTGGTAGGCCCTCCCCTTCCGGCTCGGACGAATCGTCCTCTCCGCCTGTCCCCACCGGGGTCAAGAAGCCGGTCAGGATTCGCTCGTATGGCCTTGCGGCAATGAAGCGCCCCGAGTCAGGATCGAGGCCCTTCGCAGCGAGGGTGAACTGAGTGACTACCCCGCGAGCGAAGGCGTTGAGAAGATCTGGTGGCAACCCAGTCACATGGTCTCCCGCGGGTCTATGTGCCCCACTGCTTCGACCTCAACAACTCTGCTGCCTTCGACAAGATCTCTCACTCCTAACCCCCAACGTTGTTCGGTGCGGGCCAAATCAGCCGCCGAGAGTCCCCCGAACCAAGCCAGCCGCAGTAGGCGGACAACCTCCCGCCCTCGCCACCGATGCCCAGTGCGCCACGTTCGGATCGCATCGAAAAACTCACGGACGTTTTCGTCCGGCAGCTGTACGCCGAGCGCACGAGCAAAGGCCAGGAACGTTGTCCAGTCACGAGGGGTCGTCATCTCGGGTGCATCGCGGAGCCAACTCTTCACGCGCTCGATTGTTGCTGCTCCTCCACCCTGTCGAATGCGTTGAACAATTGCTCTTACCTTCAAACGCTCCTGCTCAACAATGGACTGCACGATCCCCGACCATGTACGCCTTAGACCGGCCTGCTTCTGCAATTCCTGCTGATCCATGTCCTCTAGAAGCAATTCGGACAGTGTGCGCTGATACGTTCCTCGTACGAGCAGAATCTGATCACCTTCGTTCAGGTCTGAAGCAGCAACAGTCTGCGGTAGGGGGGCACCAGGTCGAACGACATCGAACCGCCGCGAGGAGCTCGCCTGAAGGAGGACGCCGTCTGACAGTAGCAGCAGCGTATCCGCATCTTTGTCGATTACTTCCACGTCTGGCGCACTTCGGACTTCGCCGGTGCGCACGGTCACTAGTGGAGAGAATATCTGGGCGTGGTCGTCGGGATCTCCTGTCCGAAGACCGCCCGACGCAGTGAAGAGACCCTGATCCAGTGCTCCCAGGACGCGTTCCGCGTCTTGAATCCCGAGTCGCGCCATGAGAGCAGCCTGTTTATGAGCTTCGAATGCCGCGGCTGCGGCCTCTACTGGGTCTAAGACCCATATGACCTTTGAGGCTCGTGCCCTAAGACTGGCGTCCAGCGTTACCGGCCCGTAGTAACCACAAACTACGCATGTGTCCGCCACCTGAGCTGCATCTGCTAGATGCCGTGCAACTCCGACGGTCACTCTGGAGCTTCCAGCAATCTTGGCAACTTCTGCAGAGAGAAACTGTTGTTCGAATCCATTCCCCACAATGACTTGGATTCTCGAGCTGGCTCGGGATAGCTCAGACCTAATGGCAGCAACGACCGCTCCAAATCTCTCTCTCGCCGTCGCAACGACTTCGCTCTCGACGCGGTTCAGCAACTGAGCCATCAATGCGAATCGATCCGCCGAAGAGGGCTCCGACGTTCGAACACGGGACAGTTCGGTCAGGAATCTGAACCTAGGGGTCCGCTCGGGTTCGCCCATGGTAAGGGACCGCCACTGAGTCCTCCATGCCGCCCGCGCGAGACCGGCCAGTTCCTCCTCACGCTCCGACATTCCTTCGCTGGGAAGTGCGAACCGAAACTCTTGCTCCCACTGGGGCCTGGTTCGCCCGACGCCACGCGACTCAAGAATGAACGGAGGCGGACACGCCGAGCATGTCTGGGCGCTGAGGGGAACGTCGAACGGGGCGGCGGAGAGAAACCGCACCAGTTCTGAACCGTTTTCCGCGAGGAGGATCAATGGAGCTCGCAATGTGAGCTGAGTCATTACCTGGCGCACCAGTTGGGAGCTCTTCGGCCCCTTTGCTAGGTGGAGGTTTAACAAGACCAGCTCACTACGGCAAACCCGCCGCACAGAGGCATCCGTCAGCGCTCTGGGACGAAGTCCTACGAGTCGGGGAAGACGGGGTTCGTCACGCTTGGCCCGCTGCCCGATGACAGGGCGCGTCCCGACCGTGATGTCGCCATTAGAACTGATGGAATCAACGGACACGAATGAATCGATCCCGAGAACGAGATTGGGAGTGTTTCCCCCCAGACGCTGCAGTGCGTAGTCCCAGTCACTGTTGATCAGATCGCGTGGGAAAGACAACGGCGGTCTACTCCTTCGATAGACGCGAGCGAAATTGCGAGCTCTCGCAACGCGGTGCGCGCGAAGGCGCGGATGGCTGAGTGCCACCGAGTCAATAGCCGTGAAAGGGCCAAACCCAACTTCCAGGTTGAGAGGAAGTGCGGGAAGGCGACTCGGAATGGACAGCAGCACAGTCCCAAAGGCGGCTGGGAAAGACCCAGCGGACCGCCACGCGGTAAACAGGACTACGGCAGACCGATCCCTGTACGCCGCTTGCAGAGCATCCAAGAGTCTGGGCAAGCCTCGCAGAGGAAGCTCCTCGTCTTCTCAGGAAAATGGGCTGGGAGTGCGACAGAACGCGGTGCTTCTACCCGCACGCCCTATCACGCTGTGGCGCTCCTCTGGAGGCCGCCAGGGCACCAAGGGCCGGGCTCGCGCCGGCCCTTCCTGCGCCGGCCGGTGCCGGCCGGGGGGATCTGTAACGCCCCCTTGACTCGCCGCGCGCGGGGGGCCTACACTTCCCGCAGCCAGAAGACATAGCGCGCCAATACAACATAAGACGCGCCGCAACAAAAGAGCGGGAAGTGTGCCCGCCCTTAGTTGCGGCGCGTTTTGCTTTTGTACCTAGGGAGGAAAGGACGATGAGAGCGCATGGGAAGCATCGACCGAATGGCACCGACAAAACGGGAGGTCGTCGTGACTAGCAGGGTTTCACCGGCGTTCTAGCAGGATTTCACCGGCATTCTAGTCGGTTTCCAGCAGCATTTGACCAGCAAAAGGAGCACGAAATGAAGACCAAGACCGTGAAAACCAAGCCTCCGAGGCCACCGCGTCACTTCCCGGACGACATCGACGAGATTCTCCACGGCTACGGGCAGCGCGCGCGAGTCGTTCAGCTGTGGCGGCAGCTCGATGGGAAGCACAACGAATGGACCTACCTCGGCAGGCTGCACCCGAGCGTGTCCGGAGTCGAACAAGTCGCTAATCGGTTTGGTGGTGGCTGGTACCGCGCGAAGATCCTGGGGGCCTGGGACCCCGAACTACGCCGCGAGGAGTATTTCGAGCAAGTGTCCTTCGGCATCTCCGAGCAAGGCTGGGCAGTGACGGCCGAGACGCGCGAACGGATCAGGAAGCAGCACGGGATCTAGAATGCCCGGCGCGCTGGGTCTCGAGCTGCCGGACGGCCTCCCGCCCTGGCTCGCTGCCTTCGTTCGCGAAGCGCAGTGCGAGACCGATACGCTCCACGAGAACGGCGCAGAACAGGCCGCGGCGGCTCGACTCGCCCTCCTGAAGAAGCTGGTTGCCGCGGCGGCCGCCCAGCTGGACGAGGAAATCGACATCCACGAGGCCGCCCGCGAGAAGGGCGTCTGCGAAGAAACCATCCGCCGCGCCGTTCGAGACGGCCGCATCCCCGACCGTCGGGCTAACCCCAAGGGCCGCCACCGCGTCCGCCGCGGCGACCTGGATCGCGTTGCCGACGCTCCCGACCCACCGTATGATGCAACTGCCGATGCCCAGAGCATCGCCCAACTCCGGAGGAAGCTATGACCCGGAAGTCCAGGCGGTGCTGGTCGAAGTCCATCGGCGAGCCGGGCCACCGCGTACGTCTCTACGAGGCGCGGCCAGGCGGCTCGATCATGCGGTCGGTGTTTGTCAACGGAAAGGAGGACCGGAAGAGCCTCAAGCATCGCGACAAGGAGAAAGCGATCGGCGAAGCGTACGAGCTGGTTCGAGCGTTGCTCGCAAACGAAAAGGCGCTCGACGAAGGAAGCGTGACGTTAGGCATGGTGGCAGAGCTGTACAAACAGAGCCCGGCGTTCGCGAGCAAGAAACCTCGTACACGGAAAGCCGACACCCGCGCGCTCGAGCGAGTCGTGACGTTCCTCGGCCGCATGCGCAACGTGGAGACGCTCTCCGAATCCGATGTCCAGCGGTTTGTGTTAGCCCGGCGACAGGGAGTCGGCTCGCTCCCGAGAGTTACGACGGGCAAAGTGGTCCGGGATCGCGCGATCGAATCAGATCTCGTAATCCTGCTGACGGCGCTCAATTGGGGCACGAGGGAACGGACAAAGGACGGGCGGCGGCTCTTGAAGGAAAACCCGCTCCACGGCGTCCGGCTCCCGCGCGAGAAGAATCCGAAGCGGCCGGTGATGTTGCACGATGTCTATCTCCGGTTGCTGGCAGTGGCGGATCAAATACACCCACTGCTCAAGCTCGCGCTGATCGTGGCCGAGGGAACGGGACGGCGCATCTCGGCGTGGCGCAACCTGGTCTGGGATGACATCGACTTCGAGGCCGGGACGATTCACTGGCGCGCCGAGCACGACAAGAAGGGTTACGAACAAGTCGTGGTGATGAGCGAATCGGTGCGGGAGGCGCTGGTAGCGCAGCAGAAGGCGCAGGCGGCGATCGGGAAGACGGCCGTATTCCCGTCCCCGAAGGATCCGACGAAGCCGTGCAACCGTCATTTGTTCGATGACTGGCTGCGGCGGGCGTACAAGTTGGCGAAGATCGTGCCGCAGCGTCGCGGCATGTGGCATTCGATTCGGCGGAAGTGGGCGACGGAGCGGAAGGGCTATCCCGTGAAGGACGTCGCCGCGGCGGGCGGTTGGAAGACCGAGGAAGTGCTGGTGACGTCGTACCAGCAGGCCGACGCCGAAACGATCAAGAACGTGGTGCTGCATCCGACGCACCGGATTGCGTCCAGTTCACCATATGCATAGATTCACCACATGGTGATGGAGCCTATTCAGGATGCCAGGATGGCTGACACGAGTGCTGGAGCGCATTCACCGGCTCGCAGCCGAGGGGAAGGTACAGCTCACGGAGAAGGCGTTCGAGGAATTGCGAGCGCTACCTCTCGGCATCAGCATCGAGGATGCGCACCACATCCTGGAGAACCTTACCGCCGGCGAATGTGCCGGACGGCTGGTTTCGCGCGAAACAGACGAGTGGCTATACGTCTTCAAGCCCCGGATCGCCGAAATCATGCTCTACGTAAAGGTCGTGCTCCGGGCGGACTGCGTGGTGATCTCGTTTCACGAGGAGCTTGACGATGACGACCCAGACCAAGGCGAAGACCAAGAGACGTAGCGCGCCAAAGCCGCGGCGCGGTCGCGAGTTGCCTGACGACGCCTGTCCGACCTGCGGCACGCTCATGCGCAGCGGGCGGGGCAAGCTGTCCGTGTCCGTGAACGGCGAGCAGGTGGCCGTCCCGGACATGCCGCATCTCCGGTGCCCGAAGTGTGGCGAGGGCCTGTTCAGTCTCGCGGTGGCCCGCGAGTTGGAGCGCCGAGGTATCGATTTGTACCGCGCGAAGTACGGCCTCCTCTCGGCAGACGAAATCCGGGCGATCCGTGAACACCACGGGCTGACCCAGGCCGAGTTGGCGCAGATCCTCCGGCTCGGGGGCAACACGCTCTCTCGGTGGGAGGCCGGCCGCAACGTGCAGTCGGCCGCGATGGACGTGCTGCTGCGTCTGATCCGGGATCTGCCGGGCAGCCTCGAGTACTTGCGCGAACATGCTGCTTGAGCGCGTTGGCGAGTACCTCGCCGTGCGGGAAGGCTTGGTGTAGGAGCACGTTACTCACAGCATTACTCACAGCACGGGGCACGACGAAGAAAAAGCCCCACACCGGAACTCGATGTGAGGCTTGATCTTCAACCAGTCGGGACGGCGGGATTTGACCGGAAAGCCGCGAGCCGCAGGCGAGCGGCGGCGGCTGAAGCACGCCGGCCCGACGTAAAACGGCGAGCCATTCGGCTCGCCGTTTGAGTCGGGACGGCGGGATTTGAACCCGCGACCCCCTGAACCCCATTCAGGTGCGCTACCGGACTGCGCTACGTCCCG
>CAZQWQ010000040.1:0-210739 GCA_964596925.1 uncultured Gemmatimonadaceae bacterium | reverse complement strand
CATCAACCCAGGGCTCAGGTCGTACGGTGGATGCGCCTGGGGGTTCGTGGGATAGTAGATGTAGGCGAACTCGGCTTTCGTGATGAGCAGCGCGGCGAGCGCGGCGGTGTCACCGCGCTCCAGGGCGCTGACGTAGCTCCGCACCAGGGCGTCCCGGCTGCGCGCCCCGCCGGTGAGCTCGGCCGGCTCGGTCAGGCCACTGCGGAACCGCCGCAGCTCCTCGTCTCTGGGGATCGCGCTGTCGATGTTGACCGGCGCTGCCTGAGCCCGGGGTGGGGCATCCGGGCCGGTGCACGCGGCTTGCATGGCGACACACGCCGAGGCTCCGAGCCCCAACAGCCTGTTCAGTTTCATGGTCAATGGCCCTTTGCTTCCAACAGCGGCCGGCGCCCAGGGGGCGCCGGCCGGCTCAGGTTGAAGGTTCGTCGGTACTCAGTTGATCGCGTAGCTGGTCCAGCCCTGCCACCACTTCACGCCGCTCGGATCGGCTGCGCCGAGATAGGTGGTATTGGCCCAGCTGCCGGCGAAGAAGCCGGCGACCTTGGCGGCCGGAACCGTTATGGCGCCGGTCGTGGCCGGCGAACCAGCCTTTGGGGTCCAGTCGAGCCCGGTGGGGTTGAGGCTGACGCCCAGCAATGTGTCCGCTGCGACGTTCGACGCAAACGTCAGGTGGTTGTCGCTCGCGAACGCGGCCGACTGGCCGAAGCCCGCGCCGGTCGTGTCGTAGTTGAAGCCGTTCTGCGTGAGCAGCACGTTCATGATGTTGAGCGAATCGTAGTTTACGAGCAGTGAGTCGGTCCAGGCGTCGCGGACGTTGATCGCGATGCCCTTCCACCGGGCCATGATCCCATTGGCGAAGAACCCGGCGGTGCCGCGGCGCCACACGGCGCCGTTGCCGTCATTCGGGATGCCGGCGAGCTGGCCCGGGCCGATCAGCGTGAAGTTCGCGAATACGGGATTGGAGTACGGCGTGCTCGCGCCGGTGGCGGTCAGGGTACAGCCGCTCACGGCCGGGTCGCAGCCGTCGCCCTCGAATCCGCGTGGGTCGCTCGAGAACACGCCGGCACCGGGGCGCGGCACCAGGCGCTGTGACTGGAATGCAACCACGAACTGGTTGCGGCCCAGATACCCCTCGGACCAGTCGAAGTGGTCGTCGCCCGACTCGTAGGACACGAGGTAACGGCCGTCCACCGCACCGCCCCAGTACTCGAACGAGTCGTCGAGACCGGCCATGGTCTGGATGTACTCGTAGGTGGTGCCGCGCCCCACCGCGTAACTCGACAGGGCGTTCAGTTCCTGGCCAGCGCCGTTGGAGATATCGTAGCCGGCGAATTCGATCCGGGCGTAGCGCAGCACACCACTATTGTCGTTGTTGTTGTTGCCGCCGGCGTAATTCTCGGCGACGCCCGCAGCTCCGCCCTCAGTGAGGATGGTCGCCCCGGTGCGGTTGATAATGCCATTGCCGATGATGACGAGGCCGCCCCAATCACCGGGCTTGCGGTTGCCGGGGGCGCGTTGCGAGGTGAACACGATCGGCTGGGCCTGGGTGCCATTGGCCTCGATCCTCGAGCCGCGGAGGATCCACAGCGAGCTGCCAACGACGTTCGTGTCGCCGACGATCTTCGTTCCGGGCAGGATGGTGAGCACGGCGCCGTTCTTGACCTTGATAAAGCCGCTCAACACATACACCGTGTCGGAAAACAACGTCCGGCTCGCGATGATGTCAGCGTTGATCACGGCCTGCTGCAGCCCGGTCGTGAAGGTGACCACGCCGCTGAAGGCGCTGGTGTCGGAACCGGCGACCGCGGCGACGCGGTAACTGTAGGCGACTCCGGCCGTCACGCCGTTATCGTCGTGCGACGTGGCGCCGAGGAGCCCGCCGCCCAGCTGGGTGAATACGCCGGGGTTCGAGGCGGAGGCGCGCTGGAGGAAATAGTTCGACGCGCCGGTGACCGCGCTCCAGGAAACCCGGATCGCGGTGAGGGACAGTTGCGAGGTCGACACCCCGGTGGGTGGCGACAGCGGTTGCGGACCGGTTCCACCGCTGTCTTTACTGCACGCGGCGAATACGCCGACCGACAGGGTGAGTGCCAGGACCGACAGGGTACGGGGACGCGGAGTCATGTAGCGAGCCTTTCTGGTGAGTGGGACGGGTTGCACGGTGCGCCCTCCGGGGGTCATGGCGTTAGCGTCACACCGAGAGTAAACACCCGGCCGGCGCGATAGCGCAGGCGGGTGACGGAGCCCTGCACGACCCGATACGGGGCGTCGAGCAGGTTTTTCGTGTCGAGCTTCATGGCGATGCGGGTGCCGAGCTGGGCCTGGACGGTCGCGTCGACAACGTGCCGCGGGAGCTCGTAGGCGTCCGGGAGCGGCACCTGGCCGACTTCGACGATGCGACGTCCGACGACGTTGTACAGTGCTGTCGCGGACAGCCGCCCGTTTGGCGTCGCATAGGTCAGACCGGCGTTCACCACACATCCGGCTTGCCCCATCATCGGTCGATTGGCGCTGGTGTTGCTGGCCAGGCTGTCGTTGCCCGGCCGGATCCGGCTGCGCATCAACGTGGCGTTGGCGAACGCCGTGAAGGGAAGCAGGCTGGGCGCGAACATCGACAAATTGCGGCGCACTTCGAGCTCCACCCCGATGTTGCTCGCGCCTCGGGCGTTGACGAAACTCAGCGCCGACGCCCCCGTCTGCGCCACGATGACCTTTTCGATCGGGTGATCGAACTGTTTTGCAAACACTCCGATGCTCACGACCTCGGCCGGGCCGGGATACCACTCCCAGCGCGCGTCGAAATTGCGGATAAGCGCGCGGCGGAGGTCGGGGTTGCCGAAGACCGTCAGGCCACCCAGGATGTCCGCGTAGGGAACCTGGGAGAGCTCGCGGTATTCCGGTCGAGACAGCGTCTGGCTGGCCGAGAGCCGCAGGTTCTGCGCGTCGGTCAGCCGGACGGTCAGTGCCAACGCGGGCAGCACATCTAGGTTGTGGAGCTGGGGAGATGAGCTGTCGCCCTGCGCAGTCACGGAGTGCACGTGCAGGCGCGCGTCCTCGACTCGGGCGCCACCAATCAACCGTAGCCGATCGCCAAGGCCCAGCTCGAGCTGGGCATACCCGGCCGCGAGACGATCCTGGGCCGTGTACCGACCACCGTTCGCGTCGAGGAACAGCAGCAACCGCCCCGACGCCGCATACGTCCCATCGAAGATCTGCTCAGCGGGCTGGCTCCGTTCGGCATCGCTCAGGTCGTTGTTGACAACGTCGAACGAGCGTGAATCCGAAGTCCGATGCGCCGTGCGATAGTCCGCGCCGACCTTCACGGCATGCGGGTGAGCGGGGGCCCCGAACGTGAGGCGATAGTTCGCGGCCACCTCAGTCCCCGATTCATGCAGGTCACTGAACGACCGCACAGCTGATCGCGGCCCACCCCACCACGTCAGTGGTTGGGACACCGCGAGGGCCGTGTCCACCAGCGCGAGGAAGATGAGATCCGACCGATCCGGCTCGTAGCGACGGACACCGGACGAGGCCACCGTCCAATCGAAGCGATGGCCGGCGCCCAGATGGTGCTGTCCACCGATCTGGTTCGAGCGGACCGTTCGCTGTGTGAACGTCAGCCGCGTGATATCGAAGTCGGAGGCGAACTCCTCGTTGGCGCCCGCCATGTGGATCGCCTGGTTGTCGGCGCTGACGCTGACGGTGTTCTGGCTTGTCAGCGTCGTGCTCGATCCCAACTGGGCGCTGAGATTGACTAGCCCGCCCCACAACACGCTCGCCGTTCCCGTGCCGCCGAAGTAGGCGTTCTGCGGCCGGGTCAGACCCGGTCCGCCGCCGGCGACGGCGAGCGCCCGACGCTCGTCGCGCCGAACGTCCTGGCTCGTGGAATAGGTGAACGCGGCTAGGTAGCCGAGCGGCACGGCGCCAAGGTTCCCCTGTCCGCCGAGATTTGCACTCACGGACCCGGCTTCGCGCCTTCTACCAGCCCGCACCGACCATGCATCGCGAAATGAACCGATGATCGTATTGACCTGGGACGGCGTGAGCGCGGCCAGATCACCGGGGCGAGTGATCGCCTCAGCCGGCGCGGGAAGGCGCCGGGCGCTCCCGGCGAACCCTAGCCACTCGGCACCGACCGTCGGAGCCTGGGCCAAGTCACGGCCGGTGGCCGCTGTATTACCTCCACCGGCCAACGAGAAGCTGAGGTGGCGGTGCAGCGGGAAATCCCGTGTCTTCAGGTTCACAGCGGCGCCGCTGAAGTCACCCGGCTGGTCAGGGGTGAAGGTCTTCGCGGTCGTGATGGTTTCGAGCAGACTCGAGGGAAAGAGATCGAACGGCACGACTTTGCGGTCCGGCTCCGGGCTCGGGATGCGGGCGTTGTTCAGCGAGGTGGTGGTATAGCGCTCGCCCAGGCCGCGCACGAATACGTACTTGCCGTCCTGCACCGTCACGCCGCTGATGCGCCGTACCGCCTCGCCCGCGTCGCCGTCGGGGCTGTGGGCGATCTGCTCGGCGGTGATGGCGTTGACGATCTGGTTGGACGTGCGTTGCTGGTCCATGGCCGCGCTCACCGAGCCGCGCTCCTGCGCGGCGGAGACCGTGACGCCTTCGAGCTGCACGATCGCTGCCCCGAGGCTGATGTCCAGGGGCACGGTCGCATCGGGCTGCACGTCGATGTCCACGATCGACTTGGGAGTGTAGCCGATAGCCCGGATGCTGATCGACCAGCGGCCGACCGGCACGCCGACCAGCGCGTATCGGCCCGTCCAGTCGGTCACCGTGGCGATGGAGGTTCCGAGCACGGTCACTTGAGCACCGGCGATCGGTTCTCCGGTGGTGGTGTGCATGACGCGACCGAGGATGCGGCCGACGTTGGGCGCCTGTGCGGGGAGTGACGAGCCGAGGAGAGCGACGAATCCCAGCATCTGCAACGAGCGAAGCATGCGCATCACGAGCGACTTTCCGGTGCGAGTGTGAGCCATCCGACCTACCTGCGTCGAAGCTTCACTCGCCGTGTCACGATTTCCGCCACGCTCTGGAGATAAGCGCGTAACATTTCGGATTACAGCACCGCGTGCGCGGCGAGCGCTCCGGCAAACCCCAACGCCACGCCCGCCAGCACGTCGCTCGCGTGATGCACCCGGAGCGCGACGCGCGAGTAGCTCACGAGGCCAGCGAGCGGAACAGCGATGGGGGCGGCCCACGGGTACGCGATTGCCGCCGTCGTGGCGATCGCCGTTACGGCGGCGGCGTGTCCCGATGGGAACGAAAACGGATCGGGAAGCGGCACCAGGGCGAGCGGGTGGCCCAGCGCGTCACAGGGGCGCGGCCGCGCCACGACGCGCTTCAGCAGCTGCACCGGAATGTGCGACAGCGCATTCGCTAAGAGCATCGTGAGTCCCACGCGCGCGTCCCCGAGCACCACGACCAGGAGGCCGGCGCCGATCGTCACCCACGCGTCGCCCAGGTGGGTAAGGCGCCGCATCACCGCGCCGCCACCTCGGCGGGGAGCGGCGGCGCGGACGCCTCGAGCAGCGGGCGACCCTCGTAACTTGCCGGGACCGGCGCGCCGAACCACCACAGCAGCGTGGGGGTGACGTCGAGGATCGAGATCGGGCCGGTGAGCGCGTGGTGGCGCGCGACCCCCGGCCCGGCGAGCACGAGCGGCACGTGGTCGTTCTGCGGGTGCGGGTGGTAGTGCTCGGTCGCCGTGACGCCGCCGCCACCATGGTCCGCGACCACCACAACCAGCGTGTCCTCCACATAGGTGGAGAGGATGCCGATCCCGGCGTCCACTTCGGCGGCGGCGTCGAGATACGCCGGCGACATCCAGCCATGGGCGTGACCGACCCAATCGCAGTCGGGGAGATACACGAACAGCAGGCGATCGTCGTCGTCCTGACCCAGGAGGCGACGGGCCGCCGCGGCGGTTTCGCGCGCGCGCCGGCCAGTGGGGAAGAACCCCCGCACGCCCGCGGCCTTGGCGAGCGACAGGGCTACGGGCCATTCGGTCAGAGGGATCTCGGCTGTCACCGCGTCGGTCGCGATGCCGGCGCGGCTCAGCTCGCGCGCCACCGGTCGGAGCCGCGCCACTCGCGACAGGAAATCGAGTCCGGGCTTCAAGAGACGGTGTGTATCGGCCCCGACACCGGTGGCCAGCGAGGCGAGCGCGGCGACCGTCACGCTGGGCCGAATCGTGCGGGCGTGGCGCGCGACCGTGCAGGCGTCACCCAACGCATGCAGCGACGGCATCACCGTCGGCGTGATGGCGTCGGGCCGCAGCCCGTCGGTCAGGACGAGGATCACGCGGCGCAGGGCTTCACCTCGATACCGGTTCCGGTGAGCGCGCCGTACTGCCGCAGCAGCTCGTCGTTTTCCGCGCGGACGTCGCGGGCCTCGGCAGTGAGGCGTGCGGCCCGGGCCAGGGTGCGCCGGCGCGCGGGATCGAGCGCGAGATCGACGATCGCGTCACAGAACCCTTGCGCGTCGTGGGGCGGAACGAGGAGGCCGCTGAGGTTGGGCCGTACGCTCTCGCGCAGGCCGCCGGCGTCGGCAGCGATGACGGGAAGGCCCGACGCCATCGCTTCGAGTGCGACGAGGCCGCACGTCTCGGTGCTCGAGGGCAGCACACAGAGATCCGCGCTGGCGTACAATCGCGCCAGCGCTTCCCGGTCCAGAAACCCCAGCTGACGCACGAAGCGCAGTCGCGAGATGACCGACCGGGTCGAGGGGCCCTCACCCGCGATCACGAACGTTGCGCGTTGGCCCAGCACCGCATGCGCCCGGGCCCAGGATTCGACGAGGACGTCCAGGTTCTTTTCCGGGGCGAGCCGACCGACGTGGAGTACCACGACGGTGTCGTCGCCTCCAGCGAGCCAGCGCCGCCATCCGATATCGCGCCGATAAGGGCGGAAATGATCGATGTCCACTCCGCGTCCCCAGATCACCGCGCGCTCCAGCCCCCGCCGTCGCAGCTCCGTCCAGACCGCCTCGCCGGGCGTGTGGATCAGCCGCGCGGGGCGGTGGAACCGTTGCAACCAGCGCCACACGAGCGGTTCCAGCCAGGGTGTGCCGTAGTGCCGGGTGTACTTCGGAAAGTCGGTGTGGAACGAGGTGACGAGTGGCAGCCCGTGGCGCAGGGCGTAGCGGCGACCCACCACGCCGAGTGGGCCTTCCGTCGCCACATGGATCAGGTCGGGGGTGAAACCGTCGAGGAACCGGGAAACGCCGCCGTAGGCGGGTATGCTGAGCCGGATGCTCGGATACGGCGGGAAGGGGAGCGAGCGGACCCGCAGCTCGTCGGTTCCTTCGTCGTTATCGGCCTGACCGGGGTAGCGCGGCGCCACGACGGCTGCGGAGTGGCCCGCGCCGCGCACCGTCTGCGCGATTCGACGCACCACGGTGGTCACCCCATTCACCTGGGGTGCATACGTGTCGGTGATCAGAGCGATTCTCACGTCCCCAGGATCGGGGAACGGTGTCAAGCGGGTGTGACGGGTGGGTTACGACTCGGTAACGGCGGGTCGGCCAGGGAAGAGGAGCCGGATGGTGGTGCCGCGACTCAATTTGCTCTCGGCAGTGACGCCGCCGCCGTGCGCCTCGACCAGGTGTTTCACGATAGCGAGCCCGAGGCCCGTTCCTCCCTGCTCGCGAGAACGGCTCGGGTCGACCCGGTAGAAACGTTCAAAGATGCGGGGCAGGTGCTCCGCGGGGATGCCGGTCCCCGTGTCGGCCACCGCGAGCGCGACCCCGCCCGCGTTTCCCGTGACGGGCTCGGCTGTCACCCGAAGCGTGCCGCCACGCGGCATGTGGCGCAGGGCATTGTCGAACAGGTTGGTGAGCACCTGGCGGAGTCCGTCGGGGTCCGCCACGATGCGTTCGGCTCCGTCCACCACCACGACGGAGAACTCCACGCCCGCGCCGTCGGCCCGTTCGACGAACGGGGCCCAGGCCTCGTGCGCCGCGGCGGCGACGTCGAGTGCTTCGGGTTGCGACTGCCACCCGCCTGACTCGATGCGCGACAGATCCAACAGGTCCTCGACGAGTCGCTGCATCCGACGGGCATGCACGAAGATCGTGGTGGCGAACTGGGCCGACTGCGACTCGGGCTCGGACTCGGCGACCAGTGTCTCAGCGTAGCCTGCGATCGCGGTGAGCGGCGTCTTCAGCTCGTGCGACACGTTCGCCACGAAGTCGCGGCGCACCGTCTCGAGGCGCCGCAGCTGCGAGATGTCCCGAAGGACGAATAGCGTGCCACCGTCTGGCAGGGGGCGTCCGGTCACGACTACGGCCCGCTCCGCGAGCCGCAGTTCCCGCTGTTCCACATCGCTCCCGGCGAGTACTTGTTGGACCAACTCGCGGGCTGCCTTGTCGTGGAACAGCTCCACGAGCGGTGGAGGAGCGGCTGTCGGGTCGAGGCGGAGCAATAGCCGCGCAGCGGCGTTGCAGGTGTGGATCACCCCGCGCGCGTCGGTCGCGATCACGCCGTCGGTCATCGCTTCCACGAGCGCCGCCGATTCCTCGCGCTGCCGACGCAGCTCTGTGAAGCGGGCCGCCAGCTGCCCGTGCATCGTGCGCAGCACGCGGGTGTGCTGAGCGATTTCCGGAACGCGGGAATCGGGGAAGTTGGGGGGCCGCTCTTCGGCGATGTCCTGGGCCGCGGCGGTGAGCCCCACGAGGGGACGTGCGTAGTGGCGGCTGCCCACCCAGGCGAGTAACCCGGCCAGCACGATCGCCACCGCACCCGCCAGCATCACCGCCCGTTGCACTGCCCCGATTTGCGCATCCACGACAGCGAGCGTGGCCGACACGCGCACGACCGCGAGCCCCGGCATGCCCCCCCGGATCGCCACGTACAGCCGGTTCTCGCTCGTGGAGACGCTGTAGCGCGCCGATCGGCCGATGCCGGAATCGAGGGCGGCACGGACTTCCGGGCGGTCGGCATGGTTTTCCAGGTTGGGAAGCGCGTCCGGTGGGAAATCCGTATCGCCCCGCACCCGTCCGCTCGGATCGATCAACGTCACGCGATGACCGATCAAGCGGCCGAGCGTCGTCGCCGTCTCCGGCCAGGTGAGTGAGTCCGGCGTGACCTGGACGGCCACCAGGCGCGCTTCGCGTTCGAGGGCCGCGGCCGTCTCGTCCGTCAGTCCCCGCCGCAGAATGCGATCGGCGGCCAAGGTGAGCCCCAGCACGGTCGCGGCCACGAGCAGGCTCGTCGACACGAAGAGGCGCGTGGCAAAACGCATTCAGCGCTCGCGGTCGCGCGCCCCGGGCACCCGGAAACGGTATCCGACGCCGCGGACGGTTTCAACGCAGTCGCCGGAGGCGCCGAGCTTGGTGCGGAGCCGCTGCACGTGCATGTCCACCGTGCGGGTCTGGATATCGGCCTGCGCCTGCCAGACCGTCTGCAAGAGATCGGTGCGCGACTGCACTCGTCCCGCGCGCTCCATCAGGAGCCGCAGCAATTTGAATTCGGTCGCCGTGAGCTCGATCTCGACGTCCTGGACCGTCACGCGGTGCGCCCCGGGGTCGAGTCGCACACCGCCCGCTGCCAGAATCCCGCCTGCCGCTACCGGCGCGGCGGCCAGCCGGCGCAAGACGGCACCCACGCGCAGCACCAGCTCCTGCGGCGAGAATGGCTTGGCGAGATAGTCGTCGGCGCCCAGCGACAGACCCTTGATGCGATCCTGCTCTTCCTTGCGGGCGGTTAACAGGATGACTCCGACCTGTTTGGTTTCGTCGGCACGCCGCAGGTCGGCCAGCACCTCGAGCCCCGAGCGGCCGGGGAGCATCAGGTCGAGCACCACCAGGTCGGGCCGTTCGGCGAGGGCCCGCGCAAGTGCCTCATTGCCGTCGGCGGCCGTGCTGACTCGGTACCCGGCCTTGGCGAGATGATAGGCGACCAGGCCCGCAATGTCGGGCTCGTCGTCCACCACGAGGATGCGTTGCGCCGGTTCAGGCGCCATGGACGGCGATCAGGGAGGGGCCTTCGACGAGTGCGCGCGTCCGCGCCCGCGCCGCCGCGTTCTCGGCCTTGAATGCGGGATCGGCGCGTAGCGCATCCAGCACGGCCCGCACCATTCGGCCGCACGCGCCGGCTGGGAGGGCCAGACGGTACACCACGTGCGAGGCCATGCGGCGATCCTCAGCCAGGCCCAGGTCCCGCAGCACCTTGAGGTGTCGGGACACGGTGGACTGCGGCAGGTTCAGGACGGCTTGCAGATCGGAGACGAACAGCGGTGCCGCGGCCAGGCAACTCAGCAAGCGCAGCCGGGTCGGCTCAGCGAGAGTTGTGAGGTAGTCGGCCGGTGACATCGGCGACAAGGTAGCGCGCAACCCTTGGGCTTGGCAATTTTCTGAGCACTATGTACTTCGCGCTCGCGGTCCTTCTCACCGCCCAGTCTCCACCTTCCGTCGCCAGCTCCGATTCCGCGCACATCGTGCTCGTCGCCACGACCGACGTGCACGGCCGCGTCCTCGCCTGGGACTACGTCCGCGATCGCGTCGCGCCGGGTGGCCTGTCGCGCGCCACCGCGATCTTGGAGACGCTGCGCGCGCAGTATCCCGATCAAGTAGTCGTCGTGGATGCAGGCGACTTGCTGCAGGGCAACCTGGACGCCGTGATCGCCAACCTGTCGGTGCTGCGCCAACCAGTGAGCGCCCCGGCCGATGAGCGATTCCAGCGGGAGCCCCGGTAATGGGGGACGCCCTGCGGATCTTCGTCAACGAGAAACCCGTCGAGGTGGCGCGTGGCGCCACGATCCGGGACGCGGTCGCGACGCACGATCGGGCCCTCGCCGAGCTGCTCGCGAGCGACGGCGCCCACGTCACCGACGCCGTTGGTCGAACCGTGGACGCGGGCGACCCGGTGGGCGAAGCGGGGGCCGTGTACCGCGTCGTGGTGTCGGCGCGACGCGGTCCGCCGCGCCTCTCGAAAGACACCTTGCGTGGATGGCCCAAAGCCGAGCTGCATGTGCACCTGGACGGCGCGTTGCGACCGCAGACGATGCTCGAATTGGCTCGCGTGCAGGGGGTGCGGCTGCCGGCGGACACCGCGGAGGGGCTGGCCCAGGTGCTGGACGTGAGCGGATCGCAGAGCCTCGAGCAATATCTCGAGAAGTACACGATCACGCTTTCGGTAATGCAAACCGCCGAAGCGCTGGAACGTATCGCCTACGAATTCGTGGTGGACGCGGCCGGAGAAAACCTGCGCTATGTGGAGGTCCGTTATTCGCCGCTGCTGCACCGGCCGGCGCTGACCATTGCAGGGGCTATCGAAGCCCCGTTAGCCGGGGTGCGACGCGCGTCGGCTGAGACGGGAACAAAGGTCGGGCTGATTCTGTGTGGCATCCGCACCATGTCGCCCGCCAGCTCGCTCGAGCTGGCACGTGCCGCGGTGGACTACCGCGGGGAAGGCGTGGTGGCCTTCGACCTTGCGGGCCCCGAGCGCGGCCACCCGGCGAACGAGCACCGCAGCGCCTTCGAGTACGCGGCGCAACACGGCCTGGCGTGTACCTGTCACGCCGGGGAAGGGGATGGCCCGCACTCGATTCATGACGCGCTGCACGCCTGTGGTGCCCAGCGCATCGGCCACGGCACCCGACTCGGCGAGGACCCCGCGCTGCTCGAGTACGTCGTGGAGCACAAGGTCCCGCTCGAGATGTGCCTGACCAGCAACGTCCACACGCACACGGTGCGCTCCATCGCCGAGCACCCGTTTCGGACGTATCTCCAGCAGGGGGTCGTCGTCACCCTGAACACCGACGGGCGTTTGGTGGACGGGATTTCCCTGACCGACGAGTACTTCGCGGCGCACGCGGTGCTGGGACTCACGAAGGAGGAGCTGATGCGGGTCGTGTTGAACACCTGTGAAAGCGCTTTCCTGCCGGACTACGAGCGTGTGGCCCTCGTGTCGCGGGTGCAAAGCGAGCTGGAGCGGCTCCAGTGAGCGGAGACCTCGACCAGGCAGTGGCGGCGGTGACACGGCGCCTGGGGGCATTGCGTCCCAAGGTTGCCATTGTACTCGGGTCGGGACTCGGCCAACTCGCCGACGAAGTTCAGAAGGCGGTGCGGATTCCGTATGCCGAGATCCCTGGCTTCCCGCAGCCCGGTGTCGTGGGCCATAAGGGTGAGCTGGTTGCCGGCACCCTGGAAAACGTGCCGGTGGTGGTGCAAAGCGGCAGGTTTCATCTCTACGAGGGGCATGCGCCGGAGGTGGCGGGGCTGCCGGTGCGGGTGTTCAGCCGCCTCGGTGTGAGCACGTTGATCGTGACAAACGCGGCCGGAGGGATCCGCTCCACGTTCCGTCCTGGGACGCTGATGCTCATCGCCGACCACGTGAACCTCATGTTCAAGAACCCGCTGACCGGTCCGGTGCTGGACGGCGAGCAGCGATTCCCGGACATGAGCGACCCGTACGACCTCGAGCTGCGGGTGCTGGCCCGGGAGGTCGCCCGCGAGCGGAAAATCGCACTCGAGGAGGGAGTGTACGTAGGGCTGCTCGGGCCCTCCTACGAGACCCCGGCCGAGATCCGGATGCTGCAGCGGCTGGGCATCGACGCGGTCGGGATGTCGACGGTCCCGGAGGTCATCGTCGCGCGAGCACGAGGTCTGCGCTGCGTGGGGTTCTCGACGATCACCAACCCGGCCGCCGGGCTGTCGGCGGAGCCCCTGTCCCACGAGGACGTGCTGCGGGTGGGCAAGGAAGTCGGCGCCTCCCTCGGCAGCCTGGTCAAAGGACTGGTGGGCAGGCTCTAGGCTTCCGGCTGGTTCCCCCTGACACATTCCAGACGTTCGCTCGGACGTCCGTTGCAACCATTCCCCACCGCCTCGCGTCAAATTGAGACAACCGCGCGCCCCGTCACGCGCCCTCGGGTCGTTTCGACTTCACATCCCAGGTAGGCGTATGACGACGATTTCCCTGTGTCTTTCGCTGTGCGCGGTCCCGTCAACGGTGGCGGATTCCCCAGCCGTGATCGTGCAGCAGGTCCGCGCGGTGCGCGCGGCTCAGGCGGTGTCGATCGACGGCCGGTTGAACGACGCGATCTGGCAGCAGGCGGAGCGCATCTCGGGTTTCTTGCAACGAGACCCGACCGAAGGAGCCGCCCCGACGGAAAGCACGGTGGTCTTCGTGGCGTACGACGACGCAGCGCTGTACGTCGGCGCGCGGATGTACGACTCCCATCCCGACTCGATCATCGCCCTCCTCGGCCGGCGCGACGCCGACGTCCATGCCGATCGCTTCATGTTCTACGTCGACCCGTATCACGACAAGCGCAGCGGGTTCTTTTTCGGGCTGAACGCGGGCGGCACCTTCCTGGATGGGGTGCTGTTCAACGATGACTGGGACGACGATTCGTGGGACGGCGTCTGGGAGGGGCGGGTGAGCCGGGACTCGCTCGGCTGGACGGCGGAGATGCGAATCCCGTATTCGCAGATCCGATTCAGCCGGTCTGACGTGTACACGTGGGGGGTGAACTTCCAGCGGGTCATCGCCCGCAAGAACGAATTCGACTACTACGCGCCGCGTCCCAAGAACTCCAGCGGGTTCGTGTCGCGCTTCGCCGACCTCGTCGGCATCGAGCGCATCGCCCCACCAGCGCGCCTGGAGGTGCTGCCGTACGTCACCGGTCGGGCGGCGTACACGCCGCACGCCCCGGGCGACCCATTCAACGACGGATCGCAGCTCACCCCTGGGGTCGGCGCCGACGCCCGCATCGGGCTCGGGTCGAACCTCACGTTGAACGCCACGGTGAACCCCGATTTCGGGCAGGTCGAGGTCGACCCGGCGGTTGTGAACCTGAGTGACGCCGAAACGTTCTTCAACGAGAAGCGCCCGTTTTTCGTGGAGGGGTCGTCCACGTTCGATTTCGGCTTCGGCGGGCAGCGCAACTTCTGGGGTTTCAACTGGGCGGGCCCCAATTTCTTTTACAGCCGCCGCATTGGTCGATCGGTATTCGCGTCGCCGCCCGAGCAGGGCTACGTCGACGCGCCGACCGGGGCCCACATCCTCGGCGCGCTCAAGCTGACCGGCAAGGCCGCCGGGAGCTGGAACGTCGGCGCCCTCTCGGCGGTCACGGCGCGAGAGTCGGCGACGCTGGTGGATTCGACCGGCCAGCGCTGGACGCAGGAGATCGAGCCGCTCGCGTTTTACGGCGTGTACCGGGCACAGAAGGAATTCGCCCAGGGCCGCCAGGGCCTCGGGTTTTTGACAACCGTCGCCGCGCGTCGCTTCGACGACCCCGCGCTGCGCGACGCGCGGAACGCGAGCTCGCTGGCCGTTGGTGCCGACGGCTGGACGTTTTTGGATCGCGACAAGCGGTGGGTGACGACCGGCTGGGTCGGCGTCTCGCGCATCGCGGGCACGCAGGCGCGCATGCTGTCGGTTCAGGAAAACCCGATTCACTACTTCCAGCAACCCGACGCCGAGCACGTGTCGATCGACAATGCGGCGACGTCGCTCACCGGCACGGCCGCTCGGTTCACCCTGGCCAAGCAAAAGGGCGCCAGCTTCGCAAACGCGGCGCTGGGGTTCGTGTCACCCGCGTTCGACGTGAACGACGTGGGGTTCATGTTCCGCACCGGCTTCATCAACATGCACGTCGGTGGCGGCTATTCCTGGACCAAGCCGGGCAGGCTGTTCCGCCAGGGAGAAGCGGGCGGCGCGGTATTCCGCAACTATGACTGGGACGGCAACATCACTTGGTCGGGTGTGTTCACGTTCGGGTTCGTGGAATTCCACAACTACTACAGTCTCAACTGGAGCGCGGCCTACAATCCCTGGACCGTGAGCAACCGGCGCACGCGGGGTGGGCCGTTGACGCTCAATCCACCCGGGTATCAGCTCGACCTCGGCGTGAACTCCGACAGCCGCAAGGCTGTCACCTTCGGCGTGTCCTCGGGCACCTACTTCCGTTCCGCGGCCGACGCGAGCTGGTATATAGGCGCCAACCTGCAATACCGTCCCGCGCCCAACATCTCATTGAGCCTCGGCCCCAACCTCAGCTGGACCAGAGACCCGACTCAGTACATCGAGGCGCGCGCCGATTCGACGGCGACGGCGACATTCGGCCGCCGCTATGTATTCGCGAGCCTCCGCCAGACCGAGCTCTCGGCGGGGATCCGGATGAACTGGACCTTCACGCCGGCGCTGTCGCTCCAGATCTACGCCCAGCCACTGATCTCAGCCAACGACTACGGAACGTTCCGCGCGCTGGCCCGCCCTCGGACGTACGAGTTCGACACCTGGAACGACGGCACCTCGACGTTCGATAGCACGACCTACACCCCGGCCAACCAGGACTTCAATTTCAAGTCGTTGCGCGGCAACGCGGTGCTGCGGTGGGAGTATCTGCCGGGCTCGACCCTGTATTTCGTCTGGACGCAGAGCCGGGAGGACGTGGAGAACATTGGGTCGTTCCAGTTCGGCCCGTCGATGCGGCGGATGACCCTGTCCAGGCCGGACAACATCTTCATGGTCAAGCTCACCTACTGGTGGAATCCGTAAGCCGTTCTCGGTCGTCGGCCTGCCGGTGCGTCGCCCGCCCCTCCGCGGGTCCCGGCAGCCGGCCGCTGAGTCGTGATGTGTTGATCGCAGGTTCCCGTGGAATCCGACGGTTCAAAGAGGATCGAGTAACAGGCGCGTAACAGGGGCGCCGGAGCAGGGGCAGGACCCGCGCCGGGTCCGTCATTCTCCAGTAGTTTCCTTCCTATGACCGTCCCGCCTGCGAGCACCGTTCGGCTGGCCGCGATCGATGTCGGCACGAATTCGATTCGCTGCGTCGTCGCCGAGGTCCAAAGCGACGGCTCCTACCGCGTGCTCGACGAAGAACGGGAGATGACGCGGCTCGGGCAGGACTTGTTCACGCGCGGTCGTTTGAGCGCGGAGTCGATCGAGCGCTCGATTGCCACCCTGGTGAAAATGAAGGCGATTGCCGACGGCTACGAGGTGGCGGAGCTGCGCGCCGTGGCGACCAGCGGGGTGCGCGAGGCCGCCAACGGGCGCGCGTTCTGTCGCGAAGTGCGGAAGCGTTGCGGTCTGTCCATCGAGGTGATCTCCCCGGAAGAGGAAGCGCAGCTCGCCCTGCGGAGCGCGCTGCAGCACTTCGACCTGGCCGGACGGTCGGTGGCCGTCGTGGATCTCGGCGGCGGGAGCATGGAAGTCGTGCTGACGGCGGGAAGCGTGGTGGATCAGATGCACACCCTGCCGCTCGGCGCGGTGCGCCTCACGGAGGAGTACGGCGGCGCCGAGCCGTTGCGGCGGCGGCGCTGGCGTCGCCTGCGTCGCGCGATCGACCGGGTCCTCGATACCCACATCGGCAAACCGCCGCCCTTTTATACCGAGATCATGATCGGCAGCGGCGGCACGTTCACGAATCTCGCCGGCATGCTGAAGGTCGAGCGCGATGGGTCCGAGAAGAACCTGCAGGGCTACGCGGTGTCGCCCGCCGAAGTCGTCCACCTGATGCATCGGCTCCGCGCGACTCCGCTCGACGTGCGGCGCCAGACCGCGGGCCTCAACCCGCAACGCGCCGACATCATCGTGGCGGGCGCGGCGGCGATCGCGCGACTCGCGAAACGACTCGGCACGCAACAGATCCTGGTCAATCCGGGCGGCCTGCGCGATGGCCTGCTGCTTTCGATGATCGCGGAGCGCACCGTTGGAGTGGCGGGGCAGCCCGGGCGGCCCAAGGATCGGCTGGAATCGGTGCGGGTCTTCGCCCGCAAGTGCCGCTCGAGCGAGCGGCACTGCGAGCAGGTGGCCCGTCTGGCGGGCGAAATCTTCGACGGGCTTCGCACCCCGTTTGAGCTGCCGCCCGAAGGACGCGACCTGCTCATCGCCGCCGCGCTATTACACGACGTCGGGTACCTGATCAACCACGCCAAGCACCACAAGCACGCTTACCACCTGATCCTCAACGCCGAGCTGCAGGGCTACACGCAGCGTGAAGTGGAGCTGATCGCGAACGTCGCCCGCTACCACCGACGGGCGTTTCCGAAGAAGCGTCATTCGAACCTCGCGCGCCTGCCGCGCGCGGACCGCCAGTTGGTGCGCGCCCTCAGTGCCATGCTGCGCGTCGCCGACGGTCTCGACCGCACGCATACCCAGCGGGTGACCGCCGTCGGCGTGGAGACGGGTCGCGGGCGGGCGCGCCTGGTGCTCGAGGCTGCCTCCGATCCCCAGGTCGAGTTGTGGGACGCCGAGCGCAAGGCGGGGTTGTTCGCGAAGGTGTTTGGAGCCATCCCGTCGTTCGCCTGGGGTCGCGCCGTGCGGCGCCGCGCGGCGGCGCCCGCACCGCGCTCCCGACGCTTGCGTCTCGCGGCCGGCTGACACCATGTCCCAGTCCTACGTGCCGGCGTTTCCGCCTGACCACTATCTGAACCGAGAGCTGTCGTGGCTCGAGTTCGACGGACGCGTGCTCGAGGAGGCCGCCGATCCGACGAATCCGTGGCTCGAGCGGCTCAAGTTCCTGGCGATCTTCAGCGGAAACCTCGACGAGTTTTTCGAGGTCCGCGTGGCGGGCTTGCAGCAGCAGCTGTATGCGGGGCTCGAGCCGCAGGATTATGCGGCGGACGGCATGGACCCGGCGCGCCAGCTGGTCGAGATCGACACGCGGGTGCGGGCGCTGCTCGCCGAGCAGGACCGGTTGCTGCAGGAGGAAGTGTTTCCGGGCCTCGCCGCCAGCGGTGTGACTAGGGTGCAGATGCACGAGCTGACCGAAGCGGAGCGCCAGTACGTGGAGCAGCTGTTCCGCACCAGTATCTATCCGGTGCTGACGCCGCTGGCGATCGATCCCGGCCATCCGTTCCCGTTCGTGCACAACAAGAGCCTCAACGTGGCCCTTCTGGTAGAAAGCACCGAAACGGGCCAGCAGCTGTTCGCCGTCGTGCAGGTGCCGGCGGTGTTGGACCGCGTGGTGCTCCTGCCGGGGCCGCAGGACCAGGTCCGGTTCGTGCTGCTCGAGGAGATCATCGGAGGCCACCTCGCCGACCTGTTCGGCGGTTTCCAGGTGGTGAGTCACACGTGTTTCCGGGTGACCCGCAACACCGATCTGACGTTCGACGAGGACGAAGCCGAAGACCTGCTGCAAACGATCGAGGAGACGCTGCGCCAACGGATCCGTGGCGAGGCGGTGCGGCTCGAGATCCTGGCCAGTGGGGAAGAGCGATTTGTGCAGATGCTGATGGGCGCGCTGGCCCTGGGTGAACGGGACGTGTTTCGCGTCCTGGGTCCCGTGGACTGTTCGGCCCTGATGGCCCTGCACCGGCTCGAGGGATTCAGCGCGATCAAAGATGAGCCCCTGGTGCCTCGGGTGCCGCCAGCGCTCGCGGGTGGTGGGAACGTGTTCGACCGAATCCGCGGCGAAGACGTCCTCGTGCACCATCCGTACGAGTCGTTCGGCGGCGTGATCGACCTCATCGAGCGCGCGGCCGATGACCCCCAGGTGCTGGCGATCAAGCAGACGTTGTATCGGACGAGCGGCGCGAGCCCGATCATCTCGGCGCTCGCCCGCGCAGCACAGAACGGGAAACAGGTCACGGCGCTGGTCGAGCTCAAGGCGCGCTTCGACGAGGAAAACAACATCGTCTGGGCGCGGGAGCTCGAGCAGGCGGGCGTACACGTCGTGTACGGGGTCGTCGGCCTCAAGACCCACTGCAAGGCGGCGCTCGTCGTGCGGCGAGAGGCGGACGGCATCCGGCGCTACGTGCATCTGTCCACCGGCAACTACAACCCCGCCACCGCGCGGATCTACACCGACCTCGGTCTGTTCACGGCCAATCCCGATTTCGGTGAGGACGTGAGCGCTATGTTCAACCTGCTCACGGGATACTCCCAGCGGCGCAATTGGCGCAAACTGTGCGTGGCACCGGTTGACCTGCGCCAACGCGTCGTCTCGCTGATCGATCGGGAGCTGCAGCACGCGACCGCCGGCCGCCCAGCACGTATCATCGTGAAGATGAACGCCCTCGTCGAGCCCTCGGTCATCGACGCGTTGTACCGCGCCTCGCAGGGGGGGGTGCGCATAGACCTATTGATCAGGGGGATTTGCTGCTTGCGCGCCGGGCTGCCAGGTGTGTCCGAGACCATCCGCGTGACGAGCATCGTGGACCGGTTTCTCGAACATAGCCGGGTGTTCTATTTCGAGAACGCGGGAGCGGCGGAAGTCTTCCTGGCGAGCGCGGACTGGATGCCGCGCAACTTCTTCCGGCGGATCGAGGTGATGTTCCCGATCGAAGATCCCCGGCTCAAGGCCCGGATCGTCGAGAACATCCTCCCCACCATGTTCGCTGACACAGTGAAGGCCCGCGTGCAGCAGGTCGACGGCACCTATGTGCGACGATCCCCGGAGTCGGGAGAAGTAGGGTTTCGCTCGCAGGTGGCGCTGCAGGGACTGGCGCGCGAGTCGGCGCGCGAGATAGGGGAGACCGGTCGGCGACTGTTCGTGCCGATTATGCGCGAGCCCGGGCGAAACGGCAGCGACGGAAAGAAGATGAAGAAGGCGATCGGCGCTCGTCGCGGTCCACGCGGACCGGGGCGCCATCCTTCCCGGAAGAAGGCCATCGACGAAGCGTAACGGCGACTAGCGCGGCTCGCCCGCCGCGCGTCTCCATCGGGAGCCCGGCCCGCGCTGCGGGCGTGCGTCGGGGGCCGGCACTGGTACCGCCGGCGGCGCGGCGGGCGGTGGCAGAACGATCACGCGGGCCGCACTCTCCACATCACGCAGGAATTGAGCGCCGGCAGGGCGCAGCCAGGGCGTCTGGAGACGCGTGAACAAGGCGGCACGGCGAGCGTGCAATCGCCGGGCCACGGCGAGGAGTCCAGGTCGTTCGGTCACGGCGGTTTCCACCTCCATCGCCAACACCTGGGTATCGCATAACCCGCCCAGCAGGTCTTGCAGCTCTCGAAGTTTTCGAACCAGCGTCGCGCCGTCCGGAACCTGCGCTCCCAGCGGCTCGAGCAGGTAGCGGAGTCGCTTTGCGGCAATGCGGGCGGCGTGAACCTCATCGGACTGGCCTGGCGAACGCACCTCCTCGAGGCGCCGCCCGAGGTCGGTGGCGTGCTCCGTGATCGCCGCGGCCGCGACCGTCGCGAACCGTGCCGGTGTACCGTCGGTGGCGGCCGGCTGCACCGTTTGGCGGTACTCCCCGAGTCGCTTGCGCAACCGCTTCGCCGTTTTCGTGAAGGATCGCCGGACGTGGTCGACGGTCTTCTCGAAGACGTCCTCACGGCGCCGCTCGATCCGCTCGATCAGCTCGCGCAGGCCCACGCGCTCGCCGGAGGTGAGCGCACTCGTGAGGGGACGCAGCCAGGCGAGCGCGACGTCGGCGTCCCGGCTGCGGTTGGTGGCATCCGCGATTCTCCCAAGTCGGTCGCGGCTACCGCGACGAACGCTTTCACGCAGTTCGAGGCGGTAGGCGCGCAGCGTGCTCCTCAGACGCCGCAGCGCGACGCGGAAGTCATGCAGCGCTTCTTCGTCTTTCGGATCCTCGAGGCGGGTCGCGGCGGCCGAGGCGTCCTCGAGGTAGCCAAGCGCGATGAGACGGGTGGCTTCCGCGGCGGGCCGGGCCAGGAGATCGGCAGGATCGATGGTCACGTCAGGTTCCGAGGTCGCGGAGCTGCGACGGCGTCAGGGCCCAATGCAAAGTCGCGGTGGCCTCGCCGACGTGGTCAGTGCACTCGAGCAGGCAGGCCGCACCCTTCTTGAGCTCGATGAACGAGCGCTCCCCTCCGGCCAGGAACCAGCTGACGGCTCGGCTGAGCCCTGGCTCGTGGCCGACAATCGCCACCGCCTGGTGGCGGAGCTGACTCCCGAGCCACGCCGCGAGTGCGGATGTGGGTTGTCCCGGCGCCAGGGCTGTCACGGTCGCCGGCTCGATGCCATCGTAGGCCGCAGACAGGATTTCGGCCGTTTGTTGCGCGCGGGTGAAGGGGCTCGTGGCCACCTGGTCGAGTGCCGGCACGAGTGTCCGCAACCCCCGTGCGGCCCGTTTCATCTTCTTTCGACCTTCGGGAGTGAGCGGCCGGCCGGCGTCGTCCGCGTGGTGCCGGGCATATTCCGCCGGATCTTCGGCGATCGCGTGACGCACCACCAGCAGCAGCATGGGCGTAATAGTGACATCGGTGACGCGAGGCCGCCACCGCGGGACGTCAGGAGGGTGCCGAGACCGCTACCTCGGATCCGACGGCATACAACACTGACGCCGGTCGCGCGTCGGCGAGAAACGCCCAATCACGGCCGTACAGGGCGGCGTAATCGACGTCGCAGTTCACCGATTCGACGCGATGCAGCGCCCACCATGGGTGGGTGACGTCGAACGTCCGCAGGCGACCATCACGCCTGGCGCGGCAGCCCCGCACGCGTTCCTTGACCCAGTGCTCGAATGTCGCGGCACCTGGCACAGTAGTGTCGCGGGAGCCCCGCACCGAGATCCGATTGTGCGGGCGATCGACGCCAAACCGATACTCCACCGTCGAGCCGTCGGCGTCGCTGGTCACGCTCGTCTCCACGCGACCGGCGGTGAACGGCTCTCCATAGCGCCATCGTGCCACTGTGGCGAGCAGTCGACTCGGCACGAGCTCCTGTACGAAGCAGACGGCCGGCTGCCCCGCGTGCCGCACGTACGACCGAAGGTTCACCTGGGAATAGGCGGTGAGGCTGGGGACGGCGAGTCCGCGCATGCGGACGCGCTCCATGTGGAGCGCCACAAGACTCACGTATGTTCGCCCCGTCCAGCGGTCGAGCTCACAACCGGCGGGCACGAGTGGGGCGAGCAGTGTGTCAGGAGTCTCGAATGTGACGAACACCAGGTGATGCCAGCGGGCGGTCAGGAAGGCGCGGGACCTCACGCTCGTTCAGAGCCCTTCCGTCGGTGGGCGCGGAGGGGCGGGGACGAAGTGGTTCAGGGGTCCGTGTCCCTTTCCAAGTCCCGGGGCCGCGGCGATGGCCCGATGGACGAAATCGAGCGCATCCTCCACGGCGGCAGCGAGTGGTCGTCCCAGCGCGAGGCCGGCCGCGATCGCGGCCGAGAGGGTACATCCGGTCCCGTGCGTCGAGGTCGTGTCGATTCGTGCGTGGGTGAAGCGGTGCACTCCACGAGCGCTCACCAGCACGTCGACTACTTCGTTTCCCTCGAGGTGACCGCCCTTCACGAGGGCCACCTGTGCCCCTCGGCGGACCAGCGCGCGGCCGGCGCGCTCCATCTGTTCCGGCGTGCGAATCTCCTCTTCAACGAGGATCTGCGCTTCCGCCAGGTTTGGGGTGACCAGGCTCGCGAGCGGGACAAGACGGCGTGCGACAAGCCGCTCCGCGTCCGGATCCAGCAGCCGATCACCCGACGACGCGACCATGACCGGATCGAGCACGTAGTTGGGGAGCCGGTGCCGTGCAAGGCCGTCGGCCACGGTCTCGACCAGTGCCGCGGTGCCGAGCATCCCGGTCTTCACGGCATGCGGTGGGAGGTCATCGGCGAGGGCGTCGAGTTGGGCCGCGACCAGCGTTGCGGGGAGCGATTCCCAGGCGCGCACGCCGCGGGTGTTCTGCGCGGTCACGGCGCACACGACGCTGGTGCCGAACACCCCAAACTGATGGAAGGTCTTTAAGTCTGCCTGGATCCCGGCCCCGCCGCCCGAGTCAGATCCGGCGATTGTCAGGGCTATTCTCACACGGCGCAGACCTTGCGCACGACGCCGCGCTTGGCGGCGCGGGCCCGAGTGGCGAACTTACAGGGACGCGTGTCGCCGGCACGCGACGGGGGCGGGCGAGAACCAGGGAGGGTGTGCATCGCCACTAATCTGACATCCACGATCCGCGATCTCAAACGGCGCAAGGCACGCGGGCGGCGCGGCCTCGCTCTGGTCGAAGGGGTGCGCCTGGTCGAGGAAGCGCTCACCGCGGGCACGCGGATCATCGGCGCGGTGGTCGCGCCGGAGTTGGCGCGTACGACGCGCGGCACCGAGCTCCGGGCGATGCTCGCCCGTCATGCCGTGTCCGTCGAGGACATCTCGGCGAAGGTCTTCGCGGGGCTGGGCGACACCGAGACCCCGCAGGGCATCATCGCGGTGGTGGAGCCGCGGCGGTGGACGCCGGACGACGTACCGCTCGCGGGCGCGCCCATGCTGCTCGTCATCGATGGCGTGCAGGATCCCGGGAACGTCGGCACGCTGCTGCGGACGGCGCACGCGCTCGGCGCGCGCGCCACGATTGCGTTGCGCGGCACGGCGGATGTGTGGGGCCCCAAAACGCTGCGCGCGGCGATGGGGGCGACCTTCCGACATCCGATTCTCAGCTTCGACGACGCGGCCTTCATCGCGTGGGCGCGCCGCCACGACGTGACGTTGTGGGCCACCGCGGCCGACGGGGAGCCGCTCCACCGCGCGCTGCAGCCGCGCGACTCGGGGGCGGTCGCTGTCATCGTGGGCAACGAGGGCGCCGGGATCCGGCCACACCTGAACGCCATCTCGGCGAAGCGCGTCGCCATTCCGCTGGCGCAGGGCGCCGAGTCGCTCAACGTCGCCGTGGCGGCGGGCATCCTTCTGTACGAGGTATCGCGTGGCCGCTGATCCGTTGCTCGCCGTCGCCGCAGCGGTGGTCGGGTTGTGTGTCGGCAGCTTTCTCAATGTCTGCATCCTGCGATTGCCCAAGGAGCAGTCGCTGGTCTCGCCGCCATCCACGTGCCCGCAGTGCGGGCAGCGCATCGCCTGGTACGACAACATCCCCCTCGTGTCCTGGATCGTGCTGCGCGGCAAGTGCCGCCGCTGCGGCAACCCGATCTCCGCGCAGTACCCACTCATCGAAGCCCTGGTGGGTGTCCTGTGGCTCGCGGCCTATCTCAGCTATGGGATCAGTGTCCACGCGCTTGCCGGCGCGCTGTTCTGTACCATCCTGCTCGGCATCGGGATCACCGATGCGCGCCATTACCTCATCCCGGACGAATTCACCTGGGGCGGGCTGGGACTCGGTCTCGCCCTCTCGCTGGTCGGTGGCTGGCAGGGGTTTCTTCAGGCGGTGATCGGCGCCGCCGTGGGGTTCGGGCTCCTGTACGCGGTGGGCATGGCGGGGCGCTGGCTCTTCAAAGAGGAAGCGATGGGCGGCGGCGACATCAAAATGATGGCGATGGTGGGCAGTTTCGTCGGATGGAAAGGGGTGCTGCTCACGATTTTTGCCGGCGCGCTGTTGGGGACGTTGATCTTCGTGCCGTTGTCGCTGCGCAAGAAGCGTCTCGTCCCGTTCGGGGTATTCCTGGCGGTAGGTGCAGCGGTGGCCTTCGTCTGGGGAGACGCGATCATCGAATGGTATCGGCATTTTCTGAGCGGCACGTGACAGCGTGAGCGATCCGCTGGCTGGGTTGTTCGAGACGGGCGACGTCCTCGATCGCGTCGGGATCGATCTGACCGCGCAAGCGCGCCGTGGCGACCTCGAGCCGGTCCGCTGCCGCGATGCCGAGATCGCTCGCGTGGTGGACATCCTGCTCCGGGCGGGGAAAAACAACCCGGCGCTCGTGGGGAAGGCCGGCGTCGGCAAGACGGCGATCGTCGAAGGGCTCGCGCAACGGATAGCCGCCGGCGACGTCCCGCCGGCCCTGAAGGACGCGAAAGTCGTCGCGCTGGACCATGTGGCGCTGCTCGCCGGCACGTCGTTTCGCGGGCAGTACGAAGAGCGCATTCGCAAGCTGGTCGAGGCACTGGCCGCCGACCCCGATCTCATCCTCTTTGTCGACGAGCTGCACAACCTGATCGGCCAGGGCACGGCGATGGGAGCGGCCATGGACGCGGCCAACATGCTGAAGCCCGCGCTGGTGCGCGGCGATATCCGGGTGGTCGGCGCGACGACCGGTGAGGAATACGACCGCTGGATCCGTCACGACCCCGCGCTGGAACGCCGTTTTCAGCCGCTCACCATCGAGGAGTTGGATGCGATCCAGACCTGGGAGGTGCTGGTCGCGCGCCGGTCGCGACTCGAGCGCCATCACGCGGTCGCGATCACCGATGACGCGCTCAAGGCCGCCATCGTACTCACCGACCGGTTCGTTCCGGACCGGGCGCGTCCCGACAAGGCGATCGACGTGCTCGACGAGGCGTGCGCCCACGCGCAGGCCACGGCGCGCGTGAGCCCCGAGCTCGACCGCCTGATCCGCGAGCGGCGCAAGGTGGATGCGCTGATGCGCCGCAGTCACGGCGCGGAACGAAGCGCAGCCGAGCCGATGGCGGATTTGGCGACGGTGTTCGAGCGCATCGGCCGGGAGATCGAGGACCTGCTCGGTGGAGAGCCACGTGAAGCGGCGCGGGGCGGGGGAAGCGAAACGACCGCGGACGCGCCGCCCGCCGCCGCTCCTTCCCGTTCGACCCCCACGTTGGCCGACCGCCGGGCCGAGCTGGACCGATTGCTCCGAGCCGAGCTCGAGTCCCAAGGCGTGACCGTGACGGGGAACGACGTCGCGCGCGTGGTGAGCTCCGCAGTTGGGAAGGGAATCGAATGGGCCGGTTGACACTCGGCGCGCTTGCCCTGCTCGCGGGCAGCGGCGTGGGGTGTCGCGAACGGGTGCGGGCGGCGCAGAGCGAGACGGCAGTGCGAGATCTGGTCCGGCAGCTGCGCACTCAAGCCGAGCGCGTGACCGGCCTGCAGTTCAAGCACGACGTGACGGTGCTGCTGCGGTCGCGCGATCAGGTGCGGGACTACGTCGTGCACAAGTTCGACGAGGACCTGCCACCGGACGATCTTGCCGGCGCAGAAGCGGCCTACAAACTGTTCGGACTGGTCCCCGATTCGATGGATCTGCGGCGGACCATGGTCGACCTGCTCACCGAGCAGGTGGCGGGATACTACGACCCGGACTCGAGCGCGCTGTTCATCCCCACCGATCTCGACGATCCGTATCGCGTCCGTCTGGTCGCCTCGCACGAGCTGCTGCACGCGTTGCAGGACCAATACCTGCCGCTCGATTCCATCATTACCCAACGCCGACAAAACGACCGTCGCTCAGCCGCTCAGGCGGTCCTCGAGGGACAGGCGACCTTCTATCAGATTGCGATCCTGATGCCGGAGCAGCGACCCGAGACGCTGCCGGAGCACTGGTTCTGGCGGCAGCGTGCCGTCATGGCCCAGCAACAGGCCGAGATGCCTGAATTCGCCGGTGCGCCGCTGTGGCTGCGCGAGACCCTGATCTTTCCCTACCTGGGCGGAGCCGATTTCGTCGCCTGGTTCACCCGTGCCCACCCGGGCCGAAAGCCGTTTGGCAAGGCGATGCCCACGTCGACGGAGCAGATCATTCACCCCGACCGCTACGCCGCCGGCGACCGGCCGATCGCGCTCGCTTTCAGAGGCCCGGGCGCCGACACCGTACGGTACGAGGACGGCCTGGGTGAGTTCGAGATTGGATTGGTGTTCACGCAGCTGCTGCACGACTCCAGCGAGGCGCGGGGTGCCGTGTACGCCGAGGGCTGGGGTGGCGACCGCTACCGGGTGTACGGCGCGAACGCCGATGCGCTCGTGTGGTACACGGTGTGGGACAACACGCTGGCCCGCGATCGGTTCGCGCGCGCGCTGACCCGCATTTGGCAGATGCGCCGGGCGGGGGACACTGGCCGGCGCGTTCGCATTGACTCGCTCACGATCGACCGCCATCCCGGCGTGCGCCTGGTAGACGCACCGGTCGCATGGGTTGGGTGGGTACGGATTCCCGAGGTTCGAGTCGTCCAATAGACGGTGCGCAGTGCGTGGTGCGTGGTATTTCACGGCTACTACTAGGGTATCGGCTACGCAGTCCGCCCACTTGGAATACCTAGATCGCCTAACTAACTTGCCTTGCTTATGTTTACGGCCCTGACCGAGCGGCTTTCCGAGGTATTGCGGCGGCTCGTCGGTCGGGGAGTGCTCTCGGAGCAGGACGTGACCGAGGCGCTGCGGGAAATCCGGCGGTACCTGCTCGAGGCGGATGTGAGCCTCGAGGTGGCGCGCGGGTTCATCGAGCGGGTGCGCGAGCGGGCTGTCGGCGCGATCCTGCTGAAGTCGGTGAGCCCCGGTCAGCAAGTGGTGAAGCTGGTGCACGACGAGCTGACCGGCCTGTTGGGCGGGACCAAACGAGAACTCGAGTTCGCATCGGTCGGGCCGACCGTGATCCTGCTGGTCGGGCTGCAGGGGTCGGGCAAGACGACCACGGCGGCCAAGCTCGCCCGGCGGCTGAAGCTCGAGCAGAAGGCGCCGTGCCTCGTGGCCGCCGACGTCTATCGGCCGGCGGCCGGGGAGCAGCTACGACAGCTCGGCGACCAAGTTGGGGTCCCGGTGTTTCCGCAGGGGGAAGCGGGACGGGGGAAGGGCGTCGTCGAGCTGGTTCGCGGCGCGCTGGGCGAGGCCGAGAAAGCGCGTTGCCGCAGCGTCATCGTCGATACGGCCGGACGGTTGCAGATCGATGCCGAGCTGATGAGCGAGCTCGTGGCCCTGAAGGCGGCGGTGCGTCCGCGCGAAGTACTGCTGGTGGCGGATGCGATGACGGGGCAGGACGCGGTACGGATCGCGCGCGGTTTCCAGGACGGGGTCGGACTCAGCGGCGTCATTCTCACGAAGCTGGACGGCGACGCGCGCGGTGGCGCGGCCTTGTCGATTCATGGAGTGACCGGCGCCCCGATCAAGTACGTCGGCACCGGGGAGCGGCCGGATGCCCTCGAGCCGTTCGACCCTGGGCGGATGGCGGGCCGGATCCTCGGCCAGGGCGACGTGGTGACGCTGGTCGAAAAGGCCGCGGCCACGATCGACCGGGAGGCGGCAGAGCGGCTCGAGAAGAAGGCGCGATCGAAGCGCGGCATGGATCTCCAGGACTTCCTGGCCGCGCTCAAACAGATGCAGCAGATGGGGCCGCTGAAGCAAATGATGGGGTTGTTGCCGGGAGTCCCGGCGAAAGCGCTCAAGGCGCTGCCGGCCGACGACAAGCGGCTCAAGCACGTCGAGGCGATCGTTCTGTCGATGACGCCGCAGGAACGGGCCGATCCCAAGATCTTGAGTGGATCGCGCCGGCTGCGGATCGCGAAAGGCGCCGGTCGCCCAGTGCAGGAAGTGAATCGGCTGCTGGAGCAGTTCCAGCAGATGCGCAAGCTCTTACAACGGATGTAGGTCAGCTATGGCAACTCGTATTCGGCTGCGGCGCGTCGGGCGGAGGGGACAGTCGTACTTCCGCATCGTGATCGCCGACCAACGTGCCGCTCGCGACGGGCGGTCCGTCGCCACGATCGGACACTACAACCCCCGCGCCAACCCGGCCGTCCTCCAGGTCGACACGGACCAGGCCGCCGCATGGCTCGCCAAGGGGGCGACGCCGACCGATACGGTCCGCTCGCTCCTCAAGAAGGCTGGGGTGTTCGGCTCACGCACCGCATAGTCGCGCGGCTGCGCAAGCCGCATGGCCAGGGGGGGGAGGTCGCGGTGGTTCCCCTCGTGGACAAGGTGGGTGCCCTGTTTCAGCCGAAGGCTCAGGTGTTCGTGGTGGACGAAGCGCGACGGGTGATCGCGGGGCCGTTGGTGGTCGCCCGGCGGCGTGCCTACCATCGTGAGTGGTTGCTCGGCTTTTCCGGCGTGACGTCGCGCGAGGCGGTGGAAGGCTGGCGCGACCAGTTTCTCGCGGTGCTCGAGCCCGATGCTCGCGATTAATGTGGTCACGTTGTTCCCCGAGTGGTTTGCAGCACCACTCGCGGGGAGCATTCTGGGGCGAGCGGCCGTTGCAGGGGTGGTCGGCTACCGGGTCGTGCAGCTGCGGGATTACACGCACGACCGCCACCACACGGTGGACGACGCGCCCTATGGGGGCGGTGCCGGGATGGTGCTCAAGCCGGAACCGTTCTTCGAAGCGGTGGAGGACATTCGGCCCGCCGCGGGGACGCCCGTCGTGCTGCTCTCGGCCCGGGGACGGCCGTTCACGCATCGGGAGGCGGTGCGGTTCGCCGTGGCGACCGAGCTGACCCTGTTGTGCGGGCATTACAAGGACGTGGATCAGCGGGTGGCGGACGGGTTAGGGGCGGAGGAGCTGTCGATCGGGGATTTCGTGCTGTCGGGTGGCGAGCCGGCGGCGCTGTGCGTGATCGACGCGGTGGTCCGGCTGCTCCCCGGAGCGCTGGGCGACCATGAGTCGGCGGCCGGCGATTCGCACTACGATGGGCTCCTGGCGGCGCCCAGCTACACGCGGCCCCCGATGTATCGCGGGCTGGCGGTCCCCGAGGTATTGTTGAGCGGGGACCACGAGAAAATCGCGGCGTGGCGCGCGGCCGAAGCCGAACGGCTCACCCGCGAACGACGACCGGACTTGCACGTCGACTGATAGAGGGTACGGGTATGGAAAGACTTCGCGCGGTTTCGCGGGAAAACCTCAAGACGAACATTCCCGCCTTCGATCCCGGGGACACGCTGCGCGTGATGGTGCGGGTGCGGGAAGGGGAGAAGGAGCGGCTCCAGGCGTTCGAGGGTGTGTGCATTGCGCGCCGGGGCGGCGGCATCAACGAGACCTTCACGGTGCGCAAGATCTCGGCGGGCGTTGGGGTGGAGCGGATTTTCCCGTTGCACGCGCCGTCCATCGCGGTAATCGAGCTGGTGCGCAAGGGTCGCGTCCGGCGCGCCAAGCTCTACTTCCTGCGTCGCCTCGCGGGGAAGGCCGCGCGCATCCGTGAACAGCGCGCGCCCGCGGTGACCGAGCCGACGGAGACCCCCGAGGCGTGAGCGGGCACCGCCCCACGTTCGAGCGCGAGATCGCGCTCTGGAACGCGGGGCGGACCATCGTCGCCGGCATCGACGAGGTAGGCCGCGGCCCACTGGCGGGACCAGTGGTGGCCGCGGCGGTCGTGTTTCCGGCCGGAGCGAAGCCGATCCGCGGGTTGCGCGACTCAAAACTCCTCACACCCCGGAAGCGCGAGCGCCTGGTCGGCGTGGTGTGGGCCCGCGCGCTCGCCGTCGGCGTTGGTGCCGCCAGCGTCCGTGAGATCGATCGGCTGAACATCCGACGCGCCACCATCCTCGCCATGCAGCGCGCGTTGGCCCGCCTTCACCTGGTCCCCGCCGCCGTGCTCGTGGATGGCTTGCCGCTCCCGGAGCTCGGGTGCACGCACGATGCGATCGTGGACGGGGACGTGTACTGTCAGTCCATTGCCGCGGCGTCGGTGGTCGCGAAGACAGTCCGCGATCGGTTGATGCGCCGGCTGGCGCAACACCATCCCGAGTACGCCTGGGCCGACAACAAGGGTTATGGCACGCCCGAGCACCTGGACGCCCTGCTCGTATTTGGCCCGAGTCGACACCATCGGACCAGCTTCGAACCCGTGTCCCAGCTCGCGTTGTTCTGATTCCACATGGCCGAGGGTCCTGGTGCACCCTGGACGTTGGAACGGTTCCTGGATGAGGAGTTCGGGCCGCCGATGCTGCTGCGCGCCGCTGGTACCATTCTCGAAGTGCAACGGATCACGGAAGCATTGGGTTCCGCCGAAGACACCCCACGCGGCCGGGCCCGGTTGCGCGAGTTGATCGACCAGCTGGCGGAAACGGCCCAGCTGCATCATTGGACCGAAGAAGACGACGTCCTGGCGGCGCTGGCGGGGCTGGAGCTGCGCGAAGGCGCTGGTGCTGATCTGGTGCGCCCGTTGCGAGCCGGATTGCACGAACTCGAGTCGAGCATGCTGGCGCGGTTGATCACGACGGTCAAGCAGAATTGGCGCCGGGAGGGCGGCCGCTGATCGGTCAGGCGCCTTTCTGTTCGAAGGCGAAGACATCTCGGGCGCGCGCCGTTTCGGCAAAACCCAACGACTCGATTTCCGCGAGCAGCTTCGCGGTGCGCTCCACGCCGGCGAACCGCGGGTGGGTCTCGAGGATCAGCGTCCGGACACGCTGACGGAGCAGCTGCCCTTCCTGTTCCACGAGATGCACTTCCGCCCCTTCGATATCGGCGACCAGATTGATGTGCGCAAACCCGCTCTGCTGTAGCAGCTGCGCCAGGGTTGTCGTCGCCACTCGGACCTGACGCACTCCTCCCCCACCGACCCTGCTGGCCGCGAAGGAACCGATGGACAGCGAGATCTCGGGACCGCCGTACGCCAGGGCGGCGTTCCGAACCTGGAACTCGCACTGGTTGATCCTGCGGTTCGAGTCGAGCGTGGGAATCAAGTCGGGATTCGCTTCGAGGACGATGTGGTCCGAGGGGGAGGCGAGTTTCCGGTTGATGATGCACGCCACCACGCCGATGCCACCGCCGAGCTCGATGACCGGGAGTCCGGCAACCAGATGCCGGTGCACCATCGCGATGTCCTGCGACTCGTGCTGCCCAAGGTAGATCAGGCCCTTCTCGCGGGTCGTGATCAGCGGGTTGTCGACCGAGAAGGTGAGGCCTTCGAGGGTCACGCGGTTGCCGCCAGCCTCGACCAGTCGACCGATGACTCGGTGGCCGCGGAACCCGAAGCGCTCGAGCAGGCGGGCCAAGGCGGTTGCCAGCCACGCCGTCATGACCGCTTGAGTGCTTTCCGAAACTCCTCGAGCGGCAACGTGTTGGCGATGTCCGCCGCCGCGAGGCCCGCCCGCCGCGCCAGATCCACCGCGTAGCGCATGAACCCGAGATTGGTGGGGTGGTGGCTGTCGGTCGAGAGCACGAATCGTACACCACGCGACCGCGCCGCGGCCGCCAGGGTGTCTGGGAGGTCCATCCGCTCCGGATGTCCATTCAATTCCAGAAAACAGCCGTGGTCGGCCGCGGCCTGGGCCACGGCGTCGAAGTCCAGCGGGTAGGACTCTCGTTTGCCGACCAGCCGCCCGGTGGGGTGGCCGATCGCATCCACGTGGGGATGCCGGATCGCGCCGATCACCCGGCGTGTCAGCGCTTGCTTGTCCTGGTTCATGCCGTAGTGAATGGACGCGACGACGTAATCCGCCTCTGCCAGCACGTCGTCGGGCAGGTCCAGCTTGCCGCTCTCCAGAATGTCGAGCTCGACGCTCTTCAGGATCGTGAAATCGCGGGCTGCCGCGTTCCACGCATCGATCTCCTTCCACTGAGCGCGCAGTCGCTTGGCGTCGAGTCCCATCGCCATCGAGACCCGCTTGGAGTGATCGGTGATGGCGCAATACGCGTAGCCGCGCGCCCGGCACCCGTCGGCCATGTCGGCGAGCGACCCTTCGCCGTCCGACGCGGTGGTGTGCATTTGAAGGTCGCCACGGATGTCCTCCAGGGTGACGAGGGTGGGGAGGCGGTGGTCCCGCGCCAGGGCGATCTCGCCGCGTGCCTCGCGCAGCTCGGGCGGAATCCAATCGAGGCCGAGCTTCGCGTACACCTCGGCCTCGGTTTTCCCCGCGATGCGTCGCGTGCCGCGGTACAACCCGTACTCGTTGAGCTTGTACTTCTGGTCCTGCGCGATCTGGCGCAGCGCGACGTTGTGCGCTTTGGAGCCCGTGAAATAGAGCAGCGCGGCACCGTACGCCGCGGGCTCAACCACCCGCAGGTCGACCTGGAGCCCGCCACGGAGCTGGACGGTGACCCGCGTGTCGCCCCGCGAGACGACCTTGGTCACCTGTCCGTAGCCCGTGAACCGCTCGATGATACGCTGCTGGTCCGTCGCGGTGGCGAGCACGTCGAGGTCGCCGATCGTCTCCCGCCGCCGCCGGTAGCTCCCGGCCACCTCGAGATCGGTGAGTCCGCCGCCCGCCTGGAGGTGGGCGATGATCGCGCGAGCGTGCGTGTCGGCGTCGGGGAGCAGCAAGCGGCGCTCGACGTGCAGCGCTTGACCCAGACCGGCGCGGATGTTCTGCTCCATCTTGGGGCCGAACCCCGCGAGCGTTTTGACCTTGCCCCGGTCGAGCGCCTTTTCGAGATCGGCAGCGGACTTCACCTTGAGTTTTGTGTAGAGGAGTTTGACCCGCTTGGGGCCAAGGCCGGGGATGCGGAGCAGGTCGAGCAGTCCGGCGGGGAGTTTGGCGGCGAGCTGGCGGTGTAGTGGCAGCTCGCCCGTGGCCACGATCTGCCCGATTTTCTCAGCCAGATCCTCGCCGATCCCGGGGATCTCGGTGAGGTCCGCCTCGCGGCGCACCTCATCCGCGAGCGGCTGCGGGTAGTCGCGCACTACCCGCGCCGCGTTGCGATACGCACGAACCCGGAACGGATTCTCGTCCTTGATCTCGAGGAGGTCGGCGACCTCGTCGAATAGACGCGCGATGTCCGGGTTCTGCACTCAGCTCACCGTGATCTCCTTGATCATCCCGTGTGCGACGTGCGGCTTGCCGTCCTTGACGTCGGGGACGTAGCAGGTCAGGAGATAGTTGCCGGGTACGAGGGTGACGTTGAACCACCCGTGTTGGCCGACATTGGGACCGATGAACCCGCCCACCGGTCGCGTGGGCGGCTCGCCCTTCATGCCGCCCGCAGCCCAGGCCTGGTAGTCGGCGAGCGTCTTGCCGGGGGCGAGCAGCTCGACCGTCACTTCGTGGATCTGCGGCCCGGCGTTCTCGACCCGAATCGTGTGGGCGCCCGCCGTGAGCGGTTGTGACAGCTCGAAGTCGTAGTCCTTTTCGGTGATGACGATGTCGGCTTGCGGCTCGGGCGGGGCAGCGGCGCCGGCCGCGGCGGCGACCACCACGAGGGGCCGGACCATGCCCTTCATGACGTGCATCTGTCCATCCGGGCTCGAGATGTAGCAGGCCAGGAGGTACTGGCCCGGCTCGAGGGTGGTCGTGACGTTGCCGCTGTCGCCGGGCATCGCGACGCCGGGGCTCCCCGGAAGCGTGAGCCACGCCGGGGGCGGACCCTCCATCCGCATGGCTGAATCGAGGTCGGCCATGGTCTTGCCGGCGTCCGCTCGCGCCCCCATGAGCACGACGTGATGCGGCTCCTGGCCCTGGTTCGCGAACTTGAAGGTGGTGAGGCCAGCCGGGACGGTGTCCGGGGCCTGAAAGGCAAAATCGGTCGCCGTGATGGCGACGACGTTCGGGGTCGTGGGCGGAGCGGGCTTGCGGTTACAAGCCACGAGCGGGAGCAGGGCGAGTATCGCGCCTGCCGCGCGGGAATGAATCCACATGGTACACATCCTCCGGGAAGTTGGTGGCGCAGGAATTCTAGCGAGGAATCGCGATCCGGCAAACGCCTTGCGGAGGTGGCCGCCTAATGCTACGCTAGCCGCCGATCAATACACCCACCCTCATCGGAGGCTGGCGTCATGGCGCGAACGGCATTGAAAAAAGTCCTGGCTGGTTGGTTGCTCGGCGTCGCATTCCTGCTGCTTCCCACCTCGGCGCTGTTCGCCCAGGCACAGGCCACCACCGGCATCATCCGGGGCGTCGTCGTCGATCCGAACGGATCGCCAGTCGGGGGGGGCGTGGTGGTGTTCCGCGAGACGCAGACCAACTACCAGCGCTCGTTGACGGCGGACGCCGTCGGCAATTTCGCCGCGACGCTGCTCCCGCTCGGGATCTACGACGTCACGGCGCGGGCGATCGGGTTCAACGAGGTGTCGCAGCGAGGGGTCGTCCTGCGGGTCGGTCAGACGGTGGAGCTGCGGCTCGCCGTCCTGCCGATCACGCTCCAGGCGATCAACGTGGAAGCCACCCAGGCGGTTATCGACCCGGCCAAGACTGAGCTGTCGACCCGGATCCCGGTCCAGGCGATCGCCGGGTTGCCCAACAACGGCCGCAACTACCTCAACCTGACGCTGCTCACGCCCAACGTGGCGATCGTGCAGGGCCCCGACGGCGATGAGCTCACCGTCGCCGGGCAGCGCGGCATCCACAACAACGTGTCGGTGGACGGCGCCGATTTCAACAATCCATTCTTCGGCGAGCAGCGCGGCGGGCAGCGGCCGGCGTTTACCTTCAACCTCGACGCCGTGCGGGAAGTGGTCGTCGTGAGCAGTGGGGGGAACGCCGAGTTCGGGCGCTCCTCGGGCGGCTTCGTGAACGTCATCACCAAGTCGGGCACGAACCAGCTGCACGGCTCGGTGCACTATTTCGGGAAGTTCGACGCGCTTTCGGGTTCACCCTCGCATACTCCGGCGGGCGGCGGTCCGGCGCTGACGTTCGAGCCCGATTTCACGCAGCACCAGTTCGGCTTCACGCTGGGTGGACCCATCAAGGCGGATCGGGCGTTCTTCTTCGTCGCCTACGACCAGCAGAAGTACGACGAGATAAAACAGCGCAACCGGCCACAGAGCGCCGCGCTCGACTCCCTGAAACAATGGATGGACACCGCGTTTGGCGGCGCCCTGCTGAACGACTTCGGCCCGATCGCCCGGACCAACGATGCTCGGGCGTTCCTGGCGAAGTTCGACTTCCGGCTGTCGGCGCGGCACAACCTGTCTCTGAAGTACAACCACACCTACTCGCTGCAGGAGAACGGGACGTTCGACGTGGACGCTTGGGGCGCCAGCGCGAATGGGCAGGAAAAAGATTTCTCCAACGCCGTCAACGGCAGTTTGCATTCATTCTTCGGCCCGCGCTTGACGAACGAGCTGCGGTTCCAATACTCGCGCGAGGACCGTCCCCGACCCTACGCTGGCCCGACCAGCGCGGCGCTCGGTGCGAATCCAACGGGCACGGGGCCGCGGCCGTTCCCGGACGTGGCCATGGATTTCGGCAACGGCTTCCGGTTCGGACTGCCGTTCTTCCTCCCCATCGATTACTACGACACCCGCATCCAGCTGCTCGACAACATTTCGATCGCGCGCGGCAACCACCTGTTCAAGGTCGGCGCCGAGTTTAACCGGGTGAACTCGGTGCAGACGTTCATCGGGTTCGCCAACAGCCGGTACATCTTCAGCTCGGTCACCGGGTTCTTGAACTACGTGGCGAATGACTCGGCGTACGTGACGTGCTCCGATGGCAGCTCCAGCACGGTCGGCACCTGTCCGGTCGGCACCTCCATTACTGGTCCCGTGCTCCTCTATCTCCAGCAGGCGGGCGTGGGACGGTCAGTGCGGGACGCGGGCACCCAGAGCATCCCGCAGACCGAGATCGGCGTGTACCTCCAGGACACCTGGAAGCCCGACCCGCGCTGGACCATCAACTACGGCCTGCGCTGGGAGGCGCAGCTCCAGCCAGACCCGATCACGCCGCCTGCGCAGGTGTTCTACGCCCCGTGGATCGACTCGACCGTGACCAACGCGCAGGGCTCGTTCACCTTCCCGTCGGACGGCACGATTCCATCGGACAAGAAGATGTTCCAGCCCCGGCTGGGGATCACGTTCGACCCGGACGGGTCCGGCCGGCAGGTGTTTCGCGGCAGTGCCGGCTTATACTACGCCCGGATCCCCGGGCTGAACCTCGCGAGCAGTCGCAGCACGAACGGTTCCGTCGGCGCGACGCTGTTCGGGTCGAGCGGCACCGTGGGCTTCCTGCCACCGCCGAGTTTCCCGAATCTGTTCCCGTCCAACATCTCGCCGGCTTCGGTGGCGTTCCCCGATGTGTTCGTGTTCGACAAGGACTTCCGCAACCCGCGCACGTTCAGCGCCACGGTGGGGTACGAGCGCCAGATCGGTGCGACGCTCGGGTTTTCGCTGAGCTATACCCATGCCCGCACCGACAACTTGACCCGGTTCATCAATCGCAATGCCGCGGTGTTCGGTTCGCCGTTCGGCAGCGGCCCGAGGGCGATCACGACGCTGACCGTCGTGGAATCGAGCGCCAAGTCGCGCTACAACGGCTTCACGGTCGGACTGAAGCGCGTGCTCGATCCGAACGTGCAGTTCGAGGCGAACTACACGTTGTCGTTCGACAAGTCGGACGATGACAACGAGCGCGATCCGTTCACGTTCCGGTACGCGCGGGCGGACAACTTGGGGCCTGAGTACGGCTGGAGCGATCGCGATCAGCGGCACCGCTTCAACGGCTGGCTGCTGGCGCAGGTGCAGGGGTTCTACCTGAACAATCGTGTCAGCATCTACTCGGCGCAGCCGGTGTCGGAGAGCTGCGGACCGAGCCCCTTCAGCCCATTCGCGCCGGCCGCGGGTCAACGCGCCACGAGCGCCGCGGACCGCAACTGCGCCAACGGCTCCGTCCTGCAGCGCAACACGCTGCGCAAGGACAACAAGTACTTCTCGTGGGATATCCGGATCTCCCGGTCATTCCCGGTGGGACGCCCCGGCCAGGCGCTGGAAGCAATCGTGGAAGTCTTCAACGTGACCGGCAACGACAACTTCAAGGATCCGGCCTACGGCAGCCTGCTGTTCAACTTCGACGGCACCATCCGCTCGGGGTTGGGCGATCCACGGCAGCTGCAGGTCGGCGCGCGGTGGGTATTCTGACATAGAACGGGGCGCGACGGGGGAGGGGTGGTTCACCCTCCCCCGTCACATCCCGTCGCCGCCGATTCGCCGCAGCAGTACGATCCCGGCCATGCGGCGAATTTCCTCCTGTTTCTTTTTCGTATAGAATCTGCCCAGGAAATTCCAGAGCCCGGCGAGCGGCAGCGTGCGGTGCAGGCGGAGCGACTCTTGCCACGTGGAGCGGAATTCCGCTTCATGCCAGCCGAACGCGTCGAAGAACGCGGTGCCCTCCACCGGCGCGAACTTGAACGGCGCTCCGCCGGCGGCCAGGCTCTGGCCCCAGGTCCGCTCCATCCGCTTGACCAGCATTGGCGCCGCCAGGTCGGTGACCCACCAGACGACCGGCTGGCAAGCATGGAGGTCGCGCGCCAACGCGCCGACCTGCGCGGCCTCGAGGTAAATGAGCAGCCCTTCCGTGATCACCAGCACCGGGCCTGGTTCCGCGGCGACGCGTGCCAGCACCGCGCGCCGTGCGGTGGCGTCGGCCAGGTCGGCGGGCACCCATTCGAGAGCGCAGCGCGGCGTTTCGGATGCGAGGGCCTCCCGCTTGTACGTCTGCATCGCCGGCAGATCCACGTCGATCCACCGGAGCGCCCGCGGCAGCTCCAGACGGTAGGGGCGCGCGTCGAGCCCGGCGGCGAGATTGATCACGGTTTGCACGCCGTCGCGTGCGATCGCCCGCTGGATGATCTCGTCCATCACCACGGTGCGGACGATCATCGGCCAGGCGAATGATTTCGCCTTGGGGAGCGAGGCCATGATCTGCTCGCCCCTGGGGCCGGCCAGCCGGCGCGCGTGGGGGTCGCGGAACAGGGCATCCGACCGCTCGGACTCCATCGCGCGGTACATCGCGACCCAGTGGGCCGTGTCCGACACGTGGGAGATCGGCGTGCTCGTGGGCATGCGAGAAAGCTCCGGGTTCGCGCGGCCGGCCGGAAGGGCGCGAATTGCTTCCCCGGTCGCATCGGCCTATAGTCCCCGGGACTCCTACGCACGCGAGTATCGGGAATGACCCTCGGTAGCCTGCCGCTCGCAGGACGACGGTTCGGAGCGACCACACGCCGCGACCGGTGGTGGGTGCAACCGGTCGTGGTGTTCGTGCTGCTCGCGGCATTCGTCGTGTATTCGACATGGGCCGCGTTCCAGGGCGACCACTACCGCTTCGGACCCTACCTCTCGCCGTTGTACTCTCCCGAGATCTTCGGCTCGGCGCACAGCTGGTTCGGGCCCAAACCGGGGTGGTGGCCCGAGCCGTTGCCGTGGTCGCCCGCTCTCCTGATCCTCTGGGCGCCCGGCGGGTTCCGGCTGACGTGCTACTACTATCGTGGCGCGTACTACAAGGCGTTCTGGGCCGATCCACCGGCGTGCACCGTGGGCGAGCCGCGCGCCACCTACCTGGGCGAGCGCTCGTTTCCGCTCATCCTACAAAACGTGCACCGCTACTTTCTCTACCTCGCCCTGGGGTTTCTCGTCATTCTCGCCTCCGACGTGTGGGTCGCCCTCTGGTTCGAAGACCCGGTTACAGGCGTCACCCGCTTCGGCATCGGGGTCGGCACCCTCGTGCTGGCGCTGAACGTCGTGCTGCTGGGCGGTTACACGCTGGGCTGTCACTCGCTGCGCCACCTGGTGGGTGGGGCGTGGGACCGGCTGTCGGGCGCCCCGGTGCGGCGCACCGCCTACGCCTGCGTGAGCTGTTTCAACCGCCAGCACATGCGGTGGGCGTGGGCCAGCCTCGTCTGGGTGGGGTTCTCGGACATCTACGTGCGACTCTGCGCCACGGGGGCGTGGACCGACTTGAGGCTCTTGTGACGGCGGTCTCTTACGAGACGTTCGAGCACGACGTGCTGGTGATCGGCGCGGGCGGTGCCGGGCTGCGGGCCGCGATCGCTGCGTCGGCCGAGGGGAGCGGCGTGTCCGTAGGCGTGGTCTGCAAGTCGCTGCTCGGCAAGGCCCACACCGTCATGGCGGAGGGCGGGGTCGCGGCCGCGCTGGCCAACGTGGACGATCGCGACAACTGGAGAGTCCACTTCGCCGACACGATGCGCGGCGGGCAATACCTGAACGACCCGCGCATGGCGGAGCTGCACGCGCGGGAGGCGCCCGATCGCGTGCGCGAGCTCGAGGCATGGGGCGCGCTGTTCGATCGCACGCCCGACGGCCGCATCCTGCAACGCAATTTCGGCGGGCACGCCTACCCGCGTCTGGCCCACGTTGGTGACCGCACCGGCCTCGAGATGATCCGCACGTTGCAGGACCACGGCGTCCATCGCGGGATCGCGTTCTACATGGAATGCACCGTCGTTGCCCTACTGGTGGATGCCGGTCGCGTCGTGGGAGCATTCGGGTACGAGCGCGAGCGGGGCCGGTTCCGTGTGTTTCACGCCAAGGCCGTGGTGCTCGCCACCGGTGGGATCGGCCGCGCCTATCGCATCACGAGCAACAGCTGGGAATACACGGGGGACGGGCAAGCCCTTGCCTACGAGGCGGGCGCGGAGCTCGTCGACATGGAGTTCCTGCAGTTCCACCCCACCGGGATGGTGTGGCCGCCCTCGGTGCGCGGGATCCTCGTCACCGAAGGGGTGCGGGGGGAAGGCGGCGTACTATTGAACAAGGATGGCCGCCGCTTCATGTTCGACGACATTCCACCAGCCTACCAACAACAGACGGCCGACAACGAGGACGAAGGGTGGCGCTACACGCAGGGCGACAAGAGCGCCCGCCGGCCGCCCGAGTTGTTGACGCGCGACCACGTGGCGCGCTGCATCATGCGCGAAATCAAGGCAGGGCGGGGCAGCCCGCACGGCGGCGTCTTTCTCGACATCGCCTGGATCAAACAACGCCTCCCCAAAGCGGCTGAACACATCCGGCGCAAGCTTCCGGGCATGTACCACCAGTTCAAGGAGCTCGCCGGCGTGGACATCACGAGCGAGCCGATGGAAGTGGGACCCACGACGCACTACATGATGGGCGGCGTGCGCGTGGACGCGGAGACCCAGATGTCGACCGTTCCCGGCCTCTTCGCTGCGGGGGAGTGCGCCGCCGGACTGCACGGGGCCAACCGGCTAGGAGGCAACTCGCTCTCGGACCTGCTGGTGTTTGGGAAGCGGGCGGGCGAGTTTGCGGCGCGGTTCGCTCAGCAGCACGGCGCCGGCCGCATCCCGGCCGACCAGGTAGAGGCCGCGTCGCGGAGCGCCCTGGCGCCGTTCGATCGTTCCCCGGCTGCCGACGGGGGGGGGCCGTATCAGGTCCAACAGGATCTCCAGGGCATGATGCAGGATCTGGTTGGCATCGTTCGCACCCAGGATGAAATGGAGCGCGCGCTGGAGGGGTTGGCGGCGCTGCGCGCACGGGCGGCGCAGGTGCCGGTGAGCGGCAACCGTGAATACAACCCCGGGTGGCACACCGCGCTCGATCTCGCGCCCCTGCTCACCGTCAGCGAGGCGGTGACCCGGTCGGCGATCGAGCGCACCGAGAGTCGCGGCGCCCATTTCCGTGAGGATTACCCGGCCAAGGACAGCGGTCTCGGCAAAACTCGGCTCGTCGTGAAGCGGGGCGGGGACGGCCGGATGCAAGTGGCACGCGTGCCGGTCCAGCCGATGCCGCCCGAGCTGCAACGGATCATCGAGGAGATCAAGTGATGGGAACCGTCACGTTTCGCATCTGGCGGGGGGATGGTGCGGGCGGGGCATTCCGCGACTACTCCACGACCGTGACCGAGGGGATGGTGGTGCTCGACGCTGTGCATCAAATCCAGGCGGAGCAGGCGCCGGACCTCGCGGTGCGGTGGAACTGCAAGGCGGGGCGCTGCGGCTCCTGCTCGGCCGAGGTGAACGGGATGCCGAAATTGATGTGCATGACGCGGCTCGCGGACCTGCCGCACGACCGTCCGGTCACGGTGGAGCCGATGAAGGCGTTCCCGGCGATCCGGGACCTGGTGACCGACGTGTCCTGGAACTACCGCGTCAAAACGACGATCACGCCGTTTACGCCGCGTCCGCCCGACGCCCCGGACGGCACGTGGCGGATGCAGCAGGGCGACGTGGACCGGGTGATGGAGTTCCGCAAATGCATCGAGTGTTTCCTGTGCCAGGACGTCTGTCACGTCTTGCGCGAACACCGGATGCACGATCGGTTCATCGGTCCGCGGTTCCTGGTGTACGCGGCGGCGCTCGAGATGCACCCGCTGGACACGGCGGATCGCCGCTCCGAGCTGCGCAACGCCCAGGGGATCGGTTACTGCAACATCACGAAGTGCTGCACCACGGTCTGTCCCGAGGGGATCACGATCACCGACAACGCGATCATCCCGCTGAAAGAGCGCGTGGCGGACGATGCCTACGATCCCGTGCGCAAGCTGTTGCGCTTGCTCGGCCTGTCTGGACCGGATCGTTGACTGGGGGGAGGACCCATGTTCACGCTCAAGCGGATCACCCGTGACGGCATCCCGCGCGCGCTCGAGAAGGCCGAGCGCTACCGATTGCTGAACGAGCCGGGCGATGCGGAGAGCATCTGCCTCGATATCCTCGAAGTCGAGTCGGACAACCAACGGGCGCTCGTGGTCCTGCTGCTGGCGCGCACCGATCAATTCACATCGGCGCACGGCACGCACGTCGCGAGCGCGCGCGAGGTGCTGCCGCGCCTCGTGAGTGAATACGAGCGGGCCTACTACGGCGGGATCATCTGCGAGCGCTGGGCGAAGTCGCTCCAGACCCACGGCGCCCCGGGGTCGGGGCCCTCGGTCTACGGCTGGCTCCGTGAGGCGATGGAGTGCTACGAGCTGGCCGAGCGGCTGCACCCACCGGGGCGGGACGAGGCAGTGTTGCGGTGGAACGCGTGTGCGCGGCTGATCGTCCGCCGCCCCGACCTGCGGCCGGGGGCGGAGGATCATGTGGAGGTGATGCTCGAATAGCGGCGCTGGCCGCGCGGGCCGCGCAGGCCGCGCAGGCCGCGCCGGATCAGGGGAAGTGCAGCTTGTACGGCGCCAGCGGGTGCGCGATGCCGAGCAGCAACTCCGCCTGGTTACCGTCGGACAATGCCTTGCCGATCTGCACGAACGGGGTCAGCTCGTGGATCGGCGTGCGATAGGCGACGGTACCCTGGAGCCAGCCGGACAGTTTGTCCCCGTTCTGGTTCCGCCCGCTGATCAGTCCGATCCCGGCCGCCACGTAGAAGCGCGACTCCTGCTGGATCGGCGCGACCTCGAGCACTCCCGACCATGTTGGCGTCGCCCCGAACTGGGGGATCCAGAGCAGGTCGCTCGACACCTGCAGGTAGTGGATGCCGAGCGCGGCCTGTCCGTGCAGCCGGAAGAACCCCTCCTGGGTGGTCGCGGGGCTCGTGTTCACGTAGAACAGGCCGCCGTTGATGTCGAGGTGCGGCGTCGAGAACGTCCATTTCTCGCGGGTGCCGGTGGAGAAGGTGGTGCCGTGATTGGGATGGTCCGGCTCCCCTTCCGGGTCATCGTGTTGCGCCGCGACACGAGCGGGCGCGACCCCCAGCAAGCCGATGAGAGCGGCGAGAGCAACGACGCGATGCACGGTGGTTCTCCTCGGAAGTAAGGGTGATAGTCCCCAGCCAATTACGCCGCGTGGCGGCGGGCGGATTGCGTCGGCTGGTTGGCTGGAAGGTAAAGTACCTGATCGGGCGGCGATTGAGGCCGGGCGATAGCGCTTGACGGGTGCGGCACGTATAACCAGTCATGGCCGTTTTTGCGAAGCGACGACGTGTACTGGTGCACGCCCTCGGCGTCGCCGGTCTCGTGGTGCTTGCGATCGGCGTCGGCTGGTGGCGCGCGACCTCGATCGTCAACCGACTGTTACGGGACTGGGCCGTGGGGGTCGTCGCTCAGGAGTCGGATGGGGTGTACCGGCTCAACCCCGTCGGCGTGCACGTCAACTGGTGGCGCCGCCGCGTCGTCGTGGATTCCTTCCTGTTCACGACCGATCGCGGGGTGAACGCGCGCCAACCGCAACCGCTCGCCGACGTGCGGATCGACCTGTCTCACTGCACCATCAGCGGCGTGCACGTCCTCACGCTGGTCCGTGGCGCCGGGCCGCGGTACCCGGTCTGCCCGCACTTGGCGCACCCCACGCCACGGGCGACCGGCGCGGCTCCGTAGCGCGTGGCCAGGTGAGACTCCTCTGGCGTGAGCGCGCCGTCGATCTTCACGGCGCACTCCGCGCAGAGCCGGCGCAGCAGCCGCTGCGCCACCGCGCCGCGCAGCGAGCCGGCGATTTTGGTCTTGTCGAGTCCGAGATCTACGAACCGTGCGACCGCGCCGACCGCGTCGTTGGTGTGCAGCGTCGCCAGGACGAGGTGACCGGTCAGGGCCGCCTGCACGGCCACTTCCGCGGTTTCGAGGTCGCGAATCTCGCCGACGAAGATCACGTCGGGGTCCTGTCGTAGAATGGAACGGAGCGCCGAGGCGAACGTCACGCCGCGTTTCGGCTCGACCTGGATCTGCGTCAGCCCCGCCAGCTCGTATTCGACGGGGTCTTCGACGGTCATGATGTTGATCTTTCCCGTCGCCAGCTCCCCGATGGCGGCGTAGAGCGTGGTCGTCTTGCCGGAGCCGGTCGGTCCGGTCACCACGACGATCCCGTCGCGGTGCGCCAGCAGGCGCCGGAAACGGCCCAGCTCGTGCGCCGGCATGCCCAGGTCACTGAGGGTCTTGTTGCCCTTCGAGTCGAGCAGCCGGATCACCGCCTTCTCGGCGTCCCGGGTGGGGACCGTGGAGATGCGAAGGTCGATCGTCCGCCCCTGGGCCTGCACGCGCGCGCGGCCGTCCTGCGGCCTCATTCGGTCGGCGATGTCCATCTGACTCATGATCTTGATGCGCGATACGACACGGTTCAGGGCGGGCATGGGGAGCTGCATGTGCGGGCGCAGCACGCCGTCCACGCGGAACCGCACCGTTCCGCCATCGCGTCCCGGCTCGAAGTGGATGTCGCTCGCCCCCTCCGTCACGGCGCTGCCGATGATCAGGTTGGCCAGTTTCACCACCGGCGCGGCCTCGACCGACTCCGCGGCCACGACCTCCGGTCCCGTTTCCTCGAGCAGACGAATGTCTTCGATGACCGAGGCCCCGACGCGGTCCACCAGACTCTCGACGACGCGGTCAGGGGAGTAGCGGGAGTCGATCGCGTCCCGGATGGCCGCCGGCGGCGCGACCTCGAAGACGGTCGCGCGCCCCGAGGCGAAGGCCAGCGCCTGCTCGGCATTGAAATCGTTGGGATCGCTCGCGGCCACGACCAGCTGGCGGTCGGTTTCGCGCAGCGGATAGATTTGATGTTTCCGAGCCAGCTTTTCCGGCACGAGCTTTTGCGCTTTCACCTCGGCCGCAGTGAGGTCGGCCACGGCGAGGCGAAAATGCGCGGCCACGCGGATGGCCAGCTCCTCGTCGGACACTCCGGCCCCGCGTGCCACGACCGGCCACGCATCCGCCAGGGGCGCGGCGGCGTCAATCGGCGTCGCGTCCGGAGGCAGCAGGCCGGCTCGCGCGGCCACGTTCACCAGCCAGTGGGTCCGGTCAGCCATGGTCGGCACATAGTGCACTCGGCCGTACTCGGAGTGCAAGTTGCCAACATCGGGTCGTGGGATCCGATCTACCGGGGCGGCCCGCGGACGAATCGGCTCAGCCAAAAGGCTGAAAGATCGGCTCAGCCAAACGATGGGGTGCGGCCCATGCCCACCGAGGTAGTTTCAATGCACAGCGTGACGCGGAGCGGGTGATGGAAAACAAGAAGGAACGTGAAGCCAAGGAGTATGTCGCCGAAATCATGCGGCAGCACGCCGCGAACGCCCCAAAGCCAGGTGGGCCGAGGCGCGCCGGACCTCGTCCCGCGCTGCTAGCGGTTCTGGCGGTGCTCCTGGTGTCCCTCATCGCCTGGAACCTGTCCGCGGGCAGGCGCCAGCCCGTCGTGGTGTCGCCCGAGAAGGTGGAAGCGTCCGCTCAGCTCACCATCTATATCGTAGCCCAAGCGATCGAGACGTATCGGGATACGACCCGCACAATGCCCCGAAACCTGGAAGATCTGGGGGTCGACGGCGTAGGGATCACCTACACCCCCGCCCGGTCGACGTACACGCTGACGGTTGAGATTGACGGGACGCAGCTGACGTACCGATCGGGCGAAAGCCTGGAGCCGTACCGCGCCGCGGCGGAGGTCTTGCTCGGGGGGTTACGGTGAATCGGCGCGGCTTCACGCTCGTCGAATTGATGGTGGCCATGCTGATAGTCGGCATTCTCGCCACGCTGGCCGTCCCGTCGATCAGCGCCATGGTGCGCCGCGCCGATGCGGCCCGGGTCGTGGCCGACATGAACGCCAGCCGCGTCGCGGCGCACGACTATTACGTTGCCAACGGAACCTACCCGGCGAGCGGCAGCGCCGGCACCGTGCCGGCGACGCTCGCCCCCTCGTTGCCACGGGGGTTTTCGTTTCGCTACAAGACCGTCACCTATCGCTGGCGGCGCTTCGGCCTGCCGAGCGGCTTGCCCAGCAGCCCGGGACAGACCGTCCTCGAAGGCGTGGAAGTGGCGACGACCGACCGGAAACTGATGGCTGCCATCACCAGCGCGCTGCGTGGCCGGTTCGCGTTCGGCGGCCCGACGAGCATTACGTTCGTGATCGAGTGAGCGACTTGTCCAAGCCGTCAAAGGACTTGCCCATGAGACTCATTGGAGTTGCCCTCCCCGTCCTCGTTTTCGCGGCCTGCACCCCGGCGGCTCGCCCGGGCGGAACCGCCAGCCCCGAGGCGACGATCGATCGCGCGCGGCTGGCGCAGCACGTCCGCATGCTCGCCTCCGACGAGTTCCTGGGACGCGGGCCCGCGAGCGCCGGCGAGGAGAAGGCCGTGACCTACATCGCCGAGCAGTTCCGCGCCGTCGGGTTACAGCCGGGCGGTCCGGACGGCAGCTGGCATCAGGAGGTGCCGCTCAATCAGTATGCAATCGTGGGCGCGCCCGACCTGCGCGTCACCGTCGGCGGCCGGCGCCAGTCGCTAACGCAGGGCGAGCAGATCGCCGTGCGGGCCAGCATGCGCAACGTGGACCGCGTCACGATCGAGAACGCCCCATTGGTGTTCCTCGGCTACGGCGTGAGGGCGCCGGAGCGGAGCTGGGACGACTTCAAGGGACAGGATCTGCGGGGGAAGGTGGGCATCGTCCTGGTCAACGACCCTGACTTCGAGACCGGGCAGGGGGATTTCGGCGGCAAGGCCATGACCTACTATGGCCGATGGACCTACAAGTACGAGGAGGCGGCACGGCAGGGGCTCGTGGGGATCCTCGTCGTGCATGAGACTGCGCCGGCCTCCTACGGCTGGCCGACGGTGAAGAACTCGAACACCAACACGATGTTCGACATCGTGCGGTCCAACCCGGCCGAGGTGCACCCGCTGCTGGAGGGGTGGATCCAACGCGACGTGGCCGTCGATCTGCTTCGAGCCGCGGGCCTTGAATTCGAGGCGCTCAAGCGCATGGCGCAGACGCGTGACTTCCGCCCCGTGCCACTCGGCGACGCCACGTTCTCGGCGAACTATGCGGTGCGTCACGCCACCATACGCTCCCGCAACGTGCTCGGCCGGCTCCCGGGCCGCGGGCACCCGGACGAGACGATTCTCTACGGCGCGCACTGGGACCACCTCGGGGTGGGCGCTCCCGACGCGCGGGGTGACAGCGTGTACAACGGCGCTGTGGACAACGCGACCGGAGTCGCGGCGCTGCTCGAGCTCGCGCGCGTCTTCGCCGCCGGTGCGCCTCCGGAGCGCTCGATCGTCTTCGCCGCATGGACGGCGGAGGAGCGGGGACTCCTGGGTTCCGAGTACTACGCGGCGAATCCCGTCTATCCGCTGGCGACCACCGTCGCGGGGTTCAACATGGACGCCCTCGCACCGACCGGCCTTTCACGCGACGTACTCGTTGTCGGGTACGGGCAGAGCGACCTCGAGGACCGTCTGGAGCCCATCTTGACTTCCGGTGGGCGCGTGATCGCGCGCGATCCGCATCCGGAGGCGGGCTACTTCTTCCGCTCCGACCACTTCCCCATGGCCAAGCGGGGCGTCCCGATGCTGTACATCGACAGCGGGGTGGATTTGCTGACCGGCGGCACCGCCGCGGGCGAAGCCGCGGACTCCGTGTACCGGCGCGACCGCTATCACCAGCCGGCAGACGAGTACGATGCGGCCACGTGGAACTTCGAGGGGATGGCACAGGACGTGACCGCGCTCTATCGCATCGGGGTGGGTCTGGCCAGCGTTCGGGATTGGCCGAACTATCGCCCCAGTTCCGAGTTCCGCTCGATCCGCGACGCGTCGGCGGCCAGGCGGCGTTGACGCGAGCGGCGTTTTCTGCACGATCAAGCGCGAAGACTCAGGGAGAGTAACGGCGCTTCTCCACCAGTACGGCCATGCTCTGGGTTCCGAGCGTGTACGCGGATCGGAACGTTCCCTCCACCCCTACTTTGGCCCCCTGGCGCGGCGTCCCGCCACCCGCGCTCACGATGGAGAGCGTTCCGGTCCCGTCATTCACCTGGTAGGCCCCGAACCCCAGCGCGCCCACCGAACCTTGCACCTCCCCCACAATCCGGACTGTCTTGCCTTCAAAGCGTTGAGGATCATCGAGCAGCGTCTTGATTGGCGTGGCTCCGTTACAACTCAGGAGAAAGACTGCCGTCACAAGGATGCACCGGTGCACAGGTGACCCGCCACGGCGTTTCAATATGCTTGGCATGATCGAAGCTCCTTGGATGTTGTGCTCAAGCTGTAGCTTGTGGCGCCAGCAATCAAGATTGATGCAGGGGCGGCTCCGCTTCGCGTTCTGCGGTCCGACGAGCATTACGTTCGTGATCGAGTGAGCGACTTGTCCAAGCCGTGACGCGGTGTGAGCTTTCCCGCTCGTCAGACCGGGTAGCTCAGCTGGTAGAGCAGCGGACTTTTAATCCGCAGGTCGCGGGTTCGAGACCCGCCCCGGTCACTGAGCAGCACAAGAGATCAGCGAGCAACGTCGACCTCCACGTTTGCTGACTGTCCCGCGGGTTGTCCCGCACGCCCGGCGACCGCCGCCAGCGCGTCGTCCTCGTCAGGAATGTCGAACCGCTGCAGCGATGTTGGACCAGCCAACGCGCCGCTAACGTCCGCTTTCCAAGCGGCGTCGACCAGCTAACACATTTAAGGGGAAATGGTTACAGCAACGATTGACACAGTCTAACATTAGTCATACCTTGGTAGCACTTCCGTATAACAGGGGGCTGGTCATGGTAAAGCAAATCACCGTGCGTCGTGTGGGCGGATCGGTCGCTGCTACCCTTCCCAAGGACGTCGCCGAACGCCTCCACATCGGCCATGGGGACAAGATCTTCCTGGTCGAAACAGAGCAAGGTGTCTTGTTGACCCCTTACGACCTCAACTTTGATCGGGCCATGCAGGTCTACGAACGTGGAGCGAAGCAGTACCGCAATGCGCTTCACGAGTTGGCAAAATAGTCGCCTTCCTTGACGGAGCCCATCTGGGTGGATCGCCGCATGATCGCTGCGATCCACTTTGACCAAGTTCAGCAGCACGGCGGCAAGCGCGGCGTACGGGACGAAGGGATGATTCAGTCCGCCCTCGCGCGGCCCAGGAACAAATGGGGCTACGAACCAGACTCCGACCTGGCGGTCCTCGCTGCGGCCTACGGATTTGCTCTTGCCAAGAATCTCGGGTTCCTCGATGGCAACAAGCGCGTAGCCTTCCTTGTCATGTACGTCTTCCTGGGCTTGAACGACCACGATCTCGAAGTCCGTGAGGAAGAAGTAGTAGTCACGATGCGGGACGTGGCCGCGGGAGTTCTCTCCGAGCGCGATCTCGGGGCCTGGGTTCGTGAGGGGATGGTGAGGAGTAGCAACGCTCATTGAAACAAAGCGGAGGCGAAGGCGAGCAAGCGCTCAAGCCTCCAGATACGCCTGCTTAAGCCAGCCAATCAGCTCGCGGTCAACATCCGCCTTCTTCTCGAGCCGCACCCGGTGGCTCACCATCGCATTGAAGCTCCCCGATTTTTCCAGTCGGGCGGTGGGGGTCAAGCTCCGGACATTGAGCCCGACATCAACGCGCGTGGCGGTGGACGGCTGGATCAGGCCAAACTGCTTGGTGCGGCGCAGGCTCACGTACGCCTTCTTGGGCGCGACCTCCACATCGGCGCCGAACTTCTTGATCTCCGCGATCAGCGTTTTGTAGATCGGGAGCAGCGGTGCCTTGGCGCCGGCGTACTGGGAGGCGACGGCGTCGTCTTCGGAAGTGACCGCGAGCCCGCCCAGCGTTTCGGCGGCCACCAGGTTGGCGTACCCGTGGCCGAGCCCGTGCTCCGCCTTGAGATGGCTCACGATCTGGCCGTGCTTGGCGAACCCGCTCTGCTTCGCGATCGCGACCCATTGGCCCAGCGACTTGCCGGTTTTTGTCTGCAGATTGGCGATCATATTCTTCAGCGCGTCGTCGGCCGAGCTCATTGCTCCTCCTCGGGATGGCAGCAGGTGGTTGCTCTCTCCCACCGTACGGTTCTATTACACGGTCCGATCCGGTTCCTTTTTTCGGCTTCAGAAAGGCGGGAATGCCAGGCGAGTTCCCCACAACCCGGCACTCCATGGTCCAGGCGCTCTCGAGCCCGGAGCCGGAGGTCCGGCGGCGCGCGTTCGACACGCTGGTCCGGAGCTACTGGAAGCCTGTGTACAAGTACGTCCGGCTGCGCTGGCATGCCGATCCCGAGGACGCCGAGGACCTGACGCAGGATTTCTTCGCGCAGGCGTTCGAGAAGGCTCACCTCGACCGGTACGATCCAGCCAAGGCCCGTTTCCGGACCTTTCTCCGCGTCTGCGTAGATGGCGCGGTGGCCAACGCAAGGAAGGCGGGCGCCCGGCTCAAGCGGGGCGGCGGCATCGTCTTCGTGCCGATGGACTTCCCCGCGGCGGAGCACGAGACGCTCGCGGTGACGGGCGACATCGCCGACGGCGGGGAGGAATTCTTCCGCCGCGAGTGGATCCGGTCGCTGTTCGAGCTTGCGCTGGGCCGGCTCCGGGATGAATGCCAGACCCAGGGCAAGGAGACGGCGTTCGGTCTGTTCCTGAAGTATGACGTGGAGCGGGAGCCGGAGATCGCGGCACCGACCTACGCCGGGCTGGCCCAGGCGTTCAACGTTCCCGAAACCCAGGTTACCAACCTGCTCGCCTACGCGCGGCGGAGGTTCCGCCACCACGTCCTCGAGGTGCTGGGCGAGCTTACCGCGACCGATGAAGAATTCGCGGCGGAGGCGAGGGACATTCTCGGCGCTGCGCCGTGACGCATGTTCCGGTCTCCGACGCGGCGCTCCGGCATCTGCAGACTGTGGTGGACCTGCCCGCCGTCCCGTCCGACAAGTACGAGCTCCAGGAGATCCTGGGGCGGGGTGGCATGGGCACGGTGTATCTGGGGCGAGACAAGCAGCTCGACCGCCTGGTGGCGATCAAGGTGCTCGGCTCCCACATCACGTCACCCGGCTCGGTTGAGCGGCTGGTTCGAGAGGCGAAGATCCTCGCGCGCCTCGAGCATCCCGGCATCGTGCCGGTCCATGACGTCGGCGTCACGCCGGACGGACGCCCGTACTACGTCATGAAGCTCGTGAAAGGCAACGATCTCAGCGCGCAGGCGCGCGACGATCTGTCGCTCGGCGCCATGCTGCGGGTATTCGAGCGGATTTGCGACGCGGTCGCCTTCGCGCACGCGCACGGGGTGATCCACCGGGACCTGAAGCCCGGCAATGTGATGGTCGGCGCCTTCGGCGAAGTGCTGGTGATGGATTGGGGCGTCGCGAGGTTCGCGGCGGCTGTCGAATCCCCGGGCACCGTCCTCGGCACCCCGGGATACATGGCGCCCGAACAAGCGATGGGAGATGTCGAGAACACCGACCAGCGCGCCGACGTGTTTTCCCTGGGCGCCATCCTCGGGTTTCTCCTGCCCGACGCTCCGCCGCTCGCACTCCGGGCCATTGCGAAAAAGGCGGCAGCAGCGGATCCCGGCGAGCGCTATCAGACGGTCGCCGCGCTCGCCGACGATATCTCCCGGTTCCGCGCCGCCGAGGCGGTGGGCGCCTACCCCGAAAACCTGCTCGACCGAGTCCGGCGGGTGGCGTGGAAGTACCGGGTGCCCCTGGGCCTGATCCTGGCGTACGTCTTCATGCGGATGCTGCTGATGTTGATCCGGGCATAAAGGGCGGGGCGCTCATTGTCTAATAGAACGGTACTGGGGGGGGGTCGTGCAGTCGGGCAACCATCAACGGCAAGGCGGGAATACCGTGAACAAGGTTCTCCTCGGCATCGTGCTGGGCGGCGTACTCGGGATCTTCGACGGGCTCTCGGCGCTGGTGTCGGCGCCCGAGATCGCGTCGCAGATCGTGGGCATCGTGATCGGTTCGACGTTCAAAGGGTTGGTGGTGGGCGCGCTGACCGGATGGTTCGCGCGGAAGGTCAACTCGCTGCCGCTGGGCATCTTCTTTGGACTCACCGTCGGGCTCATCCTTGCATTCATTGTGGCGCGCATGGGCGCCGCCGAGGGACAGTCCTACTACTGGGAGATCATGCTTCCTGGTGGGGTGCTCGGGCTCATCGTGGGGTACGCCACGCAGCGCTACGGCGCGGCGGGCTCGCGCAGCGCCGTCTAGATCTAGAAGCTTGCGCCGATGGAAAAGCCCGGCCAGACGAGGAAGCCGCCATTCCCGAAGAGGATGTCGAACCCCGGTCGGATCATAAACCCACTAGCGGACTGATATTGGTAGCCGATCTCTACGGCACCGAGAACGGTGCTGGTAAAGTCTCCCTGGCTCGGGCTCCCAGCCGCCACGAAGACGACTCCTGGTGAAAGATAGAGACTATGTATGTCGCCCACGGGATTCAGTGACAAGAACACGGGAATCAGCGTGAATGTGGCGTCAGACGATCCAATCGCCATGAGCCCCACGCCCGCCCCGATTCTGGCGCTGAAGGACCGCTCGTAATTCAGCGTGTACAGAATGCCGCGCCCGAGGAACTGGCCATAAACAAGATTTGGACGGAGTTCGCGTATCGCCTGGGCACGGGGCGGGACGGGAACCTGGGCATGGCCCGGCGCGACGGGAACCTGGGCTAGGGCGAGCGAGCTGCCGAGGGCCAGCATCCACTTCCGCTTCTGCATCATGGCCACCGAAACCTCCTTGCGGGTAGCGTAACGCCACAAATCTGCTGTGTCAAAAAGTGGGGCCCCGGTCATGCCGCCTCACTTCGCCACAATCTTGAACACGTGGCCGGCGTCCGTCGTCACGTACAGCTCACCGTCCGCGTCTTCCCCGAAGCTCGTCGGGAGTTCGTTGGCGTCGAGGAAATCGTATTCGCGTTGGTCGGTCGCGATCCCGCCGACCAAACGAAACGTCCGAATCCACGCGAAGCAGTAGTCCGTGTAGAAATAGGTTCCTTGGAGCGCCGGGATCGCCGAGCCGCGGTACACGTATCCACCGATCACCGAGCAGCCATCGGTGTGGCGGTAGGCGATCACCGGCAGCGTGAGCCCGCTCTGGTTGCACGTGCCGCCCCCGAAACACTCGCTGCCTTCCATGATACGCCAGCCGAAGTTCGCGCCCCCCGCGTTGGTGAATGACACAACAGACACTTCCTCGATCGCATCGTTGCCCACGTCTCCGATGAACAGATCGTCCGTCACCCGGTCGAAGCTGAAGCGCCAGGGATTGCGCAGGCCGTAGTTCCACAACTCATGGCGGAACGTCGGATGGCTGGCCCAGGGGTTGTTGGGCGGGATCGCGTACGGACCGCTCGCCCCGACGTCGAGCCGCAACAGGGAACCCAGCAGCTCGGTGCGGTCCTGCCCATGGCCGTTGGGATCGCCGCAGCACCCTCCGTCTCCCACGCTCACGTACAGATACTGGTCCGGTCCGTAGGCCAACATGCCCCCGTTGTGATCAGGGAAAAAAACTGGCGCGATCGACAGCAACGTGTCTTCGCCAGGCAGGGCGGTGTCGGCGGTGGCACTCGCGACGTGAAAGCGCGACAGCACCGACTCCGCATTGGGGTTCACGTAGTAGACGACGAAAAACCTGCTCGTCGCATAGTCCGGGGGAAACGCCATGCCGAGGATACCCTGTTCGGGGCCGGAGAACAGCTGTGTCGTGATGTCGAGAAACGGGGCAGCCAGGAGGGTGCCGTTCTTGATGATGCGGATTTGCCCAGTCCGCTCGATGACGAACAGCCGGGCCTGATCGCCCGGTGGCGCGGTGACGAAGAGCGGGTTGCTCATCCCGGTGGCCACCGTGTCCAGAGCGAGTTCGGGAAGCACCAGGGGACCGGACCCACCATCTCCACCGCACGCGATGACGAACCAGAGCGCCGTCGCCGGCCACATGCCGGCGATCCTCAGAGTGGGCTGGGTCATGGCGTCTTTACCGCTCCACCACGTCGGTTGGATGCTCATGTGCAGTTGAGAATGCAGGTTGGGCCACGGTCTGGCAACCCTCGCCTGCTCAAGTCGGCCAAGGCTAGATTCACCTCCGTGGCGTACCGACCGGTTTTCGCAGTCACTTGCGTGATGCTTCTGTCGAGCGGCCCCACTCCCACCGACGCGAACACGCCTGTGCTGGCTCGCGACGTTACCATCTACCGCGATCGTTACGGAGTGCCTCACGTCTTCGGGAAAACCGATGCGGCCGCGGTGTTTGGTTTCGCCTACGCGCAGGCGGAAGACCATTTCTTTCGGGTCGAGGATAACTACATCAAGGCCTTGGGCCGGCGGCCCCACTCGCCTTCATCCGCTACAACTACTACCAGAACGGCTTCCTCTATTCAGCCGGTCTCAAGCGGAGTGAATTCCGCGTGGCCCGGGACGGCCGTGGCGTCGAAGCCAGCACCGGGTCCAACGGGTGGGTCATTGGCGCGTCGCGGAGCGCGACCGGCCATCCTATGCTGTTCATCAATCCGCACCTGTCGTTCTTCGGCAGCGGCCAGGTCTATGAGGGCCACGTCCATAGCGACCAGGGATGGGACTTCACCGGCTACACCCGCTTCGGTTTTCCATTCCCCTATGTCGGCCACAACGCCTACATCGGCTGGGTGAGCACTGATAACGCGGCGGACCAGGCCGACAGCTACATCGAGACCTTCGACGACCAGAACAATCCATTGGCGTACCGCTACGGCGGTGGCTATCGGATGGCGGTCGCGTGGCAGGATACGATTAAGGTGAAGACGGACAGCGGGATCGTGCTCAGGGTGTCGACGTTCAGAAAAACCCATCATGGCCCGATCTTCGGCGAGCCGGGCGGCAGGCAGTTGGCGGTTCGCATGGCGAAGCTGGACGGCGATGGCTGGCTCGGCGAATGGTACGCCATGACACGGGCCCGGAACCTGGTCGAGATGAAGCGGGCGATGGCCCCGCTCAACATGCTCTTCGGCAACGTCCTGTACGCCGACCGGGACGGACACACCTGGTATCTCTATAACGGCGCGGTCCCCCGACGCGCACCCGAGTTCGATTGGGGCGAGCCGCTGGATGGCAGCAACCCGAGCACCGAGTGGCAGGGATACCACTCGATGGACGAGCTGCCGCAGATGACTGATCCCGTCACCGGCTGGATGCACAACTGCAACTCGTCCCCGTTTCACCTCACGAGCGAAGGCAATCCGGACTCCACCCGGTTTCCGAAATACATGGTGATCGAGCGTGACAACCCCCGCGCGCTCGCATCGCGGCGGATGCTGGCAAGCACGCCGACGTGGACGTTCGATCAGTGGACGCAGGCGGCGTTCGATACGCGGGTGGTCATGGCGGACAGCTTGCTGCCCCAGCTCTTCAAGGATTTCGAGAGTGTTCCACGGGACAGCTCCGACACCGGCCGTGACTTGGAGCACGCGATCGATACACTGCGCGCCTGGAATCACAAGAGCGACACGAACTCGGTGGCGACCACGCTGTTCGTGCTGTGGCGAGACCGGCTGGGCAACCGGCGCGATTCGTTGACCCCGGCGGAGCGCGTCCAGCGCCTGGGCAGCGCCCAGAGCATTCTCCAAGGCCGGTTCGGGCGGTGGACCGTTCGTTGGGGAGAAGTGAATCGGTTGCAGCGGATCGATGAAGCCACCGACCAGGCATTCTCCGACGATCGTCCGAGCCTCGCGGTGCCCGGTGTGAGCGGCGGCGACGGGGCGGTCTTCACCTTTTACTCGCAGGACGCCCGGGAACAGAAAGCGCGCTACGGCCAGGCAGGGGGGACCTACGTGAGCGTGGTGGAGTTCGGGCCCCAGGTCCGTGCGCTCACGGTGCATACCTTCGGCGCGAGCGGGCGGCCGGATTCACCGCACTACTTCGATCAGGCGCCGCTTTACGCCACCGGCAGGTTCAAACCAGGGTGGTTCACCTTGGCGGAGATCAGGGCGAACGCCGAGCGGTCGTACCGGCCCGGTGAAGAGGGGCGCTAGCTCCTCCAGGTTCTCCGTTACGGGCGAACTCCTGGAAATTTTCGGTGATGCGTCGTACGGTCTTGTCGGACCACCGGGCCGAAACCACGTGGCCGGCGGACAGCAGGATGAGGGCGATCGTGGACCTTGGGCCCCGCCATGGCGCTCTGCCTACCAACTCGGCGCACGACCGGTAGTACCGATCCGTAAAGAGCAGCATCAGCACGCCGGATGCCCGTGACAGGCTGACGGCCCTGAATGGCATGGCCTGCATCATCCGCTCGTAGGCGGGGGCCATGGCCAGCGCCCGCACCAACAGCTCCTCCCGGACACCACGAATGCGGGCCCGGAGCCCATCGTCGAGGTCTGATCTTCCGAGGTCCGCGCGGAGCGTTGGGTGATAGGACACGCCGTGCCGTAGGTCCTTCTCGATGTCCCGGGTGATGTTGGCGAGCTGCACCATCTCACCAGCCAGCATGCAATCCTCGCACAGTTGCTCGGACATGGTGGCATCCCCGGTGCGCTGCTGAAGCAACAGGCGGACGGCGAAGAGGAACGGCAGACCGATGACGTTGCGGCAGTACTGGCTCAGCTGCTCCCCGTCCCGCAAAACGCCCCCCTGGCTGCCGAAGGCCTTTGACGACCAGGCCATCCCTGATGCCATCGATTCGACCAGCTCCCCGATGTTCCGCCGCGTGTGGGGCGTGAGGGTGCGAAATACCGCATCCACGAGATGACACCGGTTCACCAATACCACATGCGTGCGATCTCGCAGATCACGCGCGCGCCCCTCATCGATGCGCGGCGCGGGGCGCGGTGCGGTGCCGTCCGCAAGACGGAAGCGGCGGCTGAAGTCCGCCAGCGCCGCCTCCCGCTCCGCCGGTTGCGGGATCAGGTCCTCATAGGTGTCGAGAATGCGGCAATACAGGTAGGCGACCGCCGCTGCCCGGGCGGACTCGGCCGGGAGCAGCGTGATACAGGCCGCGAACGTCCGGGCGGCATGGGGAAGTATGCTCCAGACGAAGGTCTCGGGGTCCGCCACTTCCTGCAGGCGCTCCACGTTCGGTTGGGAGCGGCTCTGGAGGAGATCCCTGGTGAGGAGCCAAGGCCGGCGCAAAGCGAAAGGGACGTTCAGGCTCACGGAGGCATCAGTATATTATGTCATGCACGTCCTCTGCCGCTACCCGCTCTCCGGCGTGATCGCCGTAACCACGCTCGCCCTCGGTTGCGGCGACAAGGCCGATCACCCCCCCGAAGGCGCCATCGTGTTCCAGCTCTCCGGTCGGCACCCTGCCACGGCCGATTCGGGCGCCCCCTTCATCGCCGCCGACAGCTTCGTGGCGCAAGGCCGGGATACCATCTTCCTGCGCCGCGTGCGCCTCGTGCTGGCCGAGCTGGCGATCTCTCCCTCCGCAGCCAATGGCTGTGAGGAAGAAGAAGGGGAAGAGGACAAACCTCATTGTGTCGAGTTCGACATGCAACCGGTGGCGCTCGATTTCTCTCTGGCGCCAGGCGCCGTGCGGCGAACGACGAGACCAGCCCCCGTGACCAATTACAACCTGTTTCAGGCCGTCGTCCACCGGCCCGACATTGCCACCGACACGGCGTTCCTGGTCGCCAACCCGGAATTTGCCGGTACCACCGTCCGCGTCGATGGCGCCTTCAGCCATGCCGGGGCGCGCCGCGACTTCTCCTATACGACAGACTGGGCTGAGCACCAGGAAATCGCGATCGACCCTCCGGTGTCGGTCGCGGTGGGCGAGTCGTTGCACGTCACGCTGCGCGTGGATGTCGCGTCCTGGTTCCGGCAGGCGGATGGCAAGGCGCTCGTCGACCCCGCCACCGCCCTGCGCGGGGGGCCGAACGAGGCGCTCGTCCGGGACAACATCCGCACCTCGCTCAAGGTGTTTCGCGACGGGAACGGGGACGGCCTGGAAGACGCGGCCAGTCCGTAGCGAGGGTTGTCACGGTCCGCCCCGAGAGCGAGATTCTTCCGGCATGACCACAGTCTGGATCGACGGCAAATACTACGATCGCGACACGGCCGTGGTCAGCGTGTTCGACCACGGCCTGCTGTATGGGGACGGGGTGTTCGAGGGCATCCGCGCTTATGCGGGGCGGATCTTCCGGCTCGACGCGCACCTCGACCGGCTGTACGGCTCGGCCAAGGGGATTTGCCTCGAGATCCCCCTCTCCAAGCCCGACATGGCGGCGATGGTGGCGGCGACGTTCGCCAAGAGCGCCATGCGCGACGCCTATCTGCGGCTGGTGGTCACGCGCGGCGTGGGCGACCTGGGACTCGACCCGCGCAAGTGTCCGAAACCCTCCATCATCTGCATCGTGGATACCATCCGACTGTGGCCGCAAGAATGCTACGAGCGCGGCCTCGTCTGCCTCACCGCCGCCACGCCGATCAGTCACAAAGAAAGTCTCTCGCCGCGCATCAAGTCGCTGAACTATCTCGCCCACATCCTCGCCAAGATCGAAGGCATCGCCGCGAGTGTCGACGAGGTGGTCATGCTCGATTCGGCGGGATACGTCGCGGAGGCGAGCGGCATGAATCTGTTTGCCGTCCTGAACCACACGTTGCGCACGCCGCCCCCCTACAGCGGCATCCTGCGCGGCGTCACCCGGGATGCGGTCATCGAGCTGGCGCGCGATGCCGGGTATGCGGTGGAGGAGCTCCCCCTCAATCGATACGACCTTTACACAGCGGACGAGGTGTTTCTCACCGGGACGGCCGCCGAGGTTGTCGGGGTCAGCCGGCTGGATGGCCGCTCCATTGGGGCGGGCGCTTCCGGCCCGATCACCCGGGATCTGGCGGCCCGATTCCGTGTCCTCGCCACCGGCGGCGACTAGGCCCTCCCAGGCACGCTTTACCCAAAAAAAGCGTCTCAACCATTGACTGGACTTGGGGTTACGCCCATATTGGGCCGCCCCTTTGAGACCCAGGCTCTGACCGCGAGGTGAACAATGCCTTGGCGCGTAATTGCTTATGGGGACGATGTTTGGCATGTGGCTGCGGTGGCTGAGCGACGTCCACACATGGTCTCCTGGCAGTTGATGCTGTCGTTCCGCGGGACTTCGGGCAACGTGCGGGACCGGTCCTTTTGGGCGCCGTTCCCCATCGAGGCGACCACCAAGTCGGCACTGTTCCTGCAAGCAGAACAGATCCCGGATCGGGCGCTGGCGAACGTTCTCGCCGGGCGTTTCGCGTGAATTCAGTGGCATTACAGGACTTACGACGCGTGGTCGCTGCGATGGAGCGGCTTCGCGGGCAGCAAATCCGGGACGTGACGGTGCGATCCGACCTGAGACACATGAAAGTGGAGCTCCAAGGCGGCCTGATCCTCGTGATTACCGCCGAACGAGACGACCAAGGCCGGCCGCATATGGAAGTAGACGTGGTAGAGGCGGTCCAGGATCCAGCAGCGCGACAGCAGATCGAGGTGCACTTTGATTGAGACTTCGGACCTCAGCGGACGACCAGCGGTTGCGGACCGGATGCGGTTTCAGGTGTTCGCGTTCGACCGGCTCCCGAGCGGGACCTGTCGGGCGCGGGTGCACCTGTCGTGGATCGATGGCCGGGAGTTCGTAGGGGAGAGCGAGGGGGTGACTTCGCAGGCCGGTGAGCTGCGCTGCTCGGCGGAAGCCGCCCTGCGGGCCCTGGAGCAGGCGGTCAGCCCCGACGTCGAGATCGAGCTGCTGGGAGTGAAAGCGGTGCGAGCCTTCGACGCCACGGTGGTGATTGTGAGTCTTTCAGTGCGCTCGGAAGGCAATGTCTGGCGCATGATCGGGTCGTATCTCACGGAGACGGATCCGCCGCGCGGTGCGGCATTGGCGGTCCTCAATGCGACGAACCGCGTGTTGGGCAACTACGTAACCACACGGTGACTATGGATCTTCTACAGGGTCAGCATCCGAGTGCCGGCCGCGTCGATAGGCCGTCCGCCGCTTTCCTGTCCTTGCTCTTGTGCGTCGCGTGTGCCGGCGGCCCGACCCAGGCGCCGATGGCTCAGCTGCCGGCGCCGAGCACCACGCCGAGCCGCGCGACCGCGGCCTCACCGGACTCCACCGTGACGCGCCATGACAGCGCACCCCCGGCCGCGACGGTGCGCGGGGAAGAGGTCGAGCGCGAGGCGGTGCGTCTGTTCGGGCCGGAAGGACGCGCAATCGTCCGCGACGTGACGGCCGTCGGCGGCACGCCGACGTACGATATCGATGTTACGACCTATGCCGCCAACCGTCGCGTGCTGCAGTATCTCGAGTTTTTTCAGGTGGATGCGCGCGATCGGTTCGCCATCTGGCTGTCCCGCTTGAACCGCTACGAAGGCATGATTCGCGCGCGGCTCCGGGCCAAGGGACTGCCCGAAGACCTGGTCTACCTCACGCTGATCGAGAGCGGGCTTTCCAACTCGGCGGTGAGCCGGGCGCAGGCGGTGGGGATGTGGCAGTTCATCTCCAGCACCGCCCGCATGTACGGGCTGACGGTGGACCCCTGGGTGGACGAGCGCCGCGATCCGTTCAAGGCGACCGACGCGGCCGTGAACTTCCTGTCCGACCTGGTCAAGCGCCTCGGCAGTGTCTACCTCGCCGCCGCGGCCTACAACGCCGGGGAAGGACGCATCACGCGCGGTGTGCGGCGACTCCCTGGCGAATCGGACGCGCTCTCGGACGAGACATTTTTCCAGCTGGCCGACCGGCGCTACCTGCGCCGCGAGACGCGCGACTACGTGCCTAAGCTCATCGCGGCGGCCCTGGTCGCGAAGCAACCGGCGCGCTATGGGTTCACGGATTTGGAGCACCTCCCGCCGCTGCAGTTCGATGAGGTGCAGGTCCCGGACGCTACCGGCCTCGATGTGATCGCGCGGCTCGCTGACACGACGATCGCGGCGGTACTCGAGCTGAATCCGCAGTTTGTGCGTGGCGTGACGCCGCCGGGTCGCGAGGCGACCGTGCGCGTGCCACGCGGCCGCGGGACGATGGTCGCGGAGCGCTACGACACCCTGTCGGCCACGTCCCGCACCTCATTTGTGGATCATTTCGTGACCCGGGGACAGACGCTCTCGGAGATTGCGCGCCAGTATCGCGTGTCGGTGACGATGATTCAGGGTGCCAACCCCTATCTCAAGCCCCGGGCGCTGCGGGTCGGCCAACGATTGATCATCCCGATGAACGGTCGGATCGTGCCGCTGTCGGCCTGGTCCACCCCGGTGGACCCCACGCCGCGCCGCGTCGCCAGTAGGAGCAATACCGCCTCGCACCGCGTCCGGAGTGGCGAGACGGCGAGCTGGATCTCGCGACGCTACGGCGTAGGGCTGCGGGCCCTGCTGGACTACAACGGGCTCGACATGGACTCGATCATCAAGCCGGGGCAGACGCTGCGAATCCCCTCGCGCTGACCACACGGGAACAGCCGAACCCCGTAGCCGGGGTAGGGCATAGACACACGAGAGGCCAGGGGATTCCCCCTGGCCTCTCGTGTCTCGGGGTCCGCCGGGGTTATTCCGCTGCCGGCGGTGGCAGGCGGTGGTAGCCCTTCATGACAGAACTGGAATACCCGTTGCGCGGATCCACCCCCGCGTTCAGCAGCTCCTGGAGCTTGGCTGGTCCGCGGTTGTAGGCGAGCAATGCATGCTCGAGGTCGTTGTCATAGCGCTCCAGCAAATCGTGCAGGTAGCGGAAGCCGAGCCGGAGATTCGTGCCTCGGTGGTACAGCCGCTCCGTGGTCAGCCCGGGCTCGTAGAGCCGAGCGGTGCTGGGGAGAATCTGCGTCAGGCCAATCGCCCCCGCGGAACTGCGGGCGCGCGGATCGAAACGGGACTCGACTCGGACGAGCCGGAAGGCCAGGCTGGGCTCGATGCCCTCGGCCAGCGCGATGTCGTTGATCGCTTCGGCAAGGTCAGCGGGCACGAGGTAGTGGGTGGAATACTCGATCACAGCGTTGGCGCGATCGAGCTGAAGCCGCGCCACCGACAGCTCGCCCCGAACCGACTCCAGTTGCTGCGACAGCGCCTGAACCTCGCTCAACAGAGCGGGCGCCATGGATGACGGCTTGTCGTCGGCGGCGGCGCGACTGGCCCAGCCACCAATGCTCGACACGATCAACGCGCCCAGCATGATCAAGCCGCCCTGCAGCTTCCGCGATGCGCTCATAGCCCTCTTGGGTTCAAGTTCCTGCACCGCCGACCACTCGGCCGGGCGGCTCGGGCGTCAGACGCGGCGCCAATCTCCGCGCGATCCACCGGTTTTCTCGAGCAGCCGAACCGCGAAGATCTCCATCCCTCGGTCGGCGCTCTTCACCATGTCGTAGACCGTCAGCAACGCCACAGCAACAGCCGTCAGCGCTTCCATCTCCACGCCGGTGCGTCCAACGACTCGCACCGTGGCTCGCACGCGCACCCCCGGCAGGTTTTCATCCAGGCTGCCCCGGACCTCTACGTGATCGAGGCCGAGAGGGTGACACAGCGGGATCAGCTCGGCGGTCCGCTTGGCCGCCATCGTTCCCGCGATCTCGCTCACCGCGATCACATCGCCCTTGGCCACGGCTTGATCCGCCACGAGCCGAAACGCTTCGGCCGACATCCGGATCGCGCCCTCCGCGGTCGCGGAACGCGCCGTCACGGGTTTCGCGCCTACGTCCACCATGCGAGCGCGTCCCGCGTCATCGAGATGCGCCAGCGCCATCACGCCTCCGCCATGCCGTCGGCGAGCACCGCCGCGAGGAGCTGCGGATTCACGTTGCCCTGCGCATGCTCGCGGGCGTCCATCACCAAGGCGATCGCGGCGGCGATCCGACGGGTGTCCCCCCCCGCTCGCGCCTCGTGGCGCAACCGTTCCAACAGGCCGTCCAGCATGTCGGTGAACCCGCCCCGCGCCTGGTAGGGGGTCTGCCGCAGGGCCGCGGCATACCGGTCGGCCGCATCGCCGTGTACGGTGGCGAGAAACGCGGCCGCGGCGTCCCCCCGCCCGGTTGCGGACCCCGTACGGGCAAGAACCCTGCCGATGGAGCCCTCAGCTTCATCGACGATGCGATCAGCGTTGGGGAGGTCAGGAAGCTCAGTATGTATGAAAGATGTCACGACACTGTCTGGGACCCTGCTTAGCCGGACGCGCACTACGCGCGACAGAATCGTAGGGAGCAGTGCCTTTGGCTCCGCAGCGGTGAGCACGAAAACCGTATCGGCGGGAGGCTCTTCCAGTGCCCTCAACAGGGCGTTTGCTGCCTCAGGGCTGGCTCGCTGGGCAATGAGGCGCTCCGCATCGCCCACGATAAAGACCTTACGTCGGGCGATTGCCGGGGTCAGAATGAGGCGTCGGAGCAACAGTCGCACGGCGGCAATGCTGTGGGCTGCCATTCCCGAAGGCGGCTCGTACAGCGGGCGCTCCCGCCGAAGGGCAAGTTCTTCTCCCAGCGCCGCTTCCACCAGCTCGACCTGCTTGTCGGCGTCCGCCCCCTTCTTGTTTGGCTCGAGAGGGATGAACCAGTGGAGATCGGGGTGCGAAAGCGTGGACACCAGGCGACAGGCTCGGCAGGTCCCACAGGCCTCCCCAGGCGTACCCTGCTCGCAGAGCAGCGCCTGGGCGAGCCAGAGGGCCAAGCGTTGCTTCCCGACGCCCCGAGGACCCTCGAACAACAGTGCCTGGGGGAGTCGACCGGCGCGCAGCGCCCCCGAGAGGTGGGTGCGGGCGAGGTCGTGACCGTACAAAGGGCGAAGAGCCATGGCGGAATCTATAGGGCTCGCTTGTCAATCGGCGGGTACAGCGAATGCAACTGCATCTGCGGCTTGTACTTACAAGACGCTATCGGGGCTTGTCATTGTTCAAGATCAGGTACGGCTTTGGTTTACAAAGATAAGTGAGCACACACTCATTATGGAGTGGTGTCAGGGTGCCGACAGAACCTCGCGAAGCTTCCGGATCAGATCCTCCGGCGCAAAGGGTTTTTGCAGAAATGCCGTGCCCGCCTCACGGACTCCCTGCAGCACGGTCGCGTCGTCGGTGTACCCGGAGCTGAAGAGGACGCGGACGGTGGGCCGGCGCTTCGCGAGGCGCGTGGCCAGCTCCGGCCCGCCCATTCCCGGCATCACCACATCAGTGAGCAACACGTGGATTGGACCCGGGTGCCGTTCGGCGAGCGCCAGGGCTTCAGTGCCGTCGGCAGCGGGGAGGACACAGTAGCCGTTCGCCTCCAGCGCCCGGCGCGCAAACTGGCGCACGGCGGCCTCGTCTTCGACCAGCAAGACCGTCTCCGAACCCTTTCCCGCCATCGGAAGTGGCGCGGGGACTTCGGGTGTCGGCACCGGGCCGGTGGCCGGGGGCAGGTAGATGCGAACCGTCGTGCCTGAGCCTGGGCTCGAGTCGACGTAGATGAACCCGCCGTTTTGCTTGACGATGCCGTACACGGTCGCCAACCCGAGTCCCGTCCCCTTGCCCAGTTCCTTGGTGGTGAAGAACGGCTCGAAGAGATGCGCCCGGGCCTCGTCTGACAGGCCGCCGCCGGTGTCGCTGACGGCGAGGTGCACGTAGGAGCCGGCGGGGGCAGGCGGTTGGTTTTCCGGCTGCCGCGCATCAAGCACGACGGCCGCCGAGCGAATCGTGATCCGGCCCGACTGCGGCATCGCGTCGCGGGCGTTGACCACGAGGTTCAGCACGACCTGCTCGAGCTGCCCGGGATCGCTGCGCACGGCGATCGGCTGGGGGGTAAGCTCGAGCACGAGGTCGATGTCTTCGCGGATCAGCCGGCGCAACATCGAGTCGAGGTTGCGGACCGCTTCGTTGACGTCGATCACCTTGGGGGCGACGACCTGACGGCGGCTGTACGCGAGGAGTTGCCGGGTGAGGTCGGCGGCCCGCAACCCGGCCCGACGGATTTCTTCCAGGTCCTCGCGGATCGGGTGCGCCGGCTCCAATTCGCGCAGGGCGAGCTGCGCCGAGCCCAGGATCGCCGTGAGCAGATTGTTGAAATCGTGGGCGATGCCGCCGGCGAGCCGGCCAACGGCTTCCATCTTCTGCGCCTGGCGGAGCTGGGCCTCGAGGCGGCGCTGTTCGGTCACGTCCCGGGCCAGCACCAGGTTGGCCCGGCGCCCGCCGAAATCGATCGTGTGCGCGACGACTTCGGCCTCGAGCAAGCTGCCGTCTTTGCGTCGGTGGACCCACCCGCTCGTCATTTGGGAAATGTCCGGGTGGGTCTCCAAGTATTCGCGGAGCTTGGGCACTTCCTCCGGAGGACGCAAGTCGAAGTAGGTGAGCGCAAGAAACTCCTCGCGGGAGTAGCCATAGCGCGCGATCGCCGCCTGGTTGACCGCCAGGAACCGGAACGTCTCGCGGTCATAGACGTACATCGCCTCGGCATTGGCCTCGAACAGCATGCGGTACTTTTGTTCGTTCTCCTGCAGCTGTCGCTCCAGCAGGCGGCGTTCGGTGACATCGCGCGACAGGATCAATCGCGCCTGCCGTCCCGCGTACTCGATCGAATCCGCCAGGATCTCCACGTCGATCGTGGCGCCATCCTTCTTCCGGTGGTGCAGGGCGGTGCGGGTCACCGCGCCGTCGCGGGGTTGGGACAGCATGCGGTCGAGCGTCGGGTGATCCTCCGGCGGGTGGAGATCGTACACCGTCATCTGGAGGAAATCGGCCTCCGTGTAGCCGTAGCTCGCAATCGCGGCCTGGTTGACGGCCCGGATGCGGTAGGAATCGTGGTCGTACACCCACATCGGCTCCGGATTCGCCTCGAACAACAGCCGATACTTCGCTTCGCTGTCGGCGAGCTGCTGCTCGGCGGCCTTGCGCTCGATGACGAGGGCGATCTGCGTCGAGACAAACTCGAGGATCTGGCGCTCCCGCTCTCCGTAGCGGACGCCGGTCGAATAGGTCTGCACGGCGATCACGCCTACCGTGCGGCCCGCCGTCTTGAGCGGCACCCCCACCCAATCAAGCGACGGCGCCCCGATGAGCTCCACCTCCCCCTGTTCCACCAAAGAGTTGTAGACGTCGGGTGTTGCAAGCAGGGGCGCGCCGGTGCGCAGCACGTATTCGGTCAGTCCCCGGCCGAGCGGTTTTGCGGGAAAGCCCGGGTCGAATTCGTCCTCGAAGTAGGGAAAGGACAGGGTCTGGGTCGGCTCATCGTACAGCGCGATGTAGAGGTTGCGGGCCGGCATCAGCTCGCCGACGATTGCGTGGACGGCGCGGTACAATTCGGGCAGGGTGCCGGCCGTGTTCGCGGCCTCGGAGATCCGGTACGTGGCCGACTGGACCTGCTCGGCCCGGCGCCGCTCGGTCGCGTCCCGCTGCGTGCCCCAGACCCGCACCAGGGCGCCGTCTTCGACGAACCCGACGGAGTTACTGATGAACACGCGCTTGACGCCGCGGCTATCGAACTCGTGGTACTCCCGGTCCAGGTCGCGGTTGCCGGCCCGCACGAAGGCGCGCATGGATTCGAAATTCTTCGGATCGGTCTGGTCGAGGAACTCGTAGATGTGCCGGCCCACGATCTGCTCGGGACGGTCGAACCCGTACATCTGCGCCAGTACCGCGTTGCATTCGGCGAGCACCCCCGTGGCGTACTGGGCACGGATCTGCTCGTCCACCGGCAGGTCCATGGGCACGGGCGGCTGGTGCTCGATCCGGAAGACGCCTTCCGACGTGTGGGCGATGAACGCCCGGTACCGCTCTTCGCTTTCGCGCATCGCCCGTTCGGCACGCGCCCGGGCGGTCACATCGCGGAAGCTCCACACGCGTCCCACCGCCACGCCGTCGAGGCGCTGCGGCAGCGAGAATCGCTCGAAGATCCGGCCGTCCTTGAACTCGAGGATGTCGAAGCTGGCGGCATCGGGGTGGGCGTAGAGGTCCCGCACCTTGGCGAGAAACTGCTCGGCGTCGACGATCTGGTCGGCCACGTGGTTGAGCGCACGGTCGTCGTCGCGCGAGTCGAGAATCGGCTGGGGAATCCGCCACAGCTCCACGAACCGCCGGTTGAACGAGACGATCCGGCCGGCGCCGCCCACGACGAGAATCCCGTCGGTGGTGGACTCCAGCGTGGACTGGAGCAGCGAGACGGTGCGGCGCGCCTCGGCTTCGGCGGCGTTGCGGGCCGTGATGTCCCGGTAGTTGACCACGATGGCCCGCACGGCGGGGTCGTGCAGCCGGTTGACGCCCACGCCCTCGATCTCGCGCCACGACCCGTCCTTGTGCCGGTAGCGCACGGCCGTGGTGATCGGCTCGGTGGCTCGCTCGAGCAAGCCCGCGAACAGATCCTTGACCCGCGCCAGGTCGTCGGGGTGCAGCAGCTCGAAGGCGCTGCGCCCGACCAGCTCGTCCACGGGGTACCCGAGGAGCCTGGTGGCGGGGGGCGAGGTATAGAGGATGGTTCCGGCCGCGTCGAGCAAGGCAATGACGTCGGAACTTTGCTCGAGCAGGGCCTGAAGCAGGCCCCCGGCGAGAGGTGACGCGACGTCGGCGGCCGCCCCTCGGACGGCGGCAGGCTCGGAGGGCTTGGGTGGTGGCGCCACGGACTCAATCTAAGCTCCCGAGGAGGGACTCGAACCCCCGACCCGCCGGTTAACAGCCGGCTGCTCTACCAACTGAGCTACTCGGGACTACACTTGTCAGACGAAAGCCGACGGCCATCGGCTGTCAGTCGTCAGTCGTCAGTCGCCAGCCATCAGCGATCAGACTCGTGGCGCAAATATCGCCCTGTGGCACTGCCAGTTCAACGGCCATCCAACCCACTGACGGCTGACGGCTGTTGGCTGACAACTCCCAGCTCCGCCAGCACCATCCCCGTGAGAATCAACCCGCCACCCATCCATTGGAGGGGAGACAACCGCTCTCCGATGATCAACCAGGACGTGGCGGCGGCGCACAACGACTCGAGGCAGAAAATCAATGCAGCGCGGGCCGAGCTCATGTAGCGTTGGGCGTGGAGCTGGAGCGCCAGCGCCACGATCGTCGGGAACACGGTTGCGTAGGCGAGCCCGAGCACGAACGCCGACGTCCACTGTACGCGCGGCTGCTCGAGCAGCGCCGTTCCGATCCCCGCGAGCAGGGCCGTGCCCGCGAGCTGCATCCAGACCAGACGCCACACATCGAAGCGCCGGGAGAGCACCGCGACCGTCACGATCTGACCGCCGAATAACACGGCGGTCACGAGGGTCCAGAGGTCGCCGCGGTTGACACCGCCCGCCTCCGGCGCCGCGAGGTAGTACAGCCCGACGGTGGCCACGACCAGTGCGGCCGCGAGCGACCAGCGCGGCCGCTCGCGCAGCACGGCGGCTGCCATCATCGGCGCGAGCACCGACGAGAGCGCCACGATGAACGCCGAGCGCGACGGCGTCGTCGTTACGAGCCCGACGGACAGCGCGAGGAACCCGATCCCGGTCTGCAGCGCCAGCAACGCGCCGCCGGCGAGCTCGGCGCGGGTGAACGACCTGGTGAGCCGTGCGAGGGGCGCCATGAGCACCGTCGCGGCCCCAAAACGGAGTGCCACGAATGCCAGCGGTGTGGCGTAGGCGAGCGTTTGTTTGATCACCACGAAGCTCAGGCCCCAGATGAGCGTGGCCGCGAGCAGCAGCGCATCGGCCCGCCGCGGCGTCACGCGACGAGATCCTGGAGGTAGCGGCCGGTCACGGACTCGGCGGACCGGGCGACGTCTTCAGGCGTGCCGGCGGCGACCACGCGGCCCCCCTCAGCGCCGGCGCCCGGGCCCAGGTCCACGATCCAGTCGGCGCGCTTGATGACATCGAGGTGATGCTCGATCACCAGCACGGTGTGGCCCGCGTCCACGAGGCGGTCGAGCACCCGACACAGGGTCCGCACGTCATCGAGGTGCAGTCCGGTGGTCGGCTCGTCGAGGATGTACAATTGCCGCCGCCGCCCACTCGCGGGCGAGCTCCGCGTCCCCGCGAGAGTCAGCTCGCGCGCGATTTTGAGACGCTGCGCTTCACCGCCGGAGAGCGTCGTGGCCGGCTGCCCGAGGCGCAGGTAGCCCAGCCCGACCTGTTGCAGCTGCCACAGGGCGCGCGCGAGACGCGGCTGCTTGTGAAAGCGGCGCAACGCGCTGTCCACGGTCCATTCGAGCACGTCGTGGATCGAGTGTCCGTCGAGTTTCACGTCCAGCACTTCGCGTTTGAACCGTTTGCCGCCGCAGATCTCGCACGGGACGAACACGTTCGCCAAAAACACCATTTCCACCAGCACGTGCCCGGCGCCCTCACACGCCTCGCAGCGGCCGCCGGGAACGTTGAACGAGAAGGTGCTGGGGGAGTAGCGCCGCTCGCGGGCGCGCGGCAGTGCCGCGAACAACTGTCGTACCTCGTCGAACGCCTTTACGTAGGTCACGGGATTGGACCGCGGCGTGCGCCCGATCGGGGACTGGTCGATCAGCACGACGTCGCCGATCGCCTCCCAGCCCTCGAGCGCGGCCACTTCGCCAACCGCCTCGCCGAGGTGCTCTTTGGCGCTGTGACTGCCCTTGAGGCGGCGTTCCAGCTGGCGGTACAGCACGTCGTGCACCAGCGTGGACTTGCCGGACCCCGATACGCCGGTCACGACGGTGAGCGTGTGCAACGGCAGCCGGACGTCCACGCCCTGGAGGTTGTGCAGCCGGGCACCCCGCACCGTGAGCCAGCGTGCGGCCGGCCGGCGCGCCGAGGGGACGCCGATACGCTTCTCGCCCGAGAGATACTGGCCGGTGAGGGTCCCGGCGGTTTTCACACCCTCGGCCGGGCCCTGATAGACGAGCTCGCCTCCCGCAGCCCCGCTGCCGGGACCGAGCTCCACCATCCAATCGGCGATCGCCATCGCGGCGGGATCGTGCTCCACCACTACCACGGTGTTGCCGGCGTCGGTGAGCCGCCGCAGCAGACGCAGCAGACGATCGATGTCGCTCGGGTGCAGCCCGATGGACGGTTCATCGAGGACGTACAGGGTGTCTGTGAGGCGCGAGCCGAGGGCGTTCGAAAGCGCGATGCGTTGGGCTTCGCCTCCCGAGAGGCTGCGCGTTTGCCGGTCGAGCGACAGGTAGCCGAGGCCCACGTCGACCACAAAGGATACGCGTGCCGTAAGCTCCGCCAGCAGGTGCTGGGCGATGGCCTGCTGAAACGGGGACAAAACGAGCCGTTCGACCCATTGCTGCAGCTCGGTCGCGGTCAGCGCGGCGATGTGGGCGATGGACCGCCCGGCGATCCGCACCGCGAGCGCTTCCGGCTTGAGCCGCGTCCCGCCGCACGCCGGGCAGATCTTGGCGAGCTGGTACTGCCGCAAGAACACGCGGATGTACTGCTTGTAGCGCTTGGTTTCGAGCCGTTCCAGGAACGGAAAGATGCCGAGGTAGCGGCCGGTGGCACCATGCAGCAGGAACTGCCGCTCCCGTTCGCCGATCTCGCGCCACGGCCGGTCAGCGGGAATGCCCTTCGCGCGCGCGGTCTCGCGCAGCAGGCGGCGCCGGCCTTCGTAGCGCGGCTTGGTCCAGGGGTCGAGCGCGCCCTCGGCGAGACTCCGGGCAGGTTCCGGCACGATGAGCGACTCGTCGTACTCGAGCACCGCGCCGAAGCCATTGCACCCCGGGCACGCGCCCCGCGGGTTGTTGAACGAAAACAGGGCCGGGGTCAAGGTGGGGGCCGGGGTCCCGCACGCGGAGCAGGAGGGGTGGGCCGAGAAGCGACGGGCGTCGCCGTTGGCGAGCGCGACGGCGATGCCTTCCCCCTCGCCGAATGCCGTCGCCACCGCGTCGGCGAGCCGGCCTCGGTTGGCGCCATTGGCGGAGAGCCGGTCCACGATCACGAGGACCTCGCGTCCCGCGCGAACGCGCGCGTCCGCGATCGGTGTGTCGAGCCGCAGCACCTCGCCGTCTACGCGGGCTCGCACGAACCCCGCGGCCACCAGTTGTGCGGCGGCGTCGACATCCGGGCGGTGCGCAGAGGCAGGCAACGGAAACGTAATGACGATGGCGGATTGAGCGGACCGGGCTTCGCGGGGCAAATCCGCTATCCGCAATCCGCTATCCGCAATCAGTACGTCCACCACGTCCTGGACCGTGTCGACTTTCACCGGCGCGTCACAGCGCAGGCAGTGCGGGGTGCCGACCCGCGCCCACAACAACCGGAGGAAGTCATAGATCTCGGTCGCGGTCCCGACGGTCGAGCGGCTCGACGTGGTCGGGTTCTTCTGCTCGATCGCCACCGCCGGCGAGAGACCTTCGAGGGCGTCGACCAGCGGCCTCGGCATGCGCTCCAGGAACTGCTTGGCGTAGGTCGACAGCGACTCGATGTAGCGGCGCTGCCCTTCGGCATACAGGGTGTCGAAGGCGAGCGAGCTCTTGCCCGACCCGGAGGGCCCCGTGATCACCGTGAGGGCGCGCCGCGGTAGCTCCACCGTGATGCCCTTCAGGTTGTGCTGGCGCACGTTGCGGAGGACCACGCGGTCGGGAGCGGCGCGCATAACCTAGAAACATAACCCCACTCCCCGGTCATCCCCAGGCGTCGTACCTTTGCGGACCCAATGGCGCTCGCCCTCACCCCGCGGCTGTTGCGCCGCGGCCTCGAGCTGTTCGCCCTCCTCTCCGTCCTCGGCGTCGCGGGGCTGCTGGTCTACGGCGACAATTTCGAGGCCTTCGTTGGAGCCCTCCTTGGGCTGCACTGGGGGTGGTTCCTGTTGGGGCTCGGGCTGGCGTCGATGGACTGGGTCGGCGGTGGGACCCGGCTCTGGGTCGTCGCGCGACACGTCCATCCGGCGGTGCGCTGGCGCGACATGGTGATTTCAGGTGGGATGAGCGCCTGGGGGGCCTACGTGACGCCGTTTCAGAGTGGCGCCGGTCCAATGATGATGTGGACCATGCGTCGTGCCGGTGTCGGGCTTCCCGAGGCCATGACCTCGACGTTCCTGACCTTCGTCGCCACCGTGATCTTTTTCGCGGTCGCGGGGCCGGTGGCGATCCTGGCCGGGGCGGGCCGCTCGCTGGCTCAGCATGGCGTAGTCTTGGGCATCACGCTGTATGACCTGTTCAAGACGAGCCTCCTGATCTTCGTGCTGATCGGGCTCGTGATGGCGTTCGCGATGTTCTTCCCACGGCTGCTGCGCGACTTCGTCCACTGGTTGGCGACACGACTCGAGCACCGCAGCGCCCGCGTAGCGGCGCGCATCGACCGCTTGCGCGAAGGTATCGATCGCGCGCACGAGTGTATGGTCGCCTTCGGCAGCCGGCGGGGACTCGTCGCCCTGCTCTTGGCGATTCTCTTGTCCGGGCCGTCTCACGCCAACAAGCTGCTCGCCGGCTACGTGGCCATGCGGGCGCTCGGCCTGCCGGCGCATTTCGTGGATATCTTGCTCGTGCAAACATTCATCGCGTTTCTGTTGTACTTTGCGCCCACTCCGGGGGCGTCGGGTCTGGCGGAGGTCCTGTCGCTGGCCGTGATGTCGATCTACGTTCCGCGCGCCCTGCTGCCCAGCTACACGTTGCTGTGGCGCTTCATCAATAGTTACGCCACCGTGTTCGTCGGCTCGCTGCTCTTCTGGCGCTGGCTGCGGAGCGGACTGGTGGGACGCGAAGAAGCGGTGGGGGCGGAACCCGGTGGACTGCCATCGGGCCCGTAACCCACGTCGCCTTGCCCGGTTACGGACCCGGGCGTAACTTCTGGTTTCGATAAACGCCGGCGGAGATCCCAGGCATGTCCATGCTCGAGCTCGGCAACAAGCGGTTCACCATCCCGATGGGGGAGGTGGCCTTGGGGAGCGACCCCGCGAGCATGATTCCGCTCACGGGGCAGGGGCTCCTGCCGAAGCACGCGCTGCTGGAGGGTCAGCCGGACGGGCAAGTGATCATCCGAAAGGCCAGCCCCGAGGCCGAGGTGATGATCAACGGCGTCCGGCTGGGGGCTGAGCCGACACCGCTGTTGCACGGCGACAAGGTGCAGGTCGGTGGACACGAGTTGACCTTCGTGGACGAGCGCCGCAGCGGCAGCACGCAGTACGTTCCGGCGATCAACCCGGCGGCGGCCGGAGGGGGGGCGCAGAAGGGACCCGGGCCCGCCAAGCCCATCGGCACGACCGGCGGGCGCCTCGTTTCGTTGACCGATGGCCGCGAATACACGATCGTGTCCGCTTCTTTGGTGATGGGGCGGGAGGCGGGGTGCGACGTCGTGGTGCCCGGGAAGGATGTATCGCGTCGCCACGCCGAAATCGTGCCGTCACCGAAGGGCTACCTGCTGGTCGATTCAAGCACCAACGGGGTGTATGTCAACGAGGAACGGGTGCAGGGCCAGCGGCTGCTGGCTCGCGCCGACGTGATCCGGATCGGTGAAGAGAGCTTCCGCTTTTACGCCGACTCGGTTTCCCCCAGCGCACCGGTGCCCGTTCCGGCGATTGCGACGGCCCCGCCGCCTCCCGGGGCGGGGGCGCGCCTGCAGAACACTTCGTTCGGGATGCCGGCCACACCGCGATCCACCACGCCTACCGTGGCGCCGTTGGCCAATTTCCTGGTGCGGAACGGCTCGCTCAAGGGGACCCGCCTGATCGTGAAGACGCCCGTGGCGAACATCGGGCGGGCGGAATACAACGATCTCGTGATCCCTGACGAGTCCGTGTCGACATCGCACGCCAAGCTGCTGCGCCGCGAAGGCGTGTGGATCTTGGTGGATCTCGAATCCACCAACGGTACCCAGGTGGACGGCGAGCGGATCTCCGCCGACACACCGATTGCGCCGGGGACGATGGTTCGGTTCGGCGATGTGCAGGTGGTTTTCGAGCCGACGGACGACGCCCTGGGGGTTGCCAAGGGAGGCGGCACCAAGGTCATCGAGTCGTTCCAACCGCCGGCCGGTCCGCCAGCCCCGCCGCCCGCCGCGCCGCGTGCTCCGCCCCCTCCGCCCGCTCCACCTGCGGCGGCCACGGCCCCGCCAGCGCCCAAGGTTCAGGCGCCCGCCAAGGCACCGGTGACCCCGACCCCGAAGCCCCCTGCGTCGGCTCCGCCGCGGCGACCGGCGCCCGCGCCGGTTCGGGGCCAGCAGAAGAAGAGCAAGGGGTGCGGGGCGAGCGCGGCGGTGTTCCTGCTGGCAACGTCGGCTCTCGTCTACTGGATCCTGGTGTAAGCGGCTCAGTGCACATCACCTGTGCAGGTCGGTCCGACGTCGGCATCATCCGGTCGGGAAATGAGGACAACTACCTCATGGTCCCGGACCGGGGCATTTTCATCGTGGCTGACGGGATGGGTGGCCACGCGGCCGGCGAAGTGGCCAGCGAGATGGCGGTGCGCCACATCGCGCGCGAGCTTGGGTCGCTCAAAGGGCTGGGCGACGAGGAAGTGGCGGAGCGGATGCGCATGTCGATCCGGACCGCCAATGGGGCCATCTTCCAGCGCACCCTCACGGAACACGACAAACGCGGGATGGGCACCACCGTTTCGGCGCTGGTGCTTTACGACGCGCGCTTCCTCATCGGCCAGGTGGGCGACAGCCGCGCCTATCTGTTGCGGGACGGCAAACTCACGCAGGTGACCAAGGACCATTCGTACGTGCAGGAGCAGGTGGATGCCGGCTACCTCACGCCCGAACAGGCTCGCACGCACCCGTACAGCAACGTCATCACCCGCTGCGTGGGCGCCAACAGCGACGTCTCGCCGGACATTTACGTCGGGTCGGTGAAGGCGAAGGACCTGTTCTTGCTTGCCTCGGATGGTCTGACGGGGATGCTCGAGGACCCCGAGCTGCACGAAATCTTGAAGATCGAAACGGTGATGCCGCAGGAGCAGGTGGACCAGCTCATCAATGAGGCCAACCGCCACGGTGGCCTCGACAATATCACCGCGATCCTGGTCCGGATCGATTCGGTCGAGTTCGTGGACGCCGAGGCGACGCAGCGGACGCAGGCCCCGGCGCGCCTGGGCTGAGCAGCCCACGGTCCTCGGCGAGACGCGCCGCCACTTCCTCGCGCGGCAAGCATACCAACTCGATAATATCCTTCGCGACCAGCCGCACGGGCCGCAATGTAAACACCCGCAACCGCCGCGCCGAGCGATAAAGCTCGGCGGCCACGCGCGGCAGCCCGAGGTGGGCTTCGGCACCGGCGCCGGCAAGCTGCACCACGACGCCATCGCGGCGCACCAACGGCAGGTCGACTCCGAGCATTTCGCGTTTGACGGGGAAATCCAGGAACAATTCTCCCGGCGCGATCCCGAGCTCTCGCGCCAGCCGGTCCTCGACCCGCTCGACGAGATCGGGATCGGTGCCGGACCAGTCGGCGCTGTCGGCCGGCAGGTCGGTAGCGGGCAGCTCCAGGGCTCGTTTGGCGAGCCGCCGCTCCCGCAGCCGGAGCGCGAGACCAGTGGGGTCGTCGCGCCCCAGCTCGTGGATCAACCCGTCGTCCGTGGCCACGGCTACGTCTTCGGCCCGGATCCGCTCGGCGCGGATCGCCTGTCGCACCAGGCGCTTGAACATCGCGGTGGCGCTGCGCACCGCGTGATGCCAGTACACGTTGCGATACATCTGGTACTTGGCGAACAACAGTGATTCCAGGGCCGCGAGCCCCTTCTCGTGCAGCGCCAGCGACATGCGTCCACCCGGAGCGGCGGCGAGCGTGAGCGAGGAGAGCAACCGGTCGACGTCGATCACCCCGTAGGGCACGCCGCACATCCAGGCATCGCGCGAGAGGTAGTCGAGTTTGTCAACGTCCACCGCGCCCGACACGAGGCCGGCGAGGGGTTCTTTGGTCTGGCCGCGGATCAACCCGAGGAGTTTGGCTGGTGCCATCCCCCAACGCTCGAGGACGCCGGCCAGGTCGCTGCGCCCGAGATGGCGCTCGGCAAGCGCCTCGTGACTTGGCAAGCCGGCTTCCTCGAGGGCGTGCGAAAACGGGTAGTGCCCGATGTCGTGCAACAGCGCGGCGAGCCGCAGTCGCAGCGCATCCGCCGCGTCGAGGCGGTGGCCGCCTTCCTCGAGGTGGGTGAGCGCGCGGCGGGCCAGGTGGTACGCCCCGAGCGCATGCTCGAAGCGCGTATGGGTCGCGCCCGGGTAGACGAGGAACGCATGGCCGAGCTGCCGGACGTAGCGCAGCCGTTGCACGGCGGGCGTGTCGAGGAGCTCGAGCGCTTCGGGCTCGAGCCGGATGTTGTTCCAGAGCGGATCACGAACGACTTCGAGCGCGCTCACGCCCCGGGGCCGGTCGGACCAGCCCCACGCACCCCGACCTGCACCTGGTTCTGGAACTGCTCGAAGTTCTTGCGGAACAAATCCGCCAGGCGACCGGCCTGCGCATCGTAGGCAGCCGGGTCGGCCCAGGTGCGGCGCGGCAGCAGCACGTCGCCCGGCACCTCGGGCACCGCGGTGGGCACGGCGAGGCCGAAGACCGGCTCCCGCTCCGTCGCGACACGATCGAGGCGCCCGGCGAGCGCGGCGCGCACCATCGCCCGCGTTTGCGAGAGGCGCATCCGGTGTCCGGTGCCGAACGGTCCACCGGTCCACCCCGTATTCACGAGCCAGCACTGCACGCCGTGGCGATCGATGCGCTCGCCCAGCAACGTGGCGTACGCGCTCGGGTGCCGGGGGAGGAAGGGGGCGCCAAAGCAGGCGGAAAACGTCTCCTTTGGCTCGGTGACGCCGCGCTCGGTCCCGGCCACCTTGGCCGTATAGCCCGAGAGGAAATGGTACATCGCCTGCGCGGGGGAGAGCCGGGCGATCGGCGGCATCACGCCGAACGCGTCGCACGTGAGGAACACGATGTGCGATGGGTGCCCGCCGGTACCGGCCGGGACGTGGTTGGGGATGAAGTGGATCGGGTAGCAGGCCCGTGTGTTCTCAGTGATCGCGGCGGAGTCGAGATCGAGCGTGCGCGTGTTCGGGTCGATCACGACGTTTTCCAGCACCGTCCCGAAGCGGCGGGTGGTCGCATAGATCTCCGGCTCGCCTTCCGGTGACAGCCGGATCACTTTGGCGTAGCACCCGCCCTCGAAATTGAACACGCCGGCGTCGCTCCATCCGTGCTCATCGTCGCCGATCAGCCCGCGATGCGCGTCGGCCGAGAGCGTCGTCTTGCCGGTGCCCGAGAGCCCGAAGAACAACGCCACATCGCCCGCGTCGCCGACGTTCGCCGAGCAGTGCATGGGCAGCACACCCCGCTCGGGGAGGAGGTAATTGAGCACGGTGAAAATGGATTTCTTCATTTCCCCCGCGTAGCGCGTGCCGCCGATCAAGATCGTCCGCCGGGCGAAGTGCACGACGATGAATGTTCCCGTCTTGGTCCCATGGGTGGCGGGATCGGCCTGCAGCTCCGGCGCGTGCAGGACCTGCCAGGCGGGAGTGAACGCGGCCAGGTCCGCCGGCGTGGGTCGGAGAAACATGTTGTAGACAAACAGCGTGTGCCACGCGTTGGGCGACACAAATCGCACCGGGACTCGGTAGGCGGCGTCGGCGCCGGCGAAGAGGTCACGAACAAACAGCTCCTGGGCATTCAGGTGCCGAAGGATGTCGACGTGCAACCGATCGAAGTGTTCCGGCGAAATCGGCTGGTTGACGTTGCCCCACCACACCTGGTCGGCGGAGGAGGGCTCCCGGACCACGAACTTGTCGTTGGGGCTGCGGCCGGTATGCGGGCTCGTGACGGCACAGAACGGGCCGGCGTCGGCGAGCACGCCCTCGCCGCGCCGCAGCGCGTGCTCGTAGAGCGCCGGAGGGCCGAGGTTCCAGTGCACCGCCCGCTCTGGGGTGAAGCCGTCCAGTTTCGCGCCGGAGGACCGGGTGCCGGAGGCGCTTGGGGTCGCAGCACGCATGGCGAGTCCTCTAGTGAGTAGGCCGCGCGTGGCGGCGATGTTCCAGGGCATCCACGGCGGCGATCACTGCCAGGTTCACGATTTCATTCACTTCCGCCCCCCGTTGCAAGACATGTACCGGCTGGGCCATCCCGACGAGGATCGGCCCGATAGCCTGGGCGCCACCGAGGCGGTCGAGCACTTTGTAGCCGACGTTGGCCGCATCGAGGTTCGGAAAAATCAACACGTTCGCCGCGCTGCGCAGCCGGGAAAACGGGTAGGTCCGTGTGAGAATGCTTTCCACCACCGCCGTGTCCACCTGCATCTCGCCGTCCACCTGCAACGCGGGCTCGCGCTCGTGCAACAAGTCTACCGCCCGCCGGACTTTTTCGACGGCCGGATGCTTGACCGACCCGAAATTCGAGAACGACACGAGCGCCACCCGCGGCTCGATGCCGAGGCGCCACACGAAGCGCGCCGTCGCCGAGGCGATCTCGGCGAGGCGCTCGGCGTCGGGGTCGATGTTGACCGTGCAGTCGGCGAAAAACAGCGTCTGCTGCTGGAACACCATCATGTAGATGCCGCTCACGTGACGGCGCCCCGACTCCACGCCAATGACCTCGAGGGCGGGTCGAATCGTGTCCGCGTAGTGCATGTCCGCGCCGGCCACCAGGGCGTCTGCTCGATCCTGGCGCAGCATCAGCAGCCCATGGTACAACGGGTCTTTCACCCGGATGCGCGCCTCGCGCAAGGTGATGCCGCGGCGCTGGCGACGTCGCCACAGATCCTGGGCCATCGCCTCGCCGTCCACCGCGAGTCGCGGATCCACGAGCTCGATGTCCTCGAGCGTCACCCCCGCATCGTCCGCCAGGCGGCGGATCGCGTCCAGGTCACCGAGCAGGATTGGCCGAGCCACACCGTCGTCGGCCAGCACCCGGGCCGCACGCAGCACGCGCGCATCCTCGCCCTCCGGGAATACGATCCGCTGCGGATCGTCCTGGGCGCGCGAGGAAAACCCGCGCATCACTTCGCGCGCCCGCCCGAGCCGCGCGTCGAGCTCAGCGCGGTATTCCTCGACGTCGATCACCCGGCCCGCCACGCCCGAGCCGACGGCGGCCCAAGCGACCGCGGGCGCCACCCACAGTAGCACTCGCGGATCGAACGGTTTTGGGATCAGGTATTCCGGCCCGAACCGGAGCCGCTCGAGCCCGTACGCGCGCATCACCGACTCGGGGACTTCCTCCTTGGCGAGCGCGGCGAGCGCCCGTGTGGCGGCCAGCTCCATCTCGTCGTTGATCTTCTTGGCGCGCACGTCCAGGGCGCCGCGGAAAATGAACGGGAAGCCGAGAACGTTGTTCACCTGGTTGGGGAAGTCCGATCGGCCGGTGGCAACAATCGCGTCAGGACGCGCGCGACGCACCTCGTCCGGCATGATCTCCGGTGTCGGATTGGCGAGTGCGAACACGATGGGCCGGTCGGCCATCGACTGAATCATCTCGCCGGTGACGATGGCGCCGACCGACAATCCCACGAATACGTCCGCGCCCCGGAGCAGCTCGGCGATGGTGCGGGCCGAGGTCCGCTGCGCGAAGCGTCGCTTGTACTCGTCCAGGTCGGTCCGTCCGTCGTGGACGACGCCCTCCGCGTCCAACAAGGTGATGTGCTCGCGGCGTACGCCCAGCCGAACGTAGTGCTCCGCGGAGGCGATCGCCGCTGCCCCGGCCCCGGCGAAGACTACGCGCACCACCGCGATGTCCTTGCCCACCAGCTCGAGCGCATTGAGCAGGGCGGCGCCGGTGATGATCGCGGTGCCGTGCTGGTCGTCGTGGAAGACCGGGATGGAAAGCGTTTCCCGCAGCCGCTGTTCCACGTAGAAACAATCCGGCGAGCGCACGTCTTCCAGGTTGATCCCGCCAACGGTCGGCTCGAGCAGCTGGCAAAAACGGATCAGGTCTTCCGGATCCTCCGACCCGACCTCGAGATCGAACACATCGATGTCAGCGAACGCCTTGAACAGAATGCCCTTGCCTTCCATCACCGGCTTCCCGGCAAGCGCGCCGATGTTTCCCAGGCCAAGGACCGCCGTTCCGTTCGTCACCACCGCGACCAGATTGCCGCGCGCCGTATAGGTGTAGGCGTCCTCGGGTCGTTTCTGGATTTCGAGACACGGCTCGGCCACGCCCGGGGTGTACGCGAGGGACAGGTCGCGCTGGTTCTTAAACGGCTTGGTTGGCGAGACCTGGATCTTTCCAGGTCGGCCCTGCGAGTGATAGTCGAGGGCCTCCTGGCGACGGTTGGGCATCGAGGACAGAAGTCCTTTACGGGAAAGGGGTTATGCTAGGTGCGCCCGATGGGTGTGTCAAGCGGAGCAACGACGACAGCGTGCGCGGAGCGCGGTATTCGACAGTGCGAGCCGGAGTTACGGGTGCTCCGGCGCCAACACCGCACCCACTACGCGCAGCGCATGGCGAACCTACGGAGGAGGCGGGCGGATGGTCGGGGTCGTGTGGTACAACGTCTCCACCGTCCGACGGTCTCCCGCACTCGGCAGGCTCACGCTCGGCGGACTGGCCATGATGTCGCGTGGATCCGGGCTCTCCTGGAACAACCCCAGTGTATGCCCGAGCTCATGGATCGTGGTGCGCTGCATGCAGGCCTGCACTTGTCCCGGGGTGAACACCGCCCCGGTGAGAACAGTGAGCTGGGAATGGAACGGCTCGTCGAACGCCGTTCCGGTCGAGTCTAGGAATCCCTGCGTCAGGCCACCGCACGCGGTGACCGCGGGGCCGGTGTCGGGCGTCGCGTCCGGTGGGACGCTATCGGCCCAGGTGACGATCACGTCGGCGGCGTTCGAGTCGTTCACCATCACGCCGCGAAACTCGCCATACAGGAATTGCCGTTCCCAGGTGTCCACCGCGTGGGCGACGAGGGTCCGCAGGGTGCCGCGTGGATCGGCATAGAACCGCACCGGGAGGCGATCGTCGGGCCAGTGGAACACGTCGCCGAATGTGTCGAACGGATACGCCTGCTCATGGCTTGGCACCATCGGGTCGGTGCACGCCGCGACGAGCGCACCCCCGAGCGCGGCAACGAGCGCGTGCGCGCGATTCACCGCGCCCTCCACAGGCCCACGCGCACGCCCACCGTCACGCGGTAGACGACCCGTGCATCGATGAACCCCGCGCTGCGCAGTGCTGGCGTGAGAAACCGGTGCAGGTCGCCCGCGAGCTCGAGGGCCACCCGGTGTCGCGCGGCAACCGGGGGCGCAACGTCGAACGCGACCGAGCCATACGGGATCACGCTCCCCCCGCCATCGCGAAACAGCCCGATCGACTGTGTCGGGACGTACTTCATGGCGCCCAGTGCCAGGCGGCCGTCGAGCCAGGACTCCAGACGCCGTCGCAGACCCAGGCCGAGGCCGATCGTCCATACGCGGGTGATCGGCGTCGTGGCGCCGCTCGCATCATGGCGCCGGACGGGGCTGGTGGAGAGGTCCGCCAGAAGCTCGAGTTTCCACGGGCCGTCGAGCGGCAGATCGAGGGCGACATTCAGCACCGGTGCCACGGCGGCGCGCGCGTCGAGCGGCGTCACGATCGAATCGTGCACCAGAGGGGAGGTGTAGCGCGCGCCGAGTGTCGCGTGGAACGACGCCTGGCCGGACAACCGGATGCCGATCACCAGCCCCACCACGACGAGTGTGGCGGTTCGCGAACCGCTGCGGGTCTGTCGGCCGCCGCGCCTCACGCCGGTTTCGTCACGAGTTTGCGAATCCCCGCCGCGACGAGCAGCAGCGCGCCGTACATGCACACGATGAGCGGCCCAGTAGGAAGGTCCTTCGTGTAGGACACCCACAAGCCGAGGATCGAGGCGAGGGCCCCACTGCCCCAGGAGAGCAGCACGAGCTCTCGCTTGTCACCGGTAAACAAGTTGGCTATCACCGCCGGCACGACGAGGAAACTAAACACCATCAGGACGCCCGCGATCGGCACCGCCAACGTGATCACGACACCGAACAATAGATAGAAGAGGAAATCTCACCAGCGGATCTTCCACCCTTGGCGTTCCGCGTCCTCGGGGTGGAACGAGATGGTGAGGAAGCGCCGGCGCAACAGGAATTGAAATACTCCCAGGCCGGCATAGAACGCCGCCAGCTTGGCGATCTGCGGCCAGGTAACCCTACGCCCGCCGCACAACAACAAAAACGCTCACGACGACCAATAGCAATCCACAGGCGCCCACAATCGCCGCTCCCGTCGGCAAATCCAACCAGTACGACGCCGACAGGCCGATCAAGCTCGCCATCGCGGCTGTCGCCCACCCGATCGCTAACCGCCGCATCCACTGCTGCGCCAACATCACTCCACAGACGGCAGGCACAATGAGATACGCGAAAGTCAGCAGCACGCCAGCCACCCGCACAAAACTCACGACCACCAGCGCAAACGCCGCATAGAACAGGAAGTCCCACAGCCGAACCTTCAATCCCTGCGCGAAGGCTGCTTCTGGATCGGAAGAAATCAGCGCAAACCGCTTGTGGAGCGCGGCATAGAACGCAGCCAACACCACAAAAAGCGCTGTGCGTTGACCCACGTCAGCACCTGTCACGTTGAGGATATCGCCGGTCAACAAGTGCTCGAGTTCCTCTTTCCCCCCCGCCACTCGACTCAGCAACAGAATCACACCGGCCGCGGCGACCACGAATGTGATACCGATGATCGCTTCTTGCGGGACGGGGCTTTTCTGGCTGCTGCGCGACCAACTGAAGAGTCCCGCCCCTAGGAACGTCACGCCCAGCGAAATCAAAAACGTGCTGCGATCATTGAAGTGGTAACCCATGATCAGGCCCACGCAGGTGCCCAAGGTCGCCACCTGCGCCAGCGCTAAGTCTACAAAAATCACCTCGCGCCGCACCACGTGCAGTCCGAGATAGACCAGCAGCGGCGGCAGGATGAGACAAGCCGCCAATGGCCATTTCATGACCTGCCAGACCACCGCGAAATCCGCAGGCATCACCTGTTCTCCTGGAAAGCTGTGACCAGCGTTCGGACCATGTAATCCATCAGCTCAAAATACGTGCCCGTGTTTTGGAGGACGCCAGGCTGCTGCGCAATATCCAACACCACCGCGTTGGTCTGACGCGCCACCGTTTCCGCGGTTCGGCGATTCTGGTAGGGCTGAACGAGAATCACGCGCGCGTTTGCCGCCCTCATCGTGGCGATGACCTTCGCCAGATGCGCGGGCGACGGTGCGATGCCGGGCTTTGGCTCAAGGGTCTCGACAACCTCCAGGTTGAACCGCTGTGCCAAATACACGAAATCCTTGTGGTAGGTCACGATCCTCGCGCCGCGATACGGCGCGAGTGCCGCTTGCCACTCGGCCAGCTTCACGTCGAGTGCAGCGACAAAGTTGCTGAGGTTGGCTTTGAAAAGATCTGCCGCTTGGGGATCGACCTGCGCGAAGTGGTCGGCAATCTGCGCGACGATTGTCTTCACATTGAGAGGGTCGAGCAGAAAATGCGGATTGCCGAGCGCGTGCACATCGCCCCGGGAGCGATCAAACGTCGCGGGCACTTCGAGCATCCTGATGCCTTCCGAGGCCACGATGCGGCCGGGCGCGCCCGCGGCGATCTTGTCGTTGCGCGCGCTCTCGAGCAGCGAGGGCAACCATCCGAGTTCCAGCTCCGCGCCGCCTTCGATGAGCACGTCGGCGCGGTTGAGTGTGACAATATGGCTGGGTTTGGCGTCCACGTAATGCGGGTCTTCCGTCGGTTTGGCCAGCGCGGTGACTTCGACGGCCGCACCGCCGATTTCCCTGGCAAGCGCCGCCAGATCCGGGGTCGTGGCCACGACGCGGAGTTTTCCGGGGAAGGATGTTCCCACGCCGCACAACGCGATCAGCGCGACAGCTGCGAGTCGATGTTGGGTCATGGTTTTCATATCATTTCTCGTCGCCCCTTAGAATTTGTGTGATGCGTGTGCACCCAGCAGGAACTCAAACTGCAACCACACGGAGTGATCACCGCCGATTCCCTTGCGGTGGTCGTAGTTGTATTGCAGCCGCACCTTCGAGAACTCAGTGGGATACAACGTCATATTCGGTGATAGACGAAAACGAGCAGCGCGCAGCTGCGAGTCGAACGCGCCATTGTCGCCGCTGGTGAATTCGCCGCGCAGCCCGGCCACGACGCGTGGTTTGATTCCCCACAGCACCTGCGAATAAACGCCCCGGTCGCTGAGCGTCTCGTCGAGCAACGTGACCGTCGAGTCATCGGCCGACACGCGCTGCGCTGCTTCATACCGGCGATACAGCGCCTCGGTCTGCCACGAGACAAACGGGAAGCCCTGATGGGCTGTGGCTGACTTCCATTTCCAGTAGAGGTCGACGCCGTAGATCTGCGTCCCGGCCGAAGACCCGGAATTATTCGGGCCGAACGCCGCCGACGCTCCCAGCAGCAGCGTTTGCGTAGCCGTCAGATCGAACGATGTGGCGACACGCGGCACGACCAGCAGGTCCCCCGCTCCGCGTACCTCACGCTCAGCGGGTACACCTCCGTGGATTTCTGATGACTCGTCTGAGCGAAAGCTGAACGTCGTTCCCCCAACGCTGTTCAGAACACTCACCATGGCCTCGGTGTAGAACGATATCGGCGCGAGCCAGGAGACCCTGACGCCTTGGCTCCGCAACCCTTCGGGGCCGAACATCCGATTGAGCACCAACGGCTGGTCCACGAAAGCCCACGAGTGGGGGTGCTGCGGATTCTGCCGGCCGAATTCAGTGAAGAACTGCCCGCCTTTAACCTGCAGGTTCCCCGGAAGCGAAGTGGTCAGGAAATAGACCTCTTCCAGCTCGACGCCCGTCTCCCCTTCTGCGTCCAGCTTGAAAACGATGCTGCTGAACCCTTTGAAGTACGGATCCACGGCCCCGTCCAGCGAGATTTCGGAGTTGGGAAGCGTAAAGCCGCGCACCACGGGATCATGGTCGCCGAGTTGGAGCGAGCCGACATCGGGCTCGGTCGACCAGCCCAGGTCAGTCAATGACACGAAGCCGATGTTCATATAGGCTCCGCTCGTACGCCCTGGCGACGACGATTGTTGCCCGGGCAGCGGCGCGGCCGGCTGCTCGCCGCCCGCCCGCCCCAGGCTATCCATCCGCGCCTGCATGGTGCGGATGACTGCGGTCAGGGAGTCGAGCGTGCGCTGCTGGCGCTGCGCCGCCGCGCTGTCGGCTCGGGCAGCTACCAGCCCTGAGTCGGTGCGCGCCGGTCGGTTGGCCTGCAGCTGCACGAGCAGCGCGAGCACACTGTCGAGACGCGCCTGCACGCGCCGCAGCTTGGCGGCGAGTGAATCCACCTGACGTTGGGTCGCCTCCCGCGACGGTTGCTGAGCCGCCAGAGCTCCCAGCGGAGCGGCAATCGTCACTGCGACGACGAGCCAAGGACAACGGGATGACCACATGTGATCTCGAACTCCTGTCCAGGTCGTGTCCGCGCGACGGCCAACGGGGCCGAGCGCGGTAACGCGGCCGGGCCCGTCAATGGGCCGGCCGGATTTCAGGACAGGGGAGCGGGAGGCGCGCGGGGTGGAGCGGTGCGAAGGTGCGGGCGGGCGGCCGGCAAGTCGGCGTACTGGCACCCCGTGGACTGACGGTGGGGATCGACGGTGAACGGCTCCCGTCGCGTCTCGGCCGGGATCGTACGGGTCGCATGATACTGACACTGCGCGCAGCGGGCGGGATCGTGAAGCGTCACGCACTGGGCGGTGTGGCCCGACTCGATGGCCACGGGTCCGCGCTGCGAGTCGGCGGCGTGAGCGAGCGCGACCGCGCCGCCGGCCAGCGCCTGCAGCGCCAGCAGCACCGTGGCCATGCCGCGCGCCCATCCGTGAAGCCTGCCGTGAAGCGAGTGTCGCATGCGTCTCCTACACCGTCGGGGAACGACCGGATCGCGTCCCCGTGCGCGTGTCGATAATCCTAATCATTTTTCGGCAACCCGGGTGGGTCCTCCGGGAACGCCAGCCGGGACACGAGCGGCACGAACCGCACGCCTCCCGCGCCTTGCTCCTGCCACCCCGACGCTGTCCGCGTGACGATGACCAGCTCCTGCTCGGTCTGGTCACCGACCGGCGCCACGAGGCGCCCGCCGGGGGCGAGCTGGTGCAGCAGTGGGGTAGGGATGCGCGGCGTCGCCGCAGTGACGAGGATCCCGTCGAACGGAGCCGTTTCCGGCCACCCGGCTGCCCCGTCTCCGAGCCGGGTCTCGATGTTGTGGATCCTGAGACGCCGAAACCGCTCCTCGGCTTCGACCAGCAGGTCGGGGAGCCGCTCCACGGTGAAGACCCGCGCCACCAAGCGTGCCAGCACGGCGGTCTGGTAGCCGGATCCCGTCCCGACTTCGAGCACGCGATGGCGCCGGCGCGGAGCGACCGAGGCCGTCATCAGCGCGACGATGAACGGTTGGGAGATGGTCTGACCGCTCCCGATCGGGAGCGGCCCGTCGTGATAGGCTTCCGCCGCGAGCGTCGGCGGGAGGAACCACTCGCGCGGCACCCAGGCCATCGCCGCCAGCACGCGTCGGTCGCCAATGCCGCGCCGCGCGAGCTGCTGCCGCACCATCCGTTTACGAACTGGCAACGTCTCCGGGGAAGGGCGCATCCGGTTAGTCCAGCGTCTTGTGAAACCGCCGCACGGCCAGCGTGATCAGCCCCACTGCGAAGCCGGCCAGCAACAGCGTCTGCGGCCAGAGGGCTTCGAGACCCACACCCTTGAGGAGGATGCCCCGCAGGACTTCCAGGAACGGCGTGATCGGCAACAACAATCCCAACCACTGGAAAAACTCGGGCATCGCCTGGCGCGGGAACATGAACCCCGAGAGCAGGATGCTTGGGAGCATGAAAAAGAAGCTCAGCTGGATCGCCTGCTGCTGCGTCTGAACAAGCGCCGAGATGTACAGGCCAAGGCTCAGGCTCACCACGATGAACACCAGACTGACGCCGTACAGGAGCCACAGGCTCCCGACGAACGGGACATCGAAGACGAATCGGCCGAGGATCAGGACGGCGGACATCTGGAACAACCCGACGCCGATGTAGGGCGCGATTTTCCCGAGCATCAGTTCGGTTTTGGTGATCGGCGTGACGATGAGCTGCTCGAGCGTGCCCCGCTCCCGCTCGCGTACGATTGCCATGGCGGTGATCAGGACCATGGTCATCGTCAGGACGAGTCCGACCAGGCCGGGCACGATGTAGTTGGGGCTTCGCAGCCCCGGGTTGTAGCGCGGACGGATGCGGACGTCTATCGGCAGACTCGTGCGGCCGGCCGCGGCGGCGAGAATCGCCAGATTGCGCGCCTGGCCCAGTCCCGCGGCGGCGGCGAGCGCCGACTGCGAGGAGAGCGGGTCCGAAGCATCCACGATCACCTGGATCGTGGCCGTCGTGCCGCGGCCAACGTTTCGCGAGTAGTCATTGGGGATCACGATGCCCGCCTGGGCGTCCCCCCCGGCGAACGCGGCATCGAGCGCCGGGCGGCCGTCCACGTGTGCCACGACGCGGAAGTTTCCCGTATTCTCGAGCGCGGCAATGATGTCACGGCTGGCGGGCGTGCGGGATTCGTCCACGACCACGGTGGGGATATGCCGGACGTCCGTCTGAATCGCGAACCCGAACATGAGGAGCTGGGCGACGGGGACGCCGAACATCAATCCCAGGGTGAGGCGGTCGCGGCGCATCTGGAGGAATTCCTTGCGCACCATCGGCCAGAGCCGCGTCATCATCGCTCGTCGCGCTCCTGCAGAATGACGAACGCGTCCTCGAGCGTTTTGCCCCCGACCTGCTGCGCGACTTCCGCCGGCGACCCGAGGGCGATGAGGTGCCCGAGGCTCATCATCGCCAGGCGGTCGCACCGTTCCGCCTCGTCCATGTAGTGCGTCGTCACGAGCACCGTCGTGCCGCGGCGCGCGAGGTCATGGATCGCGCTCCAGAAACTGCGCCGCGCCGCGGGGTCGACCCCGGCGGTCGGCTCGTCGAGGAAGAGCACCGGCGGCTGGTGCAGCAACGCGCACCCCAGCGCCAGGCGCTGCTTCCATCCGCCGGACAGCTGGGCGGCGAGCTGGTGCATCCGGCTCCCGAGCCCGAGGAATGCCACAAGCTCCGCCAGGCGTGTCGCCTGCGCGGCGCCGCGCAATCCGTAGATCCCGCCGTAGAACTGGAGATTCTCGGCGACCGTAAGGTCCTCGTATAGCCCGAACCGCTGGGACATGTAGCCGATCTGCGTCTTGACCCGCTCGGGCGCGGTACTGACGTCGATGCCGGCCACCGTCGCGCCACCGGACGTGGGATCAAGCAGGCCGCACAGCATGCGGATGGTCGTCGTCTTTCCGGAGCCGTTCGGTCCGAGCAGGCCGAACACCTCCCCACGGGCGATCTGGAGTGTGAGCTGGGAAACGGCGGTGAGGGCGCCGAACCGGCGCGTGAGCTCGCGGATGTCGACCGCGACGTCGGTCACGGCGAGAGCGGGACCTCGAGTGTGACCGGCAACCCCGCCTTGAGGCGACCCGCCGGGTCGTCGAACGCCACCTTGATACCGAACACGAGGTCGGCGCGCTCGCGCTCGGTGAGCGCCGCGCGCGGCGTGAACTCGGCGCGCGACGCGATCTCGATGACCCGGCCGGCGATCGGCGTCGCCACCCCGTCGGCACGGATTGCCACCGTCTGCCCAGGGCGCAGCCGCGCGATGAACGGCTCGCCGACGTAAGCGCGCACCCAGGGTTGCGACACGACACCGAGCGATACAATCGGCGTTCCCACCGCGGCCGCCTCCCCCGCCTCGAGGTAGCGTGTGAGGATGACGCCGTCCGCGGGAGCGATGAGCACCAGCTCGTCGCGGATCGCCTCGGTGACGGCGAGCCCCTGCGCGGCGGCTCGCGCGTCGCTACCCGCGGAGCGGACGGCCCGCAGCCGGGCGGCGGCGGCCGTCGCGGCGCCTACTAGATTGTCGTACTGCTGGGGAGCGATGATTCCCTGCTCACGGAGGCGGCCGGCTCGTGCGAGGTCGTTCGCCGCCCTCGCACTGTCCGCCAGCGCGGCAGTGACCTCGGCCGTGCGGCGCTCGGCGCTTTGCGCCTGCGCGCGCCGCTGGCCGATCAACGCCGCCAGGCCGGGTTGCTCGAGCAGCGCGATCGTGTCGCCGCGGCGCACCGAGTCGCCCTCGTCCTTGAGCAGCCGCGCGATTCGGCCGGCTGCCAGCGAGGCCAGACGGAGCTCGCGGATTTCTACCGTGCCGGCGAGTCGCAGAGAAGTGGGTTGGGAGGGGCAGGCGACCAGACAAAAGGCGTAAGGAAAAAACGTAAGGGGAGAACGGCGTAGGGAAAAAACGTAGCTACGCATATCCCTACGCTGTTTTCCCACGTCTCTTTCCATACGTCGTCCCATTATCGCTGCCGTGGCCTCAGCCAGTTCGCCGGATCCAGAGCGATCTGCCCCGGTCCCCTGATCTCGAAGTGCAGGTGGGGGCCGTGGTCGCTGGCGCCTCCGCCCACGTGGCCGATGACATGCCCGCGCCCCACCCGCTCACCCTTCGCGACGGCGGCGTCTCTCAGGGTGGCGTACACGGTATAGAACCCGCCACCGTGATCGAGAATCACGGTCGTGAGGTAGGTGCCGAGCGGCCCCACCAGCGCCACCGTCCCCGGCGCGACCGCCGTCACCGGCGTGCCCGGCGCCGCGGCAATGCCGATCCCGTGCCAGGTGATCCGCGTGTTGTCTGGGCCGGCCGTGGGCCCGAACTGGTACACGATCCGGCCGTCCACCGGCCAGTCGAGTGTGCCGAGGTTCTCGTGGGAGATGGTGCCGGCTCCAGACACGATCCCGCGGGCTTCGGCGTCGCGCCGCGAGCGCTCGAGTGCCGCAATCGCGTCGCCCACGCGTCGTTCCTCGGCGTCCGCGGCGGTCAGCCGCTCCTGGACGCGCGCGACGCTGCGCCGCGTTTCGCGCAGGCTGGTTTCGCGTCGCCGCGCCAGGTCCATGAAATGCTGCAGCTCCTCGGAGCGCTCGCCGCGGCGACGCTCGAGCGCATCGCGCGCTCCCACCAGCCCGCGTCGCTCCTGCGCGATGCGGTCGCGCAACCGGTCCATTTCATTGGTCAGCTGACGGTCTTGCCGGCTCACGAGATAGAGATACTTGTAGCGGGACAACAAATCGCCGAAACTCTCCGCGGCGAGCAGCACCTGGTAGGCGTACAGGGCCCCACGTTTGTAGATATCCACCAGCCGTCGTTCCAGCACGGCACGCTTTTCCTCCAACGCGTCCTGGGCGAGGATCAGGTCCACCGTGATCTGGTCGATCCCATCGGACAACTGGACGATCTGGCGGTCCAGCTCGTTCACAATGCGGTTGGTGGTTTCGCGCTGCCGCTCCAGGTTGGAGAGCTCGTCGGCGAGATTGTGCACCTGTGCGCGCAGCCGCTCCAGGTCCTGCTGCGCCTGGGTCCGCTCCCGCCGGATATTCTCCAGGCGTTGCTGGTTGTCCCGCATTTGCTGTTCGATATTGGGACGTTGGGCGAAAAGCGGAAGGCAAAAGACGTAAGGAAGAACCGTAGGGGGAAGAAGCGTAAGGAAAAGGCGTATGTAAGAGCGACGCGTGCCGCTACGCCTTCTCCCTACGTCTTTCTCCCCATACGTCTTTTCCATGCGTTCTTACTCTCGTTCGAAGTACGTCGTTACACTCGTTTGAGATGCCGGCCGACGCTCAGGAGACTTCCCATGAGGCCAATCACCGTCCCGAACACCACGATCCCCAGCGCCTGGGCCACCGTGAAGAAAGACGATTCGATGAGAAACCGGTTGATGAGGGCGTAGGCCGCGTAGGAAAGGGCGATCGCCACGAGGCCGCCGAGCAGCCCTTTGAGGGCGCCCTGGAGCAGAAATGGGCGCCGGATAAACCCGTCAGTCGCCCCCACCAGCCGCATGATGGCGATCTCGCGGCTGCGTTGCAGCACCGCCATGCGAATCGTCGTGCCGATGATGATCACGGCCACCGTCGCGAACGCCGCGCCGACCACCACGCCCACGGCCGCGGCAAGGCGCCGCAGCTTGTCGAGTTTCTCCACCCAGTCTCGACCGAAGCGCACGTCGTCGACGAACCCGAAGCCCCTCAGCCGTTCGGCCACGGCGTTTACGTGTGTCGCGTCCTGAAACCCGGGCTTGAGCTTCACCTCGATCGACGCCGGCAGGGGATTCCGCTCGAGCTCGCGCAACAGGTCGCGGAACTCGACCAGCTCTCGCCGGGCACGGGCCAGGGCGCTGTCCTCGGAGATATGGACCGCGGCGGCGACCTCGGGAAACGCCTCGATATCCTGCTCGCCCAGCAGCACGGTCTCGATCGGAGTCCCGGGCAACAGATACGCGACGATTTCGACCCGCTCGGCCACGCCGCGCAACGCCTGGCGCAGGTTGACGGCGACGAGCCCGAACAGGCCCAGCACGAACAACGAGAACGCGATCGTGGTGACGGAGAGCGCCGACAGAAGCGGCGCCCGGCGGAAGGCCAGCAGCGCTTCGCGCACGGTGAGGGTCATGCCTGCGCGTCCCCGACTGTGGGTTCGTCCACCGCCGAGTCGTACACCACGGCTCCTTCCTGAAGTTCGATCACCCGATACGGGGCGGAGCGCACCATCTCGAGATCGTGAGTCGCCATCACGACCGCCGTGCCGCTCGCGTTGATATCACGCAACAACTGGAACACTCCGCGCGTCGCGCGCTCATCCAAATTCCCGGTCGGCTCGTCGGCCAGCAATACCTGGGGCTCATTCACGAGCGCGCGCGCGATGGCGACCCGCTGTTGCTCGCCGCCCGACAATTCGCGTGGGTAGGCTCCTGCCTTGGCGGCGAGCCCCACCTGCGTGAGCACGCGCATCACCCGAGCCGGGATGGCGGAGCGCCGCGCACCCGTCACCTCCAGCGCGAACGCCACGTTCTCCTCGGCCGTGCGATCCTCGAGCAGGCGGAAATCCTGGAACACGATCCCCAGCCGCCGCCGCAGGTGTGGGACATCCCGGGGCGTCAGGTCGGCCACGCTGTAGCCCGACACCCGGACCTCGCCGCTCGAGGGGCGCTCGTCGGCGTAGACCAGTTTCAAGACGGTGGACTTGCCGGCGCCCGAGTGTCCGGTCAGGAAGGCGAACTCGCCCTTCGCGATGTGGAAAGACACATCCTTGAGTGCGAGGCCGCCCTTCGCGTACGTCTTGAAGACGTTCGTGAACTTGATCACCTAGAGCTGCGCCAGGGCCTGGGCGAAATCCGCGATGAGGTCGTCGGCATCTTCGAGTCCGAGGGAAAATCTCAGAAACCCGTCCGGAATGCCACCCCGCGTCCGCTCTTCGGGGGTGAGGCTCTTGTGCGAGGTGAGTCGTGGCTCGGACACCAGCGTTTCCGTGCCGCCCAAGGACGGCGCATGTGTGGCGATCGTGAGCGCGCGCAGAAACCGCTCAGCGGCGCGCGCGCCACCCTTCAACTCGATGCCCAGCATGCCGCCGAACCCCTCCAGCACCCGCTTGGCGGTGTTGTAATCGCGGTGCGAGGGCAGCCCGGGGTAGTGGACCGCCGCGACCTGCGGCTGCTGGGTGAACCACTCCGCGACCGCGATCCCGGTCGCGGAGTGCCGGGCCATCCGGATGGCGAGAGTTCGCATCCCTCGATCGATCAACCACGCGGTATGCGGGTCGATGGCTTGCCCCCACAGCTGCATCAGGCGCCGGACTTCTTCAACCACCGCATCCGTCCCGACCACCGCCCCGGCAATCACGTCCGTATGCCCGTTCAGGTACTTCGTGGCACTGTGGATCACGATGTCCGCGCCGTGCTCCAGTGGCCGAAAGGCGATGGGCGAGGCAAAGGTGGAATCGACCAGCAGCGCGAGTCCCTCGGCCTTGGCCAGCGCGGCGATCGGCTCGAGGTCGATCACCCGGAGCAGGGGATTGGTCGGCGTTTCCACGAACAACGCACGGGTGTTCTTCCGCAGCGCCTCTTTCCAGGCGCGCGACCGGAGCGGATCGACGAATGTGACCTCGATCCCGAAGCGGCCGAACTCCTGGGTGAACAGGCGATGCACCCCGCCATAGATCCATTCGCTCGATATCAGATGATCGCCGGGCCGCAGGACGGCCAGGTGCGCCAGGGCCGTGGCGCCCATCCCGCTCGACACGAACAGCGATGCCTCGGCGCCTTCGAGCAGGGCCAGGCGCTTGCCGATGTGCACCTGGTTCGGGTTGTTGCCGTAGCGGGTGTAGAGGACTTCAGCGGTCGAACCGACGGGGTTGGTGAAGGTGGAGCTCTGAAACACCGGCCGGGTGACCGGCGTCCAGTCCGGACGCGGCTCCGGATCGCCGTGAATGGCGCGGGTGGAAAGCCCGAGACGCCGGCGGGTCACGCGGTGACCATCGCCACGACGCCTCCCACGGTGCGGGCGGCGAGTCGCAGCGTGACTAGCTCCTCGAGCAGTGCCTCGGCGGATGCGCGTGGTCCCAGCCCATCGAGCGTGCCGTCGGGCCGTTCCAGCACCGCCGCGAGTCCGTGTCCCTCCAGCACCGGACCGAGCGCCTCGAGGTGCCCGTCGGAGCAGCCCCGCAGCACCAGCACGCGGATACGCTCGCGTAGTAGTTTCGCCACGATTTCGTCGGCACAGGAGTAGTCGATGCAGCGCACGCCGGCGAAGTCCATCCGGGCGACCCCATCGGCATCGGCGACGTACACCTGCTCGATGTGTTCGCGCACCGCCCGCCCGGTGGCCCGGGTGACCAGGTCCGCGTAGGACACGCGTACTGCCTGGCGCAGCACCGCGGAAACGTCGATCGAGTGGATCACGCGTGTCGGCCCTTCAGTTCCGGGACGATGAGGAGTACCTGCGAGCCGGGAAAGTTCGGGAGGCCGTCCGCCAGCGGCACGTCGTCGTCCCAGGGGGGAACGATTGCGATGCGAGCCGTGCCGCTGCGGATGGCGAGCTTGCCTTCCCACCGCGACACATAGTTCCGGATCCCCTTCAGCCCCTGCCCACGGCCGGGATCCCGGAACCGGCTTACCCCCTGGATCAACGCCGCCTCGAGCGCCGCCGCGTCGCCCCAGCGGTCGCCGAAGCGTTTGCCCTGCGTCGGCTCGAGGGAAGCGCGAAACCCCACGCCCGCGTCCGCCACCGCGATCACCACCACCCGCCGGGCCAGCCGGCGCCGCCAATGGTAGCTTTGCACCGCGACCCAGCCGCCTGTTCCCGCGTGCTCTACAATATTCTGACACGCCTCTGAAAGCGCCATAGCAAAACCCATCGTCGCCTTCGGGTCGATCCCCAGCTCGCTGGAGAGAATCGCTGTCGCGCGCTGTTGGATGTGACCCACCACCTCGTGCACGTCTTCGGCGGCGCGCACCGCGGTGACCGGCAGCAGCACATCCGAGTCGGCAGCGGGTTTGCCGCGCGGCACGCGGCCGTGAATCTCGAACAGTTCCTTCGCGGCACTGAAGAAGCCGGCCCGCACCCAGTAACTCAGCACCTCAGGCGTCGTCGGCACCGTGAGCAGCGGAGCGTCTCCCCCGCCCGCCCGGGCGGCCTGACCAGCGGCGAGCAATCCCACGAGCCCGTAGGGCGACGCCCATTCGGCCGCGTGCGCGTCGAACAGGAGTCGCCCGCCGTCGGCGAGCGCGTGACTGAAGGCCCCGGCAAACTGGTCGAACGAGCGATCGTCGAACTGGGCCGGGACGTCGACCAGCCGCGTCATGCCGTCGCGAGCCGTCCAAGCAAATGGTCGCGCAGGCCGCTGGCGCCACGGTAGGACACGTTGCGCGCGGCCAGCCGGCATCCTTCTCGGATCGCGGCGTCGAGGGGAGCACTGTGCAACAGCTGGGCGCACGTGACCGCGCCGAACACGTCGCCACAGCCAGTCGGGTCTCCTTCCGCCCCCGAGGACGCCTCGGCGGCGACGCGGGCCGTGCGGATCGGGCCGGTGCGCCGGTGGGTCGCGGCGTCCGATTCCTGTTCGAAATAGACGGCCCCGCGGACACCGAGCGTCACGATCAGCGCCCCACAGCCGACGGCGAGCGCGGACGCGGCGGCGGCGAGCGGATCCGGTCCGAGCTGGGCAAACTCATCTTCGTTGAGCTGCACCGTATCGAAGCAGGTGAACCAACCGCCCGCCTCGGGCAGCGGCTGGAGCACGCGGGTGCCGTCGTCGGTGCGGCCCAGAAACAGGCTGTGCAGATCCGCGTAGATCGGCTGTGCAAAGCCGTGCCGCAACAGCTGCGCCGTCTCGAGCGTCATTTCCCAGCCGGAAATGAAGTTCACGTACAGGGCGTCGAGGTCGTGCACCAAGGGGCCCAGCTCGGCCCACGTCCACCCAGGCACCCCGCCGACGAGCTGCTCGCAGCGTCGCTCCGCCGACAGGTATCGCAAGGTGACGCGGTTGTTCGGCTCGGGAACTTCCAAGAAACGCGCGCCGGGGACCGCGTGCCGCACCTCGCGCAAGAACACCGCAGCCCGCGGGGCGAGGTCGCGCCCGACCTTGATGAGGGGGACCAGTCGCCAGTCGTCGCCCAACGCCGCGTCGAGACCCGCCAGGGCGTAGGCGATCCCTCCCCATTCCTCCACCGCCCCTTGCGCCGGATCGCGCCCGTGAATCGTGTCCCACACCAGCGTGCCGACGACGCCCAGCTGCTTCACACGCGGCCCCACGTCCGCTTGATGAACACCGCCGCCGCACCCCACACCCCAGCGGTTCCGGGCAGCTCGCCGGGGAGGATGCGGCACACATCGACCGCCGGCTTGAACGCGCGCCGCTTCACCTCGCTGCGGAGCGGCACGAACAGTTTGTCGCCCGCGAGCGTCACCCCGCCGCAGATCACGACCACCTGTGGGTTGAAAATGTTGATGATGTTGGCCACTCCCGCGCCGAGGAACTTGGCGGTGTCGCGGACGACTTCCAGGGCGTAGGCGTCGCCGTCGTGCGCCGCTTCGTATACGACCTGGGCGGTGATTAGGCTCAGGTCGCCGGCGACGTAGGTGGGCAGGCCGGTCTCCGCGCCGGCTTCAATTCCCTCCACCGCGCGCGCGGCGATCGCCGGTCCCGATGCGTATGCCTCGAGGCAGCCGTAGTTGCCGCACTTGCAGAGCCGCCCGGTCGAGTCGATGGTCATGTGGCCGATCTCGCCCGCGATGTCAGAGGCGCCGTGGTAGACATCACCCTGCAGCACGATTCCACCGCCAATGCCCGTGCCGACGGTCAAGCCGACGACGAAATCGGTGCCGCGCGCCGCACCGCGCCACCATTCGCCGAAGATCGCGCAGTTGGCATCGTTGTCGAGCGTCGCGGGGAGGCCGAGACCGGCGGCCACGCGGTCGCGCAGCGGCATGTTGACCCAACCGAGGTTGGGTGTGAGCAGCACGATGCCGGTCTTGGTGTCGAGCGGTCCGGGCGAGCCGATCCCCACCCCCGCGATCTCCTTGCCTTTCGCCTCAGCGATCGACGCGCGGGACAGCGTGACGATCCGCTCGACCACGGCGTCGGCACCCTCTTCGGACCGCGTCGGCTCCGAGACGACGCCGACAAGCTCCGAGCCGTCCTGGGCCACCGTGCCCACGACGATGTTCGTTCCCCCGACGTCAACTCCGACGATGTAGCGCATCGGTCTCCTCGGCAACGCGAATGGCGAGATCCCCGAAACGTCCCTTGCGGGCCGCGCCGGGATGAGCCGCCGCACCGGTACAATGGTGTCGACGGAGAAGGCGGGCTATTGCCGGATCCGGCCGACTTCGAAGGTAATCACGAGCCGCAGCGAGAGCAGTAACCCACGGTGCGGGACTCGCCAGGGCAGACTGGACGGGCTTCCGGCGAGGCTGTAGCGCAGCTCCGGGATGAACGCCACTGGGCCCGCGGGCACCACCACGGCCACACCGGGCGCCGCCAGAAACTCCGTCTCGTGCTCGGAGACGACGGTGCTTCCGCCACCCGGGGCAGGCGCGCGCACGCGCTGCGCGAACCGGACGAACCCCACGCTCATCCCGGGGACGACTTCAAGCCTCCCCACCGGGATTTGGACGCCGAGGTCGAGAGCGAACTGCTGACTGCGGGTTGTGACCTCCGACGGTGACGACGCGGGGCCGCGCTGGTTCGTGGTCCCGCCAAAGTTCGTCCAGCGCACTCCGATGTAGGCGATCCGACCAGCCGCCACGCCCCACACCAGGCCGGCCCCCGCGCCGAACGGCTCGCCCGTACCGTAGCTGCCTATGCCACCGGCCTGGATCTCGCCGATCTGGGCGGGCGCGGGAGATGCGACGATGGCGAGGGCTCCCACCAGCAGGCACGCGCGGGCGTGAACCTTCACACGCCGTCCTTGGCCACTCGGCCAATGCGGCGCATGAACTCGCCGACCGGCGGGAGCAGGCGGTCGAGCGTCGCTTGATCGTCGATCCAAGTGACGGTGCCCATCATAAACACGATATCGAGCATCGGGACGAGTGATTCGGGTCCGGTCAGGAGCACATCGATCTCGCCGTCCATAAACATGCCGCGGTAGTCCTGGTTCTGAGACCCAACCATCGCGAAACTCGCGGCGCGCGGCTCGAGGCGGATCCGGGCGAGCAGCCGCTCGGCAATCTGCACCAGGGAGTCGGCGAGCTCAGTGGCTTTGTCGGACTCCATTTCGGGAACGTAGGACGCCTCACGATATCGCAAATAGGCGGCCATGAAACTCGGCCACTCCGCGGAGGACGAAATCGCGCGCCAGGATTCTCGTGTGGCCATGAATTGCACTTTTTGATGCAGCTTGGGCCGCAACGGAACCACGGCCGCCGAGTCGGCAGGGCGGCTACGGGGAGGAGCGGTGTCGCCCGCCGCCGCGACCAGCGGCACGAGTGCTGGAGCGAACGGCAGGTATGTCCGGAGGAACGGTGTCGAATCGATCTGTCGTGCCCAGCGGGCCGCACGATCCGCAAACCCGTGCCGGTCGATCGGGAGTGCGTAGAGCCCGGTTCGCAGGTCGCCTCCCGCCGTGGCGATCGCCGGGCCCAACTCGCGCCGTACGAGCAGCAGACGCGTCAGCAGCTCGTGCGCTCGCACCATCTGCGGAAAGCCGTTACTCGGTGCGTTGTCCAGCGCCGGCGCGATGATCATCACCTGAGAGCCCCGCAGACACGCGCCGACGAGCAGCCCTGCGAAGAAGGACGAGTTCCACAGTGAATCGGGAACCTTGATGACGGAACCGGGCGGCATCAGCGAATAGAGCAGCGCCTTCGCGACGTTCAAGGGTTTTGGCAGGTAGCCCGTCCCGTTGACCAGGGCCATGGCGCGCCCGCCGGAGCGGGCGGCGTCGGCTTGCGCCACGAACCGCGCCGCGGTTGTCGGGGTTCGGAAGGGAGGTGGGACCTCCGTTTCCTTCAGGCCCTGGCTCACCAGCAGGTCGTGCGCCGCGCGCTTGAGCTCCAGGAGCGCCGGGCCCACCACGATGAGCGATCGGTCGTCCCATCCCGGGCCCAGGTACTGCTGGCCCACGCCCATCCCCGTCAGGATCGCGGTGCCCCCGAAAGGATCGTCCTCGCTCACGTCACGGAACGCGATCTTGCGATGGTCGCGCATCATGTCGTCGGGATATCCAAAGACACTCGACACCAGGCCGCCGCCCCAAAAGGTCGCATCGGGGCGATTGGTGATGTTGATGTGCACCTTGACGCGGTTGTGCAGCCAGTCCTCTCCGTACTCCCGCGCTTCGGCTTGCAGACGACGGGAGTGAGAGACCGCGGTGCGGAGCCGCTCCAGGGCGCGGGCCAGCCGTTCGGCATCCTGCGGCACGCCGAGCGACAAGGTGGCAGACGCTCGCAGGGGGTCTTCGAGCACCCCCATCAACACCCGCGATTTTCGTTGCTCGTAATAGTGCTGGTCGAGAAAAATGAAGAAGGATGGCAGGGTGCCCGTCGAGTCGTAGGCCTCGACGCGATCCGCGAGCGTTTTGAGATACCCGTCGACGACCTGCAGGAAGGACGCCCAATCGAGGCCCCCCACAGAGGTCGTCGCGGGAAAATCGTGGATCCAGAGGACGTGGTATGCCCGCGTCTCCCGGATCATCTTGAGCAGCTCCCAGTGAAAATGCAGGTTGGCCACGTAGGAGATGCGATTGTGGTCGGTGAATGGCACGGCGGTGGCCCGCGCCAGCAGCGCGTCCAACTCTGCCTGCTCGTCGTAGTCCTCGGGCAAGAGGGCGTATTGGAGCGGCAGCCACACGAGCCGGGGGTCGTCCCACTCCTTCGCCGCACGGCGCCGAACCGCCTCGAGGATTTCGGTCAGTTGTTGGAACGCGAACATGACGTGGTCCGCCCGACCGGGGGGGACCTGGCCGGTCGCGGCGACCCATCCGCCGAACCGTCCGCGAGCGGCGACGCTAAATGATTGCAGCGTGTCCTTCCGCTTCTTCCGCCCCAGCATGCGGTTGTAGGGAAGGAGGATTTCCTCGAGCAGAGTCTCCCGGGCCCCCCGGCTCAACTCCCGGCCCGCCGAGGGAGTGCCGGACGCGAGGGCAAAGACCTGCTCCATGTGGCCATGGAATGCGCGGATTTCCTGTTCGACGCTTCGCGCCGCGAGATGGGCCTGGAGCTCGGTGACGTAGCGCGCGGTGCGCGCCATCGCGACTTTCGCGCTGCGGCCATCCTGGTCGAGGAACGGGACGACCACGCGCCGGATCCATTCCGCCGAAACCCGCAGGCTGTCGAGTGCCGCGGCGATGGCCGGATCGATCGCTCGGTGTGAGGCGGGCGAACGGAGATCGCCAGACACGACCACGTAGTCACGAATGGGCCGGTTCCGACCGGCGAGCCGGTCGCCCAGCGGCACGGAAACGCCGACGGTGAAGCTGTGGCTCCGCAGTGGGTACCAATCGAACCGCAGCAGCGAGCCGCGGGTGAGCACGCCGCCTCGGCGTACCGGCGTGTGCGACGTGACGAACATGTCGAGCCGGCCACGCTCCAGATTGTAGTCCGCCCCGATACCGGCACTGGCATAGGGAATCTGGACGAGCGCCCGCAGGCCGGCGTCGGCCCTTCCTCCCCGCGCGCCGGCGTAGGCTTCCATCCCGAGCTCGACGAGTCCGATGATCGGGTTGAGCGGGGCATGGTAGACGCCACCTACCGCCCGCACCATCCAGGCGGTGCCCGGACCTTCGAAGTATGGGCCGGCGCCAAGTCCGGCTTGCCAGTGCCAGCGCTTTGGTTGTCCGAGGGAAACGGTTCGTCCGCCAAATTCTGGCAGACGCGGCAACTGGGCGCTCGCGATTCGAGCCGAGCCAAGCAGGAGCGCTGCGGTCCAGGCGCTCAAGACGCACAGCGTGTAGCAGCGACGGCAGGCGGGAGCAGGCACTCCAGACCTCGCAAGAGCACGTCGCCCGAGGACGTCAGCCAGGGGCGGCGAGGATCGTTAGGATGTACCGCCTGGAGGCAAGGACGGCAAGCGTGCGCCCTGGGCGCTTCGCGTCAGTCGCTATCCGCGACGATGGAACGCTCCGGTTTCCTCCACGGCATGCAGCACGTCCTCCACCCGAAGTGATTGCATGCACAGGTGATGGCCCAGCGGGCAGGTGTCAGGCCCGTGCGCCGAGCAGGGGCGGCAATCGAGGGCATCGATCCCCAACGAGACATCGCGCGGCCCTCGGGTGCCGAAGCCGAACACCGGAATTGTGGGTCCGAAAATCGCCACGGTCGGCGTCCCCACCGCCTGCGCGAAATGGAGCGGGGCGCTGTCGTTCGTGACGAGCACGCTCGCCTTCTGGATCAACGCGGCGGATTGTCGCAGCGTCAGCTTCCCGCTGGCGTTCACCACTTTGCGCCGCCCCTCCCCGCGACCGTCCGGGAGTCCGGGCGGGGCGGGGATCGCCGCGACGATCGCATCCGCCAGCGTCACGTCCTCCGGCCCGCCGACCAGCAGTACGTCGGTTCGCAATACCAGTCGCCGCGCCAGCGCCGCGTAGTGCGGCCATCGCTTACTGCCCCAGATCGACCCGGGCGCCAAGGCGACGAATGGCGGCACAACCTGGACGGCGCGCAACAGCGCATCGGCCGCCGCGACGTCGGCGGCGGTGAGCTGCAGCGAGGGGGTGGTCTGGTGGCGCGGCGGCACATCCGCCAACACGAGCAACCGATCGATCTCGTGACCGCTCGTCGGACGGGTGCGCGTCTCCGTGTAGAGTCGCTGCCACCCGTCGCGGTAGCCGACGCGTCGCGGAATGCGCGCGAGCCATGCCAGCGCCGCGCTGCGCAACGACCGATGGGGGAGATAGGCCGCGGCGTAGTGTTCCGCCTGGAGCCGGCGGGCGAGGTTGCGCACGCCGCGCCACCCGTGATCGACGCCGCGCTTGTCGTAGGGGATCACCCGCCGTACCGCCGGGTGCGTTTCCAGGAGCGGTGCGGCGGCGGGAGTCGTCACCACGTCCAGCGGCCCTTCGCGCTCCGCGAGCGCGGCGAGCAGCGGCGTCGTCAGCACCACGTCGCCGAGGAACGCCGTCTGGATGAGCAGGCTAGTCAACCTGCAACACCGCCAGGAACGCTTCCTGCGGGATCTCGACGGAGCCCACCTGCTTCATCCGCTTCTTTCCTTCCTTCTGTTTCTCGAGCAGCTTGCGCTTACGGGTCACGTCGCCGCCGTAGCACTTGGCGAGCACGTTTTTTCGCAACGGGCGAATGGACTCCCGCGCGATCACCTTGGTCCCGATCGCCGCCTGGATGATGACCTCGAACAACTGTCGTGGGATCAGTTCCTTCAGTTTTTCGGCGATCTTCTTGCCCCAATCATACGCCTTGTCCTTGTGAATGATCACGCTGAACGCGTCCACCGTATCGCCGTTCAGCAACAGGTCGAGTCGCACCAGCTCCGAAGGTCGGTACTCGAGAAACTCGTAGTCGAGCGAGGCGTATCCGCGCGAGACGGTTTTCAGGCGGTCGTAGAAATCGAGGATGATCTCGGCGAGTGGGAACTCCCAGGTAAACTCCACGCGGGTCGGGTCGAGGTAGTGCATCCCCTGGTACACGCCTCGTCGGTCCTGGCCCAACTTCATGATCGCGCCGATGTAGTCCGCCGGCGCGAGGACGCGCGCCTTGACGAACGGCTCCTCGATACGATCGAGCGTCGAGCCGTGCGGCAGCAGACTCGGGTTCTCGACCAGCTCCATCTCCCCGCTCGTCCGGTACACGTGGTACTCCACGTTCGGGACGGTGGAAATCAGGTCGAGATCGAACTCACGCTCCAGCCGCTCACGCACAATCTCCATGTGCAGCAGCCCAAGGAAGCCGCATCGAAAACCGAACCCGAGCGCCACCGACGTCTCGGGCTCGTAGTGCAGCGAGCCGTCGTTAAGCTGCAGTTTGGCCAGCGCGTCGCGCAGCTCCTCGTACTGCTCCGCGTTGGTGGGGTAGAGTCCGGCGAACACCATCGACTGGATGTCGCGGTAGCCTGGGAGCAGCGGTACGTCGCGGTGCAGGGCGTCGAGCACCGTGTCGCCGGAACGCGTGTCGCGCACACCGCGCACGTTGGCGATGACGTATCCCACCTCTCCCGCTTCAAGCCGCTCGGTGGGCTTGTGACCCAATTGCAAATACCCGACCTCGTCCACCTCGTACACGTCCTCCTTGTGAGACCCGAAGGCGATCTTCATACCGGGCTCGAGCGCCCCGTCCACCAGGCGGAGGCTCGGGATCGCGCCGCGGTAGCGGTCGTAGTAGGAATCGAACATCAGCGCGCGCAGCGGCGCCTCCGGCCGCCCCGTGGGCGGCGGAATGCGCTGCACGACCGCTTCGAGCACTTCCGGCACCCCCGTCCCTTCCTTCGCGGAGATCCGCAGAATCTCCTCGGGCTTGGCGCCGATGAGGTCGTGGATCTCTTGCGCGCGCTGGTCGGGCTCGGCGCCCGGGAGGTCGATCTTGTTGAGGATCGGGATGATCTCGAGCCCCGCATCCATGGCCAGGAACAGATTCGAGAGCGTCTGCGCCTGGATCCCTTGGGAAGCGTCGACCACCAGGATCGCGCCCTCGCACGCCGCGAGCGAGCGCGACACCTCGTAGGTGAAGTCCACGTGCCCCGGCGTATCGATCAGGTTCAGCTCGTACAGCTGCCCATTCTTGGCATGGTAGTTCATCCGCACCGCGTTCAGCTTGATCGTGATGCCGCGTTCGCGCTCGAGGTCCATCGTGTCCAGCACCTGCTCGCGCATCAGCCGTTTGTCGAGGGTGCCAGTCAGCTCGATGAGCCGGTCGGCCAAGGTGGACTTGCCGTGGTCGATGTGGGCCACGATGCAGAAGTTGCGAATGTTGGATTGGCGCATGCGAGGCGGAATATAGTCGCCAGTCGTCAGTTCTCAGTCGTCAGGCTGCCTGAGGGGCGTTGGTGGCTTCCCGGCCCGGTGACGACTGACAACTGACAACTGAAGGCTTACCTTTATCATCGAGGTCACTCCCTGTCACCCATCACTGGTTGGTTCGATCCCGCCCCGAAAGGTGGCGGCGCGCTCCGTGTAGCGGCGAACGGCTACCTCCCGGCCCGGGGGGACCCGGCGGTTCGCCTGCCTGGGTTGCGTCGTGGCGATCAGATCGTCATGGACAACGGGCGCGTCGCGTCCGTCAACGGGACGCCGCCGGAGCGGCTGACCGATCGTCCCGCGTTCACGAACCTCGGAGCCGTGCATCCCTCGAAGCCGCTCCGGCTCGAAATGGCACAACCGTCCAGCCAACGGACCGGTGACATCCAACGCGTCGTGGATCTGGTGTGTCCGTTTGGCTTCGGCCAGCGCGCCCTGATCGTGTCGCCCCCCAAGGCGGGGAAGACCATCATGCTCCAGGCCGTCGCCGAGGCCGTCGCGGTCAACTACCCCGACGCCGAGCTGCTCATCCTGCTCGTGGATGAGCGCCCGGAAGAAGTGAGCGAGATGGTCGACTGGGGCCGCGGCGAAGTGATTGCGTCGAGCTTCGACCTGTCCCACGAGCGGCACGTCGCGGTCGCCGACATGGTGTTCGAGCACGCCCGGCGACAGGTGGAGCTTGGCCGGGACGTGGTGATTGTCCTCGATTCGATCACCCGACTCGCACGCTCGCACAACACCACCGGGCGGTCCAGCGGCCGCACCATGTCCGGGGGGCTCGACGCCAACGCGCTGGCGAAGCCGAAGGCACTGTTCGGGGCGGCCCGCGCGGTGCCGGACGGAGGCTCTCTGACGGTCATCGCCACGGCGCTGGTCGAGACAGAGAGCCGGATGGACGACGTGATTTTCGAGGAGTTCAAGGGTACGGGGAACGCCGAGCTGCGCTTGACGCGCGAGCTGGCGGACCGGCGCATCTATCCCGCGGTGGACATTGCGGCGAGCGGGACCCGTCGGGAGGAGCTGCTCGCGCCGCCGGCGGTCGTGGCCGGTCGCCAGGAGCTGCGCCGGCGTCTGGTCGGGCTGCCGACCGCGCAGGGGATGGAAAACTTGCTGGCGCTGTTGCGACGATCCAAAACCAACGAAGAGCTCTTGGGGGCCACCGCTCGCTCAACGTGAGCGAACCGGATGTCGGAGAATGGTTCGCAGCCGCGCCCCTTCGAGCTTCGCCACCGCGTAGTCTCGACGGGCTCGTTTCTTGGCCATCTTGATCGTGAACGCGACCCCGTACAGCGCGCCGACCGCGGCCTGGAAGGCCGATCCCGCCGGGTCGCCACGGCCGGCGATCGCGAGGTATTTCGCGGACGCGGGCGTGACGAGGGCCGGGGACCTGGGAGTGACGTACTCCGCTTTGTGCTTCTTGTAGAGGTCGAGCTTCATGGTTGCCGATCGCGCCAGGGCCTAATGCTCACCTTGCACGATCCTTCGATAGCTCTCCGGATTCCATCGCGGTCGTTGCGGCGCATTGGCGATGTCGAGCCCGAGGTAGAACACCAGCTTCACGATGCGGGCTTCCTTCTCCGCATCGATCTTGTCCGGCGAATCGCTCACCTCGTGGTAGTCGTCGTGCGTGCCGTTGAAGAAGAACAGGATCGGAACGCCCTTCCTGGCGAAGTTGTAGTGGTCGGAGCGGAAATAGAAGTTTTCCTGCGGCCAGATGTCGTCGATCGCCCGCATGCGGAGCTCGGGATGCGCCGCGCTGACCCGGTCCAGCGTGGCGCCGAGATCCGAATGCTCCTTGCCGATCACCGCGATCGTGTCGCGCCAGTTGCGCCCCACCATGTCGGTGTTCAGGTTGGCCACGATGCCGGCGAGCGGCACTGTGGGAAACTCCGAGAAATACTCGCTCCCCCACAGCCCACGCTCCTCGCCGCTCACCGTCATGAACACGAGCGATCGCTTCGGCCGCGGAGCCAGGCGGGAGAAGGCCTCCGCCGCCTCGATCACCGCCACCGTGCCCGAGGCATCGTCGTCCGCGCCATTGCAGATTGTGTCGCCACCACGAGCGGCGCAGCCTTGGCCGGCCCCAGGCGTGCCGACATGGTCCATGTGCCCGGTGAAGAACACGTATTCATTCTTGAGTTGGGGGTCGCTGCCCTCGAGGATCCCGATGACATTTGGCGCGCTTGCAGACGAGAGCTCCCGGTAGGCCGGCCGGTAGGTCAGGGTAAATCCCTCGAGGCGCCGGGTCGTGCGGTTCGGCTGCGCGCGCAACGCGACCGGATCGATGCCAAACGCTCGGGCGGCGTCCGCGTCCCGGATTTCAAGCAGGGCCGGCCGACGCATCGTGTCCGCCGCTGCCTGCCAGGGAACGGTCAGGGTGGGGCGGGAGAGCCGCTCCAGACGAGACTGCCACATGGTATCCGGGCGGTTCGAGATCACCAGGATGCCCACGGCGCCAGCCCGCAACCCGGCCTCCGGCGCCGGATCCGTGATTCGCAACCCGCTGGGTTGGGCACTCCCGATGATGACGATCCAGGCCCCTCGCACGTCGGTGCCGGACAGCGGCTGCAACGTGTCGCCAGGTCCCGCAAACAACACGACGGTACCGGCCACGTCCCGCGATGGTGGGGGACCGAAGGGGAGCAGATTCACGCCGCGCCCGGGCTTGAGCGTCTGCGTCCCGGATGGGCCGGCGATCTCGAGCGCTGACCGCGCAGTGTCCAACTGACGCTGGACGATACCGTACCGCTGCAGGTACCCGCCGTTGTCCCCACCGGGCTTGAGCCCAAAACGCTGGAACTCGGCGGCCACATACTGGGCCACCTGCTCGAGCTGCAGGCTCGGCGTGGCCCGACCGAGCATCGAGTCATCGGCCAGGATGCCGATCCGGTGTCGGACGTCTTCGGGCGTGATGGAATTGACGGCTCGGTCGATCGACGCCGGTGTCTGTGCCGAAAGCACGCCCGGAAGCAGAGTGAGCAACCACAAACGGGAGATCGGTGACACGGGAAACTCCTGACGCGATTGGGAAAGGAAGGGAAAGCTAGCGTGCCCGGCCGTGGTGGACCACGGACGGGCACGTCAGCAGGTTGCAAAGCTGGAAGGCTCTATGGCCGCCTGCGACGCAACTCCGGTTGCCCGGAGGGCCGGCTTTTGGGGGGGGCCGGTTCTCGGCCACGTCGGGGTTCCGCTCGCGGGCGGTCGCGTTGCGGTTCCGCGCGTGGTCGGGCGCGTTCGGGTTCTGCGCGCGGGCGTTCGCGTTGCGGCTGCGCCCGCGGCTGCTCGCGCGGTCCTGCCCGCGGCTGCTCGCGCGGCTCCGCCCGCCGCGGCGCGGGCTGCTCGGTCGGGCGCCGCCGCTCGTCCCGTGGCACGATCGGTCGGTCGGGACGACGCCCCGGCAGCTGCTGGTCCGTCCGGCGTCGCTCCCAGCTCTGCCCGCTGTCCGGCCGTGCGCGCGGTTCGGGCCGCTGTTGCGTCTGATCCGGCCGCCTCTGTCGCTGCTCCGGCCGCTGTTGCGGTTGCGGGCGCTCGGGTCGGCGTGGGGTGACCTCCGGGCGCCCGGGTCGGCGTGGAGTGACCTCCGGGCGCGGGTCGCGGCCGCGTTGACGGACATCGGGCACCGGGACGGTGCCACGGCGGCCCAGGTCGACGCCGCGGACCCCGCGACGCCCATTGTCATTCACCGGACGTTGCCGCTCGCGGGTTACGAAGCGATCGTCGCCAACGCCGCCGCGGTCCTTGAAGATGAAACGCGGCTCGGGACGGAACGGGCGGGTGAAGACCACTCGCCGGCCGCCGTAGTACCGATAGGGGTAGTAGTACGGGTCGTCGAAGACCACGATCCGGAACCGCACACAGGAGTAGGCGTACGGGTCCCAGTAGCGATAGCTCGCATAGCTGTGGCAGTCATAACAGAGGAACCGCGGATAGTCGTACCGCCGCTCCACATAGTAGGGGACGATGTCGTAGTCCCAGTCGGTGTAGCTGTCCGGCACGATGCGCTGTGCCAGGTCGGTGAGCGCGACGTAGGGGTCGCCCCTCACCCGGCCGTTGGCGATCACGCGATAGTCCCAGTGGTCGCCGGACGTAATGGGGTCGTATTCGAATGGATCGGCGGCGATGACCGCGAACACATACCCGACGCCGGGTGAGTCATCGATGTCGAAGGCGTCCGCGCCGCCATCGACTTCGAACTCCTCCCCACCGCGGACGTAATTGTCCTCCCACGGCATGCGGGGGTACAGGACTCGAACCCGCCCGTCGGTGTCGACGCGGAACAGGGTAACGAAGCCGTCGCGGTCGGCCCGCAGGTACACACGCGCGCGCTGACCGGTGTGGTAGGGATCGTCGCCGCGGTTGGTCCAGACTTCCACGCGGGGCCGGTAATCGGTGGAGCTTCCAACACCGGAGCGCTCCGGCGCGGGAAACGCGACAATGGCCGCAAACAAGAATAGGTTCGATAGCATAGGTCCTCCCGCCAGGGGCCAAAAGCAGGCCACGTGCCGTATCGACATTCCAGCAACCAGTTGCCCGGGAATCACTTGCGCGGCGGCGCCGGCAAGTCTCCAGGCGACGTTGTCCTCTACCACGGACAAATGACCGCTTCTAGCTTCCGCGAGCCATGAGCCCAGCCACACGACTCGACCTGCTCAACCCCGCCGATGTGGCGAAGCTGGGGGGGATCGAAATCGTAGCCGAGGGGGTGGTCGAGGGCTTCCTCTCCGGTTTGCACCGGTCCCCGTTTCGCGGTTTTTCGGTGGAGTTCACCGAGCACCGCGCCTACCAGCCGGGCGACGAGCTTCGCTACTTGGACTGGCGCATCCTGGCCCGGGCCGATCGGCTGTTCGTGAAACAGTTCGAGCAAGAGACCAACCTGCGGGCGATGATCCTGATGGACGCGAGCCGCTCGATGACGTGGCGCGGCGCGCCGGATCGCCTGACCAAGCGTGAATACGCGGAGCGGTTGGCTGCAGCCGTGGGGCTCATCCTGCTGCGGCAACGGGATGCCACCGGACTCATCACGTTCGACGATGCGGTCCGGGAGGTGGTGCCGGCGCGGGTGAAAACCGGACAGTGGCGCCGCCTGGTGCGGGGCATCATGGCGACGCCCGAGGGGCGGGGAACAGCCGCCGAGGCGGCGTTGCGCCACGTCACTTCGTTGCTGGTCCGGCGTGGATTGGTGCTGTTGCTGTCCGACTTGCTGCTGGAGCGGGAGCTCACCCTCACGGCACTGCGGTATTTGCGACACCGTGGACATCAGGTCGTAGTGCTGCACCTCATGGATCCCGCGGAGCGCGAGCTCGAGGGGCCACCCGAGGTTCGGTTCAGGGATCCCGAATCCAATGTGAGCCTCGTCGTGCGGCCGCGCGAGCTGGCGCGTGCGTACCGCGACACGGTGCAACGGGAGATCGCGGCCTGGCGCTCCGCCTGCCGCCGTCACGGCATCGCGTACCACGATATCATGACCGATCAGCCGTTCGGCTTGGCGCTGCGCCGTCTCACGTGATCTTCCTGCACCCGCTGGCGCTGCTGGGCCTGGTCGCCGCGGCGATCCCCGCTTTGCTGCACTTGTTCGAACGTCGCACGCCGCCTGAAGCGGAGTTCCCACCGTTACGTTATCTGACGGAGGCCGAGCGACGCAGCGCGCGGCGTTTGCGGTTGCGACACCTGCTGCTGCTGGTGCTGCGCACGGCGCTGATCGTCGCCATCATCCTGGCCGCTGCGCGTCCTCTCGTGCCGACAAAGCGCCCCGGCGGAGGGCACCCGCCGACGGCGCTCGTTGTAATCCTGGACAACTCGCTCTCGTCGGCCGCGGTGGCGAGTGGCCACGTGACGCTCGACCGGCTGAAGACCGCGGCGCGTACCGTGTTGCAGCGCGCCGCCGCCGCCGATCGAGTGTGGCTCGTCCTGGCGGATGGGATCGTTCGGGCCGGCACGCCCGAGGAGCTGGTAGCGGCGGTGGACAGCACGTCGGCCGACGCGCGGCGGCTCGATCTCGGCGCGGCGGTGAGCCGCGCGGCGCGCGTGGTGGCGGGCGAGCCGGCTACCGTTCGCGAGGTGCACATTGTGAGCGACCTGCAGCGCACTGCGCTCGGGTCGGGACGAGTGGACCCGCCGGCCGGGGTCCGGGTGCTTGCCCTCGCGCCGGCCGGTCCGGCGCCCGAGAACCGCGGGATCGCGTCCGCGCGCGTCGCCGACGCGACCGTCGTCGTTGCGATCAGCGGCACTGCGAGGGCGGGGGCGGTGCCCGTGACGCTTCGCATTCGGGGACGTGACGTGGCGCGGGCGCTCGCGTCGCCGGGCGCCGCCGTGACGCTGCCGCTCGCCGATGCCGCGCCGGGGTGGAAGGTCGGAGAGGTCGGGCTCGAGCCGGACGAGCTTCGCGCCGATGACCGGCGCGTTGTGGTATGGCACGTGGTGCGTCCGGCGGGCGTGCGGACCAGCCTCGCGGCCGGGCCGTTCGTCACCGCCGCGCTCAGCGTGCTGCGCGCAGCGCGACGGGTTACCGACGGGGCGGAAGTGACCGTCGGCGAGCGCCCTGGCGCGGGAGCGGCAGTTGTCATTCCCCCCGCAGACCCCGCGCTGGTGGGGGAGTTCAACCGCGCGCTCGCGGCACGCGGGCTCACGTGGCGGTTCGGGGGGCCGGGTACGCCCGGCCCGCTCACGAGCGCGACCGTGTTGAGCCTCGAGGGGGTGGCGGTGACCCGGCGGCTGCAGGTGACGGGGAGTGATTCCGCCGCCGTGCTCGCCAGGGTGAACGGCGAACCATGGGCGGTGGCGGTGGGAGGAGTCGTATTGCTCGGCAGCCGGCTCGACACGACGTGGACCGCCCTGCCCGCGACGCCCGCATTCGTGCCCTTTGTGGACGCCCTCGTGAACCGCTTCGTGCGGGGCGAAGCCCCGGTGGCGGAGCGCGAGGGCGCCCCGCGGGCCGCGTTTACCACGGTGGGCCGAGACACAGTGAGCGCGACCGTGTTCGGGCCGGACGCTCGGGAATCCGACCTCGCGGCGGCCGATCCCGATCTCGTTCGGGCCGCGCTCGGCGCCGAAGTGCTGGCGAGCGACGAGTTCGCGGCGGCGGCGTTTGCGGGGACGAGCCGCGCCGATGTGAGCGGGCTGCTGCTGCTCTTCGCGCTGCTGGTGGCGCTCGCGGAGCTCGCGGTGGCGACGCTGACGCGTTGATGTCTCTGGATTTCCTCCTCGATCGCTTCGACGACCTCCCAGCGACGCGTGCGCTGGCCGAGCGTCTCCCCGCGGCGGGCGTACGGCTCACGCTCGGCGGGCTGCCGGGTTCGAGTCCCGCGGTCCTCGTGGCTGCCCTCGCGCGGCGATTGGCTCAGCGCGTATTTGTCGTCCTTACCCCCACGCCGGCGGACGCCGAGCGCTGGCTCGCCGACCTCCGGACGCTGCGCGACGGAGGCGTGGTGCTGTTCCCCCAGCGCGAGAGCCTGGGCGCCGAAGAGCCGCACGTCGAGATTGCGGGCGAGCGCATCGAGACCATGGAAGCGTTGTTGTCGGGGCTGGCGCGCATCGTCGTGACGACGGGTCGGGGCAGCGCCGAACGCACCGGTGTTCCGGCGGCTCTCGCACGGCGCCGCCTTGTGCTGGCGGCGGGCGGTGCGGAGCAAGCGTCGCTCACCTGGGTGGCGGAGCGGCTTGCCGACATGGGATACGAGCGGGTGCCGACGGTCACCGAAGTCGCTCAATTCAGTGTGCGCGGCGGCATCCTGGACGTGTATGGATACGGCATGGCGGCACCGACCAGGATCGAGTGGTGGGGCGACGAGATTGTGTCGCTGCGCGCGTTCGATCTGGATACGCAACGCTCGGGGGAAACGGTTCCCCGGGTCACGGTCCTTCCCAGCCGCACCGAGGTGGATGTTCGAGACGCCGCGGAGACCGCGTCCGTCGAACGGCAGTCGCTTCTGGATCTGCTTCCCTCTGATGCACTGATCGTGCTGGACCAGGAGACCGCCCTCGAGCACGAAGTCGACCGTGCGTGGACCGACGCGGCGCACCATCTCGATGTCGCACGGCGCATGGGCGAGGCGGCGGCCGCGCGCGAGGAGCTGTTCGTCGATCCCGCGCGGTGGCGACGCCTGCTGGCCGGGTTTGCGCGACTTGCCCCGGGGGTCGCCGGCGCGGACCAAAACTTCCCGCTCGTGCCTCCCGAGGCGATCGACCGCGACTTGAAGCGTCTGCGGCAGGTTGTGGCGAGCGCGCCCGCGACCGTCGTCTTGTGCGACAACGAGGGACAGCTCGAGCGCCTGGAGGAATTGCTCGGCGACCGCTCGGCGACGCTCGCGGTGGGCGCGATCGATGCGGGGTTTGTGCTCCCGGGACTGCGGGTGCTCACGGACCACGAGATTTTCCGCCGCGCGCGCCGGCTGCGGCGGCCACGACGCTACCGCACGGCAACCCTCTCCGCCGCGTCGCGACCGCTGGCCGTGGGTGAGTTCGTGGTGCACCTCGAGCATGGCATCGGGATATTCCGGGGGTTGCAGACGATCCCGGTGGGTGAAGCGACGCTCGAGGTTGCGGTCGTCGAGTACGAGGGCGGCGACCGGCTGAACGTGCCGCTGTACCGGCTGGACCAGCTCGAACCGTACCGCGCCCCGGGAAACGGGGACGCGCCACCGCCGCGACTGCACCGCCTCGGCAACACGACCTGGCAGCGACAGCGCGACAAGACGCGCGCGGCGATCCGCGCCATGGCGCAGGAGCTGCTCGAGCTGTACGCGCGCCGCCAGCTCGCGCCGGGGTACGCGTTTCCACCGGACACACCGTGGCAGCGCGAGCTCGAGTCGGCGTTCCTGTACGAGGACACGTCCGATCAGGTGCACGCCACGCTCGAGGTCAAGCGCGATATGGAACGGCCGCGACCGATGGACCGCCTGCTCGTGGGCGACGTCGGATATGGCAAGACGGAGGTGGCGCTGCGCGCGGCCTTCAAGGCGGTGCAGATCGGGAAACAGGTGGCGGTCCTCGTCCCCACGACGATCCTCGCGGAGCAGCATGGCCGGACGTTCCGGGACCGGCTCGCCGACTATCCGGTTCGACTCGACGTATTGTCGCGCTTCCGCTCGGCCCGCGACACCAGCGCGGCTCTCGCCCGGCTTGCCGACGGGACTCTCGACATCGTGATCGGCACGCATCGACTGCTCTCCCCGGACGTCCGGTTCAAGGACCTCGGCCTCGTGATCGTGGACGAGGAGCATCGCTTTGGGGTGCGGCACAAGGAGCGGCTCAAGGCATTGAAACTCTCGGTGGACGTGCTGACGCTCACCGCCACGCCGATCCCGCGGACGCTGCATCTGTCACTCGCCGGGCTGCGCGACATGACGATGCTCGAGACCGCGCCGAAGGATCGCTCTCCGGTGTTGACGTTCATTGAGCCGTGGGACGACGCCTTGCTCGAGGAAGCGATCGCCCGGGAGTTGGACCGAGGCGGGCAGGTGTACTTCGTGCACAACCGCATCGAGACGATCGATACGATCGCCGCCCGCGTGCAGTCGCTCGCGCCCCGGGCCCGGGTGGCCGTGGCGCACGGGCAGATGAAGGAGGCGGAGCTCGACCGGGTCATGGCACGGTTCGTCGCCGGCGAGGTGGATGTGCTCGTGTCGACGATGATCGTCGAGTCCGGGCTCGACGTCCCGAATGCGAACACGATGATTGTCGACCGGGCGGATCGTTTCGGGTTGGCGCAGCTGTACCAGCTGCGCGGCCGCGTCGGGCGCAGCCACCGGCGGGCAGCTTGCTATCTGCTCGTGCCCGACCTCACCGACCCGGCCGCCGAAGACCGGCTGCGGGCGCTGGAGCATCACACCGACCTGGGATCGGGTTACCGCATCGCGCTGCGCGACCTGGAACTACGTGGCGCGGGGAACTTGCTAGGCGCACAACAGTCGGGACACGCCCAGGCTGTGGGGTTCGATATGTACCTGCGGTGGTTGGAGGAGGAAGTGCGGGCCCTCCAAGGCAAGGGGGACACGAGGTGGGGCGCCGGGGTTCCCCCCGAGGTCGTGTTGGACCTGCCGGCGCATTTGCCCGACGGTTACGTGGCCGATCATGCCGCGAAGCTCGAGGTGTACCGGCGACTGGCGCGGGTTGAAAGGCCTGGCGAGATTCCAGCCGTTCGCGAGGAGCTACGCGATCGCTTCGGGCCCTTGCCACCGGAGGCCGAGCGGCTGCTCCTGGTGACGGAACTCCGCGCGCTCGGCGCCCGGACGGGACTGGAAACGGTCCTGGTGCGGGGCGACGAGGCGCGGCTCACGTTTCGGCGAGGCGCGCACCCGCGGATGGCCGGGCTGACCGCGGCGCTCGACGCGGTGCAGTTCGAGGCTGATGTGCGCCGGGCCGTGCCGCTCTCGCTGCGACTTCGCCGCCTGGGGGGAGAGGCGATCGGCCCCGGGCTGGTGCGCGCGCTCACCGCAGTGTCCGCAGACCTATGAGGAAGAGGAGTCTCGCCATGCGTCGATTGGGGTTGCTGGTGCTAGTGCTCGCACTGGGCGGGTGCAAAGTGCTGGGGGATGCGTTTTCTGCACATCCCTCGGCGGCGGCGCGGGCGGCCGGGCAAACCCTGACGGTCGATCGTCTGGCGGAGATCGCCTCGCGGGTGAAGGGGATGCCGCTGCAGCCGACGAACCTGTCGCGGTTGGCGGGCGCGTACGTCGACTTCATGTTGTTCGCTGTGGCGCTGGCCCAGGGCGAGAACCTCGATGACACATCAGTCGTGGCGCATGCCATGTGGCCCGCGGTCACTCAGCTGAAACTCGAGCACTTCCTCGAGCGGCTCAACACCAGTCAGGCCCCAAGCGATCGGGCAATCGACTCGATCTACGGAGCCGGCGAGCTGCGCGCGTTCTCGCACATTCTGATCGCCGTGGCGCCGAGCGCGGCTCCGCCGGCGCTGCAGCAGAAACAAGCGCAGGCGAATGGGTTGTGGCGCACGCTGGCGACGTCGGGTGGGGCAGCCTTCGCGGCCGCGGCCAGGCGGGCCTCGGAGGATCCGGGGTCCAAGGTATCGGGGGGGTACCTCGATGTGAGCTGGCGTGGGCGCTTCGTGCCGCAGTTCGAGGACGCGGCGTGGCAGCTCGTGCCGGGCGCGATGTCGGGTGTCGTGCGGTCCAACTTCGGGTTCCATATCATTCGCCGGCCCCCGCTCGCCGAGATCCGCGACACCTTCGCAGCCAGCGTGCGGCGCATCATCGTCGCGCGCAACGATTCTACGTACCTGGCCGACCTGACCCAACGGCGCCAGGTCCGGGTCTCGAAGCGGGTGGGAGAAGCGATCCGCGGCGCGATGCAGGACCTCGGTACCGCCGGGAGCAGCAGCCAGCGGCTCGCCAGCTATTCCGGGGGCGAGTTTCAGATGAAGGATTTCGTGCGCTGGGTGTACGCGGTCGACCCGCGAATCGCGCAGGCGCTGCCGTCGGCCAATGACTCCATGATCGGCTCGTTGGTACAGCAGATGGCGGAGCGTACCGTCGCCATCCGTGAGGCGGATTCCGCCAACGTGCAGCTGGCGGACTCGGAGTGGGCCATGATCCGCTTCGAATACGACTCAACCCTCACGTTGCTGCGTGCGATGCTGCAGCTCGATGCCGCGATGGCGCGCGACTCGGCCACGACGCCTGATGGCCGGGCGCGTTTCGCGATGGCGCGCGTGAACGACTATTTCGACCGGGTGGTCGGGGGCGGGGCTCAGTTTTTCCCAATCCCGCCGCTGCTCGCCCAGGTGCTGCGTCAGCGTAGCGAATGGTCGATCGATGCCGCGGCGGTCCGTCGCGCCGCCGAGCGGGCCACCGCGTTGCGCGCCGCGACGGATTCGTTGCGCCCGCCGGGCGCGGAGACCCCGGGGACCGGCATGCGCCCCGCGCCCGGTCCGGCGCCCGTGCCCCCAGTGCCGGATTCGCTGCTGCAACGCCCACCGTCGCGCCGGGTCTTGCAGTGACACCGATGACGGCCCGGTGTGGATTCCTCCTGGCGTTCGCCCTGGTGCTCGCGGGCGCAAGCCCGAAGGCGGTGCGGGCACAGGGGCCCGTGCCGGTGGACCGAATCGTGGCCGTCGTCGGCACGCGGCCGATTCTCGCGTCGCAGCTCGAGGAGGAGCTGGCCCAGGCGCAGACGGCTGGCCAGGTGTTGCCGCAAGATTCCGCAGGACGCGCCGCGCTGCGGCGCCGCATTCTCACGTCGCTGGTCGACATGGAGCTGCTTGTCCAGCAGGCCGAACGGGACACGACGGTGAAGGTGACGGAGCAGGAGGTGCAGGAAGCGGTGGAGCAAACCGTGAAGAACGTGCGCGGTCGCTTCGCCTCGGAAATCGAGCTGCAACGGCAGCTGCGCCTCGCCGGGTTCGGCAGCGCCGAGGAGTGGCGTCGCTGGTTGACCGAAAGCCAGCGCCGCGCCATCCTGAGCCAACGGCTCCAGGAACAGCTGCGACAAAAGGGCATCCTCAAGCCGATCCCGCCGACCGACGCGCAGATGCGCGCGTTCTGGGATGCGAACAAAGGCCAGAGTCAGCGGCGCCCCGCGGTGGTGTCGTTCCGCCAGGTCGTGATCCTGCCGGAGCCCGATTCCGTGGCGCGCCAAGTGGCGCGGACGACCGCCGAGTCACTCCTTACGGCCCTGCGCGGCGGGGCTGACTTCGCCGCCGCGGCGCGGCGATTCTCCGCGGACTCCACGACGCGGGATTCCGGCGGGTCGCTCGGCTGGTTCCGCCTCGGCACGATGGTGAAGCCGTTCGAAGCCGTGGCGTTCCGCCTTCGGCCCGGCCAGATATCGGACGTGGTGGAGACCATGTTCGGTTACCATATCATCCAGGTGGACCGGATCCAGCCCGCCGAGCTGCTGGCGCGCCACATCCTGATCGCGCCCGTGATCTCGCCCGCGCAGATCGCGGCCGCCCGCCAGCGTGCCGAGTCGGTCCACACGGCGCTCGCCCGAGGGGCGTCGTTCGACTCGTTGGCGCGCATGTATGGCGACGAGAACGCCCCCAAACTCGCTGAGTCGGTGCCGCTCTCGGAGTTGGGCCCGGACTACCAGCAGCTGTTCGCGCGGGACAGCACGCTGGGCCTCAAGGCCGTGCTGGCGATCGGGGCGAACGGTCCCCGGCCGCAATTCGCCGTGCTCGAGGCGACCGGGCGCCAACCGGAAGGCGAGCTCGGGTTCGAGGACGTGCGCGACCAGATCCGGGGCCGGCTCGCCCAGGATCTGGCCGTCCAACACTACGTCGACCTGCTGCGTCGCCAGACCTACATCGACATCCGGCTGTAGCGGTGGCCCGCCGTCCGCGCCTCGCCGTCACCCTCGGCGACCCGCGAGGGATCGGCCCCGAGGTGGTGGCGCGGGCGCTCGGCGAGGCGCCGCTTGCCGCGGACGTCGTGCTGGTCGGCCCGGATGACCAGATGGGGGGCATTCCGGCGCGCAGCCGGCTGAGCGTTGGGGAATGGGGACACGACGCCGGCCGCGGTGACGACGCGCGCGCCACGGCCGCCGGCCTACTGTCAGTCCGCTCCATCGAACGAGCCGTCTGGCTGGCGCGCGCCGGCGAAGTGGACGCGGTGGTGACCGGACCCGTGGAGAAACGCGCGCTGCATCTCGCCGGGTATCGCTTCCCGGGCGTGACCGAGTTGCTCTCCCATCTTACCAGCAACACCCCGACGGCCATGATGCTGACGGCCGGCCAGCTGCGTGTCGCGCTCGTCACCACCCATATCGCCTTGCGCGACGTCCCGTTGCGGCTGACCACGGAGGGGGTCGTGGCGATCGGCCGGATCACGGCGACCGCGCTGGCGCGCTGGTGGGGGCTGATCGCGCCACGACTCGCGGTGTGCGCGCTCAACCCACACGCCGGCGAGGGCGGTCTGTTTGGCGACGAGGACGAGCGTATTCTGCGTCCCGCCGCCGAGCAGCTCGGCGCCGCGGGCCCGCTACCGGCAGACACGGTGTTCGTGCGCGCGCTGCGGGGGGAGTTCGACGCGGTGCTCGCTCCGTACCACGACGTGGGCATGACGGCGGTCAAAGTGGCGGGGTTCGGCAAAGGGGTGAACGTCACAATGGGACTGCCGTTCCCGCGGACGGCGCCCGATCACGGCACCGCGTTCGACATCGTCGGGAAGGGCATCGCGGATACCGGGTCGATGCGTGCCGCACTGGAGCTGGCCACCCAACTGGCAGAGCGCGGCATGCCTCGACTGGGCTAACCGCGTCGTTCGACTTTCACCTTCCCGACGCGCCGACCTTCCATTTCTACCACTTCAAAGGTTGCCCCCGGCAGGTCCACCCGGTCTCCGGCTTTCGGCAAACGCCCGAGCTTGCCGAACACTACGCCACCGATCGTCGTGTAGTCGGTGTCGTCCAACTGCAGCCCGTAGGTCTTGTTGATCTCGGAGATCTCAGCGCTTCCGGAAATCAGCGGCGCGGGCGCGCCGGCGGACGGGCCGCCGCTCGGGGCATCCGGGCGGTCGTATTCGTCATAGATCTGTCCGACGATCTCTTCCAGCAGATCCTCCATGGTGACGAGCCCAGCGGTGCCGCCGTACTCGTCCAACACGATGGCGAGGTGGACCTTCTGCCGCTTCATGTCGGCGAGCACATCTTCGACCTCGCGCGTTCCGGGCACGAACAGAGGAAGACGGAGGATCGCCTCAAGCGTCCGGTCTCCGTGCTCAGATCCCCGCAGTGCGCGCAGGATGTCCTTGGCGTGTACCGTGCCAACGATGTCGTCCAGCGACTCCCGGTACACGGGATAGCGCGAGCGACCCGCTGCCGCGACTCGGTCGGCGGCGTCGGCGAGCGACAGCGTCGCCGGCAACGCCACCATTCGGGTCCGCGGTGTCATCACCTCGCGCGCGTTCTTTTCGCTGAACTCGAACACTCCTTCAATCATGCGCGCGTCCTGGGCGCCCATTCGGCCGGTCTTCCCGCTTTGCTGGACGAGCATCAGGATCTCCTCGGGCGAGTGCACCCGCTCGTGCTCGGCGGTCGTGCCTTTGATGCCGAGGAGTCGGATGACGCGATTGGCACTCCAGTTCAGCAGCTCGGTGAACGGCAGCGTGATCGTCGAGAACACCAGCAGCGGCGTGGCGATCCAGCGACTCGTCCCTTCGGGGTAGGTGATCGCCCATGCCTTGGGCGCCTGCTCTCCGATCACGACGTGCAGAAAGGAGATGACGGAGACGGCGGCGGTTGACGCGACCCCGCCACGCGCGAGAAAGCCGAGCATTGGGGGGAGGGCCGCGAACCAGTCGCGAAACAGGTGGGCGACCGTATCCTCCGCGACGTAGCCCAGCATGATCGAGGCAACGGTGATGCCGAGCTGGGCGGCGGAGAGTTGGCGGTAGAGATCCTCCAGGGCCTTGAGGACGCTCTTGGCCTTGCGATCCCCGCGGCGGATCATCGCCTCGATGCGGGTGCGGCGCGCAGCGACGAGGGCAAACTCCGCCGCTACAAAAAACGCGTTCGCCGTCAGGAGCAGCACGACGGCCGCGAGACGGAGCCCCAGCGAACTTCCTATCGGGTCGGGCATCGGAGGGGGCTTAAGGTAGTCGAGCCGGGGGTGACTTCAAGCGGGCGGCGCCGTATCCTTCCGCGAGAGGATCACGTGGCTCAGGCTCTCCCCCTCGACGTGCAGTGCGCGCACCGTGCGCCGGCGCGGGCCGACATGACGCGGCGGCTGTCGCTTGTGTTGGCGCTGAGCGCGGCCGTCATGGTGGCCGAGGCGGTCGGCGGCGTCTTGGCGCATTCGCTGGCCTTGCTCGCCGACGCGGGGCACATGGTGGCGGATGTTGCGGCGCTCGGGCTGGCCCTGTTCGTCGCCCGCGTGGCGCAGCGGCCCGCGACGCCCGAGCGCAGTTACGGGTTGGTGCGGCTTGAGATTCTGGCGGCGCTCGTCAACGGGGCGGTGCTGATCGTGATCGCCGCCGGCATCGCGATCGAGGCGTGGCACCGGCTTCGTGCGCCGCCCGCGATCCACGGTCCGCTCGTCGTCGGCGTGGCGACGCTCGGGCTGCTGACGAACCTCGTCAGCATGCGGATCCTGCACCGGGACCACGACCACTCGCTCAACCAGCGCGGCGCGTACCTCCATGTCCTCAGCGACCTGCTGGGCTCCATCGGGGCGCTGGCCGCCGGCGCGATCGTGCTGCTCACGGGCTGGACGCTCGCCGATCCATTGCTCTCGGTGGCGATCGGCCTGCTCATCCTGCAGAGCGCCTGGCGCCTGGTCCGCGAGAGCGCTGACATCCTGCTCGAAGCCACGCCGGCCCATATCCCGCTGACCACCGTCCATGACCGGCTCGTCAGCATCGCGGGCGTGAGCTCAGTGCACGACCTCCACGTGTGGACCCTCACGAGCGGCGTCGTCGCGATGAGCGGGCACCTCGTGGTCCGGGACCCAGGTGCCAACCAGCGGATCCTCGAGGAGGCGCAGGAACGCCTGCGAGGCCTGGGAATCCACCACATGACGGTGCAAATGGAGCGGGAAGAGACGTGCGAGTAGACGGCGAATCCTTCCCTTGCCTTTCGTAGAGGCCCTTTCTATACTGCGCCCCTCACCATGACACCCTACAGGACGTAGCTCCTTGCAGATTCGCAACATCGCCATCATCGCCCACGTCGATCACGGAAAGACCACGCTCGTCGTCCAGATGCTCAAGCAGTCCGGGGTGCGCGTGAAGGAGGCGGGGATTGGCTCGCTCGATTCGAACCCACTCGAACGCGAGCGGGGAATCACCATCCTCTCGAAGAACACGTCGATGAAGTGGGGTGATCCGGTCCACACGATCAACATCGTCGACACGCCGGGGCATGCGGACTTCGGGGGCGAGGTCGAGCGCATACTACGGATGGTGGACGGCTTCCTGCTCCTGGTGGACGCGGCGGAAGGCCCGATGCCGCAAACGCGGTTCGTCGCGGGGAAGGCACTTGCCCTGGGACTCAAGCCGATTGTCGTCATCAACAAGATCGACCGCTCGGACGCCGAGCCACTGCGGGTGCACGATGAAGTGCTCGAGCTGTTCCTCGACCTCGAGGCGACGCCGGTCCAATTCAACTGCCCCTTCCTCTATGCGTCGAGCCGGTTGGGGATCGCGACGCCGGACCTCGGCGTGCCCGGGAAGGACCTGGTGCCGCTGTTCGCGACGATCCTTTCCACCGTACCCGCGCCGTCGGGGGACCCCTCGGGTCCGTTGCAGATGCTGATTTCGACGCTCGACTATTCGTCCTACCTTGGTCGCATCGGCATCGGACGCATCGAGCGGGGGCGGGTCCACGTCGGCGACACGGTCGCCCTGCTGCCGCTGGGCGAGCCGGGGCCGCTGGGCGACGCGCCGTTCGATCAGGCGCGGGTGGTCAAGCTGTTCGGGTTCGAAGGACTCGAGCGGGTGGAGCTCGAGGAGGCGGCCGCCGGGGAGATCGTGGCGCTCGCCGGCCTGGCGGGGGTGGAGATCGGCAAGACCATCAGTGCGCTCGATCACCTCGACCGGCTGGCCGGCATCGCGGTCGAGGAGCCGACAATCTCGGTAGACTTCCGGGTGAACGACGCGCCGTTCGCGGGCCGGGAAGGCAAATTCGTCACCGGCCGGCAGCTGCGGGAACGCTTGTACAAAGAGCTGGAGCGCAACGTCGCGCTGCGCGTCGAAGACACCGATGACCCCCAGACGTTCACGGTATCCGGGCGCGGCGAGCTGCACCTCGGGATCCTGATGGAGACGATGCGGCGGGAGGGCTTTGAGTTCCAGGTGAGCCGGCCGCGCATCATTCCCCGGGAAGGACCGAATGGGGAACAGCTCGAGCCGTACGAGGAGCTGATGATCGACTGCCCCGAGGGTTATATGGGGGTGGTGATGGAGAAGCTGGGGCCGCGGCGGGCGACGTTGCTCGACATGAAAAACGCGGGCGTGGGGATGGTGCGGCTGCGCTTCAAGATCCCGGCACGGGGGCTGCTTGGCTACCGCTCGGAGTTCTTGACGGATACGCGCGGGACCGGGACCATGCATCACCGTTTTTTTGCGTACGGGTCCTGGGCGGGTCCGTTGTCCGGGCGGAACCGCGGCGTGATGGTGGCCGACCGGGAGGGGCTGGCGGTGGCGTTCGCGCTCTTCAATTTGCAGGAGCGCGGTACCATGTTTGTGAAGCCGGGCGACGCCGTGTACGAAGGGATGATTGTCGGCGAGCATGTGCGGCCGGGCGATCTCGATGTGAACGCGGCGAAAGAGAAAAAGCTGACGAACATGCGCACGACGGCCTCGGACGAGATGATCTCGCTCGAGCCGCCGCGCCAAGTCACGCTGGAGCTGGCGCTCGAGTACATCGAAGACGACGAGTTGATCGAAGTGACGCCGGCGTCGGTTCGGCTGCGCAAGCGCGCGCTGGGTGCGACACAGCGGCGGAAGCTGGCCCGCACCGCGCGGGCCCAAGACCAGTAAGGGACGAGAGGCGCTCGGGATCCCGCGGCCGCGGGACCAGGCAACCGCAACCTCAGCCGGGGGTGACGATGCTGGCCGTGGCAACGTCGATGGAGTGGTCGCTCAAGCGTCGCAGCGACGACATCGACGAGGAGTTCGAGGACTTCGAAGAGGACAAGGACCTCGACGCAGACTTCGACGACGATCTGGATGAGGACGAAGGGGACGACGAGGATCTCGAGGAGCTCGACGACTACGACGACCTCGACGACGAATTCGACGAGGAAGACGAGGACGGCTTCAAGCCCAAAAAGGGACCGAAGCGAGAGTGGGACTGAGAGAAGTACGTGGTACAGTGGTATTTTCCGGCTAACCGGTGGGCGACGGCGTACGGCGACGGCCATCGTGACCGTCACTGAGAGCGGCGACAGGGGCCTGTAGCTCAGGTGGTTAGAGCGCACGCCTGATAAGCGTGAGGTCGGTAGTTCAACTCTACCCAGGCCCACTCCGCTGCAAGAAAAACACGTAGGGAGAAAATCGTCGAGGTAGAAACGTAGGGAAAACCCGTGCAGTCGGTTTCAGCACATGACGCCTCGGGCTCGTGTAGAGCACCGGGGCGTTTTCGCCTGGGACCCTAGTGGCAGTCCGCGCTGCCCGTGTCGGTGAAGGTGCGCCCGCGGACGGGGAAAAAGCGCCAATCGTAGCTCGTCAGATGGAACACGAGCCGCAGCACGCCGTAGGTATCGTCGTTCTGCGCGACGCTGTTCAGCTCCAGCGGCAGGTTGATGCCACCATGACTCTTGCCGCCGGTCCCCACCACGAACTGCACCACCCCGCTGTCGGGGTCGGGAGTCTGATCGGGGGCTTGGGGTGCGAAGCGCTCGTAGTCATGATCGTTGCCGGACACTAGGAGCTCCACCCCAGCATCGTACAGCGCCTGGAAAACCGCTCCCTGTGTTGCCGCACTACCGGCGTTGCCGGAGCTGAAGCGGGGTCGATGCGCGATCGCCACCGTGCACAGCGCGGGATTGGCCGCGAGGTCGGCGATGAGCCAGCTCAGCTGAGTAGCGTCGACCGCGGGCGTGGCGTTGAGCACCACCACATGCCAGGCGCCGAGATCGTAACTGTAGTAGCCGGCGGGGGGGTGCGCCGCTGCCCCGAAATAATCGAAATAGTCGTCGAGCGTGTTATTGCGCCGATCATCCTCACCCGGTGTGGGGCGAATGCGCGGGAGATGACGCCCCCAGGTCGAATCGAAGCAGACACCGTACGCCGGTGCGGGGGTCGCGTCCGAATAGTCGTTGTCGCCGGCGGTGAACACCATACCGGCGAGGCTGTCGAGCAGCAAGGCGGTGGCTTCGTCGTTGGTGGACAGGCAGGTCCCGATGTCGCCGGTGCCGACCAGGACAGGGTCGGTGACCGTGATCGGCTGGTCGGCGACGTCGTCATCAGCGGTCCCCCGGATCGTGACGACGCCGACGCGCACGGCCTGGACCAGGCCCGTCGCGTCGATCCGCGCCACGCTGGTGTCGCTACTCGTCCAGGCGACCGCATTCGCGGGGAGTTGAACGCCCGCTTCGTTGACGAATGCAGCCCGTACCGTGTCACCAATGAGCGGGTCGCCGACGGGGATGGACGTCCATGGCGGCGAGAGCACGAGGCGTGCGCCCGTTTGTGGCCCCTCGTCGCCGGTGCAGGCGGAGGCCAGGAACAGGAAGACCAAAATGGTCCCGCCGTGATGCTCCGTGTGCGCTATCATGGCTCCGGCCAATATCGGCTCCGGACAAACCCTTGCGCAATCGTGAGCACGGGGGCAATGATGTGCTCGCCTTTTCCCGAAGTGGAGTCCCCCTCTGCACCGCTCAGTGGTCGCCCCGCTCATCGGCGTCTTCGCTGCCGCGCTCGGTGCCCTGATCCTCGTGGGTGCCCTGTCCTACCAAAGCCTTGTCCAGCTTGAAGAAGAGAGCGCCAGCCGGAACCGCGCGAACCTCACTTTGCTCCGCTTCGATGCGGTGCTCAAGGATCTGCTGGATGCCGAGACAGGGCAGCGGGGCTACCTCGTTACCGGCGAATCGCGCTACCTCGGTCCGTATCAAACGGCTATTGCAGCCATAGATGTAGATACCAAAGCGCTGGGCGCATTAACGGGGAGTGACACCACGCTCGCCACCGCGATGCAGCGTCTCACCCCGTTGATCGCCGAGAAGTTGGTCTTGCTCGACACCACGATCCAGCTCCGCCGGGCTGGACACGCGGAAACCGCGCGCCAGCTGATGATCAGTGACCGTGGCAGAAATCTCATGGACCAGATCCGCGCGCTGGTGGTGGCGGCCAAGAGCGCCCTCATCAGTGCCCGAGACGTTCATTCAACGCGCATCGTTGCCGCTGCCCGCCGGACAAAGGCCGTTATCGTCGCCAGTAGCGCGCTCACGGTCGTGTTGCTCACGATCGCTGCAGCACTCCTGTGGCTGGGGCTCTCCGCCCGGAATCGCGCGGTGCGGGGCCTCCAGGAGTCCGAGCGGCAGTCGCTCGATATACTGGAACAGATGCCCATAGGAGTTTTTGTGGTCGACCATGCGGGGCGAGCGTACGCCGCCAACCAGGCGAGTCAGCAGATCCTCGGCAAGGGCCTCGCCCCCGGGGCCGCCATCGGCGAGCTACCCGAGATCTACCAGGTGTATGTGTGCGGCACTGACACCCTATATCCCGCCGAGCGCCTCCCGGTCGCTCGCGCCATGCGGGGCGAGCGAGTCCACGTTACTGACATCGAGATCCGCGCTCCGGATCGAGTAATCCCACTCGATGTGTGGGCGGCGCCTGTATACGGGAGCAACGGCCAACTGTCACTCGCCGTCGCCACGTTCGAGGATGTGACTGAGCGGGAGCGCGCCCGCAACGAAATCGACGTCCTGAACGCACAGCTCAAGCGCCAGGTTGTCGAGCTCGAGGCGGCGCACCGCCTGAAGAGCGAGTTCGTCGCCAACATGTCGCACGAGCTGCGCACCCCATTCAACGCGATCATCGGGTTCGCGGAGCTGATGCACGACGGCAAGGCGGGCCCCATCTCGCCGCGTCAGCAGGAGTTCCTGCGCGACATCCTCACCGCCGCTCGAAACCTGCTCCAAATCCTCAACGACGTGTTGGACCTCTCGAACCTCGACGCGGGAAAACTGGAGCTCCGCCCGGAGCCGGTGCGCCTCGCCTCCGTGATTGTGGATGTCCAGGACACCGTGCGCACGCTCGCCGAACAGAAACACCTCGTAATCGAGATCGCGCAGGCTCCGGATATCGTGGACATCATTGCCGATCCCGGAAAGCTGAAGCAGGTGCTGCATAACTACGTGTCGAACGCGGTCAAGTTCTCTCACGACGGGGGGCGCATCGTCATCCGCGTACTTCCCGAAGGCGTGGATGCATTTCGCATCGAGGTGCAGGACAATGGGATCGGGATACGGCCGGAGGACATGGGCCGGTTGTTCGTCGAGTTCCAGCAGCTCGACGCGAGTTCCGCCAAGCAATACCCCGGTACCGGCCTTGGGTTGGCCCTGACCAAGCGGATCGTGGAAGCTCAGGGCGGCCGGGTGGGCGCCCAGAGCACGTACGGCGTGGGCAGCGTATTCCACGCCATCCTGCCGCGCGTTGCCCGGTTCGCCGAGAAACCGGTGCCATAGTGATCCACCCCTTGCGAGCCGCCTGCGATCCCCTATCCTGCAGTCAGTGATCGCCGCGTCGCCATGACCCTCGCTTCCCGCCGTCCCGAACCCCGACCCCGGGGAGAACCGGAGCCGCTGCTCCGGGCGATTCTCGACGCAGCCCTCGACGCCTTCATCTTGATCGACGCTGGCGGCGTCATTCATCAGTGGAACCGGCAGGCGGAACAGGTCTTCGGGTGGGATGAATCCGAAGCTGTCGGCCGTACCCTGGCGGAGACCATCATCCCCCCACGCCACAAGGAGCGGCACGCACAGGAACTTGCCCGCCTCGCCGCGACGGGCGAAGGGCGATTGCTGAACCGGCGGATCGAGATCAGCGCGCGGCGTCGCGACGGGCGCGAGTTCCCCATCGAGCTGACGATCGCTGCAGTCCGGCATGGCGATACACAGCTCTTCGGCGCATTCGTTCGCGAGATCACCGAGCGCCAACAAGTGGAGGAGCGGCTACGATTCCAAGCGACCATCCTACAGAACGTGCCGGATAGCATCATCGCAATCGATCTCGAGGGCCGGGTCATGTACTGGAACGACGGGGCAACGGCGTTGTTCGGCTACACGACCGACGAGATGCTTGGGCAAACCTTGGAACGGTTGTATCCCGACGCAGGCCTGGATGGACTGGCGGCCGACATCAAGCAGATCCTTGAGGGTCAGGTTCTTATCAAAGATTGGAACGGGCGCCGCCGTGACGGTTCTCCTGTTTGGGTGGATGTGAAGACCGCCGTGATGCGCGATACCCATGGACAGGCGATCGGCCTTCTGGGGGTGGGGAAAGACATCACCGAGCGCAAGCGGGCGGACGAGGAGCTGCGGGCGACCCACAAACGCCTGCGGGAGTTCGCCGGCCGAATGCGCAGCGTGCGGGAACAGGAGCGGGCGCTCATGGCGCGCCAGATCCACGACGAGTTGGGGCAGGTGCTCACCGCGCTGGGGATGGACGTCGCCTGGTTGGAATCGCGACTCCCCGCCCAGGACCGCCCTCTCGTCGAGAAGTGCCGCGCGATGGCGGCGCTCATCGAAGCGACGATCGGCCGGGTGCGCACCTTGGCGACGGAGCTCCGGCCGGCGGTGCTGGACGATCTCGGCCTGCTCGCCGCGATCGAGTGGGAAACCCAGCAGTTCGCCCGCCGGACCGGCATCGCCTGCGCGCTCGATCTGCCGGCCACGCTCCCGCCGCTCGACGCCGACCGCTCGACGGACCTGTTCCGCATTCTCCAGGAGGCGCTCACCAATGTCGTGCGGCACGCGGCCGCGCACCACGTAGACGTGCAGGTGCGCGAGACACCGGCCGAGCTGGTCCTGGGAGTGAGCGACGATGGCCGGGGAATCGCGACGGCGGAAGCCATGAACCCGCGCTCGCTGGGATTGCTCGGCATGCGCGAGCGCGCGTTGCTCTGGAACGGCACCGTCGATGTCCGGGCGCGCCCCCAGGGTGGGACCTCCGTCATCGTGCAACTCCCGCTCGCCGGAAAACGAGGCACTTCGTGACCGACGCGATCCGTGTCGCCATCGCTGACGACCATCCGCTCGTGCGAGCCGGGCTCCGGCAAACCATCGCCGATGACAGCGGGCTGACAGTGGTCGGGGAGGCGGCCGATGGCGATGAAACCGTGGCGTTGATGCGGGCCACGGAGCCCGATGTCCTGCTGCTGGATATCACCATGCCGGGCGCGCCGTTTCCGGGGCTGCTGCGCCAGCTCCGTTCGGCGTTTCCGAACGTGCAGGTGCTGGTCCTCACGATGCACCCGGAGGATCAGTTTGCGGTGCGCGCGATGAAGGAAGGCGCGGCCGGCTATCTCACCAAGCAGCAGGCCCCGCGGGAGATCATCGGCGCGATCATGCAGGTCGCCGGGGGCGGGAAGTATCTCACGCCGTCGATGGCGGAGAGAGCGGCGGGTGCGCTGGACGCGCGTGCCGCCTGGCTGCCGCACGAGATGATCTCCCCCCGGGAATACGAAGTCCTCTGCATGATCGGCGTCGGCAAGAGCGTGAAGCAGATCGCCCAGGACCTCGGGCTGTCTCCGAAGACCGTCAGTACGCACCGCGCGCGGATGTTGCGCAAGATGCAGCTCAAGACAAGCGCCGATCTGATCCGGTATGCCGTCCAGCATGGACTGACGGCGCTAGTCACCGTCGCCCTTTGGGGTTACGGAATTGAGCCAGTTGTAAGACGCTGGCTGACAGTCCTATGACTGATACCATGGGAAGGAGAAAGGATGCACTCTAGATAATACACCACCGGCGTACGGCGACTCAGTGAGTCGCCCCGACTCCTCTTCCAAAACCGAGTCGGGAGGGGGAGGAGTCACGAAGAAAGTCTTTCCTGCGGCACCGCTTCCATCACGAACCCCGCCATCGTGTGTCCGTTCAGCGGTCACGTCACCAGACGAGGCTGCCCGTGGCTCGTGAGGCACCCACCACCGGAATCGCCAGGGTCGTCCGGTTGTCCCGCGCCGCCGGGCCTGCGGTCATTGGCGTTGGCCTCGTCGTGCTCGCAGGGTGGGTTCTCGACATCAGGGTCTTGAAGAGCATCGCCCCGATGTGGGAGTCGATGAAGCCCCTCACCGCGTCCAGCTTCATTCTATTAGGAATCGCGTTTCATTTGCGGAACCCAGAGCGCAGCGGGACGTCCTTGCTGTCCGTCGCCCGGATCTGCGCGGCCCTGGCGCTCCTGGCGGGGGTGCTGACGCTGTTGGAGTACGTATTGGGATGGGATCTCGGCATAGACCGCCTGCCGCTGCCGGAACGATCGGGCACCGCGCTTTTTCCGGGTCGGATGGCGCCGAACACGGCATTGAATCTCGTCCTCTTGAGCGGGGCGATTCTGGGTATCGACGCGCATTCCCCCCGACGACGGCGGCTCGCCGAGCTGAGCGCCGCGATCGTGCTGCTGATCGGGCTCATGGGAGTCGTTGGGCATGCCTACGGAGTGACGGCGTTCTCCCGCGTGACGATGTACACGACCGAGATGGCATTCCACACCGCCCTCCTGTTCGTGGTCTTCGCCGGTGGCGTGCTCGCCGCCCGTTCCGACGGCTGGGTTGTGGAGACGGTAATGGGGAATGGACCGGGGAGCGCGGCCGCTCGGCAGTTGATTCCACTGCTTCTCATTCCCCTGGCGATAGGATTGCTGATAATCCAGGCCGAGCACTTCCGCCTGATCACACTTGAGTTCGGGGTGGCGGTCGTGGTGCTCGCGAATATCGTCTTGCTCCTCATTGCGATCTTTCCGGGCGCGAGACTCATCAATCGAGCGGATGCCGATCGGCGCGCCGAGGCGCTGCAGGCGCAGACGGCGCATCAGGCGAGCAAGTTGAAGAGCGAGTTCCTCGCCAACATGTCGCATGAGCTGCGTACGCCCTTGAACGCCATCATCGGATTCGCCGAGCTGATGCACGACGGCAAGACGGGCCCCGTGACGCCCGAGCAGCAGGAGTACCTGGGCGACATCCTCACGAGCTCGCGCCACCTGCTGCAGCTCATCAACGCCGTGCTCGACCTCGCCAAGGTCGAGTCGGGGAAGATGGAATTCTGGCCCGAGCCGGTGGACCTCGAGAAGCTCGTGGGCGAGGTGAAGGTCGTGCTGCGCACGCTCGCGGCGCAGAAGCGCCTCACGATCGAGAGCGACATCGATCCGGCGCTCGGCGGCATCACCGCCGACGCGTCCAAGCTCAAGCAGGTGCTCTACAACTATCTCTCGAACGCGCTCAAGTTCTCCCCCGACGAGGGCCGGGTCACGGTGCGGGGCAAATCCGAAAACGCCGACGAGTTCCGCATCGAAGTGGAGGACCAGGGCATCGGGATCAAGCCCGCCGACATGGACCGGCTGTTCGTCGAGTTCCAACAGCTCGACGCGAGCACCGCCAAGCACTACGCGGGCACCGGGCTCGGCCTCGCATTCACGAAGCGGATCGTCGAGGCCCAGGGCGGGCGGGTGGATGTGCGCAGCACGCCCGGCCTGGGAAGCGTGTTCTCCGCCGTCCTGCCCCGCAGCGCGAAGGTCACTCCCGAGCCGGTGGGGGAGCCGGCGGCCGGGGGTGCCGGGGCCCGCCGGATCCTGGTCGTCGAGGACGACAAGAAGGACCGCACGTGGATCGTCCAGACGCTCGCGGACTCGGGGTATTCCGTCGAGGCCGTGGCGACCGGCGCGGAGGCCTTGGCGCGCTGTCGCCAACAGCTCTACGACGCCATTACCCTCGATCTCCTCCTCCCGGACATGCACGGCCAGGACGTCATCAGGGCCATCCAGGAGGAGGGCCCGAACCGCAATACGCCGGTGGTCATCGTGACGGTGGTGCCCCACAAGGGAGTGGCCGCCGGCTTCCACGTTCACGACGTCCTGATCAAGCCGGTCCGGACCGAAGACCTGCTCGCTTCGCTCGCGCGAGCCAACGTGGCCGTGAACGAGACCCGCCCGATCCTCGTCGTGGACGACGCCCCGAGGGTCCGGAAGCTCGCCGAGCGGGCGCTCCAGGACTCCGGATATCGCTCACAGTGCGTTGCCGGCGCTTTGGAGGGGCTCGAGGCGGCGGTCGCGACTCCGCCTGCGGCGGTGGTGCTCGATCTCCTGATGCCGGGCATGGACGGCTTCGCGTTCCTGGAACGGTTCCGGGCGACCGCCGTGGGACGTCGGACGCCGGTGATCGTGTGGACCGTCAAAGACCTGACGCGCCGGGAGCGCGAGAAGCTGCGAGGCGCGACCCAAGGGCTCGTGCTGAAGGGCGAGGGCCCCGCGGCGCTGCTCGCGGAACTGCGCGACCTGGTTCCGCTGCCACCCGCACCCACGCGCGTCGCGGACGGCTTGCGTGTCCGGTGAGCCGATCCTCATCGTGGACGACAACCCAATGAACCTGAAGCTCGCCCGGGTGCTGCTCGCCGCCGAGGGCTACGACGTTCGCACGGCAGAGGACGCGGACGAGGCCCTCGCCCTCCTCAAGGAATTCCATCCCCGGCTCATCCTCATGGATGTCCAGCTCCCCGGGATGGACGGGCTCAGCCTGACCCGGCAGCTCAAGGCCACCCCCTCGACGCGGGACATCATCATCCTGGGTCTGACCGCCTACGCGATGAAGGGCGACGAAGAGCGCATCCTGGCCGCTGGGTGCGATGGGTACATCGCGAAGCCGCTCAACACGCGCACGCTGCCGGGGATCGTCGCCTCCCATCTGGACGGCGCTGCGCGCGGAGGTGCGGCGTGAGCGACCGCCAATTGACCATCCTCGTGGTTGAGGACAATCCGATTATTCGGAAGATGCTCCGCGTCACTTTGGAAGGCGCGGGCTACGTGGTGCGAGAGGCGGGCGACGGTCGCGAGGCGCTCGAGGCGGCCGCCGGCGACCCGCCAGCGCTCATCGTCCAGGATGTGCGTCTGCCGGGCATGAGCGGGTTCGACCTGGCGGAACGGCTGCGTGCCCTGCCGCAATGCGCGGATATTCCCATCATCGCGATGTCCGGGATGCTCACGCGGGACGAGGAGAAACGGATCGCGGCGGTCCTGTTCCACGAGTTCCTGGCCAAGCCCGTCGCGCCATCGCGGCTGCTGGAGGCGATCCGCGCCCACTTGCCGGCCGCGCCGGAGAGCGCGGAATCCTCCGGCTCGCGGGGTCGCATCCTGGTCGCCGACGACGAGCCGATCCAACGCAAGTTGACGGTCCGTCGGCTCTCCGACGCGGGCTACGCCGTGGAAACTGCCGTAGATGGGGAAGACGCGCTCGCCCGCGCGCGCCACAATCCACCCGACGCCATCCTCAGTGACGTCCTGATGCCGAAACTGGATGGCTATGGACTGTGCCGCGCCGTGCGTCAGGATCCTCGCCTGGCGCACCTGCCGGTGGTGCTCGCCTCCTCGGCCTACGTCGAGCAGGAGGACCGCGACCTGGCGGTCAAAATGGGCGCCGACGCGCTCGTGACTCGTACCCCCGATCTGGGCGCGGTGATTGCCGCGCTCGAGACCAGCCGCTCCCCCGAGCGGGTCGCGCCCCGGGTCATCGTGCACGAGCACACGACGACCGCGCATCTCCAGCGGGTGGTGCACCAGCTCGAGCGCCAGCTGGCCATGACGGCGACGCTCGCCCAGCGCAACGCGGCTCTGGCGGCGCAGGTGGCGGCGATCGACGGTATCTCCCGCGTACTGGTCCGGACGGCCGACTCGAATCAGGCTGTCGAGGAGGTTCTCGCCCGCTGTCTCGAGGCCGGTGGCGTCTCGGAGGGCGCCCTATACCTAAGGAACCCCGGAGGTGCCCTGTCGCTCCGGGCGTCCATCGGTTTTGCCGGCGTGCGTCGCGCCCTGGTGGAAATGTTCTTTGGCCATCCCGACCTGCTCGATCAGCTCATCACCGCGCACGCCGCGTTGGCGCTCCCGTCGGCCGCCGTCCCCGAGACCGCCGGTCGCGAGATCTTGGAACGGTCGGGCGTCGCGGGGCTCGTGATCGCGAGGATCCCCGGGGATGGGCTGCCGATGGGCGCACTGGTGATGGGGTCCGATAGAGCAGGCCTCGACACAGAAGAATGGCTCACCTTCGCCCGCGTCGTCGGCACTCAGCTCGGCAACGCGCTTGCCTTCACGCAGATCCAGGAGCAGGCCCGCCAGGCACAGAAGATGGAGGCGGTGGGGCGGCTGGCGGGCGGGGTGGCGCATGACTTCAACAACCTGCTGACCGTCATCCTCGGCTACGTGGATCTGATGAGCGACGACCTGCCCGAGGAGGGCCGCGCCCGTCAGGATCTGGCCGAGGTCCGGAAGGCGACGACCCAGGCGGCCTCGCTCACCAAGCAGCTGCTCGCGTTCAGCCGCCACCAGCTGCTCCAGACCGCCGTCCTGACCGTCAACGACCTGGTCGAGGACTTGAGGAAGATGCTGGTACGCCTCATCGGCGAAGACGTGGAGCTGCGCCTGAAGCTGCACCCCGACGCCGGCAACGTGTGCGCCGATCCCGGCCAGCTGCAACAGGTCCTCATGAACCTCGTGGTCAACGCTCGCGACGCCATGCCGACCGGCGGCACGCTCCGGATCGAAACCGCGCCGGTCGAGCTGCCCGGGCCGCACGGGCCGCCGCGCGAGCCGGTCGTGCCGGGAAAGTACGTGCTGCTGTCGGTGAGCGACACGGGCAGCGGGATGGATGCCGAGACGCAAGCTCGCATCTTCGAGCCCTTCTTCACGACCAAGGAACAGGGGCTGGGCACGGGGCTTGGCCTCTCGACCGTGTATGGAATCGTGCACCAGTCGGAGGGGTACATTCGGGTTGAGAGCGAGCCGGGACGGGGCGCGACGTTCACGATCTGCCTGCCGGCGGTGGACGCGCCGGCCGATGGGCTCGCCGTCGCCGCCGAGCCCGCGGCGACGCTCACGGGGACGGAGACCGTGCTCGTGGCCGAGGACGACGCGATGCTGCGCCCGCTGGTAACGGGACTGCTGCAGCGACACGGGTATCGGGTGCTGGTGGCCCAGAACGCGGACGAGGCCCTGGCAATTGCCCACGATCACATCAGCGCGGTGCACCTCCTCCTCACCGACGTCGTGATGCCGGGGAAAAGCGGTCGCGACCTGGCGCTGGGCCTGGCCGAGCTGCGGCCGGAAACGCGGGTGCTCTACATGTCGGGCTACACAGACGACGCGATGGCGAGCCACGGCGTGCTCGAGCCGGGGCTGGCCTTTTTGCAGAAGCCGTTCACCCCGACCGCGTTGATGCGCAAAGTGCGCGAAGTGCTGGACGCCTCGTGACCGCGCTGGCCGGCAGCTACGATCCGCGCCTCGTGGCGCTGTCCGTAGTGATCGCCGTGCTGGCCGCCGGCGCCGCGCTCGATCTCGCCGGCCGCGTCACGGCCGCGAGCGGGCGCGCTCGGGCCCTCTGGCTCGCAGGTGGAGCGTGCGCCATGGGCCTCGGCATCTGGTCCATGCACTACACCGGCATGCTGGCGTTCCGGTTGCCGGTCCCGGTGCGGGACCACATCCCCACCGTCGCGTTATCGCTCGTCGCCGCGATGTTCGCGTCCGCCGTGGCGCTCTACGTCGCCAGTCGGGAGCGGCTCAGCGTGGGACGCACCATCGCCGGCAGTCTCGTGATGGGCTCCGGGATCGCGACGATGCACTACACCGGGATGGCGGCGATGCGCCTCCCAGCCGAGATGCACTGGAACGCCGTTCTCGTCACGCTCTCGGTGATCATCGCGATCGTGGTGTCCGCCGTCGCCCTGTGGCTCGCGTTCCGCTACGGCCATGCCGGCCGGGAAGCCTGGGGCTGGCGCAAGGCCGGGAGCGCCCTGCTCATGGGGGCCGCGGTGCCGTGCATGCACTACACCGGCATGGCGGCGGCGACGTTCAGCGGGTCGGACGTGCCGGTGAACGCCGCGCAAACGATCGGCATTGGCATCCTGGGCGCCTACGCGATCGGCGCCGGCACCCTCCTGGCCATGGCCGTCGCCATTTCCACGTCGGTCATCGATCGCCGCTTCGCGGCGATGCATCACGCCGTGCGCCAGGGCCGGGAACTCCTGACGGCGGTGGTCGAGGGCAGCGGGGAAGTGATCTTCGCCAAGGATCTGACCGGGCGCTACCTCCTCGTAAGCAGGGTCACGTCCGAGATTCTGCGGCGGGCGCCGGAGGAGATGATGGGCCAGACGGATGCCGAGCTGTTTGCCCCAGGGCTGGCCCAGCGAATGGTCGAGGTAGACCAGCGGATCGCGGAGTCAGGTCAGAACGAGACCTCCGAGGAAAGCACAGAGGTGGCGGGGGAGACCCGCACGCTGCTGTTCACCAAGGGCGCCATCAAGGATGGGACCGGCAAGATCACCGGGGTGTTCGGCGCCGGTCGCGACATCACGGCCCGCAAGCGCGCCGAAGAGAAGCTCCAGACCATGCTGCACGAGCTGCAGGCGGCGTTGCACGAGGTCAAGACGCTGCGCGGGCTGGTGACGGTGTGCTCCAACTGCCGGAAGGTGCTCAATGACGAGGGGACGTGGCAGCAGATCGAGTCCTACGTCCGGGATCATTCGGAGGCCGAGTTCAGTCACGGGTTCTGCCCCACTTGCGCGCAGGTGTGGGAAGCCGAGGCGGGGGTGTGAGGGGGACGTGCAACGCATTCTGCTGATCGATGACGACGCGGCTATCCGCGGGGTCGCGCGCCGCATCCTCGAGCGCGCCGGGTACGAGGTGCTCGAAGCGGGCGAGGGCGAGGCGGGGATTCGGCTGATGCGCGACGCAGCGGTGGACCTGGTGCTGACCGACATCTACATGCCGGGCCAGGACGGAATCGCCACCATCCGGCGCCTGCGTCGCGAATGGCCGGCGGTCAAGATCATCACCATGTCCGGCGGCCTCCGCGCCGGCCCCGGTGACTTGAACGCGGTCGCCGCGGCGTTGGGCGCGACTCGCACCCTGAGCAAGCCGTTCGCCAAGGACGAGCTGCTGGAAGTCGTGCGCGCCGTGCTGCCGGGGGACGCAGCGACCTGAGGGATGAGCCCTTTACCCCGGAGGCCCTCGCCGGCTCCCGCGCACCAGGTCTGCTTTCGACGCAGTTACGCGGACTGTGCGGCGGCACGCGCTGCTGCGGTGAGATCGTGCGTTCCTAGCTGGACGCCCGCCTGGTGGAGGAACTCGTTCGGCGGCAGGCTGCCCACCAACACCCACACATAGTCATTGGCCAGCTCTCGGGTCTGACCCGCCACCTCGAGGACGACTGACTGCTCTCGGATCTCGACGGGTTGCGAGTTGAAGATCACCGTGAGTCGGCCCTTCTTGACATACTCGTTGAGACGCTGCGTGTTACGCTCCTTGATGCGACTGAATGCTTCTTTGCGATAAGACAAGGTGACCGTGTTGCCGCGCTGGTGGGCCAGGCCCAGGGCAGTTTCCACGGCGCTGTCCCCGCCGCCCACGACGAGGATCCGCGCGCCAGTATAGGCCTCCGCGTCCAACAGACTGTACATCACTTTCGGCAACGCCTCGCCCGGGATCTCCAGCTTGCGAGGGCTGCCGCGACGTCCGAGAGCGAGGATCACCGCTCGCGCACGGTAGCGGCCCCGGGCGGTGGCAATCATGAACACGCCGTCGTCCCCCTTGTGGATGCTCTCGACCTTCTCGCCGGTTTGCACCGCGAGGCCGGACTCCTTGTGGACTTTGTGCCAGAAACGCAGCAACTCTTCCTTGGACAACTGGAGCTTCTTGAATTTGCCGTACAGCGGAAATTCCACAGGGCTCGTCAGCACGAGTTTCTGGCGCGGGTATTTCGCGACGGTCCCGCCGAATTCATCCTGCTCGAACGTGACGTAGCTCAATTTGCGCTCGACGGCACGCAGCGAAGCGCTGATGCCGCCCGGGCCGGCGCCGACGATCATCACGTCCCGAACGCCCGGTGCCCCGGCTGCGGGTCGGGAGCGGGTGAGCCGGGCGGCGATCGTGTCGATACAGTCGCGTCCCTGATTGACGGCATTCTTGATCAACGCGAGCCCGCCAAGCTCGCCGACGACGAACAGGTTGGGCACGTTCGTTTCGAACTCTCGAGAGAGGCACGGCAGGTCGGCGGCGATACTGGGATTCGCCATCACGATCTCGATCGCGCCGACCGGGCAGGCCTCGGCGCACAGCCCATGCCCGATGCACTTGTGGCCGTTCACGATCGCCGCTTTTCCGGCGATCACCGCCAGGACGTCGCCCTCCGGGCACACCACCACACACGCGCCGCAGCCGATGCAGTGGTTCACGTCGATGCGCGGGTGCTGGGCCCTGGGGCCCTCGGTCGACAACCGCGACCGCTTGGCGGCGGCGAGTGCCGCGGCCTCCTTTTTCCGCATGCGCCGCAGGTGTGACACGACCGGCACGCAGAGGATGACCGCGAACACGAGGTAAATCAGAATGCTGTCCATCGCTCCTTCATAGATTATGGCGGCCGCCCCCTGTCGCAGAATGCGCCACGTGATGTAGAATGGCGCAGGGAGTCGTGTGGCCAGTGACGCCGGCCACGCGCCAACACGTTACGTGGCCGTCGGTTGGGCGCTCGAACCCCGAGTCGACAGTGCCGTACGAAACTTGAGTCGCAGGTACCATGCCCTGCCGAGGTCGCGTCGCGCAACCCGGCTCGCGCGTAACCCGCGTCGGCGTGGCTTCCATCACCGACAGGCCCTCGCCCGACGAGGCATAGAAGGCCGCTATGCGTGAAGCAGATCTCGTGTCCGCGTCTCCGTCGCGACCACGGCCGGAGCCCGTGGAGCCCGGCGGTCCGGTCCGTGTCCATGTGTCGCGCCCACGCCCGTCTCTCCCCGCGCCGCGGCAGCAACCCCGAGCGTCGCGCCGCCTGCTGCTCGTCGTCTTCGCGCTCTTGGCGGCGATCTGCCTGCTCGGGCTCCCGTACTATACCCTGCCGATCGCCGAGCGTGTGCGCCATTACCTGCATCCCTGGCTCCGCCCGTCGGGATACGTCGGCCAGAGCGCCGGGCTCGTCGCCGTCGCGATCTTCCTGTTTCTCTGGCTGTACCCGATCCGCAAACGGGCGCGGTGGCTCGCCTGGACCGGCACCATCGCGCGCTGGCTCGACGTCCATGTGCTCGCCGCGCTGGTGCTTCCACTCCTCGTGGCAATCCACGCCGCCTGGCGGTTCGAGGGTCTCATTGGACTCGGTTTCTGGTCGATGATGGTCGTATGGTCGAGCGGCATCGTGGGACGATACCTCTACGCGCGCATTCCCCGGAGCAAGGCCGGCATCGAGCTCACGCTCGACGAAATCGCGACGCGGCGGCAGGCGCTGCTCGAGCAGATCGCCAAGACTACCGGGCTCGACGTGGAGCTGATCGAGCGGACGCTGACGTCCGACCGGGCCCCGGTCGTCCGGCAGGGCCTGTGGGGCACGCTGATGCGCCTCGTTTCGGACGACCTCGCCCGCCGCCGGGCCACGCAGCGACTGCGCCTCCTCTACGAGCGCGGCGGGCCACACCGCCGCAAGCAGGACCACCAGGTGTTGCGGTGGGTGCAGCGGCTCGCTCGGCGCGAGATGGCCCTCACCCAACAAACGCGGATGCTCGACGCCACGCACGCCGTATTCCGCTTCTGGCATGTGGCCCATCGCCCAGTGGCGATTGCCGCCCTCGTGGCCGTGCTCATTCACGTGGCGGTGGTGGTCGCGTTGGGCGCGACGTGGCTCTGGTGAGGCGTGCAGGCGCACTCGTCGTACTGGTGTCGGCATGGGCAAGCCTCGGCGGAGCGCCCGCCGCGCGAGCCCAGATTTCGCCCGGCCCCTTGGCGCAGCCTCACGCGCAACTCGAAGGGACGCGACGCTGCGTTTCCTGTCACGGCGGTGGAGGAAAGGAGCAGATGACGTCGCTCTGCCTCCAATGTCACAAGGAGATCCCCTGGCTGGTGCAGCAAGGCCGCGGGTATCACGCCCGGCGACGGGGGGAGCGCTGCGCCAGCTGTCATCCCGACCACGCTGGACGCGCATTCTCCATGATCAGCTGGCCCGGCGGCGATGTCCTCCGGTTCGACCACGCCCAAGCGGGCTGGTCGCTCGAAGGACGTCATCAAACGACGAAGTGTGCCGATTGCCACAAGACCTCCTACCGGGTCGGCGCGGCGGCCACGCTCTCCCCGCGCACGGGCGCCGCAGCGGGCTGGGTTGGCCTGGAGCAAACCTGCACGGCGTGTCACCAGGACGTGCACCGGAGGGCGCTGAATCAGGATTGCCTCACCTGTCACGATCAGGCACGATGGAAACCGGCGCCGCGTTTCGACCACGCGAAATCGGCCTACCCGCTCACCGGGAAGCACGTGGACGTGCGCTGCGCCGCCTGCCACAAGACGGCAACCGGCGACACGGTGCCGGTGTTCAAGCCGGTCACCCATCGGGATTGCCTCGCATGTCACGCCGATCCCCATCGGGGCCGGTTCACGGGGGCCTGCCGTGACTGCCATGTGACCAGGGGCTTCCAGGTGATCGACCGCGGCAATTTCGATCACAACCGCACGCGCTACCCGCTGCGTGGGCAGCATGCCGGCGTGACGTGCGCCAAGTGCCACGATGTGCCCGGCCTGAGGACCAAGAACCCACCGTTCGCCAGGTGCACCGACTGCCACACGGATCCGCACGCCGGCACCGCGACCCTCGCCGGCGTTGCCGTGGACTGCGGCTCGTGTCACACGGTGGCCGGATTCAAGGTCGCGGCGTTCACGGTGGCGCAGCACGGCAAGACGAAGTACCCGCTCGAAGGGAAGCATCAGCGTGTCCCCTGTGTCTCCTGCCACGTGAAGAATCCGCCTGGTGTGCTCGCCGCACAGCTCGGGTCCGCGCGCATCCAGATGCGTCCAGCGTTTGCGCGCTGCGTGGATTGCCATCGCGACGACCACGGGGGGCAGCTCACGGTCCGAGCGGACAACGGCGAATGCTCGGCCTGCCACGACATGGCGGGCTGGACGCCGAGCACGTTCACCGTCGCCGCCCACGCTGCGACGCGGTTCCGGATCGAGGGCCAGCACGTCGAGATCAGCTGCAAGGCCTGCCACGGTGGCAAGCGCACCGGTCTCGCGCCGCTGCCACGGACGACGACGCTCGGGAAGGCCGCGGTGCTGTTCCGACTCGGCGAGCTCGAGTGCGTTTCGTGCCACGTCGACCCGCACCAGGGGCGCTTCGCCGCCGGCGGGGCGCACCCTGTGCCCACCGGATGTCTCGGGTGTCACACTGTCCGGAGCTACCGGCCGTCCACGATCGACGTCGCGCAGCACGCGCGGTACCCGTTCACGCTCGAGGGGGCCCATCGCGCCGTCCCCTGCGTCAGCTGTCATGGCGAGCTGCGGCGCCCCCCGGCGAAGTCGTCCCTCGTACTGGTCCGTTGGACGGGGGCGCCGTTGTTGTTCACGTCGTCCGCGAAGGGGTGCCAGGGGTGTCACGATACGCCGCACGGCGATCAGTTCGCCAACCGGCGCGACCGCGGCCGGTGCGAGAGCTGTCACGATCCCGACGCATTCGCCCCGGCGTCGCGCTTCGATCACGATCGGGACACGAAGTTCCCCCTGCGCGGTGGGCACGCCAATGTGCCGTGCGCCAAGTGCCACCCACAAGCCGTCGGTCCGGGCAACGCGCGCATGGTCCGATATCGTCCCGTTTCCGCCCGCTGCGAGTCTTGCCACGGGGATGGAGTCCGTCCATGAACCTCCGGTCAAAGGTCCTGTGGTGCACGCTGATTGCCGGCATGCCCGCCGGGGCAGCCGCCCAGCGGCCCGATACCCAGAATCCGCACGGACGGCTCGCGCAGCAGTGCGCCGTCTGCCACAGTTCCGAGGCGTGGACCCCGGCGCGGATCAGCGCGAGGTTCGATCACAGCAAAGCGGCGGCCGGATTCCCGCTCGACGGCGCGCATGCCACCGTCACCTGCCGATCGTGCCATACGTCCCTCACCTTCAAGGGCGCCGCACGCGACTGCGTCTCGTGTCACAAGGACCCGCACCAGGGCGAGCTCGGCACTTCGTGCGCGCGCTGCCATACGCCGCGCAGCTTCATCGACCGGACGGGGATGTTGCGAGCGCACCAACTCACGCGCTTCCCCCTTAGCGGCGCCCACATCGCCGTCGACTGCGAGAGCTGTCACACGCGGGCGTCGTCGGGACAGATGTCCTTCGTCGCCCGCTCCACGTCGTGCTTCGATTGCCACCTGAGGGACTATCAGGACACCCGCAATCCGGATCACGCGGCCGGCGGGTTCTCGCAGAATTGCGAGCAATGCCATGCCGCGGTGAGCTGGCAGGGGGCGAGAATCGACCACAACGCCACGCGGTTCCCTCTGACCGGGGCGCACCTGGCCGTCAATTGCGCCCAGTGCCACGGGACCGGCGGGTTTGGCGCGCTGCCAACGACGTGCGTGTCGTGCCATCAAACGGATTTCAACAACACCAATAACCCGAACCACCAACAGGCGCAGTTCCCGACCGACTGCACGGCGTGCCACACTACGGTCACATGGACTACCGCGTCGTTCAACCACGGCAACACCGGGTTTCCCCTCACCGGAGCGCACATCCAGGCGACCTGCGACCAGTGTCACGGCGACGGCGTGTACCAAGCGAAGCCGACGACGTGCGTATCGTGTCACCAGACCGACTACAACACGACGACCGACCCGAACCACCAGCAGGCGCAGTTCCCGACGGATTGCGCGGCGTGCCACACGACGACGCTCTGGACCTCCGCGACCTACACCAACCACGACGCGCAATACTTCCCGATCTATTCGGGAGCCCATCGGGGGCGGTGGGACTCCTGCTCTACCTGTCACGTCAACCCGAGTGACTACCGGCAGTTCGACTGTCTGTCGTGTCACCGCCAGAGCGAAATGGATCCGAAGCACTCCGGCCGCTCCGGCTATTCGTACGACAGCCAGGCCTGCTACCGCTGCCATCCCGATGGGCGGCACTGATGCGCGGCAGGCTGGAATGGGGATTGGTGGCCGGCCTGTTGTTGCCGGCGTCCGCCGGGTTGGGTCAGCAGGACGATCCGTATCGCTGGGCGCGCGTGATCGAGGTAACGTCCGGCACCGTGTCCATCGACGCGGGGACCTCCGAGGGCGTGCGCCAATGGACCCGCGTGGAGATCGTGCGCGGCGGTCGCCCCGTGGCCATCCTGAGGGTCATTTCGCTCGGTGCCCATCAGATGAAGGGCGAGATCACGAGTCGACCACTCGCGCTCATCGCGGGCGACTCCGCCCGGTTTGTGCCCGCTGGTCGTCCGAACTCCGCGGTAGCCGCGCCGGCTGCTCCGTCTCCGCCGGTTTTGAGACCTCCGGCCGTCGATGCGCCGGCGGCGCCCCGACCCCAGCCGCCCGCGCCGGTGTCGCCCACCCGGCCAGCCGCGCCCCAACCACCGCGCGTGTCCCCACCGGGGCGCGTTGCACCGCGGTCAGACTCGGCCGTCGCTGCGCCTTCCATGGCGGGGCTACCACCGGTGCCTCCACCAGTGGCATCACGTCTGCCCGCACCGGCGGGGCCGTCGACCAGAACGGCACGGGTGACGTTTCTGACGAGCAGTTCGGTGTACATCAGTGCGGGGAAGGCGGAAGGGCTGGCCGAAGGCATCCGAGTGAATGTCGTTCGAGCCGGGCGTTCGGTCGCCGAGCTTCGAGTCGCCTTCGTCTCCACCCACCAGTCTTCGTGCCAAATCGTCAGCAAGACCGACAGCCTGGTGCTTGGCGATTCGGTGCGGTTCCAGCCCGTTGACGCGGCGCGTGACTCGAGCCCCGCCGCCACGGCCCGCGCGCCGGCGCCGCGCCCGGTCTCGCCACGTCCGTCCCGCCGGTCGAACGTCGGCAGAATCCGCGGCCGGATCGGGCTCTATTACCTGTCCGTCGAGCAGCGTGATTCCCTTGGCGGGCGATTTTCACAGCCATCAGGGGACATCCGTCTCACGGGCGTCGGATTGGGGGGGTCACCGATCGGGCTCGTGCTCGACCTGCGCAGCCGCCACCAGGTGCAAGTGCTGCCCGGTGGCACCAACCATCATGACCAGACCCGCGTGTATCAGGCGGCCGTCTCCTGGCAGGCGCCAGGGTCGCCGTACCGGTTCACGACCGGACGCCAGTACGCCCCGGGGATCTCCTCGGTGGGACTGGTGGACGGTGCGTCTGCCGAGGTCGGGTTGCCGGCGTGGGACTACGGGTTGTTCGCCGGGACGCAGCCGGAGCTGATCAACCTGGGCTTCTCGAGCGACGTCGCGTTGCTGGGCGGGTATCTGCGCCGCCACAATCGCCCTGAGTCGTTGCGACGGTGGTCGGTGACGCTGGGGGCGAGCGGCTCGTACCTGAACGGCTACACGAACCGGGAGTTCATGTACCTGCAGGGAAACTACGTCACGCGCCGCCTTTCGATCTACGCGGTCCAGGAGGTTGACTACTACCGACCCTGGCGGCGCATCGACGGCGAGCGGGCGGTTTCGCCTACGAGCACGTTCGCCAACATTCAGTTTCTCGTCGCTACCGGATTCAGCCTCACGACCGGTGTGGACAACCGGCGCAGCGCGCGCCTCTATCGCGACGTGGTCAACCCGGCCACAGTGTTCGACGACACCTTTCGGCGCGGCGTGTGGGGGGGGTTCTCCGTCCGGGCGGCGCGGCATTTCCAAGCCTCCGTCGACGCCCGCACGAACGGCGGCGCCTCGAGCGGGACGGCCAACACATTCACGTTGGCCCTCGGGGCCGATCGCCTCACTCCGCTGGGGATGAGCCTGCGGTCCCGCAGCACCCGCTACACGACCGGGGGGCGCCAGGGGTGGTTGAACTCGGTCTCCTTCGGGATCGAGCCATTCGGTCGGGGCAGCGTGCAGCTGACTTCCGGTTGGCGCACCGAGCACGACAGGACGGCGGCACCGACCCTGAATATCCGCTGGGTCTCCGCGGACTTGGACGTGAGTCTGGCGCGCTCCTTGTTCATTATTGTGTCCGGGTACCGGGAGGACGGCGGCATCGAAGCGCACGATCTCCTGTACGCCGGCTTGACGTTCCGGTTCTAGTCATCCGCCCCGCCGCTGCCGTCGGAACGAACTAGCGCATCGTGACCGTAGCCGGTAATCTTTCCGGCAGCCCCCCATGATTCGCTTCACGCATCTCTCCGGCTCGCTTCAGGGCACCTCCACCAGCAGCGACAAGCGGTGGCTGCGGATCGGCACGGGGCACGATTGCGAGCTCCGGTTTGACGCGGCGCGCGACCCGCGGGTGGCCCCCTATCACGCCGCCGTGGTGCTCAAGGACGGCGTCTACCACCTGATCGACCTCGAAACGCCGGCAGGCCTGCAGGCCAACGGGAAGCGCGTCGCCAAGCACGAGCTGCGCACCGGGGACACGATCCGCTTCGGCGCGCCCGATGGGCCCGAGGCGCGCATCGAGGTGACGATCGACGCCACCTACGACCCGAGCCAGGACGCCGCGGACATCGCGAAGGTGTTGCAGGCCACGGTGCGCGGCTCGGGCACGGAGCAGATTCTCGCCCTCACGGCGCAGCGCATCGCCGAGGAGCGGGCCAAGGCCGGCGGCACGCGATCGCGCAAGACCATGGACCACGTCGCGACCGCGGTCCAGGAAGTCTCCGAGGTCATGAAGCGGCAGACCAAGAAGCGCTGGGTGCGCGTGGTGGGAATCGTCGCAACGGCTGCGCTGGTAGTGATCGGGGTGTTGGGAACGGTCATCTACCTGCAGCATCGACAGATCGCGAAACTGCTCGACGCGAAGGGGCGTTTCGACGCGCAGATCCACGACATCCAGCAGCAGATGCAGGCCGAACAGGATTCCACCCGCCTAGCGCTGCTGGAGCAGCGCTTCCTGGATGCCACGTCCAACGCCGAGCGCACGCTCGCCGATTTGGCCCGGGCCGACCGGGCCAAGGCCGTAGAGGTCGCGAATGCCGGCGACGAGCTGGATCGAGAGATCCGGACGATTCTGCGGCAGTTCGATTCGGAAACTTATGCGGTGCCCCCGATATTCAAGGAGCGGCTCCAGTACCATATCAACGTGTTGTTGAAGCAGCCGGTGGCCATGCGCGAAGTGTACCAGCGCAAGCTGCGGTACTGGCCCATGGTGGTGCGGGAGTTTCGGGCGCTCGAGCTCCCCGAGGTGCTGGGGTACGTGGCGTGGACCGAGTCGCGGTTCAGCCCGATGGCCCGCAATCCCTCGGGAGCGCGCGGGATGTGGCAGATGATGCCGGTCTCGGCCCGAGCGCTCGGGCTGCGGGTCGACGGGAAGGTGGACGAGCGCACCGACGTCGCGAAACAGACCCGTGCCGCGGCACGTCACATGGCGAACCTGCTGGCGGAATTCGGGGAGGATGCTTTCATGCTCGCGATGGCGAGCTATAACCGGGGCGAGAACGGCGTGCGCGCAACGCTGCACAAGATCGCCCGGACCCCGGGCGGCTTCAAAAAGGCGAACCGCGACTTCTGGCACCTCTACCGTCTGAAGATGCTGCCATCGGAGACGATGGAATACGTCCCCAAGGTGCTCGCCGCCGCCGTGGTGTGCAGCAATCCCCAGCGCTACGGGCTCGAGCCAGCGGCCGCGGCGGCCGCCGCCACGACCGGCCCCACGGCGAGCGTCAACCGCTAGCTAGCTTGCCAGGGTCTTGCAGAACTCCGTAAACACTTCGACGTACCGATCCACGTCGGCGTCGCCGTGCTGCAGCGAGAGCGTCCACTGCTCCTCATCGCCCGGCGTCATGAAAATGCCACGGTTCAACAGCCACGGGTACGACGCGGCGAACAGGTCCGGCTTCGTGTCGAGGAAGTCGCGGTAGTTTCGCAGCGGCGTGGGCCGGTACGACACGCAGCCCTTGGCGTCGAGGTTCACCGTGTGCGCCGGGATGCCGTAGGTGTCGATTGCCCGCTGGCAGCCGGCGATGAGCCGCGCGCCGAGCTGCGCCAGGGTGCGATACGCGTCCGGCGTGAGCAGCTGCCGCAGCATCACGAGCCCTACCTCGGCAACCAGCGGGTTGCCGTTGTAGGTCCCCATCTGCGACACGCCCTGCGTGATGAGCGACATCAGGTCGGCGCGACCCCCGAAGGCCGCCGCGGGCAGCCCGCCCGCGATCGCCTTGGCGAGGCACACGAGGTCGGGCTGTACACCGAACCGCTCGGTGGCGCCGCCCGCGGCGATCGTGAAGCCGGTCTTCACCTCGTCGTAAATCAACACCACGCCGTACTTGGTGCAGAGCTCGCGCGCCCGCGGCAGGTACCCCGGCTCCGGCAGCACGATGCCGATGTTCATCATCGCCGGCTCCATGATGAGGCAGGCGATCTCGTGACCGCGCTCGGCGAAGGCGCGCTCCAGGAACGCGGCATCATTGAACGGCACCACGCACACATGCTTGGCGGCGTCCTTCGTCATCCCTTTGGATACTGGGGCTATGGCGGGCCGGTCGCGCCCGCCCATCACGTCCGCGTTCGGCAGCACGGAGAACATCACCGCGTCGTGGTGACCGTGGTAGGAACCCTCGATCTTGCATACCACGTCACGTCCGGTGGCTGCCCGCGCCACGCGAATCGCGTCCATCGTGGCCTCGGTACCCGAGTTGGCGAAGCGCAGCATCTCGAGCTTGAAGCGGCGACAGATTTCCTCGCCCCATTCGACCGCCCGCTCCGTGGTCACGGCGAAGTGCGTGCCCCGGCTTGCCGCCCGGGCGATCGCCTCCACGATCACGGGATGCGCGTGGCCCACGACCATCGCCCCGAAGCCGCCGTGGAAGTCGAGGTATTCGTGCCCGTCCTGGTCCCACACGTGGCTGCCCTTGCCGTGCGTCAGGTAGATCGGGTAGGGCTGCATTTTCTGGAACGAGGACACGACCCCGAAGGGCAGGATGCGCGACGCACGCTCGAACAGCTGGGCGGACTGGCGCGTGCGCGCGAGCAACCGCTCCATCTCCTGCTCGCGAATCTGTTTGGCGCGCGCGATGAGACGGTCGGCGGTGGCCTGAGGGGTGGCGACGGTCATCGGGGCTCCCGGTGTGCTCGCGCGGCGCTGCGTAATCGGCGTCGCCGGTGCGACTCTGGCGAACTGGCGGAACGTGCGTTCGGCCTGCAATTTAGCCTGTCGGCGCGCGCCCCGGCAGTCGGGGCGGCCCTACCCTACCGTCCGCAGCGAGGCCCCGCGTGCAGGAGACGCCCAACGCCGCCGATCCGGTCATCACCGTCGATCATGTATTCAAGCGATTCGGCGGGTACGAGGCGGTGCGCGATGCGGACTTCACGATCGCCCGGGGCGAGTTCTTCTCGATGCTCGGTCCCTCCGGGTGCGGCAAGACGACGACGCTGCGCATGATCGCCGGGTTCGAGGAGCCCACCGAGGGCCGCATCCTGCTCGAAGGCCGTGACGTGTCGCACACGCCGCCGTACCGGCGCAATGTGAACACGGTGTTCCAGCACTATGCGTTGTTCCCGCACATGACGGTGCACGACAACGTCGCCTTCGGGCCCCGCAGCCAGAAGCTGCCCGAGGCGGAAATAGCGAAGCGGGTGCGAGAGCTGCTCGATGTGGTGCGGCTGGCGAATTTCGCGCAGCGCAAGCCGGGGCAGCTATCGGGCGGCCAGCAACAACGCGTCGCGCTGGCCCGGGCGCTCGTGAACTACCCGAGCGCCCTGCTGCTGGACGAGCCACTCGGTGCCCTCGACCTGAAACTGCGCCAGGCGATGCAGATCGAGTTGAAGCGCATCCAGCGCGAGGTCAAGATCACGTTCATCTACGTGACCCACGACCAGGAAGAAGCGCTGACGATGTCGGACCGCATCGCGGTGATGAACGAGGGGCGCGTCGAGCAGATCGGCAGCCCGGAGGAAATCTACCATTCCCCGGCAAGCGTCTTCGTCGCCAACTTCATCGGCAGCGCGAACCTCATCCCGGCGACCATCGTGACGGTCCAGGGCGAGCGGGCCACGGTGGTCGTGGCGCGCGATCACCGCATCGAGGTGCCCGCCGGCCGCTGGGGGCCGCGGGCCGGCAGCGCCGCCACGGTGATGGTCCGGCCTGAACGGCTGCGGGTGTCAGCCACTGGGGGCGGGAGCGGCGGGACCGTCGCGCTCCCCACCACGGTGAAGCACGTGGTGTTCCAGGGACCGGTGGTACGGTGCGACCTCCGCGCCGCCGATGGCACCGGGATCGTGGTCCACGTGGGTCCCGATGACAACATGCCCGACGTACGGTCGGGGCAGACGCTGTGGGTCAGCTGGGACATCGACGCGGCCCGCCTGCTTCCCCCGACCGATGTGAAGCAGCACGATATCGACATCGACGATCGCAGCACCATTGAGCACGCCACACCCACCCTCTAAATCGGTGAGAGCGTACCATGAACGACTCCGACCGCCCTGACGATCTCCCGCAGCTCATCCGCCGCGCCATCAGCCGCCGGCAGTTCGTCGGCCAGTCCGCCCTCGCGGCGGGTGGCGTCGCGCTCGGCGGGAGCCTCCTGGCCGCCTGCAAGGGCAAGGAACCTGCCCAGAGCACCGGGCCGCTGCGCGTCTCCAACTGGCCGTTTTACATCAGCCCGGAAACCGTCCCGGACTTTCAAAAGGATACCGGGATCACGGTGCAGTACAGCGAAGATGTCAACGACAACAACGAGTTCTTCGCAAAGATCGACGAGCCGCTGAAGCGCGGCCAGAGCATCGACCGCGACGTCATCGTGCTCACCGACTGGATGGCGAGCCGGCTGATTCGGCTCGGGTACACGGCGCCGTTCGACGACACCAAGTTCCCGAACAAGGTCAACCTCGTCGACGCCCTGCTCAATGTCAGCTACGATCCCGGCCGGAAATTCAGCGTGCCCTGGTTGTCGGGGATGACCGGCATCGGCTACAACCCGGCGAAAACGAAGCGCGAGATCACCAGCTTCAACGACATCTTCGACCCGAAGTTCAAGGGCCAGGTGACCATGCTCACCGAGATGCGCGACACCCTCGGACTCGTGATGCTCGGGATGGGCAAGGACCCCGCGACGTGCACCGTCGCCGATGCCCAGGCGGCGGCGGCGAAGATCACCCAGGCCCGTGAAAGCGGCCAGATCCGGGCGTTTACCGGCAACGACTACGCCGAAGACCTGGCGAGCGGCAATATCTCGATCGCGATCGCCTGGTCGGGCGACATCCAGGGGCTGCACGCCGACAACCCGGACCTGAGATGGATCGCGCCGACCGAAGGGGCGATGCTGTACTCCGACATCATGCTGATCCCGAAAACGTCGGACCGGCAGGACCTTGCGATGGCGTGGATCAACTGGTGCTACGATCCGACCCACTCGGCAAAAATCGTGATCGAAGCGCCCTACATCTCGCCGGTCAAGGGGACGATGGCGGAAATCGAGAAGGTCCAGCCGGACCTCGCCAAGAGCCCCCTCCTGAACCCGCCCGCCGACCTGAGCGCGCGGCTGCACATGTTCCGGACGCTGTCGGACGAAGAAGACATGGAGTTCAACCGCATTTTCCAGGCGGCCATCGGAGCCTGAGGGCGCATGGCCGGGACGGCGACGGCGAGCGAGCGGCGCAACCCGCTCGCTCCCTACCTCCTCATTGCACCGGGCGTGTTGTGGCTGCTGGTGTTTTTCGTCGTCCCCATCGCCACGCTCGCCAAGACGTCGCTCGCGGGTGAGGGCGTGCCGTGGTGGGACGGATACGCCCGGGCGTTCACCGACTACGGCGGCTTCATGCTGCGGTCGTTCAAGTTTTCTCTGTTCGCGACGCTGGTCGCGATCGCGCTCGGCTACCCGCTCGCGTACGTGATTGCCTTCCGCTCGGGACGGTTGAAGAACTTCCTGCTCGGGCTCGTGATCCTGCCGTTCTTCACGACGTTTCTGGTGCGCACTTTTGCCTGGAAGTCGATCCTGAACGACGCAGGGCCGGTGGTGACGCTGCTGCAGTGGCTGCACTTGCTCGGGCCCGACGGGCGGCTGCTGAACACCACCTGGGCCGTAATCGGCGGGCTGACGTACAATTTCCTCCCCTTCATGATCCTGCCGATCTACGTGAGCCTCGAGAAGATCGACCGGCGGCTGACGGAAGCGGCGCAGGATCTGTATTGCAGTCCCGGGCGGGCGTTCGCCAAGGTCGTGTTCCCGTTGTCGCTACCGGGCGTGTTCGCGGGGAGCCTGCTGACGTTCATTCCTGCCTCGGGCGATTTCATCAACGCCGAGCTGCTGGGGAGCCCCAACCAGCGGATGATCGGCACGGTCATTCAGAACCAGTTCCTGCAGGTGCACGACTACCCCCTGGCCGCGGCCCTGTCCTTCGTGCTGATGGCGATCATCACCATCGGGGTCGTGGCCTACGCCCGGGTGCTCGGCACCGAGGACCTCGCCTAATGACGGCCACCGCCACGGCGCGGGAAGCCCCGAGCACGCGGGAGACGCCGCACGGCCGGCGCGGCCGGCTGCAGGGATGGGTGCTCGACGCCTTCGGGGGGCTGGTGCTGCTGTACCTGTTTCTGCCGATTTTTGTGATCATCCTGTACAGCTTCAACCGGCCCGAAGGGAAATTCAACTTCGTCTGGAAGAGCTTCTCGCTCGACGCCTGGCGCGATCCATTCAAGTATGCGCCGCTGGTGGACGCCATGAAGCTCAGCCTCAAGGTTGCGAGCATCTCGACCCTGGTGGCGACCGTGTTCGGGTCGCTCATCGCGCTCGCTCTGTGCCGCTACAAGTTCCGCGGCTCGACCGGCATCGGCCTGCTGCTGGTGCTGCCGCTCACCACACCCGAGGTGGTGCTCGGCTCATCGCTCCTGTCACTGTTCCTCGATCTCAACTGGCGCATGGGCTTCACGACAATTGTGATCGCCCACATCATGTTCTCGGTGAGCTACGTGGCGCTCACGGTCCGGGCGCGGATCCGGGGGTTCGACTGGACCCTCGAGGAAGCGGCGATGGATCTGGGCGCTCCGCCGCTCCGGGTGGTGATGAAGGTGACGTTGCCGCTTATCTTGCCAGGCATCGTCGCCGCGGGCATGTTGTCATTCGCGCTGTCCCTCGACGACTTCATCATCACGCTGTTCAACTCGGGGAGTGAGGTCACCTACCCGTTGTACGTGTACGGCGCGCGTCGCGCCGCCTTCCCGCCACAGATCAACGTCCTCGCGACCACGATTCTCGTGGTCAGCCTGCTGCTGCTCGGCATCACCGTGCTGTGGCAGCAACGCCGACTGAAACAAGCGCTCGTTTCGCCGGGGGCGTAGCGCCGGTGGATCCCGGCCGCCCCATCGAGCAAGCCTGTTTCTGGCTCGCCCGCCGACCGAAGCGCGAGCCCACGCCGCTCGTCGGCCGGCGCTCCGCCGACGTCGCCGTCGTGGGCGCGGGACTCACCGGTCTCTGGACCGCGCTGTTCCTGAAGGAGCTCGACCCGGCGACCGAAGTGGTGGTGGTGGAGCAGGGAGTCGCGGCGTACGGAGGGAGCGGGCGCAACGCCGGGATGCTGTCGGAAACGGTGGACCACGGTCACGCCCTCGCGATTGAGCATTTCGGAGCAGACGAAGCCCGCCGGCTCGCGCGACTGGGCGAGACGAACGTCGCCGAGTTGGTGGCGTTCCTCGCAGAGCGACACATCGACTGTGATTACGAGCCGACTGGCCGGCTGCTGGTCGCCCTCACGCCGGCCCATCTCGAGGAGGCCCGGCGCACGGTGGAGGTTGCCGAGCGGCTGGGCGTTGCGACGTTTCAAGCGCTGGGCAAGGAGGCGCTGCGGGCCGAGGTCAACTCTCCGATTTACCTGGGCGGCGTGGCCGTGACCGGGGGCGGCATCCTCGATCCGGTGAAGCTGGTGGACGGACTGCGGCGCGAGGTGGAGCGGCTCGGCGTCACCGTGTACGAACGTAGCCACGTGGCCGGGTTCGATTCGACGGCATCCGGCGTGCAGCTGCGCGCCGGGCGTGGACGGGTTGAGGCCCGCCGCGCGGTGCTCGCCACCAGCGCGTACACGCACCAGCTGTTGCCGCGCGTCGCGCGACGCATGATCCCCCTCTACGACTACATCCTCGTCAGCGAGCCACTCACGCCGGCGCAGCGGGAAGCGATCGGCTGGCGGCGACGCCAGGGGGTCACCGACTTCCGCACCTTCTTCAACTACTACCGTCTCACCGACGACGATCGGGTGCTGTGGGGCACGAGTGAGGCCGCCTATTATTCTGGCAATCGCGTCGCCCCCGCGTGCGATCACTCGCCGCACCACTACGACGCCCTTCGGGCCAGCTTCCGCCGCCATTTTCCAGCGCTCGCCGGGCTCGAGTGGGCCTACGCCTGGGGCGGACCGATCTGCTCAACCACGCGGCTCACGCCATTCTTCGGCCGCGCGCTGGATGGAAAGGTGTTGTATGGGCTGGGGTTTACCGGGCATGGCCTCGGCACGACGCGAATCGCCGGTCGCATCCTGGCGCATCTCGCGCTCGATCGGCCGAGCGAGCTGTTGGATCTCGCGCTCGTCAGGAAACCGCCCTTTCCCTATCCACCGGAGCCCCTGCGAACCCTGGCGGTCAGAGCAGTCACTCGTGCGCTGCGCCGCGTGGACGCGGGCGGAGAGCCTGGGCTGCTCTTGAAACTGCTCGATCGGATGAAGATCGGGTTTTCAAGCTAGGCCCGGAGCCAGCAGGATCTTCTACAACCCTATTGCGATGTGTCGTATCCAAACCGGTAACGAGGCACAATGGTGCCCGTTTTGAAACCGGTCATTCTGGGGGAGGCAGTCATGACGTTCATGCGTAGGGTGTCGCGGGTCTCGGTTCCGGCCGTAGTGATTGGAATCGCGTCGGCCATGCTTGTGACCTACAAGCCCTGGGAGCCGGTCGCGACTATCCCCGCGGGCACGACGCTCGTGGCGGCTCTCGAGCAGGATGTTGCGAAGCAAGACAGCCGGGTCGGTGATGAAATCGAGCTGCGCACGGTCGGGTCAATTCAGCTGCGCAAGGGGGCTCTGGTCCCAGCAGGAAGCGAGCTCACCGGTCAGGTGATGAAGGTCTTCAGCGGCGGCCGGAGCACCGATCCAGGTGAGGTCCGCTTGCAGTTCACCGAGATCGAGATTGCCGGAGAGGAGTACAAGATCTCGACGGATCAATACAGCTACGCCACTCTCGAGGTCCCCGCGCCGTCCGGCGAACAGGTCGTATTCTCCGCGGGCCAGCAGCTCACGATCCGGCTGAGCCGTCCGGTCGCTGTTCACTACCGGCCGGTCTCGGACCAGGCCGTTGCTGCTCGGCGGTAGGGCCGCTCTTCTCAGAGCCAGCCCATGAAGCGGGAGTGGATGAAGCCCCAGGCAACCATGCACAACAGAAACGCGGAGACCACGAGGAAGCCGAGCTGCCAATTGCCGGCGGGAATGTGCGCGAAGTTCATCCCGAAGATGCTGGCCACGAAGTTCGGAACCATGATGATGACGGTCACTGCGGTGAGCCGCTTCATGATGTGACCCAACCGGTTGAACGAGTAAAAGATCTGCACGTCCAGCGCGGCGCCCAGCAGGTCGCGATACGTGTCCAACTCGGCCAGCACGTGCAAGGCGTGGTCCTGCACGTCCGCGAAGTACGGCCGTAGCGCGTCGGGGACTGCCCCTTCGCGGCGCAACACCTCGGCCAGGACATGGCTCGTCGGCGCGAGCAAGCGAGGGACCCGCAGCAGCTCTTTGCGGAGCCGGAACAGGTCCGCCGCAGCGCCTTCGCTTCCCTTGAAGATCTTCTCCTCGATGGCTTCGATCCGCTCCCGCACCCGGCCCTCCACGACGAAGTAGCCGTCGACGAGGCTCTCAAATAGCGTGTAGGCCAGACACGCGATGCCGTGCGGTTGGCGACCCTCATGTTGCTCCCAGCGCCGGCGCGCCTCCTCGAGCACGGTCAGCACGGCGCTCGGCCGGCGGTGGATAGTCACGAGGTAATTCTCGCCCCAGAACAGGTTCAACTCCCGCGGCTCGAACCTGGTCCCGGTCTGTTCGGCGACATAGACCACGATGAAGTAGTAGCCGCCGTACGCGTCACACCGGGGGCGCTCGTGCGGCTTGGTCACTTCCTCCAACGCCAATTCGTGGAAACCGAACTCGCGTCGCAGTAACGCGACCTCCGCAGGACTCGGGTCCGAAATGTCCAGCCAAATGCGGTTCTTCTTGTCCGCGAGGAGCGCGTGGAGCTGGTCGGGGTTGACCTCCTGCTGCAGGTCCCGGTCTCGGACGTCCACCGCCAACCGCATGGTTCCCATGGTCCCCCCAGGGCCTCAGGCCGGTCTCAGGCTAGCCTTCCACCCGCCTCAGCACCACGTCCAGCGCCTCGAGCGCGAAATCGACGTCCGCTGCAGTCACACACATCGGCGGCTTGATGCGCAGCACGTTGCCGAACAGGCCGCCCTTGCCGACCAGTACGCCGAGCTCGCGCAGCTGCTCCAGCACTTCAGCGGTTTCCTCCCGGGCGGGCTCCTTCGTGTCGCGGTCGCGCACCAGCTCGACGCCCAGCATCAGTCCCATCCCGCGCACATCGCCGATCAGGCGGTGGCGGGTGGCCAGCTCCTGGAGCCCGGTCTTGAGACGCCCGCCCACGACGCGAGAGTTCTCTTGCAACCGCTCCTCGTCGATCACCTCGAGCACCGCGAGTCCGGCCGCCATCGAGACCGGATTGCCGCCGTAGGTGTTGAAGTGAATGCGCTGCGCCAGCTTCTCGGCGATCTCACGCCGTGTCGTGACGGCGGCGAGCGCGTAGCCGTTGCCGATCCCCTTGGCCATCGTCACGATGTCGGGAACCACGCCGAAATTCTGGAATCCCCAATAGTGATCGCCGGTGCGACCGAAGCCGGACTGCACCTCGTCGGCGATACACAACCCCCCGTGCTCGCGCACGATGGCGTACGCTTCCTTGAGATAGTTCGGCGCCCCGTACGTCACCCCGCCCACACCCTGGAGCGGCTCGGTGATGAACGCCGCGATCTTGCCGGGGGTCGAGTAGCGGATCGTTTCGCGGATATCCGCCGCGCTCTGGGACGCGATCTGCGACGGCGTGCCGGCGAACGGGCTGCGATACGGATCCGGGCAGACGGCGTGGTGGACCCCGCTGTTAAGCTGCGTTGGGTACTTCCAGGTGTGATGCGAGGTGAGCGCCATCGCGGCCGGCGACCCGCCGTGGTAGCCGTTGCGGAGCGCGATCACGTCGTTGTTCCCGGTGTACAGCCGGGCCATCTGGATCGCGAGATCGTTCGCCTCGCTCCCCGCGTTGACGAAATACGTCACGTCGAGTCCGGGGGGCATCTTGGCGGCGAGCCGTTTGGCGAACTCACCGAAATGCGGGTGCAGATAAATGGTGGTCGTATGCGACAGCAGCGCGGCCTGCTCCTGCACTCGCTTCGTGACTTTGGGGTGCGCGTGCCCGCAGGACACCGTCACGATCCCGGCGAACAGGTCGAGGTAGCGCCGGCTGGTCTCATCGAACAGGTACTGGCGGTGGCCCTCGACCAGCATCAGCGGCTCCCGGTAGATCGTGAAAATCGCCGGGTTGGTAAACTGTCGCCGCGTCGCCAGCACTTCGCTCTTCGCCGGCCCGGCGTACGGCCGGGGTACGTGGCTGCAGGGCGGCATCGTCGGGCGCGTCGTGGCGGCGGTAGTCATGGTTCGAGGGTCCTTTCGCTGCGTGCTACTTCGACATCCAGTTCGTTCCCGCCTCGCGGTTCCACTTGGTCGTGATCTTCTTCGCCTTGCTCCAGAATTCGATCGAGCCACGGCCCGTGATGTCGCCGACGCCGAACTTGGAGTCGTTCCAGCCGCCGAATGAGAATGGCTCGCGCGGCACCGGGACGCCGACGTTCACGCCGACCATGCCGGCGCTTGCCCGTTCCATGGTATACCGCGCCGCTCCGCCGGATTCCGTGAACACCGATGCCGCGTTGCCGTAGGGCGAGGCGTTCTCCACCGCGAGCGCCTCGTCCAGGTCGCGCGCGCGCACCACGACGAGTACCGGACCGAACACCTCCTCCTGGGCGATCTTCATGTCGGCGCGCACGCCGTCGATGATCGTCGGGCCGACGTAATACCCGTCTTCCTTCCCCGCCGCCACCGCGCCGCGGCCATCCACCAACACCTTCGCCCCGGCTTGCTCCGCTTCTGTGATGTAATGCTCGATCTTCTGCTTCGCCTCACGCGTGATCACCGGGCCGATGTCTTTGCCCGGCACCAGGGTGCGCGCTTGGGCCACCATCCGTTCGAGAATGTGGTCCACCCCCTTCACGGCCACCATCACCGACGCCGCCATGCAGCGCTGCCCGGTGCAACCCGACATCGCCGCCAGCACTCCCCCAGCCGCCATCTCGGGGTCGGCGTCCGGGAGCACGATGACGTGGTTCTTGGCGCCGCCCAGTGCCAGCACGCGTTTGAAGGCGCTGCAGCCACGGCGGTACACCTCCTTGGCGACGCGCGTCGAGCCGACGAAGCTGACCGCCTGAATGCCGGGATGGTCGCAGATCGCCTCCACCGCCTCGCGCCCGCCGTGCACCACGTTGAACACCCCGTCGGGCAGGTCCGCCTCCTTGAGCAGCTCGGCGATGCGGCCGGCGGACAGCGGGACCAGCTCCGATGGCTTCAAGACGAAAGTGTTGCCGAGGGCGATCGCATTGGGGAAGGTCCAGTGCGGCACCATGGCTGGGAAATTGAATGGACAAATCGACGCGACGACGCCGAGCGGCCAGCGCTCGATCCGGCACTCGACCCCCTTGCTCACCTCGAGCACCTCCCCGGCGGCCATCTGGGGCAGGGCGCAGGCGAATTCCACCACCTCGATCGCCTTGAGAATCTCCGCGTCCGCCTCTCCTTTCACCTTCCCGTGCTCTTCGGTGACCAGCGCCGACAGCTCGGGGAGATGCTGCTCGAGCAGCGCTTTGTAGCGGTAAAAGACCTGCACCCGCTCCTTGATCGGCGTCGCCGCCCAGGCGGGGAACGCCTGGCGCCCGGCTGCGACCGCGCGGTCGACGTCCTCCGGGCCGCCCAGCGGGACGCGCGAGAGCACGCGGCCGTCGGACGGGTTGTGGACATCCTGGAAGCGCGGGCCGCCGTCGACGAATCGGCCGCCGATATAGTGCCGAACGTCGGGATACGGGCGCGCGGCGGGCTGTGCGCCGCGACCGGCGACTCTGAGCGTGTCGGGGGGACTCATGAGGCCACCATCCTTTGCAGGGCCGTGCAAGGGCGTCGTCTGGGGAGTCTGCCGGGCGCCGCACGGCCTGTCAATGCCGTGCGGGCGTCACGACGTCGCGGCCGCTATCTTCGGCGTCCGGTCAGGGAGGGGTCGACCTTTGCAGGGCATTGATCGTGGGCGGCTCGAGCGCGCGCTCGCCGCCGAGCAGGAACGGTTCACCGCGGCGCACCCGCGTTCGCGGGCGCTGTTTGCGCGGGCGCAGGCGTCGCAGCTCGCCGGGGTGCCGATGCCCTGGATGGTGCGCTGGGCTGGGGGATTCCCCGTGTTCGTCCGCGAAGGGCAGGGTGCGCACTTCACCGACGTCGATGGAAACGACTACGTCGACTTCTGCCTGGGCGATACCGGTGCAATGACGGGACACGCACCTGCCCCGGCGGTGACGGCGATTGTCGAGCAGGCGCGGCGCGGCATCACCTTCATGCTGCCCGGCGAGGATGCGATCTGGGTGGCGGAGGAGCTGGCGCGCCGCTTCGGGGTCCCGTTCTGGCAGTTCGCGCTGAGCGCGACCGACGCCAACCGCTTCGCGATCCGGCTGGCGCGGCACGTCACCGGCCGGCCGAAGATCCTCGTCTTCAATTGGTGCTATCACGGTACGGTGGACGAGACATTCGTCACCCTGGGGAAGCACGGGCCAGTGTCGCGGCCGGGGAACATCGGACCCGCTGTGAACCCCGTCGAGACGACACGGGTAATCGAGTTCAACGACGTGGAGGCGCTCGAGCGCGCCCTCGCGCCGCGGGACGTCGCCTGCGTGCTCGCCGAACCCGCCATGACGAACATCGGCATCATTCTCCCCGATCCCGGCTTTCACGACGCATTGCGAGACTTCACACGGCGGACCGGCACGCTGCTCATTATCGACGAGACCCACACCATCTGCGCCGGGCCCGGCGGCTACACGGCGGCGTTCGGGCTTGCGCCGGACATCGTGACGATCGGCAAGCCGGTCGGCAGTGGAGTTCCCGGCGCGGCCTACGGGTTGTCGGCCGAGGTGGCGGAGCGGGTCCGCGAGCGGATGACCGTGCACGAGGCCGATACCGGCGGGATCGGTGGCACCCTCGCCGGCAACGCGTTGAGCCTCGCCGCGATGCGGGCGACGCTGGCGCACGTGCTCACGGCGGACGCGTTCGCGCGAGCGCTCCCGCTCGCCGAACGGTGGGAGCGGGGAGTTGCAGAGGCGATCCGAGCGTTAGGACTGCCGTGGATCGTGCAACGCCTCGGGTGCCGGGCCGAGTATTGGTTCCGGCCAGAACCGCCGAAGAACGGTGGCGAGGCGGCGGCGGCGACCGACGTAGTCTTAGATCGCTACATGCATCTCGCGGCGCTCAATCGGGGAATCCTGCTGACGCCGTTCCACAATATGGCGCTGATCGCGCCCGATGTGACCGCGGCCGACATCGACGGCCACACGGCGGTATTTCGGGAGAGTGTACAGGCTTTGGTGCGTTGATCGATCGGTTGATCGCGGCTGACGCGAGTTTACTGGCGACCTACTCGCCCGCGGGCCGGTCGAGCCTGGCGTAGCGGGCCTGCGCCGCGAGGCGCGACGCCGCGTCCCCGAAGATCTTCTCGCCGTCGAACCGGCCGTTCTCGATGAAGATCTCCGAGATCTGATTCCCGGCAGTGACACTGCCCGCGAGATGGACGCCGGGTACGCTGGTCTGGAGCGTCTCCGGGTCGAGTACCGGCCGGCCGCTCGCCGGGTCGTAGGCGATGCCGATGCTCCGGAACAGTTCGAGGTCCGGATGAAACCCCGTCAGCGCATAGACGCGCTCCGCCGGGAGGCGCTCGCGGCTGCCGTCGGCGCGGCGGATCGCCACGTCTCGAGCGGTAACTTCCTCGACCGTCGCGCCGAGCCGCGCCGCGATCTCGCCTGCCTTGATCCGGTTTTCGATGTCCGGCTTGAGCCAGTATTTCACGCTGCGCGGAAACTCGGCGCCCCGATACACCAGCGTCACCCGCGCGCCGGCGCGAAACAGCTGCAGCGCCGCCTCGACGGCCGAGTTCCGGCCACCGATCACGACGACGTCCTGCCCGAACGAGCGGTGCGCCTCGTCGAAATAGTGACTCACGTGGGGCAGCGTCTCTCCCGGCACCGCGAGCGGGTTCGGGTGATCGAAATAGCCGGTGGCGAGCACCAAACGGTCGCAGGTGAGGGTGACGGGACCCAGCCGGGTCCGCAACTCGCACCGAACGCGTTCGTCGCGGCCGGTGGCGGCGACCAGCTTCGTGTATGGGCGCACGCGCAGGCCCTCGGCCCGGGTCACGCCGCGGTAGTACTTCAGCGCCTCCTCACGGGTGGGTTTCGCGCCGGCGCACACCAGCGGATGGCCCCCGATCTCGAGCCGTTCCGGTGTGGTGAAAAACACCATCCCCACGGGGTAGCGCACGATCGACTCGGCGACGGCGCCGGCGTCGACCACCAGGGGATCGAGTCCCCGGCGGCGAGCGGAAATCGCACAGGCGAGACCGATCGGCCCGGCGCCGACGATGAGGATGGGTTCGTACGGGGTCGCGCTCACGTCGCCGGGAATCTAACCGAACCAGGCGGCTGGTCGGGCTGGGTGGCCAACCCGTCGGCGGCGCGCCATCTTTTCCCGTCCCTCACGCTGCGAGCGCTCGCATGACCGTGCCAACGGAATCCGCTCGCCTTTCGGCGGCCGACGCGGAGCCCCGTCCGCTGTCGGCCGACGTGGACCTGTTTGGGCTCACCGACCGGGGGCAGGTCCGCAAGGAGAACCAGGACCAGTTCCTGATCGCGACGCTGCACAAGCTGCTGCGGGTGCATCAGGCGAGCCTGCCCGCCGACGACATCACCCCGTTGATCAGCGACTCGCGCGGATGGCTTTTCCTGGTCGCCGACGGCGTGGGGGGACAGCCGGACGGCCAGGCGGCGAGCGGCACCGCGGTGCGCAGCATCGCCCATTATGTCACACACCTCACCGATCTGTACCGTCGCCTCGATCCGGACAAGGAGCATGTGTTTCTCGCCGAGCTGGAGCAGTCGGTCAGGAAAACGCACGAGCTTCTGCGAGCCGAAAGTGAGAAGGAACACGGCGGTCGGGGCGGGGCCACGACCCTCACGATGGTCGCGGCGCTGTGGCCGCGCGCCTACCTCGTGCAGGTCGGCGACAGCCGGTGCTACCGGTTGCGGAAGGGGAAGCTCGAGCTGATGTCGAAAGACCAGACCGTGGCTCAGGCGCTCGTGGACTCGGGCGCGCTGACCCAGACCGAGGCGCGCCGCTCCCCGCTGCAGGGCGTGCTGGCGAGCGCGTTAGGCGGGCGCGAGGCGTCGCCGATGACGCGCACCACGGAGATTCGCTGGGACGACGTGATGCTGCTGTGCACCGACGGGCTCACCAAGCACGTCACCGACGCGGAGATCGAGACCGAGCTGGGCCAAATCCGCTCGGCCGAAGCGTCGTGCCGTATGCTCGTGGGCCTGGCCCTCGAGCGCGGGGGGACGGACAATGTCACGGTGGTGATTGCGCGGTTGAAGAGCAAGCCGCCGGGCGCGTAATTCGCGGTCAGTCTCGCAGATACCCCCAGGTGTGCAGCCGGTCGAAATCCTCGAACCAGCGATCCCCGACGTCCTTCCGGTAGTACATGTTGGGAATCATGATGTTCTCGATCCGGTTGTAGGCCTGCTTCTGCGCCGCTTTCATCGTGGGCCCGAGGCCGACCGCGATCAGCACGACGCCGGACGTGCCCGTCACCAACCATTCGTTGTCGACGCTCTTCACGTCCTCGATGTGGACACCCTCCCGCGTGGGTTTCTTGAAGATGATCACCGCGTCCTTGGAGCTGGTCTCGAAGGTCTCGGGGTCCTTGAACGGAAACGGCGGCACGACGATCCGCACGCCGACCTGAAACCCGCTGCGGGCCTTGAACCGCGTGATCGAGCCTTCGGCGAGCTTGTGCAGGAACTCACCGATCGGGATCAGCATGCCTTCCTGCTGGATACTGATCGTCGGATAGCCGAAGCGCGCCGTGAACTCGAGCGGGTAGATCCCGTTCGAGTTGACGATGCAATTGACGTCGATGTACCCGACGTAGTGTTCCTCCTTGAGTTTCGGCTCCATCTTCTTGAGCGTGGCATTGAAGATCCGGTTCGGCTCGCTCCAGAACATCGACGTTCCCATTTCCCCGGTGGACGGTCCGATGTCGCCGGGGAACAGCTTCTTGTGCTCGAAATTGACGTTGACGGGCAGCACGAACTCCTTGCCATTGAAGAACGCGCCCGCCGCGACCTCGACGCCGACGATCCGCCGCTGCAGCTGGAACTCCTTGATGCGTGCGGCCCAGGCGCGCTTGTAGTCCTCCAGCACCTGGACCACGTCCTTGCCGTCCTCATCCTCGCCCACGAACAACAATTGCTTGAGGTTCTGCGCTTCGCCGCTCGGCTTGATCACGTAGCGGTTCGGGTTCGCCTGCACGAACGCGATCGCGTCGTCGAAGGAGGTGAAATTGTCCTGAGGGATGATCGGGACGCCCACCGCCTTGAGCTCCTGCTGGCCGAAGGCGCGATCATCCTCGAGGCGATCGGTGTACGGCGACCCGCCGACGACGAGCTTGCCCGACGCGCGCAGCTGCTGCGCCTTCGCCCCCTGGCCCAGGACGTCGTCGAACACGACCACGTCGGCCCAGTCCACTTCCCTTTCCCAGTCGTCGGTCTTGGGGACGAATCCGTTGCCGATCTCCTTCTCGCTCTGGGACTCGATGAACAGCTGGACTTCGTGTCCCTCCTTCACGACCTGCCAGGCGATGTCGGCGATCAACCCGTCCAGCGACGCGAACAGAAACTTCTTCCGCTCCACCGATCCTCCACGCGTGGGGTCCCGCGTAACGTAGCGGAGTGGCCCCGGCCGTCAACGATGGCGCGCCTGCCGCTCGCGGCGGTTCTAGGGTAGAATGGGCGTCGTCGCGACCAGCCGTTGCCGTTGACTCTATGCCGTTTGACTCTATAGAGGAGTCCGAGCGATGAGACACGCACCCATACTTGCCGGAGGTTCCGCACTCGGCCTGGCGCTCAGTATCGTCGCCGGGTGCGCCACCAATCCGGCTACCGGTGAGAAGCAATTCAGCCTGATCAGCGAAGGGCAGGAGATCCAGATGGGCCGGGAGGCGGATCCGTCGATCGTGGCCAGCATGGGCCTCGACCCCGACAGCGCCCGGCAGCGCTACGTGCGCGAGCTGGGCATGCGTCTCGCCCGGGTGTCCGAGCGGCCCAACCTGCCGTGGACCTTCCGCGTGATCGACGACCCGGCCATCAACGCCTTCGCCGTCCCCGGCGGCCACGTGTACGTGACGCGCGGCATCATGGCACACCTCGACAACGAGGCTGAGCTGGTCGCCGTGTTGGGCCACGAGATCGGCCACATCACGGCGCGCCACTCCGTGTCGCAGATGAGCCGCGCCCAGCTCGCCCAAATCGGACTGGTCGTCGGCACGGTGCTGAAGCCCGAGCTGCAACGCTACGCGGGACTGGCCTCGCAGGGCCTCGGGCTCTTGTTCCTCAAGTACAGCCGGGATGACGAGAACCAGGCCGACGAGCTCGGCTTCCGCTACATGCGGCGCGTCGACTACGACGCGCGCCGCATGCCGGGCGTGTACACGTTGCTCGATCGCGTCGGCCAGGCGGGTGGAGGAGGACGGCTCCCCGATTGGCTCTCCACCCACCCCAACCCGGCGAACCGCCGGGCGACCATCGAGCGGTACATCGCCGCGCTGCCGGCCGACTCGCTCGGGCGCATCGTGAACCGCGACAGCTACCTGCGCCAGATCGACGGCATGATGTACGGTGAGAATCCACGGGGCGGCTACTTCACGGGGACGCAGTTCTTTCACCCGGACCTCAAGTTCCGGATCGCGTTCCCGGACGGCTGGAAAACCCAGAACCAGCGTCAAGCGGTCGTCGCCGGGAGCCCGCAGGACGATGCCATCGTCGCGCTCACGCTCGCCGAGCAGAACTCGCCGGACGCCGCCGCCCGGACGTTCTTCGCCCAACAGGGCGTGAGTGGAAGCCCGGTGCGTGGCACGATCCACGGGCTCCCGGCGGCGGGCGGCGTGTTCCGTGCGATCACCGAAGACAGCTCGGTACTTGCCGGACGAGCGCTGTTCGTTGGGTACGACGGACGCGTGTACCAGCTGTTGGGTTATGCCCCTCAGTCCCGCTGGTCCGCCCGTGCCCCGGCCGTCGAGCAGGCCATCGGCAGCTTTGACCGATTGACCGACCCCGCGGCGCTCGCCGCGCAACCATGGCGGCTGCAGGTCGTCACGCTCAGCCAAGGCATGACGCTCGAGGAGTTCGTGCGACGCTATCCCGGTCCGGCGCCAGCGGCGGCCACGGCCCTGGTCAACAACGTCGATGCGAACGCCCGTTTTTCGGCGGGCGCGCTGCGAAAACGGATCGTCGGACAGCCGTTGCCGTGAGCGGCCTATCCGGGAAGCTCGCGCTCGTCACCGGAGCGAGCGCGGGCATCGGGCTGGCGTGTGCCCGCCGCTTCGCGGCGGACGGAGCACACCTCGTCCTCTGGGCGCGCCGCGGCGACCGCCTCGAGCAGGAAGCCGAGTCGCTCCGCCGTGCGCATGCCGTCACCGTGCGCACGGCGGTCGTGGACGTGCGGGATCGCGAGGCGGTGGAGGGCGCGGCCGCCGCCCTCGTGGCGCAGGGCACGATCCCCGACATCCTGCTCAACAATGCCGGGCTCGCCGCCGGGCTCGCGAAGCTCCAGGACGGGGACCCGGATGATTGGGACCGGATGATCGACACCAACATCAAAGGCTTGCTGTACGTCGCCCGGGCATTCCTGCCGCACATGGTGCGGCTCGGTCGCGGGCACGTCGTGAACCTCGGGAGCCTGGCCGGGCACCAGACGTACCCCATGGGCAACGTCTACGGGGCCACGAAATACGCCGTGCGGGCGCTCACGGAGGGCATGCACCTTGACCTGGTCGGGACGCCGATTCGGGTCTCGAGCATCGACCCCGGACTCGTGGAGACCGAGTTTTCGATCGTGCGGTTTGCGGGTGACACCGCGCGGGCCAGGGCCGTGTACGGGGGGATGCGACCGCTCACCGCGGACGACGTCGCGCAGGTCGTCGCATTCGTGGTCGGCCTGCCCGAGCATGTGAACGTCCTCGACCTGGTCCTGATGCCGACGGCCCAGCGTAGCACGCAAGTCGTCCACCGGGAGGTGTGAAGGCGATCACTTGGCTCGGTCGAGATACTCCCCAGTGTTCGGGTTCACCCGCACCTTTTCGCCGGTCTGAATGAACTCGGGGACGTTTACCGTCACCCCATTGGAGAGTTTGGCGGGTTTGGTGGACGCCGTCTTGGTCGCACTCCGCATCACGGGCGAGGTCTCGACGATCTCGAACACCACTTCGTTGGGCAGCTCGACCCCAATCGGTTTGCCTTCGAAGTATTCGGCGATCACCTGCATCCCGTCGGTCATCCACTGGGAGTAGTCGCCCAACGCTTCCTCGTCCATTTCGTACTGCTCGTAGTTCTGCGTGTTCATGAAGTGGTACGAATGCCCATCGTGATACATGTATTGCAGCTCGTGGGTCTCCATCCGGGCTTCGTCCACCTGGTCGGATGCCCGGAAGCGGTGCTCGATGGTCACGCCGGTCTTCAACTTGCGCATTTTGGCATGCACCATCGCCCGCAGGTTTCCGGGCGTGTGATGATGGAACTCGATGATCCGGCAGGGCTCGCCCTCGAACATGATGGTCATGCCCCGGCGGATGTTGGTGGCGTTGATTGGCATGCTGCGGTCCTGACTGGTTTGGGTCGTCCGGCGCGCCCAAGTTGGCGTGCGCGGGCGGGGAATCTAAACTGGAGTGACCGGATGCCTGAACCCCGCTGGCAGGAGTTCAATGTAACAGCCGCACCGCCCAGTTCGATCTCGGTCCTTGGCTGGAGACGGGGCCGTTGCCTGTCTTGGAGCTTGGGGGTACGTTGGCGCGGTGCGTCTCTCGGAACCTCTCCGCCGTTACGGTCTGGGGGTCGCCTTGGGCTTGGCCCTCGGCGCCGGCACGTTCACCTTTGTGTACGGCAAGGGCATTTCTTACCTGACGAATGATCCCGCCGCCTGCGCCAATTGCCACGTCATGAAGTCGCAGTACGACGGTTGGCTCACCGGGGGCCATCACGGCGCCGCCACCTGCAATGACTGCCATACTCCACACGATGTCATCGGCAAATACACCACCAAAGCCCTGAACGGCTTTTGGCACTCCTTCTACTTCACCACTGGGACGTTCCAGGAACCCATTCGCATGAAAGCCCGCAACCGTGCGGTGACCGAACGTCGCTGCCGGGAGTGTCATACCGCGATGGTGGCTGCCCTCATGGGTGATGGTTCCGGGAGCGAGCTGTCCTGCCTCCGCTGCCACAACACGGTGGGACACGGACGTTGAACACTCCGCGCCGCGTCGTGCTCATCATGGGCCTCGCCGGGCTTGCCACCTTTGGGGCGATCGCCCTGCTGGTCAGCATCTTCGAGCGGAAGCAGGAAGCGCGCGAGCCGTTTTTCCGGGTCGCCGAAATCACCGATACCACCGTGGATCCCGCGGTCTGGGGCCGCAACTTCCCATACCAGTACGACGCGTACCGGCGTACGGTGGACCAAGTTCGCACCCGTTTCGGCGGTAGCGAGGCTCTCCCCCGCACCCCGACCGACGCGGATCCACGCTCCGTCGTCGCCCAGTCGCGACTCGAGGAGGATCCCCGGCTCCGCAGCATGTGGGCCGGCTATGCATTCGCGGTGGACTTTCGCGAGGAGCGGGGCCACGCGTACATGCTCGAGGACCAGACGTTCACGGCGCGCCAGCAGGCCGCCGCGCAACCGGGGACCTGTCTCCACTGCCATGCGTCGATCTACGTGGCGTACCGGAACGCCGGTGCCGGGGACCTGATCAAGGGCTTCGAGGCGATGAACTCCCTGGCGTACGCCGAGGCCCGAAAGCTCGTGCAACACCCCGTGACGTGCATCGACTGCCACGATCCGGCCACGATGCGGCTGCGCGTCACGCGGCCGGGCTTCATCGAGGGGATGCGCGTGCTCAAGGCGTCGCAGGGCGAGCGCGACTACGACGTGAACGCACGCGCCACGCGTCAGGAAATGCGCGCGTTTGTATGCGGCCAATGCCATGTGGAGTACTACTTCAAGGGCCCGGAGAAACGGCTCGTCTATCCGTGGGCCAACGGACTCCGGGTCGAGCAAATCCTGGCGTATTACGATAGCGTGGGACATCGCGACTGGGTGCATGCGAAGAGCGGCGCGGACGTCTTGAAGGCGCAGCACCCCGAGTTCGAGATGTGGAACCAGGGAGTGCACGCGCAGGCCGGCGTGGCCTGCGCTGACTGCCACATGCCGTACGTGCGCGTGGGGGCGCTGAAGGTGAGTGATCATCACGTGCGCAGCCCACTGCTCAACCTCTCGCGCGCTTGCCAGACGTGCCATCCCGTTTCTGAAACCGAGTTGGAAGCGCGCGCGGTGCGCATTCAGGAAAACACCTACCGGCTACGTAACCGGGCCATGGAGGCGCTCGTGGCGCTCATTGGGGACCTCGAGGGGGCACGCGGCGCTGGCCGCAGCGACGCCGAGCTGGCCACGGCGCGCGGGCTCCAGCGCCGGGCGCAGTTCTATCTCGATTTCATCGAGGCGGAGAACTCGATGGGGTTCCACGCCCCTCAGGAGGCGGCCCGCATCCTGGGAGAGGCGATGGACTACGCGCGGCAGGGGCAGGTGGCCGTGCGGGATCGGGCGTTCCGGCCCAACCTGCCGTAGGCTTCCGGGCGGCGCAAATCCGCGGTCGTGGCGTTCACGGGTCTTGACTCTCGCATCGGTCCGGCTAGATATGGATTCAGGGAGTCGCGTCCCGCTGTTCGCAGGCCGTTGGAGAGTGAGGCGGCCCGTACCTGAGCCAGGTGTGGCGGAGGGGGAGAACGGTTGGTGATGCGGCTTTTTTTATTTGACTGGGAGTGGATCGGGAAGATGCCGGAGCAGCGCACGCTGAAAAACAGGACGATCATCGCTGTCTGCCGCACCGGGTCCAACGCCGGTTTGGCACGGTCCGCGCCTCCGGGGATGGGCAGCTTCCCGAACCGTGGGCCCGATGTGGCACACGCAGGCACAGGCGAGGGAAGGGTGGCCGTGCGGTAGCGGCCCGCTTCCCGAACGAGCGACCCGATCGCCCCGCCTGTGAACGAGTCAGGCGGGGCGATCGGCTTTTTTGGTTCGACGAGCAGGATCCGGCCGGACCGGCCGCGAAGCTCGCGCGGCGTGGATCACGCGACTCCCCGCGATGGGTGGAGCGGTCCGGTGCCGGCCGGCACCCGAACCACGAGGAGGAGACCATGGAACGCGCTCGCAACGAGTCCCGACCGGTCGGCCGGCCGATGTCGCTGGGCGACTATTTCGTGGTGTCGACCGAGTGGGACAACTGGTGTGTCAGCACGGAAATGGCACGGCACATCGACGCCTGCCTCGATGCCGATCCCGCGCCGCCCTGGATCGCCTTTGTGGACGTGACCGGCGCCAGGGTGCGGGTCCGCGCGGATCGCGTCGAATCGCTCACCCAGCGCAGCATCGAGCAGCGCGGGGTGAGTCGCGTGTTCGAGCGCCTGGCGCGCCAGGAGCGGCAGGCGGATGGTGTGCATGGAGACGACGACTGACCGCACGTCCAAGAATCTTTGGCGCGCACGAGCCGCAGACGCTGGCGCAGCTCGAGGATGTCGCCGGCCGCGCCGAGCGGGCCGCCTTGATGGCGGACGGCCATGTGGGGTACGTGATGCCGATCGGCGGCGTGGCCGCCTACCGCAATCGGGTATCCGTGGTGGGCGTTGGCTTCGACATCGCCTGCGGCAACGCCGCCATTCGCACCGACGCGACCCTGGCGGATCTCGGCAACACCGAAGTGGCGCGCCGCGCCACGCTCGCTGGGCTGGCCGATGACATCCAGGGGACCATCAGTTTCGGCATCGGACGGAAGAACCGCGCGCACGACGCGCCCCTGGACCATGCGCTGTTCGAGGACCCGGCCTGGGACGCGGCGCCCGCACCGTACCGCTCGGTTCTCAAAGAAAAGGCGCGCAGCCAACTGGGAACCGTGGGCAGCGGCAACCACTACGTGGACGTGTTTGCCGACGAGCACGACACGCTGTGGGTTGGAGTCCACTTCGGCAGCCGTGGCTTCGGGTTCGGCGTGGCTCGCGGCTTTCTCGCCCTCGGGCAGGGGGAACCGTGGACCGCGCGCGCGCCGGAGCGGGAGGTGCTGCTCGAGCTCGACCGCCCGATCGGCCACGATTACTGGTCGCTGATGACCCTCGCGGGGCGCTACGCCTACGCCGGACGGGAGTGGGTGGCGCGCAAAGTGGTGTCCATCCTGGGCGCGCGCGAGTGCGAGCTGGTGCACAACCATCACAACTTCGCGTGGAAGGAAACGCACGGCGGCGAGGAGCTGGTCGTCGTGCGCAAAGGCGCGACGCCCGCATTCCCCGGCCAGATGGGGTTCGTCGGTGGCTCCATGGGCGACGACGCGGTGATCGTGCGGGGCGCCGTCGCCGATGAAGGGCAGCAGCCCGAGGTGGCGCGGCTGCAGCGCGATGCGCTGTTTTCGACGATCCATGGGGCGGGACGGGTCATGTCGCGGACCCAGGCGGCGGGTAAGCGCCGCCGCGGCGGGAAATTCACGCCGGGGCAGATCAGCCGGGAAATGATGCACGCCTGGGTCAAGCAGAAAGGCGTCGTGTTGCGTGGCGGCGGCACCGATGAAAGCCCGCACGTATACCGGCGGCTCCCCGATGTGCTCGCGGCGCAGGGTGGCACCGTGGAGGTGCAGCACACGCTACGGCCACTCGTCGTCGTGATGGCTGGGGAAGAGGAGTTTGATCCCTACAAGGACTGAACTCTATCGCTTCAGGGCGTCAGAGATCGGCGCCGATCTTCTGGACTCGGTCGGCCAAGTCCCGTGGCGTGAGCGCCTCGACGGGGAGCGCGATCAGGCTTTCGATCAACTCGGCGATCGTATCGCGGGAATGGCGGAACACCTCACGGACCTCCTCTTCCGTTCCCAACGCATCGATCGGGTCTGGGAGATCCCAATGCGCCATGGCCCGCGCGCTGGGGAACACGGGGCAGACCTGCTTTGCCGAATCGCACACGGTGATCACCAGGTCCCAGGGCTCACGCTCGAGGCCGGCGAGCCCGCGGGGCGTGCGGCCCGACCAGTCGATCCCCAGCTCGCCCAGCGCGGCGACGGCACGACGGCTCACGCGCCCGACAGGGTGGGAACCCGCGCTCGCGGCGGAAAAGCGCCCGGCCCCGCGAGCATTGAGCAGCGCTTCGGCCAGCTGACTGCGTGCCGAGTTGCCGGTACAGACGAACAACACGCGGAACGGCCCAGGCATGCGATCCGTACTCCGTGATGCTTCAGGACGAGGGTCTGGCGTTAGCGGACGTTCGCTCTCCGGATCGAATCGTCGAGCGTCAAGGCGCGGCGCGATGGCCACTTGTAGTGCAGCTGGAGACACGCCCCGGTGCCTACGCCGCGGCGCCCCAGGCAGGCGCGGATCTGGCGCTCGTGCTCCGCAGAGCGACTGGCCCACAGGGAATCATCGGCGGCCGTCGCGCGGTCCTCTTCCCAGCCGTGGCGCGTGATGAGGCAGGTCTTCAGGTCCACGAGGACCTTGTCGCACGCCTGCACCTCACCCGTGTGCTGGGAGTCGGCGCGGGACGTCATCGCGTTAATGGCCGTTTGCAGGGTCACCAGCTCCCGAACGCGGGTCAGCGCGGCCGAGTCAGCAGCCGCCACCTTCCACCCGCTTTCGACCTGCAAGCATCGCGCGATCGCCGATGCCGTGGTGTGGTTGGCGCTGCAGGTCTCCACGTCGACGCGCAACTCTTCCGGGGATTTGCCGCAGGCGACCAGCGCAACGCCGAGCAACGAAAGGTGGTGGAGCGAGGAGCGCATGCCTAAATATAAGGGGCTCACCGGATCCGGTCATCGGCAACGCTGTGGCGCTCGGGTGTGTGGCCGCGATTCACGCGTTTCTCGCCCTTCAACGGAACAGATCACCGGGTGGGGATGGAGCCGAATGCCGATCGCCGATCCCCGATAGCGCCACTACCGCAACAACAGAAACGCGTCGTACAACGCGTGCGTCCACGCCGTGATCCCGAAGCCGCGGGCCAGAAACATCGCGCTGAAAACGAGCCCGGCGATGGCGCGAAACACGAACGAGTAGAGCTGGAACGGATCTCCGTACGGACCGATGTAATGAAACACGGAGAACAACAGCGCGCCCAGCACCACAGCCCAGGCTCCCGCGACGAACGGCCGCCAGCCGAGTAGCCGCCGGCCCGCCCAGGCGATCGTTCCCACCAGCAGCACCCGAAACAGCAGCTCCTCGTACAGTCCCGCCCCGAGCGACAGCATCACGCGCGTGCGGAGCGTCAGGTCCGCGACCGGCACCTGGACGAGCATGGCGGTGGGCCGCACGAGCTGCGAGGTGAGCGTGCTTACGAACAGGCCGAGCGCGAGCGCCAGCAGGGCCGACTCGACGACCATCAGGACGAGGACGCCAACCTTGAGGTCGCGGTTATTGGCACGCAGGTCGCGCACCACGAGCCACACCCCCACGCCGACGAGGCATGCGAGGAAGAGCAGGGGCCCGCGCGCACCGGCGATCCGCTCAAAGAGCGTCTGGAGGATGACATCGGCCCCGTTGCGCAGTGTCCCCGCCGGGCTGCGCGGCTCGAGGGCGACCAGGACCTGATAGAGGAGGAACAGCGGGAGCGCGAACAGCAGGCTGTAGCGCGGTGCGCGACTGTCCCGCCAGTAAGCCTGCATCTACGCTCCCGCCGGGTGTGCTAGGCGATGAGGCCGAGCCGTTTTTCGAGGTGCGCCTTCACTCCAGGGGTGATGACGCCACGCTGGTTCAGGTTCTCGAGCGCCTCTTTCATCTTCGGGCGGTCCGCGTCGAGCCCCCGTTCGCGCAGCTCCTGAATCACGCGCGCGAGGCGCTGGTCGTATTCGCTGTGCCCCAGCTGTCCGGCGTCCATCTCGACCTTCAATTTCTCCAACTCCTGCACTAACCGCTCAACGGAAACCGGATTGGTCATTGCTCCCTCGCGTGATAAGTGCCACAGCGCTGACAGGCGCTCACGGAAGATACCGGCTCGGCGAGCGCGAGGCGAGCGGGCGCCTCAGCCGGCGCGAGCGGCCGCCGCGAACTCGCGCACCACGGAGCCCGCGCCGGCGATGGCATGAATGCCCGCGACGCTCTTCCCCGCCTGCCAGTAGTCATTGTACGAGCCGCCGTCCATCAAGGACCGCTTCAGCTTCCAGATCGAGCGCAGCGCATAGACGGTGCGCATGAGGTGCTTGGTGCGACGACTCCGCAACAACCAGCGCGCGATCGGGCCAGCCCGCGTGCCCACCCGCTCCACGTAGGGGGTGCGTATCACCGCCAGCGGAACGCCGGTCACCCGCTCGGTGAGCACGATGTCCTGCTCCGTCGCCGCGACAATAGCCTGTTTGTACTCCGGGGACGCGCGGCACTCGTCGGTGGCGATGAAGCGCGTCCCGAGCTGCGCCCCCGCGTACCCGAGTCGCAGCGCCGCGACGAACGCAGCGGCGTCGCCGATCCCTCCGGCGCATACCACCGGGACTCCGAAATCGACGAGCTCGGCCAGCAGCTGCTCGGATGATTTCTGGCCCGCGTGACCGCCGGCGCGACTATTGACCGCGACCAACCCGTGCACGCCGCCCGCGAGACCCTTTTCCGCCCACTTTCGTTCGGTGACGTCGTGGTACACGACACCACCCACGGGCGCCACCTGTTCGACCACCCAGCGGGGGTTGCCGAGCGACGTCACAAAAAAGCGGATCCCCTCTTCGAGCGCGATCTCGAGAAAACGCCGCATACGATCGAGGTACGCCTGCGAGCTTTGCTCGATCAGCACGTTCATCCCGATCGGCTTCGCGGTGCGACCGCGAATGGCACGCAGCCCGTCACGGAAGTCGTAGCCGTGCACGTATGTCAGTGACAGCGGCTGCACGATGCCGATCCCCCCGGCCTCGGATACCGCCGCCACCAGCTCCGGGTTCGAGCACGGGTACATCGCACCGCAGATCAGCGGCACGTCGATCCCCAACCGGCGCGTGAGCGGGGTGTCGAGCAGGCTCACGCGCCGGGTTTCGGCCCCAGTCGCCAATGCGCGGTGACGCGCGCCACGACGTCGCCCGCCTGGTCGGTGATCGCGGCCTGGACATCGTACTCCTGGTCCGCCGTCACGGTGGGAATTGCGCAGCGGCACTCCGCCGTGAGTCGTCCACGTGCCTTCTTCTGAAACGTAATCGACAGCCCCGTGACGATGCCCCGGACGCTGGGCGGCAGGCCCACCAGCATGGCCAGCCCGGTCGCCACCTCGCCAAGGTTCATCAGGGCGACGGCGTGAATGGAGTCGAGGTGGTTGCGGACGCGACGGCGGTCGGGGAGCTCGACTCGAGCGTACCCCGGCTCCAGAGCTGTCACCGTGGCGCCGATTGAGGCGGTGTAGGGGACTTGCCGCCCGAGAAAGCGGCTGAACAGCCACTTCCCGCCGGGGAGCGGGGCGAGGCGACGCCAGGCGTCGCGCAGCATTTGTCCGGGGGCGGGGTGGGCCGTCACGGGGCGGAATCTCGCCTGGCTGGAGGGAAACTTCCACTTGTCTCGAGCGTACAGAGGAAACGCATGTTTGCCGCCCTGTTCGTGTTGGCACTCCAAACCCCGGTCCCGTCCGACTCGTCCGCCTACCTCGACGCCGGCGCGCGGGATATCGTCCGCCGGGCGCGGGAGCGACGCGCGACCGCCGAAGAGACCATTACCTCCTACCACGCCGTGGTGCAGGAGCGGATCTCGCTTGGGCTGCGCGCCCTGCGGCGGGACCGGCGGTTTTATCAGCGTGAGATGGCCGCCCGTATCGCCTGGCACCGCGACGGTCCGGACACGGTCACCCTACTCGCCGCGCGCGAGGCGATCCCGGTCGTGCACGGGGACCCGCGCGTGCCGGAGGACCTGGCGCGAGCCGCGCCGGACCTGGGGTTCGAGCCTGGGGACGAACGGCTCGGAATCGGGATCGGTGATTCCGAGTTCGTCTACGACCCCATCGCGGCGGAGAGCGAAGCGCGCTACCGCTTCCAGTCGGGCGATACCACCGTCATTACGCTGCAGGATGGGCGGACGATCCGGCTGCTCGAGCTACGCATCATCCCGCGCCGTGACGACTTTCACCTCCTCACCGGGTCGTTTTGGATCGAAGACGAGCATGCCGCCCTGGTGCGCGCGGTCTTTCGGCCGGCGCGGGCCTGGGACATGGAACGGGACTTAGGCCCCGGCGATGAGGAGGACGCCAGGGACATCCCGGGGTTTCTGAAACCGATCCGCGGCGAGGTCCGCTACATCACGATCGAGTTCGCGCTGATCGAGGGGAGGTGGTGGTTACCCCGCCTGGTCGCCGTGGACGCGGTAGCCACGGCCGGGACGTTCCTCGCCGCCCCGATGCGCTACGAGCGGGTGTTCTCCGAGTACGCTGTCACATCGGGGCCGCCGGCCGCGCCGGTTGCGCCCGTGCCGCCGTCCGACACCCTATTGGCCGATTCCGCCGAGGCCGCGTGTCGCGGCCGGGCCGACTGCGTCTGCACGCGGCGCGCCTGCCAAACCGCCGTCGTCGTCGTTCCGGACGACACCGCGTCGCTGCTGGTGAGCCCGCTGCTGCCGCGCTCGCTCGACGACGCAGAGCCCTATCTCTCGTCATCGGAAGCGCGCGACCTGGGGCGCGCCGTCGGGTTGCTGCCCGCCACGCCGTGGCAGGTGCACGCCCCGTTGCTGCATTTCGGGCCGGGTGGATCGGGGCTGATCCGATACAACCGCATCGAGGCGCTATCCCTCGGGGCGCGGCTCGACCTGGATTTTGGCCGGCTCAAGGTGGACGCGCTCGCCCGCGTCGGCACCGCCGACGGTTGGCCGAACCTGGAGCTTGGAGTGGGGCACGACACGCCCGAGGCGTCGCTACGAGTGGCGGCCTACCGGCGCCTCGCCGCGGCGAACCCGGATACGCGCCCGCTCGGCCTGGGCAACTCGCTCGCCGGACTGGTCCTGGGCCGGGATGACGGCGTGTACTTCCGGAGCTGGGGTGGCGAGCTCGTGGTGCGGCCCGCGGCCACGGCGGCCCGGAGCTACGAATGGCGCGTGTTCGTGGAATGGCAGCGCGCGGCGCACAAGCGGACCGACCTGAGCCTGCGGCACCTGCTACGCGACCGGCACGTGTTCGGGGCCAATATCGCTGCGCCGGCGGCGCGCGAGCTCGGCACGTCGCTCGTGGTGCGCGGCGCGCGCGGCGTGTCCACCCGCGGCGCGACGATCGGCGCCGAGCTGGCGATGGACGCCCAGGTCGGGACCTTCGACTACGCGCGCGCGCGGTTCACGACGCGGTTTACCGCGCCGCTCGTGGCCGGGGTGCTGGGGGCGCTCGAGCTCGCCGGCGGGGCCACCGGCGGCGATGCCCCGGTGCAGGGTCGGTGGTTCCTCGGCGGGCCGGCGACGTTGCGGGGGTACGGGGGCGGGACCATCAGCGGCCCCGATTTCTGGCGCGCGCGCGTGGAGTTCGCCAACGCCTCACCGGGCGCGCGCCTGGCCGTCTTCGGCGATGCCGGATGGGCGGGGCCGGGCACCGCGTTCACCACCGGCCGTCCGCTCACCGCCGTCGGGATCGGGGCCTCCTTCCTGGACGGCATCGTGCGCGTGGATCTCGCGCGGGCACTCGCGGCGCCGCGTCGTTGGCGCATGGACTTCTACGTGGATGGGATTCTGTAGAGCGCCATCGGCCATCGGCTATCGGTTCGTTCCGGTCTCGTTCAAAGCCGATTGCCGACAGCCGATCGCCGATAGCGCCTTTGTTGTGCTGCTCGTAGTTTCGCTTCGTGCCAGACCTAAAGCGCCAGCTCGGATTGTTCGACGCGACGATGATCAACGTCGGCACCATCATCGCGTCGGCGATTTTCATCGTACCCGCGCAGATCGCCCTGCAGCTCCATGCCACGTCGCTCACGGTGGCGGTGTGGGTGGTGGGCGGCATCGTGTCGCTCCTGGGGGCCCTGTCCATCGCGGAGCTGGCGGCGGCGATGCCCGAGGCGGGGGGTGGGTTCGTCTACCTGCGGGAAGCCTACAGTCCCGTGTGGGGGTGGTTGTACGGGTGGGCCAACGGCGTCGTCATCAATCCCGCCTCCATCGCCGCGATCGCCGTCGGCTTTGCCGGCTACCTCGGTCACTTCGTGCCGCTCGCCGACGCCGGCATCAAGGCGGTAGCGATCGTCTCGATCGTCGCCCTGACCGCCCTCAACATTCTGGGGGTCAAGGCCGGTGCGATCACCCAAAACGTCCTCACGCTGATCAAGATCGCCACCGTCGTCGCCTTGATCGTGATCGGGCTCGCCCTGCCGGGCGGCTCGACGGCGAACTTCGAGCCGATCTGGCCGCAGGGCGAGGGCAATCTCATCGGGCCCTTCGGGATCGCCATGGTCGCGGTCCTGTGGGCCTACGACGGCTGGATTGAAACGACCTACGTTGGGGGTGAGGTGATCGCCCCGGAGCGCAATCTGCCGCGCGCGATCATCTACTCCGCGCTCATTTGTATGGCGCTCTACATCCTCGTGACCGTGTCCTTCACGTACGTCCTCGGGCCGGAGCGCGTCGCCGCGTCCCGGCTGGTGGCGAGCGACGCGGCCCGCGTGACGCTTGGGGCCGTGGGGGCGGGACTCGTGGCGGCGGCGATCATGGTGTCGACGCTGGGCGCCAACAACGGCATCGTCCTGACGGCGGCGCGCATTCCGTACGCGATGGCGCGGGACGGGTTGCTGTACGCCGCTATCGGCAAGGTGCACCCCCGCTGGCTCACGCCGGCCAATTCGCTGCTCGTGCAGGCGGTGATCTCCATCGCGCTTGCGCTCACCGGGAAATACGACTGGCTGTACACCTACGTCGTCGTCGCCCAGTTTGTCTTCTACGCGCTGATGTGCGGCGCCGTGATCCGCCTGCGCCGTCGGCGCGCGGACCTGCCGCGCCCCTATCGGGCGTGGGGGTACCCGGTGACGCCGATTCTCTTCATCGGGTTTTCGGTGTGGCTGGTCGCGAACACGATCCGTGAAGATCCGGTCAATTCGGCGATCTCGGCGGGGCTGATCCTGGTAGGCCTGCCACTGTACTTCTATTTCAAACACAAGCCGTCAGTCATCAGCGCTGACGGCTGACGGCGCCTAAATTATTGAAGCCAAGGACCGGCCCGGCACCCGCCGGGCCGACCCCTACCGGGTGAGGCGCCGCAGCTCCACGGGTCCCCCCGCCACCGGTCCGATCAACGTCGAATGGTCCCACGTGCCGGTGAGCCGGTGAGGCGTGTAGCCGCCGAGCACCAGGTAGACGTTGTTGTCCGCCCACCCCGGGTTCAGGTCCACCGCGACGACCCCAGACGCATCGAGGTGGCCAGCGAGCGTACCGGAACCGAGCTGCGGTCCCACCTGGATGTTTGGATCCGTCCCGGGAACTCGCAGGAGCTCCCAGCTCCCCGTGACCAACGAATCCTCGTCCACCTGCAACGTCATGGTCCCCGTGACCACCGGGATCACGCCGCTGTGCGCCACGTAATCGTAGACGCCGCTCGGGTCGCCGCCGACGGGCGAGAGGGTAGGGTCGCCGCACGCGAAGGTCGCGGCGACGAGGAGCAGGACCGTCCCAGGAGTAGCGCGCAGCATCAGGGTGTCTCGCATCATGAGTACGGTATCCATACCCCCGAAGCGAGGTGTGGCGTCACCTCGCCCCCCTCACGGAGCCCGGCGCGGCCCGAGATCCAACAGCTCGAGTAGCTCCACCGGCGCCCGGGTCCCGAACACGCTGCGCAGCGGCACGGTGAGGAGGGTTGGACGTGGCCCGGGATCGCCATCGAAGCCCTTTGGGCCCGCTCGACCGGTCGAGCCGTTCGGGCCGGCAGGACCCGCCCGACACGTCGAGTCGGTCGGCGTACGCGGGGTACCGCCCTTGCCGCCGGACCCGCCGTCTCCGCCGGCACCTCCCGGACCGCCATCGCCGCCCGGCATGCGGGCATCGACCACGCCGGCGAGAAACGGCTCCTCTTCGGGCGCGATGACGGTGATGCGTCCGCCGCGTCCCCCGGCCCCGCCGGGCCCGCCACTGCCCCCCGCGCCGCCCGGTCCGCCCGCTCCACCGGGACAGCCCGGCGTCCCATCCGACCCGCGGAGACCACGCATCCCCGTTGTCCCGCGACCGCCCCGTCCACCACTGGATTCGACCAGCAACCAGTCGGCCGGGGGCACGGTGCGCGCGTCGGACAGGTGATACAGCGGCCGACCGTTGGCCACTTCGATCGCCGCGACGAGCAGGCGGTCATAGAAGGGTGATCGCACGATACCGACCCGCACCGTCACCGCCGGCCCATCGACACCCGCCTCGCCCTCTTCGCCCGTTGCCCCCTCGAACTGGAACCGGTGGTTGTCGCAGCCGTAGTCCGGGGCGACGGTCGCGCTGCCCGTGACCGAGAGGTCGGCGCGCAGCGCGGCGCTGAGGCGGAAACCGGTGCGCGCGCTCACGAGTGGGTCACGATCGGTGGCCCAGCCGCCGTCTTCGAGCGGGGTTGCTTCGTTGCTTTGGCGCTGGAGGAACACGACGTGCAACGCTGGCGGGTGTTTCTTGTCGTAGCGCGAATCGAAGGGAACGCGCGAACCGTCCTCGAGGACGGCAGAGTAGGTGACGGGGAAACTCTGGCCGGGACAGGCCCATTGCGGCGCGCGCAGCTCGATCTCCCGGATGCGTGCCACGAGTCCCGGGTCCGGGGCAAAGTCGCGCGGCGGCTTGTGGGAACAGGCGGCCGTCAGGTATAGCGCGGCGACGAACGACATTCGTACGAGGGGACGCGGCATGCGACTCATGGGCTCAGGGGAAGGAGTCACTCCAAGATCCGGCAACTTGTGGTCGCCCGCAACACGGCCGTTGTGCGGAGGGTTGTCGCGGCCTTCGCTCCGGCTAAATTGGTAGGTTGCTTTGCGAGCCTGCGCGTCTGTGCGTCGGCGCGTCTAGGCTTTGGTCTCATGGTGGCTGTAGCTCAATCGGTTAGAGCGCCGGACTGTGGCTCCGGAGGTTGCGGGTTCAATCCCCGTCAGCCACCCTTTGTAAGGCTAGGTGGCAGTGAACAGTTTCAGACGCACAGGCGCACAGCGGTGAACAGGCGGAGGTGAATAGGTCTACCCGAACACTACTATCTGTTCACACCTGAGCGTCTGTTGCGTCTGTTTATCTGTGTGTCTGTACGCTAGTAGTTCCCAGGCCCGTAGCTCAATTGGCAGAGCACCGGTCTCCAAAACCGGGGGTTGCAGGTTCGATTCCTGCCGGGCCTGTTTGGGCCGCGACGAACGTGTCGCGGCCCTTCGCATGCCCTGCCGTCTCAATGCTCCGGCCCTCGCGTTGCTCGGGCCTTCGCAAGCGATTCCTGCCGGGCCCGTTGAGTAGCAAGGACTTAGCGAGGAGGGGTCGGGCGGTTTACGCCAAAAAGGGGTTGTTTTTGCATCGAACGCGCGACGGCGGCCTGCAGTCCGCCATGCCGGGCGCGCGGGACCTAGCGGGTGACGCTGTTACCCAGCTCTGCTTGCGGACACGTACGCCGGGCGACAGGTTTGTCCCGGATTCTCGGGGCGCCGCGACGCCCCGCCAGCCGAGCGTGACGCCTCTGCGCCCTCCACCCGACCGACGGGACCCCCGCGCCGCCAGGACAGGAAACGGACTCCTACTGGAGGTACCTATGAGGAGGTTCGCGCTGCCAGCCACCGCGCTCGCGCTTGCCGTAGCCGCGTGCAGCGAAGGCCCGAACAATCCGGTGCAGCCCACACCGCCGGTGTTCGATGTAACACTAGCGTCCGTGCCGAGCAACGACGCGTTCTCCGGCGCCACCGTGGTCTCGGTCCCGTTCAGCGAGGTACTCAACACCACCGAGGCGACTACGGACGCCGATGACGCACAACTGAATGCCTCATGCGGGGCGCCGGCAACAGACGCAAGCGTGTGGTATGCCCTCACTCCTGCCGCCGACGTTCAGGTCGTCATCGACGTCTCGCAGTCCGACTACTCCGCTGGCGTCCTGGTAGGGGTAGGCAGCCAGGGCAACCTGTCCACCGTCGCATGCGGACCGGGCACCGTGTCCTTCTTCGCATATGCGTTCACAACGTACTACGTGCTCGCCATCGACGACCAGCTTGACGGCGGCGGCAACGGGGGGTCACTGAGCATTTCGTTCAGCGAGATCCAAGCAACCACGCTGGACGCCTTCACCGTGGACCGCTTCGGATACGTCAATGCGAAGACCGGGATCGCTAGGATTTCCGGGACCTACGCTTGCAGTCACGGTGACTTCCTCTCTACGAGTGTAGATGCGCGCCAGACTGTCGGCCGTTTCATCATCTTCGGGTTCGGCTACTTCTTCGACTATGGAACGTGCGATGGAGCGTCCCATGCATGGGCGGCCGACGTCTTCCCGCAGAACGGGAAGTTCGCCGGTGGCAAATCGATGACCGTGACCTCCGCGTACGCCTGCGGCTCTTTCAATTGTGCCTTCGGATATGTCGAGCGGACGGTCGTGTTGCGCGGCGGAAAGAAGTAGCAGAATGCCCGATGCGTGATAGGGACGGACCTATGGCCCATCCCGTCACTCTCACGGGGGTGAGCCTGCGTTCTGAACGCAGCACGAACCCCACCCAACACCGCCCGGCCCCGCGCCGGGCGGTGCTTTTTCTGGGCGGTGGCACGTCCCGTCCCCGCCCAGTCCCCTCTTCCTCGCGGCGCTCTTGAACCCTCGGTAAACCCGCTCGATGCGCTGCCCCGGCCCGGCATCGCGGCTTCGACGCAGGTGCTTGAGCACGTAGGGCGAACGTGGCGCAGTCCGAGAAGGTGGTCAAAGGTCTTGTCGCGCCCCCGATTCTCGGGAATGGCGCGGGCCAGCGGGCGATGCGGCCCTTTGCGCTCACTTCCACTTCACCACCCCAACCCGCACCAGGTCCTCCAGATACCTGGCCACGGTGGCGAGGGCGACCGGCCCATACTCGGCGCTGAGCGCGTCGCGGATGTTGGACACCGAACGTCGGCCGTCGATGAAGTTCACCAGCTCGAAGCGCTGATCGCCATCGAGCGGAAACGCGTCGCGGTACCACGCCCCATCCTCCGCCGAGAGCCGGGAGTGCGGGAGGCCGAAATCCAGCGGCCCGCGAGTGAGCCGCATCGGCACGCGGAGATCGGCCGCCCGAGGCTGGTCGGACGTCCTAATGCCGGCCGCGCGCGCCTCACTCTGCAGCGCTGCAAGGACGCCGTCCCCCTGTTGGCGCAACCGGCGCCGTGCCGCGTCGACCGCCGCGCGCACGGCGGGGGCGTCCTGGTACCACAACACAGAGGAGACAGCCTCCTCTTCCCAGCGTGTCGTCTGGTTCACTGCGTTCCGAGCTTCGAACCAGGCCGCGGCGCGGGCGGGACCCTGCGCATCCAGAAGGCGCACCCGGGCGCGGCGCGCCGCCTCGCCCACCCGTTCGGCCCCTTGGGCGGCCGTGAGGTGCGCGAGATCTACCGCCTGCGCCCGTGTGAGATCCGCCAAGTAGAGCAACGCGGCTGCCGCGATCAATTCGCTGCGCTCGAGCTCCACCGGGTCGACCTTGTCCGGCGTGTCCTCGGAGGTGTGGTGGGTGTAGTCGGGGTCGTGCGAGAACATGACCCCCGGGACCCGGCGATCGATGAAGTTCATGTGGTCACTGCCGCCCGAATACGGCGTGACGCGGTAGTTGAATGCCGCGAGGCTGCCGCGTGGGGTGCGCACGATCATCCCGTCCACCATGGCGGCCATGTTGGCGATCACATCATTGAACGCCGATGGCAACGACGCCGGCGTGCGCGTGAGGATGAGCCGCGAGTGCAGCAGCTCGGTGTTTTCCCCCACCATATCCATGTTGGCGTTCGCGAGCACCCGGCCGCCGAGTGCCGGCCCGGCGAGCTCCGGGTGCTTGTCGATGTAGGCCTGCGTCCCGTACCACTCCGGTACCCAAAGGAAGCGGAGCGTGCGTCGGGGACGGGGGAGCCGGCCGGTCGCGATCAGCTCGTGCACGCTCCGGGCGATGTCGAGCAGCGCACCCGACCCCGAGGCGTTGTCGTTCGCCGACTCCTTGGGATGGTCGAGGTGGGCGCTGAACACCAGCTCGCCCGCTGTCGAATCCGCGCCGGGGATCGTGGCGACGACGACGTCCATGAAAAACGATTCGAGGCCCGTGCCTGACACCCGGCCGCGCACCACAACCCTGCTGCCCGCGGCGAGCAGGTCCCGGAGCCGCGTCCCCTGCCGGTTTGTGAGATTGAACCCGAACCTGACCCGCCCCAGCTCTTCGGTGCGGGGCCACATCCCGGTGTACTGCAGCATGTCGGGGTACTCCTGGGCGCGGTCGTCGTCCAGGAAACACACGACGCCGGCCGCTCCGTACTGCAAGACCGCCAGGCGGTGCACCGCGCCGCCATAGCCCGTCGCAAGCACGAACCTCCCCTTCACGTCCTTCCCCTCGTAGTCCGCGTCGCGCGTGCCGCTCCCCACCCACACCAGCTCCGCCGTCGTATCGCCCGCATTGGAGTAGGTGATCACGCTCATGGCGATCTCGGGATACCCGACGATGCGCTCGTCGACCGGCTCCACCATCCGCAGCTCGGCGGACGTGATGTCCCACCCCGACGGGGATTGCCAGGTCTGGTAGGCGACCCGGCCGTCCGAGGGGAAACTTTCCACCCACGCCTCGGACTCGGGAAACCCGAAGCCCCGCAACTGGCCGAGGACGTACTCGCCCGCGCGGCGGTATCCGCGAGACCCCTGGATGCGGTGATGTCGCGTGATCGCGATGACATGCTCCTTGGCCAGCTCGCCCGACAGCACTTCGTGCAGCAGGTCACGGCGCTGGGTGTCGAAGAGCGGGGTGAATGCTTGCGCCCGAAGCGGGGAGCCGGTAACCGCGAGCGCGAGCAGGAGGAACAGCATCGAGGCAGGGCGAAGCATGGCCTATTCTGTCCCGAAGATCGCGTTCCGCGCTAGGCCATCCCTTCCCGGAGTGACACCGCCCACTAGGTTCCTCATGAAGTGTCCCTCATCTCTCTCTCACTGATCTCGTTCGCCCTGTCGGCCCAAGGGGACTCGGCGGCGCTGCTGCGACAGGCGCGTCGGGCCCAATCGGAGTTCGAGCGGGTCCGGGTCCTGCAGCTTCCCATGGGACTGGGGAGCCCGACTGGCAAATGCGAGGAGCGCATCGGGCGATTCTGCTACTGGCACGACGCGTCGTCGGACAATCTCCCGGCGGAACCTCAAGCAGTCGGACAAGGGCGGGAGCGGCTGCTGCGCGTACTCGACAGTGCCGCCCGAGCCTTACCCGGCGACGCATGGCTCGCAGGCCAGTGGGTGCGCTACCTGGTGGAAGCCGGCCGTCGGGCTGAGGCACTCGCCGCGGCGCGCGCCTGTCGCGCGGAACGCTGGTGGTGCGAAGCACTCGAGGGATTCGCGAGCCATGCGGCGGGCGATTTCTCGCGCGCGGACAGCGCCTTTCGGGCGGCCTTGCTCGACATGCCCGCGGACGAGCGGTGCCGCTGGACCGACCTCTCGACGGTGCTGTCGGAGCCGCTGCGGCGACACTATCGGCGCCTCACATGTGTGGAGCGGGCAGCGCTCGAAGCGCGGCTCTGGTGGCTCGCGCAGCCGCTCTGGTCTCGTTCGGGAAACGACCGACGCACCGAGCACTTCGCTCGGCGGACCATGGCGACCCTGCTGCGTCACTCCTGGTCGCCTTACGGCTCGCTGGGCGGCGAGGATTTGACCGAGCTGATCGTTCGGTACGGCTGGCCGGAGGCCTGGGCGCAGGTCGCGCGGGGCTCGAGCATCGGGTCGGAGCGCTCGGTGATTGGTCATGAGCGGGAGCCGGCGTACCGGTTCCTCCCGGATGCGGCGCAGTTCGACTCGCCCCGCTCGGTGGACGACCCCCTAAACGACTCCCGTCCGCGGGAGCGGTATGCCCCCACCTACGCCGCGACGTTCACGGCTCTCGAGCCCGCGTTCGCCCAGTTTCGCCGAGGGGAATCGACGCTCGTTGTCGCGGCCTACGACCTGACGCGTGACTCGCTGTTTCGGGCCGCGACGCTCGACGTGGCGCTGGTTCTCGCGCGCGACGAAGCAGCGGTCCCGTATGTGGAGTGCCGCGCCGGCGCGCAGCCCTTTGGGGTTTTGGTCGCCGCCGCACCCTGGGGGCCCGCGGTGCTGAGCCTCGAGCTCCTGGCGACACGGGGGGGAGAGCGTCGCGCCGCGCGCGCCCGCTTCGCGCCCCATCCATGGGCCGATGGGGACCTCTCCGTCTCGGACCTACTGCTCTTCGATCCGCCGGACTCCGTGTCCTCCGAGCTCGGTGCCGTCCTGCCGCACGTGCGCGGCCCCGCGCCGCTGCCGCGCGGCTCGCGCATCGGCTTGTATTGGGAGGCCTACGGGCTCGCTCCGGAAGGCGAGCCGCTCGCCACCGTGGTGAGCGTTGTGCCGGAGCGGGTCGGCTGGCTGCGAGGGGCCTTCGAGTCCGTGGGCCTCGTATCTCGATCGCGACCGGTGCGGCTCGAGTGGACGGAGCAGGGGAAGCCCCAGGACGGCATCGCGGCCCGGGCGCTCGTGATCGATCTCTCGCCGCTCGGTCCCGGTCGCTATCGCATCGAGCTTGCCGTAACGGCTGCCGATCGACGCAGCGCAAGCGCGTCTCGCTCCATCCGGATCACCACACCGTGACAGCGGTTGCGGATGCGCCGTCGGCGTGGCGATATTCTTGCCCCGGCCGGTTCGGCCGGCTTCCGCGCCGCGGCGGTATCGTCTAGGGGACTAGGACGGAGCCCTCTCAAGGCTCAAACACGGGTTCGAATCCCGTTACCGCTACTCCCCCCGCGCCCCCATCGTCTAACGGTCAGGACACCACTCTTTCAAGGTGGGAACAGGGGTTCGATTCCCCTTGGGGGCATCCCACACCGCTCGTCGCCCTCGCGCGCGAGCAGTCGCGAACATCGATCGGGTGATCCATGTCACGCGACAGTTGCCCGATCGCGACAACACGTCATGAACGCGCGAGTTCCCTCGTTGATGCACGGACCCTTTCGATTTTGCGTGGGTTGTAGAAACGTCCCGCGGCGCGACGCGCTGTTGGACCGTTCCTAATTCGATGCGGCGGCTCGCAAGCACTGCGCGAGCCCTTCCCGGAAGGAGAAGCACATGAAGACCATCACCACCATCGCCCTTTCCGCGCTGTTCGCGCTGGGGGCTGCAGGCGCAGCTGCAGCACAGCAACCCGCCACGGCGGATACGACGCAGCAGCAGACGCCCGCCTATCAGCGCACGGTCCCGGACTCGCTGTTGTCGCTGGTCAAGGTCAGCGAGGATTCGGCGCGCGGACTCGCCTTCACCAAGGTGCCCGGTGGCACGGTGCAGGCCCTGCTGTTGCATCGCGAGCGTGGCAAGCTGATCTGGTCGTTCACGATCAAACCGGCTGGAAAGCCCGGCACGGTCCAGGTGAACGTGAGCGCGCTGGATGGGCGGATCATGAAGGTCGAGCCGAAATCGTCATAACCGCAGTCCACGGTGGTCGGGCGCCGATCGGCGCTCGACCACTGCCCCTCCGCAACACCCTCCCCGACAACCCGTGAAGCCTTGCTCGCTCTGGTGAGTCACCTGGGGGCGCGGTAGACTCTGGCGGCAATGGACCTCCTTGATCGCCTGGCGGACCACGCGCTCTTGCGCTCGGTGCCGCGCGAGCAAATCGCGTGGGTCGCCGCCCACGGCCGTTTGCGCCAGTTGACGGCCGGCGAGGTCTTCTTCGCAACCGGAGCCAGGATCGAAGCCTTGTACCTGGTGCTCTCGGGGCACATCGCCATCCACATCGACCGGGGGGCGGGTCGCCGCAAGGAGATGGAGTGGCGCGACGGTGAGGCGTCCGGCCTGCTGCCCTATTCGCGGCTCGCCACAGCGCCCGGCGAGGTGATTGCCGAAGAGCCGACTGATCTGGTCATGGTCCACCGTGACCACTTTCCGGAGATGATCGTGCGGTGTCATGAGCTCACCGCCGTGTTCGTGCACGTCATGCTCGACCGTGCCCGGCACTTCACCTCCAGCGTTTCCCACGACGAAAAACTGAAGTCGCTCGGCAAGCTCGCGGCGGGACTGGCGCACGAGCTGAACAACCCCGCGTCGGCGATCGTCCGCAGCGCCAAGGGCCTCACCGACCAGCTGGCCGGTGTGGAAGACGCCTCGCGGACGCTCGGGGGGGCGGGACTCACGGCGACACAGCTCGCCGCCGTGGAGGCGGTGCGCGAGATCTGTCTGGCCACCCCGGTCACGTCGGTCCGATCCCCGCTCGAGCGCGCCGATCGGGAGGACACCATGGTCGCCTGGCTCGAGGAGCACGGCGCCGATGTGGGGGCGGCGGAAGCCCTGGCGGAGACCGCGGTCACGCTCGAGGCGCTCGACCGGCTTGCGGCCGCGCTCGAGCGTCCGGCGCTCGACGCAGCGCTGCGCTGGGTCGCATCCGGCTGCGCGGCCCGCCGGATGGCCCTGGAGATCGAACGGGCTTCGTCCCGGATCTACCAGTTGGTCGGTGCGGTGAAAGGGTTCACCCGCATGGACCATGCGACCGCCCCCGAGGCCATGGACATCGGCCTGGGTCTGACCGATACGCTCGCTATGCTCCAGGGGAAGGCCCGGGCGAAATCGGTGGCCGTCACGGTCGAGCTCGAGCCCGCGCTCCCGAAGGTCCAGGGATATGGCAGTGAGCTGAACCAGGTGTGGCTCAACCTGATCGACAACGCGCTCGACGCGGTCGCCGAATCGGGGCGGGTGGACGTGACGGCGAAGCGTTCCGGACCAAAGGTCGTCGTGCGCGTGGTAGACAACGGGCCCGGGATTCCCGACGACATTCGCACGCGAATGTTCGATCCGTTTTTCACCACCAAAGCGGTCGGGCAGGGGACTGGGCTGGGCCTCGACATCGTGCGACGGCTGGTGCAGCGGCACAACGGGGAAATCGAGGTCGACTCCCGACCGGGGCGCACGGAGTTCCGCGTAGGCCTCCCGGTTCCGGCGCCGCCTTCCTGATGGGGGCGGTGCGCTAGACCGTCTCCAGATACTTGTGGATGATCCCGACTGCCGCCGATCCCTCCCCCACCGCCGACGCCACCCGTTTGGTGGAGCCGTAGCGGATGTCGCCCGAGGCGAAGACGCCCGGAACGCTGGTTTCCAACAGAAACGGATCCCGTCCGAGCGGCCATCCCGTTGGGCGCTTGCCCTCCCGCAGCAGATCCGGTCCGGTGATGACGAACCCGAGATCGTCCCGTTCCACGAGGCCGGCCACCATGGTCGACTGCGGCACGGCTCCGATGAGGACGAACATCGTGGCTACGGAGAGGGTGCGGCGCTCGCCGGTGTCGGATTGCAGCAACTCCACTGCTTCGAGCCGGGTCGTGCCGCGCACGCCGGTGACGGTCGTGCGGGTGAGCACTTCGATGTTGTCGGCGGCCTCGATGCGGATGGCGAGGTAGGCCGACATCGTCGCGTGGAGTGATTCGCCGCGCACCAGCATGGTGACCTTCCGGGCGTAGCGCGAGAACAGCAGGGCGGCCTGACCGGCGGAATTGGCCGCGCCGACGATGACCACGTCGGCCCCCTGGCACGCAGTGGCTTCGGACAGCGCTCCGCCGTAGTACACGCCGGCCCCTGTGAGGGCCTCCACGCCCGGTACCTCGAGGCGTCGCACGATCATCCCCGTCGAGAGCAGCAACGCGTAGCACCGGAGCTCGGTGCCATCGTCCAGGACCACGACACGGTACGGGTCCTCCACGCGAATCGCCGCGACACTGCGCGGCGTCACCACTTCGGCACCGAAACGCCGGGCCTGCGTCGTCGCGCGGCGCGCCAGGTCCGCGCCCGAAATGCCGGAGGGGAAGCCGAGGTAGTTTTCGATCTGCGAGGTGGTGCCCGCCTGCCCGCCCGGCGCGTCCAATTCGATCAGGATTGTCCGCAGGCCTTCGGACGCGCCGTACACCGCCGCCGCCAGGCCGCTCGGGCCCCCGCCCACGACGATCAGGTCGTAGAACGGCTGCCGCGCTTGCGTCTGGAGGCCGATTCGCGCGGCCAGCTCGTTTCGTGTGGGTGCGAGTAGGGCCGTACCATCGGGGAAGAAGACGGCGGGGAGGCGCTCGAGCCTCGGCGAGAGTGTCTCTACCAATTCTCGCGTCGCCCGATCCACGTCGAGGTCGATCCATTGGTACGGCGTCTGGGTGCGGGAGAGGAAATCCCGGATCTCGTAACTGCGCGGCGACCAGCGCGAGCCGGCGACCCGAATTCCTTCGTACGGCGGGTGGAACGCCGCTGTCCAATCGGCCAGGAGGTCGTCGAGCACGGGGTACAGGTACTGCTCCGGTGGGTCCCACGGCTTCATGAGGTAGTGATCCAGACCGACGGTGTTGATCCCGGTGATCGCCACTTCCGTGTCGGCGTAGGCCGTCAGCAGCACCTTGCGGGCGTCCGGGTAGAGCTTGCGCGCTTCGGTGAGGAACTGCGTGCCGCTCATCTGCGGCATGCGCTCGTCCACGAGAAACAACGCGATGGCCGCGTTCCGGCCTTTGAGCTGGCGCGTGGCTTCGAGCGCCTCGGAACCGGAGCTGGCCTTGAGGACCCGGTAGTCCGACTGGTAGCGCCGTCGCAGGTCGCGATCGACCGCGTTCAGCACCTCCTGATCGTCGTCGACGGTCACGATTACCGGCTTCGTCATCGCCCCGTAATCCTGCTGGGATCCAGCGCGGCTTGCCTAAATGGTCACATCTGATGATTTTCCGCCCCGCGCGCCGATAGCTCAACTGGCAGAGCAACTGACTCTTAATCAGTAGGTTCTCGGTTCGATTCCGAGTCGGCGCATTGAGTTACGGCAGACGCCGGCTCAGGCCCGCATCCGGTAGATGGACAGGGCCCGGTTCAGCAGGCATAGGGCGCAGAGCGCCTCGCACCCCGTCGCGGACCAGTCGAGGGGCTCGACTTGGCCGTCGCGGCATTCCGCCCCTGAGTGTAATGGCGCCCGGCGTCGCAGGAACTCCTCGATTGCCCGCGCCAGCTGCTCGGCATGCTGGCGCAGGCGCTCGGCGTCCAGTTCCGCGCTGACAGTCTGTTCCTTTGCTTGCTTTGCCTTGCCGCTCCGACGCATGGACTTGGGTCCTTTCATCCCCGCCGCAAGTCTGCCGCTACTCCGCGTGTAGCGCCAGCGGTGGCCGTCCGACGGCGCGGCAGGCCTCTTGGGGCGGGCCGCCGCGCATGCCTTTCTCGGGCGTGTATAGTTGAAGCGGCACTCGTTCCGGCTTCATCCCGTCCGGCCACTTCCTACACCTGAGGACGTACTCATGAAGGTCACCGAACAGGTGTCCGTGCTCGCCGCCATTCTCCTGAGCTCGGGCAGCAACTTCGAGTCCGACGCCACATTGAACGGAGCCGTGGAAGCCGCGTTCAAGCTGATCGATAAAGTCGCCAAACACCCCAAGAACCCAGAGCGGCTCGCGGCTGGGGGCTAGGGCCGCGCCCTTGCGGACGGGGCGGTGAGCGGCCATCCTGCCACTGCAGGGTCGCTTGAAGGAGGCGCCGATGGCACAAGCCGAGATTCTGACCGCCAAGATTCCCGCCAACCCCGGTCCGAAGCCGCGGGATGACGAGCTCGATCTCTTCGGGCTCACACACCCCGGCAAGGTCCGAACCGAAAACCAGGACCATTTCCTGCTGTGCACCGTGCACCCGCAGGTGGTGATTCACGCGACCAGCCTCCCCGAGCCCGACCGCCTGCCCCTGCGCGGCGAGCGACTCGCCACCATCATGCTCGTGGCCGACGGTGTCGGAGGCGGGATGGCGGGTGGCGAAGCGAGCCAGCTCGCGACCGAGACCATTACGCGCTACCTGACCTCGACGCTGCGCTGCTATCACGCGGCCGGTTCGGCGGCGGAAGAAGAGTTTCTCACCGCGCTCCGAGCCGCGGCGCTCGAGGCGCACGATGCGGTGCGGGCGGAGTCGGTCACCCGAGCGGAAGCGGCCGGGCGGCCCGAGACCAAGAAAATGGCGACGACCCTGACCCTCGGCTTCGCCGTCTGGCCGTGGTGGTACGTGGTGCAGGTCGGGGATAGCCGGTGCTATCACTACTGGGACGGCGTCCTGCGGCAATTGACCCGCGACCAGACCGTGGCCCAGGATCTCGTGGATCGTGGCGCCCTCCCACCGGAGCGCGTGTCCACGTCGCCGTTCAGCAACATACTGGCGAGCGCCATCGGTGGCGCGGAGGCGATCCCCGAAGTGACGCGCGTCGACATCAGCCGGCGCGGCTGTGTGCTGCTGGTCTGCAGCGACGGGCTGACCAAACACGTGTCGGATGCGGAGATCGCCGCCCAGCTTGGCAAGATGGAATCCTCCGAACAGGTGTGTCGCACGCTGCTCGAGATGGCGTTGGAACGCGGCGGCAGCGACAACATCACAGTGTTGGCGGGGCGGGCGCCGCCGAGCTCGAGTCGTTGAGGAACCCTCCGCGCGGTTGATCCGGGTTTCGCTCGTGTGATCGTTGGACTCACTTGACGGCTGGCGCCGGGCCCCCCATATCGGGGCGGGGCAATGGATCACTCACGCGCGGGAGGTAGCAAATGGAGCAGCGGATCGGCTTCGGGAAGCGGCTGGGGGCGCTCTGCCTGGACGTCGTGTTCGTATGGGTGCTCGCCTGGGTCGGCGGCAGCACGATCGGCGGCATGTTGGGGCTGGCGAGCGGCGCCGCACTGAGCTCCGCGATGAGCAGCGCCGCGGACTCCGCGGCCGTGGCCATGGCGGCAGTGGGAGGAGTCCTTGGCGCGGTCTTTGGCTTCCTCGTCGCAGTGTTCGTGATCGGGTGTGTGTACTTCCTGATCGAAGGGTTTACGGGGTATACGCTTGGGAAGCTCATCCTTGGGATCCGGGTTGCGAGCGACGACGGGACCGCCGCACCGATCACGAAGCTGCTGGGCCGGTTCGTGGTCAAGAACATCTACTATGTGCTGGGATTGGCAGCCGCCCTCACCGGGGTCCGCGTCCTCGGGACGCTCGGCAGCCTCGGCGGGCTGATCATCTTCGTCGGGTGCTTCTTCGTGCTCGGCATGAAGCGCCAGGCGTTCCACGACATGATCATGGGCACGGCGGTGTACCCGAAGGGGGCGATCAAGCGGGCGTAGCCCAGCGATGTCGCGACGCGCGGCGGACACCGCGCGTCGCGAGCGACCGGTGTCGCGTTCGCTCTATCGCCGTGCGACGCCGATGCCGAACTGGATCAAGGCGAGACTCGAGTTGCCGAGCACCTCGGTGCCGTTGAATTTGAGCTCGGCGCCGGTCGAGGCGACCAACACGCTGACGTAGGGGACGAGGGAGATGTGCGACACCGCGCGCACCTCCCAGCCGATACCGATGAGTGGCCCGAGCGCCGAAGACGTGATGCGATCGGTCCCATCATCGATGCGGTACGTGACGAGCCCGAAGCCACCCTTCAGGTAGTACGGATAGCGCGTCGAGGGGTACCAGTAGAGGACACCGCTGTAAGCGAGCAGCAGCTCGTCCGCTGGATTCGCCTCACTGCCGTTCTTGACCCAGCCCTGCACCTCACCTCCCACCAGCACGCGACGGCTGATGCGGCCGCCGGCTTCGGCGTAGCCCGAAAGGGCGTGCCCGCGGTTGGTATCGCAAATCCGGCAGGTCACGCGGGCCCACCCGAGGCCCACGCCGGCGCTGAGCCAGAGGGCCGGACGGCCCGCCGGCTGCTGCCCGACCAGTGGCGCGGCCGCAACACTCAACACCGCTGCGAACAACAACTTTTTGGGGATGCTGTACATCGGGATTCCTCGCGATCACGGTACCGCGCCGACGGCGTGTCGGGCGGGAGTGAATGAGTACGATGGCGGCGCCGACAATTCAACACCCCCGGCCTCCAGCCCGAAACCGCGTGACGGTGGTCACCGTCGCTCGCGCTGGAAACGGGTTACTTGGGCGTTGGGAAAACCGCGAATTTTTTACCCTGCCTGGGTGGGGAGAAAGAGGAATCGCTATGTCGCTCATCCTTCACCGCATTGTGCGGGTGTTTCGCATCGGCGCGCCACTCGTGGTGCTCGTTGGACTCGCCTGCACCCAGGACTCCTACGGACCGCAAACGGCTCCCAACGGATTCAGCGTGGCCTTCGGCATCTGGACGCCGGGGCCGGGCGATACCTGTACGTTGGCGACGCACGACAAGTACTCGGTGATCGGACCGGACGGCAAACTGTATCCGACGTGGCATCCGCCGGTCGACCCTGAGACGGGGTGTAGCTTCGGCCACGAGCACGGCCGCGATCCCCACGGCTCGGATCTGTACGGCGAGGTCGGCGCGATTCCGTTCGGGTACGCCAACGAACAGCTCGACACCTGGGACCCCACGGGGAAGCGCCATGAGGATCACTTCGGTCACAAGGTCGAATGGGAGAACGACATCGAGATGAACTTCGGCAGCGAGGCCGCCTCGCAGCTGTTCGACCTGCGATGCGACCTGCTGATCAAGATGCACCAGGGTACACACTCCAAAGACGCGTTCACCAACAATCTGCACGAGCTCGTGTACCACGTTCGTTGCACCGACGGCACCGAGATGCACGTCACCATGTTCACGGCGATCGGCACGCCGGGCGAATTCGTGAGCAGCTGCACCGGCAACACGGTGGTGGTGGGGACGGCCACGCCGCCGAACTCGCCCGATGGAGGCGGCCAGCGCATCATCCCCGACAAGGCGTGCGCGGACCAGCTGCTTGTGCCGGCGGGCCAACGGTCGAATTTCGGCCTGCTGCACGAGAGCTGGCAGACTTCGAACTCCATCAGAGGCGAGAACGGCCAGGGGATCGCCCATTTCGATCCCTACTTCCAGGCAACGCTCCCGAGCCGGTTCTACGATCCCGCGGCCCCGAACGTGACGGGACGGCCGATCGACGTCTGCTACATGGTCGGGCCCAACGGCGAGCGGGCCAGCGGCGGACCGTGTGATCAGTCCACCGGCACCGGCACGGTTCCGGGCGTGACGTTCAACGATCCACGCTCGCGCTTCAACGGCGCCACCCGGATCATGGACATCAACTCGATCCAGATCCGCAACGCCGAGGGACCGCGAGTGTGGTTCACCGATCCGTTCGGCCGGAACGGCCGCCCCGAGGCATTTCCCGGCTCGATCCGTCAGGTGATCGCGCGGATGAGCAACGATCTGGGCGAATTGAACCCGAACGGCCCTGGCATCGGTCGGAATCGGCCGTACGGCTCATCGGGAGTGCACGCGCCGAATTGACTCCCGTTCCACCCACCCACGGTTGCAGGGCCGGCTGACGATCCGTCAGCCGGCCCTGAGTCTGAGTACGCCACGTACCTTGCACCGAACGTGTAGCGCGCTCCAGGATCACCGCTCCACCGCCGTATCCAGAATCACGATTTTCTGCCAGATCTTGCTCGCCAGACCGGTCGTCAGCCCCTGGACGTCGTTGACCGCGGCCAGCACGCGGGCATCGTCGAACCCCTGCACATACAGCGCCGCGAGTTTGCTCGTGAGCGACAGGAGCTCGCTGCAGTAGTCCAGATACCGCGCCAGCTCGAAACGGGTCATGGACCGCTCGGGGGAAGAGTCCGTGGACGGTCCGAGCCCCAGCACATGCTCCGGGTCCTTGGTGAGCTGGTGCATGTCCACCACGTGAGCGATGCTGCGCAGCTCGTGAATCCCGCGCAATGCGACGCGCCGCTTCAAGCGGGTCTCGACCGTCGCCAGGAACCACACGGCGACGCCGACGAAGACCACGTCGTTCACCGCCGACTCGAGTACCTGGACCAGCATGCCGAGATTGTCGATGCGGCCGGGGACGCGCAGCGTCACGGCCGCGGCGACCAACACCGCGAGCAGGGCCGTAATCAGCACGCCGGCCACGGCGCGCATCAGCCGGTGCGGGCGGCTCACGAGTGTCGCGCGTCCCCGTGTATCGCGACCGATCGCTTCCAGCTCGGCGGCGACCTGGTTCAAGCCGGCCTCGGGGAACCGCTCCCGAATTCGCTGTTGCAGCCGCTCCAGGGTGGCGAGGATCTTGTCGGCGTCGAGCGCGCGGTGCATCGGTCGAGTTTGTGTGCTTGGTCCACACTGCGCAAGCGCGCCTTGACCACGGCGGAGGCGGTTTCTAGCTTATCGAGCCCGCCCTGGTGGTGAAACTGGTAGACACGCTGTCTTGAGGGGGCAGTGCCGCAAGGCGTCCCGGTTCGAATCCGGGCCAGGGCATCAGATCGACGTCCCGATTTCGCGCAGCCGGCCTTCGAGGTAGCGGCGCTCGGGATCCTGTCTGCTCAAGTCCAGCGCTTTCCGGTACGCGGTCGCGGCCTCCGCCTGTTTGCCCAAACGGCGGCACAAATCGGCTCGAGCGGAGTGCGCCAGGTGGTAGTCGGTCAGTTCGCCGCGCGCGAGGATGGCATCGATCAACGCCAGTCCCGCCGCCGGTCCATCCCGCATGGCCACCGCCACCGCGCGGTTCAGCTCCACCACCGGCGACGGGTCCGCGCGAAACAACACGTCGTACAGTCCCACGATCTGGGCCCAGTCGGTCGCGGCGGCAACAGGCGCCTCGGCGTGCACCGCCGCGATCGCGGCCTGAAGCGAGTACGGGCCGAACCGCCGCGACACGAGCGCGCGTTCCACCAACGCGGTCCCCTCCACGATCTGATCCCGGTTCCATCGCGAGCGATCCTGCTCCTCCAGCAGGACCAGCCCTCCGGCGGGCGTGGTGCGCGCGGCTCGTCGCGACTCGTGCAACAACATGAGCGCGAGCAAGCCGACCGCCTCGGGTTCGGGCAAGAGCTCGACGAGCAGCCGGCCGAGTCGGATGCCTTCCGTCGAGAGATCGTGGCGGGTCAGAGAGGTGCCGGAGGAGGCGGAGTAACCCTCGTTGAAGACCAGGTACACGACATGGAGCACCGCGTCCAAGCGCGACGGCAGGTCTTCCCGCGTGGGCACCTCGTAGGGAATGCGCGCGTCCCGGATCTTGGCTTTCGCCCGCACGATGCGCTGGGCCAGGGTGGGTGGCTGCGTGAGGAACGCGCTCGCGATCTCCTCGGTCGTCAGGCCGCAGACCTCGCGCAACGTCAGCGCTACCTGGGCGTCAGGCGGCAGGGCCGGATGGCAGCAGGTGAAGATCAGGCGCAGGCGGTCGTCTTCCACGGCGGCGTCGTCTGTTTCGATGGAATCCACGGCGGCGCTGTCGAATTGTGCGGCGCGCGCCCGCGAAGAGACATCGAACCGGGCGCGCCGCCGAATGCCATCGATGGCCTTGAAGCGGCCGGTCGAAACGAGCCAGGCGCGAGGATTGGACGGCACGCCGTCCACCGGCCAGCCCTCCAGCGCGGCCGTAAACGCGTCGTGCAGCGCTTCCTCGGCGAGATCGAAATCGCCGAGCAAGCGAATCAGGGTGGCGAGGACGCGGCGCGAATCGGCACGGTAGACGGAGTCTACCAACTCGCGTACCCGGTCGGCCGCATCCTCGCTCACCAGAACGGCCCTCGGCTACTGCTGGTCGAATTCCATGATGGGCCGCACCTCGACGCTGCCCAGGCGTGCCGACGGGATCTTCGAGGCAACCTGGAGGGCATCGTTCAGATCCCTGGCGTTGATGAGGTAGAACCCGCCGAGCTGCTCTTTCGTCTCAGCGAACGGACCGTCGGTGGTGGACATCTTGCCGTTCCGAACCCGCACCGTCGTCGCGGTGTGCACCGGTTGCAAGGCCTCCCCGCCGAGGTGATGGCCGCTCTTCTTGATCCCATCGGTGAAAGTGAAATACTCGCCCATGAAGGCATCCGACTCGCTCTTGGGCATGCTGGCCAGCTTCTTTTCCTCGTCATAGATCAGGCACAGGTACCGCATGGCTTCCTCCGCAATCGGGTGAATACGTAGGGAACGCCAGATAGTCGTTCGAGGGAGCCGGAATTCGACATCGGGCGACCGTCGCCTACTGGTGCCCGGGCTCCACCTCCACCTTGATGCTGCGCCACTTTCCCTTGCGGAACCGCATGACGCTCAACGCACAGCGCGTGATATGGCCCAACAGGATCGCCGTCCAAATGTCGGCGGGGCGCAGGTCACGCGTTGCCTGGATCAGGCTGCAGAAACCGAGCGGCACCACAATCTGGGACACGACCGAGATGTAGAGTGGGGAACGGGTGTCGCCGGTTCCCTGCAGTCCCCCCGTGTACGTGAGGGCCACGGTGACGAAGAGTCCCGACACGCTGAGGAACCCGAGCAGTTGTGTGCCGAGGCCGACGACGACTGGGTCGCTCATGCCGAACAACCCGAGCAATTGGCGCGGGATCGTGATGAATAGCACGCCGATCGCTGCCGCCAGGCCGAGGCCGAGCCCCGCAGCGACGTGCACGCCGTGCACCGAGCGCTCGGGGCGGCCGGCTCCCAGGTTCTGGCCCGCGACGGTGGCCGCCGCACTCATCAGCCCCACCGACGTCCACGTGATGAACGAAAACAGCTCCGTGTAGCCGACCGCGTAGGCGGCTTGGGCCTCGGCGCTCTGCGAGAGGGAGCCAACGAAGCGGAGCAGCAGCACGCCCGCGACGTTCATCGCGATCCCCTGGACGCCGGTGGGGAGACCGAAGCGGAACAACTCGCGAATGATCCCCCAGTCGGGACGCCAGTCCATGCCGCGGTGCCACGTCACGGGGAGTCGCCCGGAAAGCAGCATATACACGGCGATGCCGCTCACGACGAGGCCCGCAACCGTACTGCCGACTGCGGCGCCGGCGGTTCCCAACCGGGGAAGCGGTCCAATGCCGGTGATGAACGCCACGTTGCATGCGATGTTCAAGACCGTGAGGAGGATCCCCAGCCGCAGCGGCGTGCGCGCGTCGCCTGCCGCCCGCAGCCCTCCGCTCACCATGAAGAAGAGCAGCATTCCCAGGCTGCCGACGAGCATGATACGAAGGAACGGGAGCGCCTCGACGCGCACCGCCGGCGCGGCCTTCACCACTTCGAGCAGCGACGGCGCCAGTATCCAGCCCAGCGGGGCCAGCACCAATCCCCACAGGGCTACCGCCGCGAGGAACGCCTGGTAGACGGTGCGATTGACCTTCTCGGGGTCGTTGGCGCCGGCGAAGCGGGACACGAGGACGCCCATGCCGCTGAACACCGACATGACGAATACGATGACGACGATGAAGATCTGGATTGAGACGCCGATCGCCGCGTTGCCGGTGTAGCCCACGAAATGTCCCACCAGGGCGTGATCCACCACGCCCTGGAGTCCACCGATGAGGTTCTGCAACACGGTCGGCCAGGCGAGCATCCAGACGGCGCGAGGGAGCGGGCCCTCGACGATGGAGCGATCGAGGGGCTTGGCCGGGCGCGCCGGGGTGGTCATAGGTGGGAGGATGATACTAACCGGGTCGCACCAAGGCCATCGCCGTTGATGCCGAACCCAACTTGACGAACGCTTGACAGCACGGCGCCATCGTTCGGCAGACTTCTCCAAGGAGTTCGACATGCGCCGTTCCCCCGTGCTCTGCTTGATCGCCCTGCTGCCCGGCTGTACCTCCTGGAAGGTGACGACGCGACCGGTTCCCGCGCTCATCGAGTATCAGCAACCCGATCGATTACGAGTGACCCCCGCCAATGGGGAACGGGTTGTCGTCCATGGCCCACAGGTCGTGGGGGATACCCTTGTGGCACGCGTTTACCGGCCCGGAGAAAAGGCGGCGGTCTACCTGCCATGGAGAGCGATCGCGACGGTGGAGCGGCGTCAGTTCGATCCGGCAAAAACCTTCCTACTCGTGACGGGAGTTGCGGCGATCGTCACCGCGACCGTCTTTGCGGTGCTCTCCGATCACTTCGCGCATGGCATGTGAACAGGGCCTAGCGCCCCCAACACCGGCCTCCTGACCGAGCGCGCGAGGGTTCGGACCCAGCACAATGGAGCGATCGAGGAATCTCACGCGACTTGTGCCTTTCGGCACCGCCCCAGCAGACGAGCATCTCCCAACCGCTCCGCATAGGCGGTGAAGCCGGTGGTGGGGCCGCGCCACTGCAGCTCGTTCACATCACGGAAGAGCGGCGCGTCGGTCCGAAGCGTTGCCAGGTCCTTGAACAGCAGGGCCAGGTCGCGCTGATTCCCCAACACGGACGTCGGGAAGGTTTCTATCGTGCCGTGTCGGTTCAGCAGCCGCGCGGCCGTGATCTTGCCAATCCCTGCGATGCCGGGATACCCGTCTGCCGCATCGCCGACGAGTGCCAGGAAGTCGGGAATCAACTCGGGTGCCACCCCGAACTTCTGACGCACGCCTTCCGCATTGCGGATCTTCTGCCCTTTGCGGTCAACCTGTACGATGCGGTCGCCGCGGACACATTGCGCCAGGTCCTTGTCGGGTGTCCAAATACACACCTTCTCCACACCCTCATGAGCGGTGGCGATGTGAGCGGCGGAGGCGAGGGCGTCGTCAGCTTCCAGGTCGATCATGGGCCAGACGGTCACTCCCATGGCGGTGAGCGCGTCCTCGAGCGGGTGGAACTGCGCGAGCAGGGCACGCTCGACGCCCTCTCCCGTCTTGTAGTCAGACCACAACCGGTTGCGGAAGGACTCGATGACGTGATCGGTCGCCACGCCGATGTGCGTGGCTCCCGTCTCGATCATCTGCAACACTGTGTGGAGCACGCCGCTCACAGCGCCGAAGGGTGGGTCCTCGCCCTGCGTGAAACGGCGCAGGCCGTAGAAGTGGCGGAACAGCTCGTATGTGCCGTCAATCAGATGCACGATCATGCGTTCGCCCCGGCAGCTCCAGCGGCGCGATCGAGGAGCAACTGTCGCTCGCGTGCGTTCCGCGTGAGTGATGCTGCGCGCTCGAACTCCGTCCGCGCCTCTTCGAGGCGGCCGAGCTTGGCGAGGAGATCGCCCCGTACGCCAGGCAAAAGGTGGTAGGCCGTGAGAGACGGTTCCGAAGTCAGTGCATCGACGAGCGCGAGGCCCGCGGCGGGGCCGAACGCCATCGCGACGGCCACCGCTCGATTCAACTCCACGACGGGAGATGGCGCGAGCTGGGCGAGCGCATCGTACAGCACCACGATGCGCGCCCAGTCGGTTTCCGCCGGCGTGTGCGCGCGCGCATGACAGGCGGCGATCGCGGCCTGGAGCGCGTAGGGCCCGAGCGCTCCGCCGAGTGCTTCGGCGCGCTCGAGGGCCGCGAGCCCCCGACGGATCAGCAGCTGGTCCCAGCGTCCGCGATCCTGGTCGAACAACAGAACGGGCTGTCCCAGTGGGCCGACCCGCGCGCCCGCCCGCGAAGCCTGGATCTCCATCAACGCCACGAGGCCGTGGACCTCCGGCTCCGCCGGCACGAGCTCCGCCAGGATACGGCCGAGCCGCAACGCCTCCTCGCAGAGCTGGGGACGCAACCAATCGTCACCCGCGGTCGCCGCATAGCCCTCGTTGAACACGAGGTAGATGACCTGGAGCACGGACGACAGCCGCTCGGCGAGCGCGGCTCCACGCGGAACTTCGAACGGAATGCGCGCCTCGGCGAGGGTCCGCTTGGCCCGGACGATGCGCTGGGCGACCGTCGGCTCCGGGACGATGAAGGCACGCGCGATTTCCTCGGTCGTGAGACCCCCGAGCAGGCGGAGCGTGAGCGCCACGCGCGACTCGGTCGAGAGCAGCGGATGACAGGCCGTGAAGATGAGGCGCAGCAGGTCGTCGCCAATAGGATCGTCGATCGCGGCGTCCAGCTCCGTCACGGCCGCCTCCTGCTGCGCTTCGAGCAGAGGAGCGAGCTCCGCGTGCTTTCGTTCGAGCATCTTGCCCCGGCGCAGCTGGTCGATCGCCCGGTGCTTCGCGGCGGCCATGAGCCAGGCGCCCGGGTTCTGCGGGACGCCGGACTCCGGCCACTGCTCGAGCGCGGCGACCAGCGCATCCTGCGCGAGGTCTTGGGCCAGTCCGACGTCGCGCACGATCCGCGCGAGCCCGGCGATGAGCCGGGCCGATTCGATGCGCCAGACCGCCTCGATCGCGCGATGGGTATCGGATGCCGTCACGGCATCCAATCACACCATCTTCGCCCGCGCGTGCAAGACCGCTAGGCTTACGCTCGCAGTGTCGCCGGCAGGTCAAGTAAGACGCCGAATCGGCGCGCCTCGGCAGCGACCCGGGCGCGCCTCGGCGTCGTCAACAACTGGCCGGCGAGTCGTCGGGGAACAACCTCACTCGAGATGCGCCTGGCCGACTCGATTCCCAAATGGCGTCGATCGCGCGATGGGTACCCGGACGTCGTCACGAATGGTGTGCTTCGGCGTCGCGCTTGGTGCGATGGACGGTGCCCTTCGGGTGTTCGGGCGGGCTGTACAACGTGTACAGCCTGAGGGGCGCGTCCGCGGAGGTGTTGATGACGTTGTGCTCGACACCCGCGGGAATCACCACCGCGCTGCCGTCCGCGAGCGCGTTCCGCTTGCCGTTCAGCAGCGCCAGGCCGGCGCCGGCCTCGACTCGGATGAACTGATCGTGTCCGTCGTGGATTTCGAGCCCGATCTCCTCGCCCGGCCGGAGCGTCATCAGCACCAGCTGGATATTCGGGCCGGTGAAAAGCACCCGCCGAAAGTCTTCGTTGGCGAGCGTGTCGCGCTCGATGTTGGTGACATAGCCGTTCATCTGTGGCTCCCTGTGGGTGCTCATGCCTTTTTCGTCCCGAGATCCATCTTCTTGAACCGCTCAACCGCCTCGCCGGGGCCGAAGTCGTCCAGCTCGAACAGTTGGCGAACCTCGATCTCGCCGTCCTTCCCCTCCATGGCGGGATTTGGAAAGCGCCGTGTCCACTCCATCGCCTCTTCCTTGGACTTGACCTGGATGAGCGTGTAGCCGGCGATAAGCTCCTTCGCCTCGGTGAAGGGCCCGTCGATCACCGACCGTTTCTCGCCGGAGTACTTGATACGCCAGCCCTTCGAGCTCGCCTGAAGTCCGGAGCCATCGAGCAGTACTCCGGCCTTCTGTAGCTCTTCGTGGAATTTCGCCATGGTGGCCAGGTCTTTTTCCTTCGGCATGACGCCGGCTTCCGAGTCCTTGGTGGCTTTCACAATGATCATGAATCGCATGGTCTGAGGCTCCCTGTGGTCTACGGGTCGGAGCCGGATTGCCGGATCGTCTCGACCGGCTGATGCTCGGCTGTACTTACACGTCGAACGAGGGGCCGCGAAATCGACACGTCGAAAGGGCAGGGATCTCAACGGGTTTCGGGGAGACAGCGCACCTCTAGCCGAACCGCTTGGCTGCGCGTTCGCGCGCCTTGCGCGCTTCCTCCTCTCGGTTCCGCGGCGGCGCGCTGGTCGTGATGGACCGGACCAGTCGAGTAGCGACGGCCGTGACCTCGTCCAGCGCGGCATTGAAGGCGGCTTCATTGGCGCGCGATGGGCGCGTGGCGCCACTGAGCTTCCGCACGAACTGTAGCGCCGACGCGCGAATCTCGTCGTCGGTCGCTGGGGGCTCGAAATTGGCGAGCGTCTTGATGTTGCGGCACATGGAGCTGTTTCTCGAGATCGAGACGACGTAAGGTACAATCGGTTTTTCGGACGGTCGAGCCCGTGGACCCTCGACTCCCACTACACGTCGAACGAGGTTCCGCGGAGCTCCTGTCCGGCCACGGAGTGGGTCTATTTCTTCGCGCGGCCTTGTGCCTTGTCCAGATTCTCCGCGATCCTCGCCTTGACGAGCCTCTTCACGAGCGCGACGGGCAGGGGCTTCTCCGCCGAAAAACGAATAGAGCCCCTGCCGGTCTGGTACCCCTTGAGCACGGCAGCGTGCGCGCGCGTCACCGGCGGGCTCATGACGTGGAAAGTGCAATGGTTCTCAAACGCCGCGAAGCCCACCAGCATTCCGTGCAGCCGGAAAATCGGTATCCGGTAGCTGATCACCTCGGTGGCTTTGGGCGCGGCGGCCCGGATCGTCCGACGGAGCCGTACCAGCGCGGCCCGCGCCCGTTTGGGCGCGGCCGCGATGTACGCATCCACGTCTCGTGCCGGCGCGCTCATGCCATCGTCCCGAGATACTCGGCCAGACGGTCCCAGGTCTCGGCCGCCCCCGCCTCCATCCCCGACTGGAGCATGCCGTCGCGATCCTCCTGCGTCTCGAAAACGCTCCTGGTCGTGAGCGTGGTTTTCCCGTCCCGCTCCACCAGGGTCAGCGTCTCGACCGAGATATGACCGGGCATTCCCTCGAATTCGAAGGTCCAGACGATCCGCTCGGGCGGCACGATCTCGCGAAACACGCCCCGGAACCCGTATTCCGTGCCGTCCGGCCCCCGTTGGACGAAGCGCCAGGCGCCGCCCGGCCGGAAGTCCATGTCGCAGACGGAAACGCTGAAGCGTCTCGGACCCCACCACTGTTTCATATGCTCGCAACTCGTGTGCGCCTCGAACACCAGCCGCCGCGGCGCGTCGAAAATTCGCGTGAGCTCGATCTCCCGATCCGACGGCAGCGTCACGGTCAGAACATTTTTGCCGGGTGCCGGGACGGCTTGTTTCTGTGACGGTGTCATGGTGCTCACTCCTTCGATCGGATGTGTTTGAGGTGATCGTCGAGCCGGTCAAAGGATTCGGCCCAGCCCCCAGCGTGCCCATTGCGCTCCTCGACCGATGGGAAAAATGCCTGGCGGCCGCGTCGATCGCGCGGCGGGTCTAGTTCTTGCGGCCATGTTTCTTCTCCTTCTCTTGTAGTTCACGCAGGTAGTCGTCCAGCCGGTCGAACTTCTGCTCCCAGATGCGACGGTAGCGCTCGACCCACTCGTCGACCTCCTTGAGTGGGCCCGCCTCGATCTGGCAGGGCCGCCACTGGGCCTCGCGCCCGCGGGCGATGAGGCCGGCACGCTCGAGCACCTTGAGGTGCTTCGAAATCGCCGGCAGACTGATCTCGAACGGCTCGGCCAGCTCGGTAACGGAGGCCACGCCCCTCGAGAGCCGGGCGAGGATCGCGCGCCGAGTGGGATCGGCCAGGGCCGAGAAGGTGGCGGTCAGGCGATCAGGCGAAGTGGGTTTGGGGCCTGAAGCGTATTTAACCATAAGGTTAAATGCATTGCAACGGGTTTTTTGTCAAGCCACACCATGTCCGTCGGGGCAAACTACCTTGCAATGCAACTCTCTTGGAGTGGCCGAGTGTCGAATCCCTCAATGCCGCCATCACCTCCGGGCAACTCTCGACCAGGGATGAGACTTTGGATCGTTGTGTCCCTTATAGCGGCGCTCCCCCTCCGCAGCGCCGCGGCACAGGAGCGGACTCCACACGCGGAAGAGACTGCGCTTCCCTGGAGGCCGAGCTGGCCCGGGACAGAGATGGCGGTGTTGTCTGGCAATCCGTTCGAGACGGGATCGTTCGTGTTTCGCTTCCGCATGCCGGACGGCTACTGGATCTGCCCTCACACGCATCCGATCGAGGCACACATCCGAGCGATTTCGGGCACCTTTCTCGTCGGCATGGGAAGCGAACCCGATACGGGCGCGCTCCGAATTCTGGCGCCAGGCGGTGAGATCACGCTGCAGACCGGCATGGCACACTACGAGGGAACACGCGGTCAGACGGTGATCGAGATTCGAGGTGTGGGACCCTGGGGGATCGTCTTCGTCGACCCGCGCTACGACCCCTCCGCAGCGGGAACATTGAAGTGCACGCCTAGCGTCAGAAGCCATTGATTGGTAGTGACTTAGCAATCCTGCTTGACGGGTGCGTTCGCGCCGCGCGGCGCGTTTGTGCCGTTATTCGTTGCCACGGTCATCGTGGTGGCGGGGATTCCGGTCGTGCAGTCCTACGTTCTGTGGAAGCGAGAGCACCGTGATCGTCCTTAGCCTGTCCCTGGTCGCGCTGGCCACCGCCCAGGCGCCGGCGCCCGCGAGCGCCGACACCGGTTCACCCGCGGCGGCGATCGAAACGCCGTACACGATCACGAGCGGCGCCCTGGCGCTCGGCGGCACGCTGACGGTGCCACGCGGAGTAGCCGGGCGCGTGCCGGTTGCGGTGATCATCGCCGGCTCCGGGCCCACCGACCGGAACGGCAATTCACTCATGGGGATCAGGCCGAATTCCTACGCGCAGCTCGCCTGGCGCCTGGCGGAGCGGGGCATCGCCACGCTGCGATACGACAAGCGCGGCATGCCGGGAACCCAGGGCACGTTCGATGTCACCCGGATGACCTTGGAGGATTTCGCGGCCGACGCCCGTGCGGCGGCGGAGTCGCTCGCGCGTGATCCCCGGTTTTCGCGGGTCGTGTTGGTCGGGCACAGCGAGGGAGCGTCGCTGGCGCTCATCGCGGCGCGCCAGGGAGCGCCGGTCGCCGGCGTGGTACACGTTTCCGGTCTGGGGCGCCCGCTCGGCGAGGTACTGCGCGAACAACTCAGCCGACAGTTCGACAGCGCGACTTTGGTTCGCTACGACAGCGCCATGAAGGTCTACCTGCGGGGCGAGCAGCCCGCAGACGTGCCTCCACAGCTCGCCATGCTGTTCGTTCCCGTGAACCAGACTTTCCTGCGCTCGCTCGCGGCATTCGATCCGCCGGCGGCGATCCGCGCTGTCCGCTCGCCCATCCTGATCGTCCAGGGGGAGACCGACCTGCAAGCGACCGTGGCGGACGCCGAGCGCCTCCAGGCGGCCCGGCCCGAAGCATGTCGCCGACCGGACGATGGCGGGTCAGATGCGCACCTATCAGGATCCGACCGTCCCGATCGTGCCGGACGCCGTCGCGGCGATCGCCGATTGGATCCAGGCGTTGGGTCATGGGCCGTAGTTCAGCCGATCCGTTGCGCCAGAATCCCCGATCGACCGCTAGCGACGTTGGGCGAGCCAGCTCAAGAGACTGGGTAGGTAGTCCGGCGCCGTGACGGGCCAGCCACTTGGGCCTGGCTGCAGCCGGAAGGAGTGGTCGGCACCGGGAAGGATCCGGACCGTCAAGTGGGTGTTGCCTGCCTCGCGCAGGACCGTGCCGATGCGCGACGCGCTGGTCGCCGCCGGTACGCGCTGATCAGCGGCACCGTAGATGAGCAGGACAGGGACTCGAACGCGCGCCCACCACTCGAGCGGGTTGTACTTCGCAAAGACGCGAGAAAACGTCCAGTACTGGTTGTCGGGCGCCGGCGGCGGGAAGAACCACGCGCGGTCCTTCAGCGCCGCGGCCAGCGAATCCAGAACCGCGCGCGGTCGTCCGCGATACGCCGCAGCTACCAGCTCACCCGTGTACAGCGTAACGCTGGCCGAATCCTCTGCGGTCAACGCGGCGGGCAGCACCGAGTTCAGGATACTGAAGATCTCGACCGAGTCCGTCGGCAGTCCCGCAGCCGCGGAGCCGATGACGAAGGCCACAGAGGAGGAGCGCGCCGCGACCATCGGCGCCAACGTGCCACCCTGGCTGTGCCCGTGTATGCCGATCCGCTTCGGGTCGATCCGGGGCTCACTCGACAGCCGCGCCACGGCGGCTACAGCATCTCCGACGAGGTCGTCAGGGGCGGCCAGTCGCCAGTCTCCGGTGGAGGACCCGACGCCGCGCTTGTCGAAGATCAGGCTGGCGATGCCTTGAGCGGCGAACTGGGTCGCGAGGTAGCGGGATGCCCAGCGGCCCTCGGGCCCGGAACCGTGCAAGAACACGACGGTCGGGACGCGGCCCTCGACGCGAGGCAGCAGCAGCGTTCCGGCGAGCGTAACGGCACCGTTCTGAAACGTGATGTCGCGCTCGTTGTAGGTTGGCGGCACCGGCACGCCGCGGTGGAAGGCGAATCGTCCGTCGCTCGTCCCCTCCCGGAGTACACCGGTGAGCGAGTCACCGCGAAGCTGCCCGGTGAATTCAGTGGTGGTCCGATCGCCCCGCAGCACCATCGACACCTGGCAGCAACCTTCGATCCGCACCTCCTGGAAGGGGATGCCGCCGACGCGCAGTCGCTCCGAGCCGAAGGTCGCTGTATAGCGGCCGGGTGTTGTGTCGCGCTGCACGATCAGGGTGATGGGCAGCGTATCGCCGGCCCGCGACCAGTAGCCCTGCCACGTTCCATCGAGGCGACCCTGGCCGACGGCTGTTACAGGGTTTAGGAGACAGACGAAGAGAATGACGGGCAGGCGCATGCTCGAGGCTCTAGACTAGGTTCCCGGTCTGGCTGATCCCAACACCTTCACCAGCTGATACCAGAACTCCGCCGCCTCGTGGTACGCATTCACTCCGATCCGCTCGTCCCGTCCGTGGGCCCGGATATCATCGACCCGCTCGAACACCGCGCTCACGCCGTACACCGGAATCCCGGCGTTCCGGACGTAGAGCCCATCAGTGGCGCCGGTGGACATCTCCGGCACGATGCCAGCGCCAGGCCACATCCGGGCGACGAGTTTCTCGACCGGCTGCATGATATCAGGCCGGAGCGGTGAAGCTGGACTGGCAACGGGCGGATCGGTTTGAGAGAGGGAGATCGCTGTATCAGCCAGCACCCGCCGCAGCACCATTTCGACACTGTCCGGCGGATCGTCCGGCAACATCCGGCAGTTCACCGTGGCGCGGGCGACCTGGGGGAGGGCATTGTCGGCGTGCCCAGCGAAGAGCCGAGTCGCGACACAGGTCGTGCGCATGACGGAGTTGTAGTAGGGCACTTCGGCGGAAAGCCGTCGCGCCGCGGCGGAGTCTTCCGACCGGGCCAGGGCGCGCATGTCGGCGGCGATGGCAGGGGGTTGGGTCGCGGCCGCATTCTGAAAGAAGGCCCGGGTGGTGGCGTTCAGTCGAACGGGGAAGGTGTGCCGGGAGAGTCGGGTCAGGCCCTCGCTCAGCCGGTAAATGGCGTTGTCCGGCTCGGGTACGGAGCTGTGCCCGCCCCGGTTCCGAACTTCGAGCTGAAAGCTCAGATAGACCTTTTCCGCGGTCTGGACCGAAAAGGCAATCGCCTTTCCATCTCTCAGCTCCCCGCCTCCGGCATCGGTGTTGAGCGCGTACTCGGCGTCCACCAGGTCTCGATGTTGGTCGATCAGCGCCTTGATGCTATTGCTGGTCGTCTCCTCATCGCCCGTGAGGACCAGGATCAGGTCCCGCTCGGGGACGTATCCCTCCTGCCGGTAGCGGATGAACGTCGCCACCAGCGTCGCGGCGCCGGCCTTGTTGTCGCTGGTCCCACGGGCGTAGTAGTAGCCATCCCGCTCGAGAAACGTGTAGGGATCCACCGACCAGTCCTCCCGCCGCGCGTCCACCACGTCGATGTGCGCCATGAGCAGGATCGGCTTGGCCCCAGCCGCCCGTCCTCGATACCGCGCCACCAGGCTGTGGTGCCGAGGCGCCAGTTCGAGAATCCGGACATCCGCTTGGGGGAGGCCGGCAGCCAAGAGGCGGCGGGACATGGCTTGGGCGGCCAGGTCGGTGTGGCCGGCGGAATCGCTGGTGTTGATCTCGACCAGCTCCTTCAGAATCTCGCGCTGGAGCGCACGGTGGTTCTGCTGAGCAAAGACGGTCGATACCGGGATCACAGCGACAACGAAAGCGCAAACAAGACGCATGGGCTGAACCGTGAAGGTGTAGGGAGAATGTACTCTCGAGTCGCCTAGCGCGTGCGCTACGGGGCTCTTTGCCTTATCTGTCCCAGTCCGCCGCAATCCCGTTTAGCATGGAGTCCAGCGCGGCCCGCGGCATCCAGTTCCCGCGCGCCATCACCCCTGCGATCCGCGTCGTGTTCGCGATATCCGTGAGCGGGTTTGCGTCGAGCAGCACCAGGTCGGCAACTCTCCCCGCGGCGACGGTGCCCGACTGATCCAGGGTCCCGAAATAGGCGGCGACGTTGCGCGTCCCCGTCTCGAGCGCCTGGTACGGTGTGAGTCCCGCGGCGACCAGCACGGCCAGTTCTCGGTGCGCCGAAAAGCCGGGGACGTTCATGACTTGCGGTGCATCCGAGCCGAGCACGAAGCCTACGCCGGCGTCGTGCAGCGCCTTGATGATCCGGCCGCGCAGCGCGATGAACCGGCGCGCTCGCTCGGCGTCATAGGTGGGCTGCGCCTGCGCGTTGCTCTTCGCCTGCACCCACTGCGCCACCAGCGACTTGGGGAGATAGCGCATCTCCGGGCGCCGCCCCATCGCGGCCGCGTCCTCCGCGCTCACGAACCCGTCCATCAGCGCCTGCGTGGGGACGATCCACACCCCTGCGTCCCGCGTGCGCCGCGCGATGGCGGGGAGCTTCGACTCATCGGCTTGATCGGTGATACTGAATCCGAAAAACCCCGCTGGTACCCCGCCTCCCGGCCGCCATCCGCTGAGGTACTCGACAAACCCGTCCACGTGATCGATGGACGCATAGCGCGCCTCGAGCGCTCGTTCGAGTCCCACCTCTGCCGGCACGTGGCCGGCGAATCGGATTCCCACGCTGTCGGCCACCCGCGCCAACATGTCAAACGTCTCGCGTGAGAGGCCGGGATGGATCTTGAGGAAATCGTAGCCCGCCGCCTTCTGCTCGAGCACCATGCGTCGCGCGGTGGCGGGGTCGGGGGCGCTGTTGCCGTTGAACGACGGGCCCGACGTGTAGATCGTAGGGCCGAGCAGCGCGCCGGCGCGCACGCGCTCGCGCATCGCCAGGTGCGACGGATGACCGAGCATCCCGCGGATTGTCGTCACGCCGTTCGCCACGTAGAGCTTCAGGACCGACTCGGCGAACCGGCCGTCCCCGCCGAGCTGGGCCTCTACCGGCGGGGTCGGAATGTGCGCATGCATCTCGGCCAGCCCCGGGATGAGGAATTTGCCTCGGCCGTCCACCCGGATGGCGCCGGCCGGCACCGGGGTCGATGCGGTGGGGCCCAGGGCAGCGATGCGACCGCCGCGCACCACGACCGTCTGGTTTTCGATCGTGCGCTCGCGATCCATGGGGATCACGGTGGCGCCCATGAAGGCGACGGGGCTGTCTTGCGAAGCGAGCGGTGCGGCGACGGCACCGGCGATGATCAATGAAATCAGAATCCGATGCATGCGGTCTCCTGGTGTGTGCGGTTCAGCGCATCGGACGTAAGTTCCGCCTTGAGGCACCTGGCTGCAACCAAAGATCAAGAGTTCCCGCCACTCAGAACCACTTGCTGAGCCAACGTCGCTCGAAGAGCACCTTGCTCCAGTGCCACCAGCGGCTGGGGTTACGGAGGGTCACTTGGGGCGTCGGTTCCGCGTAGAAGTTGCCCGCACCCACGCCCGCCCGTCCATCGCCCGTCTCGAGGAAGCATTGGCCGTAGCCGTCGAAGTGGCGGCGACTGGCCCGGCCGGCCCACTCGGCGGCGAGGTTGTCGGCCACTACTTCCGCCTGCGCATGGGCGAAGACCCCGGCCTTCGGCAGCGGCTTCCCCATGGCCAGCGGCACAGTGGTCACGTCGCCGATCGCGAAAACGCCCGGGAACTGCGTCACGAAGGTGGAGCGATCCACGCTCACCCACCCTCCCTCCGGGGCGAGCCCGGCCTGCCGGACGACGGCAGGCGCGCGATGTGGCGGCACGTAGACGAGCAGGTCGAACTGAGCTTGCGCGCCGTTAGCGAAGGTGAGCCGTCGTGCGGCCCGTTCTACCACGGTGACCTGGTGCTCCGGGTGGTAGGTGATGCCCTGCTGCTCGGCGATCTGCCGGACCGCTGCCGAAACGGGCGGTCCCGCGACACCCATTGGAGCCGGCTCCGCCGCGTAGAGGTCGAGTTGCGTCCGCTCCCGTGTGCCGCGACGCCGGAGGGCTGACCCGATCAACATCACCGCCTCGTAGGGCGCTGCCGGACACTTGTACGCAGGCGCCGCCGTGAGGACGACGATGCGCCCACCGTCAAACTGAGCGAGGGCGTCGCGAATCGCCGCGGCGCCTGACACCGTGTAGAGGTTGTGGCCAGCCTCGGCCAGACCGGGAATCGTCTCTGGTGCAAGGTCGGCGCCGAGGGACACGATCACGGCGTCTCCCATGAACTCCCTGCCTCCGGCCTCGACGGCACGGTTCAAGGGATCGATCCGCTCGATCTCGGCCTGCACCACCTCGATCCCTTTGCGCTCAAGCCGATCGAGCGGCCGTTGGATCTGCTCGGGGCGCCGATCGCCGACGGCGAGCCACAGGAGCGACGGCTGGAAGACGTGCTGTGCTTCGCGGTCGATCAGCACGATCCGATGCGACCGAGGCAGGTGTAGCCGCAACCGATTCGCGGCGACCAGCCCGCCCACTCCAGCTCCGAGGATGAGTACCGTTTTCGTTTGGGACATCTGCGGTCTTTCTAGAACACGAGGACTTTGGTGGCCCATTGCGTCCAGTCCGCCAGCTCCTCCAGCGAACTACGTCGCGCGCCGTCGACCAGGTCCGCGTCGGCGAGGCCGCGCGCGTCCATGCAAGAGCCGCACACCCCGACCTGCCCACCGTGCTGCACTACGACCTGCACCATACGGCCCAGGTGGTAGTAGCCCTGCGGGACTTTCTGCCCGGTTTTCGCACACCCGGCGGCGTCCGCCATCAGGAAGACCCTCACGGCCGTGCCGTCGCGCTTCGCCAGCGCTCCCGCAAGCCGCAGCCCGTTGTACGAGCGTTCTGTGCCGTAGGGCGGATCGTTGAGAATGAACAGGGTATTCATGGACGAACCGGGCGCTCGGCGAGCCGGGCATCGCTCTCCAGTCGAGTGAGCAGGACCTCGCGCATGAGGCGGAACGCCGTCAGAATCCTGCGATCGCCGATGCGGTAGTACGCGTAACGTCCGTCTCGACGCACCCGCAACACGCCGGCCGCCCGCATCGCGGCGAGGTGCTGTGAGAGATTCGCCGCGGTCGTCCCGACCTGGCGCACCAGCTCGTTGACGTTTTGCTCACCTCCGCGGAGCGCTTCGATCAGGGCCAAGCGGGTAGGGTGGGCCAGGGTGCGGCAGGTCGCCGCGTGGAGCTCGAGCAGGTGGCGGTCGGAGGCACCGGGGCGAGTCGCGCGTTTCATAGTAGTAGTTTAACAATTTAGCATGTACTTAATCAAGAGGTCTGGGTCGTGTTCCCCAGAAGCGCAGCTGCCATGAGTCTCGGTTTCATGGCCTCATTCCCGCATTCGAGCGAGCCGCAGTGCATTGACAGTGACCGCGATTGAGCCACCCATGTCTCCCACGAGGACGGCGACGGCGAGACTCACGACCCCGACCACCGCGCCCACGGCGAGGACCAGCTTCAGTCCAAGCGCGAGTGCGATATTGAACCGGATCGTGCGTCGGGCGCGGCGCGCCAGGCGCACAGCATACGGCAGCTTGGTCAGATCATCGGCCATCAGGGCAACGTCCGCGGTCTCGATCGTCGCGGGGGATCCGGCGGCGCCCATGGCCAGCCCGACGGTGGCCTCGGCGAGGGCCGGCGCGTCGTTGACTCCGTCGCCGAGCATCGCCACGCTGCCGTGAAGCTCACGCAGCGCGCGCACGGCGAGCACCTTGTCCTCGGGCAGCAGGCGGGCGCGCACTTCGTCGACCCCGATCCGGCGACCGACCATCTCCGCGGTCTCGGCCCCATCTCCTGTCAACATCACGATCGGACGGAGGGACAGCGCGTGGAGCCGTGCGACGACTGCTTGAGCCTCAGGCCTCACCTCGTCCTGGATCGTGAAGAGACCTTTCAAGCCGTCGCTCGTGCGCGCGTGGATGAGCATCGTCCCGGGCTCCGGCCCCTGCCATTTCGCGGCGGGGTCAGGCCCGACGAACGTCTCCGTGCCGATAAGGATCTCCTGGTCATGTACCCGTGCGCGGACGCCGCGGCCCGGCACGGCGGTGAAATCGTCCACCTGGGCGCCGGGCCGAATGCCGCGTTGCTCGGCGAACCGGACGATGGCTTGCGCGATGGGGTGCTCCGAGCGCGCTTCCACGGTCGCCACCCGTTGTAGGAGCACTGCCTCTGCGGCGCCGTCGGTCATATGGAAACCGCTCACACGCAGGTTGCCCGTGGTCAGGGTGCCCGTCTTGTCCACTGCGAGTGCTCGGATGCCACCGAGCGCCTCGAGGTGCTCGCCCCCCTTGATCAACACGCCGTGTCGCGCCGCGCTCGTGAGGGCACTGACTACGGTGACCGGCGTCGCAATCACCAGCGCGCAGGGGCAGGCGATCACGAGCAACGTGAGCCCGCGGACGAACCACTCCAACCCGCTGGCCCCGAACAGCAATGGAGGGACCAGCATGATGAGGACCGCCCCACTCGTGACGATCGGCGTGTATACGCGGGTGAAACGCTGCACGAACCGCTCGATCGGTGCGCGGCGGGCCTCGCCTTCGCGCACGAGCTGGATGATCCGCGCGAGCGGCATCGGCCGTGACCTCGATGTCCAGCGCCCCCTCGGTGTTCAGGGTGGCGGTATATACCGGGTCACCGATCTCCTTCTGTCGCGGCAGCGACTCGCCGGTGATCGTCGCCTCGTTCACGGCGGAGCTGCCGGCCACGACGCGGCCGTCGGCCGGGATCTTGTCGCCCGGGCGGATGCGCACCCGGTCGCCCGGCCGCAGCTCGGCAACGGGCACCGTCTCGACCGAGTCATCGGGCCGCAGCCGGTCTGCCTGCTCGGGGGCGAGCTCGACGAGTCGTGCGATGGATCGGCGGCCCCGGTCCACGGCGAAGCGCTCCAACAGCTCGGCCAGCGAGAACAGGAACGCGAGCGTCGCCGCCTCGAAGGGCTCCCCGATCAAGATGGCGCCGATGATCGCGGCCGACATGAGGAAGTTCATGTCGAGCTTGAGGGTGCGCACCGCGCGCAGGCCCGCGCCCGCGAAGTTCCACCCGCCGACGAGTGAGGCAGCCATGTAGAGGATGCCGGCGAGGTCGAGCCGGATGGCGAGCCATCCGGCCTGGTCCGGGGCTCCCGTCAACCATGCGGCAAGCACGCCGGCGGTCCACAGCACCCCGGCTGCATAGGTGCGGTGAGCGAACGGGGTGCCCCAGGGCGACTCGCGATTCACTCGGCCGCGACCTGGCGCCTCCGCTCAAGCCACGCGTAGAGAGAGGGCAACACCAACAGCGTCAAGAGGGTGCTGGTCACCAAGCCCCCAATGACCACCGTGGC
>CAZQWQ010000039.1:0-8175 GCA_964596925.1 uncultured Gemmatimonadaceae bacterium | reverse complement strand
GCCACTGCTCGGGATCGACCTGCTCCGCCAGGTCCATCGACCCTTTCACGTCGGCGAAAAGGACGGTCACCTGCTTGCGCTCGCCTTCGAGGGCGGACTTCGATTGCAGGATCTTGTCGGCGAGGTGCTTGGGGGTGTAGGCGCGCGGGTCGCGCTCAGCTGAACCCGTCGCTGGTCGCGCGGCAGCGTCGTCGAGCCGCACTCCGCAAGCCCCGCAGAAGCTGAATCCGGCAGGATTGTCGAGGCCACAAGACGGGCACGCCGACGCGAGTCGCCCGCCACAACGCCCGCAGAACTTCAGCCCTGCAGCGCTCTCGAAACCGCAGGCTTCACAGCGCATGTCTCGTTAGGTCGATTCGCTCCGGCCTCGCACCGTGCACGATCTCGGTAACCCCCAAAGGACGTGTAACCGCATCTCATCAGTGTGGCCAACGGCCACTCAAGCCAGCTTCTTCAGCAGCTCGACAGCCGGTGCGACACGCACGCCCTCCGGCGTGCGATAGTCCTTCTTCCCGACTGCGCTGATCTGCCAGGCGTCGGCACTGGGAAAACGTTGCTTGAGGTATCGCAGCCCGCGATCGATTTCGGCATCGGACCACTTGGACTCGACAAGTAGGATCGGTGCGCGCGTCGATAGTCGTTTTAAGCGGTGTTTTCGCTTCCCCCGCCAAGTAGGTATGCGCTGCGTGCAGCGCTCATGCACACGGGAGAGCCGAGGTCGCGGGGTGCTTCTCGGGGCACTAGAATTCCGGCGCAACGCACGGCTCGTGCCCCAGCCCACGCAGTCGCTCCGATGCTCATCGTGGGCGTGGCACGCGACGCATTCGCGACACCCCCAGACGCGCCGTATCGCATTACAGGTATCCCTCGATCGAGAAGCGACGCGCGCGCCGCGTGCTTTCACGTCCTTGCGGACGCACTCTCGCAGTCCGTTCGCGATGGAGGGTAGGCGTGGAGGGTAATTATCGCTGCGCGAGCGTCGTGCATTGTAACTAGATGATATTCCTGGAGCTGACGGTCGGACTCGAACCGACGACCTGCTGATTACGAAACCGATCGAGGATGATCCGGAAGATCAGGCGTGACACGCGTTTTCGTTGCCGCGCACGGACTTGCGGGCGCCCGGTGATTCTACCGAGTGCGACCGAGAACGCTCATTTTGGATGCTCAACCGGCACCAGGACCGGCACACCGGATCTAGATCCGCAGCCGTGCGTTGCCGTAGTGCTCAGCGCCTCCATATCGACGCACCGGACGACGCGAGTACGGGCCAGCAAGGTGCACTTCAAGAGATGGTTACGTGAGCCGAGGATTTTCAGTCCTACGGCCGATCTGGCCAAGACCGCGGAAAGCAAAGCGAAGCAATGAAGTGGGTGGTGACACTGTAGCGTATTTGCAGCAAAGCGTTGGCGCCGAGATCCGTGCGACGCGGCCGAGAACCGCGAAGGATCGCGGTAACTAACGCGGGTCAACAGCATCTTTCCGATGGGTCCAACCAAGGAATACAACGCGGTCGTATAACAGAAACGCAACCGCTGCGGCCTCGGGAACATCATCGAAGTTCCGGAACCAGTACGTGAACGCCCCGTGGGCAATTCTCCTGGGCGCCGCCGCCTTGGTGAATTCGGCCAATCGCCGGAGTGTGACTTCGGTCGCGGACGACGAAGGTCTGAGGCTGTCAGCGACATAAGCGCACGCCCGGAAACGCGTGGGTATGGGCGATCCGGTCTCACGCCAATATAACCCGCGAGAGATGCGCGCTGCGGTGGCGTTCAGCCGCGCGAAGTTTACAGAGTACGTCCCGGCAGATCCCACATAGTGCCCGGCTCTGGTGACGATCGGCAGCTCGACCATGCCTGCAAGCAAGGAAGCGCGAAGCCCCGTTGCCTGTGGGCGCTTGAGGCTGCGGAGTATAGCTGGACGATTTACCGCGGAGTGCGTGTAAATGTCGTGGCGTATAGAGAGGACCGCACGGAAATGCTCATCGTCTCTGCAAAACCCGCGATTGCATCTGGTGCAGCTGGGAACCGTAATGAGATCGTCCGGCCGTGGAGGCGCGAACAAGGCCTTCGGGGGGATGTGGTCTCTCGTATCGGCCTCGGCCTCATTGCAGTAGATGCAAAGCTGAGTATTCGGGTGTCGCACCTCGCCCCTACGTGGCCGTCGTTGCCCACTCTTTCGCACTGCGCCACTCAAGGTGTGTCGTCACGGTCGGCGTGCTTCGTTCGTCGATAACAACGCCGCATACCTCTGGCCGCTTCCAGTTGCGCAGCCTGGCTTGCGTCGGCATCATGGCACCCGCACACGCCCGGAACCCCGCTCCGGAGAGTCCGCAAATTTCATAGTGGCGGCTGTTCAGAAACCCGAACGGACTTTGGTCGGGCTCGTGACGGATGTCGACGGGGACGGCGGTTTGCACGTCATCGGCATCAAACACGACGCAGTGAAAGGCTTGAGCTCTTGAGGCGTAGGACGCCGACCATAGTGCGGCTAGCAATTTGAGAGAATCGTCGTCCGGTCGGTCCGCCCGAAAGACGGAAAGGCGTTCCGGCGTAGAATCGTTTCGAAGCTCTGCGGCGAGCGCGTCTTGTGCCTCTGAAAGGGACAACTCGACGAACGCCGCGTGTCTCCTTAGCTTCCGGATCCAGACAAGGTAACTAGGCAATCACGGAGCCCCCCTCCGCGAGGTTCTCGAGTTCGGCCTGAGCCGCTTCCCGGACGGCTTCGTTCGGATCGGACAACAGCCCGTGGAGTGTCTGTCTAGCCTCCTCGAAGCTGCCGAATTCTCCTAGGATCTCTACTGCGGTCTCTCGAACGATCGGTGCGGGGTCCGTGCTCGCTCGGAGAGCACACTGCAAAGCGGCGCCATGCTGAAGAACAGCGAGCACGTTAAGCAAGGACGCGCGAACCTGCTCCGGCTCACTAGGATCTACCGCGACCTGCTGGAGCCAAGACGTCGAAGGTGCACCGATGCTGATGAGCAATTCTTCGAGCGCATCGATCACTGATGCAGAGGCTGCGCCTCGCAAGATCACCACCGCCTCTACCGCGAATTCCTCACGCTGTCGCGCAAGCGCTTCCACAAGCGACTGGCGTTCTTTCAGATGACGCTCGCGCAGGTATCGCATGATCAACAGTCTTGCAGGCGACGTGCCACCTTCTGGAACTGTTGGGTCGATGCTCCACCGCACGCAGATTCCTCGGCCTTGGTACAAGATATCCACATCGGTGTAGCAGGATGCCCACGCCCCCATTGCGACCTCGCTAAACGGTGCGCAAGCGGGCTGGACATCGCGGAACCACGTCGGCGAGGATCCCAGGGTCTGGAGTAGAGGGGCTTTCAGTACGCTGCTGAACGGTACGTGATGCGGCTGCGAAGACCTAACGTGTTCCCTAACCGAAACGAGGATGTGGTGATGCAATATCTCCGCATCGGCGGCGGTCGAGTAGCTAAGCCAGACGTGAGTGTCTGGCCAGGACTCCTGTTGCTCAGTTAAATTTCGCGCAATAACAATCGTCCGCTCAAGGGTTCCGGACCCAACAACCGAAGTTTCAGGATAGGTGTGCGACATGCCGTGCATCCGGTCAGCTAGCCAAGCAAGGAGTTGACCAGACCGCAGAACTCTCCCGCTCGATTGACATGCTCAGCGAGCTTGCGCGCATCGTCACTCGCAAAATGGAAGTTGAAGGTTGCTTCCATTGTCTCGCCCACCGTCGTCGCGACTGTGACCGTGGCCAAAACGCCAGCGGATAACCCGATGACAACTGAAAACGACATCCGCTGCGCTTGGCCGTTCATTAGGCGCGCGAGATCCTGAGTCGGGAAGCCAACCAACGTATCGCACTCGCGCTTCAACCTGCTGCGGGCGGGGTCATCGATCGTGAGCCGCGTGTTAACACCGGCCGCTGTTACGGGCGTGTGGGGAAGCAGATCAAGGATGCTCCTCACAAAGCGGCTCGCCTCCGTGGGATCTCCATAGACTGCGAGTTCGTTGTCACCAACCGACCAGACCAGTGTAGTGGTGCGGAAGAGATACCGTTCGCCGTAGAGCGCTGGCAAACCGAGTTCGATAGACTGGCCCTTCGGGATTATCCCGACCTTGGCCAGCCATGCTGGGCTCAGGAGCGCACGGTTTAGCGCCGCCCGCAGCACGATAGAGTCCGTGGGCAGCGTAATTGTCTCTTTCTCGTCTCGACGTGTATCGGACACCGTCAACCCCGTGGAGATACCGACAGGGATGAACCTAGACTAGCGCTTCAGGTTCGACAACTGACAACAACCACCGCCTAACCGAAGTCGCCTCCTGTAAGATACGCGGTTGGGGGCGATTCTCAATTCGTGGGCGGACTTAGCTTGAGCTGCCGTCCGTGCGAATGGTCGGAGGGGCGCATCGGTCGCAGCAGGTGCCGCGCCCTGGAGATACAGCAGCACCCCCGCTGCCTTCCCCCCGCCATGACCGTCTCCGCACCGGCTCTTGCCCCACCCGATCTAAACCAACTCGTCCGCGTCCGCGGCCGCCACTGGGTCGTCAGCGACGTTCGCCGGAGCACCCTGAAACACGACCCGCTCGCCGTCCATGACCGGTTGCAGCACCTGGTCGAGCTGAGCTCGGTCGAGGACGACGGGCTTGGCGAGACTCTGAGCGTTGTCTGGGAGATTGAGCCGGGCGCGCGGGTCCTGGCGAGCGAGACGTTCCCAATCCCCAGACGGGGGCACTTTGACGAACCTGAACGGCTCAGCGCCTTTCTTGACGCAGTCCGATAGGGAGCCGTCACATCGGCGGACTCGAGCGCGCTGCAGGCGCCGTTCCGTTCGGGGATTTCGCTTGAGGACTACCAGCTCGATCCGATCGTGCGTGCGCTCTCGATGCCGCGCGTGAATCTGCTCATCGCTGACGACGTGAGGCTTGGCAAGACGATCGAGGCGGGGTCTTGCTGTCCAAGCTAGTCGTCCCTCGCCACAGAGACGGGATAGCGATCATCGCCTGTTTGACGTCGCTACAGTCATGCACCTTCCCTAACGATAAACGCAGGCCCCGACCGGATCGTCGGAGACACTGAGGTAATTCCGAGGTCACTGACGCTACCGGTCTCGCGGCGTATTACGACGTACACATGAATCGTAAGATGCTGATGCGCCGTTTCCCGTCCCCTCGTCGCTCTGAGATATTCGGCGTAGCCGTCCGGCCAGTAGGAAAAGCCGCGCCAGTCCGGCTGTGGTGACGGACTGGCGGGTGTAAATTCGAAGCTGAAGCCTCCTCGTAGAGTCAGGTGAATGATGACTTCATCGGAACTAATTGGCTCGACCGAGTCCAAGGACACCGGATCGATAAAGACGAACGCAGCAAGAGTGGGATCGAGATAAAGCCGGTCGTCCAAGCCGAGTTCCTCGGCCGTGACGGGGAGACCGGCGACATACTCTGCGAACCGCTCTCTCGCTGGCGTCGGGAGTCTTCCACCTTCATAGCCGTGCCGTTCGGCATCAACACGAGCAGTGAGACGCGCCTCTTCGGACGTTGTCACGGCTACTTTTGGCATGCCGACAACTCCACCTACGGCGATTGTCGCCGGTGCGATGACCTGTGTCAGAAGGCTTTCTGCGTCAGGAAGCGATCGGACCAGAACGACCCGCTCCGACTCGATGCCCGCGTTCCGCAAGTCCTCCGCAAGGTCCGGGTGGAGTTCCGGCGATACGCCCTGCGCACTCGTTGCGGAGCCACCTTTCGCGGTCGCTGGTTCGGGCTTGGCAAAATCCCTCGTGTTCGCAGAAACGAGTATGACCGTCGTGTTCGGATCGCGAGCCTGCTCCATAACCGTCTCCCAGATGAGGGCATCTGGGTAACCCCTGCCATTCTCGTCAAACGGTCGGCGGCGCTCCAGCGCGCGTTGTGCAACGCTATCGTGGCCAATACTCGGAAAGTCGAGCACTCGGCCACCACGCGCTGTAAATGCTTTCCCAAAATCGTAGTTTTCTATGTCTGCGGCCAGCTGATCATCGTTGACCGGCGCAGCCACCTTTCGCTGCGTCAGCTTGCCGTATCGCTCGCACGATTTGGCTGCATTCGTCTTCGCTCCCTTCAGATCTTCGCGATAGTGTCGATTGTGCTCCATGGCGACAATCTTTGGGACACACACGTCCAAGTCCCCCCGGCTTGCCCGCCCAAATAATCGGTCATAGATGGAACCGCGGCAGTAGTAGTTGTTTCGTCCAGCGTTTGTGTCCAGGATCACGACGATTTTCTTCGGCATCATTCAAGTGTGGCTGGGCCTGATTGATCGCGACGTGCTAGGTCACGCACATGTACAAGTCCCAACCTTAACCCCCGGTCTAACTCAGCTGGCGTGATGGGCGTTCCGCACGAAGCAAGGAGGACCCCGTTCGACAAACATTGCATGCTCGGCCGAAGGTTAGGATCAAAGGGCACGACGAGCGTATGCGTACGCTCAGCCGGGGTGTAGCTCGCTACTCCGACCAGCCGGTTGCCGGCGACTGCGTTCACGTCGAGCCTATTCCTTCTCAAACCCATGGCTCGCAAACTTCAGCGTCCGACTGTTCTCGGTGACCGTGCGGACAACGTTCTCCGGCGCGCCCGAAGGGATCTCGGCCGCGACTTCGAGCGTCACCGTCACCTTCGCACCGACGAGGCCGGACAGGTGCGCGATCACCTCGTCGGCGATGCGACTGGCGTCACGACCCACGCGCGTGGGATCGAGCGCGACTGTCCCGTGGAAACGCTTAGCCTGCGCCGCAGCCGGTGAGGATTCGCCGGGACGCGCGACGCCGGGTCCCGCAGACGGCTTGCCGTCGCCGGGGGCAGTGGTTGGGCCGTCACCGGGCGGGCCTGGGCGTTCCGCGTCAAGCTGTCGCCGGGCGACCGCCGGCCTCACCAGCAGCCCAGGCGCATCGGCATCGGTCAGCGACACGAGCTGTCCGCCGCGCAGGCCACGATAGCGCCCTGCGGTCTCATCGAAGCTGTCAGCAGAGGCGAACGCGTCCTGCTCCCAGGTGAGCAGCGACACGCCGTCGCGCACAGCGCCCAACACCACGGAAGGGTCCCGCAGTCGCGGCAGGTAGAGATAGCGGGCAAAGTCTTCAACGAGCTGTCTGATCTCAACGTGATCGCCGCGCCAAAGTGGCACGTCATCCAGGTGCTTGCGCAGGATCGTTGAGCCGAGCGAGGTAACAAGCGACTCGTCGCTCCGGAGCTTCTTGCTCGCCCGCGCCGCAAGCGCGTCGCCGCCCGAAAGCCGGATCGCCTGCCAGGTGATTGGGGCCTGCGGATTGACCTGCTCCGGCACCAGCAGCCACTGGTATGTCTCGGGCAGGCGCGCCGTCACCGCGCCGTCCGCGGCCTGCCTCTGCGTCTCAGCCTGCCCCTCCTGATGCGGGTCGAGATTGAGCGCCTTCTTCTCGGCCATGATCGACTTCCACGCCAGGAACTTGCGCAGCGCCTCGTCGAGGTCCTGCAGTCGCACCTTGTCGGCCGCGAGAAAGACCAGCGTGTTGCGGTAGAGGCGTGGCGTGTTGCCGCGCGAGTCAAGGATCGGCCGGGCCGCGGTCTCGGCCGCGCTGCCGGTCTCCTTGCTGTACGTGTGTTCGGCGGGCAGCACCACGAGCCGCGCGTCGAGGTCGTCGGGCACGTCGGCGCCCGAGCGCGGCAGCGGGTGGATGCGGGCGAAGTCGTCCGTCTTGCGCAGGTCGGCGCGCAGCCGCTCGTCCAGTTCCTGCGCCACCTTGTCGGGATCGCGCTTGAACTGCTCGGCGCGGTCCTCTGCGAGCTTCGTGACCGTCGGCTGCGTGGCGTACCAGAAGCGCGGACCATCCTGATAGAGGTAGGTCGCCGCCGCCGCGAGCCGCCGCAGCGCATCGCCGAACACGGCCGGCGACTCGCCCGGCATCACGCAACCGAGCTTCACCCGGCGATCCTCAAGCCCGCGGTGCGCCGCAGCCGCCGTGGGCGCCGAACCGAGGTAGATGGTGCGCGCCACGCGCCGCGTCGCGTGCACCTTACCCAGATTCGGCTGCTCAGCGTCGATCTTGAGCGGCAACGAGCTCGGCCCGTCCACGTCCTTCTCGATGATGGGAGCCCAGTTGTCGGAGAGGTAGCGAGTCAGCTCGGACTGCACGCGCGCGTCGTCGATGGGAATCGTCGACGGCAGGATCAGCGGGTTGCG
>CAZQWQ010000038.1:0-3399 GCA_964596925.1 uncultured Gemmatimonadaceae bacterium | reverse complement strand
GTGTACCGAAACCGCCGGCGTTGCCGACGGCGGTGTGGATCAATCCACCCGCAAATCGCGACGTCGCCGTCATCGAGACAACTGGCTCGGAAAACGACACGCACAGATGCCCCAGGATCGACGATCTCGGATCGGGTCAGGGCGTACTACCCCTGAATTAGATAATCGTGGACGGGTCGTGCTGCCGCTGGCGTCAGCAGACGGCGATCGGCTGCACACTAAATTCGAAAGGCAGGTGTCTCAGATTCGTTGACAGGTTCCGTTTGATGAGCGGGATGTGGAGACGGAGCACGGCTGAAATACTGGGACACTCGCAGACGAAAGAGCGAGCAACAGGGAATCCAAACCTCAGCCTAAACCACCGCGCCACATCTCGACTCTACCGTCCCCGCGTTTGCACGCTTGAGGTAGTAGGCCGGATTGTCGGTGTCCGCACTGACCACGCCTGCCAAGGCCCGTCCGCACGACGTACCATCGGCGCGCGCGACCTCTACTTGAGCTACCGGCGCATCGAGCCCGTACGCGGCCAGCTTGTCGGCGCCGGTGGCGTCTTCCGCGACGATGTCTTTGCCGGCCAGGGACGCGAGCCCGCTGACCGTGCGCTCGACGACGTTGTCCTTGAGCGGCCGCGGCGGCGCCGGTTCCATCGTCCACTTATCGCCGCTCTTGAGAAGAGAGAAACTCGTTCCGTCGCCACACTCGTAGGTCACCTTGGAGACCTCGGCTGCCTGATCGCACGCGAAAAGGTGCTTGTCGCACAGCGCATTCAGGTCTTGGTCGAAGCGTACGCGCACCCACTCTGGAATCGTCGCGACCTGTCCGTCGCCGATGCGCTCGACGTAGTAGCCTGCCGGAGCGCCGGGTGCATCGGCAGGCTGCCGCACAGCGAATAGCACAGCAAACAAGGGGGGTATCGGATCAATTTGCGCGCAAACGCCGCACCCCTTCACGTGTGCGCCGCGGAAAAATAAAAAAGAGAAAAGAGCCCTACGGCGGCTCCGGTAGTCAGCTTGCCCGGCACGACGCCCACATCGCAGCGCGTGACTCTCGCTGCCCATGGCGCGCTCCGCCCATCGGGCACGCAGAACGAGCAGAGGCCAGGTTCGCCACCTTCTGTTCGTCTTCGCAACGATTGTGAGCTGCCTCGCCGTTAGGTATGCGCTCCGTGCAGCGCACATGCACGCGGGAGAGACGAGATACGGAGCTTACGGAGGCTCGACCTACGGTTGCTTCGCCTTGAACTTGCTCGGTGTCCGGCTCGTCGCTTCCGTGTAGACCGCCTCCCAGCATTGACCTGGGTCCGTTCCCGCCCGTTGCAATTGAACGCGCACCGGCAGGCTCAACGAGCTGAGGCCCGAAATGCCGAGGTTAGCTCCTCCAGCCTTTGCGGTGATCGCCGCTTCTCCGCTCGTACCGGCCTTGAGCTTCAGATTGAGCAGGCCGTTCGGCGTACGCTCGCGGTCCTTGTAGCCGTACCCACTACGGTTGGTACTCCAGCAGTCATCTGTGCCGCACATGCCACCCGCAGGAGCATCGGCTTGCGCCAGTAGCCCCACAGTCTCCGCATACACGCACAGAGCGTACGCGTCCGTTTGTAGCGGATCCCCGAGATCCAAGGCCGTGCTCTCGTCCCCCTTCAACCACTTCCAGGTCAGTCCACGCTGCTGCGGACGGCCAGTGTCCTTTAACAGCACGGATGACCGGCCCGAGGCCAGTTGAATGCACCCAGGCAATGGGCCAGCGGTGCACAAGCATTGGAGTGGCAACGACAGGTTGGTAGCGGCAGGAGGAATGGTCAGCACGTCGCTCGTTGCGGTACAGCCTCCCAGTTCGGCTCTCACCTGGTAGAACCCGGCGAGTACATCCCACCCGTAGCGACCCTCGTCGTCAGCAACATCAGCGTTGTCGCGGTTCTGGGGCGACATGATGGCACTTCCGGCCGGCACGACCTCGAAAGGACCGTCTGGTGTCTCGGAGATCGAGCGTAGCAGCGTGACCGTCGCACCCGGTGCCGCCGCACCATTTATAAAGTTCACCGTGCCGCTTGGATCGATCCAGACCCACACGTTGAAATCATGGTCTTCCGTCGAGCTGTCGGGGCACACGATATGAACCGACACGACATTTCCTTGGGAGGGCCATCCCTGGATCGTGGCGGAGTAGGTTCCCGCAGGTGACTCGCTCATCGGGCCACTAGCAACAACCGTACCCCCGGTCGTTGTGATCTCATACGTAGCCGCCCCGCCCCCGCATCCCTGAACCGTGATCGTTGTGGGGCAGCCCGGACGTATGTTGGGAAGACCCCCTGGGCCGACCGGGGGCGGCGCACCACCACAGGAACCAAGCGTAATTTCTGGCGGCGGCGGCTGCAGGACAGGAAGAACGATGTCCTGCCCGGAGACGGTTTCAGTCGCCGCCAAAACGATAGGACCGATACTCGACGGCAAGAGATCCGAGGGCATTGGAAACGCAGTAAATGTATACGATCCAGGATTCAGCCTGCTGAATAGGTATGTTCCGTCAATATTGCTTACTACTGCCTCGCAGCAGCCGGACATGCATGCCTGAATGTAGGCGCTTGCTAGCTCGTTGCCTGGCGATGCTGTCTCGCGGTACACAGTGCCGGAAACATTAGCCCCGACCGCTCCGTGACAATTGCGATCGCAATTGTCTCCTACTTCATCACCGTCCGCATCAGCCTGATCGGAGTTCGACTTGTAGAAGCAGTTGTCATCGCAGTTGACGGTGTTTCCTCCCGTACACACATGATCACCGACAAATCCGCTTGCATCGCCGTCGTCGTTAATTCCGTCTCCGTCCCAATCCTCCTCGCATAGCGCACTGCAGCCGTCCCCGTCGAACGTGTTGCCATCGTCACACTGCTCCCCGCCCGTGATGATCCCGTTGCCGCAGCCGGTAAAGGTGCAATTGGCGTCGCAGCCATCGCCACTGAAGAGGTCGCCATCGTCACACTGCTCCCCGCCCGTGATGATCCCGTTGCCGCAGCCCGGTGCCGGTAAGGTCGTCGTGGTCGTCCCGAGACTGAACCGCTGGCCGTGGACACTATTGCCGCTGCCCTCCTGGCCGACGCTAGTCCACACGACGACGAAGCTTGCGTCCGCGGCCGAGGAGACGGCCGTACAGCACTGGGTAGAAGTCGTGTACGTGTTGACCTGGAACTCGGTGCCCTCTGGCGCGCCGCTGGCATCGAAGCGCTGGCCCTGGACGCTATAGCGGTCGCCGTCCTGGCCGTCGCTATGCCACACGACGACGAAGCTTGCGTCCGGGGCCGAGGCAACGGCCGGTCGCAACTGGTGAGAGGGCGTATTCGTGTTGACCTGGAACTCGGTGCCCTCTGGCGCGCCGGTGGCATCAAAGCGCTGGCCTTGGACGCTAAAG
>CAZQWQ010000037.1:0-3177 GCA_964596925.1 uncultured Gemmatimonadaceae bacterium | reverse complement strand
GCAATCGCCGTTGCTCGCGCAGGTAACGCGGGCGAGCGCGGCCGGAGTGTCAACTGGATCGCAGTGGGTCGGATTGTCCGTGCAGGTGCCCGGGAAGACGCAGTCGGCGTCCTCGTCGCAGGCCAGCACGCCGTTGCTGCACGTGGTGAACAGACCCTGGATGGCGCCGGCGCCGTTGGCGCAGCCCTGGCCCAGGTTTGCCCCCGTGCTGCACGCCGCGGCGCACGAGTTGGGCTGGGGCGGCAGGCCGCCCGCCCCTGCACACGGGCAGTCGTAGTTGGCGAAGGCCGGGTTGGCGCACGCCAGGACCGCCGGCAGATCCACGGCCTCGCTGGTCTGGGGCAGGAAGTTGGCCGCCAGGCCCGTGCCCGAGACGTTCTTGCCCGCTGCGGGCGGGCAGTCCGTCGAGGTCGTGCCGAAGTCGCGGGTAAACGCGCCGATCCGGCACGGAAAGCCCTCGCTGAGCCCCGATTCGCCCTCTCCTCCACCGCAAACCAGACTCAGAACGCAGCTGCCGCCGCCGCACTCGGGCGCGTCGGTGGTGCAGGTCTCGCCGCTCGGACAATCGTCGTCGAACCGGCAGCTATCGCCGGTGGTCACGCTGCAGCGCCCCTCGCAGACTTTGCCGGCGAGATTGGCCGGACTGTCGTTCAGGTCGCAGAACCCGCCACAGACCGGGCAGGGCGTGGTGTTCGAGGTTCCGAGGTGAACCTTCGAGAACTGCTGGATGAAGTGCTCGTGCTCGCCCGTGACGATGTTCGCCGTGCCGGTGACGTCGGCGCGGAACGTGGTCTCCACGCAGACCGCGGTGCCGCCCGATGAGATCGGCAGCGGGTTGCCGTTGGGCACGATGATGCAGCTCTGGGTGGTGTCGCACCGGCCGCGGCAAAGCTCGCCAGCCGCGCAGTCGTCCTGATCGTCGCAGGGGCCGGTGGGTACGGCGCCGTTGAAGCACTGCGATTCGCACTCGTTGGCCGGAACACCCGGACCGTCGGGCCGGCAGTTCTCGCCGGCGTTGATGCTGAAGCCGTCGCAGATGTAGCAATCGCCGTCGGTGTCGGTGCCGTTGGCGCCGGTCACCGTGTTGTTGAGGTCGCAGCGCCGGCCGCAATCGGCGTTCGTCGTACAGGTCGCCGGTGAGGGCAGCGAGCCCGTGCCCTGGCAGATGCCGGCCAAACAGGTTCCGTTCCGGTTGAACGGCTCCCACGAACACGAGGGGAGCTGGAAATTGCTGCGCACGTTGCACAGCGGATCGGTGGAGCTGATGCAGGTCGCTATGTCGCTGCCATCGAACGCCGCGCAGTCGCAATCGAGCAGCTCGTAGATGTAGCCGGCGCCGTCGGTGACACCCGAGTTGTGCGAGGTTCCGCTCCAGCCGCTGTCGAGGTCGGCGGTGAAGCCGTCCGCCACGAAGCGTTGCCGCGGCGAGCCCGGGCAGGTGCAGCCGAACACGTCGTCCGGCGGCACGCAGGCGCCCGTGCAGTTGTCGTCGTCGTCGAGGTCGCACTCCTCACCGAGCAACTGGAACGGGTTGGGGATCTGGCTGACGACGCCGTCACCGCAGGCGGGGAACAGCGACGGATAAGCAGTCTCGACGAGCGAGGTCACCGAGTACAGGCGCTGGGGCGCGGGCAGCGTCGTGTCGCCGATCTCGTTCGCCGCCTCCGTGAGGCACGCGACTGCGTCGGCGACGGTCAGCGTCCCGCCGACGCCGGCCAGGCACAGGTCGAGCTCCAAGATCTGAGCGTCGAAGCAGGAAGCAGCGGCCGTGTCGGCCAGTTTTTGGTTGGCGCCTGCGATCTTGTCCGCGAGCTTCGTGTCATCGCTGGTGCAGGTGAGCGGATTGCCGGTGATATTGCCCTTCTGAATGCCGCTGCGGCACTTGATGACGCCCTTGAAAATCGTGCTCGAGATTTTCTGGACCTGTTTGGACAGGGATTTGACGCAGCTCGCCGCGCCCGGGCTGATCCCGGAGGTGCCGTCGATCGTGCCGTAGGCCACGTCGACCATGGCCTGAGCGATGCTGTTTTCGACGCCGGCCACGCAGTTGCCGAGATCGGTGTTCGTGGTGATCGTGCCGCAGAGCGGGCCGGGGAAGCCGAGATTGCGCATGTCGAAGTTGCTGTTGCCGTCGGGTGACTGACCCTCGGGCGCCGAACAGGTCTCCGATCCCGCGTTGACCTGAGGCGGGCATAGAGTCGGCGCCATGCACGCGATGGTCGAATGGACCGAACAGAAGCTCCCGCAGTTTCCCACGGCGCTCTCCACCACCTTGGTGGATGCGGCGCTGATCTTCGTAAGATCAGTCGGGCACGCGGTGTAAGGTCCGGTTGCGGCCGCGATCTGGTCGTCGCGGCACTTGGCCGTGACCTTGGCGTAGGTCTTCGCCTGCTTGGAGGCGCTCTTGGCGACCTTGGAGTTGCACTTCTCTTCGAGCGGCTGCACGGCCTGGGCCAGCGCGGGCGCGGGCGTCACGACCGTCCAGGTCCATATCGCTGCGGTAACGACCGCGGTCGTGACGACTAGCTTCCGGTGATGCATACGGTTCTCCTCCTCGTGCTCATGTCCAAAAAGTCTGCGCGGCCCGAGCTATCGCCCGGAAGCCACGCCCGCGAGGGGGGGGCCGAGATGCGCGTCCGATAGTCCCCTGGCGCCCAGGCGGGCGCAGCCCAACTAGACGTTAGGGGACCGGTCGGAACCTTGTCAAGAACGAAATGTGGAAGGCGGAAGGAACGATTGGGGCGTTTTTTCAACGTCCTGGTGTGGAGGTTATGTTAATCGGAACTCTCGAAGCAACCGGTTTTCTGTAGGCGGGATTGTTCTTCCCCACGCGTGTGGCTGCCGGTGCGCAAAAGGGTGAACTCGTCTGGGCGCCGCTGTCACTGGGCCGTACCTCCAGTGCGCTACACACCCGTGGTACGCCGGCGCCTACGCCTACGGCCGCGGCCGCTCGCGCAAACAACCCGACGGCCGAGAGCGACACGAACGCCTCCCGCGCGACCAGTGGCACGTGCTGGCCCGAGAGCCGCTTGACGTTGGCTAGGAGTGTGCGCCCCAGAAACACTGACGTGAGAAATCGGCTGCATTTGCCTCCGAATGAGCCGGTCGCATCCCTCTGGACCGTCCATCGACGGTGCGATGCGGGGTCGTCATCAGCGAGAGCGTGGTCGTGAAAGC
>CAZQWQ010000036.1:0-4214 GCA_964596925.1 uncultured Gemmatimonadaceae bacterium | reverse complement strand
CCGTCCTTTCGAGCGCGCCCTCTACCTCATCGGACACGACTGCGGCAGCGCCGGCTCCGTGATGGCCTCGCGGCTCTTCCCCATCATTCAGCCGGTCCGAAAAGGACCCTCAGGAAGGGAACCAGCGTGAGCGGCTACAGTTAGGCCGCCGGGGAATACCATGGAGCGCACAGACCTCGAAGGCATTGCGCATGAGATGAAGGCCGCTCAGGACATGGGCGAGCAGATCGAGCTGCTCAGCGCCCGGGTGAGCGGATTCGACAACGCCGCAGCTTACGAGGTGGCGCGCCTGGTCCACCGGGCACGAATTCGCGAAGGCGCCTCGCCCGTCGGTCGAAAGATCGGCTTTACCAACCGCGACATGTGGCGGGTGTACGGGGTGTGCGAGCCGATCTGGGCCTTCGTGTACGACACGACCGTCGTGCATCTTGCCGATTCTCGCGGCGCGTGCCGTATCGGCCGATTCACGGAGCCGCGCATTGAGCCGGAGATCGTCCTGCACTTTCGCTCGACGCCGCCGGTAAGCGAAGAGCCTACCGACGTCCTCGCGTGTGTCGATTGGATCGCCCATGGTATCGAGATCGTGCAGTCGCACTTTCGAGACTGGAAGTTCCAGGCCGTGGACACCATCGCGGATTGCGCGCTGCACGGCACGCGGCTGGTGGGCGAGCCGCAGAGCGTGGACCGGATCGGGCCAGATCTCGCATCACGGCTCGAACGGTTCACGATCTCGTTGTCCTGCGACGGCGAGGTGCGCGACACGGGCCGCGGCTCCAACGTACTCGGCGGCCCGCTGGCCGCAGCGGCGCACCTGATCGCGGTGCTGGCGAAGCAGCCGCAGGTGGAGGCGTTGCAGGCTGGTGAACTTGTGACGACGGGAACGTTGACTGGGGCGTTGCCGATTCGTGCTGGCGAAACCTGGAGCACGGCCCTCGACGGCATTGCGCTGCCCGGTATCTCGGTTGCCTTCGACGCGTGAGGTGTGAGCGTGACTACCGCGAGCAGGCGGCCTAACCAACGGTTCCAGCGGACCGGCGCACAAACGGCTCGTCATGGCCGGGGCTCGGTGGGCGCCGGCCGCTGAACCGTGGTCGTTGGGCGACAACAACAATGCGACTACGGCTTGATGGTCGGACCGCGGCGGCGGCGAGCGCCCCACACGGCTCGAACGATGACCTCGTGCTCGTCGAAGGTGTAGTAGAGGTGGCAGGTCACCTTTCGGAGGTAGAGACGGCGCAAGCCTGGGACACCCGCAGCGGTGTACGGTGTCCCGGCCCCCGGAAGGAGCGACAAGACCCTGAGGGCCTCCTCGAACTCGGTAGCGAAGACGTCGCTACGGAGTCTGTTCTCCAACCACCAGATCTTCTCGTGCGTGACGTGCCGCTGCGCAGTCGCAGTGAACCGAACGCGGCGCGGCTTCAAGATGATCTGAGTTCCTTTAGGATCGCGGCGGCATCCACGAGGCGGCCTGCGGCGACATCGGCGTCGGAGTCACGCAAGGCGGCGTGCAGAGCAGCGCGGTCCGCTTCGTCCAGCCAGTCGCCCGGATCGAGCGGGAGGAGTTCGACCTCGGTTCCGTCGGGGAGATCCGTGGGTTCATCCACGACAAGGCGCCCAGCGCAGACGCGAGCCTTCAGAGTCATGAGTGGGACGCTAGCACTCGAGAGGTCGCCCAACAAGCCGTTGGAGCGGCCCGGCAGGCGACCAGTTCGTCTTCACCGAGCGTTCGAGGTTGCCGGCCGCTCAACGGCCCGTCGTTAGCTGGCTTCGAACAACCAAGGAGAAACGGAATGACACTGAAACGAATCTCGATGCTTCTGTTCGGCGTGTGCGGCATGTTGTTCTGTTCGATCGCGGCCCACGCTCAGTCGCGCAAGCCGAACATCCTCGTCATCTGGGGCGATGACATCGGCTACTGGAACATCAGCGCCTACAACCAGGGCATGATGGGCTACAAGACGCCCAATATCGACCGCATCGCCAGGGAAGGCGCGCTGTTCACCGATTGGTACGGCCAGCAGAGCTGCACCGCCGGCCGAGCGAGCTTCATCACCGGCCAGGTCGGATTCCGCACCGGTATGCTCAAGGTCGGATTGCCGGGCGCGAAGGAAGGGCTCGCCGCGCGGGACGTGACCATCGCCCAGTTGCTGAAGGCGCAGGGTTACGTGACCGGCCAGTTCGGCAAGAACCATCTCGGCGATCGCGACGAGCATCTGCCCACCGCGCACGGCTTCGACGAGTTCTTCGGCTCTCTTTACCACCTCAACGCCGAGGACGAGCCCGAGCATCCCGATTACTTCAAGGACCCGGAGCTGCGGAAGCGCTTCGGGACGCGCGGTGTGATCCATTCCTGGGCGAACCCGGACGGTACGCAGAAGATCGAGAGCACCGGACCGCTGACTAAGAAGCGCATGGAGACGGTGGACGAGGAGGTCACGAAGGAATCGCTGCGTTTCATGGCCGACGCGAAGAAGGCCGACAAGCCGTTCTTCCTCTGGTGGAACTCCACGCGCATGCACATCTGGACGCGGCTCAAGGCTGAGAGCCAGGGCAAGACAGGCCTGGGCATCTACCCCGACGGTATGGTGGAGCACGACGCGCAGGTCGGTCAGGTGCTCGACGAGCTCAAGAAGTTGGGCCTCGACGAGAACACCATCGTCATGTACTCCACCGACAACGGCGCGGAGAAGTTCACCTGGCCCGACGGCGGCCAATCGCCGTTCCGCGGCGAGAAGAACACGAACTGGGAAGGCGGCTACCGCGTGCCCACGGCGATCCGTTGGCCCGGTGTCGTCAAGCCCGGCACGGTGCTCAACGACATCTTCGCCCACGAGGACATGCTGCCCACGCTGCTCGCCGCCGCCGGCGTGCCCGACGTCAAGGAACAGCTCCTCAAAGGCATGAAGGTCGGCAACGGCACCTTCAAGGTGCATCTCGACGGCTACAACATCACCGACGCGCTCGCCGGCAAATCGCCCAGCCCGCGTCACGAGTTCTTCTACTTCAACGACGACGGCTCGCTGGTGGGGCTGCGCTTCGACCAATGGAAGATCGTCTTCGCGGAGCAGCGCGCGCACGGATTCGACGTGTGGGAGGAGCCGTTCGTGCAGCTTCGCTTGCCGAAGCTCTTCAACTTGCGCTCCGACCCCTTCGAGACCGCCGACCACGAAGGCATGGACTACAAAAGATGGCGCCTCGAGCACATCTTCCTGCTCGTGCCCGCGCAGCAATACGTCGGGCGGTTCCTTTCGACGTTCAAGGAGTTCCCGCCGAGCCAGAAGCCCGGAAGCTTCAGCATCGATGAGGTGCTGGAGACGCTCCAGACCGCGCCCTAGCGGTCGAGATCTCGTTAGGCTGCTAGAGGCACCCCTTTCAAGGTGGTCTGACCTTGAGATCATTGGGGATTCTGTCAAAAGTTGCTGATTCCGCGCCGCCAGCTATTCGCCGCGCGCGGGGATCGATGTACGCTCTGCCGCGGAAAGCGGCTGAAATCGGGCGGTTCGGTGCACCTTGAAAGGGGTGGCTGCTAGAGGACGATGGGAGCACCGCTATGCAAGACCCCGAGACACGATTCGCGAGGAACAAGGAGGGCCACGTCGCATATCAGGTCATCGGCGATGGCCCGCGTGACCTCGTGTTCGTCCCGAGCTGGGCGAGCAATGTCGACGCCATGTGGGAGGAGCCGTCACTGGCGCGCTTCCTTGGCCGCCTTGCAACGTTCAGCCGACTGATCTGCTTCGACAAGCGAGGGACGGGTGTCTCGGACCCGGTTCCGCTTGCCGCGCTGCCCACCCTGGAGCAGTGGATGGAAGACATTTGCACCGTCATGGATGCCGCCGGATCGGAGCAGACGACGCTCCTCGGCGACGCCGAGGGCGGCCAGATGGCCATGCTCTTCGCCGCCACCTACCCTGAGCGTGTGTCGGCGCTGGTCCTGGTCAACACGGCCGCTCGGCACCTTCGCGACGCCGACTACCCGTGGGGACTCCCGGCTCGTAGCGTGCCTGCTTTCCTCGATCGGATGGAGGAGCGCTGGGGCACGGGCGGCGTGGTGGACATCCTGGCTCCCAGCCTTGCCCACGATGCACGGTTCCGTCGGTGGTACAGCCGGTACGAGCGCCTGGCCTTGAGTCCCCGCGCGGCGGTCACCATGTATGCCACCCAGTTCGAGAGAGACCTCCGGGGCGTGCTGCCGACCATCCGGGTGCCGACGC
>CAZQWQ010000035.1:0-2878 GCA_964596925.1 uncultured Gemmatimonadaceae bacterium | reverse complement strand
TTCTGCGTGGGCGCGCTGACCTTGCCGTGCGTGGCCAGGTGCGTGAGGAACGCCGCGATCTCGTCCGCGCCCATCTCGGCCGGGTGGCGCTTTCCATGGAAGAGAACGTAGCGTTTGGCCCACGCGACGTAGGCTTTCTCCATCCCCGGGCTGTAGTGCCGGGTGCGGATTGCATCCCGCACGCGGTCGCCTAGTGGCCTCACCCCCGCGTGGCTGACATAAACGATCTTATCGGACCCAGCGAGAATCGCTCTGATACTGCTTATCCGCGACGCCGTCCTCGCCATCAACCTGACGTCGGCGTTTGCGACGGTGCGCGCGGCCGCCCGCGCGATGATGAGGAGCGGCGGCTCGATCGTCCTGGTCTCGTCGGCCGCCGCGCGCGTCGGCCTCGCCAACCACGAAGCGATCGCGGCCGCCAAGGCGGGCGTCATCGGCCTCGTGCTCGCGGCCGCGGCGTCGTACGCCGCCCGCGGCATTCGCGTGAATGGTGTCGCCCCAGGCCTCGTGCGTACCCCACTCACCGCCCGCTTGACCGGCAGCGACGGAGCGCTGAAAGAGTCCAACGCCATGCACGCGCTCGGACGAGTGGGCGAACCCGAGGAGGTAGCATCGGCGCTGGCATGGTTGCTCGATCCCGAGCAGAGCTGGGTCACGGGGCAGATCCTCGGCATCGACGGCGGGCTCGCGACCGTGCGCCCACGGGCCTCGGCCTGAAGGGAGAAATCTTGAGTCTCGTGACCCAACCCACTCGCCTGCTCGGCAGGGCCCTCGGCGCGATCGTCGATCCCACCATTGCGCTCTCGTTCGACCGCACCGGCTTCCGAATCCATTCGCTTACGTTTGACCGCCGCGATCTCGATGTCGACCTGACGGGACGGCGCTGCCTCGTGACCGGTGGTAACTCTGGACTGGGGTACGAAGCGGCACTTGCGCTCGCCCACCTCAGGGCCACGATCGTCCTGCTCTGCCGTGACGCCGAACGCGGGAACGCCGCCGCCGCCGCGATTCGCGCTGCAACCGGCAATGCCAGCGTTTCGGCCGAGGTGCTCGACGTCTCGTCGCTGACGTCGGTGCGGGCGGTGGCGGCTCGTCTGCGCTCGGCACCCGTGGACGTGCTGATCCACAACGCGGGCCTCCTCCCGGCCGCACGCATCGAGACCGCCGACGGGCTCGAGCTCACCTTCGCCACCCATGTCGTCGGACCCTTCCTGCTCACCCAGATGCTGCGCGAAGCGCTCGCCGCATCTCCCGACGGCAGAGTGATCTGGGTCTCGTCGGGCGGCATGTACACCCAGCGACTGGATCTCAGCGACGTCGGCTGGCGCACGCGACCGTATGATGGCGTCAAGGCCTATGCCGAGACCAAGCGGGCGCAAGTCGTGCTGGCGGAGCTCTTCGCGGAGGAACTCCACTCCAGCGGCATCGTCGTCAACGCCATGCACCCAGGATGGGCCGACACGCCGGGCGTCCGCACGTCGCTTCCCGGTTTCCATCGCATCATGCGATCCTTCCTCCGCACCCCCGCGGAGGGCGCGGACACGATCGTCTGGCTGGCAGCGAGCGTCCGTGGGCGCGAGCACACGGGACGCTTCTTCCTCGATCGCGAGCCGCGCCGTACCCATTTCCTGCCGTTCACCCGGGAGACCACGGAGGAGCGCACCGCGCTCTGGTCTCTGTGCGAACGGTATGCGGCGACCGACGCCGGCGGCACGCGAGATCGGGTTGTCGGATGACGCCACCACGACTCATCCTGCTCACCGGCGCGACCGGTTACATCGGCGGGCGGCTGTTGACGGCCCTGCAGGAGGCGGGCGAGCGGGTGCGCTGCGTCGCCCGGCACCCCGAGTATCTTCACCATCGCCTCGATGCCCGGACCGAGGTCGTCTACGGAGACCTGCTCGATGCGGCCAGCCTCGGACCGGCGCTCGCCGACGTGCACACGGCCTATTACCTGGTGCACTCGATGGGCTCGCCGGGCGCCTTCGAGGAGGCCGACCGCCGCGCCGCCGAGCAATTCGGCGCCGCCGCCCGCGCCGCCGGCGTGCGGCGCATCATTTATTTGGGTGGCTTGGGCGAGTCCCGGGACGATCTCTCGCCCCATCTCCGGAGTCGGCAGGAGGTCGGCGACGTGCTGCGCGCCTCGGGCGTGCCGGTCCTCGAGCTCCGAGCGTCGATCGTGATCGGCTCGGGCAGCCTTTCCTTCGAGATGATCCGCGCGCTGGTCGAGCGCCTGCCGGTCATGATCATGCCCCGCTGGGTGGCGGTGCCGGCGCAGCCGATCGGCATCACCGACGTCCTGGCCTACCTTCTCGAGGCCCGCGACCTCCCCGGCGCCGAGAGCACGATCTTCGAGATCGGTGGCGCCGAGCGCGTCTCCTACGGCGACATCATGCGCGAGTACGCCCGCCAGCGAGGCCTCAAACGAACTCTTATTCCTGTGCCGGTGCTGACACCCAGGCTGTCGAGCTTATGGCTCGGCCTGGTCACGCCGCTTTACGCTCGGGTCGGGCGCAAGCTGATCGACAGCCTGCGCAATCAAACAACCGTCAAGGATACGTCTGCGCTCCGTGTCTTCAGCATTCGACCTCGTGGAATCAAGAGCGCAATCGCGCGCGCCTTATCAAATGAGGACCGACAATTCGCACTCAACCGGTGGTCCGATGCTGTTTCTTCGGCCGGGCAGCGGCAAGTTTGGGGGGGAACACGGTTCGGCACGCGCATCGTGGACTCCCGGGTAGCCCGTGTGAACCGTCCCCCCGCCAACACCTTTGCCCCGATTCGGCGGATCGGTGGTAATACAGGTTGGTACTATTGTGATTGGTTATGGCAGCTCCGTGGTCTCGTCGATTTGCTTGTCGGTGGAGTTGGTATGAGA
>CAZQWQ010000034.1:0-3126 GCA_964596925.1 uncultured Gemmatimonadaceae bacterium | reverse complement strand
AACATGCAGGTGCAGCAGCGGGTCTGCGACGACGCCCCGTTCTACGTCCTCGGCCCCCTCGTGACCGACGTCTTCCCCGGCTACGACCACATCACGAGCTGCATCGGCGCGACGGAGGCGGCCCGGGCCGGGGCGGCCATGCTCTGCTCCGTCACCCCCAAGGAGCACGTGGGCCTGCCCAAGGCCGAGGATGTGAAGGCCGGTTGCATCGCGTACAAGATCGCGGCCCACGCGGGCGACATCGCGAAGGGCTTGCAATTCGCGCGGCAGTGGGACGACGACATGAGCAAGGCCCGTGCGGCGCTGAACTGGCCGAAGCAGTTCGAGATTGCGTTCGACGGCGAGACGGCCCGGGCGCTGCACGACGAGGACTTGGACGTGGACACAGACTTCTGCGCCATGTGCGGGCACGACTGGTGCAGTATGCGGATCAGCAAGGAGATCGAGGAGTGGGCCAGCGGCAAGGCCGCCGGCTTCGAGCCACAGAAAAGAGCCGCCAAGTCCCCCGGCCTGACGCAGGAGCAGATCGAGTTCCTGGCCCACCGCGGCACGAAACACACCTGCCATAGCGACAATGTGGCAAATGCGGAGGAGGCGGAACGTGTCCAAAGGGAGTACACTCAACTGCACGTCAGCAGGGGATAACCCATGGCGTCGCGCATCAACGCGTTCCGCCGTAAGGTTGCCCTGGGGCACTCTGAGCTGACCGGTCACGCGAAAGCCGAGATGGAGCAGGTTCAACAACGACAATCCTGGCGCTTCTTCCTCCACCGCTTCATGTTCCTGGCCTCCTTCCTCGTGCTTGGGTACGTCTCAGGGGCCGAGGAGAGTCCCGCCGAGCAAACCCTCGCGGTCAAGGGCCTACAGAAGAAAGGCTCGTTCTACGTCCTGGCAAGTGAGGTGGAATTGAGCCAGAGGCTGCAAACCATCGCGGGGATTGAAGAGAAGCTCGCCAAAAACCTGCGTGCCCTGCGAGATTTTGAGATGACGGCCAAGGAGCGCGAACAGGACATACGGGACTACGAATTGGAGTTGCGCTCGCTCAACGAGCAGCTCTCGCAAATCGGCCAGGATCAAGTCGTCGAGAACAATCGGCTTGTGGGTCGGATCGGGGATCTGAGTCTCCGCATCAAGCTGCTCGACGAGCAGAACAGCGCGGATGCGGGGCCCCTACTCTCGGGCGCCGCAGAGTCGCGCCACGAATTCTTGGACACCGTGGCGACCCTAGCAGGCCGCTAAAGAATTGGGTTTTTGAAAGAGTTTTCCATTCCTTCGGAGTTGTCGGCGGATCGAGATGGTGAGTTGGGGAGTGAATTCTGAGTTGCTCAGATCGCGGGGCGACCGAATCGACCGGTTGCGGTCAGAGTTCAGGCACCAATCGGGCCATCCTCAACAAGTTGTACGCGGCGGCGGTGATCTGACCTTGCTGCTTGATCTTCCATCGACCAACGAATCTGGCCCGGGCCAGTCCGCCGATGGTCTTGCACCATCCGATCAGTTCCTCGATGCGCTTGCGGACCCGCTGGCTGAGCGCGTAGCCCAGCGTCTGCCTTCGTCGGCGGGCTCGTCGCCGAGCCTCTGCAGCCGGTCCTTCACCGCGAATCGGTCCATCGGGAAGCGGTACATGGGGAACGATGCCCAGGTTCTCCAGATCGCTGAGGAACTTTCCGTCCCTGTAGCCGCCATCGCTGCCCAGCGTCCCTGGCCGCAAGCCGTGTCGACGGCGCGTGCGTTTGATCATGACCTGGGCCTGCCGTCGTTCACTGTGACCGTCAGCGTCGTCCGTCTCGAAGTCCATGCACAAGCCGTTACGATTCTCCATCAACACATGGGCGCTGTGACAAAGCAGGGCCGGTTTACCCTGGCCCTTGCGAGCCAGCAGGGCCTCACGGTCCACGATGCTGCGGTGTGTCTGGTTGCTGCGCTTCTCGCCTCGGAAGTTGACCGTCGGATTGCCGGGATCGTCGTCTTCGGACCCATCGCTGACTTTCTGATCGGCGCTGTCCAGGGGACGCAGGCTCTTGATCGAGGCGAACGACTGAATGAGTGTGCCGTCCACGCTGAAGTGCTCTTCGCTGACCAGTCCTTCCAGCACAGCGTCGGCCACGATGCGGTCGAAGAAGTCCCTCACCAGGTGGTGCTCGTTGAAGCGCTTGCGGTTCATGCTGAAGACCTCGGGCGTCCACACGCCGTCCGAGGGGCTGAGCTCCAGGAACCAGCGAAAGAGCATGTTGTAGCCGATCTGCTCGCAGAGCTGGATTTCGCTGCGGATGCTGTACAGGGCCTGCAACAGCAGGGCCTTGATCAGCCGCTCCGGAGGTACCGAGTGACGTCCGCTCTTGGCATACGCGGCAGTGAAGCGCCCCGACATGTCCTTGAGGACGCGGTCCACACGGGCCTTGATGGCTCGCAGCGGATGCGTCGAGGGGATGATCTCTTCCAAGTGAAAGGTGTGGAACAGTTCGCCATGAAGACCGACTTGACCACGCATCGGAAGTCCTCCGTGACAGTATCAGACGCAGTATATGCATTTTTCGTGTGTTGGAAATGGGAAATCGATCGTTCTTTAGCGGCCTGCTAATGCCCAAACCAGCAAAGCATGAGATTGTATCAATGGCCTTTTCTGTAGATGGCCGATATGCCGCCGCGACGGGGGATAGCGTATACTTGTGGGACCTGAAAACAGGCGAGCGCCTCAACGATGTCTATCAACCATCTGGTGATGTAATCGAGGAATGGCTGCGCCCCGGCGGCAGTGGCTACTCCCCAGAGGCGTGCGCCTTTTCGCTGGATAATCGCTTTCTCGCGATCGTTACCGCCAGTGGCAAACTTTTGGTCTTTGAAGTCGCCACGGGCGCCTTGGTTGTTCTGGTAGAAACGCCAAGACACTCAGCGCTGCCTGAGCGCGTTCGTTTTCTCGACGATTCAGGATACATTCTTGTCGCGATTGGGAATCTACTCATTTACGATCTCCGCGATAAGAAATGGGTTTCCATTGATGCATTTGCAGTTGATCCACACTTGACATCAGTGGGAGGGATCGATGCGAGGGGGAGATCGATATTTGTTTGCGATTACGCCGGAAAGCTTCGTCGTTTCGATTGGTCATCTGGTCAACCCAGAGGA
>CAZQWQ010000033.1:0-1503 GCA_964596925.1 uncultured Gemmatimonadaceae bacterium | reverse complement strand
CGACGGGACGGTGGCGCATGTGCGGATCGTGTACTTCTCGAAGCAGTTTCCGACGGGGCTGGTGAGCGATCCGATCGCGGTGGACCGCGTGATGACGATCCGGCAGTGGGAGAACCGCCACCTGCCGGATGGCTGGGTGGGGAGCGCGATCGTGATCGCGGACCGGCCGGTGGTGGCGCTGGCGAACCTCGAGAGCGAGGTGTTTCGCGGGGATCCGGTGCTGCTCTACAACGGCGTGAGCTTCGACTAGGTGTAGATCCCAGGAACGTTGTTCAGGGTCAGCCGGCGTAGCCGGTCCGCGGGTGCTTGGTGCCCGAGGGCGCCATGTGGACGGCGTTGATTGTAGAACTCGAGCCAAGGAGTGAGCGCGAAGCGCCGCTGCGCGGAGTGCGCGTAGGCTGCGGCGTACGCCCAGCTGCCGAGCAGGGTGCGGATGAAGCGTTCTGCCTTGCCGTTCGTCTGCGGCCGGTAGGGGCGGGTGCGCAGGTGGCGAATGCCGAGCGCGCGGCAGGCTGCGGCGTGCGCATGCGAGCGGTAGGCGCTGCCGTTGTCGGTCATCACCGCCCGCACCCGCACGCCGTAGCTCGCGAAGTGCGCCACGGCGCGGCGCAGGAAACCCACCGCGGTGGCCGCCCGCTCGTCCTCCAGCACCTCCACGTAGGCGAGGCGCGTGGCGTCGTCCACGCAGACGTGTACGTACTCCCAGCCCACACCGCGGCTGTGACGCCGGCGGTCCCCGTGCACGCGGTGGCCAGGTTGGTTGAAACGGCCGAGCTTCTTGACGTCGATGTGCAGTAGCGAGCCCGGGTGGCGGCGCTGGTAGCGGTTGGGCGGCTCCGGCGGCTCCAGCCGCGACAGCTGGTTGAGGCCGAGGCGGGCGAGCACGGCCGTCACCGTGGAGCAGGCCATCGCGAGCTGCACCGCGATCGCGGGCCCGGTCAATCGCAGCCGGCGTAGCCAAGCAATCGCCTCCACGCGCTCCGGAGCTGTGCGGTGCGGGATGCGCTGTGGCGCCGACGAGCGGTCCGCCAGCCCAGGCGCCCCCTCTGCACGCAAGCGGGCCAGCCATTTCGCCGCGGTGCGCGCACTCACGCCAGCGGCTTCCGCTGCAACGGCGACCCTCCAGTCCTCCACCAGCACCCGCTGGCACAGCAGCTCACGACCACGTGGGGTCAACCGGGCGTTAGCATGCGTCTTCATCGGGTCTCCTTCGTCACTGACGGCTTTGACACCCTCAGTTTCCAAGGAGACCCGGGCTGAACAACCTACCTAGGAACTACACCTAGCCCTCTCCGCCCTCGGCTGGGGCGAAGCGACGAATACGAGCGAGGTGCCGCTGGGGAGGGGGGCGCCGAACCAATGCTCCCGGCTATCGTTTCCCGCGAGAACGGCTTTGTCGTACATCCATTGGCCGAGAAGTCGCCTCTCAAGGCGTTGGGTCGCTGCCAGTTCGACTGCTATTTCGGCGTATGTCCAATCACCCTGTTCCGGCTTCGCCTCCGG
>CAZQWQ010000032.1:0-1933 GCA_964596925.1 uncultured Gemmatimonadaceae bacterium | reverse complement strand
TGGGCCGGGTTGGAATCGAACCAACGACCTTGGGATTAAAAGTCCCCTGCTCTACCAACTGAGCTACCGGCCCTGGGTCGAATGAGTGTAGAAGGAGCGCGTTCGGTCGTCTCTACACTCCGACGCGAGCCCCCATCGACTAGCGGCCTAGGTCACCACCCTTTCAAGGTGGCAGCACGGGTTCGAATCCCGTTGGGGGCATCTTCTGGCGGGCCCAACACGCACGCAAACAGGGAGTGGGATGCTCGAGCTTCGCCCGATCTGTGAGAACTGTGCAGCCGCTCTGTCTCCGGATGCTGCCGACGCGATGATCTGCAGCTTCGAATGCACCTTCTGTGTCGACTGCGTGGAGGGCGTGTTGCAGAACGTCTGTCCCAACTGCGGTGGCGGCTTCACTCCTCGGCCGATCCGCCCTGCCCGCAACTGGCGAGGCGACAACCACCTCGGCGCGTACCAGGCGACCGTCGAGCAACGTCATCGGCCCGTCGATCGAGACGATCACGGCCGGTTCGCAGCAGGCGTACGGGACATTCCGCCGCGCGAGCGGTGAAGGGCTGATGGGTGTTTGTGTGATTCTTTCCGCTGCCCAGGGCGGTTAGCTCAGCTGGTAGAGCGCCTGCTTTACACGCAGGTGGCCGCAGGTTCGAGTCCTGCACCGCCCACCTCGCTCGATCCGTCCCTGGCTTGCCCGCACGATCTCGAGCGCCGGTCATGCATGATCGATGCCATGCCTTCTCGTCGTGGCGTGTCAATCAAGCTTTTTCTCGCTGAGGGGAGGCCCGACGGCCTCTGGATGGTGGAGAAATCGAACTGGACTGGTCTCGGGTTCGTCGTGCCACGAACTGCTTATGCGGAGGCGCGGCAACGCGAGGAGCTTACGAGGCCGGGCGTGTACGTCCTAGTTGGCCCGTCAGACACGGTCGCAGATCGTCAACGCGTTTACGTCGGCGAGGCCGATGTGCTTCGCAAGAGGTTGGACCAACATCAAGCGAACAAAGACTTCTGGTCGAGAGCCGTTGTGTTCACGAGCAAGGACCAGAACCTGAACAAGGCTCACGTCCGTTACCTGGAGTCCCAGCTTGTGCGGCTCGCACACGAGGCCGGGCGCTCTGAAGTTGACAACGCGAACGCGCCGAATGCCCCTTCGCTCTCTGAAGCCGATGCCGCGGAGATGGACGCCTTCCTCGACGAGATGCTCGTCCTCTTCCCGGTTCTCGACGTGCGCGCGTTCGAGCAGATCGCGGGCGAGAATCTTGGCCTGCGGCTGAAGGCCGTTGGCCCAAACGCAGATGCTGAAGGTGCGGAAACGCCCGACGGTTTCGTCGTCTTCGCGGGGTCGAGCGCACGAGCAACGGCGGTGGCGTCCATTGAACAGTCCCCGTACTTGGTCGACATTCGAGCCCAACTTGTCACTGAGGGGGCACTTGTTGTCGACGGCGAGAGCCTTCGATTCACTCGCGACGTTCTCTTCAATTCACCCTCAACAGCTGCCGGCGTCGTGTTAGGCCGTACGGCAAACGGACGACTGGAGTGGAAGGATCGCAACGGTAGAGCGCTTCGCGAAATCGGAACGGCAGCCGCCGCCACCTGAGCTCTCTCGCGATTTGGGCTACCAGCCGGGCGGCGGGACGACATACACCGCGACACCGAGGCCGGGGAGCTTGTCGACCACCAGATCGCCGAGCGGGGTGACGATCCGTCCGTCGCGGAAGACCCGGAGCTTGCGGCCGCCGAGGCCCGGCATCGTGAACGATGTGCTCGTCGGGGAGGTCGACGTGTTCACGGCGATGACGTACGTCGCACCGTTGTAGCGGCGAGCACCCACACGGACGGGGCTCTCGGTCGACCAGTTCGCCTTTGCGACCGGTGCGAGGAGCGCCGGGGCCAGCGCCAGGATCTCGCGGTTCACGAGGCGCACCTCGTTGCGGATGTC
>CAZQWQ010000031.1:0-1961 GCA_964596925.1 uncultured Gemmatimonadaceae bacterium | reverse complement strand
ACCTGACCTGAAGGTGAAGCGCAGCGCGACGATCAATCCGTTAGCGCGACGCGCCCGTAGATCGTCGTAGGGGTCGTACCCGATCCCGTTCCCCTGAGGGAGGTAACCGTGAACACATCCGCCGTCTCGAGCGGAATCGCTGCGGCGCTCGTAGTTGCCTTGGCGATTACCGGCGCTGCTGCCGGGCGCACCCAAGCGACCGCAATCAAGCTAAACGCGAACATGAACGCCGCCCAGGAGGTGCCGGCGCCAACGGGCGACGTGAGCGCCGCCCGCGGCAAGTTCTCTGCGACGGTGACAGCCACTGAGACCGGTGGCTCCATCGCCTGGCAGCTGACCTTCGGCGGCACGAGCGGCGCGGTGACAGCTGCGCACATCCATATCGGAGCGCCTGGCGTGGCAGGAGGGGTCGCAGTGCCCCTGTGCGGGCCCTGCGTGAGTCCGGCGAGTGGAACGGCGAACGTCGATGCGTCGGTTCTGAGCGCCCTGCAGACCGGGGGCGCATACGCAAACGCCCATACGGCCACGAACAAGCCGGGAGAGCTCCGCGGTCAGATCGGTGTGCTCGCGAGCGTGACGACGGCCCTCAACGCCCGCCAAGGGGTGCCGAAGGCGAAGGGCAGCGTCGGCGACGCGCGCGGGACCTTCGCTGCGACCATCACGAAGACAGGAACAACCGCCAAGATCGGGTGGCGCCTCACGTTCAGCGGACTCACGGGTAAGGCGGCTGCCGCCCACATCCACACCGGTCAACGTGGGAAGGCCGGACCTGTTGCCGTGGCTCTGTGCGGGCCGTGCCGGAGCGGGATGCGCAGAAGCACGGCGTTGAGTCCGGCCGTCCTCAGTGCGCTCGAGGCAGGCCGCGCGTACGTGAACATCCACACTGCCCGCAACGCCGCCGGGGAGGTTCGCGGCCAGATCGCGGCAGTCCCGCTTCGAATCACGGGGTAACGCGACGGGCGCTCCGATTCATTCCGACGAGAGGGCGGCTCACGCCGCCCTCGCAACTTCATACCGGCTCGCAGCGGCGTAGCGCACCTCGGCCTCAACCGACGAGCCTGAGCGCGGCTTGCTCGATCTCGTCCTCCGACAGGAGAACGAGGCGGGCGGCGTCGCCGAGCGGCACGAACGAGTCCTTGCTCGCGACCCGGGCGAGGCGTCCTTCGAACTCTGCATCGATGAGGGCAGCGAGCACACCCTCGGACACGCCACCCGTACGCCTCGTCTCGTCGACCACGAGCACGCGCCCGGTTGCACTCGCGGCGGCCACGATGTCGTCGACGGGAAGCGGTGCGAGCCAGCGCAGATCCACCACACGCGCGGCCACGCCTCGCGCGGCGAGGCGGCGGGCGACTCGGAGCGACATGTGGAGCCCGTTCCCCCACGTCACGAGCGTGAGGTCAGTGCCGTCCAGGTACGTACGCGCCGCGGCCACGGGCACGTGCGCATCGTTCAGCACTGCGCACCACGCGTCATCGCCGTCCTCGTACAGGTCGCGAACGTGGTACAGCGCAATCGGTTCGAGGAAGACGCAGACGCTGCCGTCGACCGCCGCTGCTGCGGCACAGGTCGCGAGCATCGCGGCCGCGTCGTCCGGCCTGGACGGGGATGCGACCACGATCCCCGGGATATCCCGGAGCACGCCGACCGCATCGTCGTTGTGGAAGTGGCCGCCGAACCCGCGCTGATAGCCGTAGCCCGCGATGCGGATCACCATCCCGTTGCGGTACTGGCCCTGTGAGAAGAACTGCAGGGTCGACGCCTCGCCCCGTAGCTGATCCTCCGCATTGTGGAGGTATGCGAGGTACTGGATCTCCGGAATCGGGAGGAATCCGCTGACCGCTGCTCCGAGAGCGAGCCCCAGAATCGAGGTCTCGTCGAGGAGGGTGTCGAACACGCGCGCAGCGCCGAAGCGCGCATGCAGACCACGCGTAACGCCGTAGACGCCGCCTTTGATTGCG
>CAZQWQ010000030.1:0-4684 GCA_964596925.1 uncultured Gemmatimonadaceae bacterium | reverse complement strand
GCGCGATTTGTTCCGCTCGCCGCTGCTAGGCCACGAGCTACTTCAGTGGAAAGACCGAGTCCGCGTACTCGCTGAGAGCCCCGAACGACGAAAAATCCGCCTCTTGCGAGCTTCTGTAAAGCGGATGAAGGGGCTCGAACCCTCGACCTTCTGCATGGCAAGGACGTGGCGCGAGCTGACTAGCGATGACTCGAGCAGACAATTCGCTCTGCTGAGCGGATTCTTGCCGCGGCGAACCGACAGGATCCGCCAGCAACCGACACTAAGAGCTAGCCAAGAAGCTAGCCGGGCAACTCGGCTCCGTCGTGTGAGTACTTCTCCGGTATCGCTTTCATCGCTTCTAGATCCTCGAGCGAGAGCTTGCTGAAGAATTCCTGCAACAAGTGCTGAGCCGTCACGCCTGAACTGACTACGAGGGCCGCCTTCCCGAAGCCGCGATCGGCGAGCCACTTGCCGGCGTCGATTCGATCGGCTGTTCTCGCATGGTCATCTTCCATCACGGAGAGCATGAATTCCGCGACCGCCTGCCCGTCGTCACCCACGAGCTCGCGCACTCGCCGGCTCAAGCCCTTCGGACGCCCTCCCGGGTTCCCGCTCACGCCGGGTGCGAAGCCCTTGCCCGTTACGCCGCCGAGACGCGTTGTTTCGGGTCTGCTCTGAACGATGCTCATGCCAGACAGTTTGCCGGTCTCGCCCGACGACAGGTTTTGGCCGGCGGGGCTTCCAGGGAGGGCGGAACCACCATTCGAGTACTGGTGTTGATGGAAGAGCCGATGCGGGCCGCCCCGGTGGACGGCCCGCATCGTTGATCACGCTCAGCTCCAGCTGAGCGGCGATCGTGGACTACTAGTCCTCATCCCGTCCGAGCGGGCATCCTCTCTCGTTCGCTGCCTCGAACTGGTTCTTCAGCGTGTTGTACGCCGTCGTCGTGCCCGGGAAGGCGGCGTTGAACATGCTGATCACCTGGGCGGTGGTGTACGGGAACCCGATTCCGCTGACGGTCGGGTTCGCCGCGTTGAGCAGTGCCGCCACGGTGTGACGGCCGAGAGCGTTCAGACCGCCACCACCGTTCCCCAGGACAAACAACAGGTTCTTGTTCGGGAACGCGTTCTCGAAGCCGTTCGAGAAGAACGGGTCGGTCGGGTCGTATGGCGTGGTCCACGAGCCGAAATGCTGGCTCTGCTTCCAGTAGCCGGGCGTGCAGCCGGCCACGACGTCGACCGTCGCGCGTGCGTACTCGTCCTGGTCGCAGAAGACGCCCTTCGGCGGGCTTGTCGGATCAGCGCACCACGTCACGTCGGTCCCGTCGGGCAGGAACCCGTGCGCGACCGCCGTGTTCGTCGTGTCTGCCCGCAGGCGCATCGAACACCTGAAGGTCCACGTCTCGCCGATGTTGAGAATGGCGTCGAGGTTCGTGTCGCCCACGTTGTGGATGCCATCCCCTCCGAGGACACCCGCCACCGGCGAGCACGTGTCGTCGACGACCGACGGGTTGGTCAGGTCGACCTCGCCGTCGTTCTCCTCGGTGTAGGTGTACGTCACCGAGCGGCCGTAGCCGACGACCGTCCTCGACGGGGTCTTCGTCAGCTTCGTGCTCGGAACGTTCTCCTCCTCCTCGGACCACGTCTTCGCGGCCGTGTCGGAGAGCGTCCCGACCGTCCCGACGATCGTGTCGTCGCCTGCGTTCGTTCCCGTGTAACAGAACTGCGCCTCGCCGCTCGCGTTCGTGAACGCGAAGCCGGTGGTCGGATTCACCCCGGTCACGATGAAGTCGACGCGGATGTCCGGCAGCGGGTCACCGTTCTGGTCCTTGACCGTCGCCGTCACGCAGTGCTGCGTGTTGACCGGGTTCGTCGCCGTCTTCGGCGCAAGCACCACGCTGTCGACCCGCGCGATCTCGGAGAGCGAAAGCCCGCCGGGATAGCCGTACGAGTCGAAGCTGGCGAACCCGTAGCTGTGGACGCCGAACGGCAGTGGCCCGGAGAGCGTGTGCGAGCCCAGGGCCACCGGCACCTGCGCCCCGGAGAAGCCGGAGCCGCCGATCGCAGTGAACGAGCCCGCCGGGATGGCCACACCGTCGAGGATGACCGCCCCGACCGAGGCGGTAGGCGCCACGACGTTGATGAAGTTCGTCGTAAAGCCCGACGCCGGCGTCGACACCGTGTAGCCCGCCAGGAACTGCTCGTAGGGCGGAATCATCATCTGGAACGGGTCCGAAGTCACCCCGTCGAAGCTGGAGCTGTTCGAGTACTGCATCACCAGCACCGGCTTGTCGGATGTGATCTGCGCCGGCCCCGAGACGATCTGCTCATGCAGCTGCCCGCGATTGAGGGTTGCGACGGTGACGCCGTTGAGCTTGACGTCCGTCACGTCCTCCGATGCCAGCACCCGGAACGTGTCACCACCGGTTCTCGTGGCGAGCGGCATGCTGACGAAGTTCTTCCCCCACGCCGTCGTCGGCGACAGCTCCTCGACGACCGTGTCGCACGCAACGAAGCCGGCCGGGATGTTCGCGCACTGGTGCCCGCCGAACACGGCGATCGGCTTGTCGGACTGGATGAGTGTGCCGGAGAGGTCTGCCGGCGCGGCATCCGTGTTCCGTAGCAGGTACGTCTGCCCCTGGTTCAGGTTGATGACGTACGCGACGCCTGCCGCGTGCCCGTCCGTCGTCACGGTCGGCGTGATCGTCACGGCCGTGGTGTCCTCGGTCGCCACGATCCCGAACTGGGTGGCGTTCACGATGTTCACGTTCTCGTAGCCGAGGTTGATGTAGTCGGTGCCGAGCGCGTCCGTCGGCAGACCGAGATAGGCGTCGGTCGTGAATGTGCGTTGGGTCAGGCCGTACACCGTGACCTCGGCGGCGGCAGTCACGTGGATGCCCTTGTTCTCGACCGTGTCCGAGCTGTTGAGCTCCGCCGCAAACGGCAGCGCGACGGTCGTGACAGCCCCGGGAGTCACGGTGAACGGAGCACTGAACACGAGGCCGGGAATGGAGACCGTCCCGCTCGTCGCTGTGTCGCCGGTGATGAACAGCGAGAGATTTACCCCGGGGCCAAGGTTGCCGGGGAACGTGAGCCAGAAGTCGGCTCCCTTGCTGTCCTGGGCGCGCGCGGACCCCGTAGCCGCCAACCCGAACCCGAACAAGACCAAAGCGACAAGGACTGCCCGCCACAGGTATGTCCCCGCGGTCGGGAGCCGCCGCTGCATCGAAGGTACGAAGATTGAACCCATCTTGTCCTTCCTCCTCTTCTTAGGCTGAACATGAGCCCGTGCTCTGTGCTCGACGTCCGGGCCGGACTCGACGTCCGTCCGGCTCTGAGCCGAGTGCAGTGTGGTATTTTCGACTTCCCTATCCCCGCGCCTGAACGGCTGTCGTTGGCTCTTCGTCCGATCGACTCGAAAGGCCGGGGAGCATCGGTTCGAGGACAGCTGCAGCCGGAGGCATGGAATCGGCGAGGGCGAGCGCAGCGCGACCGTTGTTCGGCTTCACACACAACGAAGCGCGCCATGCGTAGCGCATCGACGATCTCGCCCCTTGCGATCGAGTCGCGATCCGCACCGAGGAGGGACTCGGGTGATCCTGGCATGTACCCCCTCCTTCTCTTTCGCCGCTAGTTGTCCTACCCACAGACGTTGTGAACGCGGCTGATCGGGGGCCGGCCTCCGATCGAGCTGTGTGGTCCGCGATCATCAACTGGCAGAAGATGGCGGGCGCCAAGAACCAGGACACTGGCGTTTCGACGACAACCGAGTACGTTCTCGTTTACGCGCGCGACGCCGAGCGTGCACGCACAGGCCGTACACAGCGTTCTGAAGTCACGGCTGCTGGCTACTCGAACCCAGACCACGATCCAGCAGGTCCCTGGGCGCCTTCGGACTCAACGCTTATGGGTGCGTCAACGCATCCTGGACAGGTCTATGCGATCCAGAACCCATTCACGGGGAGGCTCCATTACCCACAGGAGGGTCGGTGCTGGCGCAACGAGCGGGCGAAGATGAAAGCGGGGGTTGAAGAGTGGGGTATCGAGGTTCGTTTTCAGCCCTTCGCTGCCGGTCAGCTGGTAGACCCTCGCGCGCACAGTCGAAGGGCCGAGGGTGTTTGCCCAAAGGACCCGCCGGGAAGCCCGCGTGCCACCGGGTGCGCTTCCCGTGCCACTTCCGGCACACCTGGCACACGGTTTCAAGCCAATTCCGCTCAACCATGCGGCCCGGAAAGGCCCATACGGGATCCGAACGAACTTCTGAAAGCACTCATTCAGCGGTTTAAGCCCGGTCGGGCGCTGCGCGATCCGGGGTATGCACCGGGGTATGCACGGCTCGAGCATTCGCGACACTCCCGACACATCTGACCCGCTCAACCAAGCGGACTCCGCGTAGCTGAGCGGGTTCGGATGGGCGGTACTGGGCTCGAACCAGTGACGCCCACTCCGGACACCGGTGGACAACGGTGGTCAGCGGGGACGCAACCCGCATCGTTCCTCGCGATCTGTCCGGTCAGCGCAGGACACACTTGGACACCGCGAACGCGCTCTAGATGTGCGAGTGTGGACGGGATGTGGACGGGATTGGCGTCGAGGGTTCGCTTCCGAGCGAACGCGTACCGCTGAATGAGTGATTTCAGCTGTCTGGCATCTCGATTCTGTAGCCGTCGACGCGACCGTGCAGGGGCGAACGGAGCTGCCGG
>CAZQWQ010000029.1:0-4618 GCA_964596925.1 uncultured Gemmatimonadaceae bacterium | reverse complement strand
CCGCAGCTTTCTGTGAAGCGGCGCACCCCGTCAAGCCCGGCCCCTCGGTCGGGTTTGTCTCTTTCATCTATTGTCGGGCCGCATGCGGCCCGTTTCAGCCGGTGCCCCTCGAGGTGCCGCTCAGCCTTCTGTACGCGCTCTCACGTGACGAGGGACTGCCTCGTCGGCGCAGGGGGGGATCCGAAGGAGCGGCGGCGCCAACTAAGCGACGACCTCGCCTGCGGTCATAAGCTGCGACGCGCTCACCGCCCATGTCGGTCACACTCTTCGGGCCACCGGGCTGACGTCTAGGCCACCGCGACCGTGGCGGGCCGCGGCGCGCGGTAGTCCTTCCCATCACGCCACATGGCGTAGAGCATGCCGGCCAACCGCCGCGCCAGGGCGACGGCGGCGATCGAGCGCCCGCGGCGCTGCGCGATCCCTTCGGCCCAGGCTCTCAGCGGGGCGGCCGCCGGGTCCGTGGTGCGCAGCACGCGCCAGGCGGCCTCGACCAGCAGGGAGCGCATCCGCACATTCCCGGTCTTGCTGATCCGCCCGCGCTGCTGCCGCTCGCCGGAACTGTACTCCTGCGGCGTCAGGCCGAGGTACGCTTCGACCTGGTGCGCGCTCTTGAACCGCGTCACGACGTCCAGGGTGGCCACGAACGCCACCGCCGTGACCGGCCCGATGCCCGGCGCGGTGCACAGCTGGGTGACGACCGGATCGCCGGCGACCACGGAGGCCAAGCGCGCGTCGGCGGCGACGATCTCGCCGTTGAGCGGCCCCAGCAGGACGCGCAGCGGCGCCACTTCGGCGTCCAGGAGGGCGGGCAACGACAGCGTCGCGAGCTTCGCCTCGAGGTGTTCCGGCCCGCCACCGGGCAGCCGCAGCCCGTCGCGCCGCGTCAGCGCCCGCACCACGTTCACGTACCGGGTGCGGGTGCGGATCAGGGCATCCCGCACCGCCAGCTGCGCGCGCACATGCCGCTGCGCCGCGGAGGCCCGATGGATCGCCCGGTAGGCGCCGAGCCGCAACGCCTCGGCCAGCGTCCGCGCGTCGCGCCGGTCGGTCTTCACCCGGCGGCTGCGGGTGGCGTACATCGGGGCGAAGTTGGGATCGGCCACGATCACCTCATGCCCCAACACCTCCAGGTGCCGGGCGACCCACTCGCTCTCGGTCGCGGCCTCCAACAGGATGCGCGCGCGGGGCCGCTCGCCCAACATCGCGGTGAACCGCTCCCGGCTCGTCACGATGCGGCGCTCGATGACCTCTCCCTCCTCCGTCAGCACGCACAGCTGACTCTCGCGTTTGTGCAGATCAAGCCCTATCGTATCCATGGCGGCTGGCCCTCCCCTTTGCGGCTGTCTGACCGCGTTCAAGGTTGTGGGGCGATTCTGCCACCACGTGTCGTGGATGGCCAGCCGCTTCATCCCAACTAAGCGCAATCCGTTAGGCAGCCTCGCCAACCAGAACCATGTCGCGACCTATACTGCACCTCTGGATTCCCATCGTATTGGCGTTACCTGTCGCCGCTACCGGCCAGGATACCGCCTCATCCCGCAGCTGGGAAAACCGCGAGTACGGCATCGGCGTAGTCAAGTACGCCGCCATGTACTCCTACACGGCTCATGATCTGATTTTCGCCGCCCCGACTTCGAACGCTGATACCGTGGCAACGTTTCGCCAGGATTCCCTATGCTTCTCGAAACCTCGTGCCTGCGTCCGGTTAGCCGAGCGGATGATCGAATTCGACTACGAAGTGTCAGGTTGGGCCATTCTTCGCTTCACCCCAGATTCTGAATGGGTCAAAGTCACGCTAGCACCCTCTGACCCACCTGGACCTGTTGGGTGGGTGCGGCTGCGGCCGGACACTGCCGAGGCGCTCCTTTGGTCCAAAATCCTGCGTGGGAGGCCTCTGTTCTTCCTCCGGTCGTCCGATATCGCCTTCTATAGCCGGCCTGATCGTCGGACCCGCATCAATCGACCGCTCGTGCGGGAGTCCAACTCCGATCGATTCAACTACATCATGAACCCACTCGCCGCTCGAGGGCGTTGGCTCCGAGTAGAGCTCCTTTCCCCGAGCAACTTGTGCGGCGAGCCGAAAGTCACACCGGATACTGTCTGGATCGAGTATCTGACTTCCGAGAAACGCCCCAACGTCTTCTACTACACGCGAGGGTGCTAGTGGGGGGCGAGGCTGCCTAACCAGCGCATGAAGCTGTCGGCCCGCGGCGGCCGCTCGGTAGGGAACAATGTCTTCTTGATTGCGGCCGCCGCAGGCCGCAGCTTATGCGCATTCCGTTAGGCGACACGGAATCCTCGCATCGGCACTTGGTCGACCTGCGTACGGAGTGTGAATGACTGCTGGGGCTCACCTGCTCCACGCAACAGTAGTCGCCTGCCTGTTGGTTGGCTGCGCGACCACCCCACGCAGTGCCCGCGCGCGCGTCGACGACGCACGGGTCGTCGGCGATTTGGCTGCACGATTCGATTCATTGCGACTTTCCCGCGGCATCGCGGGACTGGCGATCGCAGTATTGCGAGACACGACCGTGGTGTTCGCGGGCGGCTTCGGTTTCGCTGACGTTGAACGAAAGATTCCTGTTGCTCCAGAGACGCCATTCAATATCGCATCCGTGAGCAAGCCCGTCTCCGCTGTGGTCGCGCTGCGCCTCGCTCAAGACGGCGTACTTGACTTGAATCGCCCGATGCGGCGCTATGATGGCTTTGGTGAATTCTGCGACGCGGCTCGTGAAGCAGGGGGCATCTTCTTCGCTGACTTCGCATGCACGGACGATCGGCTCACACTGCGTCATGTCCTGTCGATGACCTCGAATGGCGAGCCTGGAACCCGCTTTTGGTACAACCCGCCGGCCTACTCATGGGCGTCCCGACCAATGGCCGAGGTAAGCGGCCGTGCTTTTTCGACTCTGGTGGACTCACTGGTCTTCCGCCCGGCTGGCATGCGGCACGCCGCGCGGATAAACCGGAACCTGCCACTCCGCGCCGATCTCGTCGAGTTCCTCGCGTTGCCGTACCAAGTCGATTCTGGCGGGCATGTCGTTCGGTCGGATCCACCGCCACCACAGGGTGACGGCGCAGCAGGCGGAGTGATTGCGAGCGCGCTGGACTTGGTGTACTTCGACATCGCGCTATCCGAGGGACGACTACTTGCACCGAAGTGGCGGGAGCAATTGTGGACACCATCACGCACGCCATCCGGCCGCGAGCTTCCGTATGGGATTGGGTGGTTTCTGGGCGAGATGGGGGGGCGACGCGTCGCCTGGCACACGGGGCTATGGGAGGGGAAGTACTCGGCACTTTACCTAAAGGTGTTGAGCGACACTCCTGACGAGCGGCTCACGCTTATCCTTCTCGCGAACAGCGACGGTCTTCAGTGGCCGACGCGCCTCGACGAGGCCGCGATCGATCGCTCGCCCTTCGCGAGGGCGTTCTTCAGCGCGTTTCCGGCGCCGAGACCCAGCCCCTGATGCGTCGACCACGGCAGCGGGTGTCGCCTAACAAGCCGATGAAGCTGTCGGTCGCCTGCGGCGCCCGCAGCTCATCGGCAGGTCGTTGGACGGAGCCGCGCCGGATGGAGTCTTCACGATGACGCTGGACCTGGACGAATCGGTCGCGCAAGCGATGGAGACCGACGTACGACTCTTGCCCCTCCTACCAGAGCTCCTGACCGACCTGTGGGAATTGGGTCCCTCGGCCGAACAGGTTGTTGCCGCTCTTGAGTCGGTTGGAGTGGAGCCGGATTCCAGCGTTCTCGATCTGGCCTGCGGGAAGGGCGCGGTGGCCGTGGCCCTTGCTGAGCAGCGCGGAGTCCGAGTTGAGGGCATCGACGCCTTCGAGCCGTTTCTGCAGGCCGCGCGGGCGCTAGCGACGGAGCGAGGCGTCTCCCATAGATGTCGCTTCGAGCAGGGAGACATTCGGAATCTGCTCGGGCAGGAACAGCAGTACGATGTAGCCCTCCTGCTGAGCGTCGGGCCTGTGTTGGGGGACTATGAGCAGACCGTTACAGGCCTTCGGAGACTGGTCCGCGCGGGCGGGTACATCGTAATCGAGGATGGCTTCCTGGCCGACGGTGTGGCGCGTCTGCCGCTGGCCGAAGGGTATGCTGGTCACTCGGAGACACTTCGCCGATTGACGGCTTGTGGTGACGTGGTTGCCCAGGAAGTCATCTGCCCGACGGAGCAGGCCCGGTCGGTCAACCAGCGGAACACCGACCTGATCCGACAGCGGGCGAGTGTCGTCAGAGCAAGCCACCCCGCCTTCGAGCAGTTGATTGACGAATATGTGGCGAGGCAGGAGCGCGAGACGCAGATTCTCAGTACGGACGTCCTCTGCGCCATCTGGGTCTTGCGACGGGCCTCGCAAAGTGGATTGCCCGTCCAACAAGGCGATGCAGACGGCCGGCCGCTTCGCGGCCGCCGCTGATCGCGAGCGTTAGGCCGCGGCATCGGCCGGAGCCTTGGACACCGAGTAGCCGTGGCGAGCACAGAGTGGTGGCAGCGTGGCCCCATCGAGGGCGTTCCCGCTGTTCTTCAACCGGTAGCCCACATCCTCCTCCAGGTACGCGAGAGTGTCGGCGAGATGGTTGCCCAATTGACCGAAGACGAATGGAACCGCC
>CAZQWQ010000028.1:0-242240 GCA_964596925.1 uncultured Gemmatimonadaceae bacterium | reverse complement strand
GATCGCAGATGATGGGGCACAGCTCGGCGTGCTGTCGATCGATGAGGCGCTCGCGGCGGCGCAGGAGCGCGGGTTTGACCTGGTTGAGGTGGCGCCATTGGCGCGACCCCCTGTGGTCAAGATCATGGACTACGGGAAATTCAGGTTCGAGCAGGCCAAGGCGGCGCGGGCGGCGAAGAAGAAGCAGCACGTGATTCATTTGAAAGAAGTGAAGTATCGCCCGGGGATCGACGAGCACGATTTTGCGTTCAAGACACGCCACGCGCGCGAGTTCCTGCAGGACGGCAACAAGGTCAAGGTGACAATGATGTACCGGGGGCGGCAGATGGCGCACATCGAGCTGGGACGTGAGGTGCTCGATCGCGTGGCCGCCGAGCTCAAGGACATCGGCAAAGTCGAGCAGGAGCCACGGCTCGAGGGTCGCAACATGTCGATGGTGATGGCGCCAAAATGACGCAGTCGGCAGTCGGCGATCGGCAATCGGCCTAGCCGACGGCCGAAAGCTGAAGGCCGAAAGCTAATTCAGGAGTTCACAATGCCGAAAATGAAATCCAAGCGCGCGCTGCGCAAACGCGTGCGGCTCACCGGCTCGGGCCGGCTGCGCCGTCATCGCGCGATGAAAAGCCACATCCTGACCAAGAAGCATCCAAAGCGGAAGCGCCACCTGCGCAAAGCGACGCTCGTCGCGCACGCGGACGAGCGTCGGTTGAAGCGCATCCTGATGGCGTAAGGAGCCCGCCATGCCTCGCGTCAAAAGCAATGTCGCGCGCCTGAAGCGCAAGAACAAAGTGATGAAGCTCGCCAAGGGATACTGGGGCGGGCGGAGCAAGCTCTGGAAGGCCGCCAAAGAGAGCGTCGAGCGGGCGCAGAAATACGCCTACCGCGACCGGCGCCGCAAGAAAGGCGAATTCCGGCGGCTCTGGATCACGCGCATCAACGCCGCCGCCCGGCTGCACGACTTGTCCTACAACCGCCTCATGAGCGGCCTGCGTAAGGCCGGGGTGGAGATCAACCGCAAGGTGCTCGCCGATCTCGCCGTGCGGGATCCCCAGGCGTTCGAGCAGCTGGCGGAGGTCGCGAAGAAGGCCCTCTGAACATGCGCGACCTCCTCGCGAGCCTCGATGGCCTGCGGGAGCGTCTCGACGAGATTCCCCAGGCGGATGAGCGCCGGCTGCAAGAACTGCGAACCGAGATCCTGGGTCGCAAGGCTGGCGCCCTCACCGAAATCCTCAAGGCGCTCCCCGCGCTCGATCCGGACACCCGGAAATCGGTGGGCGGGACCGCGAACGCGCTCAAGCGCGAGCTCGAGGCGGCGATCGAGGCGCGCGAGCAGGAGCTGGCCCGATCGGCGGGCGTGGTGAGCGATGTAGATCCAACCATGCCCGGCCGCGCCCAATGGCGCGGCGGTCTGCACCTCGTCACCCAGGTGGTCGACGAGATCTGCGAGATCTTCCGCGAGCTGGGGCTGACCCGCGCCGTGGGCCCGGAGGTGGAGACCGAGCGCAACAATTTCTACGCGCTCAATTTTTCCAAGGACCATCCGGCGCTCGACTCGCAGGACTCATTCTACGTCGCGGACAATCTGCTGCTCCGCACTCACACCTCACCGGTTCAGGTCCGGACGATGGAGGCCTCCAAGCTGCCCATCCGTGTCGTGATTCCGGGCCAGGTGTACCGGCGCGACCCGTTCGACGCATCGCACGCCCCCGTGTTCGAGCAGATCGAAGGCCTGGTCGTGGACGAAGGAATCTCGTTCGTCGACCTGAAGGCAACCCTGAGCCTGTTCGCGCGTCGTTTCTTCGCGGCCGATACCGCCGTCCGGTTCCATCCCTCCTTCTTCCCGTTCACGGAGCCGTCGGCCGACATGAGCGTACGCTGCACGGTGTGCAGTGGGCGTGGCTGCGCGACGTGCAAGCAGAGCGGCTGGATGGAAATCCTGGGCAGCGGCATGGTGCATCCCGCCGTGCTCGAGCACTGCGGGATCGATCCGGAGCGCTACACCGGGTTTGCGTTCGGGATGGGTCCACACCGTATCGCCATGCTCCGGTACGGCATTCCGGATATCCGGTTGTTGTATGAGAGCGACGTCCGCTTTCTGGCGCAGTTCGCGGGAGGGGTCCGGTGATCCTCTCGCGTCGCTGGTTGGAGGCCCTGCTGGGACGCCCGCTCGACGTGCACGACATGGAACGGGTGCTCACCGCCCACGTCTCACCGGTCGAGGGCGTCACGCCCCTGCATCAGGATCTGGGCGACATTCTCATTGCCCGCGTCCTCGAAGTGAAAAAGCACCCGAACGCCGACCGGCTCAGCCTCTGCGTCGTCGATGCGGGCGGCACGGGCGGGCCGCTTGAGGTGGTGTGCGGTGCGCCGAACGTGGAGGCAGGCAAGGTCTATCCGTTCGCGCCGGTGGGCACGGTCCTGCCGGGCGGCTTGAAACTCGAGCGGCGCAAGATCCGCGGTACCGAGTCCAACGGGATGCTGTGCTCGGCGAAAGAGCTGGGTCTGGGGCAGGACTCGGGCGGCATTCTGGAGCTCGACTCGGCGGCGGCTCCGGGGACCCGGTTCCTCGACGCCCTGCCCATCGCCGACGACCAGCTTGCCCTCGAGGTCTACGCCAATCGTCCCGATCTCCTGTGCCATCGCGGCGTGGCGCGCGAGCTCGCGGCCGCGCTCGGCGGCACCGTCAAACTCCCAGCGATCCCCGGCGCGACCCCGTTCGCGCTGGCGCCCGTTCGAAGTCCGGGGGGGGGACCTGAGGGGGTGACGGACGGCGTGCGCGTCGTGGTCGAGGACGTCGAAGGGGCGCCGCGCTACATGATCGCCGTGATCCGCGGCGTGCGCGTCGCCCCGAGCCCCGCATGGCTTGCCGACCGGGTGGCGGCGGCGGGACAGCGGCCGATCAACAACGTCGTCGACGCGACGAACTACATCCTGCTCGAGCTGAATCAGCCGATGCACGCGTTCGATCTGGCGAAACTGCGCGGACCGGCCGTGGTCGTGCGCCGCGCGAAGCCAAACGAGCGGATCGTGACCTTGGATGGCGTGGAACGCACACTTAGCGCCGACATGACCGCGATCTGCGACGCGGAGCGTCCCACGATCGTGGCGGGCGTGATGGGGAGCGCGGAGTCCGAGGTGTCGGCGACAACGACGGACCTGGTGCTCGAGTGCGCCTATTTCCAGCCCACGCGGATCCGACGCACGCGCCGAGCGCTGGGACTGTCGAGTGAATCGAGCTACCGCTATGAGCGAGGCATCGACATGCTCGGCATGCCGGATGCGCTGCGTCGTGCCATCGAGCTCATTATCGCCGTGGCGGGTGGCACGGTACGGGAGCCGCCGCTCGACCTCTGGGCGGAGCCGCAGCAGGCCCGCAGCGTGTTCCTCCGCCCCGAGCGCGTCGACCGGGTCCTCGGCGTGGCGTTTGCCCGGACAGAAGTCGAACAGCTCCTCTCGAGTGTCGGCTTCGTGGTGGCACCCAAGGACGAACGCCTCGCCGTCCAAGTCCCGGGTTGGCGACCGGACGTGACCCGCGAGGTGGATCTGATCGAAGAGATCGCCCGTCTCAAGGGCTACGAGGCGTTTCCGGACGAGCTGCGACCCTACCGTCCCGGCACGGTTCCCACCGCGCCCGCCGAGCTCGCGTTGGCGCGCGTGCGGGAGCGAATGGCGCGCGCCGGCTTCCTCGAGGCGCGCACGTCGTCGCTCGGACCGGCCGACAGTCCGGATGCCGTCGCGCTACGTAACCCGTTGTCGACCGAGGAGGGGTATTTGCGCAGCCACCTGCTTCCGGGACTGGTGCGTCGCGTGGAGTACAATTGGACGGTCCGCGAGCGGGACATCCGGCTGTTCGAGGTCGGGACGGTGTTCAAGGCGCGCCCCGAACACGCACCGGAGGAACGGCCTTCCCTGGCCGGGGTGCTCACCGGGGCCCGCCGTCCCGGCCACTGGACCGAGGGTGCGAAAGTGCCTGATATGGACATCTGGGACCTCAAGCGCCACTTTGAGTTAGCTGTCGAGGCAGCCGCTCCGGGCGCCCGGGTCGTCCCGGCAAAAGGGGGCGGGGTGTGGAGCGCGGTGGGCGAGCGTGGCAGGGTCGTGGGGAGCGCCGGTCCCCAGGTGGCCGATGCGCCGAAATGGGCCGGTGGTCTCATGGGGTTTGAGGTAGAAATCGAGGTGGTGGAGGCGCCACGGCCGGCGTATGCGCGGTTGCCGACGCAACCGCCCACAGTGCAAGACATATCACTCGTCGTACCCGCCGGCGTAACGGCGGAGCAGGTCGAAGGGCGGTTGCGCGATGCTGGCGGCCCGTTGCTCGAGCGACTCGAGGTGCTGGACGAGTATCGCGGGCCCAACCTGCCGGCGAACACGCGGGGCGTGACGTGGCGTTGCGTCTTTCGCGACCCAAGTCGGACGCTGCGGGACAGCGAAGTGGACGACGCGATCCGGCGGGCGCTCGCGGCCTTGGAAGGAGAACTGGGTGTACGACGTAGAACGGGTTGACATCCGGGCGTTGGAGCAGCTGGAGGCGGTGCTACGCGAGGTCGGCGAAGAGCTGGCGACCTGGCGCGCTCGCGCGCTCAAGGCCGAGGCCGATGGCAAGGGTGGCGGGGTGTCGCGCGGGGCAGTGCACGCCCGCGGCGACGGAGAGAGTCGGGGCCGCACGGCCGAGCTCGAGACGGAAAATCGGCAGCTGCGCACGCGCGTCGAAGCGGCGCGCGCCCGGATGCAGGAGCTGGTCGCACGGCTGTCGTTTCTCGAGGAGCAGTCACGCGAGACGGCCGGCTCGGCCGGTGCCGCGACCGGCGGCAACGCGACTCGATGAGCACGAAGAAGCACGCGGTCAAGGTGATGATCGCCGGAGAGGAATACACGGTGCGGTCAGACCTGCCTCCCGAATACACCCGGGAGGTGGCGGGGTACGTCGACCAGGCTCTGAAGAAAGTGTTGGCCCAGGGAGGGCTGGTGGAGACGCACAAGGCGGCGATTCTTGCGGCGCTCGACATCACCAACGAGCTGTTTCAATCCAGGAAGGGCGAGCGTGAAGTGGCGGCGCGGCTCGTCGCGCTGACGGACGACTTCGCGAAGATGTTGCCGCCGGGGCGGCGGAAGGTAGCGGAACGCTGAGCAGCGCAGACTGACAATACGACGCCAGGCTCCAGAGCCGCGGCGCAGCCGGAGATAGATCGATGTCTACGTGGATCGAGATCGTCATAGCCGTTCTCGGCGGCGGGATCGCTGCGGGAACGGTTTTCTATATCCTCGGGCGGCGTGCCGAGCGTCGGGTAGCGACGGCGACAGCGTTGGTGGCTGCGCGGGAGGGCGACCGGCAGCTCGAAGACGCCAAGCAGCGCCTCCAGCTCGAAGCGCGGGAAGAGCTCCTCAAGGCGCGCGAAGGTCTGGAGCGGGACCTGGCCGAGCGGCGCCGCGACGTCGAGCAGCGGCAAAACGCGCTGGAGCGTCAACAGACGGCGGCCAGCGAGCGGGATCGAGACGTCACGCGCCGCGAGCAATCGCTCAAGGACCGGGAGCGGACGCTCACCACCCGAGAGGACGAAGCCCGGGTGCAGTTGGAACGACTGGCGGGTCTGACGGCGCAGGAAGCGAAGGAAGAGCTGAAACGTCGTCTCGAGGAAGAGGCCCGCGGCGAGGCCGCGGCATTGCTGCGCGACATACGCGAGCAAGCCGGCAAGAATGCGGATCGCGAGGCGAAGAAAATCGTCGCGCTGGCCATCCAACGGATCGCTGCCGAGCACACCGCCGAAACAACGGTGTCAGCGGTGATGCTGCCCACCGACGAAATGAAGGGGCGGATTATCGGCCGCGAGGGTCGCAACATTCGGGCATTCGAGGCCGCCACCGGCACCGACGTCATCATCGACGACACCCCGGACACCGTGGTCATCTCCTGCTTCGACCCGGTGCGCCGCGAGGTGGCTCGGTTGTCGCTGGAACGCCTCATCACCGACGGCCGGATCCACCCCGGCCGCATTGAGGAGGTCGTCCGAAAGGCGCAAGAGGAGATTGAAGCGGGCATCCTCGAGGCGGGTGAGCGGGCCGTGTACGAGACGGGTCTCCGCGGGATGCACCACGAGATGGTGAAGCTGGTCGGGCGTATGCGCTACCGCACCTCGTATGGCCAGAACATCCTCGAGCACTCGAAGGAAGTCGCCTGGATCGCGGGGATCATGGCGGCAGAATTGAAGCTCGACGTGCCGCTGGCCAAACGCGGTGGGTTGCTGCACGACATCGGGAAGGTGCTGACGCACGAGCACGACGGCACGCACGTGCAGCTCGGCATCGAGGTGGCGACGAAGTTCGGCGAGCATCCGGTGGTCATCAACTGCATTGCCGCCCACCACGATGACGTGCCGCACGATTCGGCGATCAGTGTCATCGTCCAGGCGGCCGACGCGGTCTCGGGGTCGCGACCTGGGGCCCGGCGCGAAGCGTTCGAGACGTACGTCAAGCGGCTCACCGCCATCGAGCAGATCGCCGCCGAGTTCGCCGGCGTCGAAAAGGTCTTCGCGATTCAGGCGGGGCGAGAGGTCCGGGTCGTCGTGTCGCCGGGGGCAGTGGACGATGGAAAGGCGGTCCAGCTCGCGGAACAGATCTCCCGCAAAATCGAGCGGGAGCTGCAGTATCCAGGACAAATCAAGGTGGTGGTCATCCGGGAGACACGGGCGGTGGACTTTGCACGCTAAGGCGAAACTGATCGACGGCACGGCTATCGGCCGGGCGATGCGCGCGGAGCTGGCCCCCGAAATCGCCGCGCTCAAGCAGCGCGGGGTGACCCCGGGCCTCGCGGCCGTGCTGGTGGGCGAGAACCCTGCCTCGGCGACCTACGTGCGTATGAAGGGCAAGGCGTGCGACGAGGCGGGCCTGCACCACGAAACCCTGAGCCGGCCGGCCGACATGAGCGAAGCCGATCTGTTGGCGCTCGTGGACCGGTTGAATGCCGACCCCAAGATCCACGGCATCCTCGTGCAGCTGCCGTTGCCCAAGCACATCGCTGCCACCCGCGTGCTGTTGCGGATCGATCCGCGCAAGGACGTGGACGGATTCCACCCTGAAAACGTCGGCAAGGTCTCGACCGGTGACCCCAGCGGGTTCCGCCCGGCGACTCCGTACGGGGTGCAGCAGCTACTGATACGAAGCGGGGTGGACACCACCGGGGCCCATGCCGTAATCGTCGGCCGCTCCAATATCGTGGGACGTCCCATGGCCGCGTTGCTACTGCAGGACGGCCCTGGTGGCAACGCGACGGTGACGGTGTGCCACTCGCGTACCCGCAACATCGGCGCCGTGACGCGCGAGGCCGACATCCTCATCGTGGCGATGGGCAAGCCGGAGTTCGTCACGGGTGACATGGTCCGACCGGGGGCCGTGGTGATCGATGTCGGCGTCAACCGCGTTTCTGACCCGACCGCAAAACAGGGCTATCGCCTCGTGGGTGACGTGAAATTCGCCGAAGCAGCCGAGGTGGCTTCGGCGATCACGCCCGTGCCGGGCGGCGTCGGACCGATGACCATCACGATGCTGCTCGTCAACACGGTTCAGGCGGCCCGACAGTGGGCCCGTCCGTAGACCTGTTCTCCGCGCTCTCCTCGGAGGGCGCATGGACCGTGTCCGAGCTCACGCGCCGCGCTCGGGCCGTCGTGGAAGCGGGCCTCCCCGTGCTCTGGGTGAAGGGTGAGGTATCGGGGTTCAAGGCGTACGGCAGCGGCCACTGGTACTTCACCCTGCGCGACAAGGCGGCGCAACTGCGCTGCGTCATGTGGTCGCGTGAGAATCAGCGGCTGCCTGCGCCACCGGCCGACGGCATGCAAGTCTTCGTCTTCGGCACGCCCACGGTGTGGGAAGAGCGCGGCGAATTTCGGTTGACCGTCCGCCAGGTACTGTCCACCGAAGCCGGCGGCTTGTGGCAGGTCGCCTTCGAAAAAGCGAAAGCCGCGCTGCTGCGCGACGGGCTGCTCGACCCCGCGCGCAAGCGCCCGCTGCCGCCGTTTCCTCGCCGCCTGGCCGTCGTGACGAGTCCCGATGGCGCCGCGCTTCGGGACATCGTTGCGGTGATGGCCAGGCGCTGGCCGTGGGTCGAGATTCTGCTTGTTCCCACACGAGTCCAAGGCGACGGCGCCGACCGGGAGGTGTGCGCCGCCCTGGCGTTGCTTGGCCGGATTCCCCGCCTGGACGTGGCCATCGTGGGGCGGGGCGGCGGCTCGAAGGAAGACCTCTGGACGTTCAACAGTGAACGCGTCGCGCGCGCCGTCGCCGCGGCCCCGGTACCGGTCATTTCGGCGGTGGGTCACGAAACCGACGTCACCTTGTGCGATCTGGTCGCCGATTTGCGGGCGCCCACGCCCTCGGCGGCGGCGGAAGCGGCGACTCCGGACCGCGTCGAACTCCTCGCCCTGCTCGACCGGCTGGGGGGAGCCCTCGCGCGGGCTCTCGTCGCTCCCACGCGTCACGCCGGTGAGCGGTTGGAGCGTGCGGGGGATCGGCTGGCGGTCGACATGACGCGCGCCCTGGAACAGGGTGGGGCGCGACTCGCGGCGGCGGGTGCCCGGCTCGATGCGCTCTCTCCATTGAAGGTCTTGGCGCGGGGCTATGCCGTGGCACGGGACGCCGAAGGGCGCGTGCTCCGGCGGATCGTTCAGTTTGCGCCGGGCCTGGTGTTCCGACTGCAAGTGCGAGACGGCGAAGTCGCGGCGCGCGTAGGCGAGGGCTGATGGCGGCGGAGACAGGCGGCTTTGCGCAGGATCTCGAACGACTGGAGCAGATCGTGCGGCGGCTCGAAGCCGAGGAGTTGGACCTCGACGAGGCGCTGCGGTTATTCGAGGAGGGGGTGGAGCGGCTGCGTGCGGCCCGTGAGCGGTTGAGTGCTACCGAGGTCCGCGTTCGACAGGTTTTGGCGGATCAAGCGGGAAAGCTGCGGCTTGAAGACCTCGACCGCTGACCGCGCCCTGGAGGTGTATCTCACCGACACCCGCGCGCGGGTGGATGCCGTGCTGGAGCGCTGGAGCGAGCGCGCATCGGCGTTTTGGCCGGCGCCGGTACCCGACGCGGTGCGTTACAGTGCGTTGAGCGAGGGCAAGCGACTGCGGCCGACGCTCGTATTCGCCGCCTGTGAGGCGCTGGGAGGCGACGGGACCGTCCCCGGGGTCGCCGAGCTAGCGGCGGCGGTTGAAGTGGTGCACGCCTACTCGCTCGTTCACGACGATCTTCCCTGCATGGATAACGATGATCTGCGACGTGGGCGACCGACGGTGCACCGCGCCTTTGACGTGCGCGCCGCGACGAGCGCGGGGTTCCATATGGTGGGGCTCGCCGCGCGCGTGCTCGGTTCCGGACTCGATGCGCTCGATGTGGAGCCGGAGCGGCGCCGCGCCATCGCGCTCGAGCTGTTCCGGGCGGCCGGCGCCGGCGGGATGATCGGGGGACAGGTGCTGGACCTCGAAGCGGAGGGGCGCGCGATTTCCATCGAGGCGCTCCGGGAGGTACACCAGCGCAAGACGGGCGCCTTGATCGCGGCGGCGTGCGTCATCGGGGGCCTCGCCGCGGGCGGGGACGCCCCGCACGATCACGTGGCGGCGCTGCGCGCGTATGGCGAAGCCATCGGACTGGCATTTCAGATCGCCGATGACGTGCTCGATGCCACTGCAACCTCGGCGCAGCTTGGCAAAACGGCCGGGCGGGACGCGGCGCTTGCCAAGTCCACGTTTGTATCGGTGCTGGGTGTGGGTGCCGCTCGGGCCGAGGCGGAGCGGCTCGCCGCCCAGGCGGTGGACCGGCTGCGCCAGACGGCATTAGTTTCCCCTACGCTGGTGGCCTTGGCGCACTACATCGTGACCCGAACGAACTAATGGCCCTACTCGACGGTATCCGTTCGCCCGCTGACGTGAAAGCCCTCCCGCGGGAGCAGCTGCAGCTCCTCGCCGACGAGGTGCGCCAGCGGCTCATCGAGGTGGTGTCGCAGACTGGCGGTCACATCGGAGCGGGACTCGGCGTGGTCGAGCTGACGATCGCGTTGTGCCACGTGTTTGATTCGCCGCGCGACAAGATCGTCTGGGACGTGGGCCACCAGGGCTATCCCTGGAAGATCCTCACCGGTCGCAACGACCGTCTCCCCACGCTGCGGCAAGCGGGCGGGCTCTCCGGGTTCTTGCGTCGCGATGAAAGCCCCCACGATCAGTTCGGTGCTGGGCATGCCGGAACCGCGTTGTCGGCGGCGCTCGGCATGGCGGCCGCGCGCGATCTCACGGGAGCCGACTACCAGGTGGTCGCCGTTGTGGGCGACGGCGCGATGACGTGCGGGCTGCCGTACGAAGCGATGAACAATGCCGGGCACTCCGACCGCGACCTCATCGTCGTGCTGAACGACAACGGCATGTCCATCGCGCCCAACGTCGGGGCGATCAGCAAGTATCTCGGATCGATCATCGCGAGCCCGATTACCGTGCGGTGGCGCGAACGCGTGAAGCACGTGATCGAGAAGACCTCGCATCTCGTCGGCGGTCCACGGCTCATCGAATTTGCCAAGACGGTCGAAGAGAGTGTGAAGAACCTCTGGTCACCCGGGATGCTGTTCGAGGAGCTGGGCTTCCGCTACTTCGGCCCGATCGACGGACACGATATCGCGCAGCTCGTGGCGACTCTCGGCATCGTGCGCGGGTTGAAAGGGCCGCGTCTGATCCACGTGCTGACCCACAAGGGGAAGGGGTTCCCGCTGCCGGAGCCGGATCTCGAGAAATACCACGCCCGGGCGCCCTACGACCCGGTGACGGGGGTGCTCAAGCCAGTAGCCGCGGGAGCGCCGCAGTGGACCCGGGTGTTCGGCGAGGCGATCACGCAGCTCGCCGGGGAGTACCCGAATTTCGTGGCGATCACGGCGGCGATGCCGTCGGGGACGGGAACCAACATCTTTCAGAAAAAGTGGCCGGACCGGTTCTTCGACGTCGGCATCGCCGAGGGCCACGCGGTCACCTTCGCGGCGGGCCTCGCGACACAGGGGGTGCGCCCGATCGTGGCGATCTACTCGACGTTCCTGCAACGCGCCTACGACAGCATCATTCACGACGTCGCGATTCAGAAACTGCCGGTCATCTTCTGTATGGATCGCGCGGGCATGGTGGGCGAGGACGGCCAGACGCATATGGGCCTGTACGACATCCCATACCTCCTGGCGCTGCCGCACATGACGGTGACCGCTCCCAAGGACGGCGCCGAGTTGATCGGACTGTTGCGCTGCGCGCTGACACATGAGGCGGGGCCGTTCTCGCTGCGCTACCCGCGGGACAAGGCTCCTGGTGAGGCGCCTCCCGCGGCGGAAGTCGCTCCCGTCTCGTACGGCACCTGGGAGATCCTGCGACGCGGTCGCGAGTGTGCCTTGCTCGCCGTGGGGGTGATGTGTCGCCCCGCCCGCGAAGCGGCCGAGCTGTTGGCGGCAGACGGCTTCGACGTCACGGTAGTGAATTGCCGTTTCCTGAAGCCGATGGACCGCGCCATGCTCGAGGTCCTGGCGCGCGATCACAAGCTCCTGGTCACCGTGGAGGACGGTTCGGTCGTCAACGGGTTCGGCGCCACGCTCGCCGGGATCATGCAGACCACCGCCCCTGACGTGCGCGTCGTGCCGCTCGGCGTCCCCGATCGGACGTATGAACACGCGCCGCGCGCCAAGCAGCTCGAGGAGGTGGGCCTCACCGGCGCTGGCCTGGCCGCCCGCATCCGCGTCCTCGCCGCCGAAGAGAGCCTCGCGCCTCGATGAATGTCGGGGTCGTCGGCAACCCCAGCTACGACGATCTCCGGAGCCTCCTTGAGCGCTTGGCGGCGGACGCCCCTCGGTTGGGCTTCACCCTCTTCACCGAAGAACGCTTACTCGGCTACTGGCCCGAACCGCCTCCCGTGGTGTTCGGGGCGGGGACGCCGCTCGATTGCCTGTTGACGTTCGGTGGCGACGGCACGCTGCTGCGTGGCGCCCGTCTGCTTGATGGGGCGGCCACCCCGGTCATCGGCATCAACGTGGGCCGAGTCGGATTCCTGACGACCGCGGCGTCGCGCAACCTCGATTGGGTCCTCGATGCAACGGCGCGCAAAGCCTACACCATCGAAGCCCGCATGGCCCTCGTCGCGACCGTCGAGGATCGCCAGGGCGGCAAGCGCACGCAGCCGATTGCCCTCAACGATGTCGTGATTCACAAGGGCGGCGTAGCGCGTGTGCTGCGGTTCCGGGTCTCGGTGGATGGTGAAGAGGTAGGCGCGTACAGCGCCGATGGCATCATCGTCGCTACACCCACTGGCTCGACCGCCTACTCGCTCTCCGCGGGTGGCCCGATCGTCGTTCCCGGGGTGGACGCAATCGCCGTGACCGCGATCTGCCCCCACACGCTCGCGGTGCGACCCCTAGTGTTGCCCTCCAGCGCTGCACTCTTGATCGAGCCGATCCCACCTTGGTCGGATACCGAGGAGATCGTGCTCTCACTCGATGGTCAGGTAAGCCAGATTGTGCACCCGGGCGAGCGACTCTTGATCCGTCGTGCCGATCGCCCCGTCCTGCTTGGTCGCATGGGTCCGGAGGGGTTCTTCGCGCGCATGCGTCGCAAGCTGAATTGGGGTGACCTCTCCGATCGCGAGCGCAAATAGGTGCTGACCGAGCTGCGCGTCCGCGATCTTGCCGTCATCGCCGACGTGACGCTGCCGCTGGGGCACGGGCTGAACGTGCTCACCGGCGAGACGGGCGCGGGCAAGTCGATGCTGGTGGACGCCCTGGCGCTGCTGCTGGGCGAGCGCGCCTCTCCGGACGTCGTCCGACCGGGAGCCAAGAAGACGATCATCGAGGGGGCGTTCGAGTTGTCCGCCGCGGCGCTGTCCCGGTTCGCCCCGTCCCTGACGGCCTTGGGGGTGGAGTTGGAGCACGGCGCGCTCGTGCTCAAGCGAGAGATCGCTGGGGAGGGGCGATCTCGCGCGTGGGTGAACGGCAGCCCGACGACGGTAGGTGTGCTGGCCCAGATCGGCGCGCTGCTCGCGGATTTGCATGGACAGCACGAGACCCAGTCACTGGTGCGCCCGGAGACGCAGCGCGACCTGCTGGATGCATACGCCGAGGCCGAGGTTGAACGAGTCGCGGTGCGCGACGCGCATGGACGGCTGAAAGCGCTCGAGGAGCGCGAGGCGGAACTGCACGCCAAACAGGACGCCGTCCGTCGCAAGGCCGACTATCTCCGGCATGTCGTCGAGGAGATCTCTCGCGCCACGCCCAGGGTGGGCGAGGACGAGGCGTTGGAAGGCGAGTCGCGGCGCCTCACGCATGCCGACGAGCTTGGGCGCCTGGCGCGCGAGCTCGAGCAGACGATGGACGCAAGTGGGCTGATTCGCGCGACCAAGCTACTGGCAGCGCTCGAGCGACTTGACCCGGCCACCGCCCGGTGGCGCGAGCTGCTCGATACGGCGTTCGCCAATATCGATGAGCTCACGGGTGCCGCGCGCGAATACGCTGCGGGCATTGACGCCGATCCCGCCCGCCTCGAGGAAATCGAACGGCGCCGGGACGCACTGTTCAAACTGCTCCAGAAATACGGCCCGGCCATTCCCGACGTGCTGGCCGCGCGCGACGCAGCGGCGCACGACCTCGATCTCCTCGACAGCGCCGATCTCGACTTGCGCGACATCGCCACGCAGCGCGAAGCGGCTGCAGCAGAGTTCGCTCGTGCCTGTGCGGCCCTCTCCGCCAGACGTGCGGAGGGCGCTGCTCGGCTCGCCGGCGCGGTGGACGGGATGCTCCCCGCGCTCGGGATGCCGGGAGGACGCTTCGCCGCGGCGCTGGCGCCCCATGCCACGCCGCGCGCCGACGGGGCAGAGGCCGTGTCGTTCCTGGTGCGGCTGAACGAGGGGATGGACGCCCGCCCGCTCGCGCGCGTGGCGTCCGGGGGGGAGCTCTCCCGGGTGATGCTGGCCCTGAAAGCCGTCCTGGCGCGTCATGACGCGGTGCCGACGCTGGTGTTCGACGAGGTGGATCAGGGAATCGGCGGCGAGGTCGCGGCGCGAGTCGGTGCTGCGCTCTCAGCGGTCGCGCATGGTGGTGGGGAGGCGGGTCGTCAGGTGCTCGTCATTACTCACTTGCCGCAAATCGCCGCGCACGCCGATCGCCACCTCGTAGTGGAAAAGGGGGCCAAAGCAGGTGTAGCGACGAGCGACGTGCGCGTGGTCGACGCCGCGGAGCGCACGCGTGAAGTCGCCCGCATGCTTGGCGATCCGGACTCGGCGACCGCCAGGCGGCATGCGGAAGACCTGCTCAAAACAGCTGGATCGACTGACGCATCACGATCCGGAACACGGTCGCGACCGGCACCGGGCCGCCCGCGCCGCTGACCGTTCGTTCTACCGAGAAGCCGCCCTCGAGCTTCGGTCCGACATAGCTCATCGCGAGACCCAGGCGGGCGTGTCGCTGCGCCGTCCCGGCATCGAGCACACCGGCACTGACTGGTGCGCCGAGGCGCGCGGCCAGCGCCGTCGAATCCTGGGCTGAAAGAAACGTGTAGCGATCGCGCCCTTGGGTGTAATAGCCGGCCGTCAGCCCGACGGCGAACGTGCGCGAGAACCGGTACATCGGGGCCACGTCCACCACCGCGTAGTCGCCCGGATCCCAACGCAGGCGAGCCAACGCGCCGATCGGCAGGAACAGCTGCTCGGCCGGACCCACGCGACGCTCGCGCTCCCCCGGCAGCTGACGCCCCCCCCGGAGCGACACATTCAGCCATAGCCGGCCCAGCAGGGTGAGCTCCTGGGTCAAGCGGCCCTCGAGATCGATTTGGTGGTCGCCGGTGGCCACGTCGAACAGATCGTTGGGCGAATCCTGGTGACCGGTGGGCAGGCGCACGAGCAGCGTCGCCGCGGTCGCGTGGTCACGTCCCACCAACAGGCGGTAGGTCGAGGCGAGCTCGATGTCACCCGTGAAAAACCGCAAGCGGCGCGCTGTGTCACGAAATGGAGAAAGCCCATTGGCACTCAGCCGCGTCGCCAGCAATCCGGCGGTCACGGAGCCATGCATGGGGACCCCTGGGAGCAGGAAAGTGTCCTGCGAGAACGGCGTGATGCGGAACGTATCGACCAGGGCGCGCTCGAGTGCCGCCACGATGGCGGTGATACTAAGGCCGGCCTCCGAGCTGGCGAGCGGCAGGTACAGCGCCGCGGAATCCAGCGTGCCGCTGACCGCACGGCCCAGGGCGAGCCGCAGCGATTGCCCCTGGCCGAGCACCGCCTGGGCCCGGAGACAGTCCGGACCTGCGGGGCACCCATAGGCGCCCGCGGCGATGCTGTCACCGAGCTGAGCGAGCGCGGCGTCCAGGTGAGAGAAGAAGGTGTTGTAGCTCGCCGAATCGTCAAGCGACAGCGCGCCCAGATTTGACCCGGGCGGGCGCGCCTGAAACAGCTCCCGCACCTGTACGCGCACGATCGGGATCGTGATGCCGAATGAGAGTCGACTCGTGATCCCGTACTCGAACCGGATCGGCATGACGCGACGTTCGGCGCGCACGGAGAGGAGCTCGTGTCCGAGGGTCGCGAGATAGCCGGCGAGTCCTGTGGCGGCGCGCACGTCCTGTTGCAGCCGGACGACCGACGGGAGCGCCTGGCTCACGGAATCGCCGCCGAACCCGGCGCCGAGCCCTTGCCGGCCGCCAGGCGTGTAGACCTGCTCCCAGGTCACGATCCGCGGGTCGAAGCTGACTCGCAGCGCCCCCCGGCGTGGGGTATCGGTCCGCTCGACGGCCTGCGCGTCGAGCGGGATCGGCCGCGCGAGCGTGGCGGCGGCAACGAGCGTGAGCAGGGGGACGTAGCGCATTACGCGACGGCACCCGATTGGGGTCGCGTGCCGTCCTCGTTACCCCACACCCGCGACGCGGTTCGTTTCAGGGGATCTTCGTGAGTTGGACGAAGCCGTACGTCGCGATGATCGCATCGATCAGCTTGTTGGCGATCAGTTTGTGGGTCGCGGCGCTGGGGTGGATGCCGTCGCACGAGAAGGCGAGCCGAGATTCTGGGGAGATGGTGCAACCGGCTGGCATACGGTACCATTCGCCCCAACCCTTGTCAAACGTATGCGAGCGCAAGCGATAGCCCTGTTCCGTGCCGCCTTCGGTGTCGCGCCAACGCAGGTCGTGAGCGCGCCCGGGCGCGTGAACCTCATCGGCGAGCACACCGACTACAACGGCGGTGCGGTCCTGCCGATGGCCACGACGACGCGCACGACCGCCGCGGTCGGCCCCGGCGAGCCCGGCTGGCTCGACCTCGTCTCAGCGCGCGATGGCCTCGTGCAGCGGGTGCGTTGGGACGGCGCGGTGCCCCCCGGGTGGGCGGCGTACGTGGTGGGCGTGATGCGCGAGCTTGCCGCGCACACGGCCGCGCCGCCAGGGGCGCGGGTGACGCTCGCGAGCGATGTGCCGGTTGGCGCGGGGCTTGCCTCCTCGGCGGCGCTCACGGTGTCGACCGCACGAGCGCTCGCCGCCCTCGCCGGGGTGCGCCTCTCGTCGGCCGACGTGGTGAACGTCGCCTATCGCGCGGAACGCGAGCACGTCGGCGTGCGCTGTGGGGTGATGGACCAGACCATCGCGGTCCAGGCCCGAGCCGGGCACGCGTTGCTCATCGAATGCGCGACGGGCCGGACGCGGCAGATCCCGGTTCGTGCGCGCCTGCTGCTCGTCGACACGGGTGTGCGCCACGAGCTCGCGGCGGGAGCGCTCAACACTCGGCAAGCGGAATGCGAGGCAGCGGTGCGCACTCTCGCGTCCACCGAGCCGGGGCTCGAATGGCTCGCCGCCTGGCCCGAAGCGCGCCTGGGCGAGCTGCGGCGCTTGTTGAGCGAGCCGCTTCGCTCGCGGGCGATGCACGTGGTGACGGAAACGGCACGCGCCCGCGCGGGCGCGACGCTGCTGACGCAGGGAAAGCTCCGCGCCTTCGGCCGCCTGTTGAATGCGTCGCACGAATCCTGTCGCCGGCGCTACGAATGCAGCGCGCCGGAGCTCGACCTCGTCGTCCGTGTCGCGCGTCGTGCCGGGGCCTGGGGAGCGCGGCTGACCGGCGCGGGGTGGGGTGGGGCGGTGCTCGTGTTAGTGGGCCCGGCGGACGCGGCGGAGGGCAAGCGTGAGCGGACCATCGTTGATGCGGTTCGGCGCGCGTTTACCCGAACGTATCGTCGGGAACCCGCGATCGCCGACGTGCGGCCGGGAGACGGCGCGCGGCGCGAGCGGGTGCGGTAAGATTGACAGCGGCCCGGGTGGCGAAATCGGTAGACGCAAGGGACTTAAAATCCCTTGGGAGGCAACTCCCGTAGAGGTTCGAATCCTCTCCCGGGCATGAATGAGCGCAGCGGCGTGGATGTTGCGGCTGCGCGTTGCGTTTCGTCCACGCACCGCGAGGTCCATTGAGAGCTGTTGTTGGCTACATCGTGGGTTTTGCCTGCGCCGCCCTCGCTGCACTCGGCGCCCTGGCGGTGTTCCTGCCTGTCGCGGCACTTCCATTTCGCCAAGCCAAGCAGTTGGCCATGTTGCTTGGCTCCGTCGTCGGCGGGTTCGCCGCCGCCTGGACCGGCGACGGGATCTTGCGGTTGTTCGACCTGCAAGCGGGATGGCCGTTCCTCGCCGTTCTGGTTATCGTTTTTCTGGTGATTGAGGCAGGGCATGCGAGCGCCCGGCGGCTGTCGCTGCCAGTCGCCGTCATCGCGCAAATCGCGGGAGTTGTCGCAGGGTGGCTCACACTTCCAAAGTGATTGGGAACGTTGTGGATTGGCCACAATCGCTCCCGCCAGGTGTGGGCCTACCACCACTTTCCGGCGGTGTGACGCCCGATACAGCGATCGTAAAGTATTATTACACAATTACTTAAGGCGTGACGCAAGGGCGGCAAACTCGGCCCGGAGCTTGCTACCCCGAACAGGAGGGACAGATTGTCCCCACAATGCTCACCCTGCGACCCGGGAGGCTGCAAGTGAACCAGAAGAACACCCGCAAACCGTTTGTCGCTCCACAGCTGAAGGAGGAGGCGTCGCTCGCTGATGTGACGCTGATCTCCGGCGGTGGACAGCCCAGCTTCCGGCGCCACGGCCGCCACAACAAGTTCAAGAGACATGGCGGCCATCGGCACGGCGGCGGCTACAACAGCTGATCCTGCTGCCGCGACAAGCCACGCGCCAGGTCGCATTGCGCGGCCTGGCGCGTGGTGCGTCTAGTCCCCCTCTTTCACACGTGACCACCGCCGGTGTGCTCGTGCACTGCGCCGACCCCGGTGTGCGGGCCGCTGTCCAAGGATGGATCGATGGCCTGCGTCTCGATGCCCCAGCCGGGCTGACGCTTGAGGTCTCGGTGAAGCAGGTCGTACCCACGGAGCTCGCGGATGTCGTTTTCGAGCAGCCGGGTGTGCGTTTCGCGCGCAATCCCGAAGGCCGAGGTCTCCGCCTGGCATGGGATGAGGCACCGGCTGCGGCCGAGGTGCCGGCCGACGCCACGATCGCGACCGTCTGGCTGTCACCCGCCGCGGTCGAGCGCCTCGAGCGTTGCACGCGGATCTTCCTCATGGCCGTGCTGGTCGTGCTGCTGCGGCGGATCGGGTGGTTCCACCTTCACGCGGCGACGGCGATCGACCCCGATGGGCGAGGCTGGCTCGTGGCCGGCAATGCGGAGGCCGGGAAGTCGACGACCGCGGCGTTTCTCGCGGCGTCAGGATGGCGCGTAGGCACCGACGACGCCGCGTTTCTCGAGCGGCACGGCGAGCGCATCGTGGTGCATACTTGTCACGCACCGATCGCGCTACGCAAAGGGGGGCGGCGCTTGCTCGCCAAGGCAGGTGGCATCGCGCTTCCCGCGCGGGGCAAGGTGGGGTTTTGGCCCGAAGATCTCGGGGGCGTATGGACGCCACTGGTCGATCCCGAGGTCATTATCTTCACCTCGGTGGGCGACACCCGCACGGCCGCCGAGCCGCTGCCGCGGTCCGCAGCCGTGGCCGAGCTGGTGCGGTGGTCCGCCTGGGTGATGCTCGAGCTGGATCTCGCGCAAAGCCATCTCGATGTGTTGACGCGCCTGACGCACCAAGCCCGTTGCTATCGCGTCACGCTGGGGAGCGACCTGTTCACTCGGCCCAACCGCCTGATCGAGCTCGTCACATGAGCCAACGCTTCAAGCGCCATCCCGAACTTCGCCTCGCCGACGTGGAGGGTGACGGGGTCGTTCTCCATCTGGGCACCCGTCGATACTTCTCGGTGAGCGAGAGTGGGCTGGTCATTCTGCAGGCGCTCGAGTCCCCTCAGTCGGTTGCCGACCTGGTCCGCCGGCTGATGGAGCACTACGAGGTCACGGCGGAGCAGGCCGAATCTAGTGTCCACGAATTTCTCGACACCTGCCGCGCGGCCGAGCTCCTGGACCCCGAGGAAGGCCGGTGAGCCCACGGCTCCCGCTGGGGTGGCGTCTCCGGGCCACCGCAGCGGTGATGATCGTACCTCCGCTGGTGTACCTCGTCTCTTTCGCTCGCCTCGCCACCTGGCTTGGGCAAGGTTACGCGCGCCGTCCGGACGATGCCTTGGACGATGCTTCCTTGGCGCAGTGGGTGGATCGGCTGTTGCGACACCTGCCCGGTCCCTGGCATCGCACCTGCCTGAAGCGGGCGGCCGTGCTGTATCACCTGCTGCGACGCGCGGGGCGCCCGGTCGAGCTGTGGATTGGTGTGCACAAGACCGGCCCCTCGCCACTCGGCGCGCACGCGTGGCTGGTTCGCGCGGGCGTTCCCTACCTCGAGTCGCATCCTGAACACGCCATGCGGCACACCGTCATCGCGCGATTCCCCGAGGTTGATGGGGCGGCGGCCTAGGCGTGCATCCGGCTCGCCTGCTGCTCGACACGTTGCGCCTGCGCGGGGCGCCCGCACAGGAGCAGCTCGCGGGCGAATGGGTTCGGGCCGATGTCCGGGGGCTGGCCCAGCTGGTGGCCATCGAAGGCTGCACGATCTGGCTGTATCGTCGGCTGCGCCAGATCGAAGTGCTCGATGACATCCAGCCGGAGTTCGGCAGGTGGGTGGTCGCGAGGGCGCGCGAGGAGATCGCTCGGAATCTCCTCATCGAAACCGAGGCCCAGGCGCTGTCGGGGCACCTCCAGGAGATGGGGGTTCCTGCCGTATTCCTGAAGGGAGTCGCGCGTCGACTCGCAGTGGATCACTACCCCTTTGCCGACGCGCGGGTGACCGGCGACGTGGACGTGCTCATCCCCGCCAGTCGGGCGCGTGCCGTGTGGCACGGCCTGCGCGTGTTGGGCTATGAGCGCACCAACCCAACGGGTCCGCCGCGTCCGGACCACCACCACCTCCCGGCGCTGTGGAGCGAGCGGGAGGTGGGGGTCGAGCTCCACACCACCCATGCGCAAGGCGTGCCGCCGGACGAGTCGTGGCGCCGCCATTACCTGACCGGCATGGACGTGGAGCGCGGCGGCCAGCGGTTTCGGGTGCCGTCGGCCACGGAGCTGCTGTGGAGCGGCATGGCGCATGGACTGTTGCATCCCGAAATCGCTTTTCTTTTAGTGTTTCTGTTCGATGCCGCCGTGATCTGGACGAGTGACGTTGCACTCGATTGGTCGGAAATCAGACGCCGTTTGGATGCGGGAGAAATCGTGGATCGGACGGCCGCCGCGGCTTGGCTCGGCGCGGCAGTGGAGCTTGCCGGCGTCGAACCGCCGGCGGCGCTGGCGGGACGGGTGACGCCGTATGATCTGGAGCAGGCGCTCCGGATGCGCTTGGCCGTTCTCCGACACGTGCGATTGCCGAGCGCCCTGCGCACGCCATTTGTCTGGTGGACCAGCGAACGCGCCCGAAAAACCTCCTAGCCGCCGACTCCGAGTTGACGCCAGGTATGCACCAGGCGTACCAGTCCCACGCCCGCCGATTCGTCATGGGTGACCCGGAAACGGGCCGCGCGTTTCCACACCAGAATCGGTGAGGCCGCCAGCCGGTGCTCGAATACCAAGACATGAAGGGCGTAGGACCCGCGCGCGAGGGAAAGCGGGCTGTATGCGATCTCGAGAGTGACCCGTTCGCCGGCTCGCGCGTTGATCTCGATCCCCTGTCGATTGCAGCGCGTGCCATGCAGCACATGCCATTCGCGCGCCACCTGAACGCCCACCGATGCCCCGGCGACATCCCGTCGTGCCCGCAAGCGGACCCGGGCGGTGAGCGTGCCTTCCGGGAGGAACAAGGGCTCCGTGCCGCCCTCGCCACCGATGATTTCGACCGCTTCGATTTCGAGCGGTGAGCGCTCCGGCTCGCCCTCGCGGTCGTCTGGATCGTCGGCTTCGTCGGCCTCGATGATCCGTTCGTATGCGGCAAACGCTTCGTCCGGCCGACCCGCGGCCGCGACTCGCCCATGGTCGAGCAACAGGGCGGTGTCGCACAGTTGCTCCACCAGATACCGCTCGTGCGAGACCAACACCATGGTCGTGCCCGCTTCCTTGAACGCGAGCATTCGGCCAAGGCAGCGATCCCGGAACGCGGTGTCCCCCACCGCGAACGCCTCGTCGATGAGCAGCACTTCCGGTTCGAGGTGCGCCGCGATCGCGAACCCGAGGCGCAGGCTCATCCCCGACGAATAGAATTTCACCGGCACGTCGATGAATCGCTCGAGCTCGGCGAACGCGAAAATGGCGTCGAGCTTGGACCGCAGCTCGCGTCGCGATAGGCCGAGCAGTGCTCCATCGAGGAAGACGTTTTCGCGTCCGGTCAGATCCCCGTGAAACGAGCCGCCGAGGAAGCTGAGCAGCGTCAGCCGGCCCGACACCGCGATCGTGCCGCGCGTCGGCTTCATCATCCCCGCGATTAGCTTCAGCATTGTCGACTTGCCGGAGCCATTGGCGCCGACCAGGGCGAAGGTCGAGCCGGGCTCGACGCGGAACGAAACGTCCTCGAGCGCCCACATCGATTTCGGGCGAGCCGGGGGGCCGCGTCGTCGCCGCACGAGACCGCTCAACAGCTCCTTGAGCGTTTGACTGCCCAGCCGATAACGCTTCCAGACGCCCGAAACGGTGACCGCCACCGCTAAACCGACTCGGCGAAGTAGGGTTCCGTCGCGCGGAAGACCATCACGCCGACGGCGAGGAGGACGACCGCAGTCCCCAATGGGTACAACAGGGTCGCAGGGTAGAGTGGGGCGTTGCCGAGCAGGGCCGCCCGGGCGAAATCGAACACCGAAACAAGAGGATTGAGATTGTACAACGTCTGGAACTGAGGCGGCACCACGGAACGCGCGTAGGCCACGGGAGTGAGCAACAGCCACACGCGGACGCCGAGGTCCACCAGGTGACCGACGTCCCGGTAGAACACGTTCAGGGCCGAGGTGATCAGCACGACGCCGGTAACCATGATCAGCAGGATCAGGAAGATCGGCAGGAGCAGCCACGTGTTGGGAGACGGCGCCACTCCCTGAAACGCCATGAGGAGACCGAGTGGCACGGCGGCGAAGAGGGAATCGATCAAGGCGCCGATGATCGCGGCGAACGGGAGCGTTGCTTTCGGGAACGGGGCATGCGCCACCAGCCCGCTCTCGCTTTGGATGCTGCGGGCCCCGCGCGAGATGGCGCCCGAAATGAAGCTCCACAAGACGACCCCCGAGAAGGCAAACAGGGCGTAGGGGATGCCGTCCGAGGGTGCCCGGAGAAATGCCCCGAACACCAGCACATACACACCCAGCTCGACGAGGGGGCGGCCGAAGACCCATAAAGCCCCGAAAAACGTTTGCTTGTAGCGGGACTTCAGGTCGCGGACAATCAGCTGGGTGAGGAGGTCCCGGAAACGCGACAGGCTCGTCACGGCAGCAAAGCTAACGTCGCTCCGACCGGTGGGCGACGGGAGCCTCCTGACGGGTCTCGGACAGGGCGCGTGCAACGATCTGTGGCGTTCCTGCGTCAGAACAGGTGACCACGCCGTCGTACGTGGCTTTGACAGAAGGAGGCAGTATGCGTGGCATCGCACTCTCACTCGCGGCCGTCTTGAGTCTCGGCATTGCTGTTGCCGGCGGTCGGGCGACTACGGCTGACCGGGCGGCCCACAATCGCCCGGTGGCGAACCCCGAAGCCTCCCCGGCAGCGCCGCCGGCGGGCCGTGTCTGGTACGGGGGAACCCTTCCGCCGATCATCGTCGTGGCTACTCCGCCCGAACGGTCGGCGACCCGCCAGGCCGTGAGCTGTCCCCCGGCCGGAGGCTGAGTCCTTATCAAGCAATATTCGCGAAACTGGCACTTTCCTCCCCCCGTAGGGTCGGCGAGCTTACACGGACACCCCGCGGGGGGATGCTTATGAATCGCACAGAATTCTGGCTCCGGTGGCGCCGAGACATTTTTCGCGGCGTGGTGATCTTCGGAGTGGTGGTCGGCGCCGGGCTGACGATCCAGTCAATGGTAGGTCGTGGGCGCGAACGGCTGCTCGGCTTTCGGCAGACGTTCGATCCCAATTTCCAGTCTGGGGATCGCCACCACGGCGAGCCGTGGACTTACGCTACGCCGCTTGCCGCGCCGCACACGCTCTGGCTGCGCAACATCAGCGGCTCGATCTCGGTTGAGGCTGCGGAGGGGGAATCCGTCGAAGTCCAGGCGGATCGTTCCTTCAAGCACTCGACGGCCGACTCGGTGCGGATTGTGACGACCGAGACGAAGCAGGGACTCACTGTCTGTGCGGTGTGGCCGGGCAAGCCGGTGCAATGCGGTCCCGACGGTCGATACAACACCGAAGGGTCGCTGGAAGGCAACGACGTCGCGGTGATATTCAACGTGCGCCTCCCGCGTGGTGTGAGGCTCGACGCCTCCACGATCAATGGGGACATCGACGTCACAGGCGCGTCGGCCCCAGTGGCAGCGGGAACGGTGAACGGGTCCGTGACCGTGGAAGCGCTACTCGGTCCAGTTCGGGCGACCACCGTCAACGGCGACGTCCGAGCCATGATCCGCGGCTTCGCCGGACCGGGCGACGTCCACCTCACCACGGTGAACGGCGATGCGTTCGTGGAGCTTCCCGCCACGCTGGATGCCGTGCTGGACGGCCACACGGTCGCGGGCGATATCTCGAGCGACTTCCCGCTCTCCGTGACCGGCAAGTTCGCTTCGCACGCGTTGACGGGAACCTTGGGCAAGGGCGGCCGGAAGATTCACCTAACCACCGTGACCGGCGACGTCGAGGTGCGCAGGACGGATCCCGCAGTGGAATTGACTACCCCGGCGCCGCCGACCCCCCCGGCCTCCCCAACCCGTGTGACCCCGCGAGGAACGCGGCGACCTCGCCCGGGAACGCCCTGACGTCGATCGGCTTGGTGACATAACCGTCGAAGCCGGCCGCGATCGCTCGATCGCGGTCCGCCGGCATCGCGTGCGCCGTGAGGGCGACCACCTTCCAGGGGTGGTCGCCCTCGATCGCCTGAAGGTCCTGGAGCAGGGCATACCCGTCGCGGCCCGGCAGCTGGATGTCGAGTAACACGAGATCGGGGGGCGGCGAGTGCGCGCGTACCGTTTCGAGCAGCCGCTCGCCGCTGGCCAACGGGATCACCTGATGGCCGCGCAGGGTGAGCAGCGTGGACAGCAGCTTCAGGCTATCGGGCTGGTCTTCCACCACCACAATCGTCGCCATCAATCGCCTCCGTCTCCAGGACCCGGCTCCCGGGCGCCCGCCCGGGCCTGCTGAGGCAGCGTGAACCAAAACGTGCTGCCGCGGCCGTGCGCACTGTCGCACCCGATCTGCCCGCCGTGCAGCTCCACCAGGCGTTTGCACAACGCGAGGCCGAGCCCGGTGCCTTCGTAGTGGCGGCTGGCCGATGCATCGAGCTGGACGAACTCCTTAAACAGCTTGGCCTGGTCCGTGGGCGCGATGCCGATGCCCGTATCACTGACCTCGACACGGGCGTCGCCGTTCTCGGCTCGGCCCACGAGGCGTACCCGGCCGCCGTCCGGTGTGAATTTGATGGCGTTGGACAGCAGGTTCAACAGCACCTGACGCACGCGCACATTGTCCGCGGCGAGCCCGATCGCCTCGGCGGGCACGTCGACCTCCAGGGTATGCCGACGTTTCTCCGCCTGGGCGCGAACGCTGTCGGCCGCCTCGCGCAGCAGGTCGCGCAGGTCGAGGGGCTCGAGCGTGAGCTGCAGCCGTCCCGCTTCGATTTTCGACAAGTCCAAAAGCTCACTGATCAGCTGCAGCAGATGGCGCCCATTGCGGGCCACGGTATCCAGAAAATCCTGCTGCACGGCGGTCAACGGGCCGACATTCTCGGTGAGCAGCATGTCGCTGAATCCAATGATGCTATTGAGCGGGGTGCGCAGCTCGTGCGACATGTTGGCGAGGAAGTCGCTCTTGAGGCGACTCGCCTTGGCCAACTCCTCGTTGAGCCGCGTGAGCTCGTCGGATTGTTCTTCCAGGTACTGGGCGGTGCGCCGCACTTCGGTCGCGAGGCGCTTGGTGTGTTGGAACGCCGTTTCTCGTTCGGCGGCGATCGCGAGGTTGGGTACCGCGAGCTCCAGGGCGTCGAGCTGGTCCTGCGTGAACGCATCGGCTGGCATCGCTACCAACAACCCCACAAGGCGACCGGCCGACCGGAGCGGCGCAATGCCAAGCTCGCGTCCGCCCGTGGCCGGGAGCTGGAGCTTCTGACGGGCTGCGGCGTTCTGCTCATTGGGCAGGCGCAGCACGCCCGCGGCCCCATCACCCACCAGGTCGCGCACCGTGATGCGAGACAACGGGCGCGGCTCGAGGCCGCGCGCGGCGGTCGGCTCCCATTCGTTGGCCTCATAGTCGGGCTGGTACAGTACCAGCCCGGTCGCGCCGATGGCTTCGGCGAGCACGTCGAGCGCTGGTGCCAGCCCGGCGCCCTCTCGCGGAGCGGCGTTGAGCGCGCCGAGCAACCGGGACACGTAGTCTTGCATCCGGTCGCGCCAGGCGAGCGTCTCGGTCATCCGGTTCACTCCCTGCGCCATCGCTCCAAACTCTCCCGTTGCTTCCTCGGGGAGGCGAACCCCGTACTCCCCGGTCGCCACCCGTCGGAGCGCCGCCACGATGGCCGCGAACGGCTCCGCAAGACGGCGCCGGCTGTACAGCAGCCCGATGCCCAGGGAGGTCAGCACCGCTCCGACGATGATCGTGGTAGCGAGTGCGCCCTGATGCGCCGCGTCGCTCAGGTTCTCGGCGATCTCGCGGATCCGGACGCGCTCCACTTCCAGCGTGGGGGAAAGGGCGGGGGTGGGGATCGCGGCATGCAGACGGTCGAGCGCCTGCACCATGGTCACGACGTCACGCTCGGCCCGACGGGCGTCCAGCCAGGCGATCAGCGTGATCGTGAGCCCCGCGAGCGCCACCACGAAAAACGTGGCAAGGAACAATCGCGTGATGCTTGGCGCCCGACGACTCGGCACGGGAAGCGGTACGGAGGATCGGTTCATCAGCCCTCTATTAGTAGGATGGGGGACGTCGTCCAGACAAGGCCTTGGCGAGGCTGGGCCGGGGGCCGTATCGTTCTGGTGTGCCTGCACCTCGGTCATTTTGAGCGAGCTCCTCAACACCCTGCGTGAAGCCCTGGCGGACCGCTATGGCCTGGAGCGGGAGCTGGGGCGCGGCGGTATGGCCACGGTCTTCCTGGCGGAAGACCTGAAGCACCGACGCAAGGTGGCAATCAAGGTCTTGCACGCCGAGATCGCCGCCGCCATCGGCCCGGATCGATTCCTGCGTGAGATCGAGATCGCGGCCCGGCTGCAGCATCCGCATATCCTGCCCCTCTACGATTCCGGCGCCGCCGGGAGCTACCTCTTTTATGTCATGCCCTTCGTCGAGGGCGAGTCGCTGCGGGATCGACTGCAGCGCGAGAAGCAGCTGTCCCAGGAAGACGTCATCAAGATCACTTCCGAAGTCGCGAGCGCCCTGGGGTACGCCCACAGCCACGACATCGTCCACCGCGACATCAAACCGGAAAACATCATGCTCTCCGGTGGCAGTGCGGTGGTCGCCGACTTCGGCATCGCTCGCGCCGCCTCCGCGGCCGAGCAGCAGCAGCTGACGCAGACGGGTACCGTGATCGGGACGCCGGCATATATGAGCCCCGAGCAGGGGGCGGGCGACCCCAACCTCGACGGGCGCAGCGACCAGTACAGCCTGGCCTGTGTCGTGTACGAGATGCTGGTGGGCATGCCGCCATTCACGGGACCGAACGTACAGGCGCTCCTGGCACGTCACTCGATGGATTTCGTGTCGCCGCCGTCGATCGTGCGTGACACGATCCCCGAAACGATGGAAACCGCGTTGTTGCGCGCGCTCGCCAAGGTGCCGGCCGATCGCTTCCCGACGGTCATCATGTTCGCCGAGGCGCTCAGCACCCCCTCCACAGTGTCGGCGGCGATGCGACGCCGCAGCACGATGCAGGGCCAGGGCATCAGGGTGTCGGCGGTGAGCGGTGGAGTACCTCGCTGGAATCGACGGCTGCTTACGTGGGGCCTGCCATCCCTCGCAGTGCTGGCCGTGGCGTGGTTCACGCGCGGCTCATGGCTCGGGCGCCGAGGGGCGGCGGAGGCCGGCGCGCCTGAGTCACGCCGGATCGCGGTGCTCTACTTTGACGACCGGAGTCCCGACAAGAGTCTGGGGCACCTGGCGGATGGACTCACCGAGGCGCTGATCCACGAGTTGAGCGCCGTCCCCACGCTGCAGGTCATTTCCCGTAACGGCGTCGCGCCCTACCGTCACATCACTGTGGGCACCGACAGCATCGCCCGGGCGCTTCGTGTCGGCACCATCGTGGATGGGACACTGGCCCAATCGGGCGACAGCCTGCAGCTCAGCGTCGCGATGGTCGATGCGGCAAGCGGCGATGAGATCGAAGCGACGACCCTCAAAGTGTCTCGCGCCGACCCGCTGGTTCTCCAAGTGAACCTCGCCAATCAGGTGGCGCAGTTCCTCCGGCGTCGCCTGGGACGGGAGATTCAGCGGATCGCGGCGCGGGCTGAAACGCGGAACACGCAGGCTTGGGAGCTCGTCCAGCAGGCGAAGGAGCTGTCGCTGGACCTGAATACGATACTCGCCGCCGGTGATACCGCCTCGGCCGCACGCACCCTCGTGGAGGCGGATTCCTTGCTTGCCCTGGCCGCAGCCAAGGACCGCAAGTGGACGGCACCGATCATCGAACGCGGCTGGCTGGCCTGGGAACAGAGGAATATCGCGGGGTTCGAGAAGGGTCCGGCCGCGCAGTGGACGGCGCGCGGAATCGAGTTCGCGAACCAAGCCATGCGTCTGCGGCCCGACGACCCCGAGGCGCTGCACCTCCGCGGCACAATGCGTTACATCCGCTGGGTGTTGAACCTCGATCCGGCTCCGCTGACGGTCGATCAGTTGCTCGCGGGCGCGGAGCGGGATCTGCGGGCCGGGTCGGTCGCCTCCAACCCAAACCGGGCATCGGCGCTGGCCTTGCTGAGCCATCTGTTGCTGCGCAAGTCGGAACCGGTGGACGGGAAACTGGCCGCCATGCAGGCCTACGAAGTCGACCCATACCTCACCGAGGCCCCAAATGTGCTGTGGCGCTTGTTCGCCTCATCACTCGATCTCGAGGACGCCGCCGAGGCGACGAAATGGTGCCAGGAGGGGTACCGACGCTTCCCGGAAAACTCGGCTTTCACCGAATGCCAGATCTCGCTATACGCGCTCCGGGGTCAAAAACCTGACGTACCGAAGCTGTGGCGGCTGCTTGACCAGAACGTCGCGCTCTATCCGCCAGCCCAGCGTGAGTATCGCCGACGCCGTGGTTCGCTCCTCGTCGCGATGGCGCTGGCGAACACCATCCACAAGGACAGCGCGCGGGCCGTCGCGCTGCGCGCGCGGGCCGGTGCCGATGTGGATCCCACTCGCGACCTGATCTACGTAGAGATCCTGCTGCGCAACTTGTTGGAGGATCGTGACGAGGCAATCCAGTTGCTGAAGCTCTATCTCGCCACCAACCCACAGGACCGGGTGACGATCGCCCGGGACAGCACCTGGTGGTGGCGCGAGCTGCGCGACGACCCGGAATTCAAGCAGCTCATCGAAGCGAAGTGACTGCGGCCTACGAGCCGCAGTGTGGCGCGGGCGCAGCGGGGGTCCGGCCGGGAAGCGCGGTTGGAGTTGGGGCGCTGCAGGTCCGAGTGTGGCGCGAATAGTGCAGACGCCGTTCATGTTTTGGGTCGTATCCTTCATTACCTTGTTGCAGTGATGGCCTGTGTTGCAGTGATGGCCTTTTCGCATACTTCACAGTAGAGTGCGGCTCGCCGCTCAGGAGGCAGGACTCATGCGTTATCCCCTGACAGGGGTAGGGGTGTTGATCGCAGCACTGGTCGCCACCGGATGTACTGATCGCAGTCAGTCACTACCTCCGGGACCGAATATGAGGGTCGTAACCCCACCGGGGACGTGCGATTTTCGCTCCCTCAGCCAACTCGCCAACCGCTATTTCGGTTCCGCGGAAGCGAAAACCGTGCGGGGTCTTATTTCTCAGATGCAGGATGCTGGTGCGGGTACGACGACCGCTCGAGACCGCGGCTTCGACGTGATGACCCACATCGCCGGCAACGTGAATATCGGCAACACAGATGTCGCGGACGCCTCCGCCCTGACCAACGGTCTCCTGGCGTGCATGTTCACCAACGCGGCGGATCTCCCGGCAACCTTCCCGGAGGATTTCAGCACGGCCACGAACCCGGTCCTGCACGGCGCTTACGCCGTGCGCGGCGGGGCGGCTGATCCGCTCAGCGCACCTGTCTTCAGCCGTCCGCTGACTGCCCCATTCTCAGGGATAGCGCCTTCGGGGCTCAACACGTGGCCCGGTGTGCTGGCGGGCAATTCACCCCCCGCGCGCGTGCTGGTCTACGGAATGCCCGGCTCGCAGTCTCAGACGTACGAGTGGCGCGTGGTACCGCGCAGCACCGAATTCTCGCCACCCGTGGTTGTTGGGCTGTGTATCGACGCGAACATCAGTACCACCTCGCTGGTGCACGAGGAGCATATCGGCCTGCTGCCATTCGTGGATGCTGCCTTCCTGAACCCCGCCACGTGCTCGCCGTTCGCTGCCCAGTCGTGGAGCATGCAGGTCGCCAGCCGAATCGCACGGTGGGGGATCGATTTCCTCGGACCGAAGCCGCTCTCCGCGTCGGGGCTGATGAATCCCGGCGGGCTCGGCGGCTCGACAGGCGGCATTCGCAGTGAGTTCGGCCCACAGGCAGTGGCCAGCGTGACGTTGACATTCGTAGTCCAGCCGAGTGACGTGACGGTGAACCAGGTGATCACGCCGCCCGTTGTCGTACGGGCGACGGCCGTCGGCACGAACACACCGGTGCCGAATGTCATAATCTCACTGGCCGCTATAGACAACAACGGCGTGCCGGCGGTTCTTCAGGGCACCCTCACGGGAACGACCGATGCCTCGGGTACCGTGACCTTCAGCGACCTGAGCGAGACAAAAACGGGCGGGTACCGCCTCACTGCGTCGGGCTCGGTCACTGGGCGGCCGGGAATCGCCGTTCCGGCGGTCAGTTCCACGAGATTCAACGTGCGTCCGTAGTCTCACGCCCCGATCTCGGCCCGCAGATGCGGGCTGCGACCGGGGCCGCACGGTTTCACCACAGGAGCAGGGGGCGGCTTTCACTCGTCGCCCCCTGCTCTGTAGTTTCTATCCCGGTGCGATCCATCAGGCGAGCTGTCATCGACTCGAGGGTTGACTCCCCGCTCGACGGCCACGTCCGTCGGGGAATGCGGGGCAAGGCGGCGCGCGCGTGAAGGTGCACGGGACTTCCCGCGTTCCCGGCGACAAGAGCATCTCACACCGGGCATTGTTCGTCGCGGCGCTCGCGCGTGGCCACAGCGTCCTGACCGGCCTGCTCACCGGGGAGGACGTCAAGAGCACGGCCCGCGTGCTGCGCCAGCTCGGCGTGGGGGTGTCCGCCGTGCGAAGCGAAGGTCTGGTGACGGTGCGCGGCGCCCGGTTTCGCCCCCCGCAGGCCGTATTGCACTGCGGCAACTCGGGGACGACCGCGCGTCTCGGGCTGGGCGCGATCGCTGGGCATCCGCTGCGCGCGCGGCTCACCGGCGATGCCTCGCTGCGGCGCCGGCCGATGGGGCGGGTGGTTGAGCCGCTGCGATCGATGGGCGCCACGTTCGTCGAGGAGGACCTTGGTACGCTGCCGCTCACGGTGCGTGGCGGGCGCCTGCACGCCATCACATATGCGCTACCGCTGGCGAGTGCACAGGTGAAGAGTGCGCTCTTCCTCGCGGCCCTCGCGGGACGCGTGCCGATTACGATCACCGAGCCGTCACGGTCGCGGGATCACACCGAGCGACTGTTCGTGCACCTTGGGTTGGATCTGCGCGAGCGCAACGGCGCCATCACCTTTCAGCCGTCCGCGGACGGCGTGCCGCCCTTCGAGCTCACGGTGCCCGGCGACGTGTCATCAGCCGCGTTTCTCGTGGCGGCCGCGGTGTTGGCCGAAACCGGCGAGCTGTTGATCGAGGGCGTGGGCGTCAATCCAACGCGGACCGGGTTCCTGGCGGTGCTCGAGCGCATGGGGGCGCATGTGGAACGGCTGAATCTCGGCGCGGAGGGTGGGGAGCCGGTGGCCGATCTACTGGTGCGACCGGCCGCGCTCGTCGGCACGGAGGTAGCGGCGGGAGAAATTCCTTCCCTGGTCGACGAGGTGCCCGTGCTCGCTGTGCTGGCAAGCCGGGCTGCGGGAGAGACGGTGTTCCGGGAAGTCGGCGAGCTGCGAGTGAAGGAGAGCAATCGCCTGGAGCTCGTCGCGTCGAATCTGCGGTCCCTCGGAGGCGAGGCGGAAGCGCGCGGCAACGACCTGTTCGTGCGAGGAGCCGACCGACCGCCGAGCGGTCGCGCGGATACGGCAGGCGATCACCGTCTCGCGATGGCGTTCGGCGTGTTGGGTACGCTCCCCGGCGCCGCGGTGCGGCTGTCGGAGCGTGCCTCGGTGGCGGTCAGCTACCCGGGGTTCTTCCGCGCGTTACATCGGATCGGGACCGATGCACGTCATCGCGATTGACGGCCCGTCTGCGTCTGGGAAGTCGTCCACCGGGGCCCTGGTGGCGCGACGGCTGGGGTGGGCGCACCTCGATTCCGGCGCGTTGTACCGCGCGCTGACGTTGGCAGCGATCGACCGCCTCGCGGAGCCGGACTGGACGGGTTCGCGGATCCTCGCGCTGGCACAGCAGCTGCCCGTGCGTCTGGTGCTCGTGGGAGGGACGTTTCGGCCCGAAGTGGCCGGCGTGGACGTGGAGCGGGAGATTCGGTCCGATCGTGTGACGGCGCACGTCTCCAGGATCGCGGCGATCCCCGAGGTGCGGGAGTGGGTGAACGCGCGGCAGCGAGAGGCGGTGGCACGCCACCCCGTCGGCGTGGTGGTGGACGGGCGGGACATTGGGACGGTGGTGTTCCCGGACGCGCCGCTGAAAATCTTCCTGACGGCGACGGCCGAAGAACGGGCGCGGCGGCGCCTGACGCAACGTGGGCAGAGCCCGGATGCGGCGCAGTGCGCCCGGGAGGGCCAGGCCCTCGACGCGCGGGACCGGGCTGACGCCACCCGTCCCATCGCTCCCCTGAAGCCGGCCGACGACGCGGTCATGCTCGACTCGACGCGACTGTCCCTGGACGAGCAGGTGGAGCGAGTGGCTGCGCTAGCGCGGGAGCGTTTGCCTGGGTAACCTTCACGGTTCCTTGGTTCCCGGGCGTCGCCGCGGAACCAACCGCTCAAACCCGCAACCGTACCGGTAACCGATGCTGGCCGAAGCGCAAGACGTCGCAGGGTCCCCGCCCGAAGAAGCTCCCAAGAAGCGCCCCCATCCCCCCATTCGCATTCTCGCCGGTCTCGACGAGCAGTACTCCCCCGACGAGATCGCCACGATGTCCGAGATGTACGAAGGCACGCTCTCGAACATCCAAGAAGGGGAAATTGTCAAATCGAGGGTGCTCCGCGTGACTGACGCCGCCGTCATTCTCGACGTCGGCTTCAAGTCCGAGGGTGCGGTTCCCATCGACGAGTTCAAGGATCCTAAGAGCCTCAAAGAAGGCGACGAGATCGAGGTGTACCTCGAGCATCTCGAGGATCAGGAGGGCGCCGTCGTCCTGTCCAAGAAGAAGGCTGACTTCATGCGGGTGTGGGAGAAGATCCGCGAAGCCTTCGAGAAGGACGAGCCGGTGGCCGGCACGCTGGTCAAAAAGATCAAGGGTGGAGTGGTGGTGGACCTGATGGGCGTGGACGCGTTCCTGCCGGGCAGCCAGATCGCGCTGCGGCGGGTCCCCAACATCGACGAGCTGTTGGGCCAGAGCTACGAGTTCAAGATCATCAAGCTGAACAAGCGGCGCCGCAACATTGTGGTGAGCCGGCGCGTGCTGCTCGAGGCCGAGCGCAAGACCAAGCGCGAAGTCCTCATGAAGGAGCTTCAGGTGGGTCAAGTGCGCACGGGGGTGGTGAAAAACATCACCGACTTCGGTGCGTTCATCGACCTGGGGGGCGTGGACGGGCTGTTGCACATCACCGACATGAGTTACGGCCGAGTCTCACACCCGAGCGAAATGGTGAAGCTCGGCCAGGAACTCGAGGTGAAGATCCTCGACATCGACTGGGAGCGCGAACGCATCTCCCTCGGCCTGAAGCAGCTGCAGGAGCATCCCTGGAAGGACGTCGCCGCCAAGTATCCGGTCGGCACGCGCGTGCAGGGGAAGGTTGTCTCGATCACCAACTACGGCGCGTTTGTCGAGCTCGAGCCGGGGATCGAAGGCCTGGTGCACATCTCCGAGATGAGCTGGACGCGCAACGTTCGCCATCCGTCGAAGATCGTCTCGATCGGCGAGACGATCGAAGCGGTCGTGCTCAAGGTTGACGAAGGCGAAGAAAAGATCTCGCTCGGCATGAAGCAAACCGAGCAGGATCCGTGGATGGCGCTGCCCCAGAAGTATCCGGTCGGTACGCGCCTCAAGGGGAAAGTGCGCAATCTCACGTCGTTCGGCGCGTTCGTCGAGATCGAACCGGGGATCGACGGCTTGATCCATATCTCCGACATGTCGTGGACGAAACGCGTCCAGCATCCGTCGGAGGTCGTGAAGAAGGGCGACGAAGTGGACGTGTTGATCCTGAACGTCGACGCCGAGAACAAGCGGATCTCGCTCGGGTTGAAGCAGGCCCAGGAGGATCCGTGGCTCCGGATCGGCGAGACCTACCCGGTCGGCACCGAGCTGCGCGGGCGCGTGCTGCGCCTGATGGACAAGGGGGTAGTCGTCGACATCGGCAACGATATCGAAGGATTCGTGCCGATGTCCCAGCTCGGGATTCCGGAGATTCAGAACCTCGGCGACGCGGTGAAAGAAGGCCAAGCGGTGGACTTGAAGGTGCTGGAGGTCGATCCGATCCACCATCGGATCGTGCTGGCGGCCACCGGATTCCCACCGGAGGAAGTCTCGACCGCGGCCAAGGTCGACGTGCCGGTCGACGTCCCGGCCGAGGTCCAGGCAGATGCCGCAGCAACCCCCGAAGCGGACGCCGACTCCGGCGCATAGCCGTGGAATGGGTGAAGTGAGAGTGGCCGGGAGAACGTCTCTCGGCCACTCTTTGCTGTCTCCCTATCCGCCCGCGCGCCCCGACGTCTAGATTCATCACCCTATGGGCATGCGTGACAAGCTGGAGCTGCTCCAGCAGAAGCGGGCCGAGTCCGAGCAGGGCGGCGGCCCCGACCGCATCGCCACCCAGCACCGCAAGGGCAAGATGACTGCCCGCGAACGGCTCGACGTGCTGCTCGATCCAGGATCGTTCGTAGAGCTCGATCGCTTCGTCACGCATCGCGCAACCGACTTTGGGCTCGCCGACCAGCAGGTGCTGGGCGACGGCGTCGTGACGGGGTGGGGGCGGATCGAGGGCCGGCTGGTCTATGTCTTCTCCCAGGACTTCACGGTGTTCGGCGGTTCCCTGTCCGAAACGTACGCCGAGAAGATCTGCAAGGTCATGGATCTCGCCGTCCGGAACGGCGCGCCGATCATCGGCCTGAACGATTCGGGCGGCGCCCGCATTCAAGAGGGCGTGGCTTCGCTGGGCGGCTACGCCGACATCTTTCTGCGCAACACCCTGGCGTCCGGCGTTGTGCCCCAGATCAGCGCCATTCTCGGTCCGTGCGCCGGCGGGGCCGTCTACAGCCCGGCGATCACCGATTTCGTCTGCATGGTACGCGGGGTGTCCTACATGTTCGTCACCGGGCCGGATGTCGTGAAGACGGTGACGCACGAGGAGGTGGATTTCGAGCAGTTGGGCGGGGCCGATGTGCACGGCGCCACGTCGGGCGTGGCGCACTTCGTGTACGACTCGGAGCTCGAGTGTCTCGCGGCGATCCGGACGTTGCTTTCTTTCCTGCCTTCCAACAACCTCGACAGTCCTCCGGTCCGGCCGACCGCCGACCCGCTCGACCGGCGCGACGAGGAGCTGCTCGACGTGGTGCCGGACAGCCCCACCAAGCCCTACGACATGCACGATGTCATTCGTCGTGTGATGGATGACGGGGCGTTTTTCGAGGTGCATCGGGACTACGCTGGGAATCTGCTCGTGGGATTCGCGCGGCTCGGCGGCCGACCGGTGGGGGTGGTGGCCAACCAGCCGGCCACCCTCGCCGGCGCGCTCGATATCAGCGCGTCACTCAAGGGCGCGCGGTTCATCCGATTCTGCGATGCGTTCAACGTGCCGCTCATTACGTTCGAGGATGTGCCGGGGTTTCTTCCCGGTGTGGGGCAGGAGCACGGCGGCATCATCAAGCACGGGGCGAAGCTGCTATACGCCTACTGCGAGGCCACGGTGCCGAAGCTCACCGTCATCACCCGGAAAGCCTACGGCGGAGCGTACGACGTGATGAGCTCGAAGCACATCCGCGGCGACTACAACGTGGCGTGGCCGTCGGCCGAGATCGCCGTGATGGGGCCCAAAGGAGCGGTGGAGATCCTGTTCAAGGGCGAGGTCACCGACGAGCGTGTCGCGGACTACACCGAAAAGTTCGCGCATCCCTATCGGGCGGCCTCGCGCGGCTTTCTCGACGATGTGATCGACCCGCGCGACACCCGCCCGCGGTTGATCGACGCGCTCGCGACGCTCGAGACCAAGCGCGACAAGAATCCTCCGAAGAAGCATGGGAATATCCCGTTGTGACGGCGCGGTCGGCCATCGGCCTTCGGCCGTCGGCTGCGACGTGAATGTCCTGCAAACGCCCCAGCCGATAGCCGACAGCCGATAGCCGATGGCGATTTCCCGAGTTCTTGTCGCCAACCGCGGCGAGATCGCCCTCCGCATCATCCGCGCCTGCCATGAGGAAGGGCTCGAGGCGGTGGCGGTCTACTCAGAGGCCGACCGCCTGTCGCCGCATGTCCGCGCGGCCAACGACGCGGTGCTGCTCGGCCCGGCCGCGGCGGCGGACTCCTACCTCAACATCGCGAAACTCATCGACGCCGCGCGCCGCACCGGCTGCCAGGCGATCCACCCCGGGTACGGCTTCCTCTCCGAACGGGCCCCGTTCGCTGAAGCCGTTGTCGATGCGGGGTTGGTGTTCGTCGGACCGCCCGCCTCCGCGATCCGCGCGATGGGCGACAAGACCGAAGCCCGCCGGCGCATGAAAGTGGCCGGTGTGCCGATCGTCCCCGGGATGACGCACGCGCTGAAAAGCGCCGCCGAGGCGGAGCGCGAGGCGACGCGGACCGGCTTCCCGGTGCTGTTGAAGGCGTCGGCCGGCGGGGGCGGGAAGGGGATGCGCGTCGTGCGCACGGTCGCGGAGGTCGCGAGCGCGTTCCAAGCGGCGCGGAGCGAGGCGATGAAGGCGTTTGGCGACGGGAGCATGTACGTGGAGCGATACGTCGAGCGGCCACGGCACATCGAGATCCAGATCCTCGCCGACGCGCACGGCCGCATCACCGCATTGGGCGAGCGCGAGTGCAGCATCCAGCGCCGCCATCAGAAGCTGATCGAAGAGTCGCCGTCCGTGGTGGTGACGCCCGCGCTGCGCCGACGCATGGGGGAGGCGGCGACCGCGGCCGCGGGCGCCGTGGGCTATGTGGGGGCCGGGACCATCGAGTTTCTACTGGCGCCGGACGGCGATTTCTTCTTTCTCGAGATGAATACCCGGATTCAGGTAGAGCATCCCGTCACCGAGCTCGTGTACGGGGTCGATCTGGTGCGCGAGCAGCTGCGGATCGCCGCCGGTCAGCCGATGCGCGTGTTCGGCGGCCAGCTCCACCCGCGCGGAGCGGCCATCGAATGCCGCATCACCGCCGAGGATCCGTTCAACGGTTTTCTCCCGGCCACCGGAGTCGTGAAGTATTTGCGCGTGCCGGGTGGACCCGGTATCCGCTGGGATGGCGGTGTGGAAGCCGGGAACGAAGTCACCCTGCACTACGATCCGCTGATTGCGAAGCTGATCGCCTGGGGCGAGACGCGGGAGATCGCGATCCAACGGATGCAGCGCGCCTTGCGCGAGCTGGTGATCGTCGGTCTACCGACCTCCCAGGCGTTTCACCTGCGGGTGCTCGACGATCCCGAGTTTCGTCGTGGGGAGCTGGACATCGCGTATCTCGAGCGCGCCGGCCCTCGACTGCTCGCGGAGCCGTTGAGCGAGCGACTGGTATCGCCGGTCGCCATCGTCGCCGCGCTGCTGGCGGACGAGCGTCGCAGCGGGCTCGGCCGCGTGGCGCCCCCCGGTGGTCCGCAGCCCGCGCTCTCCGGATGGGGAGATGCCGGGAGGCGGGAAGGGCTGCGGGAATGAGCGAGGTGGTCACCGTCTCCGGTATTGCCGCCGGCGGTGACGGGGTCGGGCGACTCGCCGACGGGCGGGCGGTGTTTCTCCCCCGGACGGCGCCGGGGGAGCGCGTGCGACTCAACGCCGACCGCCTGCGCGTGCACCGCCATTTCGCGCGCGGCGTGGCGGATGAAATCATGGAACCGGCCCCCCAGCGGGTGACGCCGGCGTGTCGGCATTTCGTCCACGACCGCTGCGGCGGTTGCCAATTGCAGCATCTATCGTACGACGCGCAGCTGGCCGCGAAACGGGCCATCGTGGGAGACAGCCTGCGGCGCATTGGCAAACTCTCGGTGACGGACCCTGAAATCGTCGCAGCGGCAGAGCGGTGGCGCTATCGGTCACGGATCGTGATGGCGGTGAAGGGCGGTGGCGGGCGAGCGAGGACGGTGGGACTGCATCCCTTCGACCGACCGGGGCACGTGTTCTCATTGGTGGATTGTGAGATCGCCGATGCCCGTCTGATGGCGTTGTGGCGGGAGCTGCAAGGGTATCTCGAGCTCTTTCCTGAGCGCATGACCCGCCTGACGCTGCGGCTCGACCGAGACGGCGTTCGACACGTGATTGCCGAGTCGCCGGGTGAGCCATGGCGCTCCGGCGAGCAACTACGAGCGGCGCTCGCCGGGAACCGATTGGTGTGCTGGTGGCAACCGGTAGACGGGGCGGCACGAGTCGTCGCGGGGCCCGCGACCGGGTTCACGCCAACCGCATTCGAGCACGACAATCCCATCATTGCCGCGGCGGCGCGGCGGTGGGTGGTGGAGCAGGTAGGAGACCTCCGTGACACCGCTGCCTGGGACCTCTACGGCGGCATCGGCGACACCGCCGTGTTGCTCGCCGAGCGCGGGGCGACGGTGGTCAGCGTGGACGCGGACGAGCAGGCGGTCGCGTGGGCGCGGCGCCGTCCCGACGTCGTCGTGCACGGAGCCCGCATGCGGTTTGTGGCGGGTCGGGCGGAGGACGTGCTCCCGAGCCTCCCGGATCCCCAGGTCGTCGTGGTCACACCGCCCAGGGGAGGCTTGCATTGGGACGTGGCGCTGCGCCTTGGCGGCGACCCAGTGTCAGTCCTCGTGTACGTCTCCGCCGATCCGGCGACCCTCGCGCGGGACCTGTATCGGCTGAATGTGAACTATCGCCTCCGCTCGGTGCAGGCGTTCGATTGGTCGCCACACACGGCGCAGGTGGTGACGGTGGCTGTCTTGGAAGGTGCCGCACCGTGAAGTACTACATCCGTGTCGGGTCCCGCACCGTCGAGGTCGAGGTTGAGGGCGGTCGGGTCGTCGTCGACGGACAGCGACAGGAGGCGCACCTCGCGGCCGTTCCTGGAACTCCCCTCCATCATTTATTGCTGTCGGGGGAGTCCTGGACCGTTGCGGCCCAGCCGCTCGAGGGGTTGGGAGAGGGCGGAGGCCCACGTTGGGCGATGGGAGTTGCCGGCGAGCGGATCGAGGTGGAGGCGGTGGACGAGCGGACGCGCCAGATCCAGACGCTCACGGGACGAAAGCCCGGCGGTCCCGCGAGCGGGGTGATGCGCGCGCCGATGCCGGGGCTCGTCGTTCGGGTCGAGGTGGCCGAAGGTCAACGCATTGCGGCCGGGGCCGCGCTCGTCGTGGTGGAAGCAATGAAGATGGAGAACGAGCTCCGGGCCTCCCGGGCCGGTGTGGTGGCGAAGGTGCACGTGGCGGCCGGGACGGCAGTCGAAAAGGGAGCGCCCCTGGTCACGTTTGCCGCGGACGATGCCTCGGAACCCTCTGGTTGACAGGGCCTTAGCGCCCCTGGTATACTCCAAGTCTGTCAAATTTCTGGACTGAAATCGAAGCCATGAAGACGTTCACGTTGCGCAAAGAAGACGTCACGCACCAGTGGTACGTGGTCGATGCCGCCGGGCAGCCGCTCGGTCGGCTGGCGAGTCGTGTCGCGCAGATCCTGCGCGGCAAACACAAGCCGACGTTCACACCCCACCTGAATGGTGGCGATGCCGTGATCGTCGTGAATGCGGAACAGGTGAAACTGACCGGACGGAAGCTCGATCAGAAGCGGTACTTCCGCCACACCGGGTACATGGGGCATGAGCGGTTTACGCCGGTGAAGAAAGTGCTCGGCAAACACCCCGAGCGTGTCATCGAGCAAGCGGTGTGGGGCATGCTGCCCAAGACGACGCTGTCGCGTCAGCATGTGAAGCAGATGCTCAAGGTGTACGCCGGACCGACGCACCCGCACGCGGCCCAGCAGCCGCAGCCCCTCCTGCTCGCGGAGACGAAATGACCGAGACGCCGGAGCTGCGCTGGCACGCCGTCGGGCGACGGAAGGAAAGCGTCGCACGGGTCTACCTGACCCCCGGGTCGGGCAAGTGGAACATCAACGGGCGGACGCTTGGCGACTTCTTTCCGCGTGCCTCGCTCGTGTCGCACATCCAGCAGCCGTTTACGGCTACGGACACGCTGGGCGCCTTCGATGTCAAAGGGATTTGTCGTGGTGGGGGCGTGACGGGGCAGGCGGGGGCGATGCGGATGGGAATCGCCCGGGCCCTGTGTCTGGCCGACGATCGGCATCGCAAGAAGCTGCGCGAGCAAGGACTGCTCACGCGTGACCCGCGGGCGGTGGAGCGCAAGAAGCCCGGCCGTGCGGGCGCGCGCAAGCGGTTCCAGTTCTCGAAACGGTAGACGAGTCGTCAGCGGTCAGTTGTCTGGTCTCAGTCTGCTGATCACTGACCACTGGGGACTGGAAACTCAAATACACACGTCGCTCGATCTCGTGCTGGGTCCCTGCCGAGGTAGGGTTGCACGAGAGATGACAGCGGCGGCGGACTAAAACCCGTGAAAGGGAGTGCATGACGCAGCCTCAGGTGCAGGATCTGCTGGAAGCGGGTGTCCATTTCGGCCATCAGACGCGCCGCTGGAACCCGAAGATGCGCCGGTTCATTTTTGCCGAGCGCTCCGGCATCTACATCATCGATCTCCAGAAGACGTTGCGGCAGCTCGTGCAGGCACAAGAGCTGCTCCGCGCCGTCGTGCTCCGCGGTGAAGGCGTCCTGTTCGTCTGCACCAAGAAACAGCTCAAGCTGATCATCCAGGCCGAGGCGCAGCGGGCCGGCGGCTTTTGGGTCACCGAGCGGTGGTTGGGTGGTACGTTGACCAACTTCCAGACGATCAAGAAGCAGATCAAGCGCCTGAAGGAGCTGGAGCAGGGATCGGCCGAGGGAGAATTCGAGCACTACACGAAAAAGGAGCAGCTGCTGCTCGATCGCGAGCGGGTGAAGCTCGACAAGAACCTGTCGGGGATCAAGCAGATGAACCGGCTGCCGGGCGCGCTGTTCGTAGTCGATGCGAAAAAGGAGCGGATCGCGGTGGCCGAGGCGAACAAGCTCGGCATTCCCGTGGTGGCGATCGTGGATACCAATGCGGATCCCGATCTGATCACCGTCCCGATCCCCGGCAACGACGACGCGATTCGCGCAGTGTCGCTGATCGCGACGTCGATCGCCGAAGTGATCGCCGAGGCCCGCAGCCAGCAACCGCTGCGCGACGCGACCGACGATGCCGAGGCCGTGACCTATTCGACCGAAACGGGGGTCGAGGCGGAGTCGGAGAGTGATCGCAAGAAGCGGGTGGCGCGACGCAAGCGCCGGCCCAAGCCGGAGGCGATCGCCGCGCGGCTCAAGGGGGACGAAGCGCCCGCCACGGTCGAGCCGGCCGCAGGGGGCGAGGCCTAGCTTCCGCGCGGAGGACCAGGGGGCAGTCGAAGACCGCCGCCGCCCTTCCGAGCCAGACGGCCGCGAGGGCGGCGTTCTTTATGAGGAGTGACTACAGTGACGACGGTGCGTGACGTGTCGACAAAACTGATCGCGGAGCTCCGAGCCCGCACGGGCGCCGGGATGATGGATTGCAAGAAGGCGCTGGAAGAGGCCGGCGGCGACATTGAGAAAGCCGCCGAGATCCTGCGGTCGCGCGGCGTGGCCAAGGCCGACAAGCGGGCGGGTCGGTCGGCCTCGGAAGGGCTGATCGAAGCCTACGTGCATTTCAATGGCAGGGTCGCGGTGCTCGTGGAGATCAACTGCGAGACGGACTTCGTGGCGCGCACCGACGACTTTCGGCAGCTCGCCAAGGACGTCGCCCTGCACATCGCCTCGGCCAAGCCGCTCGCCGTGCGCGTCGAAGACCTGCCCGCCGAGGTCATCGAGCGGGAGAAGCGGATCTACGAAGCCCAGGTCGCCGAGGAAAAGAAGCCCGACGCCGTGAAGGTCAAGATCGTCGAGGGGCGGCTCAAGAAATTCTACGAGGAGTCGGTGCTGCTCGAACAGAAATTCGTCAAAGACGACTCGCGCACGGTGGGCGATCTCGTGAAGCAGCTGGCGGCGAATACCGGCGAAAACGTCCAGGTGCGGCGGTTCGCGCGATTCGAGCTCGGGGGCAACTAGGTGGCCAGGCTCGTCTACCCCCGCGCGCTCCTCAAGCTGTCGGGCGAGGCATTCGCGGGGGCCGGTGGGGCCGGCGCCGGGATCGATTATGGGGTAATCGACAAGGTCAGCGATGAGCTGCGCCAGGTGGCCGCCACGGGCGTGCAGCTCGGTCTCGTGGTTGGCGGCGGGAACATCGTCCGCGGCGCCACCGCGAGCGAACAAGGCATGGACCGCGTCTCGGCCGATTACATGGGGATGCTCTCCACGGTGATCAACGCCCTGGCGTTGCAGGACATCCTCGAGAAGAAAGGGCTCGACACCCGCGTCATGACGGCGATCCGGATGGAGGCGCTGGCCGAGCCCTACATTCGGCGCCGGGCCGTGCGGCATCTCGAGAAGGGGCGCATAGTGATCTTCGCCGGCGGCACGGGGAACCCCTACTTTTCGACGGACACGGCCGCGGTGTTGCGAGCGCTGGAAGTGGAAGCCAAGGTCATCCTGAAGGCGACCAATGTGGACGGCGTCTACACGGCCGACCCGAACAAGGACAAGAGCGCTCGATTCATCGCCGAACTGTCGTTCCAGGAGGCGCTGGTCAAGGGGTATGCCGTGATGGATGCCAACGCCTTCGGGCTGTGCAAGGAGAACCGACTCCCGATCGTGGTGTTCAACATCAACCAGCCGGGCGCGACGGCCAGAGTGTTGTACGGCGAGCGCGTCGGCACCATTGTCCAATGACCCTCGCCGATCACACCAAGCAGGCTCGACAGGCTATGGTCAAGGCCGTAGAGGCGGTGCGACGTGAGTTCTCTACGGTCCGCACCGGCAAAGCCACGACCTCACTCCTTGACCTGGTGAAGGTGGATGCATACGGCAGCGAGATGCCGTTGAACCAGGTGGCCAGTGTGGCCACCCCGGAGCCCAAGCTCCTCACGATCCAGCCGTGGGACAAGAGTCTGCTGAAGGCGGTCGAGAAGGCGATCCTGGCCTCCGATTTGGGCCTCACGCCGTCGAACGATGGCAATCTCATTCGCTTGCCGCTGCCACCGCTCACCGAAGAACGCCGGCGCGAGCTTGTGAAGGTCGTGCACAAGTTCGCCGAAGAGGGGCGGGTGGCGATCCGTCACGCCCGCACGGAAGCCATCAGCCGCATCAAGAAGACCGAGCACGTCTCCGAGGACGATCAGAAGCACGCGGAAAAGGACGTGCAAAAGATCCACGACGACCACCTGAAGCAGGTGGAGGAAGCGGTGAAGGCCAAAGAGACGGAGATCATGGAAGTCTGATGGGCGACGATCCGCTCGCGCAGATCCGGCTGCTTGGGGCGGTCCCGCGCCACGTGGCCATCATCATGGACGGCAACGGGCGCTGGGCGCGCGAGCGCCACCTGCCGCGGCCGCTCGGGCACCGAGCGGGGATGAAGGCCGTGCGCGAGGCGGTGGAAGGGTCGATCGAGGCCGGTGTCGAAGTGCTCACGCTGTTCGCGTTTTCCGAAGAGAACTGGAAGCGGCCGGTCACCGAAATCTCCGCTTTGATGGACCTGCTTGAGGAGTACATCGCGAAAGAGATCGGCGAGCTCGTCACGCAGGGCGTGAAAGTGAGCGTCCTGGGCGAACGCGCCCGGCTCACCGCCGGCGGCCGTGGCGCCGTGGAGCGCGTCGAAGCCGAGACGCAGACCGGGACCAGGTTGGCGCTGAACCTGTGCATCTCGTACTCCTCCAGAGGCGAGATCGCGCGGGCAGCACGACAGCTCGCGGAAGCCGTGCAGGGCGGCGCGCTCCGTCTGGACGAAGTGGACGAGCAGGCGATCGCCGCCCGGCTCTACACCGCGCCGTGGGGCGATCCCGATCTCCTGATTCGAACGTCGGGCGAGCAGCGCATCTCAAACTTCCTCCTCTGGCAGCTGGCGTATACCGAGCTGTACCTCACGCCGGTGCTGTGGCCGGACTTCACCCGACGCACCCTCTTCGAGGCGATTCTCGACTACCAGCAGCGCGAGCGGCGGTTCGGTACCGTTACCGCGTGATGTCTCGCAATCTCGTCCAACGCATCGCCTTCGCCGGGATCGCTATTCCCCTGGTGGTCGGCCTTCTCTGGTGGGGCGGATGGCCGCTCGCGACGGTGCTCGCCTTGCTCGGGGTTCTCGGGACGCGCGAAGTGTATGCCCTCGCCCGGCGGCAACAGATCGATCCGCTCGAGGGTATCGGGCTCGCCGCTGCCGCGGCCATTCCGATCGCGACGTATTGGGCGAAAGGGTCGGAGAGCCACTGGGCGGAACCTGCATTGTTCGTGGGGGCGATGTGGCTGCTCGCGGTGCTCGCGCTCGCCATGTGGACGCGTGGGCCGCGCGGACGCCCGCTGCCAGCCGTGGCGGTTACGGTGTTCGGCGCGTTGTACGCTTCGGCGCTGCCCGCGTTCATCATCACCATCCGGCATGGGGGAAGCGCCGGCGTGAAGAGCTGGCCCTTCGCGGTCCTCGTCCTGTTGCCGCTCGCCCTCACCTGGTTGTGCGATACCGCCGCGATGGCCGCCGGGCGCTTGATCGGCGGGCCCAAGCTTGCGCCGGTGCTGTCGCCCAACAAGACGTGGGCTGGTGCGATTGGCGGCTTCGCGGCCGCCGTCCTCGGAGCCCTCGCCGCGGGGCGCTGGGTGCTGCCCGAGGCTGGCCTGCAGATCGGGACACTGCAACTGGCGGCGGTTGGCGCGGCGGTCGGCGTGGTGGGGCAGGTCGGTGACGTCGCCGAATCGCTCCTGAAACGCGAAGCAGGGGTCAAGGACTCCTCCGCCCTCATCCCCGGTCACGGTGGCGTACTCGACCGTCTCGATTCTCTCTATTTCGTCATACCGGTCGGGGCAGGACTGTTCCGGTTGTTCGGTTTGATATGACCATCGGCGTGGCAGTGCTGGGCTCGACGGGATCGATCGGCCGGTCGACCCTCGCGGTGCTCGGTCGGCACCGCGACGAATTCCACGTCGTCGCGCTCACGGCTCACAGCAATGCCGAGCTGCTGCGAGAGCAGGCGGACCAGTGGCGGCCGGCCTATGTAGGATTGGTCAACGGGGGGCAGGGAAGCGGCAGGGGAAACGGGACTGGCTGTCTGGTCGAGGCGGCGACACGATCGGACGCGCGGATCGTGGTGAACGGCATTGTCGGCGCCGCGGGACTCGAGGCGACCCTTGCCGCATTGCGATCCGGGAAGCGGGTGGCGCTCGCGAACAAGGAAACACTGGTGATGGCGGGTGAGCTCGTGACCCGCGCGGCGAGCGACGGTGGCGGCGAGATCGTCCCGGTGGACTCCGAGCACAGCGCCGTCCTGCAGTGCCTGGCCGGCCGCTCCGCCGGTGAGGTGTCGCGTCTCATCCTCACCGCCTCGGGCGGGCCGTTCCGCAGCTGGGAGCCCGGGCGGATCGCCGACGCGACCGTGGACGAGGCGTTGCAGCATCCCACCTGGAAGATGGGAAGAAAGATCACCGTCGACTCCGCGACCCTCGTCAACAAAGCCCTCGAGGTGATCGAGGCACATTTCCTCTTCGGGCTCGAATATTCACAGGTCGAGGTCGTCGTGCATCCTCAGTCAGTGGTCCACGCCTTTGTCGAGTTCGTGGACGGCTCGGTGCTTTCGCAACTCGGCTTTCCCAACATGGAGCTGCCGATCCTCTACGCGTTGACGCATCCGCGGCGGCTGTCGGATACGGGACCGCGGCGCTTCGATGCGCTCGCCGCGGGGGCGCTCACCTTCGAACCCGTCTCCCTGGAACGGTTTCCCGCGTACGCGCTGGGACGCGCGGCCGGGGCCAGGGGCGGCACTACGCCGGCCGCGTTCAACGCCGCCAACGAGGTTGCCGTACAACTGTTCCTGGAGGGCCGCATCCGATTCGGCCGGATCGCCGAGATTATCGAGCGGGCGCTGGAGCGCCACGACGCGCATGATGCCACGTCGCTCGACGCGGTGCTGGCCGCCGATGCCACGGCTCGGCGCCTTGCCCAGGAGGCCGCATGTTCCTGACGATCGCGTCGTTTATCGTCGTCATCGGCGTGCTGATCTTCGTTCACGAGCTGGGGCACTTCCTGGCTGCCAAGGCGCTCGGGGTCCAGATACTTCGGTTCTCCCTTGGCATCGGGCCTCCGGTCAAGGGGCTGTCGTTCCGTCGGGGCGAGACGGAATACTGCCTCTCCTGGCTGCCGATCGGCGGATATGTCAGCATGGCCACGCTGGAAGAGCAAGGCGCGGCGCAAGCGCTCGAGGGGGGCGCCGCCACCGTCCGGATCGATCCAGAGCGCGTGTTCGAGCGGCGACCAGTTTGGGCCCGGGCCATCATCTTGCTCGCTGGGGTCACGATGAACGCCGTGTTCGCGGTCATTGCCTTCGCGGCGCTGGCGGGGACACGAGGGGTCGACCGGACACAGACGACCCAGGTCGACAGTGTGTGGGTAGCGGAGCTTCCGGCGGGTGCGGAGGACCTGGGAACGCTGCAGCGGGGTGACCGCATCGTCGCGGTGGACGGCGCGGCCGTCAGCAGCTGGGAAGAGCTGCTGGAAAAACTCTTTACGCTTCCTCCGCCCGTCGCCGTGCAAATCGAAAGACGTCCCGCTCCGATAACGTTGACCGTGCCCCTCGAGGAGGCGCCGCGGACGGCGCTGGTTCGGGCGCTCGACCCGTTCTACGACCCGGTGATCGATCAGGTCATGCCCGGGGCCCCGGCCCATCGAGCCGGCGTCCAAGTGGGGGATCGGGTTGTGGCCGCGAATGGAGTGCCGATCACTTCCTGGTTCCAGTTCACCCGGATCGTTCGGGGGAGCGAAGGGCGGCCGCTGTCGATCGAGATTGAGCGAGGCGGCGCCCGCCTGACGCTCGCGCTCACGCCGGAGCGTCGTTCGGTGACCGACCCTCACACTGGGAAGAACCTGATGGGAGGCTACCTCGGTTTGGGTGCGCGTGAGCCGGTGGTGCACCAGCGCTTCGGAGTGGCCGGGGCAGTCGCCGAGGGTACGCGGCGCAGCGTGCAGGTCGCGGGCCAGGTGGTCGGCGCGGTGTTCGGCCTGGTGACGGGGCGCGTGTCCGTGCGCGAGCTGGGCGGTCCGATCCGCATCGGTCAGGTGTCCGGCGAGGCCGCACGATTGGGTGTGGGAGCGCTCGTCACGTTGATGGCCGTGTTGTCCATCAACCTCGCGATCCTCAATTTGCTGCCCATCCCGGTGCTCGACGGTGGGGGGCTGTTGTTTCTGCTGGCCGAGGCGATCCGCCGCAGGCCGCTCTCGATCGAGCTACGGACTCGGCTGACGAACGTCGGCCTCATCGTGGTCGCCGCCATCATGTTGTTCGCCATCAGCAACGATGTCTTCGGACGTCGCTAGGCAAGCACTCGCCGATTTCCTGGCGGGGCGGGCCAAGGCGGAGCGCGTAGTCGCGGCGGTAGCGGAGGCGTGCTACCGGAGGAGCGCCAGCCGTGACTCGGGGCGCGAAGGCCTTCGTCCGGTGCTGGACGTGATCGAGCGCGCCTCCCCCGGAGTGGTCGCCCTGGCGCGCACCGAAGGCGGCGCGGGCTTCGATATCCGGTTGGCGGAACGGCCGTTCCCGAAGCAATACGAAGCGGAGCTGCGCCAGGCGGCCGCGGCAGCGCTGGCGGGAATGGGGGAGCGTGGGGGGGAGACGGCGCCGGGCGGAGCGCCGGGACTGTTGGGACGGATGCTCCGGGCCGTGCGCCGCCTGTTCAGCGCATCCACCTGATCAACAGCGCGATCGCCACGATCATCACGACGCCGACCAACACGAAGGCGAGGAGCGGGCCGCGGCGCTTCGGCTGGCGCAAGTTTTGGAGTGCGATGAACTCCGTGCTCGCGATGGGGGTAGCGCCCAGCTCGACCGTCGGCCGTTTTCCGGCCAGCACGTCGTCAAGGTCGGCCGCGAGCTCGGGATCGGTCTGGTAGCGATCGTCGGGGTGTTTGGCCAGGCATTTGACCACCACCCGCTCCAGGCGCTTCGAGATCTCCGGTCGCTTCTTGCGAAGGCTGGGGGGCGGTTCCTCCACGTGCATGCGCGCCAGCTCGAACCAATCGCCGGCATTGAACGGAACCTCTCCGGTCGCCGCCTTGAACAGGGTGACCCCCAGCGCGTAGAAATCCACGCGGTGGTCCATCTTGCGCCCCTGCGCCTGCTCCGGAGAGAGGTATTGCGGCGTACCGATCGTCATGTTGTGTCCGGTTGAGGCGGTGTAGCCGGACAGGGTGCGGGCGATGCCGAAATCGGAGAGGACCGCGCTGCCATCCTCGCGGAGCAGCACGTTGTCGGGTTTGAGGTCGCGGTGGATGATTCCCTGGCCGTGGGCAAAGCCCAGGGCGCGCACCACGTCGCGCGCGATCCGAACCAAGTCGGCTTCCGGGAGCGGGCCGTCGCGAGCAATGCGCGCGCCCAGACTATCGGGCCAATAGTCCATCGCGAAGTAGACGTTTCTGCCGTCTTTCCCGACGTCGCGGATGCGGATGATATTGGGATGTTGGAGCTTCGCCGCGGTCTGGCTCTCATTGCGAAAGCGGCTTTCGAACTGCGGATCCCCGGCGTAGCGAGGTTTCAGGACCTTGACGGCGACCGGGGAGCCATCGGCCTCGCGCCCCAGAAACACCCAAGCGAATCCCCCTTGGCCGAGTAGCCGCTCGAGCCGGTACGGACCGAGGGAACGGCCCAGCAGGTCCGGCGCCGGTGCCGTCATGAGTGGGCTTTACATTCCTGCATTGGCCCTCTAACTTAGTGTGCTCACAACGATTAGGGAATGTCGACGCATGGACGCAAAGACTACGCCGGTCACGAAGTACGGGCAGCATGAAAAGGACACGGGGTCGACCCGGGTTCAAGTGGCGCTGCTCACCGAGCGGATCAACCATCTCACCGGGCACTTCCGGGTCCACGCCAAGGACTACCACGGGCAACGCGGGCTGCTCAAGATGGTGAGCACGCGCCGCCGCCTGCTGGAGTACTTGAGGCGAACCGATCTCGTGAAGTATCGGCAGCTCATCGACGAGCTGGGTCTCCGCCACTAGTCGTCACAGGCGTCGCGCCGCGCGCCCCGGAAGAGCACCGGGGCGCTCGGCGTATTATCGGGTGCTCTAGACAGGTGTGCACGTGAAGCACGTCGAACGCGATTTTGCGAATCGTCCACTGCGACTCGAGACCGGACGGCTCGCCAAACAGGCAGCAGGGTCGTGCCTGGTGCAGTACGGCGAAACGGTAGTGCTCGCCGCGGTAACCGTCTCCGACAAAGTCTCCCCCCTTCCATTCTTCCCGCTCACCGTCGAGTACCGCGAACGGACGGCCGCCGCCGGCAAGATCCCGGGTGGTTTTCTCAAGCGAGAGGGCAGGCCCTCCGACAAGGAGATTCTCTCGGCGCGCGTGTGCGATCGCTCGATCCGGCCACTGTTTCCCGAGGGGTTCAAGAACGAAATCCAGGTCTTCATCTACGTCCTCTCGGCCGACCAGGAAAACGACGCCGACGTGTTGGCGGTGACGGCGGCCTCCGCGGCGCTGGCCATGTCGAAGGTGCCCTGGAACGGGCCGATCGCGGCCGTCCGCGTGGGACGGGTTGAAGGGGGCTTGATCCTCAACCCGACCTTCCAACAGCTCGAGTTCTCCGACGTCGACATCATCGTTACGGGCTCACGCGATTCGATCGTGATGGTCGAGGGCGGCACGCTGGAGCTGACGGAGTCGGAGATCGTCAAGGCGCTCGAGGTGGCACACAAGGGGATCCGCGAGCTGATCGACGCCGAGGTGGAGCTGATCGCCGAAAAGCGGCAGCCGAAGATGGAATGGACCAAGGTCGAGCCGCCGGCGGACCTCGTGGCCCGCGTCCAGGCGCTCGCCGATACGCGCTTGAGCGAGGCCCTGAATCTTCCCGAGAAATCCGAGCGGGCACAGGCCATAGCCGCCCTCAAGGCGACGATTCAGGGGCAGCTCGAGGCTGAGTTCCCGGAAAACGTGAAGGACGTGGGAACGGTGCTCGAGGAAATAGAATACCGCACGATGCGGGAGCAGGTCTTGTCGCGCGGCGAGCGCGTGGACGGCCGCGACCTCGACACGGTCCGGCCGATTGCCTGCGAGGTGGGGGTGCTGCCCCGGACCCACGGATCGTCGCTCTTCACCCGCGGTCAGACGCAGGCGCTGGTCTCGGCGACCCTCGGGACCGTGCGGGACGAGCAGCGTATCGACTCGATCGACGTACAGCAGGAGACCACCAAGTCGTTCATGCTGCACTACAACTTCCCGCCGTTTTCGACCGGCGAGGTGAAAATGATCCGCGGGACGTCGCGACGTGAGGTGGGGCACGGCGCCCTCGCCGAGCGCGCCATCCAGGCGATCCTGCCCCCGTACGAGACATTTCCCTACACCATCCGCATCGTTTCCGATGTCCTCGAATCCAACGGCTCGTCCTCGATGGCAACGGTGTGCGGCGGCTCGCTCGCGTTGTACGATGCGGGCGTGCCGGTGAAGGCGGCGTGCGCTGGCGTTGCTATGGGTCTGATTAAGGAAGGCAGCCGGGTGGCGATCCTCACCGATATTCTGGGCAGCGAGGATCACCTTGGCGACATGGATTTCAAGGTGGCCGGGACGCGCGAGGGGGTCACCTCGATCCAAATGGACATCAAGGTCGAGGGGCTCGACTTCAAGGTCATTGGTGAAGCACTGGAAAAGGCCCGGCGTGCTCGCCTGCACATCCTGGACATCATGGAGCTCGTTATCGCGCAGCCGCGCCAGGAACTCTCTAAGTACGCGCCGCGTATCTTGACGATCCAGATCCCGCCGGACAAGATCGGCGATCTGATCGGCCCCAAGGGCAAGACGATCCGCGCGATCCAGGAGCAGACCGGCGCCGAAATCAACGTGGACGACTCGGGGATTGTGACGATCTCTTCGGTGGGTGATGGCGGTGAGCGGGCGCGCGACATCATCGCGGGCATGATCCAGACGCCCGAGGTGGGCAAGATCTACGAAGGGACGGTGAAGAGCACCACCGCGTTCGGCGCATTCGTGGAGATTCTCCCGGGGGTGGAAGGATTGCTGCACATCTCCGAGTTGCAGCATGGCCGCACCGAGCGCACCGAGGACGTCGTCAAGAAGGGGGACCAGGTCCGCGTGAAGCTGCTCGAGGTGGACGAGCGCGGCCGCATGCGACTGTCCCGCAAGGCACTGCTCGACAAGCCGGAGCCCGCGCGGTCCAACTGATGGAGACCGTCCGGCTCGACGGCGACGTCTTCCAGACCACCGCGCCGAACGGCGTCACCGTCCTGTCGGAGCGTGTTGCGAGCGTTCGGTCGGTGGCGGCCGGGATCTGGGTCCGGTCGGCGAGCGTGCACGAGCCACGTCACAAGATGGGCGTGAGCCACCTGCTCGAGCACATGGTGTTCAAGGGGACGGAGCGGCGCAGCGCTCGCGAGATCGCGCTCGAGTTGGAATCGCGTGGTGGCTCGTTGGACGCGTACACGTCCCGCGACGCCACCGCGTACCAGGCGCGGGTGCTCGATGCCGATCTGCCGCGCGCGCTGGACGTGCTCACCGATCTGGTCCGGCGGCCGACCCTGCGGGAGGGAGATCTCGACCTCGAGCGCAACGTGATTCTCGAGGAGATCAACACCGTCCAGGACACGCCGGACGACCTCGTGTTCGATCTGACCGCCGAAGCGCTCTGGCCCGAGCATCCATACGGCTACTCGATCCTCGGCACCCGCGAGACCGTCACCACCCTCTCGGCCGAGGACCTGCGTCTTCTCCACGGTGAGGCATACGTTCCCGGCAACTGCGTGATCGCCGCGGCCGGGAGCGTGGAGCATTCGGTCCTGCTCGAGCTGGTGGCGGCCCAAGGGTGGTTCGACGCGCCCCATGGCCGCGGCCGGGTGCCGGCCACGCCGCCCGGCGGGGCGGCGGTGCGAGGACGCGAGATACGCCACCCCAAGGAAACGGCGCAGACGCATATCGTCTTCGCCACCGACACCGTGCCGTTCGCCGACCCCCGCAAGTACGCCCTCATGGTGCTCTCCAACGTGTTCGGCGGCGGGATGTCGAGCCGGTTGTTCCAGCGCATTCGCGAGGAGTTGGCGCTCGCCTACGCGGTCTACGCGTACACCAGTTTCTACGGCAAAGTGGGGGTGCTCGGCGTGTACGTCGGCACGCAGCCCAAGACGGCGGCGCAGGCCGCCGAAGCAATCCGGGGGGAATACGGCGTGCTGGCCCGCGAGGGACTCACCCCCGATGCGCTCGAGCAGGCCAAGCAGCAAACGCAGGGGCAATTGACCCTGATGCTGGAGAGCCCAACGGCCCGGATGTATCGTTTGGCGGGTTCCGCGGTGCACGGCGAACCGTACCGCGGTCTGAACGAGATGCTGGCCGAAATCGCCGCGTTGACCGCAGCCCAAGCGGCCGACGTCGCGGCGGAATTCTTCGCACCCGAACGCCAGACGCTCGTCTGGCTCGGGCCCAACTGAGCCACTGGCCACCGGGGTACGGCGATGATCGTTGGCGTTCCGAAAGAGATCAAGACGGCCGAGAACCGGGTGGCGCTCGTTCCCGCCGGGGCCGAATCGCTCGTCAGCGACGGTCACACCGTGCTGGTGGAGCAGGGTGCCGGACTGGGCTCGGGATTCGCGGACGAGGCGTACCGGGCGGTCGGGGCGACTATCGGCGGCTCAGTGGAGGAAGTGTGGGCCAAGGCGGAGATGATCCTGAAGGTGAAGGAGCCGATCGAGTCCGAGTGGAAGCGGATTCGCAAAGGGCAGGTGGTGTTCACGTATTTCCACTTTGCCGCCTCGGAGCCACTCACCAAGGCGATCATCGCGTCGGGATGCGTCGCCATCGCGTATGAAACAGTGCAGCTCTCGACTGGTGAGCTGCCGCTGCTCACGCCCATGAGCGAAGTCGCCGGCCGCATGGCCGTGCAGGAAGGGGCCAAATACCTCGAGAAGGTCTTCGGCGGGAGCGGGATCCTGTTGGGCGGCGTGCCGGGCGTGCTCCCCGCGGAAGTCGTGGTGATCGGTGGCGGAGTCGTCGGCACGAATGCGGCGAAGATGGCGGCGGGTCTTGGCGCCCACGTGACGCTGCTGGACGTTTCGCTCGACCGGCTCCGGTACCTGTCCGACGTCCTGCCGCCAAACGTGGATCTGCTGTACTCCAACCGCCACAACATCCTCGAGCAGATCAAGCGGGCCGACCTGGTCGTCGGCGCGGTGCTGCTGCCCGGCGCCAAGGCGCCGCATCTGGTGAAACGCCCCGACTTGAAGCTGATGAAGCCGGGCTCGGTGATCGTCGACGTGGCCGTGGATCAAGGTGGCTGCATCGAGACGATCAAGCCGACCACCCATGACAACCCGACCTACGTGGTGGACGGCATCATCCACTATGCCGTGGCCAACATGCCTGGCGGTGTGCCGCGCACGTCTACGCTCGCCCTCACGAACGCCACGTTCCCGTACGCGAAGCGACTCGCCAAGCGCGGTTGGAAGCAGGCGTGCAAGGACGATCAGGCCCTCGCCCTCGGCCTGAACGTGGTCGAAGGAAAGGTCGTGTATCCGGGCGTGGCCGAGGCCTTCGGCCTGCCTCTCACGGACGCCGCGTCGCTCGTGTGACCGCGCGCATGCCGGCGGTGCAGGTGCTCCGGCTGCCGCACCACGATGGGCTCCCGCTTCCGACCCGCGCGACGACGGGGGCGGCCGGTTACGACCTCTGCAGCGCCGACCCGGAGTTCACCATCGAGCCGATGGCCCGCCGGCTCGTCTGCACGGGGCTGGCGCTCGCGATCCCGCCGGGGTACGAAGCGCAGGTGCGCCCGCGCTCGGGGCTCGCGTTGAAATACGGTCTCACCCTGCCCAATACACCCGCGACCATCGACTCGGACTACCGCGGCGAGCTCATGGTCGCAATGATCAACCTCGGCACCGAAGCGGTGACGGTCACACGCGGGACCCGCATTGCCCAGCTGGTGTTCCAAAAGGTGGAGGAGGTGGATCTCGTGCCGGTGGACACGTTACCGCCCAGTGATCGGGGCAGCGGGGGATTCGGGAGCACGGGGGCGTGATCCGGCCGCCGGTGCTGTGCTACCATCGGATCGGTGGCCCGCTCGAGTTGGGCGTCACTCGGGTGCGCCACGCGGTGTTCGTGCGTCAAATGAAGGCGCTGGCGCGCGCGGGTTGGCGCACCTTGAGGCTTGAGGATTTCGCCCGCGCCGCGTCTCCCTACCTGTTCCCCGTTTCCCGGCTCTCGTCCGACGGGAAAGATTTCCTCCTGACGTTCGACGACGGTTACGCGAGTCTCGCCGAGTACGCATACCCCGTGCTCTCGGATCTCGGGTTCACGGCGACCACGTTTCTGGTCACCGATTTTATCGGCAAAGAGAACACCTGGGATGCCCGCTACACGTGGCGGCCCCTGGCGCACCTCGACTGGCCGGCGATCGAGCGGTTGCGGGCCCGGGGATTCGACTTTGGCTCCCATTCAGCGACGCACCGTCGTCTGACCTGGCTCGGGTCGGACGTGGTGGCCGACGAGTTGGGCCGCTCGCGTGAGGTGCTCATGCGACGGCTCGGCCCGGCCGCGGGCCAGGCCATGGCGTACCCGTTCGGCGCGTGCAGCGACCGGGTCGCCGGGCTCGCGCGCCGGGCCGGGTACGAATTGGCCTTCGCGGGCGCCTGGGATCGTGGGACCGATTCGCTGCGACTCCCGCGGGTGCCGGTCTATGTCTGGGATGCGTCGAAGCGGCCGTTTGGACTGCGCGGCGGTGCGGTGGGAATGGCTGGGCGCCTCATCGCCCACCTCGCGAATCGCTGCTCGGTCGGCACCAGCGCGGGGCTCGCGCTATTGGGGCGTTATCGGGGCGGCTGGCACGTGACGGCGGCGCCACAAGGTGATGGCCAGGAGCACCGCGCCGGCTGAGATCCCCACGTCCGCTACGTTGAACGTCCAGAAGCGGGCATCCCCGATGCCAAGGTCGATGAAATCCACGACGCCGCGCGGCGAATAGACGCGGTCGAAGAGGTTTCCCACCGCACCCCCGACGAGCAAGGCCAGGGCCGTCACCAGTCGCCGGTCGCGGGGCTCGGCGTACCGATACATCGCAGCGAGCCAGGCGAGAATGCCCACGGTCAGTCCGGCGAGTACCCACCGCCCGCTGGGGCCGGCGTCGATGCCGAACGCCGCGCCGCGATTGTAGGTGAGTGTCAGGCGCACGACGTTGCCGACTACGCGATGCGGGACGTGCGCCGGGGCGAGCCGCTCGCGGGCCAGCCGCTTCGTGGCGCAGTCGGTCAGCACCAGGACGAGCAGCAGAGGCCAGAATTGCCGTGCCTTGGTCATCAGAGACCTTCGACGCCGCTCACCGCCATCCCCATCGAGTGGTAGCCCTTGTCTACGTAAATCGTCGTGCCGGTGATTCCGCTCGCCAGCTGGCTGCCCAGGAAGGCGCCGACGGTGCCGACTTCGCGAGCGGCCAGTGGCTCGGGGATGGGGGAGTTGGCGGCATAGTAGTCCACCATGCGCTCGATTTTTCCGATGGCGCTCGCCGCGCGGGACGCTAGCGGACCCGCCGAGATCGTGTTCACGCGGATCGCGTACTTACGCCCCGCCTCGTAGGCGAGTGTTCGGGTATCGCTCTCCAGCGCCGCCTTGGCGGAGGACATGCCCCCGCCGTAGCCCGGGACGACGCGCTCGCCTGCCATGTAGGTGAGCGAGAGGACGGACCCACCGGGATGCATGAGCGGGGCGAGTCGGCTCACGATCGAGACCAGGGAATAGGCACTGACGCTCACGGCCATCAAATAGCCACCACGACTCGTCTCGAGCAGGGGTCGCTTGACCTCGGGGCCATTGGCGAGGGAGTGGACAACGATGTCGAGACATTGCTCGCCGAAATCGGCGATCAGTCGCTGGCGCAGACCCTCGACGGTGAAGTCTCCGACCTCTTTGTAGCGCTTGTTGGCACGGATCTCCTCCGGCACGTCTGCCAACACATCGTACGCCGCGTCGAGCGGGTATACCCGTTCGAAGGTGAGCAGCGACCCGTCCGGCATGCGTCGCGCCGCATCGATCTTGCCGCGCTCGAGCAGGTTCAGGAAAATATTCAGGGCCGGCGGCCAGGTCCCGACGCACACCGTGGCGCCGGCCTCCGCCATGGCCTTGGCGATCGCAAATCCGAAGCCGGCGTCGTCGGCGACGCCGGCGACCAGCGCGCGTTTGCCCGTGAGATCGATACTGAGCATGAACCGGTCCTCAGTGGTCAGGTGTCACACAAAGAATCTTGCGGCGACTGGAATCATCTGCGGGTGCCGCACGAGCGCCTGCGCGAAGATCCGTCCCAGGGTTCGCTTCCCCTCGGGGATGGCGTTGACGGTGCGGGCCAGTCCGTTGAAAAACGCGTCGTCCAGATGCTCGAGCGCCTGCTTGATTCGGTAGTACTTGAGGTGGTCGTCGCCCAGCAGCTTCATCCAGGCCTCGTGATACTGGGCGAGTCGGCGCGCGCTGGTATCGCCCTCGCAAATGGCCGCGGCCGCGGTACGGCCCGCGAGGCGTCCGGCCTTCATCGCGTTCACGATGCCGCCGCCCGACAGCGGGTTGATCATGTGCGCCGCGTCTCCCGCCACCAGGACGCCGTCCGCGTAGGTCTGCTTGATCGTGGTGTGCACGATCACCCCACCGATCGTGTACCCGGTGCGCGCCCCCCGGGGATAGCGACGGGCTATCCACGAATCCAGGTACTGCCTCGCGTTTCGGCCGTCGGCCTTCAGGGCCACGACGCCGAGCCCGACATTCGCTACGCCTTCAGACTTGGGGAAGATCCAGGCGTATCCGCCGGGGGCGATGTTTTCCCCAAACTGAAGGTAAATGGCATCGGGATCGAACTCGATGCCTTGGACCACGTATTGCGCGCACGATTCCATGTCGCGTGCCGGGACACGCGTGTCGAGTCCCGCCCAACGCCCCACCATCGTCTCGACGCCGTCGGCGCCGATGACCACGCGCGCGCGGTAGGTCGTGGAGCAGCCGGAACCACGCACCGACACCACCCAACGACCATCCGGGTCGCGGACCATTCCGGAGGCCTCGGTCCCCACCAGCAGCTCGGCTCCGGCCGCGCTCGCCTGAGCGGCCAAATGAGCGTCAAAGCGGGTGCGATCCAGGATCCAGCCGACGTCTCGTTCCGCGACCTTTACCTCGGTGTCATCCGGTGCGAGGAAGATGACGCGGGTGATCTTTCGGGCCACCCACGGCGCGTCCGTGGGATCGGCGAACTCCCGCAACCCGGCGTCTCCCACGCCTTCGGCGCAGCGGACGGGCGCACCGACGGCCCGGTCGCGCTCCAGCAGCACGACGTCGAGCGCGGGGTCGCTCCGACACGCCTCGCACGCGGCCACGGAGCCGGCGGGGCCCGCGCCGACCACCAGCACGTCGACGTTCGGCATCAGTTGGGGACCATCGACAGGGCTCCCACCGGGCAGGGGGCGATACATTTCTTGCAGCCGGTGCAGGTGGTCGGGTCGACGACGAGGTCGGCCAACTCGAGATGGATCGCTTGCGGTGGGCACAACGGCAGGCACAGGCCGCAGCGATCGCATACATCGAGCTCGACGACAGCCACTTCGGCGACGCGCGGGGGAGCCAGCATGGGCGTAGGCTAGCCGATCGGCACAGGGGCGTCAAGCATCAGCCTTGCTTGGAGTTACGCTTTCTGTTACGTTGAGGCGCAGGTACGACACCCGCCCCAATTCCTCGAGTAGGAAATCGACGCCGATAGTGCCTTGGCGCTGGCCGAAGTGGAATCTCGGGGCCTTCAACCCCGCCAGTGAGATCGCCGTCGACCTCGGTACGGCGAACACCCTCGTGTACGTGAAAGGCGAGGGGATCGTCTTGAATGAGCCCTCCGTCGTCGCGATCGAAAAAGCCACCGGCAAGATCAAGGGAATCGGGCTCGAGGCGAAGCGCATGCTGGGCCGCACTCCCGACGGCATCCTCGCGGTGCGGCCGCTCAAGGACGGCGTAATCGCCGACTTCGACGTGACCGAGAAGATGCTCCGCTACTTTCTGAAGACGATCATCGACCGCCACGTGTTCCGTGTAAAGCCGAAGGTGATCGTGTGCGTGCCGAGCGGCATCACGGAAGTGGAGCGGCGCGCCGTGCGCGACTCGGCCCAGTCGGCGGGGGCGAAGGAGGTCTATATGGTGGCGGAGCCGATGGCGGCCGCGATCGGTGTGGGGCTGCCGGTCGAGACGCCGACCGGGAACATGGTGATCGACATCGGCGGGGGGACCACTGAGATCGCGGTGATCGCGCTGTCGGGAATCGTGTCCGACACCTCGATTCGCACCGGCGGGGACGAGCTGGATCAGGCGATCGTCCAATTCATGCGTAAGAATTACAATCTGCTCATCGGCGAGCCGACCGCGGAGCTGATCAAGATCCAGATCGGCTCAGCGGCGCCGGTGGGGGAGGAGCGGGAGATGGAGGTGAAGGGGCGCGACCTCGTCTCCGGCATCCCGAAGATCGTGCGGGTGCATTCGAGCGAGATCCGGGAGGCGATACAAGAGCCGATCCAGCAGATCGTGGACGCGGTGCGACGGGCGCTCGAGATCACGCCGCCCGAGCTGGCGAGCGACATTGTGGACCGCGGCATCGTGATGACGGGAGGCGGGGCGTTGATCCGCGGTCTCGATGTCCTGCTGCAACAGGAAACAGGCCTGCCGATTCACCTCGACGAGGATCCGATGACCTGCGTGGTACGCGGCACCGGTCGCATCCTCGACGATCCCGAGAAATACCGCAACGTTCTGACCACCTAGTCGCATGGCGCTCGGCGCGGAACGCTACGCCACCCGCGGCGACACCCTAGTTTTTCTGGGCTGCGTCGCCCTCTCACTCGTGGCGATGAGCCTGCCTTCCGGGACGCGGGACCCGCTTGCGAGCGGCCTGCGCCGCACGGTGCTGCTCCCATTCCTCCAGCTCCAGAGCCAATCCGAGCTGTTGCGCACGTCGCGCACCAGGTTCGCCCAACTCGTCGCGGAACGGGACTCGGCGGCGCTGGCGACCGCATTCCAGGGCGAGCTGCGTGCCGAGAACGTGCGGCTCCGCGCCCTGCTGGGGCTCGGGAGCCGGCTCAGCTCGGGCTTCGTCCCCGCGGAGGTGTTACACCAGGCTACACCCACCGACCCTCTGACCGTCGTGATTTCGGCCGGGCGTCGTCAGGGCGTGCGACAGCTCGCGGCCGTCGTCTCACCCGAAGGGCTGCTCGGCATCGTGAGCGCGGTCGACGGCGGGACCAGTGTCGTCGCGACGTGGGCCCACCCGGATTTCCGGGCGAGTGGCATGGCGGCGGACGGCAGCGTGTACGGCATCCTCGCGCCGCACGGCACGAGTGGTCCGGGAGTCTGGCTGCTCGAGATGCGCGGCGTCCCGTATCGCCAGGCGGTTCCCACCGGCACGGTGATTCTCACGTCCGGCCTTGGCGGCGTGTTGCCGCGCGGGCTCCCGGTCGGCATCGTGATCGGCATCGCCAGTGAAACGGAGTGGGAGCGAACCTACCTCGTCCGCCCGGCGGCGCCGCCTGGATCGGTGTCTCATGTCATGGTGCTGGGGCCGCGCGGTGATGACCTGCGGGGTGCGTTCGTGCCCGATTCGCAGCCGGCGACGCCGTGAGACGCGGGGACCGGCTGCGGTTCTGGCTGGTGCTGGCGCTGCTCGTGGCGCTGCAGTTCACGGTGCGCAGCCGACTTGGCAACGACCGTGTGGCGCCCGATTTCCTTCTCCTCGCGCTGCTGATCTACACGATTCGAGGGCGGCCGGGCGCGAGCGCGGTGGCGGGGTTCGTGGTGGGGTTGCTACGCGATGCGCTGACGCCGGCGAGCTTCGGGGCAGGCGCGCTGGCGCATACGCTGGTGGGGTACCTCTCCGCGTGGTCGAAAGCGGTGTTCTTCGCCGAAAACCTGCTCGTCAACGGCGGCCTGTTCTTCGCCGGGACGGTGGTTCGCAACATGGTAGTCGCGCTGGCCTCCGGGAAACTCGCCGGCGCACAGATGCTGTGGGAACTCCTGATCTGGTCTCCCTTACAGGGACTCACCACCGCGATCACCGGCGTGGTCGTGCTGGTGCTGTTCCGGCACTGGCTCGCTATCCGGCTGGGGGAATCATGAGCCGACTTCCTCCGCACCAGCTCGACACCAAGCTGCGCACCGCGCGCGTCTTCGTGTGGATCTCGATCGGCGTCATCACGATCGCCTACTTCCGTACCCAAATCCTGGGATACGGCAAATACGAGCTGCAATCAGAGTCCAATCGGCTGCGCCCAATCACGCTCCCCGCGCCGCGGGGGGTGATCGTCGATCGCCATGGCGCGGTGATCGCCGAGAACGTGCCGGGCTACAGCATTGCCCTGCTACCTGGTCCGGAGCCGGAGCTGCGCGAGCGGTTGCGGCAGATCGCCCGCTTCGTCCACCTCGACTCGGCGGCGATCGAACGGGTGTTACAGCGGTACCGCCGCGCGCCCTACCAGGCTGCCCTGGTCGTGGCCGACGCTCCATTCGATGTGGTGTCCGAGCTCGAGGAGCGACGGCTCATTTTGCCGGGGATCGTGATCCAGAGCGAGCCGAAGCGTCACTATCCGGACAGCGCCGTCGTCGCGCATCTCGTGGGGATCGTGGGCGAGGTGACCGAGCAGGATCGGGCGGGCCGACGCGACGAACCCCTGCGTCTCGGTTCGCTGATCGGCAAGGACGGCCTGGAGCGCTCCTACGACGACACGCTGCGAGGCGATGACGGCGCGCGGTCCATCGAGGTGAGTGCCCGCGGGTACGTCGTGCGCGAGGCGAGCACGGCCCCGATCCTCAACCCCGTGGCCGGAGCCACGCTCCGGACCACGATCGACCTCGACCTGCAGCGCTATGTCGCCCGGGTGTTCCCGCCGGGGATGCGTGGGGCGATCGTGGCACTGCGGCCGAGCACCGGAGAGATCCTCGCGCTCTACAGCGCCCCGGGGTACGACCCGAACGCGTTCGTCGGGGGCGTGTCGGCTGAATACTGGCGCGCCCTCAACGAGAGCGATGCGCACCCGCTGGTCGACCGGGCGATCCAGGCGCGCTATCCCCCGGGCTCCACGTGGAAGCTGGCGCTCGCGGCGATGGCATTGCGGCGCGGTATTGCGACGATGCGAACCCGGATGCCGATTCCGTGTCGGGGCGGTCTGCAGTATGGGGATCGCTACTTTCGCTGCTGGTACGCGGACGGACACGGCACCCTCACGCTGGAGCAGGCGATCGCGCACAGTTGTGACGTGTACTTTTACCAGCTCGGATTGAAGCTCGGCCTCACGTCGTTGCTCGAGGATGGCAATGCGTTGGGCTTCCGGTCCCGTACCGGGGTCGATCTGCCCGGGGAGTTGACGTCGATATTCCCAAGCGGGACGGAGTACTTCGACCGGGTGTATGGTCCCCGGCGCTGGAGCACGGGCGTGACGTTGAACCTGGCGATCGGGCAGGGGGAGAACACCCAGACCCTGCTCAACATGGTGCGGTTGTACCAGATGCTGGCGAGCGACGGGAAATCCCGCGTCCCCTATCTGGTTCACCCGGGGCCTGGACCGAGCGACGATCTCGAGCTTACACCCGAGCAGCTCGCTGGGCTGCGCCAGGCGATGATCAACGTCGTGGAACGGGGCACGGCCCGGCGGGCGCGCCTGCGTCGACTCCAGATCGCGGGCAAGACCGCGACATCGCAGAATCCGCACGGCCCCGACCACGGCTGGTTCATCGGGTTTGCGCCGGCCGATCGACCCGAGATCGTTGTGGGCGCGGTTATCGAGTTCGCGCGCCATGGTGACGCGGTCGCCCCGATCGTGACACGAGTGATCGCCCACTATCTCGGTGCGGATACGACGGCGACGTTTCAGTACCTCCTCCCTAGCGACAGCGCGCCGCGTGAAACCCAGCTCCTGGGCGCGCCGCCCAACGACTCTTTGGCCGACAGTACGCGTGCTCCAGCGATTCCGTAGCCTCGATCGGCCGCTCATCGCCCTGGTGACGGTGCTCGTCGTGTATGGCCTGTTGATGCTGTACTCGGCCGGGCAAACCGACGTGCCAACGGTCGTCGCCACGATCTGGCAGCGACAGCTGGCGTGGTTGGCGCTCGGTATCGCGTGCGCCGTCCTCATGTTCCGTGTCTCGCCACGGCTGCTGGAGTGGGCCACGCCCTATGTGTACGGCGTCGCGGTATTCGTCCTGCTGCTCACGCTGCTGTTCGGCACGGGTGCCGGCACTGCGGCGAGCAGCAAGTCGTGGATCGCCATCGCCGGTCAGCGGCTGGGCCAGCCGGCCGAGCTCGCCAAACTAGCCGTGGTCCTGATGCTTGCACGCTGGTTGGCCGATCGGCGCGAGCCGCCGGCCACCTTGCGCGATCTCATGTATCCGGGGCTCATCACGCTCGTCCCATTCGGGCTCGTCGTGCTGCAGCCCGATCTTGGCAGCGCCATTGTATTCGTGGCGATTCTGTTTTCGATGCTCTACTGGGCGGGCACGCGGCCCGCCCTGCTGTTGCTACTCGCCTCTCCGGCGATCGGTCTCGTACTCGCGTTCTCCACGGTCGTGTGGGGCGCGTGGATCGTCCTGCTGTTCGTCTTCGTCCTATGGCTCCGTCCCTATGTTTGGGAGGGGCTGACCGTCATGCTCGCCAACGTGCTGATGGGGGTCATCGCGCTGCCGTTCTGGCGGCACCTGGCGCCCTACCAGCAGAGCCGATTGTTGGCGTTTCTCAACCCGGAGGCCGACCCGCGCGCGACCGGATGGCACATCATTCAATCGAAGGTCGCGATCGGCTCGGGCGGCTGGTTCGGGAAGGGATTCACGCTCGGCACGCAAAAACGGCTCGCCTTCCTGCCGGCGCAGCACACGGATTTCATTTTTCCGGTGATCGGGGAAGAGCTGGGCTTCGCCGGGGTGGTCGTGGCGCTCGCGCTGTTCACCGGTTTGTTGCTCGTCCTGTTGCGAATCGCGCGGCGGGCCACCGATCCCTACGCGAGCTTTTGCATTTTCGGCATGGCGGGGATGTTTTTTGCGCACATCGTGGAAAACGTCGGTATGGCCGTGAACCTGATGCCGGTGACCGGGATCCCGCTGCCGTTCTTCTCGTATGGTGGATCGTTTTTCCTCACATGTTCCCTTGCCATCGGCATCGCCCTTCGGGTCGCCTGGGAATCCCGGCAGTCTGGCTATGGCGACCCGTCGCAATGAGTTACGACGGAAGGCCTAGCGCGCAGCCAAGGCCAGGTCCAAATTGTGGCCTTCCGCACCTCGATCCTCTGCATGGCATGGTTCAAAAAAGAGCGTAAGCCCCGCACTTCCGAGCGCGTGAAGCTGGAGATTCCGGCGGACGCCTGGGAGAAATGCGACATCTGCGGGCACATCGATATCAAGGAGCGTTTCGTCCGCGCCTTGAACGTGTGTCCGAACTGTGGGGCGCACCGCCGGATCAGCGCGCAGGAATACATCGACATCCTGGTCGACGAAGGCTCCTGGCACGAGCTGGACGCGGCGCTCAAGTCCAGCGACCCGTTGCGTTTCGAGAACTATCGCGAGCGCATGCAGGCGGCGGTGAAGAAGGCAGGTCCGCTCGAAGCGATTCGCACCGGCTACGCGCGCCTCGACGGCATGCCGATCAACCTGGGAGTGATGGATTTCGCCTTCATGGGCGGCTCGATGGGCTCCGTGGTGGGGGAAAAGATCGCCCGGTTGGTGCGACGGTCCATCGATCGCGATACCCCACTCATCATCGTGTCGGCGTCAGGCGGAGCGCGGATGCAGGAGGGCGTGCTCTCGCTGATGCAAATGGCCAAGACATCGGTCGTCATGGCGGAGCTGGCTGAACGCGGCATTCCCTTCGTCTCGATTCTGACCAATCCGACGACCGGCGGCGTGTCGGCGTCGTATGCGATGCAGGGAGACGTCATTCTCGTCGAGCCGGGAGCGGTGGTCGGCTTCGCGGGTCCGCGGGTGATCAAGCAAACGATCGGGCAGGATCTCCCGGAGGGCTTTCAGACCGCGGAGTTCCTGCTCGACCACGGGATGATCGACGCCGTCGTGCCGCGCAGCGAGCTGCGCGAGACCACCGCGCAGCTGCTGCGGCACATGGCCGGTCGGGCGCCGGCGGAGGCGGGCGACTGACCCGGTTGTCCTTCGCGGACTCCTGCCGTTTTCTGTTTCCCCGACAAGCCGGCCGCATCAAGTGGAGCCTCGATCCGACCCGGGAGCTGCTCGAGGCGATCGGCCATCCGGAGCGGCAGTTTCCCTCGATCCACGTCGGTGGCACGAACGGCAAGGGCTCGACGTGCGCCTTTCTGACGGCGGCGCTGCGGGCGCGGGGTTTTCGGGTGGGGCTGTACACCTCACCGCATCTCGTATCGGTGCGCGAGCGCGTGCTGGTGAACGATGAGCCGATTCACGAGGAAGCATTCGCCGAGTGGACCGAGCTGCTCGAGCCGCACATCGAGCGCACCGAGGCGAGCTTCTTCGAGGCGATGACCGCGATCGCGTTTGCCGACCTCGCCTCCCGCGACGTCGATATCGCGGTGATCGAGGTAGGTCTGGGCGGACGACTCGATAGCACGAACGTCATCACGCCCCTGACGAGCGTGGTGACGAAAATCGCCATGGAGCACGCCGATTACCTCGGAGGCGACCTGGAGTCGATCGCGCGCGAGAAAGCCGGCATCGCCAAGCCGGGCGTCCCGTTCGTGACCGGCGAGCAGGATCCGGAAATCCGACAGGTCCTGGTAGAGGAAGCGCAGCGACTCGGTGCGCAGCCGATCGTGCGGGTCGGCGGTGACCAGACCCCACCTGAAGCGATCAAGCTCGGGCTGCGCGGCCCGCACCAGTGGGACAACGCGTGGGTCGCGCTCGGGGCTCTGAATGCCTTGCCGCGCCCGTTTGGGCCATTCGGCCCGTGGATTCCGCCGAGCTTTGCCGACGCGTTCATTCCGGGTCGTTTCGACGTTCGTGGCCGATGGATCTTCGACGTGGCGCACAACCCGGACGGGATGCAGGTCCTGGCGGTGGCGTTGCGCGACTACCATCCACCACGCCCGCTGCATGCCCTGGTCGGCATCCGCAACGACAAGGACTGGCCGGCGATGCTGGCCACACTGCGGCCCGCTGTCGATCGGCTGTTGCTCACTGTGGCTCCGTCGGTGCCCGGGCCCCAGCGGTGGGCCGAAGGAGATTTCGTGGGCGGCCTGCTGGGTGATGACCCGGTCCACTTCGAGCCGGACTTCGACCGCGCGCTCGCGCAGATCCGGGACGGCGCCCAGACGGTGCTCGTGACCGGCTCGTTCCACACCGTCGGGGACGCGATGGCGCGCTTGCCCGGGCTCGCGCCGCTTGGCTAAATTGTTGCCATGCAAGGGAAAGCGCTTCCCGGCTTTCGCGATGTTTACCCCGACGACCTGGCTCTTCGCAACCACATTTTCGCCACGTGGCGGAGCATCGCCACCCGCTACGGGTTCGAGGAGTACGACGGCCCGCCGCTCGAACCGCTGGAGTTGTATACGCAAAAGAGCGGCGCGGAAATCGAGGGGCAGCTGTACACCTTTCGCGACCGGGGAGAACGGGACGTCGCCCTCAGACCCGAGATGACCCCCACGCTCGCCCGGATGGTGGGGGCGCGCGGGCAGGCCCTGAAAAAGCCGATTCGCTGGTTCTCGATTCCCCAGCTGTTCCGCTACGAGCGGCAGCAACGCGGCCGTCTGCGGGAGCATTTCCAGCTCAACATGGACCTGATCGGCGAGCCGGGGCCGCTGGCGGATACAGAGCTGATCGCGGCTGCCATTGACATTCTGCGGGCGTTTGGCCTGGGGCCGCAGGTCGTACAGGCACGCGTGTCCGATCGCCGCGTGCTACGGGCGCTATTGACCGGGAAGGGCGTGCGCGAGGAGCAGCTCCCAGTGGCGTACGCCGTGATCGACAAGAGCGAGCGGGATCCGAGGGACGTGCTCGCGGCGAAGTTGCAGGAAGCGGGACTTGCCCCGGCGGAGATCGCGGCGGTGTTCGCCATCGCCACTCTGAAGGGAATCGAGGCGGTCGATGCGGCCCTGGCCGACGTGCCGGGCGGCACCGAGGCGGGGGAACCACTGCGCGAGTGTCACCGTGCGCTCAACGCCATGGGATTGGGCGAATTCGTGCGCGTGGACCTGACGATCGTTCGTGGCCTCGCGTACTACACCGGTATTGTGTTCGAGCTGTTCGACGCGGGCCAACACCTGCGCGCCATTTGCGGCGGCGGGCGTTACGACGGTCTGCTCAAAGCCCTGGGCGGTGCGGATCTTCCCGCGCTCGGCTTCGGCATGGGGGATGTGGTGCTGGGGGAGCTGTTGAAGGAGCGTGCTGTTGCGCCCACCGTGGCGCGGCGCCTCGACGCGTTCCTCGTGGCGGTGAGCGGCGAGGACATCACTCCCGTCCTGCGGCTGGCGCACGAGCTGCGGGACCGCGGGATCGCCGTCGAGTACGGCCTGCACCTTCAGGCGATTCGGAAGCAGTTCGAGCTGGCCGTTGCCAGGGGTGCCCCACGAGCCATCATCATCGGGCCGGACGAGCGCAAGAACGGCGAGTGTGTGGTGCGGGATCTCGTGGCCGGCACCGAGACACGCGTTCCACTGGCCCAGATCAGCACCGTGCTGCGCACCGATGGATAAGGTCAACCTCGCCGAGAAGCTCGCGCGGGTGTCCGAGCACTGGTCACCCAAGATCGTGGGCGAGCTCAACGGCCAGCTGGTGAAGGTCGTGAAGTTCCTGGGCCCGTTCGTGTGGCACCACCACGAGCATGAGGACGAGCTGTTCTACGTTGTGAGGGGGCGATTTCGGATGGAATTCCGCGATCGAACCCAGGACATCGCGGCCGGGGAGTTTCTCATCGTCCCACGCGGGGTCGAGCATCGGCCGGTGGCGGACGAGGAAGTGGAAGTGATGCTGTTCGAGCCGGCGTCGACCATGAATACGGGCAACGTCCGCAACGACCGGACCATCGAGCGACTCGAGCGGCTGTAGCGCGCCCCACAATCCCGAGGCGAATCTCCGGCATGGCACAGGCACAGAAGATCACGCCACGCGCCAAGGACTTCAACGAGTGGTACAACGACGTCATCATGCAGGCCGAGCTGGCCGACTACTCGCCGGTCCGTGGATGCATGGTGATCCGTCCCCACGGCTATCGCATTTGGGAGCTGATGCAGCGTGCCTTGGACGACATGATCAAGGACGCCGGCCATCAAAACGCCTACTTCCCGCTTTTCATTCCGATGAGCTTCCTCGCCAAGGAAGCCGAGCACGTGGAGGGATTCGCGAAGGAAGTCGCCCTGGTCACCCACACCCGTCTCAAGGCGACGGGGAAGGCTGGGGCGGGGGCCGTCGCCGTGGATCCCGCGTCCGCGCTGGAGGAGCCGCTGGTGATACGGCCCACGTCCGAGACGATCATCTACGCGATGTTCGCCAAGTGGATCCAGAGCTACCGCGACCTGCCGCTACTGCTCAACCAGTGGTGCAACGTCGTGCGGTGGGAGCTGCGCACGCGACTCTTCCTTCGCACCACGGAATTCCTGTGGCAGGAAGGCCATACGGCCCACGCTGACGAGGCGGATGCCGAGCGCGAGGCCCGGCTGATTCTGACCATGTACCGGACCTTCGCCGAAGAGTGGCTCGCGATGCCGGTCCTCACGGGCGTCAAGACCGAGAGCGAAAAATTCGCCGGTGCGCTGCGGACCTACGCGATCGAAGCGCTGATGCAGGATCGCAAGGGCCTGCAAGCCGGTACGTCGCACAACCTGGGTCAGAACTTCGCGCGGGCGTTCAACGTGCAGTATCAGACCGCGAGCGGCGGCCTGGAGCACGTGTGGAACACTTCGTGGGGGGTGACGACGCGGCTGATCGGCGGGCTGATCATGACGCATTCCGACGACAACGGACTGGTGTGTCCTCCCCGTCTCGCGCCGGTGCAGGTGGCCATCGTGCCGATCTGGAAGACCGACGAAGAGCGTGCCCAGGTGTTGGCCGTGGGAGAACAGGTGGAACGGGAGCTGAAGGCAGCCGGATTGCGTGTGATCCTGGACGCCCGCGACACTATGAAACCCGGGGCGAAGTATTTCGAGTGGGAGGCGCGCGGCGTGCCGCTTCGCTTCGAGCTTGGCCCCCGCGACGTGGCGGCCGGACAGGTGATGGCGGCGCGGCGAACCGGCGGCAAAGCGCCCCAGTCCCTCGTGGGGCTGGCGGCGGCGGCGACACGGGCGCTCGACGAGATCCAGGCGGCCTTGTTCACGGCGGCGCGGGAGCGGCGCGAGGCGGCATCCATTCGTGGTGTCACGAAGGAAAAATTCATCGAGTTCTTGCAGGATCAAGGGGGATTTGCTTACGGTGGCTTCTGTGGTGGGGGAGAGTGTGAGGCGGCGATCAAGGACATGACCGGGGCGACGGTCCGCGTGTTGCCCGATGCCGAGTTTTGCTCCCCCGAGGCGCCCAAGACCTGCATGTGGTGCGGCAACCCGAGTATCGCCGAGGCGGTGTGGGCACAGGCGTACTAGGGTTCGACCCGGCCCTGCTCGCGAGCATCGCCGAGCGAGTGGGGACACCGGCGTATGTGTACGGGGCCAACCTGATTCGCGCCCAATTCCACGCGCTCGACGATGCGTTGCGCGGGATCCCGCACCGAGTCTGTTACTCGGTCAAGGCGAACGGCAACCTGGCGGTGCTGCGGGTGCTGCGACAGGCAGGAGCGGGGGCCGACATCGTGTCGGTCGGAGAGCTGCGCCGGGCGCTGGCCGCCGGGTTTGCGCCCGACACGATCGTGTTTTCGGGGGTGGGGAAAACCGCCGCGGAAATCGACGAAGCGATCGGCGCGGGGATCGGGTTTCTCAACATCGAATCCACCAGCGAGCTCGAGGTAGTGACCGCCGCGGCGCGCCGGCTGGGCAAGCGAACCAGCATCGGGATCCGCGTCAATCCTGACGTGGCGACACAGACCCATCCCTACACAAAGACCGGTGAGAAAACGGCGAAGTTCGGTGTCCCGTTCGACGACGTCGTGAACGTGGCGCGCCGCATCGCCGCCGAGCCGCAGCTTCGCCTGCGCGGACTCGCCATGCATCTCGGCTCTCAGCTCAACGATGTCGCGCCGTACCACCGCGGCACCGTGAAACTGCTCGAGCTCGTGGCGGCCCTCCGGGCTTCGGGGATCGGCACGCTCGAGGCGCTGGATGTCGGTGGCGGGCTCGGCGTCCGTTACTTCGATGAGCACGCGCCGACCCCCAAGGCCTTTGCTGAAGCCGTGGTCCCTGCGATCCGCGCCGCGGGGCTGAAGCTGTTGTGCGAGCCGGGACGGTACTTGGTCGCCAACGCCGGACTGCTGCTCACGCGGGTGTTGTACCGCAAGCGCGCCGGCGGGAAGGAGTTCGTCATTGTGGATGCCGGGATGACGGATTTCGTACGGCCGAGCCACTACAACGCGCACCACGATATCGTGCCGGTGCAGGACGGGGGGCGGGCGGAGCGGGTGGTGAACGTGGTAGGGCCGATCTGCGAGTCGGGCGACTTTCTGGCCCTGGACCGCAAACTGCCCATCGTGAAGCCGGGTGAGCTACTGGCGGTGCTGGGCACTGGGGCGTACGGCTTCGTCATGAGCTCGACCTACAACCAGCGGCCACGGCCGCCAGAAGTGATGGTCGACGGCGACGCGTACTTCATCGCGCGGCCGCGCGAAACGCTGGACGAGATGTTGCGTGGCGAGGTGTCCGAACCCAAGGCCTGGCTCCAGGCGTGAACCGGATCCTGATCCTGGACTACGGCTCGCAGTTCACGCAGCTCATCGCGCGCCGGGTGCGCGAGGCGCACGTCTACAGCGAGATCCACCCCGCCGCTCGGGGCAGCGATCTCCAATTTGTGCGCGACTTCGATCCGCAGGGGATCATTCTCTCGGGTGGACCCAGTTCGGTGTTCGACACCGGCGCACCGACCGCGGACCCGAAGCTCCTGGACCTGGGCCGCCCGATTCTGGGGATCTGCTACGGGATGCAGCTGATCACGCGGCTGGCGGGCGGGGTGGTGACGCCATCGAGCAAACGGGAGTATGGCCGCGCCGAGATCACCGTGCTGGAGAGTACCGGCGTGTTCGCGGGGTTCGAACCGAACACGACCACCCCGGTGTGGGCGAGCCACGGTGACAAGATCGTCGAGCCACCGCCGCACTACCGAACGATCGCGTTCAGCGACAACGCGCCGGTGGCGGGGTTCCAGCACGAGTCACTACCGATCTCCGGACTGCTGTTCCACCCCGAGGTGGCCCACACGCCGCGCGGCGGCGAAATCATCAACAACTTTCTCTTCGGCATCTGCCGCTGCACACCAGATTGGACGCCCGGCCGCTACATCGAGCAGGAGGTGGCGAGAATTCGGGCGATGGTGGACGGGTCCCGACGGGCGATTTGCGGTCTGTCGGGCGGGGTCGATTCGGCCGTGGCGGCCGCGCTGGTGCATCGGGCGATCGGCGATCGACTGACTTGCATCTTCGTGGATCATGGTCTGCTGCGGCTGCACGAACGGGATCAGGTGGAACGGACGTTTCGCCGGCACCTCGGGATCGACCTGCGGGTGGTAGACGCGGCGGAGCGATTTCTGGGCGAGCTCAACGGCATCGAGGACCCGGAAGAAAAACGTCGCCGCATCGGGCATGCCTTCATCGACGTGTTCGAGGACGCCGCTCGAGACGTCCCGGGGGAAGTCGGATTCCTGGTGCAGGGGACACTGTACCCGGACGTGATCGAATCCGCCTCCCCGCGCGGGGGCCCTTCGGTCACCATCAAGACACACCACAACGTCGGTGGGCTCCGTCCGAATCTGCCTTGGACGCTGATCGAACCGCTGCGCGAGTTGTTCAAGGACGAGGTCCGGTTGGTGGGTCGCGAACTTGGTCTCCCCGAGGAGATCGTGGGTCGACATCCGTTCCCGGGACCGGGCCTGGCCATCCGGGTGATCGGTCCGGTGAGCGAGGAGCGGCTCGATCTGCTGCGCCAGGTCGACGCCATCTACATCGAGGGTATCCGGGAGGCAGGGTTATACGACCAGATCTGGCAAGCGTTCGCGGTGCTGCTCCCGATCAAGTCGGTCGGAGTGATGGGCGACGGCAGAACCTACGACCACGTTGTGGCGTTGCGGGCGGTGACCAGTCGAGACGGCATGACCGCGGACTGGTTTCCGTTCCCGCCCGACGTGCTGGGGCGAATCTCGAACCGCATCATCAATGAAGTGCGTGGCGTGAATCGGGTGGCCTACGACGTCAGCTCGAAGCCACCGGCGACGATCGAGTGGGAATGAACACCGTCACACGATGCCGCGAACACCTGCGCGGGCGGGGGGAGTCCATGAACCGCAACGGCTTCACACTGATCGAGCTGCTCATTGTCTCGGTGATCATGGGGCTGTTGGTCTCGATCGGGATCCAGCGCTTCGCCAACACCAAGGGAAAGACTTACCTGATGACGATGAAGGCGGACTTGCGCAATCTGGTGACCGCCGAGGTAGTGTATTCGACGGATTCCCTGCGGTACACCACCCTGATCGGCGCCGGCGGACTCGAGTACCGCGTGACCACCGGAAACACAGGCCCGGCCATCGCGCTCACCCAGGACGGCTTCACCGCCTCGATGGGTAACACAAACACGTCCAAGACTTGTTCGATTTTCCTCGGGACCACGGCACTGCCGCCGGCAACGGAAGAAGGCGTGCCGGCCTGCCGGTAGGCTCAGATGTTTTTGTCTTCGAGCAGCTTGAGAAACTCGGCGGGGGTTTTGAGCCGCGCCAATCGATCCGGAACGTCGGGTTCCTTGGCGAACTGCGCAATCTTGCCCAGCACGGGCAGGTACTGGTTGGACACCTCGAGCGGCGGAGCGACAATCAGGAAGAAATAGTTGACCGGCTTGTCGTCGATTGCCTTGAAGCCGATGCCCTCGAGCTTGCGCCCGAATGCCACGCGGAGCCGGCTCACCACCAGGGAGCGACAGTGGGGGATGGCGATGTTCTGGCCGATGCCCGTCGAGCCGAGCGTCTCTCGCCGCTTCAGCATCTTGTAGAGCATCCCGTCGGCCTTCTCGTCGAGCTTCAGCAGCCCGACCAGCTCCTTCAGCACGGCGTCTTTGGTGGTGCTCGTGAGATTCAGGTCGATCGCGTCTTCGGCAAAGAATTCTCGCAGATGCACGGCATGTCCTGGATAGGGAGCTTCCGGCGCGTAACGTAATGACAGGTTGCTGTAAGCGCAACGCGCTATTACGTTGGTGCGCATGAAGTTCCCGTACCTCGTCACAGCTGACGTGCCGCTGTTCCTCGCTCCGATGGCCGGGGTGTCGGAACCCCCATTTCGGCAGATTTGTCGCCGCTTTGGGGCCGATGTGGTCGTGTCTGAGTTCATCTCGTCGGTCGGGGTGTCGCTGGGGATCGAGCGGGTGCTGGCCGAGATGCGTTTCGAGGAGTGCGAACGGCCCATCGGGATCCAGCTCTATGGCGCTGAGCCCGGCACGATGGCGCAGGCTGCCGGGCTGGTCACGGATCTGTTCCAACCCGACTACCTCGACATCAATTTCGGCTGCCCGGTGAAGAAGGTCGTGCGCAACAACGGAGGCTCTGGGTGCCTGAAGGACATGTCGCTGATCGGCGGCATCATTCGGGCGGTGCGCGGGGCCACCCACTTGCCCGTCACGGTGAAGATCCGGAGCGGCTGGGACGAGACGCAGCGTGACCCCGTCACGATCGCGTTGCGCTGCCAAGACGTCGGAGCCCAGGCCCTGGCGCTGCACCCGCGCACTCGCACGCAGATGTACAGTGGCGAAGCCAATTGGGACGAGATCGCCCGGCTGGTTGCGGCGCTCGAAATTCCGGTGATCGGGAATGGGGACATCCGGACGGCTCAAGATGTGCTGGCGATGCGGCGTCACACCGGCTGCGCCGGGATCATGATCGCGCGGGGCTCGTTCGGGAATCCTTGGATCTTCGGCCAGGCGCGGGACCTGCTCGAGGGGCGGCCCCTGCGGCCCCTGCCGACGGCCGAGGAGCGCTTCACCGTGGCGCTGGAGCATGCGCGGCTGGCGCTGCGGATCCAGGGCGACACGCGCAAGACGGCCCTGGAGTTCCGCAAGCACCTCGGCTGGTACACCAGAGGGCTCCCCGGCTCGGCCGAGCTGCGGCAGCGGCTGTTCACGATCGAATCGATGCATGAAGCCGAGGCGATGTTCGCCCGCTATCTCGTCGACCAGGCCGTCCTGGAGGAGGTAGCGGCGGCGTGACCAACGACGATTTGGAGAGGCTGCTGGAGCGGCTTCCCTTCGCCACCATCGATCACCTCCGGCCGGTTACACAGGGACAGCAGGAGGTGATTTTTTCTCAGGGAAAGACGGTCGAGCAGATCGTGACGATCGCCGAACGGCTCACGGCCGCCAGCGGGTCGTTTCTGGCTACGCGAACCGAGGCCGCGCACCGCGTGATGTTGGCGGAACGCTTTCCTCGCGCCCTCGTCAACGAGTTGGGCCGTACCGTGTATCTTCCTCCCGATCCCGAGCCGCCACCTACGGGGCGGGGAACGATTCTGGTCGTAACGGCGGGCACGGCCGACCTCCCGGTGGCGGAGGAGGCGGCGGTGACGGCACGGGCGATGCGGAATCGTGTCGAACGGCTCACGGATGTGGGCGTGGCTGGGATCCACCGGGTGTTGAGCCAAGCGAGCGTCTTGCGCGGCGCGGCGGTGGTGATCGTGGTGGCCGGGATGGAGGGTGCGCTGCCAAGCGTGGTCGGGGGTCTTGTGAAAGTGCCGGTGATTGCCGTGCCGACCAGCGTGGGATACGGCGCCGCGTTCGGCGGGCTCGCGGCGCTGCTGGGCATGCTCAATTCCTGCGCCGCCGGCGTGACCGTCGTCAATATCGACAATGGCTTCGGGGCGGCGGCTGCCGCCAGTCGTATCAACCACCTGTGAGAACCAAAGGCGGCTGGCTCGGCAGCGGGCTGCGCGTGACCGGCCTCACCCTCTGCGTGGTTGCGGTATGGCGCGGTGGGTTGTGGGCGTTGTTCGCGGCCGCAGGAGGGTTCGCGCTCGCCTACGGCTTCGGCATTTCCCGCGTGATGCGTGGCTGGCTCCACGAGCAGTCCCCCGTCACCCCGTCGGACCTGGCGCACACCCTCGACTTGCTGCGCCGGGCCCACGACGCGACCGGTGGCTGGGCGGTGGGCCTGGACGAGGGCGAGGTGGAAGCGTACAGTGACCCCAGGCCGCCCGTATCGGTGCGCGAGCGGGGTGCCGCGATTGTGCAGCTCGCGTCGGTCGACGGCCGGACGCACGTGGCGCGGGAAGGCGAAGGCACCTACGTGGCGGTGGGCGACTTTCCCTACGGAGCCGGGCTGTTGCTCGCGGAGCGAGACGCGGATCCCGAGGTGGCGCAGTCGGTCACCGAGGAGCTGCGGCGCATCGTGGCAGCGATGCGACTCGCGGAGCTCGAAGTTCCCGAGGGCCAGTTCCAGCTGGTGGCGCGACAGCTCGCCTTGATCGCGGCGGGAGCGCAGACCCTCGAGGGAGTCGCCAAGGCGGGGGCGGAGCTGGCGCAACAGTTGGCCCAGCGCGGCACCGCGGTCGTGATTCAGGATCCCAACACGCAAGTGGTGCAGGTGCTCGCCGTTTCCACCGCGACGGATCGACGCCTCGCCGGGTTGACGCTCTCCCCCGAGGCGCCGGTGATCCGCGCCATGCAAATCGGGCTGCCGGTCATGACGCAGGCCAACGAAGACATCTTTGGCCCCGGGGTGCCCGAGCGGCGGCGCCAGGAACGCGCGGGGTCGGCCTACCCGCTCATGGACGGGCACTTTGCGATCGGCGCGCTGGTGTTGCTCGGCCCCGCGATCCTGCCGGAGTCACCGCTCGCCGAGCAGGTGGGCCAGCTCGTGTCCGAGCTGGGGCCGCGGCTCGCAGCCGCGCGAGCCGTGCACGAGGCGGAGCAGCGGGCCGTGCTCGATCCGCTGACTGGCCTGCGCAATCGGCGTGAGTTCGAGCGCCAGATCGAGGCGTTTAAGGCAAAGCAGAAGGACCGCACCCAGGTCGAGTCCGTCACCTTGGTGTACGCCGACCTCGATCGCTTCAAAGCGTTGAACGACGGGTTGGGGCACGCCGCCGGCGATTCGGCGCTGCGCCACATCTCCACCGTGCTGCAGAAGCAGATCCGCGACCGCGACCTGGTGGCGCGCATCGGCGGTGAGGAGTTCGCGGTGTGGTTGCCGGGCACGCCGCTCCCGGAAGGCATGGAGGTGGCCGAGCGCATTCGCCGCGCCGTCGAGACCGAGGCGTGGCATTGGAACGGCTCGCGCTACCCGCTGACCGTTTCGTGCGGCGTGGCGGGCTACCCGGAGAGCGTCGGGGACGTCAACAACCTCCGCGGCACGGCCGACGCAGCGCTGTACCGGGCGAAGCAGGAAGGCCGGAACCGGGTTGAGCAGGCTGCCCCCTTCGCGGGCGGACCTCCATGAAACCCAAGGACCCCGTGAAGGCCTTCCGGGTGAAAGAGGGCGATGGCTTCCGTCTCAGCACGATCGATCCCGACGACACGCGCGGATTCAAATCGAAGGAGCAGGCTGCGACGGCGCTCGCGGACGGCGTGGCGACCCTCGCCGGCCTCCAGGAAAAGCTGTATGCGGACAACCGCTGGGCCGTGCTCCTCGTGTTCCAGGCGATGGACGCGGCGGGCAAGGACAGCACGATCAAGCACGTCATGTCGGGGGTCAACCCGCTGGGGTGCCAGGTGTTCTCCTTCAAGGCGCCGTCGCCGGAGGAGCTGGATCACGATTTCCTGTGGCGCACGACCCGGTGCCTGCCGGAGCGCGGGCGCATCGGGGTCTTCAACCGGTCCTACTACGAGGAAGTCCTGGCGGTACGGGTGCACCCCGAGTTCCTGGACAAGCAACGGTTGCCGGAAGGGCTCGTGACGAAGTCGATCTGGCGGGAACGTTTCGAGGATATCAATGCCTACGAGCGCTACCTGTCCCGTAACGGCACCCTGATCCTCAAGTTCTTCCTTTACGTGTCGCGGGAGCAGCAGCGCCAACGCTTCCTCGAGCGGCTGGAGCAGCCGGCCAAGAATTGGAAGTTCTCGATGGTCGATCTCGACGCGCGGGCGCGCTGGCGCGACTACATGGCCGCCTACGAGGACATGATCCGTCAAACCGCGACGGCGCACGCGCCGTGGCACGTCGTGCCGGCGGACCACAAGTGGTTCACGCGCGTCGTCGTGGTGCAGTCGATCATCGCCGGGCTGGAGCGGCTCGACCTCGCGTTCCCCACGGTGTCGCGTGCACAGCAACTGGGGCTCAAGGCGGCCAGGACCGCGCTCGAGCTTGAAAAGGATCGCCCGCGCCGCTAGGTTGTCGAGGTCGGGGGCGACAGGCTTCGACGGGTTTGGCGAGGATATCGTGGCGTGCCCAGGGTGTCAGTCACCTGGTAAATCCACTGGCAACTTACACAAGCCAACTCTGAACTGGCTCTGGCCGCGTAAGCTTCGGCTTATGCACCTGCGTGAGTGGCAGCCCGCCTGAGGCGGCGCTCACGTATCGCAAAATCGGGCTGGCGTGATCCGGGGCCCGAACGGATCGTGCGAGAGTTGAAAAGGGCTTGTTGCCGCCAGGGCCGGCGAGGCGCCGAGGCGGTGAGACCAAACAAGCGTCGCCTACGCACGTAGCAGCGATTTCGGAGTCTTGCTCGGACCGGGGTTCGATTCCCCGCGCCTCCATCGAGACCGGCAGGGGGAAGCAAGGGAGGGCATTTCGGCCCCACCCGCCTCCCCCTTTGCACGTCCGCTGTCGCCACCCGGAGGTTCATGACGGAACCGCAGGACGGCCCTGTCGCGCCACTGGACAAGCCGAGAGCCGAATGGCGCGCGCTGCTCGAGCCTGCCGCCTACGCGGTCTTGTTCGAAGCAGGGACGGAACGGGCGTTCACCAGCCCATTGAACGACGAGAAGCGGACCGGGGTGTTCGTGTGCGCGGCGTGCTTCCTCCCCCTGTTCGCGTCATCCTCCAAGTTCGACAGCGGGACCGGTTGGCCGAGTTTCTTTCGTCCCATCGAGGGCAGGTTGGGAACGAGCGGGGATTTCAAACTGCTCGTGCCACGCACCGAGTACCACTGCATCCGCTGTGGCGCGCATCAGGGACACGTGTTCTCCGATGGCCCACCGCCAACGGGTCAGCGCTACTGCAACAACGGCGTTGCCCTGAGGTTCCTCGCGGAGGGAGAGCCGCTCCCCCCGCTTCGCTCCTAGATCGGGAGGATCGTCGGCCATGTTTATCGGCCATTTCGCCGTTGGATGCGCCGCCAAGCGGTTCGCTCCCAAGGCGTCCCTCGGGCCGCTGCTGGTCGCGCCGCTCCTGGCCGACCTGCTGTGGCCGGTGTTCCTGTTGTTGGGCATCGAGCGGGTGCAGATCAATGTCCCCGGCGCCAATCCATTCCTGACGCTGACGTTCCTCTCGTATCCGTGGTCGCACAGCCTGCTGATGGGCCTGGTCTGGGCCACGCTGTTCGGTGGCGCCTACCACTTGATGACGGGATATGGGAGGGGGGCCGTGGTGATTGGCCTCGCCGTCGTGAGCCACTGGGTGCTCGATGCCGTCACGCATGTGCCCGACTTGCCGCTCTGGCCCTGGCCCTCGCCGCTGGTCGGGTTCGGATTGTGGCACTCCGTCCCGGGTACGGCGATCGTCGAGTCGCTGATGTTCGCCACGGGCGTGTGGGTCTACACGAACGGCACCACCGCGCGCGACCGGATTGGCCGCTATGCGTGGTGGGGATTCGTGCTGTTCCTGATCGTTGGATACGGAATGAATCTGCGTGGGGTGGCGCCGCCGAGTGTGCCGGCATTGGCCTGGACCGCCGGCATCGTCGGTGGCCTGACCATCCTCTGGGGCTGGTGGGCGGATCGCCACCGGACACCGGTCGGCGGTGGGTGACGCGGATTTCGCGTGGAAGCGTATATTGGGCGCCCAGTAGACCTACTTCACTAACCGCGGAGGATCGGATGGGTGCGGTACTGGATCTGATCAATGTGCTCTTCTCGCCCGGCGCAGTGTTCGAGCGAGTGCGGGAGAAGCCGAGGTTTCTGCTGCCGTTCATCGGGCTGTCGATTCCGGTGATGATCATCCAGTTCCTGACGCTCCCGTATGCGCAGGCGGCGATGAGCTCCGTGTACGCCCAGATGGCGACACAGAATCCGCAAGCGGCCGAAGCGGCTCAGAAATTCGCGTTCGTGGGAGTGTTCTTCTGGCCCATCATCCTCGCGATCGTGCTGCTGTTGAGTGCGCTATTCCTGTGGGTGTTGGTATCGGTGTTGGGGGGTGAAGGGAAGTTCGGCACGTTGTTGTCGGTGGCGACATACGCGTCGATCACGTTCGTGTTGGCTCAGATCGTCGGCCTGCTGATCCTGATGGTGAAGGGCAAAGAGAACCTCGTCTCGCCAGAAGATCTGCAGCCTGCCATGGGGCTCGATCTCGTCCTGCCCGTCTCAGGACGGTTCTTGAGCGCCTTCCTGAAGGGGATCAACCCGTTTTCCATTTGGGGGACCATCCTGACGGCGATCGGGATCGCGGTGACGCACAAGCAGTCGAAGGGCGTTGCCTACGGGGCAGCGATCCTCTCGACGCTGTTCATCCTGGTGATTTTTTCGGTGCTCGGCGCCACTTGTGCGCCGCGGGCGCCAGGCAGCTAGACCGTCGCCTTGGTGCGGTTGATGACGCCCGCCTCCTCGAGGGCCGCCTGGGCTGCGGCGAGGCGGGCGATCGGCACACGGAACGGCGAGCAGGAGACGTAGTGCAGGCCGGCGTGGTGGCAGAATCTCACTGACGACGGTTCCCCGCCGTGTTCGCCACAGATCCCTACCTTTAGGTCGTTGCGAGCCCCTCGACCTCGCTTGACCGCGAGCTCGATCAGGCTGCCGACTCCGTCCTGGTCGAGCACCTGGAACGGGTCGTCCTTGAGGATGCCGCTTTCCACGTAGTAGGGCAGAAACCGGCCGGCATCGTCGCGCGACAGCCCGAAGGTCGTCTGCGTGAGATCGTTGGTTCCGAACGAGAAGAACTCCGCGTCCCGGGCGATCTCGTCGGCGATGAGGGCGGCACGCGGCAGCTCGATCATCGTCCCCACGAGATAGGGTACCGCCCGACCCTGGGCGTGAAACACTTCCTGAGCGACGCGGCGCACGATCTGGGCCTGGCGGCGAAACTCCTCCGCGACCGAGACCAGCGGGATCATCACCTCCACCACCGCTTGCTTCCCTCGCGCGACCACGCGGCAGGCCGCCTCGAAGATGGCTCGCGCCTGCATTTCGGTGATTTCGGGGTAGGTGATCCCCAGCCGGCAGCCACGGTGGCCGAGCATCGGGTTGGATTCCTTCAGACCGTCCACCAGTTTCCTGAGGCGCGACACGGGCACCTTCATCGCCTTGGCGAGCAGCGCGAGCTCGTCTTTCGTGTGCGGCAGGAACTCGTGCAGCGGGGGATCGAGCAAGCGGATGGTGACGGGGTAGCCCGCCATCGCCTCGAAGATGCCCTCGAAGTCGGCTCGCTGCATCGGCAGCAGCTTCGCGAGTGCCTTGCGGCGGCCGGCCTCGTCGGAAGCGACGATCATCTCCCGCATCGCCGTGATGCGACCACCCTGGAAAAACATGTGCTCGGTGCGACACAAGCCGATCCCCTCGGCGCCGAACCCGCGCGCCCGCTTCGCGTCCAACGGCGTATCGGCGTTCGTGCGTACGCGCAGGCGGCGGCGCGCATCGGCCCACTGCATCAGCTTTTCGTAGTGAATGCCGACTTTGGGCAGGACCAGCTTGGCGGCGCCGAGAATCACCCGTCCACTGGTGCCGTCCACGGTGAGGACCTGTCCCTTTTTCACGATCCGGCCATTGGCCCGGAAGCGTCCGGCCGCGGGATCAACCTCGATATCCTTGGCGCCCACGACACAGGTCTTCCCCATGCCGCGCGCCACGATGGCGGCGTGACTGGTCATGCCGCCGCGCGCGGTGAGGACCGCCTGCGCGGCCACAATGCCGTGGAAGTCATCCGGACTCGTCTCGGGGCGCACCAGGATCACCTTATGCCCCTTCTTGGCGAGTGCCTCCGCATCATCGGCGTCGAACACCGCCTCGCCGATCGCCGCCCCGGGGGACGCGGGGAGGCCTTTGGCGAGCACGGTCACGCTTGCCCGGGGATCCACCATCGGGTGGAACACCTGATCGAGATCCTGCGGCGGCACTCGCTGGATCGCCTCGTCTTCGTTGATCAGACCTTCACCCACCATTTCCACGGCGATGCGAACGGCGGCGAGGCCGGCGCGCTGCGCGCGTCGCGTCTGCAACAGGTACAACGTGCCGTGCTCGAAGGTGAATTCGAGGTCCTGGACGTCCCGGAAGTGTCGTTCGAGCTTTTCGGCGGCGCTCTGGATCTCGCGGTAGATGCGCGCAAACTTGCCGCGCTTCAGCTTGGCGATCGACTCAGGCGTTCGGGCGCCGGAGACGACGTCCTCGCCCTGGGCATTGAGGAGAAAGTCCCCGTTGAGCACCGCTTCTCCGGTCCGGCAGTCACGGGTGAAAGCCACGCCGGTTCCCGAGTCCTCCCCCATGTTGCCGTACACCATGGCCACGATGTTCACGGCCGTTCCCAGGTCGTCGGAAATGCCGTGGACGCGACGGTAGTCGAGCGCGCGGCGGGTCCGCCAGCTCTTGAACACCGCCTCGATCGCCCCCCACAACTGGGTCAGCGGATCTTCGGGGAAGGGAACGCCGCACCTGGCGTTAATGATCGCCTTGTACTCGGCGACCAGTGCTTCGAGATCGGTGGCAGGGAGGTCGATATCGCGCGCCGCCTTGCGGCGCCGCTTGACTTCTTCCAGCACCGCTTCGAAAGGGTCCTTGCCGAGATCGAACACGACGTCGCCGTACATATGAACGAACCGGCGATATGAGTCGTAGGCAAAGCGAGGGTTGCCCGATCCAGCAACCAGACCGCGCACCGTTTCATCGTTCAGGCCGAGGTTTAGGATCGTCTCCATCATGCCCGGCATCGACACTGCAGACCCGGAGCGCACCGAGACGAGCAGCGGGCTCTGGGGGTCGCCGAACCGCTTGCTGGTGGCCTGCTCGAGCTTGATGAGGTGGCGCCGGACCTCCTCGCGCAACTCGTCTGGAAAAGTGCCGTCTTCGAGGTAGCGGAGACACAGCTTCGCGGAAATGGTAAAGCCTGGCGGGACGGGCAGGCCGAGGTTCGCCATTTCGGCGAGCCCGGCACCCTTCCCGCCCAGGATATCGCGCATGGCCGCGGAGCCGTCGGCGCGGCCCGGCCCGAAAGCGTAGACGAATCGTTCGTGGGATGGCATGGGGACGGGGTTAGGCGCCGACGGGGACCAACGGAGCCGCGTGGCGCGTCTGCGCCTGGTCGTCGGGGATCGGCGTCGGGTACTGTCCGGAGAAGCAGGCGTGGCAGAACTCGGCCGGCTCGCCGCCCGCGGCGCGCAGCATCCCATCCAGCGAGAGGTAGCCCAGCGTGTCCACCCCGAGGTGGCGGCGAATGTCCGCGACATCGTGGCTCGACGCGATCAGCTCCGACTTGGTCGGCGTGTCGATGCCGTAGTAGCAGGGCCCGGTAATCGGCGGCGAGGCGACACGGAAGTGGACGGCCCGCGCCCCAGCGCCACGGATCATCTGCACCAGCTCCTTGCTCGTGGTGCCACGTACGAGGGAGTCGTCCACCACGACTACCGACTTTCCTTCAAGAACCTCGCGGACCGGGTTGAACTTGATTTTCACCTTGGCATCGCGACCGGCCTGGGTCGGATTGATGAACGTGCGGCCGACATAGTGGTTGCGAATCAGGCCGTACTCGAGCTTTATCCTCGATTCCTCGGCGAAACCGAGGGCCATCGCGTTGGAGGAATCCGGCACCGAGAAGACACAATCGGCGCCGTCGGTCGGGTGCTCGCGCGCCAGCTCCCGGCCCAGGGCGCGTCGCACCCGGTCCACGGAACGTCCGAAGATCGTGCTGTCGGGCCGCGAGAAATAGACCAGCTCGAAGATGCAGCGACGGTGGGGCTTCTGCTCCAGGGGGGGCAGGCGATCGACGTCCTCGCCCTGGATGCGCAGAAACTCGCCCGGTTGGAGCTCGCGCAGCGGCGTCGCTCCCACCAGATCGAACGCGCAAGTCTCGGACGCCACCACGTGCCCCTTCCCGAGCCTGCCGAGCCACAGCGGGCGGAAGCCGCGCGGATCCACAATGGCGTACAGTGTGCGGCCGACCGTCACCACCAAAGAGTACGCTCCCTCGACGCGTTCCAGCGCATCGAGCAGCTGGTCTTCGGGCTCACGGGCCTCGGATCGCGCGATCAGGTGGATCAGTACCTCACTGTCTGAGGAGGTCTGGAAGATCGAGCCCTTGTCCACGAGGTCGGCGCGCAGCAGCGCCGCGTTGGTCAGGTTGCCGTTGTGGCCCAGGGCGAGGGGGCCCTCGCGGTACCGGGCGAGAATCGGTTGCGCGTTCGCGAGCACCGAGCTGCCCGCGGTGGAATAGCGGGTGTGGCCGATGGCGACGTCTCCGGGGAGCCCCACGAGCACGGTCTCGGTGAACACGTCGGAGACGAGACCCATGCCGCGGTGCGAGCGGGCCACACCTTCGCCGTCGACGGCCACCAGGCCCGCGGATTCCTGGCCGCGGTGCTGCAGGCTGTAGAGGCCGAGGTAGGCGACGCGGGATGCGTCGGGAACGCCGGAGACGCCGATAATGCCGCACATGGGACGGTCAGTCCCCCAATCGCCGTGGGAGTGCAGTGAAATATACCTCGCGCAGCGAGGCCACGGGCTGTTCGATTACCGCGTCGCGCAGCCGAAGGCGCACCGCGCCATCCACGGGGCCAACCGTTCCCACGACGTACGCTGGCACCCCGTGCTCGGCGGCGAGTCCCGCCACTGCGGTTGCCCGCCCCGGCGCGCAGGTGATCACGACGCGGCCGTGCGACTCGCTGAACAGCAGGTCGTGAGCCGGAAGCGGTGTGCCGTACGCGGTGAGGTCGGCGTCCAGACCGAATCCGGCCTCTTGATAGGGCCCACCCATCGCAATCTCGGCGAGCGCCATCCCCAATCCACCGTCCGAGCAGTCGTGCGCCGAGTGGAGCAGACCCGTATCCGCGGCGGCGACGAGGAAGTCCACGAGACGCCGCTCGGTGGCGAGGTCGACGACCGGCGGCTCGCCGCCGCCGCAGTCGAAGAGCGCCTCCCAATAGGCGGACCCACCCAGCTCAGCACGTGTGGTGCCGAGCAGGAGGATGCGATCACCCGCCACGCGCGCGTGACTCGGCACGGCGCGCTCGGCGTGCTCCAGCACCCCGACCATGCCCACGACCGGCGTGGGATCGACGGCGCCGGTGGGGCTTTCGTTGTAGAACGAGACATTGCCCCCGGTGACCGGGGTGCCGAGGGCGCGGCAGGCGTCGGCGATGCCGCGGCAGGCTTCACGAAACTGGAAGTAGACCGCGGGGCGCTCCGGATTGCCGAAGTTGAGACAATCGGTGATCCCGAGCGGGCGCGCGCCGGTGCACGCAACGTTACGGGCCGCTTCGGCGACCGCGGCCTTGCCCCCTTCGTAGGGCCGCAGCCGGACGTAGCGCGCGTTGCAGTCGGTGGTCAGCGCGATGCCGAATTCCGTGCCGCGCGGGCGAATTACCCCCGCATCACCGCCTGGGGCGACCACCGTGCCGGCCTGCACGGTCGAGTCGTACTGCTCGAATACCCACCGCTTGGACGCGAGCGGGGGGTGATCGAGGAGGTGAAGCAGCGCCTCGGATGGTGTGGGGATGGGCTGGTCGGAGCGGGGGTGGATCGTCCGCAACGACGCCACGGCAGGGTCTTCGGTCGCTTCCGGATCATATGACGGGCAATCGTCGAGCAGCCGTTGCCCGGGAATTTCCACCACAACCTGGTCTCCCCAGGTGCAGCGGTACAGACCATCATCGGTGACACGGCCGATCGGCGTCGCGGCTAGCTCCCACTTCGTCGCGATCGCTTCGACCTCCGCCACCCGATCGCGCTTCGCCACGACGAGCATCCGCTCCTGCGATTCCGAAAGCAGAATCTCGTACGGCGTCATCCCCGGTTCTCGCGTTGGAACCTTCGCGAGGTCGATCTCGACGCCGACCCCGCCACGGGCCGCCATCTCCGCCGAGGATGACGTCAGGCCCGCGGCTCCCATGTCCTGAATCGCCACGATCGCGCCCGAGGCGATCAGCTCGAGGCTGGCCTCGAGCAGTAGCTTCTCGGTGAACGGATCGCCCACCTGCACCTGGGGTCGGCGTCGCTCGCTCTCGTGCGACAGCTCTTCCGATGCGAACGACGCGCCGTGGATCCCGTCGCGCCCGGTGCGCGCGCCGACGGCCAGCAGCACGTTGCCGATGCCCTGCGCCGCTGCGGTGATGAGGTCTCGTTCGCGCAACACTCCGACGCACATGGCGTTGACGAGCGGATTCCCGGAATAGCCCGGCGCAAAGTCGACTTCGCCTCCCAGCGTGGGGACGCCAACGCAGTTGCCGTAGTCACCGATGCCGCGGACGACGCCGGCGCAGAGGTACCGGTTGCGCGCGTCGTCCAGGGGACCAAATCGCAGGCTGTTGAGCAGGGCGACCGGGCGTGCGCCCATGGTGAAGACGTCGCGCAGGATGCCGCCGGCGCCGGTGGCCGCGCCCTGGTAGGGCTCGACCGCCGATGGATGGTTGTGCGATTCGATCTTGAAGGCCACCGCCCAGCCGTCGGGGAGCCGCAACACCCCGGCATTCTCCCCTGGACCCTGAACCACCTGCGGGCCGGTGGTGGGAAACGTTTTCAGGACGGACTTGGAGTGCTTGTAGGAACAGTGCTCACTCCATAGCGCCGAGAAAATGCCGAGCTCGGCGAACGTCGGGGCGCGCCCCAGCAGCGCTTCGATGCGGGCATACTCGTGATCGGTCAGGTTGTGATCGCGGACGAGCCCCGGGGTGATCGGGGGATCGCCCGGGAAGCCGGTTACGCTCCGCGTCACACGTCTGACGCTTTGGCGCCGCTGACGCCTTTCAGGACGGCGCCGAAGACGCGGTTGAACAGGCCACGATCCGAGTGCTTGAGGAGCGATTCCGCCTCTCCGGCATCGAACCACAGGCCGTGGCAGTGGGTGCACTGGTCGATCTGCACCCCTTGCCAATCCCCCGTGATCAGGTCGTACCCGCACTTGGGACACTTCATGTAGTGCGACTTCCGCTCGGTCTCGCCGGCCTGGCGTGCCATCGCGTCGCGCTGCTGGCGCATCAACTCCGCGTCGCGGCGGGCGAAATACTCGTCTTCGTTGCGGCTCGTGGGGTTGGTCATAGAGCGTCAGTCGATTATTGGATGGTGGCTGCGGGTGTGGTACCCGGCGGCGATGACGACTGTCCACTGTAGCCGTGACCGGCCCAGCGGACCACCGCGTCCACGACCTGACCATCCTGCAGGATCACGATGTCGGTGGTTCCGCAGGTCAGCTCACAGCCGTTGGGATAGTGCAGGAATGTGAAGGTTCCCGCATGGCGCCGCGCCGACGGCGGGCCCCACTGGCCGATGACATCGTCTTCTCCCATCCCCGGGGCGATGGTGCCCGTATACGGCGAATTGTAGGGCTCGTCTTGCACCGACCGGCTCACGGGGGCCGGTTCGCGGGCCGGCTCCGGCGCCGGCGTCGCGGGTGGAGCGACGGCCGTGTCGCCCTGGGCAGGGGCGGCGGATTTCGTGGTATCGCGCACCGCGACGGGTTGGGTGGCCGGCGTCTGGTTGCGGTTTCTACGCTTGTCGATCGCCTGCTTTATGGCGTCACACCCCAGTGTGGTGCCCGCCACCAGCGCGTACACCACCAGCATGCTGCGTCGCATGAGCAGCCTCCATGGAGAGAAAGACACGGGCGCCATCCGTTCCGCCAAGCGCGGGCGCGTTGCGCCGTTCAGGATGGGGCATGATACCGACTACGTTGCGGCCCGCGTTGCACACGCCCGCGATACTTCGCGTCGAGCCGTTGGGGTTTTCCCCAACGTAACGCCACACGACGCGTCCCTCGGCCTCGAGCTCGGCGGTCGTACGCTCGTCGGCGACGAACCGACCGTCGCCGTGCGCCACCGGCAGCACCAGCTCCTCGGCGAACGAGTAGAGATGCGTGAACGGCGTGTCCGTCGCCTCCACCGATACCCGGACCGGTCGGGAAAGGAACCGCAGCCGCGCGTTGCGCATGAGGGCACCGGGCAAGAGCCCTGCCTCGCATAGGATCTGGAACCCGTTGCAGATTCCCAGCACAGGACCGCCGGCGCGCGCGTGAGTCGTCACCGCGGCCAACACCGGCGAGAAGCGCGCGATCGCGCCTGAGCGCAAGTAGTCCCCGTAGCTGAACCCGCCGGGGAGGATCACCACGTCCGCCTGGCGCAGATCCCCGTCCTTGTGCCAGATGTAGTAGGCGTCTGACCCGGCCGCCCGGACCGCGTCGAGCGTGTCAGCGTCGCAGTTAGAGCCGGGGAAGACCACGATCGCGACGCGGCGCATCAGGCGGCCTCCACCTGCAGCTGGAAATCCTCAGTGACCGGATTGGCGAGCAGCCGGTCACACATCGCCCGCGCCCGCGTGGCGGCATCGTCCCGCGAGGGAGCGTCCACCCGCAACACGAGGTGTTTGCCGACGCGCACGTCGCCGACCTCGGCGAAGCCGAGTGCATGGAGCGCGTGAGACACGGCCTGGCCCTGAGGGTCGAGCAGCGAGGCGCGGGGCATGACCCGGATCTCCACACGGAAGGCGCTCATCCGGTCCGCCCCCGCGGCGAGATGCCGCGCGAGCGGGGACCGAACGCATCGTCCACCCGGTCGGCCTCGGTATCGGCGATCACGATCGGCCCGGCAATGTCCGCCTCACCCGAGCCGTTCCCGTTGTCGAAGAACCCCAACATAGCGGCCCGCGCGACCCCGTAGATCATGTAGGCGATCCCCAGCGGGAAGAAGAAGACATCGTGCTCCAGGATCCCGAAGAAGAGGATAAGCAGGAGGATGACCAGGCCCAAAAGTCCCTTCAAGCTGCGCAGGCTGGCGCGCGGCAGCGTGGCGTAGCGCACGTTGCTCACCATCAGGATGGTGCAGGCGATCAGCAGGAAATTCAGCAGCAACGGCCAGGGCAACGCACGCAGGTGTTGGTACAGGTCGGTCTGGGTGAACGGGTAGTAGGTGGCGAGGGTCATGCCGGCCGCGGGAGACGGCAGGCCGACGAAGTACTCCTTGGCCCGGCCGGCCTGGGTGATGTTGAAGCGGGCCAGCCGGATTGCCGCACCCATCACGTAGAAATAGCAGAAGATCCACGCCGCCGCGCCCGCCGTGGCGAAGTGAAGCTCGTACATCAGGTATGCCGGCGCGACTCCAAAACTGACCACGTCCACGAGGCTGTCCAGCTCCGCGCCGAAGCGCGTTCCCGTATTCGAGAGCCTCGCGATGCGCCCGTCCAGCGCATCGAGAATGCCGGCGAAAACGAGGAACCAGCTGGCGCGGCCGAACTCGCCTCGCGACGCGAGCGTCATCGACCAGATGCCGAAGAACAAGTTGAACAGGGTGAACAGGCTCGGCACGATCACGACCACGCGCCGCACACCCGTCCGCCGCTGCGTTGGGCCGGTCACGGGGCGCTGCCATACTCCGCCAGCACCGTCGCTCCCGCCGCCACGCGGTCGCCGACGCGGACCTTTACCACGGGGTGGGAGACGATGGGCAGCAACACGTCCACGCGCGAGCCAAAGCGGATCATGCCGAGCCGCCCCCCTTGTTCGACGCGATCCCCGACCTGCGCGTCCGTCACGATGCGGCGGGCGATGAGTCCAGCGATCTGTCGCACCAGGACGGGTCCGCGTGGCCCGGCCACGCCGACCGACGATTGCTCATTGTCGAGACTCGCCTTGTCCTCAGCGGCGTGCAGAAACTTGCCCGCGTGGTAGTGGCGATAGGCGACGGTCCCGGACACGGGATAGCGGTTCACGTGTACGTCGAACACGCTCATGAAGATCGAGATTCGCGTGGCGCGGGTTTGGAGGTATGTGGGCTCGTCGGTCTCCACCACGCTCACGACTTTGCCATCGGCCGGCGCGATCACGACTGCGTCGCCGCGCGGTCCAGCCCGCTCGGGGTTACGAAAGAAGACCAGCAGCCAAACAGCGAGCGCAAGGACGACGATCTCCGGCAGCCACCACCAGCCACCCCACCGCAGCGCCGCCCACGCGCCGAGCGCTGCGAGACCCCAGCCGAGCGCGATGAACGGCCACCCCTCGGGGGCCATCCTCACGCGCCGACCTCAAGCGATTGGCCCGTCAGCAGCCGAAAGGCTTCGCGGTAGCGCGCGCTGGTGGCGGCGATCACGACTGGCGGCAGTGGCGGAGGGGGGTCGTTGCCATCCCACTTCCCTTGGGCCTTGAGGTTCGCCAGAAAATCTCGTAACGGCTGCTTATCGAAGCTTGGCTGACTCTTCCCGGGCTGGTAGCGGTCTGCCGGCCAGAAGCGGGATGAATCCGGCGTGAGCACTTCATCGATCAACACCAACGACCCGTCGGCGGCGGTTCCAAACTCGAACTTGGTATCGGCGATGATGATGCCCCGGCCGGCGGCGAAGGCGCGACCTTCCTCGTACAGCGTGAGGCTCGCTTGTTTGAGGCTTTCCGCGAGCGTGGCCCCCAGCGCCTGCGCCACGTGGGAGAACGTGACGTTCTCGTCGTGGCCCGACTCGGCTTTCGTGGCGGGTGAGAAGATCGCCGGCTCGATCTTTCCGCTTTCGAGCAAGCCCGCCGGCAACGGCTCGCCTGCGAGGGTCCGCGATTTCTGATACTCGGCCCACGCCGAACCGGAGAGGTACCCCCGCACGACGCATTCGAACGGGATGGGCGTCGTGCGGCGCACCAGCATCGCCCGGCCGGTAATCGTGTGGCGGTGCGGCGCCAGCGCCGGCACCCGCGCCACGATTTCGGACACCTCTGCCGTGACCAGGTGATTCGGCACGACCCGTGGCAGGTGGCGCAGCCAGAAGGCGGAAAGCTGCGTGAGGACCGCGCCCTTGAAGGCGACCGGTTCACGCATGATCACATCAAACGCGCTGACGCGGTCGCTCGCCACCATCAGCAGGGTGTCGGTGTCCACCTCGTACATTTCCCGCACCTTGCCCCGTCTGAGCAAGGGCAGCGGGAGGTTACTTGCGACGAGTGGGGTGGCCGTCGTCATACCTGCACCTCGGCGGCGCTCGCGGCGGGGGCGACCGTCTCGATACGGCGCAGCACCATCGGGAGCACCTCGTCCAAGAAGTGGTCTACTTGCTGGGGCGCGCGGCCTACGTATTGGGACGGATCGAGCTCGACCGGTCGCGTGGCGACCCCCACGGCGCGAAACGCGGGATCCGCGCTCAAGCGCGCCAGGAGATCGTTTGCCGCCCCCTGCTCGGCCACCGCCTGCGACACGGCGAGACTGTGGCCGCGGATCACCTCGTGCAGCCGTTGTCGGTCACCGCCGGCTTTCACGCCCCGCATCAGCAGACGCTCGGTGGCCAGGAACGGGAGCGCGTCCTCCACGTGACGGCGGATCACTGCTTCGCGCACCTCGAGTCCGGCGGCCACGTTCGTCGCCAGTACCAGAATCGCGTCGGTCGCGAGGAACGCCTCGGGGATCACCAGCCGCCGGTTAGCACTGTCATCAAGGGTTCGCTCGAGCCACTGCTCGGCCGCCGTGTGCCACCCGTTGCCTTCGAGCTCGATCACGAACCGCGCCAGACCGGTCATGCGCTCGGCGCGCATTGGGTTGCGCTTGTAGGGCATGGCGGACGAGCCCACCTGCTCGCTTTCGAACGGCTCGAGCACCTCTCCCTCATGTTGCAACAGTCGCAGATCGGTGGCGAACTTCGCCGACGACGCGGCGACGCCGGCGAGCGCGGCGAGCACCTGGGCGTCCTGTTTGCGACTGTAGGTCTGGCCGGTGACTGCGAACACTCGGGAGAACCCAATCTTCGTCGCGACGCGCGCGTCGAGCTGGAGGACTTTGTCGTGGTCCCCGTCGAACAAATCCAGGAAACTCGCCTGCGTGCCCGTCGTCCCCTTCACGCCGCGGAACTGGAGCGTGTCGACGCGGTGCAGCAGCTCCTCGGCGTCGAGCACGAATTCCTGCATCCACAGCGTGGCGCGTTTGCCGACGGTGGTGAGCTGAGCCGGCTGGAAATGCGTATAGGCGAGGCAGGGGAGCGCGCGGGTACGGCGCGCGACGTGTCCCAATGCGATCAGCACCGCCGCGATGCGTCCCAGCAGCAGGGTCAGCGCCTCGCGCATCAGGATCAAGTCAGCATTGTCGGTGACGTACGCGCTGGTGGCGCCAAGATGCAGGAACGGTCGGGCGGCCGGGGCTTGTTCGCCGAGCGCGTGAATGTGCGCCATGACATCGTGCCGCAACCGCTTCTCGAGCTCCCCCGCGCGCGACAGGTCGGCGTCGTCCAGGTGCGCTCGCAGCTGGGCGACGGCGTCGGCCGGAATATCGAGTCCGAGCTCGCGCTCGCCCTCCATCAACGCCAGCCACAGGCGACGCCACAGTCCGATGCGGCGCCGCTCGCTCCAGAGCGCCTGCATCGCGGGTGAGGCATAGCGAGACGAGAGCGGCGATTCCCAGCTCACACAGCGGCCTTGGCGCGCGCGGCGAGTTTGCTCCAGTCGGAGAGGAACTGATCCAGCCCGCGGTCGGTGAGCGGGTGCAGCAGCATCTTGCGCAGCACCTCCGGGGGGAGCGTCGCCACATCGGCGCCGATCATTGCCGCCTCCACCACATGGCGCGGGTGCCGCATCGAGGCCGCCAGGATCTGTGTGGCGATCGCGTAGTTGTCGAAGATCTGTCGCGCTTCGCGAATCACGTCCATTCCTTCCTGACCCACGTCGTCCAGCCGGCCGATGAAGGGGCTCACGTACGTCGCGCCGGCCTTCGCCGCGATCAGGCACTGGACGCTCGAAAAACACAGGGTGACATTCGTGCGGATGCCCTCCGCCGTGAGCCGTCGCACGGCCACCATGCCCTCTTCGAGCATGGGGATCTTCACGACGATGTTGTCGGCGATCTTAGCGAGGGCCTTGCCTTCCGTGGTCATGCCTTCGGTGTCGATCGCCACGACCTCGGCCGACACGGGACCCTCCACGAGCGAGCAGATCTCCTTCAGCACGTCGCGTGGATCGAGATCGCCCGCTTGCTTGGCGAGCAACGACGGGTTGGTCGTGATGCCATCGATGAGTCCCGCCTGCGCGGCCCAGCTGATGTCCTTGAGGCTGGCGGTGTCGAGAAAGAACTTCATGCGTGCGCCTCAGCGTAAAGGTCGGCGGGGTATCGCACCGCCTCGAGGTACAGGCCCTGGGGCGGAGCCGGCGGACTCGCCGCCTGGTTGTCGGTCGCGGTGAGCAGCTGGGAAAGGTCAGACAAGGGTCGCCGCTCGAGCCCGATGTCGACCATCGTGCCCACGACGAAACGCACCATCCGGTGCAGAAACCGGTCCGACTCGATCGTGAACGTCACGCCCGTCCCGTCCGCTCGCGGCGCCCACTGAGCGAGCGCCACGCGGCATCGGTAGTCGGGCCGGGCAGCGCCCGAGGCCGCGAGACCGCGGAACTCGTGGACGCCCGGCAACAGCAACGCGGCTTCGGTGAGTCGAGCCAAATCAAGCGGACGCCCCAACGCCCATTCGTACGGCCGCCGGAATGGCGAACGCCCGGCGTCGTCCGTCCCGATCACGTAGCGGTAACGCCGCGCCGTCGCGCTCTTGCGTGCGTGGAACCCGGCCCGCATCGCGTGCACGTCCTCCACCCAAATGTCGCGGGGCAGGAGAGCGTTCAGCGCGCGGTGCAGCCCCGGCGGGTCGGCACTCCACCGCTCGTCCGCGCCAAACCCCACTCCTTGACCGATCGCGTGCACACCCGTGTCGGTGCGGCCCGCGCCCGTCGCTACAGTCCGGCGGCCCGTCAGGCGCTCCAGTACGACTTCGAACTCCGACTGCACCGTACGCCCAGCGGCCTGGCGCTGCCAGCCGACGAACTGCCCTCCGTCGTAATGAACCACGGCGAGAATGGGCCGGCTGGTCACGAGCCAAAGATAGAGAAAGAGGGAGGGCCAATTCAAGGCGCTTAACCCATTGTCCCGTTTGACAAACGGCGATTTTTTGGGCTAGCTTCCGCAACCGTCTGCCTACGCATGGCCCACCCTTCCGCCGCGCCCCTCGAGCGGGCCATCCACGCCCTCGCAAACCGCGAATCCCTGAGTGAGTCCCTCGCCGCGCTCGTTTTCGGCGCGGTGATGCAGGGAGAGGCGACGCCAGCCCAAATCGGTGGCCTGTTGCTGGCGCTCCGCCTCAAGGGCGAAACCGCCGACGAGCTGGCGGGTGCCGCGCAGGCCATGCGGAACGCCATGGTGCGAGTGGAGATAGATGCTCCACACCTGGTCGATACGGCTGGGACCGGTGGCGGTGCCGTGACCACGTTCAACATCTCGACCGGGGCCGCGCTGGTCGCCGCTGGGGCTGGCGCTACGGTGGCCAAGCACGGCAACCGTTCGTTTACATCCCGCTGCGGGTCCGCGGACGTGCTGGAATCGCTCGGCGTCTCTGTGGGGCTGGACGCGGTTGGCGCCGCGCGCGTGTTGCGTGAGGCGGGCGTGGCATTTCTGTTCGCACCCAGTTTCCACCCCGCGATGCGGCACGCCGCCCAGGTCCGCAAGGAGCTCGGGGTGACCACGCTCATGAACCTGCTTGGCCCGCTCGCCAACCCCGCGGGTGTGCGACGGCAGGTGATCGGCGTGGCCGACCGCGAGCGCGGCCCCCTCATGGCTCAGGCGCTGTCTCGCCTGGGCGTGGACCATGCGCTCGTGGTGCACGGCCGCGTGGGGATGGACGAAATCTCCCCGGTGGGAGAAACGGATGTCTGGGAAGTGCGCAATGGTAGGGTGGAATCGTGGACCATTGCGCCGGGACGGCACGGGCTGGAGATCCAAGCCGTGGACGCGCTGCGAGGAGGTGAGCCGAAGGAAAACGCGGGCCGGCTGGAGCGATTGCTGGATCGTGGGGACGACACGGCCGGCAGGGCAGCGGTATTGCTGAACGCAGGGGCCGCTGTATACGTGGCTGGGCTCGCCTCGACCTTCGAGGATGGGCTCGATCGGGCGCGGGCAGCCCTCGAGTCGGGCGCCGCGCGTGCGGCGCTGGAGCGGCTGCGCCGCGCGAGCCCTAGTACTTCCGAATGACGCCGAGTACGACGCCCTGGACGATCACGTCGCGTTCGTTGACCCGCATCGGGGCCATGTCGGCGTTGGCCGGTTGCAACCGGATCCAGCCGCCGGGCTCGCGATAGTATTTCTTGACCGTGGCGCTCTCACCGCCGACCAGGGCGACTACGGTTTCGCCGTTGTCGGCGTGGTCGCGTTCGTGTACCACGATAAAGTCGCCGTCTTTGATTTGCTCGTCGATCATGGAGCGACCGCGAACTCGGAGGACGTAGCTGCGTCCGCGTCGCGGCAGCAGCGCGTCGGGGACGGCGATGGTGTCAGTCGCGTCGCTGATCGCTTCGATCGGTGTACCGGCGGCGACGAGACCGAGCAGCGGCAGCTCGGTCGCTCCGGTCTGGCCGCGCGGCGGGACGATCTCGATGGCGCGGCTCTCGTTGGGGGTGCGGCGGATGTGGCCTTTGCGTTCGAGGTTGGTGAGATGCTCGTGAACCGTCGCCAGCGACTGAAAGCGAAACCTCCCGGCGATCTCTTCGAAGCTGGGGGCGTAGCCGTGATCGGTGATGTAGCCGGTCAGGTAGTCGAGTATCTCGCGCTGGCGACGGGTCAGGGGCATCGTGTCTCCCGAAAATTAGCCGAAGTATAATGTACCCGAACATTGACCGAACGCAAGGGTGACGCAGGAGCGGCTTAGAGGTATCCTGGCGGCGGCCCGGGAGCGTGTCGAGCGGCTCCGGCCGATGGCGCGCGAGCTTGAGCGCCGCGCGGCCCAGGCCCCGACGCCGCGGTCATTTGGCGACCGGAGGTCGACTGGCTCGGTTGGGGTGATCGCCGAGGTGAAGCGGCGCTCGCCTTCCGCAGGGGCGATCGGAACGGCGCTGGATGCCGTGGCGCATGCGCGCGCATACGCTGCGGGCGACGCGGTAGCGATCTCGGTTTTGACCGAGGAAATCCACTTTGGCGGGTCGCTCGAGGACCTGTCCCGAGTGGCCGAGTCGGTCGACCTGCCGGTACTGCGCAAGGACTTCATTCTGGACGAACTGCAGCTGCTCGAAGCGCGGGCCGCCGGCGCCGCGGCGGTGCTGGTGATCGCGTGTATTCTCACCCCCGCTCGATGTCGCGAACTGTCTCGCGAGGCTCGGCGGCTGGGACTTGGCGTGCTTGTGGAGGTGCATACGACGGCTGAACTGAACGTCGCCCTCGCGGTGGAAGGAGCTACCGTGGGCGTCAATTGCCGCGACCTGGACAGCTTCGCGGTCGACCTCGCCAACGCCGAGTGGTTGTTGCCACTGGTCCCGCCTGAAGTGGTGGCCGTGGCAGAGAGCGGGATCGAAACGCGCAGCGATGTAGAGCGCATGGCGGCCGCCGGGGCCGACCATGTGCTGGTAGGAACGGCGCTCTCGCGTTTGGCCGAGCCCGGCCCGGCGGTCCGGGCGCTGAGCGGGGTCCCCCGTCGCCAACGGGCGAAACTCGCATGACGACTTCGGAAAACGCCTTCGGGCCCTACGGCGGACGGTTCGTCCCGGAGACGCTGATGGCGGCGCTCGAGGAGCTGGCGCGGGTGTACGAGAGCGCGTGCGCCGACGCGGCGTTTTGGGCTGAGCTCAGCCAACTCGGGCGCGACTATGTGGGTCGCCCGACGCCCCTCACGGAAGCGCCGCGGCTGGCGGCCGAAGTCGGTTCCGGTGTCACGGTGGCCTTGAAACGGGAGGACTTGAATCACACCGGCGCGCACAAGATCAACAACACCCTTGGCCAGGTGCTGCTCGCGCAACGCATGGGGAAACGACGCATCATCGCCGAGACAGGTGCCGGGCAACACGGCGTCGCCACCGCCACGGTGTGCGCGCGCTTCGGGCTGGACTGCGTCGTCTACATGGGCGAGGAAGACATGCGGCGCCAGAGGCTCAACGTGTACCGCATGGAGCTGCTCGGTGCCCGCGTGGTCCCGGTGACCTCCGGGACACGAACGCTGAAAGACGCGACCAATGAGGCGCTGCGCGATTGGGTCTCCAACGTCACGGACACGCACTACATCATCGGCTCGGTGGTCGGACCGGACCCGTTCCCGCGTCTGGTGCGCGACTTTCAGTCGGTGATCGGCCGCGAGGCGCGCGGGCAAACGCTCGAGCGATACGGGCGATTGCCGAACACGGTGGTGGCGTGCGTCGGCGGCGGTTCGAACGCCATGGGAATGTTCACGGCATTTCTGGAGGACCGCGAGGTCGAGCTCGTGGGCGTCGAAGCGGCGGGGGAGGGGCTCGAGACGGGTCGACATGCGGCGTCGCTGTCCCGCGGCCGGCCGGGGGTATTTCACGGCAGCCGAAGTTATCTGCTCCAGGACGCCGATGGCCAGGTGCAGCCGGCGCATTCGGTGTCGGCGGGTCTGGACTATCCCGGGGTGGGGCCGGAGCACGCTTTCTTGAAGGACAGCGGCCGCGTATTGTATGAGGCGGTGACGGATCATCAGGCACTGGAGGCATTTGCGGCGCTTGCCCGGTTGGAGGGAATCGTGCCCGCGCTCGAGAGCGCGCACGCCGTCGCGTGGGTGTGCGGCGCCGGGCGGCGCTGGTCGCCGGGCGCTCTCGTGCTAATCAATTTGAGCGGACGGGGGGACAAGGACGTCGCCCTGGTCGCCGAGCTGACGGAGCCCCGCGCGTGAGCGACGCGTCCGGCACTGAGCTGGCGCTTCCACCGGCACAGGTCGAGGAAATGCTGACGCTCGTCGGCAAGGCGCTTCGGGCGGTTCAGCTGTACCTCCCCAACAACCCGGTGTACCAGCGGGCGGTCGAGAACGTGCGAGCAGCCTGCCGCAAGATCTGGGAGGCCGCCGACGAGCTCGTCCTGGACGTGGCCGAGACCGAGCTGCGCTGGGAGGGGGAGGTCGTCTACAGTCACGATCAGAAAAACGAGAGCATCGCCTGGACGCTGTTCAAGGACGGCGTCCGCTCGGTCACGCTCCGCCCCGGCGTGGAAGAGACCGAAATTGTGCGGTTCATGCAGGTGATGCACCAGGCGCGCATGCTCCAGGCCGAAGCGGCCGACGACCTGTTGACGCTGCTGTGGCAGGAAGACTTCCAGCTTTTCGCCTACACGTTCCGCGAGCTCTCCTTCGATACGGCGTCGATCGAGGTGGACCAGGCCGCCCCGACACCGTCCGCGGTGGAGGTGCGGCAACAGGTGGAGCAGGAAGCGCCGCCGCAGCGCGAATCGGTATCCGTCGATGAATTCGATACGACCCTCTATTTCCTCGAGGACCACGAGATCGCCTATCTGCAGAGCGAAGTGGAGCGCGAGTACGCCCAGGACCTGCGTCACAATGTCTTGTCGATGCTGTTCGACCTGCTGGAGCTCCAGACGTACGGCACGGTGCGGGCGGAGCTGATCTCGATCGTCGAGAACTTCATTCCCTATCTGCTGGGGTCCGGCGATTTCCAGTCGGTGGCCTTCATCCTGCGGGAGCTGGGCGTCCTACTCCAGCGCGGGCGGGAGATCATCCCGGAGCACCGCACCGCACTCCTCGCGATCCCGACACGGTTGTCGCAACCCGATGCCCTGTCGCAGCTGTTACAGTCGCTCGACGAGGCGACGGTGCACCCTACCGAGGACGAGCTGGGGGATCTCTTCAAGGAGCTCAAGCCCGAAGCGTTGCTGACCCTCGCCGGATGGGTCGCCCGCCTCTCCAACGAGCGGGTCAAGTCGCTCGTCAAACGCTCGGCGGAGCGGCTCGCGACGCAGAACCCCGGCGAGGTACTCAAGGCGCTGGCGAGTCCGGACGCGGCGACTGCGCTCGAAATGGTGCGCCTCGCCGGGCGGTTGCGGCTCGCCGCCGCTCCCGACGGGATGGAGCGGCTGCTCGACGAGGGAGACCGCGAAACGAAGCTCGCCGTCGTGGACGCGCTCACATCGATCGCCAGTCCGACCGCGCTGCGGATGCTGGAGCGCGCCGTGGATGACAGCGATCGGGACGTCCGCGTCGCGGGTGTGCGCTTTCTCAGCAGTCGCGGCCACCGGGGGGCGTTTCAACGGATCGAAAGCGCGGTGACCGGCACCAAGCTCCGGCACGCCGATTTGACCGAGAAAATGGCGTTCTTCGAGGCCTACGGCGCCATCGCCGGCACGGCGGGCGTGCCGGTGCTCGAGAAGATGCTGGTGCCCCGGGGGCTGCTCGGCCGACGCGAGGACCCCGCCACGCGCGCGTGTGCCGCGATGGCGCTTGGCAAGATCCGCAGCCCCGACGCGCGAGCGGTGCTCGAGCGCGCCGCACAGGACAAGGAGGCGCTCGTCCGCAACGCGGTCAGCAAGGCGCTCCGCGAGATGGGGCGATGAGCGGCACGCCGCCGATCCCTCCGGCCGACGCGCCGCCGCCGCGGCGCCCCTCGATCGTCGAGACCGTCAACACCACCGACGGATTCCTGCGCCACGCCGGACGGGAATTTCTGGTCGCCTTCTACACGTCCCTGCGTTCGCTCAAGCTGTATCCGATCGAAAACGCGCAGGTCCAGAAGGCCCTCGACGATCTCCACGCGTCCGCCCGGCACGTGCTCGACGTCGAGCCGGAGCTCGAGCTGCGCCTGCAGGGCGAGTTCATCTACGTCAACTCGACGCGCCTCCGTCTCGCGCTCGAGAACTACGCCTCCTTCTCTCACGTGCTGGCGGTCATGCGGCAGTGCGGCGTGGGCACCATCCGGCTCGAGGAAGGAGTCGACCGGCGCCAGCTGCAGATTCTGGTGTCGCTCATGCTCGCCTACGCGGCCCGCGAGGCGAACGCCGACAAGGTCTACGAAATCCAGTCCAAGCTCGTCGAAGCCAGCGCGGGGCAGGTATTCGTCGACCCCCCGGTCGAATCCGAGGAAGGCCAGGCGGATTCAGAGCGGGCCAAAGAGGCCGCCAAACGGACCTACGCCCGTTCGGTGGCAGTGACCCGCGAGGTCATCAACAGCCTGCGGATGGGCCGCACCGCGAACGTGAAGCGGGTGAAACGGGCCGTGCAGACGATCGTCGATCAGGTGCTGAACAATGAGTCGTCGCTGCTTGGACTCACCACGCTGCGGGACTACGACGAGTACACCTTCACCCACTCGGTGAACGTGTGCATCTTCTCGGTGGCGCTGGGCCGCAAGCTGGGACTCAGCAAACTGCAGCTCTACGACCTCGGCATGGCGGCGTTGTTTCACGACGTCGGCAAGTCGCGCGTGCCGCTCGAAGTGCTGAACAAGGAAGGAGGGTTGAGCGAGGAAGAGTGGCGGATTCTGCAGGCGCATCCCTGGCTCGGCGTGCTGACGCTGTTCGGGCTGCGCGGCTACGGGGAGATTCCGTACCGCGGGATGATCGTGGCGTTCGAGCACCACATGAAGACGGATCTCACCGGGTACCCGAAATCAATCCGGCCCCGGAGCCTGTCGATCTTCTCCAAAGTCATCGCCGTCGCGGATGGATTCGACGCCGCGACGAGTCGGCGCATCTACCAGACCATCCCGATTCAACCCGACCAGGTTCTGAAGGAGATGTGGGAGAATCCGCGGCGCGGCTACGATCCGGTTGTCGTGAAAGCGTTCATCAACCTCATCGGCGTCTACCCGGTGGGCACCTGCGTCATCCTCGATACGTACGAAGTGGCCATCGTGCACGCGGCGAACACCGACGTCAGCCAGGTCCATCGACCCATGGTGCGCGTCGTCGCGTCGCCGGACGGCGCGATCCAGCGCCCCGGAGAGCTCGCCGATTTGGCCCAGCGCGATGAGCAAGGGGGGTTCCCGCGCACGATCGTCAAAGTTACCGACCCGGAGAAGTACGGGATCAAGGTCAGCGACTACTTTGTCTGATCGCGCGATTGCCCGCGCCTTCACCGCCGCGCGGGCCGAACGCCACGCCGCCCTGATCCCGTTCGTCACGGCCGGCTGGCCCACCGTCGTCGGATGTCGCGAGGCGCTCCGCCTGGCCGAGCGGATTGGCGCCGACGTCGTCGAGGTGGGCATCCCGTTCAGCGATCCCCTGGCCGATGGGCACACCATTCAACACGCCTCCCAGACCGTGCTGGACCGCGGCATGACCGTCGGTGGCGTGTTCGAGATGGTGCGCGACGCGGCGCTCGGCGTGCCGGTGGTGCTCATGACCTATCTCAATCCGGTGCTCGCCTATGGCGTCGACCGCTTTCTTGCGGATGCGGAACGGGCGGGGGTGGCGGGGCTGCTGTGCACGGATCTTCCGGCGGGAGCGGCGCCCGACATCGAGGAAGCGGTGGCGGCCAGCCCGCTCGATCTGATCCGCCTGGTGGCCCCCACTACCCCCGACGACCGGATGCGCGTGGCCCTCACCGGCGCGAGCGGGTTCGTCTACCTCATCTCGCGACTCGGGGTGACCGGAGCGCGTGCCGACGCGCCGCCGGACCTCGAGCGCCAGGTGCGACGCGTGCGGGTCGTCACCACGCTCCCCGTCGTCGTCGGATTCGGCATCGGGACGCCTGGGCAGGCCGCCGCTGCCGCGCGCCACGCGGACGGCGTGGTCGTGGGGAGCGCGCTGGTGGAGGCGCTGGGGGCAGGCGGCCTCCCGGCTGCCGAGCAGTTGCTGTCGGCGATGGTCGGGGCGCTGCGGCTTCGGGGGGCAGCGTGAATTTCCAGCGCTTCGTGCAGATCTACGGACGGGTGCTTGCCGCGAGCGGCCTCGGGTTGTTTGTGTGGGCGTTGATCGCTGACCCACGCTGGACGCATCAATGGATCGAGATTCTCGTGATGTTCGCCGCCTGCGTGTGGCTGCGCGGACAGTCGGTGCGACTGTCGAAGTATTCCTACTTGAATCAGACCGGCCTCGTCTGCCTCGCGGGCAGCCTGCTCGTCGGTGTGCCGGCGACCCTGGTCGCGGTGGCGGGCGGGACGCTGCTCGCCGATTGGGTGTGGCTGCGCAAACCGTTGTGGGCGGCGGTCATCAACTTCGGTCGCGAGGCGATCACCCTGATCGCCGCCTACGGGGCCTACGCTGGAATCCTCAGCGTCTCCGGCGTCCCGTATCCTGGGCTGCAGGTGGACACGATACCGGCATTGTTCTTTTTCGCGCTCGCGTATTTCATCGTCGGGCGGCTGCTGTTCTATGTCAGTTTGCTGGTGCGGGAGAAGCTCGAACAGAACGAGCAGCTGCTGATCATCCGCTACGAGGTCATCGCCTACTTCGGTACGATCGGGGCGGTGACCACGGTGGTGAGCGCCGTGCTCGCGTGGCCGCCGGTCACGTGGCTGTTCGTGGCAGCGGCTCTGGGAGCCCTGGGGCAACTGCTCAAGCAAATGCTCGAAGAGGCGATCTCGGCGGAGGAGCTCAACAAGATCCATGCGATCGAGTCGGTGATCACGAGCAACATCAGCCTCCACGATTCGTTCCAGCGCATCGAGCGCCTCGCGCACCGGCTGGTGGACTGGGGGGACCTGCGCATCTATCGCCGGGCCGAGGTCGGCATGCACCTGGCATACCGCAGCGCCATCGGCCGACCGGAGCGCGCCGAGCCCACGGCCGACGTGGAGGCGCTCCGGGCCCAGGCGGTCGCCAACGGGGAGACGATCGTGATCCACGACGTCATGCGCGACAAGCGCGTGGCGGACGTGCCCGAATACGTGCAGAGTCTGGTGCTCGTGCCGCTCCGCTTCGGGGAGACCGTCATCGGCACGCTCGAGCTGGAGCACCATAAGCGGCGCGCGTACCGACGCAAGGACATCGTCACGATCGCGACGTTCGCCAACCAACTGGCTACGGCGATTCACATCAACGACCTGCGGCGTCCGATCGTGCAGACGCTCGACCGGATGACGCGCCAGCTCGCGACGATCGGCCAGGCGGCCGCGTCGCTGCGCGGCGTGTCGCAGGCCGTCGCCGTGTCCACGGCGACCATCCGCAGCGCCGCGAGCTCCGAGGAAGCGGAGGTAATGGGCGGGCTCGAGGCCACCGACACGCTGGCGCGTGTGTCGCGGCGGGTAGTGGAGGACGGCGCCGAGGCGGCACTGGCGTCCACGGCGGCGAGCGACGTGGCCAACCGCAACCGCGAGCGGATCCGGGATGCGGTAGAGCGATTGGTCGCGCTGAAGGCGTTCGTGGGCGAGAGCTCGGGGAAAGTCCAGCAGCTGGGCGCGATGAGCCGGCGCATCACCGGGTTCATCGCGTCGATCCGCGAATTCTCCGACATGACAAACCTGCTCGCCTTGAACGCCGCGATCGAAGCGGCGCGCGCAGGAAAGCACGGCAAGGGGTTCGCGGTGGTGGCGGACGAGGTGCGCCACCTCGCGGAGCAGAGCGCTACCGCGGCGGCTGAAGCGGGCGAGCTGGTGCTGGACATTCACCGCCAGGTGGGGGAGGTCGTCGAGCAGATGCGCCGCGGGCAGGTGAACGTGGCGGGGGTGGAGGAGCTGTCGTCGGACGCCCTCGGGGCGTTGGACGCGATCGTGCAGGCCACGGCCGAGGCGACCTCGCATGCCCAGCGCATCGCCGCCGCGGCAGGGGAGCAGGACGAGGCGTTCGGTCAGCTCCGCCAGCGCATCAGTGCCGTCGCGGCCATCTCCCTGCAGAACCGCGCCGAGGCGGAAGGCGTGACGGCACGCGCCGGAGAGGCGGCGACCGGCCTCGGGGATCTGGAACGGGCGACACGCGATCTCGAAGAGGTGGCCTCCCGTCTGCGCGACCTGACACGCGGCTTTGCCAGCCTCGACTAGCGCGCTACCATTGAGGCCATGACGCACCCCGAGCGGGTCTACGTAGCACTGGGATCGAACCTGGGCGACCGGGCTGGGCACTTGGCGTACGCCCGGATGCGGTTGGCGGCGCTGCCCGACACGACACTCGCGGCGGCGTCCGTGATCGAGGAGACGGCGCCGCTCGGTCCTGTGCCGCAGGGACCCTACCTCAACCAGATGCTCCTGCTCGAGACGACACTGTCACCGGAGGAACTGCTGCAGCACGGCCAGCTCATCGAGCAGGAGCGGGGTCGCAAACGGGGGGTGCGATGGGGTCCACGCACGCTGGATCTCGACATCGTCCGCTTCGGCGACCGGATCGTGCAACTACCGGGACTCACCCTGCCGCACCCGCAGCTCGGTTCCCGCGACTTTTGGCAGCGGGAGGTGGCCGAGCTCGACGCGCTGCTCCCCACGACGCATGGCTGAGGCTTCCCCCCCACGGCCGGTGACGACCCACGAGCTGCTCCGCATGAAGGAGCAGCAGCAACGCATCGTGATGCTCACTTGCTACGACGCCTTGTTCGCCCGGCTCCTCGATGGGGCCGGGGTGGACATTCTGTTGGTGGGCGACTCGGTGAATACGGTGCTCGCGGCGGCGGACACCACGATCTCGGCGACGCTCGATCAAATGATCTACCACACGCGAATCGTGCGTCGCGGGACGGAACGGGCGATGGTGCTGTGCGATATGCCGTTTCTTACCTACCAGGTCGCGAAAGACGAGGCGATCCGGAACTGTGGCCGGGTGCTGGCCGAGACTGAGTGTCATGGCGTCAAAGTGGAAGGCGGGGTCCACATCGCCCCGACCGTGCGTGCCCTGGTGGACGTCGGGATTCCCGTGATGGGTCACATCGGGCTCACGCCGCAGTCGGTGCACGCGTTGGGGGGCTACCGGGTGCAGGGGCGGGACGACGTCACGGCCCAGCGACTGAAGAACGACGCGAAGGCGCTCGAGGACGCCGGCGCGTTCGCCATCGTGCTCGAGCTCGTCCCGGCGCCGCTCGCGGCCGAGATCACGAAATCGCTTGCGATCCCCACGATCGGGATTGGCGCGGGACCTACGTGCGACGGGCAAGTGCTGGTCCTGCACGACATGCTCGGCCTGAACGAGCGGTTCAGCGCGAAATTCGTGAAGCGATACGCGTCTCTCGCGGACGAGGTGCGCACGGCGGTGGGAGCATTCAGTGCGGAGGTGCGGGCAGGACGCTATCCAGGGAAGGAGCACTCGTTCGAGAAGTAGCCGTCACACGATGGCGAGACGGGAAGGCCGTGCACGAGATTACCGGGGTTACCGACATGCGCGCCTGGTCGCGCCTCGAGCGATCGCGCGGACGTCGCGTCGCCTTCGTGCCGACGATGGGCTCCCTTCACGACGGTCACCTCCGCCTGGTGGAACGCGCGCGCGAGCTCGCGGACGTCGTGGTGATGAGCATTTTTGTGAACCCGTTGCAATTCGGGCCCACCGAGGACTTCGCGCGTTACCCGCGCGACCTCGACCGCGATCGAGCACTGGCGCAGTCCCACGGAGTGACCTGCTTGTTCGTCCCCGACGGCCAAGCGATGTACCCCACGGCACCATCGGTCCGGCTCGATCCCGGACCGATGGCCTCCTCGCTCGAGGGTGCCGCGCGTCCCACCCATTTCGCCGGGGTGCTCACCGTCGTGGCCAAACTGTGTCACATGGTGGAGCCGGATGTCGCCGTATTGGGTCGCAAGGACTTTCAGCAGGCGATGCTGGTGCGCCGTATGGTGGCCGACCTGGACTTTCCGCTCGCCGTCGAGATCGCCCCGACGGTGCGCGAGCTGGATGGTCTGGCGCTCTCGTCCCGCAACCTCTTCTTGAGCCCCGACCAGCGCCGCTCGGCGCTCGCGTTGTCGCGGGCGCTCCGCGAAGTGGAAAAAGCGTGGCGCAGTGGGCAGGCGGATCCCGCGGCGCTGCACAAGAAAGGGATGGACGTCCTCTCCGCGCCTGGCGTCGTACCCGAGTACCTGGCCCTGGTAGATGAGGAGCTGAAGCCCGTGGACCGCGTGACGCAGAAAACCATCGCCGTGATCGCCGCGCGGGTCGGGCCGACGCGACTCATCGACAACGTCGTTCTTGGCGATGGGCTCGGCGCCGATCCGACGATCCGCTCCTGACGATGCTCCCATCGTGGGCGGTGGTGACCGCGGAGCGCCGCGCGCACATCGAGCGCGTGGCCGCACTCATCGCGGAGTGGGCGAAAGCCATGCGTGTGTCCCCGGCCGAGCGAGCGCGGTGGCTGCGCGCAGCCTGGCTGCATGACGCGCTGCGTGACGCCCCCGTCGCGACCGAGCTCGATCACGGGCCGGCGTGCGCGGATCGCCTGGTGATGGAGGGCGAGCACGATCGGGGCGTGCTCGACGCGGTGCGCTACCACTCGTTGGGATACGCCGGCTGGGACGACGTCGGCAAGATGCTCTACCTCGCTGACCATCTTGAGCCGGGCCGCACTTCCGACAACGCCACCCGGGCCGCACTCCGGGCGCGGATGCCCAGCGAACGCGACGCAGTGTTGACGGCCGTGGCGCGACGGCGCATCGAGTGGGTCGTACGGTCCGGGTGGCTGCTCGCTCCGGAAACGGTGGCCTTCTGGAACGCGCTCGCGTCAGTCTGATCGTCACACTCGTCGCCCTGGCCGCGTGTCAGGGGGGGGAGAGCGCGCGCGGCTTCGCGATTCCGGGCGACGAGGGCACGCGTATTGTGGTTGAAGTCCTCAACGCGAGCGGGAAGGCGGGGCTGGCCCGCGCCGGAACACGGCAGTTGCGGCGGGCGGGGATCGATGTGGTGAATTTTGGGAACGCCCCGACCGCGCCGATCGACTCGACGCGGATTCTTGTGCGTCGGGGGAGCGTCGCGGCCGGCGAGCAGGTACGGCGCGTGTTGAAAGTGGGCACAGTGGTGCTTCGGCCCGACTCGACGAGGCTACTCGACGTGAGCGTGCTCCTGGGAACCGACTTTTCGCCCCGTCTCGATCTCCACCCGTAGCTGGCCGCACGCGGCGCTGATGTCGAGGCCGCGACTGCGACGCAATACCGTCTCAATGCCGTGGCCGCGCAGGCGGCGCTCGAAGTCGCGCATTTGCGTCCTCGTGCTCGGGGTGAGTTCGGGCGCCCCGCCGGGGTGCAGCGGCAGCAGGTTGACATGCGCCGCGAGCGGCCGCGCAATCCGGGCGAGCGCGTCGGCCGCTTCGAGCGAGTCGTTCGCCCCGGCGATCAGCACGTATTCGAGCGTCACCCGTCGCCGAAACTGGCGCAGTGCGTCCAGCACCTCGGGGAGGTGGTACTTCTTCTCGATCGGCATCAGCGTGCGTCTCAGCTCCGGCGTTGGCGCGTGCAGTGACAGGGCGAGCCGGAATTGCTCAGGACGCGCGCCGAATTTCGCCAGATTTGGTAGGATGCCCACCGTGGAGAGGGTGATATGCCGCGCGCCGATGGCGTGGCCGTCGGCATGGTTGAGAATCGTGAGGGCGATGTCCACGGCTTCCCAGTTGAGCAACGGCTCGCCCATTCCCATAAAGACGACGTTGGTGGGCCGTTTGGCGGGATCGAGCAGAAGTGTTTCGCGAACCTGTCCGGTGATCTCCGCCGCGTTCAGGTTGCGGCGCCAGCCCATCCGCCCGGTGGCGCAAAATACGCAGCCGAGCGCGCATCCCACCTGCGAAGAGATGCAGAGCGTGCGGCGTTTCCCCTCGGGGATGAGCACCGACTCGATCGCTTCGCCGTCGCCCAGCGCCCAAAGGAATTTCTCGGCCCCGTCCGCCGACACCTGGTGTGCCGCGAGCGACAGGCGGCCGAGCGGGAAGGTGTCGCTCAACGCGGTGCGCAGAGGGGCAGGCAGGTCGGTCGCCCCGCTCCAGTCGGCAATCGGCCGTTGCCAAAGCCGCGGCACGATCTGTCGCGCCCGGTACGCCGGCTCACCCCGCTGGGCCAACCAATCGGCCAGGGCTAGCCGCGCTGCATCAGGGGTGAGCGACAGGAGGTCGGTCACTTGAGGCGAGCCTCGAGTCCAACGCGGAACGCTGACCCCAGATCGGAAACGCCTCCGTCGCGCGCGAACGACAGGCGATAGCGCCCGATCGCCACCCGCACGCCCGCCGCCCCGCGCCACGCCGCGTTCCCGTAGCTGGCTTCGCGGGCCAGCACGACGTCGAGGGACACGGGGGCACCGATGTCGAGACCCGCGCCGATTTGTTGGTCGGCACCGCCCGGATGGCCGATCGTGAGCCCGTAGCGGGCTACCAACGTTCCGGGCGTCGCGCCCCACAACGTTCCGCGCCAGAGACGGTATTGCATGCCGGCATAGACGTCCTGCGCAGGGTCAGTCCCCAATCGCCGGAAGCCGCGTGTGGCGGCGGCGAGGCGCAGCCGCTCACCGACTTGCTGCACGAGCCCGGCATCGAGCGACCAGCGGTTCAGCCGAACGCCGTCGAACCGGGTGTCGTGATAGGTAAGGCCGGCGCCGACAGTCGTATGCCCGAAGCCGCGCGACCAGATAAACGACGCGCTCTGTGCGTAGTAGGGAATCGACTCGCCGTTCGGGTCAGGACTGTCGCTCGTGCGGACCAGGTCGCCGACCCCCATGCGAGCATAGAGGAGGCCCAAGGTCCCCACTGGCCGCAGTGGGAATTGTAGCGCGGCGATCACGCCCGTCGCCCCGACCGCCTGCGGAGTTTGAATGAGATCGACCCCAAACCGAGCTGCCTCGGCGGCTCGTTGCGCCGGGTTCCAAAACGACGCGGCGGCGCCGGTCGCCAAAACGGGGGGGATCGGAAGCGTCACCGCCGCGAGTCGCCACAATTCGGTCCCGGCGCTGGCCTGTGCGGCGAGCGTCGAGCCGGTCCCCGTGAGGGCCAGGAGCAGGCAGAGGCGTGGAAATCGCATGGTGGCAGGGCTCAAGGAATACCGTAGCGCTGTTGACCCAACTTAACTAGATTCAATCGTTTACACCACTTACGGAACGCCGTGCGACTGACCGACCTCCTCACTCCGGACCGCATCCGCGTCCCCCTCCAGGCCAGCAACAAGGAGGGGGTGTTGCGGGAGTTGGTGGGTCTGCTGTTCCAGGGTGACGGGGGCCAGGGGGAAGAAGTCCTGGCGGCGATACTGGAACGAGAGCGGCAGTTTCCGACAGGGATCGGGCATGGAGTCGCGGTGCCACACGGGCGCACCCCCGCGATGGCGGGTCTCGCGATCGTGGCTGGAACCTCGCCCAGTCCTGTGACCTATGAGACGATCGACGGCAAGCCGGTTCGGCTGTTTTTCCTGTTGGCCGGGCCGGAAGCAATGGCGGGAGCGCACGTGAAGGCGCTGAGCCGGATCTCCCGCCTGGTACGACATGAGGGAGTGCGCGCGCGCCTGCTCGCCGCGGGCACTCCGGCGGAGTTTCACAAAGCCATTCTCGAGGCGGAGGGAGCGTAGAGCGGTGAGCGGGACCAGTTGGAGGACGCATCCCTGTGGTGCGCTGCGCGCGGCACACGTAGGGGTGCGGGTGCGGTTGGGTGGCTGGGTACACCGCCGGCGCGATCTGGGCGGGATTGTCTTCATCGACCTCCGTGATCGAGAGGGGCTGGTACAGGTGGCCATTGGGCCGGCCTGGGCCGCGCCCGATGTGCTGGCCCGGGCGCAGGGGGTGAGCGGCGAGTCGGTCGTGGTGGTCGAAGGCGAAGTCGTCGCCAGACCGGCCGAGATGACCAACCGGGAACTCGCCAGCGGCGACGTCGAGGTGCACGCGACGAGCCTCGAGATCGTGGGCCCCGCCGAAACGCCCGCCATTCCGGTGGCGCGCGGCAAGGGGGAGGAACTACCGGCCGAAGAGCTGCGGCTCAAGCACCGTCACCTCGACCTGCGGCGCCCGGAGCTGCAAGCGAATCTGATTCTGCGTCACCGACTGCTCCAGCGCGCGCGTCGCACGCTCACTGACCTCGGCTTCCTCGAAATCGAAACGCCGATCCTGACCAAGCCCACGCCCGAAGGAGCGCGAGACTACCTCGTGCCCTCGCGCGTGCACAAGGGCGAGTTCTACGCCCTGCCGCAGTCGCCGCAGATCTACAAGCAGCTGCTCATGGTCGCGGGATTCGACCGCTACTTTCAGCTGGCGCGGTGTTTCCGCGACGAGGACTCGCGCAACGATCGTCAGCCCGAGTTTACGCAGATCGATATCGAGGCGTCCTTCGTCGGTCAGGAAGACGTGATCGGTTTCGTCGAAGCGGTGCTCGTGGCGCTATGGGATGAAGCCGGGCACGCGATCGCCCGTCCGTTTCCGCGGCTGCCGTGGCGCGAGGCGATGGAGCGCTACGGCACTGATAAGCCCGACTTGCGCTACGATTTGGCGATCGCCGACTGGACCGCCGCCGTGCGGCCGCTCGGGGTGCCGTTCTTTGCGCAGGCGACGCAGGACGGCGCGCGGGTGCGCGGCCTCGCCGTGAAGGGTGGGGGAACGCTGTCGCGGAAGGACGTCGATCAACTCGCCGCAACGGCAAAGCAACTGGGCGGCGCGGGGCTCGCGTGGGTCAAGCGGACCGGGGCGGAGATTGCCGGCTCGGTTGGGAAGCATTTCACGACTGAATCGCTCGCCGCGCTTGGGGTTGGCGACGGGGACGCCGCTCTCATGACGGTCGGCCCGGACCGCATTACCTCGCCAGTGCTCGATCGTGTGCGCCAGGAGGTCATCCGGCGACTCGCGCCGACTCCCAAGCAGGCGCACGCGTTTTGTTGGGTCGTGGACTTCCCGTTGTTCGAACCGGATGCGGAGACCGGGAGCCCGGTGTTTGCCCACCATCCGTTCACCTCGCCGCATCTCGATGATGTCGCGCAGCTCGATCGCGACCCGTTCGCCTGTCGCGCGTTGCACTATGACGCCGTCTACAACGGGAACGAGCTCGGGTCAGGGTCGATCCGCATCGTCGACCCGGCGATCCAGCGGAAGGTGTTCGCGCTGCTCGGGCTGTCGGCGCCGGAGGCCGAAGCACGGTTCGGATTCCTGCTGCAGGCGTTGGCCGCCGGGGCACCGCCGCACGGCGGGTTCGCGGTCGGGTTTGACCGGGTGGCCATGCTCCTGGCGGGGGCGGGGAGCCTGCGCGACGTCATCGCGTTCCCGAAGACCGCTGCCGCGCGCGCGTTGTTTGAGGGCGCACCGGCGCCTGCCCGCGCCCAGGACCTCACCGCGCTCCACATCCAGGTGGTGCCGTGAGCGACGAAACGACCCGTCGTTTGTCGGTCGAGGGCGTGGATCAGCTGGCGTTGGCCGGGGTGAACGACGGGAACCTGGTGGAGCTCACGCGCCGGTTGGGCGTCCGGGTTTCGCTGCGGGGCGATGCATTGACCGTCCACGGCCCAGCCGCCGCGGTCGAACGCGCGGCCACGGTCGCCCAGGCGATGGTGGATCTCGCGCGCATTGGCGAGCCCCTCGACGTGCACGACGTGGAACGTCTCGTGATCGAGGGAGAAGCCGGGACGCTGGCCGACGGGGTCACGGCGGGCGGAGAAGCGAAGATCATCCTGCCGGGTCTGCGCCGGGTGATTCAACCGAAGACCACTGGGCAGCGGGAGTACCTCCAGCTCATCCAACAGCATGACATCGTGGTCGGCATCGGGCCGGCGGGCACGGGCAAGACCTACCTCGCGGTCGCGGCCGCAGTGGATGCGTTGGCGCGCAAGCGGGTGCGCCGCATCGTGCTGGCACGTCCTGCCGTGGAAGCCGGAGAAAACCTCGGCTTTCTCCCAGGCGACCTCCAGGAGAAGGTGGATCCTTATTTGCGGCCGTTGTACGACGCGCTCGAAGACATGATGCCGCGCGATCGCGTGCAAAAGGCGCTCGAAACGCGCACCATCGAGATCGCGCCGCTCGCCTACATGCGCGGGCGTACCCTGTCGGACGCATTCGTGATCCTCGATGAAGCGCAGAACGCGACCGGGATGCAGATGAAGATGTTCCTCACCCGGCTGGGCGTGAATTCGCGAGCGGTCATCACCGGCGACAAGACCCAGATCGACCTGCTCAACCGGGAAGACTCGGGACTGCTGCAGATCGAGCGCATTCTCCCGGGAATCGAGGGCATCGGGTTCTGCTATCTGGCCGACACCGATGTGGTGCGGCATCGGCTCGTGCGGGACATCATCCGCGCGTACGCCGAAGACGCGCAGGGGTGAGATGCCTTCCGATCGCCTGATCGCCGCGCGGTACCATCTTGCCCGCTGGTTGTGGGTCGGGGCGCTCGCCGTGCTCACACAAGCGGTGTTCCCGTCAAGCGCCACGGACCTGACCCCGGTGCTCGCCATCGGGGTCCGGGCCGACCGCCAGGTCGTCGCGCCGTTCGATTTCGTGGTCAGCAAGAGCGAAGACGAGCTGCGCCGAGAGGTGGAGGAAGTCGGCGCCGCGGCTCGGTCGATCTACGAATTCCGCGCGCCGGTGTACGACAGCGTTCGCGTCGAGGCGCGGCGCTTCTTCGATGCGGTGTACGCGGCTTCGGCCGCGGGCGCTTCGGCGGTGGGGCGCGTAGCCGATGAGGCAGGCGTGCCGCTCTCGCCGCCCGAGGCCGTGTACCTCGCGCGCGCGGAGCTGCGTCAGGCGGTGTTCCGGGCGCTCGAGGATCTGTTCGAGCATACCCTGGGACAGGGCGTGCTGGCGACGGCCACGCTCGAAGGCGAGACGGCGCCGCAGCTCATCGTGCGCCACGGCGCCACCGAAACGCCGCTCGCGCGCGACCAGGTGATCACTTTCAACGGCTATCTGCAGCAAGCCCAGACGATGCACCCCGACCCCGGTTCGAGCGTGGGGGATGTCGTCTACCTGAAACTGGTGCGCCGTTTCTTCCGGCCGACCCTGGCGCGCAACGATCTGGAGACGGCGCGGCGGCGCAGCGAGCTGGCGGCCAGCGTCGATCGGAGCAAGTACGTCGTGCGCCAAGGCGACGTGATCGTCGAGGCGCGCGAGATCGTCACCGGTCCCGTCCAGGAAAAGGTCGCGGCGTTGCATGCCGAGCTGGTGCGGCGTGGCTCCGCCACGAGCGTATCGGTCGGCGGCTTGCTGGGACCGTTTCTCCGGAATGCGTTGATCCTGGCGGTCTTCTGGGTGCTGCTGTTCTTCTATAGGCGCGAGACCTATCGGAACCTGCGGCAGGTCGGCACGGTAGCGGCCTTGTTCGCGTGCGCCATCGGTGCCGCGGCCGTGGTCGCCCACACCGCGCCCGCACGCGGTGAGCTGATTCTGTTGCCGTTCACCGCGATGATGCTGACGGTGCTCTTTAATGGGCGCGTCTCGATGATCGGCGCGATGATTCTGGTGGTGCTGATCGGCGTGCAGCCGGTGTTTCACGACACCCCGGCGCTGTTCCTCAGTCTGGCGGGAGGTGTGACCGCGGCGCTCTCGGTGAAGACGTTGCGGAGGCGCTCGGCGCTGTACACCGCGGTGCTGCTGGTGGGCATCGGCTATCTGGCGGGAGCGCTCGCCCTGGGCCTGGCAGGCGATTGGCCGGCGCGCGACATTGCGACTCGCGCGTTGCTCGGCACGGCGAACGGACTCGTCTCGGCGTCCCTCACCATTCTGCTCCTTCCCGTTGCGGAGCGCGTCGCCCAAATCACGACCGACCTGACATTGCTCGAGCTGTCTGATCCGAGCCGGCCGTTGTTGCGCCGGCTGTCGCTCGAGGCTCCCGGCACGTACGCGCATAGCGTCGCGATGGCCAACCTGGTCGAGGCCGCCTGCGACCGCATCGGCGCAAACGGGTTGCTGGGACGCGTTGGCTGCTACTACCACGATATCGGCAAACTCGCCAGCCCGCAGTACTTCGTGGAAAACCAGGCGCTGGCCGGCAATCCGCATGACCGGTTGGCCGCCGCTCAGTCGGTCGAGATCATCAAGCATCACGTGGTGGAAGGGCTGCGGCTTGCGCATGAGGCAGGGTTGCCGAAGATCGTGGCTGCGTTCATTCCCGAGCATCACGGCACGGCCGAGATCTCCTATTTCTACGACCGGGCGAAGAAGCAGGGTGAAACCGCAGTCCGCCGCGACGATTTCCGCTATCCGGGCCCACGGCCGCGCTCGGTCGAGACGGCCATCGCCATGCTGGCCGACTCCGTCGAGGCGTCCCTGCGCGTGCTCGAGGTGCTCACACCGGTCAAACTCGAAGCGGCCATCGATCAGATCGTCAAGAGCCGGCTCGCGTCGGGGCAGCTCGACGAAGCGCCCCTCACGCTCCGACAGATCGACGACGTGCGCGCGGAGTTCGTGCGCGTACTGACCGGGATGTACCACAACCGCATCGACTACCCGGAAGCCAGTGGCGGCATCTCGAGATCGTGGCAGCCCGCGCGTCCCGCGGCGGGCGGTTGAGCGCCTCGCCGCCGCGGCGGCGCGGGTCCTGCGCTGGGAGGGTGCCCGCCAGACCCGCCTCGAGCTCACCCTGGTCGATGCGGCCGCCATGCGGCGGCTCAACCGTCGCGTCACCGGTCGGCGTGGTCTCACCGACGTGATCGCGTTCACCCTGCCGCAGCCGGACGGGAGTGTGCTGGGCGACGTGTACATCTGTCCGGCTGCGGCCGAGCGATACGTACTCCGAACGGGATCGGCCGGTGGGATCCGTTCCGAGCTCGTCCGGCTCGCCGTGCATGGAGCGCTGCACGTGCTCGGCTACGATCACCCGGATGGACCCGGGCGCACCCGCTCTCGCATGTGGCACGTACAAGAGCGTTACGTGCGGCGTCTGCTCGGCGCAGGATCGGACTGATGGCGCTCGCGTGGGGTGGGGCGCTGTTCGCCATGGTGGCCGCCGTGTGGGCCGGATTGCTCGCGCTCGGCGAGGAAGCGGCGGTCGGCGAAGGACTCCATACGCTGGGAGACGCGCCGCCCGCTACGATCGGCGGCCGAGTCCCGTTGCACCGTGGCTTGCACGTGGCGCGACTTGCCCTGCTGGTGTTGGCGGCGGTGGCGGGAGCGCATGCGGTCCAGTGGTGGGAGCGGCCGTGGCTCGTCGGATTCGGTGTCGTGGCCGTCGCCGCGTTGTTGGCCTTCGTGGTCGGGGACGCGCTGCCACGCAGTATCGCGCGGCTCGCTCCGGAGCTTGCTCAGGCGGCGCTGCCGTTGGCGCGCCGTACGTTACCGCCGTTTACTCCCTTGCTGCGCCTGCTCGCCTGGGTGGATCGCGCGCTGCACTCGTTGATCTCGGCGCCGGGGCCGACCGCGCCCGTCCTGGGCGACACCCAGCGCGACATGCTGCTCGGGATCTTCACCTTGGCCGACACCACCGTGGACGAGGTCATGACACCGCGGCTCGACATGGTCGGCGTCGACTTTGGGGCGACCCTGGATGAGGTCCTTCAGCAGATTCGCGCGAGCGAACATACCCGCCTGCCGGTGTTCGACGGGTCGCCGGACAGTCCGGTAGGCGTGCTCTATGCCAAGGACCTCGTCCCGCTGGCGATGGAGCTGCCCGAGGGGGAGCGGATTGCCCGCTGGCAGGATTTGGTGCGCCCGGCCGCCTTCGTCCCCGAGACCAAGACGCTCGATGCCCAGCTGCGGGACTTCCAGCGTGGGCCCGCCCACCTCGCGATCGTCGTGGACGAATTCGGTGGCACCGCCGGCCTGATCACGCGCGAGGATGTGCTTGAGGAGATCGTGGGCGAGATTCGGGACGAGCACGACGCTGACGCGCCACCTGAGATTCGGCAAGATGGGGAGCGACTCTGGGTCGACGGCGGGGTGGGATTGGACGACCTATCCGCGGCGTTGGGACAACCGTTCACACACCCCGAGGTGTCCACTGTGGGCGGGCTGATCTACTCGGTGTTGGGCCGAGTGCCGCGCTCCGGCGAAGAGTTGACTCTGGACGGATTCCGTGTGGTCGTCGAACGTGTCGAGCGGCGCAGGGTGCGCCGGGTGTACTTCGAGCCCCAATGATCACCCCCCTCCTGTTGCTCGTGCTGGGGCTCGGGCTTGCGGCGACCGCGGCGACGATCGGCGTAGCCGCCGCGGCCGTGAGCCAGGCGGAGCTCACGCGCTGGGTGTCGCACAAGTTGCGTGGCGCGCCGGCGGCCGCGCAGGCGCTGCGCGACCCCGCGCGGGTGCTCGCCTCCGCCAATGCACTCACGACGCTGGGCGTCCTGGTCGCGGCGGCGGCGATGCCCGCGCTGCTGGCCCGCGTCCCACCCACGTTTCTGGGAGTCGTCGCCATTGTCGCGATCGCGCCGCTGTTCGTCATTGCTGCGTATCTCCTGCCGCGGGTGCTCGGACGGCGCCGGCCCGAAGGCATCGTGACGTCGGCGGTGCCGTGGATGGAGCGTGCCGGTGTCGTGCTCGCACCGTTCATTCCGCGCCGGGACGCGACACCGCAAGGAACCCTCGCGGCGGTGCTGTCCGGGGATTCTGGTATCCTGGCTGCGACCGACGAAATCGAGGTCGTGTCGGGCGTGCTGGCGTTTTCGGACCGGCCCATCGGGGAGTTGATGACGCCCCGCACCGCGGTCGTGGGGATCCCCGAGGGGATGCTCGCCGCGGAGGCGGCGCACGTGTTCGTGCAGTCGGGGTACAGTCGTTACCCCGTGTACCGCGGCTCGCTGGACGAAATCGTGGGCGTGGCCCACGCGTTCGACCTGTTGTTCGTGGCCTCCGACGCACCGGTGCGGGTGCGACCGGTGCTCACCGCGCCGGGCACCAGGCGCGCGGCCGATCTGATGCTCGAAATGCAACGCGGCGGCAGCCACCTGGCCGTCGTGTTGGACGAATTCGGCGGTACGGCCGGGCTGGTGACGTTCGAGGACCTGTTGCGTGATCTCGTGAGCGAAGTGTTAGAGGGAGCCGTGGTGCCGGCGATAGAAGCGACGGCGGGGACGACGGTGCTGGAGCTCGAAGGCGCGGCGCCCGCCACCGTGCTCGAAGAGCGGCTCGGCGCGGGGGCGGCCGTGCGCGGTGCGCAAACGGTGGGGGGACTCTTGATCCAAGCGCTTGGGCGCATTCCGCGAACGGGCGAGCGCTTCCAGTTCGGCGGCTTGGAGTTCGACGTGCTGGCCGCGTCGGCGACCCGGGTCGAGCGCGTTGTGGTGCGGCCCGGTCCAGTGCGCGTGACGTCGCTCGATCGGCCGGAACCGTGAGGCGCAGGGGCGCCGCTGTTGTATCTTTGTGAGCACATGCACACCGACGCTATCCTCGACGGTCTCGACCGCGGTGACACGACCGCCCTTGCCCGGGCGATCAGCCTCGTCGAAAACCAGCGGGATGGCTTCGAACGGCTGCTCGCTCACGTGCACGAACGGGTCGGCCGCACCGGAGCACGGCGGATCGGCATCACCGGCCCGCCCGGTGCGGGGAAGAGCACCCTCACCGAACAGCTCACGCGGCACTATCGCGAGCAGGGGCTGACGGTCGCCGTGGTGGCAGTCGATCCGACCAGCCCGTTCAGCGGTGGGGCGCTGCTGGGCGACCGCATCCGAATGGAGTCGGTGAGCCTCGATCCCGGCGTATTCATTCGGTCCATGGCTACCCGGGGGTCAGTGGGTGGGCTCGCCACCACGACCGAGGAAACGTGCGATGTGCTCGACGCGTTCGGGTTTGCCCGGATCCTGATCGAGACCGTTGGCGTAGGACAAACGGAGCTGGATGTCGCACGAACCGCCGAGACGACCGCGTTGGTGCTCGTGCCGGAGTCGGGGGACGGCATCCAGGCGCTGAAAGCAGGTGTGATGGAGGTGGCCGACGTGTTCGTCATCAACAAGAGCGACCGCCCCGGCGCCGACAAATTGCGGCAGGAAATCGAGGTGATGCTCGGGATCCGGAGCGGCAACGCCTTCCGGCACGTTGCGCCCCATCATCGCCCCGAGGCACCAGGGGCCCGACGGCGGGCGGAGCCAGAAGGTACCTGGGTCCCGCCGGTGCTCACGACGGTCGCGTCGAAGGGTGAGGGTGTCCCCGAGCTGGTGCAGGCGCTCGACCGGCATCGGGCGTACCTCGAGGCCAGCGGCCAGCTCGATACGCGGCGCCGCGAACGGCTCGCCGAGCGCACTCGCGCCGTGGTGGAACGGGGCTTGCGGCACTGGATCTGGGAGGACACGTCCGCCGCCGACGTCGTGGCGCGGGAATTGGACGGCATGGCGGCGGGGCGTCGCAGTCCGTACACGGTCGCCGCGGAAATACTGGACCAGGTGAAAAGCGGGGTCACGCGATGAGCGGGCTCGAAAAACGGCCGATCTATACGGCGCAGGACCTGGCCGGGTCCGACCCGGCCCGTCAGCTCGCCGAGCCGGGGGCGTTTCCCTACACGCGCGGCGTTCACCCCACGATGTACCGGGGGCGTCTCTGGACGATGCGGCAGTTCGCGGGATTCGGCTCGGCCGAGGACACGAACCGCCGCTACAAGTTTCTGCTGGAGCGCGGGCAGACAGGCCTGTCGGTGGCCTTCGATTTCCCGACGCTGATGGGCTACGACTCCGACCATCCGCGTGCCGAGGGCGAAGTGGGGAAGTGCGGTGTCGCGATCTCGAGTCTGGCGGACATGGAGGACTTGTTCCGCGGCATCCCGCTCGACCAGGTCTCGACCTCGATGACGATCAACGGGCCGGCGGCGATTCTCTTCTGCTTCTACGTCGCGGCTGGGGAACGGCAGGGTGTGCCGATCGCCAAGCTGCGTGGCACCGTCCAAAACGACATCCTCAAGGAATATATGGCCCAGCACGCCTGGGTCTACCCGGCGGAGCCGGCGCTCAAGATCATCGTGGACATGTTCGAGTGGTGCGCCGAGCACACGCCGCTCTGGAATACCATCTCCATTTCGGGCTACCACATTCGCGAGGCAGGGGCCACGGCGGCGCAAGAGCTGGCGTTCACCCTCGCCAACGGGTTCACCTACGTCGAGCGAGGGCTGGCACGCGGGCTCGACGTCGATGCGTTTGCGCCCCGGCTGTCGTTCTTCTGGGACATCCACAATGACTTTTTCGAGGAGATCGCCAAACTGCGCGCTGCGCGGCGCATCTGGGCGCGGCACATGCGAGAGCGCTACGGGGCCAAGAGCCCGCGCTCGTGGATGTTGCGGTTCCATTCGCAGACGGCGGGCGTCACGCTGACGGCGCAACAGCCGCTGAACAACATCGTACGCGTCGCCTACCAGGCGCTCGCGGCGGTGCTCGGCGGCACGCAATCGCTGCACACCAACTCGCTGGATGAGACCCTTGCCCTGCCGACCGAGCAGGCCGTGCAGGTCGCGCTGCGCACCCAACAGATTCTCGCATACGAGACCCGCGTGCCCGACGTGGCCGATCCGCTAGGCGGGTCGTACTACGTCGAGGCGCTGACCGACCAAATGGAGCGCGAGGCCGAAGCGGTGTTCGCCGAAATCCAGTCGATCGGTGGCGTGGTGCAGGGGATCGAAAGCGGATGGTTCCAGCGGCAGATCGCCCGCTCGGCGGCGGAGTTCCAGCGGGGGGTCGAGGAGCAGCGGCAGATCATTGTGGGCGTCAACGAGTTCATCTCGGAGGAGGATCATCCGGTCGAGATCCTCAAGATTGACAGCGATGCCGAAGACTCCCAGCGGCGCCGGCTCGCCAAGGTGCGCGCCGAGCGGGACCAGGCGTTGGTGCAACCGCGGCTCGACGCGTTGCGACAGGCGGCGGAAAACGACCGCAATGTCATCGGTCCAATGCTCGACTGCGCGCGAGCCTACTGCACGCTGTACGAGATCCGGCACGCCCTGGAGCGCGTCTACGGCGCCTACCGGGAGCCGGTGTTCTTTTGACCACGACGGCGCTCCCGTTGCTACCCGGCGCGGGGACGGTGCACGACGTGCTGGCGCGTCTCAGCGCAATCCCGTCGAGCTCCGGAGGTGTGGTCTCCTGTTACCTCAAGCTCGAGCCGCGCGACAAGACGCGCGGCAAATACCTCATCAAGATGAAGAACCGGGTCAAGGAGACGGTGGCCGGGCTGTCCCGGAAACCGTTGGAGCGCGCCGCGCGCGAAGGTGTGGCCGCCGACTTGGAGCGGGTGTTGCGGTATCTCGAGGAGCCGGGACGCCTCCCGCAGACGCGTGGCGTCGCGATATTCGCGTGCGGCCGCCTGGGGCTGTTCGAGGTCCTCCCGTTGCCGCAGGTGCACCGCTCGCGCTTGGTCGTGGCGGATAGTCCTGCCACGCGAGAGCTGGTCGCGCTCGAGCAGGAGTTTGGAACCATCCTGGTCGTCGCCTGCGACCGGACGGGAGCGCGGTGTTTCGAGGTTTCGACCTTCGGCATCGCCGAGCTGCCGAGCGTCATTTCGCCTGCCACGCGCACCGAGAAGTTCCACGGTGAGCGCCAGATGATGCGTGGCGCGGTGCCCGGGTCGGCGGGGGAGCACGGACACCACGGCCGCATCCGAGAGGAAAAACACCGGCACTACGCCCGCGTGGCGGAGGAGATCTTCCGGATCAACGCGCAGAAACCCCTGTCCGGACTGGTCGTGGCGGGGATCGGCGTGGACGCGGCGGCGCTCGTTCCGCACCTCCATACCTACCTGCACGACCTGTTGCTGGGAGTGGTGCGGCTCAACCCGAAGGCGGCGACGCCGGCGGAAGTGCGAGAGGCAGGGCTGGCGCTGCGCGAGGAACGCGAGCGCGCGTGGGAGCGGGCCCATGCGGAGGCGGTGCGCGACGGCCTCGGGACGGGGTGGGCGGTGAACGGCATCGAGCCGACGCTCAAGGCGCTGGCGCGGGGTCAGGTGCGCACGCTGCTCGCCGACGGCCACGACGACGATGCACGGATCGATGAGGCCGTGGAGGACGCCCTCGCACAACGGGCGCAGGTCGACGTGTTGTACGACGAACGGGCGCGCCGAGCGGTGGACGGTCTCGCCGCCCTGCTGCGGTTTCGGCGCGGATGAGACCCACGGTGGCGATCCGGAAGCAGCGCCCCATCCGGGTCCTGGTCGCCAAGCCCGGGCTGGACGGCCACGACCGCGGCGCGAAGGTGGTCGCGGCTGCGTTGCGCGATGCGGGGATGGAAGTGATCTACACCGGTCTGCACCAGACGCCCGAGATGATCGCGCAAGCGGCGGTGCAAGAAGACGTGGACGTCGTCGGGCTATCGATTCTCTCCGGGGCCCACATGACGCTGTTCCCACGGGTCAAAGCACTACTCGAGCAGGCGGGACGGACCGACGTCTTGCTCACCGGCGGCGGTATCATTCCGCCTGAGGACGTGACGGCGCTCGAGCGACAGGGCGTGGGAAAGCTGTTCGGCCCGGGCACGCCGACCGCGGAGCTCATCAAGTACATCCAGGAGTGGGCCGTCGAGCATGTGCCTGCCTAGCCCATCCCGTCTGCTGTTCTTACCACTTCGCAATCAATCGTGAACCGGCTTCGTCAGCTGAGTGCGGAGTACGGCGAGCTGCGGCAACGCGTGGAGCAAGGCGGCGGGCCGGACAAGATCCGGCGCCAGCACGACCAGCGAAAGCTCACGGCACGCGAACGCATCACCGGGCTGCTCGATCAGGGGACCCCGTGGCTGGAGCTGGGACTGCTCGTCGCCTACGACCAGTATGACGGCCAGGCGCCGGCAGCTGGTGTCGTCACGGGCCTCGGCCGAATCCTCGGACGGCCGGTGGTCGTGGTGGCCAACGACGCGACGGTGAAGGCCGGCTCGTGGTGGCCGGAGACGATCCGCAAGATCTTGCGGGCGCAGGAAGTGGCCATGCGCCAGCGCTGCCCGATCATCTATCTCGTGGACTCGGCGGGGGTGAACCTCCCCTACCAGGGCGGCGTGTTCCCAGGGCAGTACGGCGCGGCTCGAATCTTCTACTATAACTCGATCATGCGGCGCTACCTCCGCGTGCCGCAGGTTGCCGCGGTGATGGGGCCGTGCATCGCGGGCGGCGCGTACCTCCCCGCGCTCTCCGACGTGATCTTCATGGTCGAGGGAACGTCGTTCATGGGGTTGGGTGGACCGAATCTCGTGAAGGGTGCGACAGGGCAAGTGGTGGACGCCGAGACCCTCGGCGGAGCGGCGACCCACACGACGGTGAGCGCGGTGGCGCACTACCGCGCCAAGACGGACGCGGACTGCCTCGAGCGGATTCGGGAGTACATCAGTCGCCTGCCGCACACCCCGCGCGCCGCGGCGGCGGGCGCTCCGCCCAAACGGAAACCGGCGGACCTCTACGATCTGCTCCCGCCCGACCATCGGATGAGCTACGACGTGCGCGCGGTGCTCGACTGCCTGCTCGATGCCGGTCGCCTGGACGAGTTTCAGCCCGATGTCGGACACGAGATGATCTGCGGCCATGGCGCGATCGCGGGCCGGCCGGTGGCCCTGATCGCCAATGCCCGTGGCGTGATCAAGGGAAAACCGGGGCAGCCGCCGCGGATCGGGGGGATCGTCTACACTGAGAGCGCGGAGAAGGTGGCCTATTTCATCGAAAACGCCGATCGTGAGCGGATCCCGCTGCTGTTCATGCAGGACGTGTCGGGGTTCATGGTCGGCACCGAAGCAGAGCACTCCGGGATCATCCGCGCGGGCGCGCGATTCGTCGAGGCGATGGCTACGGCGACGGTTCCCAAGCTCGTGTTGACCCTGAACCATGCTTCCGGCGCCGGCTATTACGCGATGGCTGGACAAGGCTTCGATCCCGACTTCATCCTGTCCTGGCCCACGGGCCGGATGGGAGTGATGGAAGGAGAATCTGCGGTGCAGGCGGTGTTCGGGAACGAGGTAGGCAAGGCGGAACACGCACCCGCAGTGGACGCGATGCGGGCAGACTACGAGCATCAGCTCGATGCCCGTCATGCCGCGGCTCGGGGGTTCGTGGACGCCATCGTGCTGCCGGAAGACACGCGCCACACACTGGCCTTCCTGCTCGAAACAGTCGGGGAGTTCCCGGGTCCCCACCTCGGTGCGTTCATCCTGCCGCCGACATCATGAAGCCGATGCGCATTTCCCTCGTTCTCGTGCTGGCCGCCATCGGGTGCAGCAGTAGCTCCCGCATCGATCGACCGGCGCCGGCTACCGGCGCCACGTCTGTCCCGGCAGCTCCGGCGGTCGCCGATGCCGTCCCATCGGTCGTTGCTCGTCCGACCGAACCGATCGTGCCGCCACCCTTGGCGCTGCTCGCGGGATTGATGCCGCTGCGGAGCACCGGGGTGGAACAGTTCCGGGCGGCCCACCCGACGTACGATGGTCGCGGGGTACTCATCGGGATTCTCGACTCGGGAATCGATCCGGGCGTGGCTGGGCTGATCGCGACGAGCACCGGCGCGCCGAAGATCCTCGACCTCCGTGATTTTTCGGGGGAGGGTCGCATCGACTTGCGGCCGGTCAGTCCGGGGGCGGACGGGACGATCGCCGTTGCAGGACGAACGCTGCTCGGCGCTGCGCGCATCGGGCGCCTCGCGATCGGTAACGCCTGGCATGCCGGCGTGTTCCGGGAGCTGCCGCTCGGTACCCTTCCGGCCGCGGACGTCAACGGCAACGGGACGAACACCGATGAATTCCCGGTCGTGGTGGTGCGGGCAACGGACGGCTGGGTGGTGTTCTTCGACTCGAATCGGAACGGCACGTTCGAGGATGAGATGCCCTTGCGCGACTACCGCCAGGGTCGCCAGACCATCGCCCTCGGTCGCCAACCCCTGACCCTGGCGGCCAATTTCGCCGAATCGAACGGAGTGCCGCGGCTCGATCTGTATTTCGATACGTCGGGGCACGGGACGCACGTCGCCGGGATCGCCGCCGGCCACGCGATGTTCAATATCGCCACCTTCGAAGGCGTCGCACCGGGAGCCCAGCTGCTGGGTCTGAAGATTGCGAACGACGCGCGCGGTGGGATCTCGATGACCGGCAGCATGCTGCGCGCCATGGACTACGCGGCTCGCTTTGCCGTCGAGCGCGGTCTGCCGCTGGTGCTCAACATGAGCTTCGGCGTGGGGAACGAGCGGGAGGGTCGGGCGGTGCTCGATTCGCTCGTCAATGCCTTCCTGCTCGCCCATCCGGATGTGGTGCTCACGATCAGCGCCGGCAACGACGGCCCCGGTCTCTCGACGATGGGATTCCCAGGGTCGGCCGACCTCGCGCTCACCGTCGGCGCACTCGAGCCAGGGGCGTTCACCCGTGCCCCCCAACCCGGCACGCCGCCTCCGGATCGCATGGGATGGTGGAGCTCGCGCGGCGGCGACGTGGGCAAACCGGACGTCGTGGCTCCGGGCCAGGCGTTTTCCACCGTGCCTCGGTGGGCTCTCGGGGATGAAATCAAGTCAGGGACCAGCATGGCGTCCCCGCACGTGGCGGGGCTCGTCGCCCGCCTGCGCTCCGCGCTGGCGCAGGAAAATCGCCGTGCCCCGGCTGCGGACATTATGCAGGCGATTCGCGCGACGGCGGCGCCCCTCACCGGGTGGACCACCGTGGACGCCGGGCCTGGAGTGCCGCGACTGGAAGCGGCCTACCAGTGGCTCATTGCAGGTCATCAAGGGTCGCGCTACGTGATTCGCACGGCGGAGGGGGCGCCCGCGGCGCTGCGTCGCGAGGGATTCGTTCGGTCGGGTGATACCCTCCAGACCTTCACCGTCACCCACGCCGATGGATTGCGCGCCGCGCAGTTCAGGCTGTCGAGCGATGCGCCCTGGCTCTCCGTTCCTGCCCTCGTGACCTCGAATGCTCGCCGCACTAGCATCACCGTCGACTACCAGCCGGCGCTGCTGCCGGGGCCCGGGGTGTACGTTGGCACGGTCACTGCGCGGAATCCTTCCGACAGCGTGTCGGGCCCCTTGTTCACGCTCGTCAATACCGTGGTGGTTCCCTACGACCTTTCCGCGCGCCCGCTCGAGGATGCCGGTCGTGCGGTTGGCGCAGGGCGGGTGCAACGCTACTTCCTGCGCTCGCCGGTGGCCGGCCGGTCGCTGCGCGTCAGGGTGTCGCTTGGAGACATCGAGCAGGAAGCGCTCGTCCAGCTGTACGACCCGAGCGGCCGTCCCGCGAGCGCCGATCCGGACAGCCTGGTGCAGGTGGGGTACGGCCAATCCTCCAGCGCCGTGATCGAGGTGCCGGCCGAGGACATGTCGCCCGGCGTGTACGAGCTCGACGTCATTAACCCCGGCACCGATCGAATGACGGCCACGGTGCAGGCGGACTTGGCGCTGGTTTCCCTGACCCTGCAGGCGAATGGCGCGCTCGAGGCGATGAACCCCGGCGTGGCGACGGCGAACCTCGAAGCCCACGCCGCACTCGTCGGCGCACAACGCAGCGCGAATGTGGCCGGGCGGGGGACCTTGGCGGAGAGTTTGGTGGTCGCGGTGCCCGATTGGGCTGTTCGAGCGGAGGTGTTGGTGGAGATGCCGCGGGAGCAGTGGGAATGGTTCAGCGATTTTGGCTTGACCGTTTTCGACTCCGCCGGACAGCAGGTGGATGTGGCGCCGCTCAACTATGCGCGGGGTCGCCTGACCTTTCCCGTGCCGCCCCGACTGGCGGGCCACCCGACGGTGATTGAGCTCTATCCGGCGTTCGCGCGGGAGGGCGCCGCGTCGCCGTGGCACGCGTCGGTGCGCATCCGCTTCTTTCGAGACTCGAGCGAATCCCTCGGCCGTCCACAGCCGCTCGCTGTCGTCGCCGGCGGGCGCATCGTGTTACCGGCCGCCCTGCTTCCGTTCGGCCTTCTTGAGGGACTGTCCCCGCTCGTCGAGTGGCGCCTCTCGCCGATACGCGGATCGGGCGCTCACGCCGTGGCCTACCAGGTGGTGCGACAGCCGTGACGGACTCGATCCGCATCGCCGCGGGGCAGGGGTTCTGGGGCGATTGGCTGGAGGCACCGTGGCGCCAGGTGACCGGCGGCCCGGTGGACTACCTGATGATGGACTATTTGGCCGAAGTCACGATGTCCATCATGCAGAAGCAAAAATCGCGCGACCCGCGGCTCGGCTACGCCAGGGATTTCGTGCCACTGATGGAACGACTGCTGCCGACGCTCGTGGAGCGCTGCGTCAAGGTGACCACTAACGCCGGAGGCGTGAATCCGCAGGCCTGTGCCGAGGCGGTGGCAGAGACCGCGCGACGCCTCGGCCTTGGTGGCAAGTTACGAATCGGCGTGGTGACCGGTGACGATCTGTTGGATCGAGTGGACGACCTCCTCGCCGCGGGGCACGATCTGACAAACCTCGACACGGGCCGCCCGCTGCGCGACGTGCGCGATCGGCTGCGATCGGTAAATGCGTACCTGGGCGCCGGCCCGGTCGTCGAGGCCCTGCGCCGTGGCGCCGACATCGTGATCACCGGCCGTGTAACCGACACCGGGCTCACGCTCGGGCCGATGATGCACGCCTTCGATTGGGCACCGGACGCCTGGGACCTGCTGGCAGCCGGTACGGTTGCCGGACACACTATCGAATGCGGCGCACAATGCTCCGGAGGCAACTGTCTGGTCGACTGGGAGCGGATCCCTGACCTGGCGAACGTCGGGTACCCCATCGTCGAAGCGCACGCCGACGGGACCTTCGACATCACCAAGCATCCGGGGAGTGGCGGCCGGATATCGGTTCCCGGGGTCACCGAACAGCTGGTGTACGAGATGGGGGACCCGCGCGAATACATCACGCCCGATTGTATCGCCGACTTCACGAGTATCCACCTGAAGCAGACAGCGAAGGACCGTGTGCGGTTTTCCGGAATTCGCGGCCGCCCCGCCACCGAGAAGCTCAAAGTCTCCGCGGCCTATTTCTACGGATACAAGGCGGTTGGCACGCTGGTGTACGCCTGGCCCGATGCGTACAAGAAGGCACAGGTCGCCGATCGAGTGCTGCGGCGGCGTTTGCAGGATCTGGGGCTCAAGTTCGAGACCATCCTCACCGAATTCGTCGGCGTGGACGCGACGCACGGACCGCTCGCGCGCAAGGATCTCGCGATCGCCGACGTTCCCGAGGTCCAGCTGCGGGTCGGCGTTCGGGCGAGTGACCCGGGGCCGGTGGAGCGGTTCACGCGGGAGATCGCCCCCCTGATTCTCAATGGACCGCCGAGCGTCACCGGCTTCGCGGGCGGTCGGCCCAAACCGGAAGAGATCGTGGCCTACTGGCCGGCCCTGATCGACAAGACAGAGGTGCGCGCGTGCGTGGACATCGTCGCGGTGTGACGGGCCGCGGGGCGCGGCGCATCCGGCTGGTGGACATCGCCCATGCCCGCTCGGGCGACAAAGGGGACACCGCCAACGTTGGGTTGATCGCCAAGCGCGCGTCCGATTATCCAGTGCTCGTCAAGCACGTCACCGCGGCACGTGTGGCGCGTCATTTCAAGGGCATGATTCGGGGACCGGTGCAGCGCTACGAGCTGCCGAATCTCCATGCGTTGAACTTTCTGCTGCACGGGGCGCTGGACGGTGGTGGCACGATTTCACTCAAGACGGACGCGCAGGGAAAGGTGTTCTCGACCGCCCTCCTGCGCATGGAGATCGAGGTGCGGCAGTGAGCGATCGTGTGGTGCTCGCGCTCGAGGGTGGCGTACTCCGCGGGACGCTGAACCGGCCGGACAAGAAGAACGCCATCGACAGCGCGATGATCGACGGCTTGTACGCGCTGCTGGAGCGCGCCGAGCTGGATGCCGCGGTGCGGGTCGTGGCGGTGCGTGGGGCCGGGAAGGATTTCTGCGCGGGGATGGACCTGCACGAGCTGCTCGCCTCCGCCGACCGGACCGTCGAGCAGAACCGCGACGCGGCGCTGCACTTCGGCGGCGTGTTCATCCGGATGCGGGCGCTTCCCAAACCGGTCGTGGCCGTGGTGCAGGGCCACGCGCTCGCCGGCGGCTGCGGGCTCGCGACGGCCTGTGACCTGGTGCTCGCCGCCGAGTCGGCACAATTCGGGTACCCCGAAGTGCAGCGAGGTTTTGTCCCGGCGCTCGTGATGAACATGTTGCGGCGCGCCGTGGGGGAGAAAGTCGGCTTCGATCTCGCCATGGGTCGCCTGCTCGCGGCGCGTGAGGCGGAGGAGAAGGGTCTCGTGTCACGGGTCTTCCCGGACGAGGCATTCGACGATCGCGTGGCGGAGGTGCTCCGGGCGTTGTGCGCGATCGGTGCCGGCTCGCTTGCCCTGACCAAACAGCAGTTTTATCGACTTGACGGGACCTCGTTCGAGGAGGGGGTCCGCCTCTCGGCGAACGTCAACGCGGTGAGCCGGACCACGCCCGATTTCCGGTCGGCGATTGCGGCGTTTCTCAAACAGTGAGCGCGTCCAGCCGACGGTGGTTATAGTTCGGTGACTTCCAGCGAGGATGCCATGGCCGGTTTGAACGCATTCATGTACGACCCACGAATGGTGCAGCCGATGCGCGAGGAGCTGACGCGGATCGGCTTTGAAGAGTTGCGGACACCCGCCGCCGTGGACGCCGCCCTCGGCTCGAACCCGGAGCCCACGCTGGTGGTGGTCAACTCCGTGTGCGGCTGCGCGGCACGGAACGCGAGGCCGGCGGTAGCACTCGCGATCCAGCATCCCAAGCGGCCCCCGCGACTCCTGACCGTGTTCGCCGGGCAGGACGCCGAAGCCACCGGCCGGGCGCGCGGCTACTTCACGGGATACCAGCCCTCGTCCCCTCAAATGGCGCTTTTGAAGGACGGGAACCCCGTGTTCATGCTGGAGCGCAAGAACATCGAAGGACGGCCTGCGGCGGACATCGCGGCCGATTTGGTGGCGGCGTTTGAGCGATTCTGCTGACGACGCGCCGGTGCCGGACGAGACGCCGAAGCGCCTGATCGTCGTCGGGGACCGAGTCTTGATTACGCCCGAGGAGGGTGAAGAGCGCACCAACGTCGGACTGTACCTGCCGCAGACGGCCGTGGAGTCACGTCAGGTGCAAGGCGGCAGGATCGTCGCAACCGGACCGGGGACTCCGATGTCCGAGCCTGCGAGCATGGACGACGAGCCCTGGAAAATCCGTAGCCCCGACGTGAAGTACCTTCCGATGCAGGCGCAGCCCGGAGATTACGCGTTGTTCTTCCGCAAGGCGGCGGTGGAAATCACGTTCGAGGGCAAGAGCTACCTGGTCGCGCCCCAGGCGGCGATCCTGGTGCTGGTGCGCAAGAACGGTGTGACGGAGCTGGAGTAATCCGGTCCCAGCGGCGTGAATACGACCCCGGTTTTTCGACCGGGGTCGTTTTCTTTGTCGGCTGTGAGCGCGACCTCGCACAATCTCTTTCAGGCCCGGGCGGTGCTCGCCGAGCGATTCGGGTATCCTCGGTTTCGCTCGTCCCAGCTCCGGGTGCTCGCGCCGCTGCTCGGCGGCCGGCACGTCCTCGCCGTGCTGCCCACGGGGGCGGGGAAGTCGTTGTGTTACCAGGTCCCGGCGCTGCTCGCGGAGGGGCTGACTCTCGTCGTCTCGCCGCTCATCTCGCTGATGCAAGATCAAGTAGCGAGCCTGCGGAAGCGGGGGATCGCGGCGGCCTATCTGAACAGTACGCTCGCCCAGGCCGATCGGCGCACCATCCTCGGGTTGGCTCTCAGCGGACAGGTGCGGCTGCTGTACTGTGCGCCGGAGCGGCTCGCCTCCCTGTCGCGGCTGGTGCGTGACGCCGGCGTCCGCGTGCCGCTGCTCGCCGTGGACGAGGCGCACTGCATCGTCGAATGGGGCAACGCCTTCCGTCCGATGTATCGCCAGCTCGGAGAATTCCGCTATCACCTACAAGAGCCGCAGACGCTCGCCCTCACGGGCAGTGCCACCCCGACAACGCAGCGGGAGATTCTCGAGGTGTTGCGGATTCCGCGGGCGGAGGTTGTGGCCGCCTCGTTCGATCGTCCGAACCTCCGGTTCGAAGTGGAGCGTGTGAAAGACGACCGCGACCGCTACACGCGACTCGTCCGCGCGCTGGATGAAGCGGGCGGACAGGCGATCATCTACGCCCCAACCCGCCGGCTCACCGAGCTCGTGACGCGAGCGCTGCGGCTCCGCGGGCTCAAGGCCGCCCCGTACCACGCCGGACTCGACGCCGACATCCGCAAACCGGTGCTCGGCGCGTTTCTGCACGACCGGGCGCCGGTCATGGTGGCGACGAGCGCGTTCGGCATGGGGATCGACAAGCCGGATGTGCGGCTGGTATTGCACTGGGGGCCGCCACGTACCGTCGAGTCCTACTACCAGGAGGCCGGGCGCGCGGGACGGGATGGCCGGGCGTCCACCTGCCGCATCCTGTGGCGTCGAGAGGATTTCGCTTGGGGGGAGATCACCCCGGAGATGCGGCGCTATGTGGAGCAGCGACGGTGTCGGCGGCGGATGCTACTGGAACACTTCGGGGAGCGGGCGGGGAAGTGTAGTGGGTGTGACGTGTGTGGGTAGGGGAACCTCTGTTGCCGAGCACTCCGTTAACCCCGGGGCATGGCCCCGGGGTGTCCACCCACTGAACCGGGCACGACACCTGGGCTTGCTGGGTGGTCCGAGGAGCCGCATTGTGGGTTTCTTGTCGTTTGGGGCCAGCGTGATTCGCAGTGCCTTCCCCCAGCGCTGGCCCGTCTTGTTTCTCTCTCCAAGTGGAGGTGTCAAGTGGGCCGTCATCGAATGGTAGCTGCAGTCGTTGTTGCGTCGGCGGTGGGGTTGTGCGCACCCGTCATCTCGGTCGCCCAGCAGGCAACACCTCCGCAGCCTGCCTGGACCGTGGCGTATTATCAAGTAGAGTGGCCGAAGGTCGACAGCCTGAGGAAGCTGGTCCAGACCTACACCCTCCCGACGGTGGACGAAGCGAAGAAGGCCGGCACGCTGCTCGACTATCGCATGTTGATCCACCACTATGCGGGTCGTGACAACGTCGTGATCATGCAGAAATACAGCAGTTGGGCGGCTATCGACTCCGACAGCAGCTACGGTGTCGCCTTTCGTCGTCTCTTCCCGGACTCTACGAAGCGCAAAGCCATCAACGATGGATTCACCTGGGCATTCGGGAACGGCTTGCACCGTGACGAGATCTACGGCGAAGTCTTGAAGCCATAGGCAGGTCTGTGCTGCCCCCGGGGGATCGCCCCCGGGGCCAAGCCCCGGTGTTTTGGTCCGTGTCCTGGTGTTTACGGATCAGAGAGCCCCTCTCGCTATATTTCCGCCATGCACGACTCCCTCTACTTCACCGACCACCACCTCCAGGTCCGCGACATGGTGCGCGACTTCGCTCGAACGGTGGTGAAGCCGAGCGCTCGCGAGTATGACCTCGACTCGAGATTCCCCTGGGATAACGTGAAGCAAATGGCCGACCTCGGCCTGTTCGGCATCCCGTGGCCCGAAGAGCTGGGCGGGGCCGGCATGGACTACCTCTCTTATATCATCGTGATCCACGAGCTCGCCAAGATCGATGCGAGCCACTCGATCACCGTCAGCGCCCACACCACGCTGGGCACGTCCCCGATCATGGATTTCGGCAGCGACGAGCAAAAACGGCGCTTCGTTCCCCTGCTCGCCCAGGGCAAAGTGCTGGGAGGCTTCGGGCTCACGGAGCCCGGCGCGGGCTCCGATGCTGGTGGCACGAAGACGCTCGCCGTGGACCACGGCGACCACTACGTGCTGAACGGCTCCAAGATCTTCATTACCCACGCCGGCGTGGGGGAGATCTTTGTCGTGACGGCGCGGACCGATCCCCGCGCGCAGAAGACGCACGGGATCACGGCGTTCATCGTGACGAAAGACACGACCGACCTGGACGAAGCGAAACGCGTGGGGATCGGGCACGACGCGGCGCTCCCGAAAACAACGGGCGTCAAGGCCGCCAAGAAAGAGGACAAGCTCGGCTGGCGGGCCTCGGACACGCGAGAGCTCGTGTTCGCGGACGCGATCGTGCCGAAGGCGAACGTGCTGGGGCCTCTGGGCAACGGGTTTCGCCAGATGCTGCACACGCTGGACGGCGGCCGCATCGGCATCGGCGCGCTGGCGCTGGGCATCGCTGAGGGCGCCCTGGAAGAGTGCCTCGTCTACACGGGGCAACGGAAGCAGTTCGGTCGACCGATCGCGAGCTTCCAGGGCGTGCACTTCGCGCTGGCAGACATGGCGACGGAAATCGAAGCGGCCACCCACCTGGTCTATCACGCCGCCTGGCTCAAGCAGCACGGCCATCCGTTCAAGAAAGAAGCCGCGATGGCGAAGCTGTACGCTTCGGAGCTCGCGATGCGGGTCACCACCAAGGCGGTGCAGCTGCACGGGGGATACGGCTACACAACCGAGTACCCCGTGGAACGGATGATGCGCGACGCGAAGATCTGCGAGATCGGGGAAGGGACGAGCGAGATTCAGCGGATCGTCATCGCCCGCCAACTGCTGGGCAGCCTGATCGACTGAACGGCCGCCTAGACCTCTGGCGGACGATACGGACCCGGGTCAGCGGTCTTTTCCTCAGGGTGCGAAATCTTCTTTTCTAGGTGCTCCAACAGCTCGAGTTGGCGCTGCTGGAGATGCCAGAGCTCGTGCCACTGGCGGTGGCGCAGGCCATCCACCTTGTCATGCAGGTCGCGGATTTCCATCGCCGCCATCAAGTTGACCTGGGAGTCCTGGGTTGCATCGAATCGGTCCTTGGCCGCCTGGCGGTTCTGGCTCATCATGATCACCGGTCCCTGTAGGGCGGCGATGGTGGACAGGACGAGGTTGAGCAGAATGAAAGGATAGGGATCGAACGGGCGGCGCACCAAGAGCCACGTGTTGACGCCCATCCAACCGAGCAATACCACGCCGAAGATGCCGATGAACATCCAGCTGCCGCCGAACTGCGCGACCCGGTCGGCGACATGCTCGCCGAATGTCATGTGGGCTTCGTACTCCTGTTCGACAAAGGAACTTACCCGACCGCGACGGGCGATCTTGGTGATAATGGCCTTCTCCATCTCCGTGATCTTGTCGTACTCTTTCTCGAGATAGGAAAGCAGCTTTTTCGCGCGGAACTCCTCGTAGCAGTTGCCGCAGATCCCGCGCGTGCCCGGCCACTCGGGTCGCTCCTGCTTGATCACATCGAACAGCGGCAGCTCGAGCTTTTGCGCGGAATACAGCGTGCGGGTTTCGACTTGTGTTTGGCACAGGGAGCAGGGGACCTTGGGCATGGATTCTCCGGCCGGCGACGGGCTAGGGCAGCTGAGGGTGGAGGTCCAGCACACGCACCAGGAACGCCCAGCGGTCCGCCGCTTCTTCGATCAGCTTGGTGGTCGGCTTGCCGGCGCCGTGGCCGGCCTTGGTCTCGATGCGGATCAGGACGGGTCGATCTCCTGCCTGCGCCGCCTGGAGCGCGGCGGCAAACTTGAACGAGTGGCCCGGCACCACGCGGTCGTCGTGGTCCGCGGTCGTGACGAGCGTCGCAGGGTAGCGCGTCCCGGGTTTGAGGTTGTGGAGTGGGGAGTAGGCGTACAGGTACGGGAACTGGCTTGCGCTGTCCGCCGACCCGTACTCCGTTACCCACGCCCACCCGATGGTGAATTTGTGAAAGCGGAGCATGTCCATGACGCCGACGGCCGGCAGCGCGGCGCCGAACAACTCCGGGCGTTGGGTGATCGCCGCCCCCACCAGGAGCCCGCCGTTCGAGCCGCCGCCGATTGCGAGCCTCGGCGTCGTGGTGTATCGCTCGGCGATCAGGTACTGCGCGGCCGCGATGAAATCGTCGAACACGTTCTGCTTCCGCTCGTGCATCCCCGCCTCATGCCAGTCTTGCCCGTACTCGCCACCGCCGCGCAGGTTGGGCACGGCAAAAATGCCGCCCATCTCGAGCCAGACCAGCACGCTCGGGGAAAACGCCGGCGTGAGGTTGATGTCGAACCCACCATAGCCGTAGAGATAGGTCGGGTTGGAGCCGTCCCGCGCCACGTCCTTGCGATGCGTGAGGAACATCGAAATCCGGGTGCCATCCTTGCTCGGGAAGAACACCTGCTCGGTAACGTACGGGCTGGCGTCAAAATCGAGTGGGGGCGCCTTGAACACCTCGGTCTTCCCGGTAGTGAAGTCGTGCCGAAACACGGTCGTCGGGTAGAGGTAGGACGTGAACGAAAAGAACAACTCCGTGTCCCGGGCGGACTCGGCCGATAGCTCGGCGGCGGTTCCCAGCGTCGGGAGCGCGATCTCGCCGCGGGTGGCGCCATCGAGTCCGATGAGGCTCAGGCGGGAATTGGCGGAGTGCAAATACATCGTGACGAAGTTGCCGTGGACCATCACCACGCTTTCCAGCACGTCATCACGCTGCGGGATCACCTCACGCCAGGCCGCCCGGTCGGGGCGGCGGGTATCGATGGCGATGACGCGGCCGCGCGGGGCGTCGAGGTCGGTCCGGAAGTAGAACACCGGGCCTTCGTTCGCGATGAAGCCATAGCTCGCGTCGAAATCGTCGAGCAGCCGCACCGGCGCCGCGCCCAGGTCGGGGTGCGCCGCGTCCTTCAGGTCGGCGTAGTAGACGCGGTTCCGGCGATCCGTACCGAGCCACACGTTCAAGATCAGATAGCGCCCGTCCTCGGTGACGCTGCCGCCGATCCCCCAGTCGGGTTGGTCGGGGCGTTCATAGATCAGGCGGTCCGTGGATTGCTCGGTGCCCAGCTGATGGTAGTACAGCGTGTGGTTGCGGTTGACCGCGAGCAGCGCGTTAGCGCTGTCCGGTGTCGGGTAGCGACTGTAAAAGAAGCCGGCATTGTCGTGGGTCCAGGAGATTCCCGAGAACTTCACCCAGCGGACGCGATCGGGAAGCTCTGTCCCGGTCGCGATATCGCGCACGTGAATGTCGTTCCAGTCCGAGCCGCTCACCGCCGTGGCGTACGCGAGTCGGCGGGCGTCCTCCGAGAGATCGAGCGTCGAGAGGGCGACGGTTCCGTCGCTCGAGAGTGTATTCGGATCGAGGAGCACCTTCGGTTCGGCTGAGCGGGTCGGTTGGTGATACAGCACGGCCTGGTTTTGCAGTCCGTCGTTCTTGAAGAAAAAATACTGGCCCCGCTTCTTGAAGGGCGTCCCGAACCGCGGGTAGTCCCACAAGGCGGTGAGCCGCCGGCGGATGGCGTCGCGTTGCGGGATCGTGCCAAGGTAGCCGAACGTCACCGCGTTCTCGGCCTCGATCCACACTCTCGTATCGGGCGCGTCCACGTCCTCGAGCCACCGGTACGGATCGGCGACCCGGGTGCCGTGATAGTCGTCCACTTGATGCACCCGCTTGGCGTCGGGATAGCGGAGTTGCTGCGCGACGGCAAAGGTGGCCGCAGGGCCGAGGATGGTAGCGGGGACGAGCAACATGATGGGTAACGTCGCCAATTGAGGTCGCATGACGAGCCTCGGAGCGGAGTGCGGGCCGCCGGAGCGCGATTCGGCCGCAACAAGTTAGACCGCATTGACCTAAGTCACAAGCGCGCTTAGATTTACCGCATGTACCGGACTGGTGCTCCACTCGGATCGTTCAGCACGCTCGCAGCGGTCGTGCGTTCGCTCGAGTCCGGTCGGCAGGCCCGCAACTCCACGAACTCCATCGACACCGGCGATTGCTGGCACACTATTGGGATCTCGCGCGGCTGTTGGCCCCGCGGGGTCGAGGGCTCTTGCTTTGAAGCGCGAGATTCTGATCAGCGGCAGCCCGCGGGAAACCCGCGTGGCGATCCTCGAGGACGACCGCCTTGTTGAACTCCTGGTGGACCGTCCCGACACCCGTCGCAGCGTCGGCGACATCTACCTCGGCCGAGTCGAGGCGGTGTTGCCGGGCATTCAGGCCGCCTTCGTCGACATAGGCTCGGAGAAGAGCGCGTTCCTGCACGCCTCAGACCTGGTGGAGGCGGAGGAGGAAGACGAGCCCGCCGACGCCGAAGACGAGGAAGACGACAATGACAACGGCAACGCGCAGACCGTCGGGCGCGGCCGCTCGCGCCGCCGCGTCCCCAACGTCGCCGATGAGCTGAAGCGCGGCGAGACGAAGCTCGTTCAGGTTACCAAAGAGCCCATCAGTACCAAGGGACCCCGCGTCACCGCCCAGGTGTCCCTGCCGGGTCGTTTCCTCGTCTACATGCCGTTTGCGTCCCGAGTCGGCGTCTCCCGCAAGATCGAGGGACGGGATCTGCGGGTGAAGTTGCGCGAGATGGTCGCTGGTTTGGTCCCCAAGGATGAAGGGGGCTGGATTATCCGCACCGTCGCCGACGACCTCACCGAAGACAAGTGCAAACGAGAGATCGAGCACTTGCTCGGCTTGTGGAAGAAGATCAAGCGCAAGGCCGGATCCGCGCGGGCGCCGACGCTGCTGCAGCGCGAGACGAGCCTGACCCGCGGCATCGTGCGCGACCTGTTCAGCGACAAGGTCGATTCTTTGCTTGTCGACTCGCGCCAGCTCTACAACGAGATCGAGCAATACCTGAAGCAAATCGATCCGGAGCTGCTGGAGCGCGTGCAGCTCTACAAGAACGAAACGCCGCTGTTCGACAAATACGACGTCGAGGCAGAGATCCGCGGTCTGTTTCAGCAGCGGGTCGACCTGCCAACCGGCGGGTACGTCATCATTCAGCCGACTGAGGCGCTGACCTCGATCGACGTCAACACCGGCCGCTACACCGGTAAGAAGGATCCCGAAAGCACCATCTTGCGCACCAACCTCGAAGCGGCGCGTGAGGTGGCGCGCCAGCTCCGGTTGCGTGACATCGGCGGGATTATCGTGGTGGATTTCATCGACATGGAAACGCGCGGCAACCGCGACAAGGTGTTGCAGGAGATTCGGACCCATCTGGGCCGCGACCGGGCTCGCACCAAGGCATTTGCGGTCAGCGAGCTTGGGCTGATCGAGATGACGCGCCAACGGGTGCGACCGTCGTTGCTCCAGTCGATGACTGCGTCCTGCCCCACCTGCACGGGGACGGGGCGCGTCTTCCGGCCAGAAGTGGTTGTCCGGCGGATGGAGCGTTCACTCAAGCGGGTCGGGGCGGATCACAAGGAGCGTCAGCTCGCAGTGCGACTGCACCCCGAAGTGGCGCTGTATCTCGTCGAGCAGGAACCTAACTTCTTGCGCCAGTTGGAGAAGCAGACGGGCCTCGAGCTGGAAGTGCGGGACGACCCGATGATGCGGCTGGATGAGTTCCGGATGATGGCCAAACCGGCCGGCAGAGATGTGACCGAACAGTACGCCGTCGCTTGACTAACACATTGCCCCTATTTACGTTCCGGCCCCTATGACGTACGCGATTTTCGTGACCGGCGGCCATCAGTTTCGGGCCGAGCCGGGGAAGACGATCCAGGTGCCTTCGCTCGACGCCGAGCCGGGGGCAAAGGTTACGTTCGATCACGTGCTGCTGACGAGCGACGGCAAAAAGGTGCAGGCCGGGCAGCCCATGGTGCGCGGGGCCACGGTGACGGCGGAAGTCGTCCGTCATGGCAAGGGCGAGAAGATCCGCATTTTCCGGTTCGCCCGACGCGCCGGCTTTCGGCGCCACGCCGGCCACCGGCAGCCGTTTACCGAAGTGAAGATCGCCGACGTAACGGTCGGCTGAGGGAACCATGGCACATAAGAAGGGCGTAGGCTCTTCGCGCAACGGCCGAGACTCAGGCCCGAAGGACCTGGGTGTCAAACGGTTTGGCGGGGAGTTTGTCACGGCGGGGAGCATCATCGTGAAGCAGCGCGGCACGAAATTCCATCCGGGATTGAACGTGCGTCGCGCCTCCAACGATTCGCTCTTCACCGTCGTCGATGGGCACGTGAAGTTCGAGCACAAAGACAAGAAGCGCTACAAGGTGAGCGTCTACCCCGCGGCGGTCGGCTGAGGGCGAAGGCTCGTCGTTGATGGTGGGAGGCGGCGGGGGGTGAATCCTCCGCCGCCTCTTGTTACTGCGGTCTAGTAGGTGGGCGGGAGTGTGCGGTACCGTTCGAATAGTTCCGTTTGCCGACTCTTGAGCGGAATCTCCCGCCCGCGAATGTAGACATGCTCGACCGCGGTGGAGAACTCGAACGGATCGCCGCTCCACACTACCACGTTCGCCACCTTGCCGACGTCCAGTGACCCGTACCGATCCGCCACGCCGAATACCTCAGCGGGGGTCAGGGTGATCGCGCGCAGTGCCTGGTCCCAGGTCATGCCGTAGGACACGGCGTTGCCGGCCTGCTGGCGCAGGTTGCGAGAGTTGTGTGTATTGGTTTCCAGCAGGACGACTTTCACGCCGGCCCGGATCAGCCGCGCCGCATTCTCGTAGCGCACGCCGAGGGCGTCGTACGACGGGATATTGGCGAGGGGCTCGACGAGCACCGGTACGCCCGCCTCCGCGAGCGCGGCGGCGATTTCCCATCCCTCTTGCGCCCCCGCAAGCACCAGCCGCAGCCTGAACTCGCGCGCGAACCGCAAGGCCGTCTGGATGTCGCTGCGGCGGTTCGCGAACGCCAGGAGCGGCAGCTCGCCGTGCAACACGGGGAGCAGCGCCTCGAGGTTCGCTTCGGAAGCGGCGAGGGGCTGAATCTGGGCGCGGCTGAAGTCGACTCGGCGGCGCTCGTACTCGAGCGCGTCCCGGAATACGGTGCGTAGCCGCTGTGCCACCCCGGCGCGCGTGCCACCGCCTTCGTCCTTGGCGCCTTCCGAGAGATCCGCCACGATCGCGACCGGCGTTTTCACGAGCATTTGCTCGATGGTTGCACCATCGAGATCGATCAGAACGGCCTGCCCGCTGACGAGGTGGCCGCTCGGGACGGCAAGCGTCGTGGTCACGCCCTCGACGCGCGTGACCGGAATCACTTGGGAAGCCGGATTGATCCCCTCGGCCACATTGAAGGCTGCGGCGATCGAATCGCTCTGGAGGACCGCTTCACGCGTCGCGGCCACGGCGCCGATCTCGACCAGCCCCAATTGGCCTGCGCCGTCGATGAAGCCCGGCGTCACCCACTTCCCGGTCGCGTCAATCCGCGTTGCGTCGGCCGGGATGGCCACGGAGGTGCCGATGGCGGCGATTTTGCCATCCCGAATCAGCACGGTCGCCTGCTCGATCTTGGGACCGGAGATTGGGAACACCGTGCCACCGGTGATAGCGATCGTCTGCGCCAATACGAGGGCGATCATCGGGTGGCTCCCGGTCCGGGCACCTGACCGAGCTCGAAATCGGTGCGGGGTTGATGGGCCGGATCGCTGCGGTCGTAGACCAGCCAACCGTCGTTGAAAACCTGCAGCGCCTTGGCATAGACCGAGAAGGGATCCGCCGACCACACGACGACGTCGGCCATCTTGCCTGGCTCGAGCGTGCCGACGATCGAGTCGATTCCCAATACCCACGCCGGGTTCGCCGTAATCCACCGGATCGCATGGTCGCGCGTGATGGCGATCCCCGCCCGGACGCCCGCCTGCATCGCCTTCGCCGCTTCCTGGTTCAAACGCTGGATGCCGCTCGGGCTGTCGGAGTGAATGACCGGCCGTCCACCCGCGGCTTGGAGCAAGGCGGCGTTTTCGTGGATCCCGTCCATGGCCTCTTCCTTGAATCCCCACCAGTCGGCCCACACCGAGGCCGCGGTACCTTCACGCGCCAACAAGTCGGCGATCTTGTATGCCTCCACGGCGTGATGGAACGAACGGATGGTGAACCCGAATTCGTGCCCCAGGTCGAGCATCAGCGCCATCTCGTCCGCACGATAACAGTGATTCTGGACCAGAATGGTGCCGCGCAGCACTTCCGCGAGAGTCTCGAGCCGCAGGTCACGCGTCGGCGCGTCGCCTTGGTGGGTTCGGTTCCACTTGTCCCACCGCTGCCGATAACCCTCGGCCTGGATGAAAGCCGCGCGGTACCCTGCCATGTTGCCCATGCGCGTTGACGGGCCGCGGCTTCGGTACACGCGCTTGGGGTTCTCACCGCAGGCCATCTTCAGCCCGTAGGGCGCCCCGGGAAACTTCATTTCCTGCACCGTGCGCGCCGGGATGAGTTTGAGGGTGGCGCCGCGGCCCCCGATGAGGTTCGCGGAGCCGGGGAGCGCCTGAATCGTGGTGATCCCCCCGGCGATGGCGAGCGGGATCTGGGGGTCCTGCGGCCAAAACGAATGTTCCGCCCATACCTCTGCCGTCACCGGATTCGTCGACTCGTTGCCGTCCGACTCGGCGTCCGTGCCGGGGGCTGCGTACACCCCAAGGTGTGAATGGTCGTCGATGATTCCCGGAGTAACGAATCTTCCCGTGCCATCCACGATCACGGCATCGGCCGGCGCGTCCACGGTGGTGCCCACCGCCACGATGCGGCCGTCGCGGAACAGGATCGAGCCACTGGCGATCTCCTGCCCGGTGGCGGTCATGATCGTGGCGTTGCGAATCACCACCGGGGGATTCGCGTGCCGGCGGTAGGTCGAGGCGTACTGCGGCCTGCCGACGCTCGTCGTGTCGGCCGGCGCCGGGGTTCGGGCTCCGGGGCGCCCACTGGCCGTGGTACAGGCAGCGGCCAGCGGCATGGCCAGGCACCAGAGTGATCGCGTGGCGCGATACCCCCGGGACACCCTCACTTGACCAGCTCGAACACCAACGGGGCGCCGATCAGCTCGATCTTCACGATGCGACGCGGCGTATCTTTGGCGACAAAGAATACGGTCGGCAGCTGGCCGCCTGAGACATCGAGGCGGAACGTTTGGAACGTGCCGGCGGGCACTGTCACGCCCCCGCCTTCGGACACCTTCACTTGAATCACCTTCGCCAGGCCTTTCCCGGATTCGAAGACGTTCAAGTTGAACGTCGCCCCGACGGCGAGCGGCAGGGCGGGGATGATCATCGTCAGGGCGTTGTCGTCGTAGGTCCCGGGGGCGACCGTGGTATCGATCGCGAGGGTCTGCGGCGTGCCGGTCTGTTGCGGCGTCGTCGATCGGCCCGTGACCCTCCCGCCCGCGTAGGTCAAATGGATGTCGTTCGGTTGCGGACCGGCGGGGGTCTGGGCGCTCCCCGTCTGGTCGATTTTGGCCATACTGAGATCGGCAGGGTTGAACACCACCGTCGTTTGTTGCTGAACGGCGCCGTTCGCGATGTTGGTCGTCTCCGTATAGACGACCGAATCGGCGGTGGCGCGGATGCTCGCCGTCATGAAGCCGAGGGGATTGCCTTGAACGACCACGCGAAAACTGTCCGCCCGACTCACGATCTGGGCGCGGTCGAGCGTCGGGGCGCCGGCCCTGGGGCGCAGGTCGTCGAGCGTGAGCGGCTTGCCGTCCACGTCCACCAGCCGCACCGGGGCAATCACCTTGAGCCGATCGTAGAGTTTCTCTCCGTCCCCGACGACCACAATGCTGAGCGCGGCCCTGCGGTAGGTGCGGGTGGCTGCGACGCGGGCCTGGGTTGGTGTCACCGCCGCCAATCGTTCGCGGTACAACCGCACGTAGTTGGCGTCGAGGCCAAGCAGTCGCGCATTGGCGATGGCGGCCGCGATTTGTTGCGGCGTTTCGATCGTGAGCGGGAACGAGCCGACGAGGAACCCCTTGACGTTCACGAGCTCGGAGTCGGGGACGAGCTCGGTGCGCATGCGATCGACCTGGTGGAGCAGCTCCACCAACGCGCTATCCACGACTTCGGTCCGACCTTCAAACGTCGCCTGCCAATTGCCCATGCCGCGTTTACGATCGAGCCCGGCGTAGGCGCCGTAGGTCCAGCTCTTCTGTTCCCGGAGGATCAGGAAGAGTCGCGCGTCAGCGCCACCGCCCAGCACCTGGGTCGCCACGCGGGCGGCGTAAAAGCCGGGGTCGGTGGGGAGAAACGTCGTGTTGCCAATCACGATGTTTCCCTGGACCGAGCCAGGACGGTGCACCAGCAGGATGTCCGTCGCGCTGCGAACCGGCGGTGCGGGCGGGGCCGCGACGACAGCTGGCCTCCCGGCCCAGCCGCCGAACGCCCGCTGCGCGAGCGCCCGGGCCCGGGCGAGCGTCGCGTCCCCAGCGATGACGAGCAGCGCGCCCCCAGGCCGGAGCCGGGCCGCGGCGAACCGCTTGACGTCGCCCTGGGTGATCGCCTTGTAGGAGTCGGGGGAGGAGCTGCGGCCGTAGGGGTGGCGGCCGTAGATCTCTCGATTGTAGAACCGGGCGGCCACGTTTTCAGGCTGGGACAGAGCGAGGGCCAGGGCCGAGAGCGCCTGGGTGCGGGCGAGCTCGAGCTCATCTGTGGGAAACGTGGCACGACGCACCACGTCGCCCAGCAGGTCGAACGCGAGATCCGCGTGGTCGCTCAGCACATTGGCCGAAACCGTGAGAAAGTCGTCTCCGGAGAAGGCGGATAGAGTGCCCCCGACTCCCTCGATGGCGGCGGCAATCTGCTCGGCATTGCGGGTCGGCGTGCCTTTGGTGAGCAGCTGCGCGACGAGCTCTGCCGTGCCCTCCTTGCCGGCCGCATCGATGGTCCCGCCGGAGCGGAAACTCAGATTCACGGAAATGACCGGCTGCTCGTGGTTTTCCACGACCAACAGCGTCATCCCGTTCGGCAGCGTCACCTGCTGAAATGGCGGAAACCGTACCGGTGCCAGTGGCGTGGGGGCTGGCGGCGTTGTCGGGAACGAATCCTGGGCGACTACCGTGACGGACGGAATCAACGTGAGGCCGGCCGCGAGGGCGAGCGCAACGGGCTTCATTGGGCACCTCCCGGGCTCGCTGGAGCCGGCTTGATGACGAGGATGACGGCGTTCGCCGGATCGAGGTACTTGGCCGCGACCCGCCGGATGTCGTCGTTCGTGACAGTCATGAAACGATCCAGGTCCGTGTTGATGTCCGCCATCACGGCGTGAAACATCGCGTAGTGGTGCAGCTCTTCGGCCTTGTTGAGCACGGATTCCCGGTTCTCGATGAACTGCGCACGGAATGTGTTTTTCGCTTTGGTGAGCTCGTCCGCCGTGATGCCGCTGGCACGTATGGTGTCCACCTGGGCTGCCAGCAGGGAATCGACGTGGTCGACACTGACGCCCTGATTCGCCACGCCAAACGCGAAGGTCGTACCGGGGCCGCGATGATTGCCGGCGATTCCTGAGCCCGCGAAGAGGGCCGCCTTCTCACGGCGGACGATGGTCACGTTGAGCCGTGAGCTCTCCCCCTGACCCAGGATGATGTTCATCAGCTCGAGTGGCGGCGTGTCGGCATCGTCGTGATGGGGAATTCGGTACAGCCGCACGACCGCGGGCAGGTTGGCGTGCGCATCCAAGAATTCCCGTCGCAGCGTGCCCGGGCTGAGCCGGTACTCGCAGGTGACCGGCGCGGGAGCGGGATGACTGGGAATACCGCCGAAGTAGCTCGTGACGAGACGCCGCAACTCGGTCGGATTGAAGTCCCCCACCACGACGAGTGTGGCGTTGTTGGGCGCGTAGTAGGTGTCGAAGAACGCCTGCACATCGCCGAGCTGTGCGGCGTTCAAATCGGCCATGTCGCCGATCACGGTGTGGGCGTAGGCAAAGCAGGTGGTACTGTCGTACGGCAGGGTCAGGCCATCGGTGAACGCGCGCCCATAGGGCTGATTGTCCACCCGGAGGCGACGCTCTTCCTTCACCGTCTCGCGCTGGTTGTGGAAGTTCGAATCGGTGATGGCGAGCGAGCGCATCCGATCGGCTTCGAGCCAGAGGGCCAGGTTCAGCCGGTTGGACGGCAGCAGCTCGAAGTAGTTGGTGCGGTCTTCCTGGGTGCTGCCGTTCACATTGCCCCCGGCGCGCTGGACGAGCTGGAAGTGCTCGGCCTTCTTCACGTGCGCCGACCCCTGGAACATCATGTGCTCGAAGAGGTGGGCGAACCCGGAGCGGCCGGGTCGCTCATCGCGGGAGCCGACGTTGTACCACACGTCCACCGCGACGATCGGCGTGGAATGATCCTCGGAAGTGATCACCCGTAGCCCATTGGCGAGCGAAAAGGTATCGAACGCGATACGCCCGGCCTGGCCCGCGAGCGGACCGCCGCCGACGGCCAGGGCGAGGCCGCTCAGGGCGGCACAGAAGGAAACACGCATGAGAGAAGCTCCGGACATGAAGGTCGAATCCTTAGGCGCGTGACGCTGCGGGAAACAGCGCCAACGCGTTCGTCTCGAGAACGGCCCGGCGATGCTGATCGCTCAGCGGCAACGTCAGGAACTGATCGATATTCTTCCGCAGGTCGTGAACTCCGGGGCTCGGCCAATCGGTGCCCCACAGGACCCGGTCGGCGATATCCGTCAAGCGGGGAAAGTAGTCCAGCAGCTTCAGCGGCGGAATGCCGGACACGTCGAGGCGGACAATTCGATGACGGCGCAGGACGAAGAACGCCTCTTCCATATAGAGTGGGCGGCCCCCATGCGCCATGATGATTTGGAGATCGGGGAAGTCGATCGCCACGTCGTCCAGCTCCATGGGATTGCCGTACTTGGAGCGTGCCCCCGGAAAGATGGAGGTGCCAGTGTGCACCATGACGGGCAGACCCCGCTCCTCGCACCGCCGGTAGATGCGGGCGAGGGCATCCAGGCCGTCGGTGTAGGCGTTGGCGGGGAACAGCTGGTGATTCGGGTGGATCTTGAGCAGCCGGATACCCAGATCCACCAGCCGGTCTACGTCACCAGCCGGGTCGGTCGTGAAGCGCGGGTGCACGCCGCCGTAGGGTAGCAGGCGGTCGGGGGCCGCCTGCGCGTACCGCGCCGCGAAATCGTTCGTGGAGTTCGTGAATCCCATGATATCCGGGCTCGGATAGTTCACGAGACCGACCCGCCACACCCCCGCGCGGTCCATCACCTCGAGCAGCGCCTTGGGGTCGTCCATCAGCGACAGCAGAAACTCCCAATGCGCTTCTTTGCCGGTGCGCATCACCGCCTGCACGTTCGGCTTCAAGTCGCGCCACGGCTGGATGTGGATGTGAATGTCGGTGATGCGGTAGGGGAGTGTGGGGCCGGGTGCGCCGCGTTCCATGGGTCGCGCAAACTACCAGCACCCTCCGCCGAGGGCCAGCAGGCGAGTCTTCCATGAAGTCACACGCCCCGCAGCCGGTGAGACTGCGGGGCGTGCGCGAGGTTGAATGCAATGTCTAGTGATGCTCGAGCATCTTGGGCGCGTTCTCGTGGAACGTGTACGAACCGGCGGGACATTTCACGGCTGGATTGGTGGGACTGAACACGCCGGCTGGGTTTTCCTTCCACAGCCACACATGCAGGTCCCAGTGGTGCAGGGCCGCCGGCATGAACGGCTCATGGCCCTCCATTGGACCGTCGAACGGGCGTCCCCAGAGCGTGGGCCGGGCCGTCGAGACGCTCACGGGAACGAACCACTCCGCCGCGGCGAGCCGCAGTTTGTCGCCGACAGGTTCGTAAATCAGTACCTGAGGGCGGAGCGTGTCGATCTGTGGGCCGATCGCCGCCGGGTTCAGGAGATGCACCCCCATTCCGCCGGCGGGATACTGCATTTGCCCCTCGCCACCGGCCGTCGGAAAGTCGACGCAGGCGATGGTCGAGAAATAGCCATCGCGAACCGCAACCACTGGGTCCGCATACTTGTCGAGCGCCGCGCGCACCGACTCGAGTGCCGGCAAGAGCTTCGGAGGAGTGGGCGCTGCCTGAGCTCCTACCGTTTGTGGTACGACGGCCAGTAGTAGCGAGACGGCGATTGGGATCAGAGTTCGCAAGGAACGCACCGCGGGCATCATGGCACCTCATTTGCTAGACGGTTTCTCATGGCGCGGTGTCGAAAAGACGTCGACCCGCCGGACAGCGCACCAAAAATCCCCCGCGCCGTTTGCTCTGTCAACCAGTCACTCGTTCCACTGATAGAACCCTCGGCCCGTTTTCTTGCCGAGCTCTCCCTTGGCCACCTTGTCCTTGAGGATTTGCGGTGGGGCGTAGTGCGGCGCCCGCAGCTGCTGAAAGAGGTACTCGGCGATGGCCAGCCGCACATCGAGTCCGACCAGATCGGTGAGCTTGAGCGGCCCCATCGGGTGGTTGTAGCCGAGCTCCATGGCCTTGTCGATGTCCTCCGGCGATGCGACGCCTTGCTCGACCATGCGCATCGCCTCGAGCCCCAGCACCACCCCGAGGCGGCTCGACGCGAACCCGGGCGAGTCCTGGACGACGATCGGCTCCTTGCCGAGCCGGCGGGCGAACGCCGCGGCCCGATCCACGGCTTCGGGCGGCGTGCGGCCGTGCCGCACGATCTCCACCAATCGCATCACGTGGACGGGATTGAAGAAGTGCATCCCGATGAGTCGCGCCGGTTCGCGCACCGCGGCGGCAATCTGTCCCACGGACAGCGAGGAGGTATTCGTCGCGAGGAGCGCATCGCGTCGCCCGGTTCGCTCCACCGCGGCGAACAACAGCTGCTTGGTGTTGAGGTTCTCCACGATTGCTTCGATGACGAGGTCGGCGTCGATCACCGCCTCGTTGAGGTCGGGGGCGTATTGCAGTCTGCCGTGCACGGCCGCCCGATCTGCTTCGGAGAGTTTGCCCCGCTGCATACCACCGACGATGAGGGCTTCGACCTTGCGCTTCGCGTCCGCCAGGGCTTCCGGACGCGAGTCGGTAAGGGTGACGGTGCATCCGGCCAGCGCGGCGGCATAGGCGATGCCGTGGCCCATCGTACCAGCGCCGATCACGGCGACCTTGGGCATGGCAGTGTCGGGCGCGGTCATCGGGTCAGGGCATCCACGGTGCGCCGGCCGAGCGCAGGCACGTTGGTGCACACCGCGTCCACGCCGGTTCTGGCAAGCTGGGCCATCTCCTCGGGATCGTCCACCGTCCAGACGATGAGCTGGGCCGCGGCTACGTGCAACGTTGCGACCAGTTCCGCGTCCACCAGAGCCCGGTCCTGCCAGAGCGCCACGGCGCCGACGTCCTGCAGCGGCACGAGAGGCCGGAGCGGATAGGAGGCGCTCAGCACCCCTCGTGGGAGCGTGGGGCGAGCGCGGCCGAGCCGCGCCAGGATGCGGTGGTCGAATCCATGCACCGCGTAACCGACCGGATTTGGCCCGGCATCGAGCACCGCGAACAGCCGAGCGTCGGTGGCCGGTGGGAGCGTCTTCACCTCGATGTAGACCCGGAGTCGCGGATCGATCGCGGCGAGCGCCTCTTCAAGCAGTGGTGGAGACTCGCCGTTGGCCAGGCGCTGGGCACGCACGGCGGCGGATGCAGAGGTCGGGATGTGCATGCCCCCGATTGTGTCGTCATGATGGACGATGAGCGCGCCGTCGTTGGTGGCATGCACATCGAGCTCCACCCCATCCGCACCCAGTCGCCCTGCGGCGCGAAACGCGGCGAGGGAGTTCTCCACCTCGACGGTCGAAGCGCCGCGATGTGCGATGACCAGCGGCCGTCTCACTGGAGCAGGCTGTCCGCCTTCTTGGCCTCGATCCAGTCCGGCTCCTTCTCGATGTCGTGGACCAGGGCGATATCCTCCGGGCGCGGCAACATGTTGGTGCGGTAGGCCGGGTACTGATCCGCGTCCATCGGCACGCCGTCCACCGTGAAATGCTGGTGCGCGTACATCCCGATACGCCGATTGAATTGCAGCTCGGGCACTTTGAGCCACCGCTCGCGCTCGGGAATGAACATGTTGAGCCGTTCGATGAGCTTCACGATCTCCTGGCGATACAAGCCGCGCGCGTACTCATTGAGCTTCGATTTGTCGGGGTCCACGATGGTGTTGTCGCGCTCGTCATACCGGCCTTTCAGCCCCCACACATAGGCCCAGTGGGCCGAGGACGAATTGTCGGTGCCGAACAAGTCGAAGGCCGTGGGGATCCATTTGTAGAAGAACCGCTGGATCACTTCGGGCGGCATCTTGCCGGCCTTGACGATGCGCAGCAGCCCATTGTTGCCGGTGCCGAGGTGATAGGATTCCTCTTTCAGCATCGGGCCCATCGAACGCGCCAGCGGATCGAATGCGCTCACCGACAACATTTTCAGCTGGAACTTGCCGTCGCGGTCGATGAACTGGGTGTAGGTGAAGAAGTCGAGCCAGTTGTCGACAATTTCGTTGAACGAGCCGAGCAGCCGCTCACCCTCGTCCGCCCGGCGCTCGAGCAGCTTGGAAGCTTCCCGCTTCCCTTCGTCACCGAAGTGCGCGCACAGGAGATAGGACATCTGCCACCCGTGGCGCATCTCCTCGGTCATTACGCGCTGCAGCGACAGCAAATCGTAGTCGCTCGGCGCGTTGTGGAGCAGGTTTCGCTGTTGCTCGACGGAAGCGAACTCCGTGTCGCCCTGGTACACGATCAGGTTCAGGAGCGCGTCGCGGATGCGCTGGTCGGGGATGTGCATCACGGTCGGCCACTTGGTTTGTCCCCTGTAGTGGCCGAACTCGATGTGATCCACCTCCGGGTCGCCGAACTTCGCGTCGAACTTAAAGTCGCGCAGCGCGCCCTGCGGCAACCCGATGGAATCCTGCCAGTAGCGGAAATAGTCGATCCAGTCGTCGAAATTGTTCAGCCTCCGGACCATGGCTAGCGGCTCCTCGTAAAGAGTGATGCGCCGAGACGCTCCCGCGCCTCGGCCGTGGCAAACAGCTCGTGTTGCATCGTGATCTCGAGATCCAGCATGTCGACGAGGGCGGTGCGCTCGCTGCGATAGATCGCTTCCTTCGCGCGCCGCACGGCGAGCGGCGGATGACCCGCCCAGACCGCGGCCAGTCCCTGCGCCTCGGCCAGCAGCCGGTCGCCGGGGACCACCCGGTCGACCATCCCCAGTGCATGCGCCTCGCCCGCCGGGACCATGCGTGCGCTCCAGATGAGCTCGAGCGCGCGCGAGGGACCGACCAGGCGGGGCAGGAAGTAGCTGCCACCCCAATCGGGGCCGATCCCCAGCTTGTGGAACACCTGCCCGAGCGCCGCTCCCTCGGCGGCGAGTCGATAGTCGCAGGCGAGCGCCAGGTTCGCTCCGCCGCCGGCGGCAGCACCGTTGATGGCCGCGATCACCGGCTGGGGCGCCGAGCGAATCACCAGGGCGATCTCCTTGCCCGCCGCGACCAGCGCCGGGCCGTCGCGCTCGAGGATCGTGAGGTCGGCGCCGGCGCAGAACGCGCGCCCCGCGCCGGTGACGATAAGGACCCGAGCGTCCTCGCGCGTGACGAGCGAGCGCAGGCCGGCGAGCAGAGCGTCGCACAGCGCCGGCGTCAGCGCATTCATCTTCTCGGGTCGGTTCAGCGTCACTGTCCCGATGCCGTCGACCAGCTCGACCCGGACCAGTTCCGAGCTCACGCGCGCTCCACGATCATCGCGATCCCCTGGCCGACGCCGATGCACATGGTGGCCAACCCGAACCGAGACTTCGTCCGCCGCAACGCATAGACGAGTGTCGTCAGGATCTTGGCACCGGTACAGCCGAGCGGGTGTCCAAGGGCGATCCCGCCGCCGTAGATGTTGACCGTGGCCGGGTTGAGCTTCAGCTCCCGAATACAGGCGATCGCCTGGGCGGCGAACGCCTCGTTCAGCTCAATGAGATCGATCTGGTCGATCGTGAGCCCGGCCCGAGCGAGCGCTTTCTGCGTTGCGGGGATCGGGCCCAGCCCCATGCAGCTTGGATCGACGCCGGCCACGGCGGTCGTGACGATCCGCGCCAACGGCTCGGTCCGATGCGTTCCGACGGTCACCAGCAAGGCCGCCGCCCCGTCGTTGATGCCGCTCGACGTCGCCGCCGTGACGGTGCCGTCCTTCCGAAACGCCGGCTTCAGTTTGCCCACACTCTCGAGCGTAGATCCGGGGCGCGGATACTCGTCTTTGGTGAACAGTGAGCCGTCGTGAAGCGTGACCGGAACGGTTTCCTCGGTGAAGACACAATCTTGCAATGCGCGCTCCGCGCGATGCTGACTTTCTACCGCGAACGCGTCCTGTTCCGCCCGGCTGATCTTGTAGCGCTCCGCGATCCGTTCCGCCGTCTCGCCGAGCGAGATAGTCCACTCCTTTTTCAGACGCGGGTTGACGAACCGCCAGCCCACCGTCGTGTCGGCCACTTCCGGGGTCTTGCGGCTCCACGGCTCCCCCGACTTGAGGATCACGTAGGGCGCGCGGGTCATGCTCTCCACGCCCCCCGCGAGGAATACCTCGCCTTCGCCGGCCTTGATGGCCTGCGCGGCGGCCGCGGCTGCCTGCAGCCCGGAGCCGCACAGCCGGTTCACGGTTTGTCCCGGTATTTCGACCGGCAGGCCGGCGAGCAGCAGCGCCATCCGGGCGACGTTGCGATTGTCTTCGCCGGCCTGATTGGCGCATCCGAGGATCACGTCATCGATGGTGCGGGGGTCGATCCCCGATCGCTCAACCACGGCCTTGAGCGGCACCGCGGCGAGGTCGTCCGGGCGGAGGCCGGCCAACGAGCCGCCGTGTTTGCCCACGGGCGTTCGCAGGGCCGCACTGATGAGCGCGTCGGTCACAACCCGACCCAGACCGTTTTGGTTTCGAGGTAGCCGTCGAGGGCGTCTCGGCCGAGATCACGCCCAAACCCGGAGGCCTTGAACCCGCCAAACGGCGCTCCCGAGTCATAGAAGTTGTAGCTGTTGATCCACACGGTGCCAGCGCGAATGGCGCGCGCGGCGCGGTGCGCCTTCTGGATGTCCTTGGTCCAGATGCCCGCCGCCAGCCCGTACATGGAGCGGTTGGCCAGCTTCACGCCCGCATCGAAGTCGTCGAACGTGAGGACGGCCAGCACCGGGCCAAAAATCTCTTCACGAGCAATCGTCATCTCGGGGGTCACCCCGTCGAACACCGTCGCCTCGACGAAATAGCCCTTGCCGTTCGGCTGCACGGCCTTGCCGCCAGCGATCAGAGTGGCGCCTTCCGCGACGCCCTTCGTGATGTAGGAGAGCACGGTCTCGCGTTGCTTTTTGGAGACCAGCGCCCCGAGACGGGTGTTCTTGTCCAGCGGATCCCCGGGCGTGAGTTTCTTGGCCCCCTCCGCGAGCTGTTCCACTACTTGGTCGTGCGCGCTTCGTTCGACCAGCAGGCGGGATCCGGCCGCGCAGACTTCGCCTTTGCCGTAGAAGATTCCCGTCAACGCCCCGCGCACGGCGGCCTTCAAGTCGGCATCGGCGAAAATGATGTTCGGACTCTTGCCGCCGAGCTCGAGCGTGACGCGCTTGTTGGTGTCGGCGGCCATCTTCATGATCTGGCGACCCACCTCGGTGGACCCGGTGAACGAGATCTTGTCCACGTCGGGGTGCCGCACCAGCGCGGCGCCGGCGGTGGAGCCTCCACCCGACACCACGTTGAACGCGCCCGGAGGGAATCCAGCTTCGAGCGCGATCTCGGAGAAGGCCAGCGCGGTGAGCGGCGTCTCAGACGCCGGCTTGAGAATGATGGTGCAACCGGCCGCAAGCGCCGGCGCGAATTTCCAGCTCGCGATGTTGAGCGGGAAATTCCACGGCACGATGGCCCCCACGACCCCGACCGGTTCGCGCAGCGTGTAGCAAAAGAACGGGCCGTCAACCGGGAGCGTGTCGCCCGTGATCTTGTCGGCCCACCCGCCGTAGTAGCGCAGCGTGTTGACCGTCATGGTCAGCTCGATCTTCGATTCGAACAGCGTTTTGCCGTTGTGCGCCGTCTCGAGCCGCGCGAACTCGTCGAGCCGTGCTTCGAGCAGGTCGGCCGCCTTGGTGAGCATCCGCCCGCGTTTGCGCGGCGACAGCGCACGCCAGCCCTCCGATTCGAAGCACGCGCGCGCCGCGGCCACCGCGTTGTCGACGTCGGCCGCGTCGCCGGAAGCCACCTCGGCGATCACCTCTTCCGTGGCGGGATTCTCCACGGGGAAGCGCTGGCCGGCGACCGCCGGGCGCCACTCGTTATTGATGAACAGGTCGGTTTTCACCGGCCCTTGAACTCCGCCATGCGCTTCTCGGTGTAGGCCGCGATGCCCTCTTTCGCGTCATCGCTCTGGAATAGCTGCTGCTGCAGCTCACGCTCGATGGCCAGCCCGGATTCGAAGGGCACTTCGGCCCCCGACTGCACCGCCCGCTTAATCAACCCGACGGCCTTCGACGCCTTGTGTGGCGGGCAGAACTGCTTCGCGTAGAGCAGCACCTGGTCCCAGAAAGTCTTTGCCGGGAACACTTCATTGACTATGCCGAGGTCCTTGGCCGTGTCCATCTGGTACGTCTCACCCTTTACCATCATCTCGATGGCTTTGGATTTCCCTACCAGGCGGGCGAGGCGCTGGGTGCCACCGGTCCCCGGCAGCACGCCGAGGCTCACTTCGGGGAGGCCGATCTTGCCGGCGTTTTCCTTGGCGAGGCGGATGTCACAGGCCATGGCGATCTCGAGTCCACCGCCCACGGTGTGACCGTTCAACGCCGCGATGGTGAGCTTCGGCGTGTGCTCGAGGCGGTTCAGGGTCTCGTTCGCGTGCAGACAGAAGAAGTACTTGTAGCGAGGGGTGATGCTGTTCAAGTAACTGATGTTGGCGCCGGCGGAGAAGAACTTGTCGCCGGTGCCGCGTAGCACGATGACGTGCGCGGAGTCGTCGAACCGCGCCTGGAGAATCGCGTCGTCGAGCTGCCGCATCATCTCGTGGGTGTAGGTGTTGGCTGGCGGATCGTCCAGCTCGATGAGCGCGAGTCCATCCTCGACGCGATAGCGCACGAGGGTCTTCACTTGGGGCTCCGTCATGGTCGCCATGTCTGTCCTCAACCTCCCTGAGCCGTGGAACGGGCCTCGGCGAATCCGCCGAGGAAAATGCGCGTGATCAGCTCCGCAAGCCGCTCGGCGTCGAGCGGCCCGGCGGGGTCGTACCAGTTGTAGATCCAGTTCATCATCCCGAACAGCGCGTACGCCGTGGCGGAACGCTCCACCGGCACCAGCTCGGGGGCGGCGTCGCGCAGCAGCCCCTCGAGGCGATCGACGTAGCGACGTTTGATCTGGGTGATCTGCCGCAGGCGTTCACCGCCAAGGGCGGCGGCCTCGTGCGACAACACCTTCATCTCAGCCATGTGGGCCGCGAAGAACGCGACATGGTGTCGAATGAACGCGGCCAGTCGTTCGTGGGGATCGACCGCGCCAGCCAGTGCGGTCTCGGCCCCCTCCAGCACCTGGGTGAAACAGCGCTCCTGGATGTGATACAGCAGGTCTTGTTTGCCGGGGACGTAGTAGTACATCCCGGCGAGTGACATGCCGCTCGCCGCAGCGAGATCGCGCATCGTGGTACGATCGTATCCCCGGTCGGCAAAGACCCGGGCGGCGTGCCCCAGCAGGGCGTCGAACCGCTGATCGTAAGGTCGCAAGGGATTTCGAACGCTTGTTCGAACAGAGAAAGTACGTTGGCGTTCCGGCCGGGGCAAGCCGGTGGCGAGGACTCCTTCGCCTTAATTTTCCCTCATTCCCGACGTCCACCCTGAGCCCATGTCTCCAGCGGAACCGGTCGCCGCAGTGGCGGATGATGCTGAGCTGATCGCCGCCTGGCAGGGCGGGGATGAGCGTGCTGCGGCCGAATTGGTGCGTCGACATGCTCGGGCATTGGCGCGGTTTCTGGCTGGAGCGGGGGCACCGGAAACGGACCTCGATGATTTGGTCCAGGAAGCGTTCATCCGCGCGTTTCGGGCGATCGCGACGTTCCGCGGTCAGTGTCAGTTTCGCACCTGGCTGCTGGCGATCGGCGGCAACGCATTGAAGGACCTGGGCCGTCGGTTGGCTCGGCGCCATGTGGTACCGCTGGACGAGCATCTTGCTTCACGGGACGGCGACCCGCACGAGCGGGCCGTGGCCGGGGAGACCGAGGAGCGGTTACAGCGCGGCCTGGAGCGGTTGCCTCGCATGCAACGCGAGGTATTCCTGCTGCGAGCGCAGCAAGGGCTGGAGTACATGGAGATCGCGGCTGCGCTGGACACGTCACCCGGAGCCGCCCGAGTGCACTACCACCATGCGGTGAAGCGCCTGAAGGAGTGGTTGAAATGACCGACGATCAGATGGACGACGCCAAGCTGGAGGAGCTCGCCCGGCGACTTGGCGCCGGGGCTGCCGAGCGGCTGAACGTCGAGCGTGTCGCTGGGGCAGTGGTGGAGCGGCTGCGCAGCGAACCTGAAGTCGAGCGGCACGGACCGTCGCCGTGGTGGAAGCAGCCCAAATGGCTCCGGGCCGCTGCGATCGTCGTCTTGATGGTCGGAGTCAGCGTAGTCGTGCGGGAGATACTGGAACGCGAATCGCGGCATCAAGCCCACTACATCGCCGAGGACCTCCAGGACCTTTCTGCCAACCAGCTGCGAGAAGTCCTCAGTACCCTGGACGAAACGTTACAGGCCGCCACTCCGCCGTCCTCGGAGGACGATCTGAACGACCTAACGACGGAGCAGCTACAAGCGCTGCTGCGGTCACTGGAGGGATGATGCGGAACCTCATCTGGGTACTGGGGCTGGCGATGGCGCCCGCGCTCACGGCCCAGGACTCGGCCGGCCCGCCCGATTCCGTACAGCGGGAGCGGTTGCAGGAGGAAATCGACCGGCGCTTCGGTCGGGTGGTGCAACAGCGGCTCGGCCTGACCGGGGATCAGAGCGCCAAGCTGCGTGCGACCGAGGAGCGCTTTCGCGTGCGGCGCCGCGCGATCTTGCGGCGGCAGCTCGCGCTGCGGTTCTCCCTCGACGGCCAAATGCGTCCCGGCCAGGCCGCCGATGCCGATAGTGTGCGCCGCCTGATGGACGGGATCCAGGGAAACCGCGTCGAGCTGCTCCAACTGGAGCAGGATCAGGATCGCGAGATGGCTGAGTACCTCTCGCCGGTGCAGCGGGCGCAGTATCAGATGCTGCGCGAACAGCTGCTGGCCCGACTCCAGGAAGTGCGTCGCGAGCGCGCCCTCGGGCGAGGGCAGGGGGTACGCCCGCGAGATGGGCCGAGGCCACGAGAAACCCCGAGACGGCGGCCGAGACCCTAGCCGCTATATTCCGCCGCAGGCCCGGGTGGCGGAACTGGCAGACGCGCAGGACTCAAAATCCTGTGCCGGCAACGGCATGCGGGTTCGATTCCCGCCCCGGGCATGATAGTCAGATGGGGTCAGGCATTTCGGCGACCCGCTTCCCCGACTGCTCGAGCACGACTAGCCTTCCCATCTCCACAAGAGGTTCCCTCCTGAGGGTTGCGAGCCGGCCGTCCGCACTCGCTGTCAAGCTTAGGACACTCTCGTACCGCAGCGCACGCTGCGGCTCGCGCCGTGTGGAGCAATCCCTACTCTTGTAGAGGCAACACATGCGCATGCAACTGAAGCTGCTCGGGCTGCTGGTGGTCGCAGGACTGGTTCTGAGTCGGGTGGGCGTCGCGCAACAACCGGCCGAGAAGGCCGTGGCGGACGAAGTCATCCGGATCACCAGGGCCATGTGGGCGGCTGGAAACCAGCGGGATCTCGCCGGGGCGATGAAGAACATCGCCGACGACTACACGGAGTTCAACGGGGACTACGCGACCCGGCTGGAGGGAAAGGAACTCTCCTCGAGCCTCACCGATGCCGGGTTCAGGGACAGTGGAAAGACTCTGGTTTCGGAGATGATCAACCCGAAGGTGCAGGTCTTCGGCAACGTGGCTGTCCTGACCTATAACTACGTGGGTGTGGCCCAGAGCAAGGACGGCGTGAACCAGCCCACGCGCGCCAAGTCGACCCGTGTTTACGTGAAACGGGGGAACGACTGGATGCTGGTGCACGCCAACTTCGCCCCGGACCCGCTGCCCAGGAACTAGGGTCCACCGCCTCGGCGAGGTCGATACACCGAAGCGTGCGCCCGCACGGCGCTGCGCCCATCGGAGGAACGAAACCGGCAACGGCCTGGGGGCGCTTCGCTCGGCCTCCGGGCCCGCTTCCGCGTGCGCCCTTGGTTGCGCCCAATCGGTTCCGTTAGGCGCGCGTGTAAGCGCGCGTACGGATATGCGTGTTCGGGCGAAAACCGACTCAGAATCCTGTGCCGGCAACGGCAAGCGGGTTCGATTCCCGCCCCGGGCACTACCGATTCTGCACCCCTCACTCGATCGCCCTCAGAACATGAATCCGAGTCGTCCATAGAAGGCCGTTCGCTCGGGACTGCGGGCAATCGACAGCGTCACCGTGCTGCCGCGTTCGAGGAAAGCGAGCCAAACCCCACCACCGACGGCGGCGTGCCATCGATCGGAGCGCTCGCCATCGAGATAGACTCTCCCGATGTCTCCCAACCCGTGGACACCGAGATCACCGGGTAAAAGGAGTCGAAAACTCGTGAGGAAGAACCGTACCTCCCCGTTAGCGAACAGCGCAGCGTTGCCTGCAAACCGATTCTCATTGTAGGCGCGCAGCGTGGTTGCCCCTCCCACATATGCGGCGGCGTGGAACGGCGCGCTTCCCCAGACGCGCTTTCCCCCCAACCGCGTGGCGAGCGTCACTCGGGCAGGATTACCGACGCTCACGTAAGTAGCAGCTTCTCCCTCCGCCAGACCGTAGGCACTCGTCGCATCCAGCACCGCCGGCACGATGCGACCGCGCGCCGTCAGGTGTACCCCTCGCCGCGGAGCCCAAGGCCGGTCTCGCGTGTCAACGTCGAGACGCGCTTCCATCCCGGTCTGCGCGAACCGGTCCGCCCCATACGGTCGTAGCGAGTCGATCAGGCCGCCTTGACCCAGCTCGGTTTGGGCGAATTCAAAGAAGGGGCCGAGGCTGATGCGGCTGTTCGGTGGAAACACCGTCAGGGAAGTTGCGGCGGAGATCTGCCGTTGCGTGACCCTGTAATAGGTTTTCGGTCGATCCAGGAACGTTTCATTCCCGAACCCGTGGAAGCGAACCAGGTCGATGCCCGAATACCGCAAGCTCAAGGATCCCCAGGCACGTCGCGGGAGATTGCGAAAGTCGCCGTCGTAGGTGACGCGCAGCCGCCCGGGCCCTGTGGCGAAGACCGCGCCAAGGCTGACCCGTGAGCCGTACGGTACCTTATGGAAAGAGTATCGGTAGCGGACCACTCCCATGCCGATGAGCGGGCCCAGGTCGGGTTGAAAGCCAAACTTGGGAGCCGGCATCCAATGAGTGCCCCAGTCTCTGACGGGATCGCCGAGATCGCGTGGAGGCAACTCGGACCGGGTGTCGCTACACGAGCGGGGCGGGCTCAACGGGTACGTGTCCTTGCGCGGCGGGGGGTGAAAGCGACGCTCGTCGGTCTCGGTCCCCGGCCCGCGAACAAAATGATTGTCGCCGTCGGAATCGTAGAAGAAGGTCCTCGTGAGCAGGCGTCGCAGGATTGGGAGGCCCACGGTGGACGAATCAATCATCACGTCGTCCCCGTCCCCGCCCGCCACTCGCACCGTCGCGCTGCGCAACACCCGTCCTCGAACAATCGCCCGGTCGTGTCCGCGAGCGAGGTCGAGACGGATTTCCCGGGTTTCGCTGTTGGTGAAGGTGCGCGCGAAATACGCCGCGTCTGGTGTTGAGTCCGCGGAAATCCGGACCCGGACCCGCGTATCGTCCAGGCGGTCGATTTCTACAAGGTCGGCTTCGTTGGTCCCGCGCACCTCAGCATACTTCGCGATGAGGGGATAAAACTCCTCAACCGCCTCCAGCAGACGATCGCGTCGCTGCTGGAGCGCCTGGAGCATCCCTGCGCCGTGCGTTTCCTGCATGGAGGGCGGCAGTCGCCCCACGGCATCTTCGAGGATCGAGTCCGTGAGCTGGCGCTGCACCTCCTGCGCCACGGAATCCCACACGGGCCTTTCCAGCGCTACCAAGAACCGTCGGTCCATGGCGCGCGCCGACCACGTGAGTCCGTACATGCTCGGATACGAAGCCTTGAAGCTCACAAGCTGAGGCCAGTAGTACCGGGCCAACGACAGGATCAACCCGTCCAGTCGTGCAAATGCCTGGTCCCGATTGCGAGGGATCGGTCGCCAGACCCGACCGTGCCCCGTTTCGTTGCTGGCCCAGGTCCATTGGTCGAAGTTTCGATCCCAATCGCCGACCAGGATGTCAATCAGCCGTGCCGTGAGGTATGCGCGCGCGTCCACGCGATCCGCGGAAGACGCGTCGATGCGATTCCAGACGTGTTCCGTCTCCTCGATACTGTCGGACGCGGCGAACCCTGCGTCCGGACGAACCTCGACCGTGCCGAGCGTGCCCGCGAATGGCTGGCGGAAGTCCTGGAGCGCAGGGTGATCCGGCATGACGCGGAGCTGGGGCTCGGCGTGCGGAACACCGGCGGCGGTGAGCAGCGGGGCGACGACGAGCGCGCCGGCGGGGTGGTGCGAGGAAACCTGATCTTGAAGAATGTTGGCCGCAGGGGTCCGGCGGGGGCGAGCGGGCAGCAGCGCGCGGGTTGGGTCTTTGTCGGCGGAGCGAAACACGTACTGGCGCCCGTCCATGCCCCGCAACCGCAGCGATGCTGTTTGGAACTCGCCGCTCAGGCACAGCGGCGTGAGTCCACCGGCGAGGCGCTCCAGGTCGAGCACCTCGACGTGGAGCGGCTGGGTCCACAAATCGCGGTAGTTGTTGCCCAGCATCCGGCGTTGCAGCCAGCCGGCGCGGTAATGCGCTCCGGGAACGAGCTGCGCACTGTCGTGGACTGTATCGCGGGTTTCCTGCGCGCCGAGCGCCGGCGCGATGATGGCGGCTATGGTGAGGACCGGCCAGATAACAGAGCGGGGCATAGGACCTGCTCGACCCCTGGTGAGCACGAATCCGGAATCTGCGTGTTAATTCGGTGGCCGGAAAGGCCCGCCGAATCTGGACCGCCGCCCGCGCGCTTGCGCAGCCTCAATCGCAGGGATAGTGTCGCGCCTGGGTGGGCCGTCTGGGCGGTAGGCGGGTGGCTGTTCTCCCATAGGTGAGAGGGGCGCTCAGTGTCCCTCGCTCGCGCATGTAGAGCCGGCGTGGCCGCGCTTGCCGTAGCGGCGTGCATTCCCGTGCACGGTCCCCGCGGTAGTTACATCGACTTCATTCGCCCGGATCAACGTCCTCCTCTCATCGGTGCCCCCGGAGCGGTTGACTCCTTGTGGGGGCTCGTTGCCGAGAGTGAACACGGCGACGGCATTGCGGAGTCTCGCCGCGCCGACCTCGAACAGCTCGTACGACGCTTCGTGCCGACGGTCGTCTTGCCCCCGGGGGATTTCACGCGGCTGGGTGGCCGCACGTACCGCTTGCTTCCGACCGATGCCAGGTTGTACGCCGACACACTACGGCTCGATATGGTCCACGCGGCGCCGTACCAGTTCTACGACTCCGTGAACATTTCCATAGGCGAGTTGAGCGCGGATTCACTAGCCCATCTGGTTGAGGCGGGGTTTCGATACCAGAGCGACCCGACTGTACTGTCGGCTTGGTATTTCGACTTCCCCGGACGCAATCCCAAGGAGTGGTGGGTGGAGTACGCCAGATTTCGTTCGGGAGCAGATAGTGCGCGCTGGGCCGAGCCAACGGTGTACGCGCACCCGTTCGTCGCACCCGCGGGTCAACTGGTCGTTCAATACTGGTACTTCTACCCGTTCAACGACTTCATCGGGAATCACGAGGGCGACTGGGAGCACGTCGACGTCGTGGTGTCAGAGGATCGGGAGAGCGTCGCCGGGGTCAACTACTTCTTTCATGCGCGCAGCATTTCCCTGCCGCAAGGGAAGTACCATCCTGAGCTCGTGGACGGTACCCACCCCGTGGTCCACGTCGGCGGCCGGATGTACAACGTGTTCGATTACCCGATCCGGCTGTTGGCGAGAGATCGCAACGAGGGATCGCACGGGCACTACCCGTATGCCGGCGAGTGGGAAGCGGCCGGGGGACTCGGCGCACCAGAAAGTGTGCGCCCGGCAGGGCGTGACTCGAGTCGCGTCGTGCGCCACGACCAGTTTCGTGTGATCCTTACGCCGGAGCCCTCGCGCATCGATTATCAACGGCGACCGGATGTGCTCAAGGCGTGGGCGTGGTTCGTTCTCCCGATACGGTGGGGGTTTCCAGCAGCCCCCTCACTCGGCTCCGAGTTCAAGGCGGTGGACATCGGCAACCGCGCACCGTTCGGCGCTCCCTACAACACGAGCTGGAACCGGTTCGCCCCGATGCTGCTCTACCCCGCGTATCAGGTGCGCCGGCTGAGCCCGCTCCGCTCCGCAATAGAGGATCTGGTTCAACCTTGGTACTACCTCTACATCTTTCGCACGCCACGCTACGTACACGACACGCGCGGCAGGCTGACGCGGAAGGAACTCGAGCGCCTCGGGCTGGCGCCTCGAGGTGGCTGGGCCGAAAAGGGCATGGGGTCGCCGATCCTCGGCGTACATATCGGCTTCCCGACCGACGATTTCTCAGTCCCGTACGCTTCGTCTACCGGAATCTCCTTGTGGCGGAACTTCTGGGCCAAGTTGCGGTTTGGTTCGTTCGAGCTGATGGGGGGATACCAGAAGTTCAAGCGGTCAGAAGGCATGGGTGGGGCACTGTTCGTCTATCCGGTCACTCTCAATCTGGTCGTTCGCGGGCCGGAGGCTCTCGTTCGGCCGTACGTGACCGCCGGTGGTGGGCTGTACGGCTGGGACTCCCGGGTTCACATCACGCCGGACGTACGGACCCTCACGGTGGGGTGGGGTCCTGGTTGGACGGCGGGTGCGGGATTCGAGTACTACCTTCGCCCCCGAGTCGCCCTCGATGTGGGGCTCCGGTATCACTCGACCGGAGGACCCGGGTCATCTGTGGGGATCGGCGACGGCCATCTCCGATTTTTCGCGCTGTGGGTGGGTCACTACGTCCGATTCTAGCTGCACGACGATGTCCCTTCACGTCGCGTTCCGGTCGGCTGGTCGTTGATAACCTGCCGCCGCTCGCTCACGAACGGCGGCAGGCGTCGCTAGAACAGGTTCGCCGACCGCACCCGGAAGTCGACGTTGTCGTGCACCCATTTCCACAGATCGGCCTGACGCTCGAGCGGCAGATCGGGTTTGAGCTGGGTGCGCCAGCCGGCCATCACCTGCGCCTCCTCGGTCCACAACCGGACTCGTTTGCGTCGGATCTGCTTCTTCCAGTTGTCGCCGACCGTCGGGCTGGCATAGAGCAGCCTCACCGTCACGCTGCGCGAGAGAAACTCAAGCGGTGCGAGGTCGATCCCCGCATAGGGATCCTGTCCCGCAGCGAGCCGCGTGCCCGGCGTCGCGTCGGGCACGCCGTCGCTCAGCACGACGATGTTGAGGGGGGCGAGGATCAGCCCGCGCTCCTTCACCATGCCGGCCACGCGCCGGAAAAACGCATTGAAATCGGTGTAGGGGTCGGTCGGCGGAAACCAGGTGCGGATGTCCGTGGCGATCTGGTCGACGGTGCGGCTCTGGAAATCGTTGATCGGGTGAAACGCCTTGGGCTCGCCCGGTCGCGCGCCCCCCACCGATCCCACGAACAAAGCGGTCGGGACGCGCAGCCCGCCCAGGCCATTCAGGTGCGCGTAGATGTAATGCGCCGCGAATTCCACGGCGTCGTCGTACAGCCGCGAGTCGCGAAACGATCCACTGACGTCCACCCCGATGACGAGCGTCGAGGACGCCGTCCGGTTCGCCTGGGGCGCCGGGGTGCACGCCGCGACGGCCAGCAGCGCGATAGTCGCGCTGGCGCGTTTCATGTCGTCGCTCCCGGCACGGGGTGCTTGACGCTCGGGACGAGCTGCGGCGTGCTCGCGAGCACCTGCTCCAGATTGCGGAACGGCAGGGCAAAGACGGGCCGGCCCAACAGCACTACCACGGCGAAGTTGACGCCGGCGGCGAGCAGCTGCAGCACCGGCAAGGAAAGCAGCTCGAACACTTCCCGGGCTTCCTTCTTGAACCACTCCGCCTCGGCTTTGAGGGCGGCGATCGGGCCGCGCCAGAACTCGGGCTCGAGGCTCGTCGCAGTCGCCCCCGCGCCCTGGGCGCCGGGGATGTTCTGGCGCGCCAGAATCCCGAGCAGCGCCGGGGTGCCGAACCGTCCGAAGAGGAACCACGTCATGGCGCGGATCCCGATCCACCCGAAGGAGGCGAGCGTCAGGGTCCAGAAGAATCCGAGCTGGAACCCGGTCTGTTGCGCGATCCAAGGCGTGATCGCGTCGATCAGCTCGCGGTACAGGAACATCACTTCGAAGAACATCACGAACCCCTCGACCAGGGCCATCGACACGATCTGAGACGTCTTGCGCGTGCGAATCGCCTCGACCAGCGCCTGGATCGCGGCGAAGCTCCCGGAAATGAGGATGAAGAGGAACGGCCAGAGAATGAGACTGACGGCGATGCCAGACAACTCGCTGCCTGTCAGATCGGCGAGCACTTCGGTGACGGTGGGTCGCAGCGTGAACGTGAAAATCGTCGCTTCGAGCGCCGACCACACGAGGATGAAGCCAAACGCGATCCACGGGACGCCGGGCTGGAAATACTGCCGCGTTGCCCAATCGAGCAGCGCGAACGGCCGGGTGAAGATGAACTTGATGAGGCGCACGAACAGCGAGCCGGCGAGCTTCACCAGGCCCCAGATCCACCCCGCCAGCACGACCCCGCACCGCACCAGCCCGGCCCAGTAGAACCACATCATGCGCCCGGCGTCCCACCACGACAGCAGCACCGCGGTCAGAAACGCGCCCCGTCCCGATCGGAAAGGGAGGGTGTAGAGCGACGCCATCGTGCACCAGATCGCCGCCACCAGCAACGCGATCGGCGGCAACAGGAGGACGCCTTTGGCGGCGATCTCTCCGGGGCTCGCCCCGGAGGTGGCGAACCCCAGCACGGTGGTCTGCCAGTCGAGAATCCACGTGAAGCCGGACGCGAGAAACTGCAGCGCTCCCCGCCATTGTTCCGGGACGCTCTGTTGTAGGGACGCGAGCATGCGCTCACCTCCAGAAGGATCGTTCGGCGGCCGCGGGGAGAGGGATGTGACTCGAGGCGACTGGCCGGATGGAGCGGCGAAGGTACGCAGTCGTCAAAACGGCGGGAGTGATCCGACTCACGGGGTTTTCGGGCATATGCTGGACGGCGCGGTATTTCCTACCACAAGGCGTGGCCCGGTCGCCACAATTCCCCCCGGCCGTGCGCCGGCGAGTACGGCGGACCAAGTAAAGTGCTTTGGCACAGAAAGTGCCCGCCATCAGGTCGTTCCGTGTGCCGTAACCCCATTCTGAGGCTGTCACGTGGCCATCGCTCGCGCTCTGCTCCGTAGCTCCGCCCTTGTCGGGCTGTCTCTGCTGATCGCCACGTGCTCCGCCGACAGCAACGCGCCGCCGGTCGCAACGCAGCTCGTGTTCCAAACCGACCCAGCCGGCGCCCTCGCGGGAACGACCCTCACCCCGATCGTGGTCGAAGCACAGGACGCCTCGGGAAAACTCGTGACTGGTTTCGGCGAAAACGTGACCCTCTCGATCGAGACGAATCCCGGCGGCGGCACGTTGGGCGGGACGACGACGGTCACCGCGGTCGGGGGCGTCGCCACGTTTGACGACCTCACGTTGGAGCGCTCCGGCGCCGGCTACCGGCTTCAGGCCTCGGCAGGGGGTCTGAGCTCGGCCACGAGCGCCACGTTCACGATCGACGCAGGGCCGGCGACACAGCTGGCGTTCTCGGTTGAGCCGAGCACCCTCGCCGCCGGGACGCAGTTCAATCCCGTCGTCCAGGTCTCCGCCCGCGATGCCTTGGGCAACACGGCCGACGACTTCGTCGGCAGTATCTCCGTCGCGATCGAAACGAATCCCGTCGGCGGCACCCTGACCGGCACGTCCACCGTGACGGCGGTCGCCGGCGTCGCGACGTTCCCGACTCTGAGCCTCGACATCGTGGGCGTCGGGTACAGTTTCACGGCGACGACCGCCGTGTTGCCGGCCACCACGAGCGCCGCGTTCGACGTGATCCCCGGAGCTGCCGCTCTGCTCATCCTCACGGTAGAGCCCACGAACGCGACAGCCACCGAGGCCATCGCACCCGCGATCGAAGTGAGTGCGCTCGATGGATCGGGGAACCTCGCGACGGGCTACACCGGCGACGTGACAGTGGCCATCGGGACGAACCCCGGCGCCGGCACGTTGTTCGGGACGGCGACCGTGCCGGCGAACGGCGGCGTCGCCACCTTCTCCGGTCTCAGCATCGACAAAGCGGGAGACGGGTACACCCTCGCAGCGACGGCGTCGGGTCTGACGGGCGCCGCTAGTGCATCGTTCGATATCGCGGTCGGTGCAGCGACGCAGCTCACGTTTACGGTCGGGCCCACGACCGCCATCGCGGGGGCGAGCATCGCACCGGCGGTCGAAGTCGCCGCGACCGACGCCGGCGGCAACACCGTGACGGGCTTCGCGAACACCGTGACGCTGGCCATCGAGTCCAACCCCGCGAGCGGGACCCTGTCAGGCACGACCACCGTGAACGCGGTCGCTGGCGTCGCCTCGTTCGCGACGCTCAGCATCGACAAGAGCGGCACCGGGTACACGTTGTCGGTGACCGCCGCGGGGCTCAACGGAGAGACCAGCGCCTCGTTCGATATCGCGCCCGGGCAGGCGTCGCAGCTCGTCATCACCGTAGAGCCCAGCCATACGGTTGCCGGTCTCATTATGGCGCCCGCCGTTGCGGTGACTGCACTGGATGGGCTGGGCAACACGGCGATCGGATTCGCGGGCGACGTCACGCTCGGCATCGGCACGAATCCTGGGGGCGGCACCCTGTCCGGCACGACCACGGTCCCGGCCGTCGCAGGGGTCGCCGTCTTCTCGACCCTCAGCATTGCGAAGGCGGGAAGCGGATACACCCTGTCGGCAAGCGCGACGGGCCTGACGGGAGCGGCGAGCGCTGGCTTCGACATCGTCGTCGGCGCGGCGACACAGGTCGGCTTTGTCGTCCAGCCTGCCGTGACGACCGCTGGGGCCGCCATCACCCCCGCCGTTCAGCTCGCGGCGATGGATTTTGTCGGCAACACGGTGACGTCCTTTACGGGCGATGTGACCCTGGCCATCGGCACGAATCCCAGTGGCGGCACGTTGTCCGGGACATTAACGGTTGCTGCTGCAGGCGGCATCGCCACATTCTCGACGCTCAGTATCGAGAAGGCCGGAACCGGCTACACCCTGACCGCGGCGGCCGCGGGCCTCACGGGTACGACGAGCGATCTGTTCGACATCGGTGGGGGAGCCGCGACGCAGCTGGTCATGACAGGGCAACCCACGGGCACGACCTCCGGTGCGGCGATTTCGCCTGCGGTGCTGGTGACCGCCCGGGATGCCTTGGGCAACCGCTCCGCGCAATTCGTCGGCAACATCACAATGTCCATCACCGCGGGCACAGGCACCGGCGGGGCGGTGCTGTCGGGCACCAAGACCGTGGCGGCTGTCGCCGGCATCGCCACGTTCTCGACGCTCAACATCGACAAAGCCGGGACGGGCTATACCCTGTCCGCCGCGGCCTCGGGGCTGTCAGGCGCGATCTCCGATCCGTTCGACATCGCCGTCGGGGCGGCGACGCAGCTCGCGTTCACCGCGCAACCCACCGCGACCACGGCCGGGGCCACGATCGCGCCGGTCGAGGTGACGGCGCAGGATGCCGGTGGCAATACGGTGACGACCTTCACGGGCGACGTCACACTCGCCATCGGTACGAACCCGGGGAGCGGCACGCTCTCCGGGACTGCGACCGCCACCGCGGTTGCCGGCGTCGCGACGTTCTCTACGCTCAGCATCGACAAATCGGGAACGGGCTATACGCTGGCGGCCAGCGCCAGCGGGTTCAGCGGGGCGACGAGCGGCTCATTCAACATCAACGCCGGCGCGGCGGACCTGCTCACCATCACCGTGCAGCCGACCAATACCGTCGCCGGCCAGAACATCACCCCCGCGGTCGAGGTGACCGCGCTGGACATCCTGGGGAACGTCGCGACGAGCTTCACCGCGAACGTGACCGTCGCCCTCGGCACCAATCCCTCGAGTGGCACGCTGAGCGGCACCAAGACGGTGGCTGCGGTCGCAGGGGTGGCCACCTTCTCTACCCTCAAGATCGACAAGGCCGGCATCGGATACACCCTGTCCGCATCGGCGACGGGACCGACGGCGGCCGTGACGTCGACGTTCAACATCGTCGTCGGCGCGGCGAGCCAGCTCGTGTTCACCGTGGCGCCCGCGGCCTCGACGACGGCCGGCGCGATCATCACGCCGGCGATCCAGGTGACGGCACAGGATGCGGCCGGGAATACGGTGCCGACGTTTAGCGGTAGTGTCACGGTGGCGATCGCGTCCGGAACGGGCACGAGCGGCGCGGTCCTATCGGGGACGCTCACGGTCGGCGCGGTCAGCGGAGTCGCGAGCTTCTCCACGCTCAATATCAACAAGAGCGGCACCGGCTACAGACTGGCCGCGACCTCGAGTGGCGTGAGCGCCGGCACCAGCTCCACCTTCGTGATCACCGCGGGTGCGGCGACCATGCTTGGGTTTACCGTGCAGCCGGTCACGACGGTTGCCGGGCGCAGCATCACCCCCGCCGTGAGGGTCGCGGCGCAGGATGCCTTGGGGAACACGGTGACCAGCTTCACGAGCAGCATCACCGTGGCCATCGGTACGAATCCGTCCGGTGGGATTCTGGGCGGGACCAAGGTCGTCAACGCTGTCGCGGGCGTCGCCACCTTCTCGACCTTGACGATCGACAAGACCGGCATCGGCTTCACGCTTTCCGCGACGCGGGCCGGGTTGACCGGTGCGACGAGCACGGCCTTCAACATCACCGCCGGGGCAGCCACCAAACTCGCCTTCACCGTGCAGCCCGTCTCGACGGCGGCGTTGGCGCCAATCACACCGGCGGTGCAGGTGACGGCCCAGGACGCCCTGGGCAACACGGCGACGGGCTTCACGAGCAATGTGACGGTGGCCTTCGGGACCAATCCGGCCCCTGGCAGCGTCCTCTCGGGGACGAAAGTCGTCGCAGCGGTCGCCGGCGTCGCCACTTTCTCCAACCTCAGCATCAACTTGGCGGGGAACGGCTACACGTTGATGGCAACGGGGTCCGGACTGACGGCGGCCACGAGCGCCTCGTTCGACATCACCACCGGGGCGACGCTCGTCTTCACCGTGCAGCCGACCACGACGGTCGCCGGGGTGACCATCACGCCTGCGATCAAGGTGACCGCGCGGGACGCCGCTGGGGCGACGGTCACCACCTTCGTCGGCAACGTGTCGGTGGCGATCGCTGCCGGCACCGGCGCCGCCGGGGCGACGCTTTCCGGCACGACCACCGTGGCCGCGGTCGCCGGCGTGGCGACGTTCTCGAACCTCAGCATCAACAAGTCGTCGAGCGGCTACCGGCTGGCGGCGTCGGCGAACGGCTTCGCGACCGGCACGAGCTCTACGTTCACGATCAACGCCGGGACGCCGACGCAACTCGGGTTCATCGTCCAGCCCAGTAACACACCGGCGGGGGCGCTCATCATCCCCGGTGTCCAGGTCGCGGTCCAGGATGCCTTGGGCAACAGGGTCTCCGGGATTTCCGGAAGCATCACGGTCGCGATTGGCACCAATCCTTCGGGCGGCGTGCTGTCGGGGACGACCACGGCGACGATCAACGCCGGTGCCGCTTCGTTCCCCACACTCAACATCAACAACGTGGGGACCGGGTACACCCTGACAGCCACTTCGGCGGGCTATGCGGGAACCATCAGCTCCTCGTTCAACATCACCGCGGCGGCGTCGACCAGCCTGGCCTTCACGTTCCACCCGAGTATCACGACTGCGGGGGTGAACATCAGTCCGTCGGTGGAGGTTACGGCGCAGAATGGCACTGGGGGAACCGTGACGAGCTTCACCGGTGCTGTGACCATCATGATCACGGCTGGTACAGGGGCGAACGGAGCCGTGCTCTCCGGTACGAAGACCCGCAACGCGGTCGCCGGCGTAGTCAACTTCAACGACCTCAACATCGACAAGGCTGGGACCGGCTACAAACTGTCGGTCACCGCCGCCGGGGTCGCGGGCAGCACCAGCAACAGTTTCGTGATCGTCGCGGCGCCGGCGACGCAGCTCGTGTTCAGCCAGCAGCCGACGGCGACGGCGGCAGGTGCGAGCATCACCCCGGCGGTGGAAGTGAGCGCGCGCGATCAGTTCAACAACGTGGACAAGAACTTCACGGGCAATATCACGGTGGCCATCGTGGCCGGCACGGGCGCCCCCGGGGCGGTTCTTTCCGGCACGAAGGTCGTGGCCGCGATCCAAGGGGTGGCAACCTTCTCGAACCTGAGCATCAACCTCATCGGTACCGCGTACAAGCTCGGGGCCTCGGCCAGCGGGTTGCCGACGAAAGAGAGTAGCGGCTTCACCATCCAGTAAGCGTGTGGATCACGGCTTGACGGGTTAGGGGAAGCCGCGCCAAGCTTCTGGACGTCTTTCTCGTTTTTTCGCGCGCGCGAGGTCGATGATGCCGCCCCAGCAATGGGCCCGCCTGCATACCGATGTGAACGTCAAGCTGCGACGCGGGGCTTGGTACCGGATTCTGAGGCTCGGGCCGCTCGAGGCGGTGGTTGAGGTCAACCGGCGACCGCTGACCGTCGCTCGGACATTGCTGCAGATCGTCCAGGCGCCACCGACGCGCTGGACGATCGTGGCGGCGCCGCGCAACTCCACGCGCATCCCTTCGAGCTGGGGTGAGCGCTACGCCGTTTGCCCCGGTTGCCGTGGTCGCTCTCCGATCGAAGGCCACCCCGTGAATATGCGTTGCACCCGTTGCAACGGGTTGTTCGAGGTGGCCTGGAACGAACCCTACCCGCTAAGCGCATAGCACGTGTTCCGGTAGATTCCCCCGGATGACCGCCCCGCAGTCCATACCCGAGCCGCGTCGTCCCTCCGCGGCCCGCTTCTCCCGGCCCATGCTGGATTTCCCGATGAAGCCCAGCCGGTGGCGCGAATTCTGGGCGACACCGGTTCCGGTGTTGATCGCAGCGGGAGCAGCCGGGGAGGTGTTGGTCGCCCGTACGCGTCTCGTGTTGACGCTGCTCGTGATGTTGGTTCCCGTGCTCGACAGGCTGCAGCGCCCCGGTGTGCGCGAAGTGTACGTGGGGCTCGCCGCGGCAGGACTCGCCGTAATCGCGGCCGCGGTCGCGTATCGCGTCGCGCGTGGACGGGTGTACGAACCGAAGCTTGGTTTTGCGACGAGCCTCCTGGACGTAACGCTGGTGAGCGCGGTGCTGTGCACGTTCCTCGTGTTGCACCAGCCGCTCACCGCAGTGAACAGTCGGGTGGTCTTTCTCGTCTATTTTGTCGCCATCGGGGCAGCGGCGCTGCGATTCGATCCTCGGATCTGCGCCGTCACTGGGGCGGTGGCGGTGTTCGAGTACCTGGCCATCGTCGTCGTGGCGTGGCTGCGCTGGCCGCTCGCCGGGCTAGCGGCGGCGGGGGGCGAGTATGGCGCGTTCAGCTGGAGTGATCAGGTGTCCCGTCTGATCCTGCTCATCATCGCGGGCGCCGTCAGCACGACGCTCGTGCTGCGCACCCGGGAGCTACAGTGGCTGTCGGCTCGCGACAAGCTCACCGGCTTGCTCAATCGCGGGATTTTCGAGGACCTGCTCAAGGACGCCACGTTTCGCGCGCGCCGGTACGGACGGCCCCTATCGGTCCTGATGCTCGACGTGGACCAATTCAAGTCGTTCAACGACACCTGGGGTCACGCTGCCGGCGACGAGGCCCTCAAGGCCGTGGCTGCCGCGATCAAGCAATCGGTGCGCCAGGGAGAAACCGTGGCGCGCTACGGCGGTGACGAGTTCGTGGTGTTGTTCCCCGAAACGCTGCCCGAAATCGCGGTAGCGCGGGGGGAGAAGATTCGGCAGCGCGTCCCGCCGATTGTGGCCGGGGCCAAGGGACGGCAACAAACGGTCCCGGTCACGATCTCCGCCGGGGTCGCTAGCCTCCCGGCCGACGGCGTCGACGGGTTCGAGGTCCTCAATCAAGCCGACATGCGGCTGTACGAGGCGAAGCACGCCGGACGGAACGCCGTGGTCGGCCCCCAGCAGGTGGCCGAGGAGCCGCCTGCCGCGCAGGCCTAGGACCGGTAGAACCAGCCATAGGCCACGCGGGCGCGGGCGACGCCCTTGTCGATCTGCTCGAGCATGAATCCGGCCATTCGGCCGACCTTCCTCCGATACGCCTCCGTTCCACCCGGGAGCGCCGGGGTCTTCACCAGTCGTTGAACGTCCGCGCGTGCCGGTGTCAGCCCGACGTAGCCGTCGAGCACCCCGGAGCGTACAGCTTGCAGTACCCACGCCTTGGTCTCCGTGGTTGCCTTAGTCACGGCGACCTGCGTGATGGCCCCGCCGGGGTTGAATCCCACTGCGACCTCGATGGGACCGTGGGGTGTGTCCACCCGCATGAACACGAGCGCGCCGACGACATCGCGGTCGTTGCGCCCCGTGTAGAGAGTCAGGACGCCGTCGTCGGGACCCCAATCGAGCGCCTCGTGCAGCCGGTGCGCGTCGGCGTCGCTCAGGCGGATCTCGCGGGCGGTGAACGCCGTGGCCGTCGGCAGGATACGTCTCACCGCATCTTCCCGTTTGATCAGCACGACCGTCGGAGTGATGTGGAGCAGCGCCACAGCGGCGCTCAACAGCAGTTTGGTCATCGGGCGGTCCTTTCTTCTTTCGGCATCAGCCACATGCGGCGTAGTGCGAGCAGGGTCACGACGGTGTAGCCGAGCCCCATGGCCCAGCCCCCGGCGACCGTCAGCACTGCGAAACCGGGCGATGCGAGTTTGGTGAGCCACATCCCGGCGAAATCCAGCCAAGGCGCGGCGAAGAGCAGCGTGATCAACGTGAACCCCGCGCGCCGTGAAACGCCCAGGCCGAGCACCACGAGCGACAGCAGGCCCGCAATCACCCCGTACATGGGGACATGCACGTGCGTATCCTGGACCAGCAGCTTGGTATCGACCAGGTGAGGTCCCGCTGTGTCGGCGGCGTCAAACTCGGTCATCTGCATGGGGTGCTCGACCATCATCGTGGACTCCGGGGCCGCGGCCGCCGTCGGTTCGGTGTACGTCCGAGCGACGTTCGCCGGGGTGAACCCGGCATAGAGCGCGACCATCCAGCCGCCGAACAGATAGGCCACGCCGAACGTGGCGAGCAGGCAGGTCACCAGCCATTTCAGCCGCGTGTCCGCCCGGGCGAGGTCGTAAAGCATGCCCACTCCTTAGAAGACGTACACAAGCTCGAGGATGCCCCGGAGATTCGTATCCCGGAAGCTGCCGTTCGCTGTCTCAAACACGGGTTGATTCGAGTGATCGATTCGCACGGCCGGCCGCAGCGAGAACGCGGGGAGCCGGAACGAGGTGCGCTCGATGGTCGAGAAGATTCCTTCCTGGGCCTCCCGGTAGAAATACCAGGGCGAGATCGTCAGCGATTGCAGGGTCTGCGCAGCGCCGGTAGCCGTGCCGTCCTCGTCGCAAAGCGTTTCGCCGCGCACCGTCACCCCGACCGACTTCCCCAGGCGCCAGAACGCTGTGCCGGCGGCACCGGTCCAGGTGCTCGTCGCCCCGCTGCCTACGAGCTGGCGGCCGTGGTTCACCTCGAGGCCGAAGATGAACCGGGAGATGGGTTGGAAGGTGGCGTCCAGGGCGAGCAGGGTGCGCTGCTGGGCATCGGTGCCCGCCACCTCGGGCCCGTACATCGCGTTCAACCCGATGGCGAGTCCTTCGGCGGGGAGCAGGTCCAGGCGCAGCGCCGCGGTCTTGCCGCGGTTGTTGTCGAGCTCCACGTGCCACCCGTTCGCCACATACGCCGCCATGGCGATGGAAGGTGTGGCCACGTAGCGGGCAATGGCGCCGGTGAGCTTGGCGGGTCGGGCGAATTCGAAGTTGAGGGAGTTGGTAGGGAGCAGGTTCAGCGGCTCGTCGTCGCGCTCGAATCCGATCGGCGCGTCAAAGCGGCCGAACGTGAAGGCCCACGAACTCGTGCCGGGCGGCGTCCAGCTCACGATGAGATTGTCGATCTCGATTTCGGTGGCCGGCTCGCCGGTCACTTCGTCCGCGATCAGGCTCGTGGTGAGTTGGCCAAACACGTACAAGTTGTCCGACCAGGGTCGAAACAGACTGAGGGCGATTTTCGAGCCGGCGAAGGTGTTGGTACGGGCGTTGCGATCCCAATCGTAGGTGCCGACGGCGAACCCGCTGACCGTGACGGCGCGAGCTTCCTGAAACGAGACTGTGCTGTCCTGGGCGGCGGCAATTTCGACAACGCCACACGCCAGGGCGCACCAGAGCGTGACACGCATGGTGCTTCCTCCGAAAAAGCGCGAATTGTGAGCGAACCATACGGGCGCTAGGCGAGTTGACCGTTCGGAGGGGGCGGAGTCGGCGCTCGGGTGTGGGAGGTGGGAAGGGCGGCGTGGACTACCAGCACATCGATGTAGCGAATGTCGAGCGCGGGGACGGCGGTCGTCGCCGGGGCCGGAGTCGCCTCCGTGGCCGTGAGGGCAGTGTGCAGGCCGCCCGACATTTGGTCGCAGTAGCAGGGCCCGTCGGCGTGCTGTGCATCATGCCCCTGGTGTTGATGGACCGCCTCGTCGTGGCGGCAGAGGGCGAGGCTGCGTACGACGACTGCAAGCGGGCCCGCCGCGAGCCAGCAAGGAAGCGCGAGGACGATCAACCGGCGGAACGGACGCAGTCCGAATCGCATTGCACCAACAGTGTAAGGCGGTGGCGACCGCTGGCGCAACCCGGGGCGGCCTGTGTAAACTGCACCGTTTCCGGAGCTTACCTCAACGTCACAGGTGTTCCGCCGCCATGTCCAGCGTGACCGATCAAGCCGTCCGCGGGTTGGAAGGGGTCGTCGCCAACGAGTCGTCGATTTGCTATGTGTTCGGCGAGGAAGGACGGCTGATCTATCGCGGCTACGACATCAACGACCTGGCCGACCATGCGACGTTCGAGGAGACGGCCTACCTGCTCCTGTACGGCGACCTGCCCGCGCGGGACCAGCTCAAGGGATTCACGGCGGATCTCAAGGGGATGCAAAAGCTCGATCGGGTCGTGCAGCGCGTGATTCGCGACGCGCCGGTCACCGCCAACCCGACGGATGTGCTGCGCACGGCTCTCAGCGCGTCGGTGTTCGTCGATCCAGATCGCGGCAACAACAGCCGCGAAGCGGAGTCGCGCAAGGCGATGCGGCTCATCGCGCAGCTACCGACGATGGTGGCCATGTTCCACCGGCTGCGCAACGACCAGAATCCGCTTTCCCCACGCCGCGGCCTGTCGCTCGCGGCCAATTTCCTCTACATGGTGTCCGGGGACGTGCCGGACAAGGACGCCGAGCACGCGTTCGACGTCGCGCTCATCCTGCACGCCGATCACGAGCTGAACGCGTCGACGTTCGCCGCGCGCGTCATCGCGGCGACACTGGCGGACGTGCACGGGGCCGTCACCGGGGCGATCGCGGCGCTGGCGGGCCCGCTGCATGGCGGGGCGAACACAGAAGTGATGAAAATGCTGCTCGAGATTCAGACTCCCGAGCGCGCCGAAACGTGGATTCGCGAGGCGCTGGCCCAGAAGCGCAAGATCATGGGTTTCGGCCACCGCGTGTACCGCACCGAGGATCCGCGGGCGGCGCACCTCCGGCGCATGGCCGAGGAGCTGGGGCGCACGGCGGGCCAGCCGCAATGGTCCGCGATGCAGCGCATTATCGAGGACGTGATGAAACGGGAGAAGGGGTTGTATTGCAACGTCGACTTCTATTCGGCGTCGATGTACTACGTCATGGGCATTCCGCTCGATCTCTACACGCCGATCTTCGCCGTGAGCCGGGTGAGCGGTTGGTGCGCGCACGTGCTCGAGCAACACGCCGACAACCGGCTCATCCGACCCCGCGCCGAATACGTGGGGCACATGGACCGTCGCTGGGTCCCCGCGCGAAAGCGAGGCTAGCACGATGGGGACTCCAATCGACTTCCGCGATGGGCGCTGGGTCGTCCCAGACACGCCCGTCATTCCGTTCATCGAAGGAGACGGCACCGGGCCCGACATCTGGCGCGCGGCGCGCCGCGTGTTCGACGCGGCCGTGGAGCGCACCTCCGGAGGCAAGCGCCGGGTCGACTGGCACGAGGTGCTCGCCGGGGAAAAGGCACACAAGGCGACCGGGAGCTGGCTCCCCGATGCGACGCTGGATGTCATCCGCGCCCATCGCGTGGCAATCAAAGGTCCGCTCACGACTCCGGTCGGCGGTGGCATTCGCTCCCTGAACGTCGCGCTGCGCCAGCTGCTCGATCTGTACGCCTGCATCCGCCCGGTGCGTTGGTTCCGAGGCGTTCCGGCGCCGGTGAAGGATCCGGGAAAGCTGAACGTCGTCATCTTCCGCGAGAACATCGAGGACGTGTACGCCGGCATTGAGTTCCAGGCGGAGAGCAAGGAGGCGAACGAGCTGATCGAGGTGCTGGAGACACGGCTCGGCAAGAAGGTCCGGGCCGGCAGCGCGATCGGCATCAAGCCGATGTCGCGTTTCGGCTCCCAGCGCCTGGTGGCGAAGGCCATTCGCTACGCGATCGACGCCGAACGCCCGTCGGTCACGCTGGTGCACAAAGGCAACATCATGAAGTTCACCGAGGGCGCGTTTCGCGACTGGGGCTATGAGGTCGCGCGGGAGCGCTTCGCCGATCGGACCATCGCCGAGGCGGACCTCGGCAAGGGCGGGGGCAAGGCGGACGGCAAGGTCGTCATCAAGGACCGCATCGCGGACGCGATGTTCCAGCAGGTGCTGCTCCGTCCCGACGAGTATTCCGTGATCGCGACACCGAACCTGAACGGCGACTACCTCTCCGACGCCTGCGCCGCCCAAGTGGGCGGGCTGGGCCTCGCCCCCGGCGGAAACGTCGGGGACGGCTTCGCGGTGTACGAGGCGACCCACGGCACCGCACCGAAATACGCCGGGCTGGACAAGGTGAACCCGGGCAGCGTCATCCTGTCTGGCGTGATGATGTTCGAGGAGCTGGGCTGGGTCGAAACGGCGCGGGCCATCGAGCGCGGGCTCGAGGGCGCCATCGCCGCCGGTCGTGTCACCTACGATCTCGCCCGGCAGATGCCCGGGGCAACCGAGGTTTCCACCTCCACGTTCGCGGACGCGATCATCGAGCACCTCGCATGAACAGTACGATCACGACGCAGGCGGTGACGGATATCGAAACGCCGCTGCTCGCCGTGGCGGTCACCGCCGGCGTGGAGCTCCCGGCGGCCCTCACCCCACTCGACCAGGCCACCGGCGGTGCGATCGGCCGGGCGCTGGCCAGCGGCGACTTCAAGGGCAAGCGCGATGAAACGCTGCTGGTCTACGGAGCGGGCAAGGCTCGGCGCGTGTTGCTGGTCGGCATGGGGAAGGCGGCCGAGGTGCGGGGTAGTGCGGTGCGCCGCGCCGCGGCCGTCGCGGCGAAGCGGGCACGCGCACTCGGCACCGGGCGGCTCGCGTTCTCCGTGACCGTCGAGGGGCGCAACGGCATGCCGATCCGAGAGCTGGTGCAGGCGGCGGTGGAGGGAGCGGCGCACGGCGGCTGGGCGTTTATCGATCTCAAGCGTCCGAGCGACGAGCTACGCGGGGCGATCACGGGCGTGGATGTGGCGGTGGACGCCGCCGACGCGAAACAGGCCGAGGCGGGGCGACTGCTGGGCGACGCGGTGGCCGCAGGGCATCTCTTTGCCCGGCAGCTCCAGATGCAGCCGGGCAATGTGTGTACCCCGACCTACCTTGCCGAGCAGGCCGCGACACTGGCTCGAACCTATGGATTCGCGATTACGGTCCTCGGACCCGCGGAGCTCCGGAAAGAAGCGATGGGCGCGTTGCTCGCCGTCGCGCAGGGGAGCGCGGAAGAACCGCGATTCATTGTGCTCGAACACCGCGGTGCCGGGGACGCGGCCCCGGTGGTGCTGATCGGGAAAGGCATCACGTTCGATTCCGGTGGGATCTCGATCAAGCCGGCCCCGAACATGGAGGAAATGAAGTACGACATGTCGGGAGCGGCGGCCGTGCTCGGCACGTTCGAGGTCCTGGGACGGGTCAAGCCGAAGCTCAACGTCGTGGGTCTCATCCCCTCCACCGAGAACCTCCCCTCGGGCACGGCGGTGAAACCGGGGGACGTCGTGAAGAGCCACCTCGGCAAGACGATCGAGATCGTGAACACCGATGCTGAAGGCCGACTGATCCTGTGCGACGCCTTGTCGTACGCGCGGCGCTACAAACCGGCCGCGGTGCTCGACGCCGCGACGCTCACCGGCGCGGTGGTGATCGCGCTGGGCTCGCAGGCGAGCGGCATCATGGGCACCGACGACGCGCTGATCGCCGAGGTACGCGAAGCCGGCGAGCGGGCGGGGGAGCGCTGCTGGCCGCTGCCGCTGTGGGAGGAGTACCGTGACCTCATCAAGTCCGACATCGCCGACGTGAAAAATTCGGGGGGCCGCGGGGCGGGACCCATCGCCGGTGGCTGGTTCCTGCGGGAGTTCGTCGAAGGGTTCCCCTGGGTCCATCTCGACATTGCCGGCACGGCCTACACCGACGCCGAAGCGCCGCACCAATCCAAGGGACCGACGGCGTTCGGCGTGCGTCTGTTCACCGAGTTCCTGTTGCGTCGCGCCGAGGCCTGATGCGCCGGAGCCTCCTCATGGCGGGGGCTCTCCTGGTCGCGTGGCGTGGGGCAGCGGCGCAGGCGGACACGGTTCCGCCCCGGCCTCCCCCGTCGGGCGCCGATTCCACGGTGGTACAGGCGCCGGACAGCAACGCCCGGGACACGCTCGAGCGGTATCTCCCGGCGTTTGCCGCGGCGATCGCTCCGGGTCCCCTGGCACGCGGCTTCCGCTCGAGCTACGACGTCGATTCCCTCGTGTTCTCGAACATCACGACGCTCGGGGATCTGCTCGCTCACATTCCGGGGGTCTACGTGGCGCGGGGTGGGTGGTTTGGCGCCGCCGAGATCGCCGTGTACGGCGGCCACGGGCCATTGGGGCTCGAGCTGTTCTGGGACGGCGTGCCCTATCTCCCCTTGGGCCGGGACTCGGTGTGGCTCGACCCGGCGCGCGTGCCAATCGCCCCACTCGAGCGCATCGACATCGAGGTACGCGCGTCCACGTTGCGAGTGTACCTCGTCTCCACGCGCCCGCGCTCGACGATGCCGCGTACCGAGGTGCGCATCAGTACCGGAGGCAACTCCATCGCCCAGTACCGCGGCGGATTCTCCAAACGCTGGCGCTCCGGACTCGGGCTGTCGCTCTCGGCCGACTACCGCAATATCGACGGAATCACGGGCACCTCCACGACGGGGTTCAACAGCACGGACCTCTGGCTGAAGGCGGAGTACGTGCCCAGTGGGCGCTTCGGGATCTCCTACCAGATCGTCAGCTCCGCGTGGAGTCGCGCCGCGGAGGGATCCATTGTAGACGGCTGGAAGCAGCGGCGCTCGGATGGGATCCTGCGGGCCTTCGTGGCGTTGCGTGGCGACGGACTCGGTCCCCGGCTCGGGCTCACGCTGGCGCGTTCTCAGGCGTCGAAGGACTCGCTGGTGCAAGACCGGACACTCTACCAGGCGATCCTGGACCTGAGCGAGACCCGCTCGCGGGCGTCGGCCGGGGTCACCGTTCGGGTCCAGGACGCGGCGCGACCGTTTCAGGTCGAGGCGCGGGCCGCCTGGCAGCCGTTGCCGTTCATGTCGATCGCCGCGAATGCTCGCCGCGCGCATTACGGTGACAAGGGTCACGGCAACCGCGCCCAGGTCTCGGGCGGACTGCAGCTGCCGCTCGGCCTTTCGGCGCGCGGCGAGGTGAGCTGGTTCGAAGACTTCCAGGCGCCGGTCGTGCGCTCCGATACGTTCCAGCGAGCCACCGACTTCGCCGCGTTCGTGCGCTGGGACCTGCTGAGAGGCCGCGTGACTCTCGAAGCAGGCGAGATTCGCCGGGACCCGTTCCAGCCGATCGATTTTGCGGCCGGGATCCGTCCGGTTGCCTCGCTCGGACCAATGCCGCACAGCACCTACGCTACCGCGTTCGTGGCGCTGCGGCCGCTGCCGGGGCTGCAGCTCTCCGGGTGGTATTTCGATCCGATCACGGGCGGTGGGGATTTCGAGCCGCCGACGCACGGCCGCGTGTCGATCGCGTTCTATTCGAAATTTTGGCGCGTGTACAAGAGTGGCGTGTTCGCGCTCCGCGGCGAGGTGGCGGCCGAATCCTGGAGCGGCTCCAACCTCGGCGGGCGCGATTCGACCGGCGCCCAGATTCCCATGCGTCCGGCCACCTTCGTCGAGACCAACATCGAGATGCGCATCGCCGAGTTCACCGCCTACTGGATGACCCGCAACTACAACGGCATGCGTGGTAGCTACGTGACGGGCCTCGGGTACCCGAAGCACGCACAGTACTACGGCGTGCAATGGTTCTTCCGCAATTAGGGCCGATTGACCTAAGTGCTTTCCGCGACTAAGCTTAAAGTCTGTGCCGCGGAGCATGACGGGGTTCGGCGCCGCTGAAGGGTCGGTCGCGGGTGGGCGGTTGCGGGTGGAGATCCGCGCCGTCAACCATCGTTATTTCAATCCGCAGCTCAAGCTTCCGTACGACCTCGCCGGGCTCGAGAGTGAGGTACGCGAGCGGCTGCGGGCGTTGCTGGAGCGGGGTCACGTGGCGCTCACCGCACGGTGGCTCGAGCCGCCGCAGACGGCTGGAGCGGTCGCGCTCGATCTCGAGCGCGCGAAACAGGTCGTACGAGCGCTGCGGGAGCTGAAAAAATCGCTGCGCCTGAAGGGCGACCCCGACCTCGGCTTTGTGGCGCGGCATCCGGACGTACTGACCGTGTCGAGCAACGGGGCGGTGGTGCCCTGGGGCGACCTGCAACCGATCGTCGAGCAGGCGGCCGCGGAGGTGCTGGTGATGCGCGAGCGCGAGGGTCGGGCGCTCGCCGCCGATCTGCTGGAGCGGCTCGAGGCACTCGAGGCGGGCGCGCGGACCATTGCGGCGCGCGCTCCGGAGCGGCTCACCACCGAGCTCGCCCGGTTGCGCAAGAACGTCGCCGAGCTCTCGGCCGGGGTAGCGGTGGACGAGCAGCGACTGGCTGTGGAAATCGCCTTGCTCGCCGACCGGGTGGACATCAGCGAGGAGCTGGTGCGGTTTCAGACTCATGTGGCGGCGTGTCGCGGCGCGCTGGGCGGTGAGGCGGCGGTCGGCAAGCAGCTCGGCTTCCTCGCGCAGGAGCTGTTGCGCGAGACGAATACGATGGGCTCGAAGGCGAACGACGCCGCGATCACCCAGGCGGTGATCGCGATGAAAGGCGAGCTGGAGCGGTTCCGGGAGCAGCTGGAGAATCTGGAGTGACGTCGCGGATCGTCATCCTGTCCGCCCCGTCGGGCGGCGGCAAGACGACGATTACGCGGGCGCTGCTGCAGCGGCGAACCGACGTGGGCTATTCGGTGTCGGCCACGACCCGGGCGCCGCGCTCCGGGGAAGTGGATGGAGGGGCGTATCATTTCGTGACCCGCGCCGAATTTGAGCGTCGGATCGCGGCGGAAGAATTTTTGGAGTGGGCCACGTACGCGGGCAACCTGTATGGGACCCTGAAGGGTGAGGTGGACGCCGTGCTCGCGTCTGGACGGCACGTGCTGCTCGACATCGAAGTGCAGGGCGCGGACCAGGTGTGGCAGCGCCGCCCACCACCGCAATCGATGCGGATCTTCATCCTGCCGCCCAGCGGCCGGGAGTGGATGGGCCGACTGGTGGGGCGCGAGACGGAATCCAGGGAATCACTCGCCCGGCGCGCCGACCGGGCCATTTGGGAGATTCGCCAGGGACTGTCCTGGGAGCACATCGTCATCAACGACGAGCTGGCGCACGCGGTGACCGAAGTGGGATCGATCATTGATGCGGATGGGGCGGGGCGACATCGGCCTCCCGCGGATCGCCTCGAAACACTCGTGAACGAACTGGTAGTGGAAGCGGATCGTCATCGGCAGGAACCATAGGAGAAGATGAATGCGGATCGTCACCCCTCATGAAGTGTCAAACCAGACCCAGAACAAGTACCTGGGCGTCCTGGTGGCCGCGCGATTCGCGCGGTTTGTCAACGAGTTTCCACGGGACCGCAGCGTCGAATTCGAGCAGAAGCTGACGACGCGGGCCCTGGCGGAGCTGGTGCAGGGCCACTTGAAGTACAAGCTGGTGCGGCGGCGGCGGCAGGAGGTCTGATGGCGGTCGCCGGCCGTCACGTCATCCTTGGCGTGTCGGGCGGAATCGCCTGTTACAAGAGCTGTACCCTTGCGCGGCGGCTTGTTGAAAGCGGGTTGACGGTCGACGTCGTGATGACCGCGGGCGCGGCCGAGTTCGTGCGGCCGCTGACGTTCGAAGCGCTCACCGGGCGCCCGGTCCTGACCTCCCTGTGGGAGCCGGGCCGGGCGCTCGCGCACATCGGGCTCGCGAAAGCACCCGACCTCGTGGTGGTGGCGCCCGCCACAGCCCAGCTGCTCGCCCGGGCGTCCATGGGGATGGCCGACGATCTCCTCACCGCCATCCTGTTGGCGCGCACGGGACCGATCCTGGCCGCGCCCGCCATGAACGACGCGATGTACGCCAACCCCGCTACCCAGGCCAATCTCCGTGTCTTGTCCACCCGTGGCTGGACGTTCGTCGGTCCGGAGACCGGCGCGCTGGCGGAGGGTCCGAGCGAGCGCCCGGGTCGGATGAGCGAGCCCGAGGTGATCTTCGCGGCGGCCCTGCGGCTGCTGGGCGCGGATTCGCGCTGGCAGGGACGCAAGGTGGTGGTGAGTGCGGGCGCCACCCGCGAGCATCTCGATCCGGTTCGGGTCCTCACCAATCCCTCGAGCGGGCGGATGGGTTACGCGCTGGCCGAAGCCGCGCGCGATCGGGGAGCGGACGTCGTCGTCGTGAGCGGACCGACGGCACTGCCGGCGCCGGCCGGTGTGAGACTGGTGCGCGTGGCGAGCACTGAAGAGATGCAGCGCGCGATCCAAGCGGCGCTCGAAGGCGCGGCGGCGTTGTTCATGGCCGCGGCGCCCGCCGACTACCGAGCGGTGAAGCAGGCGAGCCGCAAGCGTCCTCGCCAGAGCGGGCGTTTCAGTGTAATGTTGGAGCCGACGCCGGACATTTTACGTTCTCTCAAGCGACCCGCCGGGTGCGTGGTCGTCGGATTCGCGCTCGAAACCGGAGACGGTCTCGCGCGCGCGCGGAAGAAGCTGAAGGACAAGCGACTCGATTACGTGGTTCTGAACGACGCGCTAGAGCCCGGTGCGGGGTTCGAAGTGACCACGAACAAAGTCACGCTGCTCGCGCGGTCGGGAGCGCAGACCGAGCTGCCGCTGCAGGACAAGCGTGACGTGGCACGCCGAATCCTCGACATGGTGGAGCACGATTTGACGTGAGTGACGGGCGGGCACTAGCGCGCGCCTATCTGGAACAGCAACGACTCCTGGGAACGGACGCGGTGGTGGTGCCGCCGGCGCCCGAGGGGACCGTTCCGGCCAAGGCCGCCGTTCCTGCCGCGGTGGTGCCGCCGCCAGGCCTGAACTACGATCCTCCGGCACAGGACCTGTTCAGCACCGATCCGCTGCAGCAGGCGGCGACGCTCGACGCCGTGGCGACGCTGGTAGCCGCGTGCACAAAATGCCGGCTGTGCGAGGATCGTCGCCACACGGTGCCGGGCGAAGGCGCGGCGGCGGCGCGGCTCGTCGTGATCGGCGAAGGTCCAGGGAAAACCGAAGATGAAACGGGACGGCCGTTCGTCGGGCAGGCGGGGGAGCTGCTCACGAAGATCCTCGCCGCGATTGGATTAGCGCGCGAGCAGGTGTTCATCTGCAACGTGGTGAAGTGCCGCCCGCCGCAGAACCGGACTCCACTGTACGACGAGATCGCCTCGTGCCTTCCGTATCTGTTCCGGCAGTTGGAGATTCTGCAGCCGAAGGTGATCCTCGCAATGGGGAACACGGCGATCCAGACGCTCCTGAACACCAAGCAATCCCTCGGTGCGTTGCGCGGCAAGACGCACCGGTTCCGGGGAATCCCGGTGGTCGTCACGTACCACCCGGCCGCCCTCCTGCGTAACCCCAACTGGAAGAAACCGACCTGGGATGACGTCCGCATCGCCCACCGTCTCCTCGACGGCTGATCTCGAATACGCGGGGCGACGCGCCCCGTGGAGCAACGAGGCCGAGCAAGCCGTGCTCGGCGCCATGCTGCTCGACCAGGACGCCGCGCTCAAAGCGGCGGAGCTGCTGGACGACTCGATGTTCTACAAGGAGGCGCACCGGATCCTGTTCCGGGCGATGGTGAGCCTCACCGAACGCAACGACGTGATCGACCCCGTCACGCTGCGCGAAGAGCTCGCGAAGCGCGGCGACCTGGATCGCGCCGGCGGGATGGAATACCTCGCGGCCCTGATCGACGTGGTGCCCACCGCGGCAAACGTCGAGTACCACACCCGGATCGTCCGCGACAAGGCGGTGCTGCGACGCTTGGTGGAGGCCGCGACCGAGATCATCCAGGATGTGTACGACAGCAAGAACGACTCCGCCGAGGTGCTCGACAACGCCGAGCACCGGATTTTTCAGGTGGCGCAGTTCCGCCGCTCGGAGGATTTTTCGAGGCTGAAGGAGCTGATTTGGCCGACCATGGAGCGGATCGAGTCGCTCCAGGGGAGCCACGGCGTGGTGACCGGTGTGGCGAGCGGGTTCGTGGATCTGGACCGCCTCACCGCGGGGTTCCAGCGTAGCGATCTCGTGATCATTGCCGCCCGGCCCTCGATGGGAAAGACGTCGTTCGTGTTAAACTGCGTGCAGCACGCGGCGATCGAGCATCAGGTTGGGGTCGGGGTGTTCTCACTCGAGATGTCGAAGGAAGCGCTGGTGCAGCGCCTGCTGTGCTCGGAGGGCCTGGTGGACGCCCAGCGCCTGCGGCGCGGCGCGCTGCGCGACGACGACTACCCCAAGCTCGCCCGCGCGGCCGGCCTGCTCGGCACGGCGCCGATCTGGATCGACGATTCGGCGGCGCTCACGCCGCTGGCAATGCGCTCCAAGGCCCGCCGGCTCAAGGCCGAACACGACATCGGCATGATCGTCGTGGACTACCTGCAGCTGATGACGGGGCCCAGCGACATCGAGAACCGCCAGCAGGAGATCTCCTACATCTCCCGCTCCCTCAAGGCGCTCGCCAAGGAGCTCGACGTGCCCGTGGTGGCGCTGTCGCAGCTGTCGCGCGCCCCGGAGCAGCGCGGCGGCGAGCATCGCCGGCCACAACTCTCCGATCTGCGCGAGTCGGGCGCGATCGAGCAGGATGCCGACGTGGTTTGCTTCATTTATCGGCAGGAGTTCTACGACGGGGCGGTGGACAAAGACGGCAACAGCATCGAGGGCCTCGCCGAGCTGATCCTCGGAAAGCAGCGCAACGGGCCCACCGGAATGGTGAAGCTCTACTTCAAGAAGGAATTCACCCGCTTCGACAACTACACCGAGCGCGCGACACCGGTCGAGGCCCGAAATGGCTAAGGCGCATTCCGTGTTCCGCTGCACCGAGTGCGGCGCGGAGCAGCCAAAGTGGGCGGGGCGGTGCGACGCGTGCGGCGCCTGGAATGCGCTGGTGGAAGAAGCGGCCGGCCGCAAGAGCGTGCGGGCGGTCGGGCAGACGCGCAATCCGTCGGCCAGGCCCCCGGTCCGTTTGTCCGCGGTGGGCGGAGTGGACATCACCCGCTGGAAGACCGGCTTCGACGAGCTCGATTTCATTCTGGGCGGCGGGATCGTCCCCGGATCGCTGGTGCTGGTCGGCGGCGAGCCGGGAATCGGCAAGTCCACGCTGCTGCTGCAGGGCGCGGCGCGCCTCGAGCGAGCCGGTGTGCGCACCCTCTACGTGTCGGGAGAAGAATCGCCGGAGCAGCTGCAGCTGCGCGCCGCTCGGCTGACCGAGGATGCGGGTGCAGTGCACGTGCTCGGCGAGACGAACCTGGAGTCCATTCTCCATCATGCCAGCGCAGTCCGCGCCCAGGTGCTGTTCCTTGATTCGATCCAGACGACATACACCGAGGAGCTGGAGGGCGCGCCCGGGAATGTCGGGCAGGTGCGCGAGTGCGCCGCCCGGCTGATGCGCTTCGCCAAGGAGGCTGGGCCCGCCGTGTTTCTGGTCGGACACGTCACGAAGGGTGGGGGCATCGCCGGCCCGCGCACGCTGGAGCACATCGTGGATACGGTCCTCTATTTCGAGGGCGAGGCGTCGCTCGACCACCGTATCCTGCGGGCGGTGAAGAACCGGTTTGGCTCGGTGGACGAGATCGGCGTGTTTCGCATGACGTCCGCCGGCCTCGAAGCCGTCCCCGATCCCGCATCCGTCTTCCTGGCGGGCCGCCACACCGGAGTCTCGGGCTCGGCGGTCACTGCACTGATGGAAGGGACGCGGCCGGTGCTGGTGGAAGTCCAGGCGCTCGCCTCGAAGGCCGGGTTTGGGACACCGCAGCGGGTGGCGACCGGCCTCGATCAGCGACGCCTCGCCGTGTTGCTCGCGGTGCTGGAGCGCCGCGGCGGGCTACCCGTGGGCGCGCTGGATGTCTTCGTCAACGTCACGGGGGGGGTGCGTCTCCTCGAGCCATCCACTGATCTCGCGGTCATCGCGGCGCTGATGTCGAGCGTGCACGATCGTCCCGCACCGGCAGACGCGCTGTTCCTGGGGGAAGTCGGCCTGGGCGGCGAAGTACGCCCGGTATCCGGGCTCGAGCGCCGGCTGGGTGAGGCCGAGCGGCAGGGGTTTCGGCGCGTTTTCCTTTCGTCCCGGTCCCGGGTGACGAGCGGCCTCGACGTCGTGGGGATCGAGCACGTCGGTGAGCTCGCCCGCCGCCTCGCTGCCTGACGTCGGAGTCGTGATCGTGGCGGCCGGCGTCGGCGTGCGCGCCGGCGCCGGCGAGCCCAAACAATTCCGTCCCATTCTGGGTGTCCCGATGCTGTTGTGGGCGTTGCGCCCGTTCGCGGCGCACCCAGAGGTGGACCAGCTGATCGTGGCACTCCCTGCGGCGTTCGCCGAGCGACCGCCCGGGTGGCTGGTGCCGCTAGTCAGCCAGCGACTCCGGATTGTGTCCGGGGGCGCCACGCGGGCCGATTCCGTGCGGGCGGGACTCACCGCGCTGAATGCGCCGTTGACGATCGTGCTGGTGCACGATGCTGCCCGGCCATTCGTCGCACGGTCGACGATCGACGCCGTGATCGCGCGGGCTCGCTCGGGCGTGGGAGCAGTGGCGGCCGTCCCGATGGGCGACACCGTCAAGGACGTGGAGGGGGAACGGCGCGTGGCGCGAACGGTTGGTCGCGAACGGTTGTGGCGGGCGCAGACACCGCAGGGATTTCCCCGCGCGATCATCGAAGCCGCCTACGCCGCCTGGACCGTGGGGTCGCCGTCCCCGACGGATGATGCCGAGCTGGTCGAGCGTGCCGGGTTTCCGGTGGAGGTCGTGGCGGACTCGCCACACAATTTGAAAGTGACGACCGAAGACGACTGGCGGCTTGCGGAAGCGCTGGCGCGCGAGCTGTCATGACGGCGTTGCCGTTTGTCACCGATGCCGACGTCACAGCGGCCCTGCAACCGACCGTCGCCCACCTCCGCGCGGGTGGACTGCTCGCGTATCCCACCGAAACGGTGTACGGTTTGGGATCCCGCCCGCGCGAGTCGGAGGTGCGGGCGCTGGCGTCGTTGAAAGGGCGCGCCGCCGGGAAGCCGTTTCTCGTGCTCGTGGCGAGCCGCGCAATGGCCGAGGCCCAGGGGCTCGCGTTCAACGAGTCGGCGAATGCGCTCGCTCGGGCATTCTGGCCGGGGCCGCTGACCCTGGTGTTGCCGGGCGGGAGCGGACGGCTGCCGGATCTATTGCGCGGACCGGAAGGGGGAATCGCCGTGCGTTGGACATCGCATACGAACATCGCGCGTTTGGTCACGGCCCTCGGCGAGCCGCTGACGTCCACCTCCGCCAATCTTCCCGGTAGCGCGCCGGCCCCGGGGGCTGAAGCGATTCTGCGCGATTTCGCCGGACCGGTCCAGGACGGCGTGCTCGTGGTGCTCGACGGCGGCGTGCTGGGCAATCGGCCTCCGTCCACCGTGGTGGACTGCACGGGGCACCCACCACGGGTCATCCGTGCCGGGGCGGTTTCCCTGGCGGAGTTGCGCGCCGCGGCCGGGTTCCTCGCGCCGTGAAGCAAATCCTGTTCGTCTGCACCGGCAACATCTGCCGCAGCCCGCTGGCCGAAGCGTTGCTGCGGCGCGCGCTGATGGAGCGCGGCGTGGGCGAGGTGGCGGTCGAGTCCGCGGGCACGGGTGCCTGGGACGGCGCCCCGGCTTCCGAAGGTGCCTACCTCATCGGACTGGAACGCGGCCTCGATCTCTCGAGCCACCGTGCCCGATTACTCACCCGCGAGATCGTGGAGGACGCCCACCTGATTTTCACCATGGCGCGGCACCACCGCGCCCGGGTGCACGAGCTGGGTGGCGAGGGACGGGTGTTCGTCCTCGGGGAGTACGCCGGTCGGACGGGCGAGGAAGCGGAAGTGGGCGATCCGTTCGGCGGCGACCTCGAGGTATATCGCGATACCTGCGCCGAGCTCGAGACCCTCATCGCGGCGGTAGCCGACCGACTGGCGAGCGAGACGCGACGTGAGGATCGGCGGTAGCACCCGGCTGCTCGCGGTGCTGGGTGACCCGATCGCCCATTCGTTGTCGCCCGCGATGTACAACGCCGGGATCGGCGCCCTCGGGCTCGACGCGGTGTACTTGGGGTTCCGCACGCCGGCCGCCACCTTCCCCGACACGTTGCGCGCACTCGCCCAGCTCGGCGTCGCGGGGAACGTCACCATTCCGCTCAAAGGCGCGGCGGAACGATGTGTCGCGCGTAAAACGGACCTGTGCACCCGCGTCGGCGCGTGCAATACCTTCTGGGTGGAGCAGGGCATCCTCGTGGGCGACAACACCGACGCCCCCGCCGTGGGGGCCGAGCTCACGGAGCTCGGTGCCGACGGCGGGCGCTGGCTCCTGCTGGGCGCGGGTGGGTCGGCGCGCGCCGTCGCGATAGCGGCCTCGGATGCACACGCCGAGCTGTTGGTCCGCTCGCGCGATCCCGAGCGGGCTCGGGGGTTCGTGGAATGGGCGGCGTCACGCGGCACGCGGGTGCGTCTCGCGGCGCCTCCCGTGGCGGCGGACGTGGTGGTGAATACGACCCCGTTGGGCCTCAACGGCGACGACTCGCTGCCCATCGAGCCCACCGCGGTGCGGGACCTGCGGGTCGCCCTCGATCTCGTGTATCGCCCCAGGGAGACGCGGTGGGTGCGCGCGCTGCGCGACGCCGGCATCACGGCGCGCGACGGCCGCGGCATGCTGGTCCGCCAGGGGGCGCTCGCCTGGGCCCGGTTCTTTCCAGCGCACTCCGCACCAATCGAAGTGATGCGCGCGGCCGTCGAGCGCGCGCTGCGTGACTAACGCTCTCGAACGGCTGCTGCTGCCGGCGGAATGTCTCGTTTGCTACCGGCTGCTGGCCGACGAGCGCGCCGACGATCTGGTTTGCCCGGTGTGCCGCTCCCGCTGGCGAGCGGTGCGCCCCCCGTGGTGCGAACGCTGCGGTCAGCCGGAGCCGCACTTCGGCCCGTGCCGATTGTGCCGCGAGTGGCCGGCGGCGCTCGCGTCCGTCCGCTCGGCGGTGTGGCTCGATGCGGGAGCCCGGACGACGGTGCACGCCCTCAAGTACCGAGGCTTGCCGCGCATCGCGGCCGATATTGCCGCCGTGATGGTGCGGATCCTGCCGGCGCCTCCCGCGGGTGCACGGCTGGTTCCCATCCCCCTCGGAGCCCGCCGTCTGCGTACACGGGGTTACAATCAAAGCCTGTGGCTCGCGCGCGCCCTGGCACATTGCTGGCACCTCTCCGTCGATACCGAACTACTGACCCGGGCGCGAGATACACGGACCCAGACGGCGTTGACACCGGCTGCCCGCCTAGCGAACGTGGCGGGGGCGTTTCGAGTGCGGATTGAGGATTTCGGATCGCGGAGTGGTTTGCTATCCCGCAAATCCGCCATCGTCATCGTCGACGACGTCTTCACGACCGGCGCGACCCTCGCGGGCGCGGCGCGGGCGTTCGAGCAGCAGGGATTCACCACCGTCACGGCCGTCACATTCGGTCGAGCGACCATTCCTGATTTCAGCTAGGGAGCGAGCATGGCAGCGCGTGTCGGCATCAACGGGTTCGGGCGCATCGGGCGCAACGTTCTGCGAGCCGCGGTGATGAGCAAGCAGACGGGCGTCGAGTTCATCGGCGTCAACGACATCACGGACACCAAGACGCTGGCGCACCTCCTCAAGTACGACTCGGTGCACGGGCGCTTTCCCGGCACGGTGGAGGTGAAGGGCGAGGCCCTGGTCGTGAACGGAAAGGAGATCCGGGTCACGGCGATCAAGGAGCCGGAGAAACTGCCGTGGAAGGATCTGGGGGTCGACTTGGTGCTGGAGAGTACCGGCCGGTTCACGGACCGTGAGGCGGCCGCCAAGCATCTCACCGCCGGCGCGAAGAAGGTGGTCATCTCCGCCCCCGCCAAGGGTGAAGACATCACGATCGTGATGGGCGTCAACCACCTGCGGTACGACCCCGCCAAGCACCACATTCTGTCGAACGCGTCGTGCACCACCAACTGTCTCGTCCCCGTCGTGAAGGTGGTGCTCGACAACTGGGGCTTCGTGCACGGATACATGACCACCGTGCACAGCTACACCAACGATCAGCAGATTCTCGACCTGCCGCACAAGGATCTGCGTCGCGCCCGCGCCGCCGGGCTCTCGATCATCCCGACGACCACCGGCGCCGCCAAGGCCACCGGCCTGGTGATTCCCGAAGTGAAGGGGAAGATCGACGGCATCGCCTTGCGGGTCCCGACTCCCGACGTCTCGCTGGTCGACCTTACGGCCGAGGTCGAGAAGAAAGCGACCATCGAGGAAGTGAACGCCGCGTTCCGGCAGGCGGCCCGAGGGGAGTTGAAGGGCATCCTCGACGTTTCCGACGAGCCGTTGGTTTCGGTCGACTACGTCGGCAGCCTCTTCTCAAGCGTCGTGGACTCGCTCTCCACCAACGTGATCGACGGCACCCTGGTTCACGTGTCGTCGTGGTACGACAACGAAATCGGCTACTCCGCGCGCTGCGTCGACCTGCTCGCGTACATCGGATCCCGGGCGTGACCACCCGCACCCTCGAGAGCCTCCCAGCGAGCGCCCTCGAGGGCCGGCGGGCGTTGGTGCGCGTCGATTTCAACGTCCCCCTGAAAAACGGCGTGGTGACCGACGAGGGCCGGATCCGCGCTGCGTTGCCGACCATCACGTATTTGCGCGAGCACGGAGCGCGCGTGGTGCTGCTGTCGCATCTCGGCCGGCCCAAGGGCGGCCCCGACCCCACCTTCTCGCTGCGACTGATTGTGCGCGACGTGGAGCGGATCCTCGGGGTCCCGGTGGAGTTCATCGAGGATCTCGCCGCCGGCGTCGCGGTGACGCGGCGCCTGCCGCGGGGCGGGGTGGCTCTCCTCGAGAACACGAGGTTCTGGCCGGGCGAGGAGCAGAACGATGCCGACCTGGCCCGCCAGTTTGCCGCGCTGGGCGACTTTTACGTGAACGACGCCTTCGGCTCGGCGCATCGGGCGCATGCCTCCACCGAGGCGGTGGCCCATCTCCTGAAGCCCGCCGTAGCCGGATATCTCGTGGAGCGCGAGCTGCGCTATCTCGGCGCCGCACTGGACGAGCCGAAGCGGCCATTTGTCGCGGTGCTGGGCGGCGCCAAGATCAGCGGAAAGATCGACGTCATCGGTAAACTGTTGCCCAAGTGCGAGGAGATCCTCATCGGCGGCGCGATGGCGTGCACGTTCTTCGCCAGTTTGGGTCTCGAGATCGGAACGTCGCTCGTTGAGCGGGACCGGATCGCGCTGGCAAAGGGATTGCTCGACACGGGAGGAGATAAACTGGTGCTGCCGCGCGGGGCGACGGTCGCACCATCGCTGGAGCGCGCCGCCGAGCGTCGCCAGGTGGCCAAGGACCACATCCCCGTCGACATGGCCGTGTTCGACATCGATCAGGCCACCTGCGAGGATTTTCGCGGGCGCCTGCTGCGCGCCAAAACGATCGTGTGGAACGGTCCGATGGGCGTATTCGAGACGCCGCCGTTCGATGCGGGCACGCGCGCCGTGGCCGATGCGCTCGTCGCCGCGACCGCCCGGGGCGCCGTGACCGTGGTGGGCGGCGGCGACTCGGCGGCCGCGGTGGCGGGGCTCGAAGGAAAGCTTACGCACGTGTCCACCGGAGGCGGGGCGTCGCTCGAATTCCTCGAGGGAAAGCCGCTGCCTGGCGTGGTCGCGCTGGACGCTGCGTGAGACGTCTCCACTTCGCGGCCAATTGGAAGATGCATCTCGGGCCCGCCGACGCACGGGCGTATCTCGACACTTTTCTGCCTGCGTACGCTCCTCACCCCGATCGCGACGTGTGGTTCTTTCCGCCGTCCGTCTCGGTCGAGGCCATGGCGCTTGGGACTGCCGGACGACCTGACCTGCGCGTCGGCATCCAGGACGTTCACTGGGAGCCGAAGGGGGCATTTACCGGAGCCATCTCGGTCCCGCTGGCGGCGCAGGCGGGCGCCACAAGCGCGCTGATCGGGCACTCCGAACGGCGGCACGTGTTCGGGGAGAGTGATGCGGAGACGGCCCGCAAGATCCGGGCGGCGCTCGGCGGCCAACTCATGCCGGTGCTGTGCGTCGGGGAAACGCTCGCCGAACGAGAGGCTCGATCGACGCTGGAGGTGGTGCGCCGCCAGCTCGGGGCCGCCCTGGACGGACTGGACGGTGGAACGCTCGATCGCGTCGTGATCGCCTACGAACCCGTCTGGGCGATCGGCACCGGACGCAACGCCACGCCGCAGGACGCGGCCACCGTCCACCGGGAAATCCGGGATTGGCTGGTGCGACGCAGCGCCAGCGTGACCCGGGTGCTGTACGGGGGAAGCGTGAACGCGAAGAACATCGCCGCGCTCCTGGCCGAACGGGAGCTGGACGGCGTGCTGGTCGGCGGTGCCTCGCTCGATCCGGTCGGATGGGCCCAGCTTGTGTCGACGACGGTTCCCTAGGTATTTTGCGCGCGCGATGTACACCGTGCTCGTAGTGCTCCTCCTCCTTGTCTCGCTGGTGATGGCGACCTCGATCCTGCTGCAGGCGGGGCAGGGGGGTGGTCTCGCCTCGTTGGGCGGCGGGTCGGGGACTGAGATGGTGATGGGCGGCCGGCAGGCCACCACGCTGCTGCATACGATCACGTGGTGGTGCGCCGGGATCTTCCTGTTCCTCGCCCTCATTCTCGCCGTCATGTCATCGCGCACCAGTGCCCCTCGGTCCGTGCTCGAGGGGGGGGCAGCACCCGCCCCGGTTCAGTCCGCGCCGCTGCCGATCCAGTCGTCGCCGGCGCCCCCGCCCAACCCCGCTCCACAGCCCGCGCCGCCCAATCGCTGACCGCCTCCCGGCCTACGTGCTCCTGGAAGATGGCGCCTGGTTCGCCGGAACCGCGCCCCTCCCATTCGAGCCTGCGTATGCCGAAGTCGTCTTCACCACGAATCTGAGCGGCTACCAGGAGGTGTTCACCGACCCCTCCTACCTCGGGCAGCTCGTGGTCATGACGGCGCCGATGATCGGCAACTACGGGATCAACCCGGACGATATCGAATCCGACCGGCCCCGGGTCGCCGGGGTCGTGGTGCGCGAGCTGTCCGCCCGATCCTCCAATTGGCGGGCGACCGGTGGACTGCTCGAGTGGTTGGCGGCGGCGCGTGTGCCGATCATCTCCGAGGTGGATACGCGACAGGTCACCCGGTACATCCGCTCGAAGGGCGCGATGCGCGGGGTGATGGCCGTGGGTGACGGACCGACGGACGACGTGCGCGCAATGCTCGCAGCATCACCCAGCATGGACGGACTCGATCTCGCGAGCGCCGCCACCATCACGCGCGAATATGCCGAAGGGCCCGCCGACGCGAAGTGCCACATCGTCGCCTACGACTTCGGCATGAAGCGCAACATCCTGCGACTGTTCTTGGGCTACGGCTGTCGCGTCACGGTTGTCCCGGCTCAGACATCGGCGGCGCGCGTGCGGGAGCTCGCTCCGTCGGGCCTGTTCCTCTCCAATGGTCCCGGCGACCCTGCGGCGGTGGGATATGCGATCGAGACGATCCGGGAGCTTGCCGACGGTTCGCTGCCCATCTTCGGGATCTGCCTAGGCCACCAGCTCCTGGGGCTCGCGTTTGGGGGCGAAACGGTCAAGCTGCCCTACGGACATCGCGGCGGCAACCACCCGGTACGCGATCTCAAGACGGGGCAAGTGCTTATCACTTCCCAGAACCACGGATTCTCGGTTCGGGGCGATACGGGGGGTGTTCCGGGCGCGAAAGCGCTCGAGGTCACCCACCTTAACCTCAATGATGGCACCGTAGAAGGCGTTCGGCACCGCGACTACCCCATTTTTGCCGTGCAGTACCACCCCGAGGCATCCCCCGGGCCTCATGACGCTCAGGAGCACTTCCGAGAGTTCCTCCAAGCTCTTGACAGTCAATAGGTAAGGGCCATATGTTGGGCGCCCGGTAGTGGTATTCCCTGCGCCCTTCGGGGGGTACGGATGACGAAGGCCGATCTGGTCGAAAAGGTCACCGCTCAAATTGCCCGCACGGCCGGTCCCCTGATTTCCAAAAAGGACTGTGCGCGGGTCGTAGACTCGTTCCTGGATGCGGTGAAGGCCGCGCTAGCCGAGCAGCATAACATTGAGATACGTGGGTTTGGGACGTTCAAGATCCGTCAGCGCAAGACGCGCATGGCGCGCAATCCGCGCACCGGCGATCCGGTCGAAGTAGCGGCGCGCCCCGTGCCTGTCTTCAAGCCCAGCAAGGAGTTGCGGGCGATGGTCGCGGATCACAGCGCTAACGTCCCCTCGTAACTGCACGCGCTCCCGATAGTTGGCGCGGCCCCACCGAGCATCGGTGGGGCCGCGTTGCATTGGTGTGGGTATCATTCCAGTCCACACTCCCACCGGTAACTCCAACACGAGGGTTCGCATGCGTTTGCGGGGAATGTCCTGTGCCGTCCTGCTCACCATTCTGTGGGGTCGCGCATCGGCCCAAGCGATTCGCTATGAAGTATCCGTCGGCTCGGCGGCCGCCCACCTGTTCCATGTGAAGGCGGAGTTTCCGACGGAGGGGACGGACACACTCCTCGTCTCACTCCCCGCGTGGAGTCCCGGCAGTTACACGATCCAGAACTACGCCCGGTACGCGCGCCATTTCACGGCGCGCAACGCCGCGGGGCAACCGTTGTTCTGGGATCGGCTCGACAAAGATACGTGGCGCATCGGAACCGGCGGGAGCGCTCGCGTCACGGTGGAATTCGACTACCTCGCCGACGCGATCGACCTCTCGCAGTCACGCCTCGTGGGGGATTTCGGGCAGTTTCTCGGCACCAACTTGTTCTTGTATCAGGAAGGTCGACTGGATCGACCGGCAGAAGTGCGCTTCGCGCTTCCCGGTGGATGGCGCGTGGCCACGGCGTTGGCGCGCGCGGGCGATGCGTATCGAGCATCCGACTATCACGAGCTGGCCGATGCCGTGACGTTCGTGGGTCACTTCAGTCTCGACTCGCTCGCCGTGGACGGCAAGTGGATCCGGATCGCCGTGTATCCGGCCGGGGATTACACGCCGGCGGTCGCGCGCAATCTGCGGGACGGCATTGCGAAACAGGCAGCGGTGCAGAACCGCCTGATGGGCGGGGCGCCCTACGACGTGTATACCGTGTTTTTCCAGGTGTACCACGAACCGATTCAGTTTGGTGGTGGGCTCGAGCACGCGGCATCGCAGTTCGACATTATGCCCGCCAGCGCCTTCGCCGGTCCGGACGGCATTCTGGGATCGTTCATGCGGCCGCTCATGGCCCACGAGTTCTTCCATCTCTGGAATGTGAAACGGATCCGCCCCGCCGAGCTGTGGCCCTACGACTACGACGAGGAACAGTACACGCCGTTGCTCTGGTGGTCGGAGGGCGTGACCGACTACTACGGAGATCTCACCAACTGGCGCGCCGGGTTATGGAGCGATGCCGAGTTTCTCGCCAGCATGCAGGGCAACGCGGACCAGGTGGAGACGGCGCCTGAGCCATGGAGTGAGGAAGACGGCAGTCTCGCGACGTGGATCGACGAGGTGTATGTCAACAGCTCACAGCTGTACTACCCGAAGGGCGCGCTCACCGGGCTGCTGCTCGATGTGGCGATTCGCGATGCCACCGACAATCGGCACAGTCTCGACGAGGTGACACGCGGCCTGTTCACTCGGTTCTACAAGCAGGGGAAGGGCTTCCGCACCGCCGACCTGCTGTCACTGCTCACGGAAGCGGGGATGCCCGATGCGGATGGGTTCTACCGGCGCTTCATCAACGGTCGCGACGCGCTGCCCTATGAGCAGTTCCTCCCCAAAGCTGGCATCGCCGTCGACCGGCGCACCACGACATCACCGTTTTTGGGGATCCAGACGGACGAGGCTGCGAATGTGATCGCGGATGTGGTCCCCGAGGGATCGGCGGACGGCGCGGGAGTCCAGGCTGGGGATACGCTGGTTTCGGTCGGGGACGTGCGCGTGTCGGCGGACCGGGATTTTGGGCCGGCGTTTCGGGACCGTTACCGGGGCAAGGCTGGCCAGCCGCTGCGGATCGTCGTCCGACGCAACGGGCAGTTGGTGACACTGGACACGACCGTCCGCGAGCGGACCACGTCGGCCCTGCGGCTCTCGAAGGCTGCCAACGCGGACGCGCGCGCCGCGCGCCTGTGGCGGGGGTTGGCGACGGGGACGGTCGGGAATTGATAGTGCGCCTGCGATTCTTCGCCCGCTACGCGGAGCTCCTGGGGCGCGAAGAGGCGATGCTCGACGTGCCGCTGCCTGCGACCGTGGCGGACGTTGTGCGCCGCGTGCGGGACGAAATCCCCGGCGGCGAGCAGCTGCCCGAGCGGCCCATGGCGGCGCTCAACTTCAAGCACGTGCGACTCGATGCGGCCGTCGGGGACGGGGACGAGGTGGCGTTCCTGCCGCCGCTGGCCGGGGGGTAGGACCGTCAGCATGCATCACGTCACGACCGAGCCTATTTCACCCAGCGCGCTGCTCGCCCTTGTAGCGGCGCCGGAATGCGGGGGCACGTGTCTGTTCCTGGGCACCGTGCGCGACGGGCCGCATGATGGCGGGGTGACCGGCATCGAGTATTCCGCGTACGAGGCGATGGTAGAGGCGGAGTTCGACCGCATTCTCGCCGAGGCACGGCGGCAGTGGCCGGAGGTCCGCGTCGCGGTGCGACACCGGCTGGGGCTGGTCCCCACCGAGGAGGCGAGCATCGGCATCGCGGCCGCGGCGCCGCATCGTGGTGAAGCGTTCGCCGCCTGCCGCTACGTCATCGAGGCCGTCAAGCAGCGGCTCCCCGTCTGGAAGAAGGAGCTGCGGGCGGACGGGTCCGCGCTATGGGTCGACCCGCAGGGCCGGCCTGCCGTGGTGGGTCCCGAATGAGCCAACCGATACTCGACCAGCTACGTCGCCCGCTGGGGAGTCTGCGCGTGTCGGTCACCGATCGGTGCAACATGCGGTGCCGCTACTGCATGCCGGAGGCGGAGTACGTCTGGTTGCCGCGCGCTTCCATCCTCACCTTCGAGGAGATCGCGCGGCTGGTGGGGGTGTTCGCTCGCCTCGGGGTCGCCAAAGTGCGCCTCACGGGTGGAGAGCCGTTGCTGCGGCACGCCCTGCCGAACCTGGTCGGGATGATCCGTCGGGACCCGCGGGTGCGCGATCTGGCCCTCACGACGAACGGCATCCTGCTCGCGCCCCACGCTCGCGCGCTGCGCGACGCCGGGCTGCGCCGGGTCACCGTGAGCCTGGATACGCTGCGCCCGGAGCGGATGGAGCGGTTCGCCCGCAGCGCGCGACACGCGGACGTCCTGGCGGGGATCGGCGCGGCGCAAGCCGTGGGATTCGATCGCCTGAAGTTGAACACGGTCGTGGTCCGCGGTTTCAACGACGATGAGTTGGTCGGGCTGGTGGAGTTCGCCCGCGCGCGCGACGCCGAGGTGCGGTTCATCGAGTACATGGACGTCGGCGGGGCGACGCGATGGTCGCTCGAACAGGTGGTTTCCCAGCGAGAGATCCTCGACCGCCTGGCGCATCACTTCGGCGCACTCACGCCCATGACGGGCGATGACCCGCATGCCCCCGCCGAGCGCTTCGCGCTGCCCGACGGCACCGTCTGCGGCATCATCGCGTCCACCACGGCGCCATTCTGCGCTGCTTGCGACCGTAGCCGGCTGACGGCGGACGGGCAATGGTTTCTGTGTCTCTATGCGGAGCGTGGGATCGACCTGCGCGAGCCGCTGCGCGGCGGGGCGTCGGACGACGAGCTGGCCGCTCTGATCGAGCAGGCGTGGCACGGACGGGTCGACCGGGGGGCGGAGGACCGGTTGAGCCTGGCCGTGCGGCAGCCCCTGTATCCGGTCACCGGCTTGCGGCTCGACCCCCACCGGGAGATGCACACGCGCGGGGGCTAGGCCCTATATTTGCCGCCCATGCTCAACAAGATCACAGTGGTCGGGGCGGGGAACGTCGGCGCTACCGCGGCGCAGCGTCTCGCCGAAAAGAATCTGGCTCGCACGGTCGTCCTGGTGGACGTGGTCGAAGGCGTCCCGCAGGGCAAAGGCCTCGACCAGTGGGAATCCGCGCCCATCGAGGGGTTCGACACACGGATCGTCGGAGCGAACGATTACGGTCCGGCTGCCGGTAGCGAGCTGTTCATCGTCACTGCCGGCATCGCGCGCAAGCCCGGCATGAGCCGGGACGATCTGGTCCGCACCAACGCGGACATCGTCAAGCAGGTCTCCCAACAGATCAAGCAGGCGTCCCCGAAGGCCATCGTGGTGGTGGTCTCGAACCCGCTCGACGTCATGTGCTGGGTGACCAAGGAGGTCACCGGCTTTCCACGCGAGCGCGTCTTCGGAATGGCGGGCGTGCTCGATACGGCGCGCTACCGCAGCTTCCTGGCCGAAGCGCTGAGCGTGTCCGTCGAGGATATCCAGGCCATGGTGCTGGGCGGTCATGGCGACACCATGGTGCCGCTGATCAGCTACACCACGGTCTCCGGGATCCCGGTGACCCAGCTGCTCGACCGGACGGCGCTCGACAAGATCGTGGACCGCACGCGAAACGGCGGAGCCGAGATCGTCGCCTTTCTGAAGTCTGGATCGGCGTATTATGCGCCCTCGGCGGCCGCCGTGCAGATGGTGGAATCCATCGTGCTGGACAAGAAACGCATCCTGCCCTGCGCCGCGTGGCTCGAGGGTGAGTACGGGTTGTCGGGGATCTACTGCGGCGTTCCGTGCAAGCTGGGGAAGGGTGGCCTGGAGAAGATTCTCGAAGTCCAACTCACGGCTGAAGAAAAAGCCGCGCTCGCCAAGTCGGCGAACGCGGTCAAGGAGACGATGGCGGCGGTGCAGCTATAGCCTAGGCGGTACCGCTCCACGCCTTTCCCTCCCGCGGCGGCGCAACCGTCGCCTTGATGAAATCCCGGTTCAGCTGCGCGATGACGTCCAGCGAGATCTCCTTGGGGCACGCCGCCATGCACTCGCCGTGATTAGTGCAGGCGCCGAAGCCCCCTGCGTCCATCGCATCCACCATATCCACGACCCGGCGGTAGCGTTCCGGCTGGCCCTGGGGCAGGCTCGCCAGGTGCGCGACTTTGGCTGCCACGAACAACATGGCCGACGCGTTGGGGCACGCCGCGACACAGGCGCCGCAGCCGATGCAGACCGCCGCGTCCATCGCGCGCTCGGCGTCGCGTTTGGGGACGAGGATGGCGTTCGCCTCCGGGGCGCTCCCGGCACGCGCCGTGATGAACCCACCCGCCTGCATGAGCCGGTCAAACGCGCCGCGGTCCACCACGAGGTCCTTCAGCACCGGGAACGCCTTCGCGCGCCACGGCTCGATCCAGATCTCGTCGCCGTCCCGGAACGCGCGCATGTGGAGCTGGCACGCCGTGGTCGCCTCGTGCGGTCCGTGCGGCCGGCCGTTGATCACCATGCCGCACGAGCCGCAGACCCCCTCCCGGCAATCATGGTCGAACGCGATCGGCTCTTCCTTCCGGGCGGCGAGCATTTCGTTCAGCCCGTCCAGCATCTCGAGGAAGGAGATGTCGGGAGAGACCCGCTGCACCTCGTAGCGCACGAACCGTCCTGCCGCGCCGGGGCCCGCCTGGCGCCACACATGGAGGATGATTGTCATCATTTGTAGCTCCGCTGCGCGAGGTGAACGTGCTGGAAGCTCAGCGGCTCCCGATGCAGCTCCGGCGCGTTCCCCGCGCCCGTCCATTCCCACGCCGCGACGTAGGAAAACCGCGCGTCGTCGCGGGCGGCTTCGCCTTCGGCCGTCACATGCTCCTCGCGAAAGTGTCCGCCGCACGATTCCTCGCGGTGCAGCGCGTCTACGCACATGAGCTCGGCGAACTCGAAGAAGTCCGCTACGCGACCGGCCTTCTCGAGTGACTGGTTCAGGTCCTCACCCTTACCGCCGACAAAGACCTCCGCCCAAAAGCGCTCGCGGAGTTGCCGGATGCCGGCGATCGCTTCCGTCAGACCGGCGCGAGAGCGGGACATGCCGCAGCGATTCCACAACAGGGCCCCGAGCTCGCGGTGGAAGGCATCCACGCTGCGCGTGCCGTTGATGGCCAGCAACTTTGTGGTGCGGTCGCGGACTTCCTGTTCCACTGTCCGGAACGCCGGGTGCCCAGCATCGACTGGAGGGAGCTTCGCCTGACCCAAGTAGTCGCCGATCGTCGAAGGAAGGATGAAATACCCGTCTGCGAGGCCCTGCATCAGCGCCGAGGCGCCGAGGCGATTGGCGCCGTGGTCGGAGAAGTTCGCCTCGCCGATCACGTGCAGGCCCTCGAGGGTGGACATGAGGTTGTAGTCCACCCACAACCCACCCATGGTGTAGTGCGGGGCGGGGTAGATGCGCATTGGCACCGTGAACGGATCCTCCCCCGTGATGCGCTCGTACATCTCGAACAGGTTGCCATAACGCTCGGCGATGGTCTGGCGGCCGACCCGCTGGATCGCGTCGTGGAAGTCGAGGTACACCCCGTGCCCCCCCGGGACGACGCTGTGGCCCGCGTCGCACATCTCTTTGGCGCGGCGCGACGCGACATCCCGCGGGACGAGGTTGCCGAAACTCGGGTACAGTCGCTCGAGGTAGTAATCCCGTTCGGCGGGCGGAATCGCGTTGGGCGGCCGGTGGTCGCCCTGCTTGCTGGGGATCCAAATCCGCCCGTCATTGCGCAGCGACTCGCTCATCAGCGTCAGCTTCGACTGGTGCTCTCCCGCGGCCGGGATGCAGGTGGGGTGGATCTGGGTGAAGCAGGGATTGGCGAACAGCGCGCCGCGCTTATGGGCGCGCCACGTCGCGGTGACGTTGCAGCCCTTCGCGTTGGTCGAGAGAAAATAGGCGTTCGCGTAGCCACCCGTCGCCAGCACGACGGCGTGGGCCGCGTGCGACCGGACTGCACCCGTGACGAGATCGCGCACCACGATGCCGCGCGCTTTTCCGTCAATCACGACGAGATCGAGCATCTCGGTGCGCGGGTACATTCGCACCTGACCGAGTCCGATTTGCCGGGAGAGTGCCTGGTAGGCGCCGAGCAGCAGCTGCTGTCCGGTCTGGCCGCGCGCGTAGAACGTGCGCGAGACCTGGGCGCCGCCAAAGGACCGGTTGGCGAGGAACCCTCCGTATTCACGGGCGAACGGCACGCCCTGGGCGACGCATTGGTCGATGATGTCGACGCTGATCTGGGCGAGCCGGTACACGTTCGCCTCGCGGGCGCGGAAATCGCCGCCTTTCACCGTGTCGTAGAACAGGCGCCAGACTGAGTCACCGTCGTTCTGGTAGTTCTTCGCCGCGTTGATGCCGCCCTGGGCGGCGATTGAGTGCGCGCGGCGCGGGGAGTCCTGAAAGCAGAAGCAGGCCACGTGATACCCAAGCTCGGCGAGGGAGGCAGCCGCCGACGCGCCGGCGAGGCCCGAGCCGACCACGATGATCTCGAATTGTCGTTTGTTCGCGGGGTTGACGAGCTTCATCTCGAAGCGGTGCGTGTCCCATTGCCGCTCGAGCGGGCCGCCGGGAACCCTGGCGCGCAGCTCCACGGTCATCGCACGACTCCCGTCAGCACGGCGACCGGCACGGCGATGAAGCCGCCGGCCACGACCAGGCTGAACACCAGAGCAATCCAGCGCCGCAGATGGTTGTACTTGGGATGGTTCGCGCCGAGCGTCTGGCAGCCGCTACAGACGCCGTGGTACAGATGGAGGCCCAGGGCACCCATCGTCACGACGTACGCCACGGCGACTGGGACTCGGCCAAAGCTGGCGACCACGTTGTGATACACGTCGCCGGGGACAAACGAAGGATTCACCCGGCCGAATGTGAGATCGAGCAGGTGGTAGACGACGAAGAGCAGGATCAGGACGGCGCTCCAGCGGATCGTGCGGGCGGCGTACGTCGTCTCGACGAGCTGGAGACGCCGGTACGCTTGCGGTCGCGCAGACCAGCTTGCGCGCGTGACCGTGTACGCCGCCCAGATATGGAGCCCGGCCGCGGCGAGCAGGAACAGCCGGACGAGCCACAAGACCTGCCCCCGCCCGAAGAGCGGCGCGCCGAGGGTGCGGAGCCCTTCGCCGTACGCGTTGAAGTGCTCAGGTCCCTGGAAGACCTTGAGGTTGCCGAGCATGTGACCGAGGGCGAAGCCCAGCAGAACCACGCCGGTGACCGCCATGAGAATTTTCTTGCCGACGAGCGAGTGCGTGAGGGCGGTCACGCGGGACATCGCGGCTCCGGGGGTGGGGGGTGGGGGTGGGGTGAAAGTCGGACGGATGATACACAACGATCGGAATGCGGTAAAGCTGGACGATCCTCGACTGGCTCGTGTAGACTACCCGGCGTGCCACCCACCGTTGTAGTCATCGGCGCGGGATTCGGCGGCCTCCGGGCTGCGCGCGCACTGCGCAAAGTGCCGGTGCAGGTCGTACTGGTCGATCAACACAATTACCACCTGTTCCAACCGTTGTTGTACCAGGTCGCGACCGCCGGCCTCGAGCCGGAAGAGATCGCCAAGCCGGTGCGGGCGATCCTCCGCGGCCAAAAGAACTTCGAGTTCCGGCTGGCCTGCGTCACGGGGATCGATCTCGGCGCGCGTCGCGTGCTGACCGACGACCATCCGATCCCGTACGATTTCCTGATCCTGGCCGCGGGCGCCCAAACCAACTTCTTCGGGCTCGCGGGCGTGGAACAACACGGGTTCGGCCTGAAGGACGTGGCCGATGCCGTCCGGATTCGCAATCAGGTCCTCACCTGCTTCGAGCGGGCGATGCTCGAGCCCAACCCCGAGCGGCGGCGCGCCCTTCTGACCTTCGTGGTGGTGGGCGGCGGACCGACGGGCGTCGAGATGGCGGGCGCGCTCTCCGAGCTGATCCGGCTGGTGCTGGTGAAGGACTACCCGCGTCTCAACCTGAAGGACGTCCGGGTACTGCTGCTCGAGGCCGGTGACCGGCTGCTGGCGGGGATGCCGCCGAAGCTTTCGGAGGCGGCGGCGGCGACCCTGTGGAGGAAACACGTGGAGGTACGCCACGGCGCCGCCGTGGCCGATTTCGACGGGAGCAGCACGCGCCTCAAGAGCGGGGAGGTGATTCCCGCCAAGACGCTGGTGTGGGCGGCTGGGGTTCGGGCTGCGTCGCTCGCCGAGCGGCTCGGTCTGCCCACCGGACGGCTGGGCCGCGTGGTGGTGGGACCCACGCTGCAGCTGGCCGGCCACCCTGAGGTGTTCGTGGTGGGCGATGCCGCCAGCCTCGAGACCGATGGCGCATCGCTCCCCATGATGGCACCGGTCGCGATGCAGATGGCCGAAACCGCCGCCGACACGATCGCCCGGCAGCTTCGCGGTGCACCGCCGGTCGTGTTCCGCTACCGCGATCCCGGTCAGCTCGCGACGATCGGACGGAACGCCGCCGTCGCCTACATCCGAGGGATCGGCTTCACGGGGTTCCCGGCGTGGGTCGTTTGGCTGGTGGTGCACTTGATCCAGCTGATCGGGTTCCGCAACAAGCTGTTCGTGCTGATCAACTGGGCCTGGGACTACTTTTTCTACGAGCGGGCGGTGCGGTTGATCACTCGGTAGCGCCAACTGGCGCCGCGCCACGCCGCGCCGTAACGTCTCGCGTTACCTGGACGCGTCGTCACGGCTGTTTCCGCCCCATTCGTTTCGAGGAGAAGCACTATGATGCGACTTTCCCCGTTCGCCGTGCTCACGCTCGCGGTTCTGGCCTGCAGTCGCGCCGCTTCGTCGCCGGGCGCGCCGTCGCCCGCGCCGGCTGGCGCCCTACCGTCGCCCGGGCAGCAGCCGCCGGCTCGCGCCCGGGGTGATACGACTCGGCCCGCTCAGGGACCACGCCCCTACGCCCAAGTGATCACCAAGGATGCGGTGACCGACTCCGGTGTGTTCATCGTGCACCGCATCGACGACAAGCTGTTCTACGAGGTGCCGCGGGCGATGCTGGGCCGCGAATTCCGACTCGTGGTGGACCGCCGCGGCACGATTCGCGGCATAGGCTATGCCGGCGAGCAGATCGCCGCGCGGGTGGTGCGCTGGGATCGCATCGGCAACCGCATGCTCCTGCGAATGGTGAGCTACGCCATGCGGGCCGACTCGACCCTTCCGGTCAGCCGCGCGGTGAGCCTCTCGAACACCCCGCCGATCATCAAGAGCTTCGACATTGCGGCGTGGAGCGTGGGTGATTCGAACGCGGTCGTCGAGGTGACGAGTCTGTTCACGACCGACGTGGCCGAGCTCAACGTGCGCCAGCTCGGCATGCGCGTGCGTCGCTTCGATCCTTCGCGCTCGTTAGTCGAGCGCGCACGGAGCTTCCCCCGCAACGTGGAGGTAACGGCGCTGCAAACCTTCGAGGTGGACTCGGTGCCTGGTGCCGCGGGTGGCTTCCCGGACCGGTCGCTCAATACCATCACGATCCCCACGAATTTTTCGATGGTGCTGCTGCCGGAGCAGGCGATGCGGCCGCGGCTATGCGACAACCGGGTTGGATTCTTCTCGGTGAGCTACGAGGACTTCGGGACGGACGACCCGCGGGTGCCCACCCGGTGCTACATCACCCGGTGGCGGCTGGAGCCCAAAGATCCGAGCGCTGCGGTGAGCGATCCGGTGAAGCCCATCATCTTCTACCTCGACCCGGCGACGCCGGAGAAATGGGTCCCCTGGCTCATCAAGGGCGTCGGGCTGTGGGAGCCGGTATTCCGCACCGCGGGGTTCAGCAACGCCATCATGGCCCGGCCCGCGCCCACGCCGCAGGAGGACCCCGAGTTCGACCTCGACGACGCCCGCTACTCCGCGATCCGCTGGCTGCCGTCCACCATCGAAAACGCCTACGGCCCGCACGTCAACGACCCGCGGAGCGGCGAGATCCTGCAGTCGAATATCGGCTGGTTCCACAACATCACGAGCCTGCTGCAGGCCTGGTACTGGGCGCAGGCGGGGGCGGTGGACCCGCGCGCCCGCGCTTTGCCGTTCCCGGACTCGGTAATGGGAGAGATGGTCGCCTACGTGGCCACGCATGAGGTGGGGCACACGCTTGGCCTGCCGCACAACCAGCTGTCCTCGGGCTACTACCCGGTCGACTCGCTGCGCAGCCCGACCTACTCGCGGCTGCACGGCACGTCGTACTCGATCATGGATTACGCGCGCAACAACTACGTGGCGCAACCGGGGGACGACGTGCAGTTGATGCCGAAGATCGGGATCTGGGACCACTACGTGATCGACTGGGGCTACCGGCGCGTGCCAGGCGCCACGAGTCCCGAAGGGGAGCGGACGTTCCTCGACTCCCTGGCTCGGCTCCAGGATGCGATGCCGTGGTTGCGGTTCGGCAATCCAGACGGCATCGATCCCCGCACCCAGACCGAGGCTTTGGGCGATGACCCCGTCAAAGCGACGCGCTTCGGTCTTGCCAACCTGAAGCGACTGGTCCCGATGTTGATCCCCGCCGCCACGACGAACCGGCTCGAGGACTACGATCTGCTCGACGATTTGTATGGCCGACTCATCGGACAGTGGGGACTCGAGATGAACCACGTGGCGGTGGTGGTGGGCGGGGTGCTGCGCCACGAAAAGTATCCGTCGCAAGGCGGCGTCATCCACACACCGGTGCCGCGCGCGCGCCAGGTCGAGGCCGTGCGGTTCCTGAACGAGAACGCGTTCGCCACGCCCTCGTTCTTCTTCGATCCCGAGGTGTTGCGACGCATCGAGCCCGCCGGGTTCGTGGAGCGGGTGCGGGTGCGCCAGGGGGCCGTGCTGAACGCGCTATTCCAGGACGCGCGTTTGTCCCGCCTTGCTGACCAGCAGGCTACGCAACCGGCAGGGGAGGCGTACACCCTCGCTGACCTGTTCGGGGACGTGCGCCGCGGCATCTTCGCGGAGTTCCGTGGCGCCCCCGTCGTGGACGGCTACCGGCGGAACTTGCAAACCGCCTTCGTGGAACAGATGGACCGGCTCCTGAACACGCCGCTTGTGGCACCGCCGAGTCCGTTCCAGGGATTCGCGGGGTTCCAACCGCCGCCGCCACGACCCGGCGATGCGCAGGCCATGGCGCGCCTCGAACTGCAGGACCTGGCGGGCGTATTGCGGGGCGTGCAGGCCCGAGTGGTTGACCGGCCCACACGGGCGCACGTGGTACAGCTTCTGGCGCGGATCGACCAGATCCTGAATCCGAAATAGAGCGAGGTCCTCATGCCACACCCTCGAAGCGTTTCCGTGCGTTCCGTCCGCGCGCCGCTCGGTTGCGTCGCGCTGCTGCTGCTCCTGGTGGGCGCACTCCCGGCCCAACAGGTCGCCACCGTCGAGGTGAGTCCCGCGCGCGCGGCGGTGACGGCCGGGGACACGATCCGCTTCCAGGTCACGGCCAAGGACGCGAGCGGCACTGTCGTGGCGGGCGCGCCGACCGTGTGGTTCGCGACGCCGTTCGATATCGCGGCGGCTGACACCACGGGCCTGGTCACGACGACGCGCCCGGGGCAGACCTATGTGTTCGCCCTGGTCGGCGGGAAGCCAGGATTCGCGGTGCTCGACATCGCGGAGCGAGCGCCGGTGCGGCTCGAGATCGTGGCACCCGACGGCGGCCCCGACCTGGTCGTGGGCGAGGGTCTGCATCTCTCGGCCCGCGCCTTCACCGTGGTCGGCGACCCGCTGGACGCGGGCCCGGGGACCGCGGGGATCCAATGGCACTCGCTCGGCCCGGCCGTCGCCGAGGTATCGCCCAGCGGTTTCGTGCGGGCGAAAGTCGTCGGGCGCACCACGATCGGAGCCACCCTTGGCGCGTTGACCGCCCGCTATGACATCACGGTCCGGGTGAATCCAGTTGCGACGTTGCGGGTCCTCGCGCCCGCGCCGGCGCGGGTCGGCGACGTCGTGGCATTGCGGGCGGAGCCGCGCGGGGCCAACGGCCGCCCCGTAGGTGGTCTGCGGGTGCGCTGGGGCGTGACCGGCGCCGGCGCGGAGATGTTCCCCGATGGCCGCCTCGTGGCCCGGGTCGCCGGGACGTACCCGGTCACCGCCACGGTCGGCAACCGCGTCGCCTCCGCCGCCGTGCAAATCCTGCCGCGCCGCGACCCGCGGTGGGTCGATTTCGTGTCCCACACGGCGTTGCCCAAGGATGTCCAGGGCGGGGAGATCTGGCCGGTGGGCGACGTGGTCTACCTGTCGAGCATCGGGAGCGCGGTGTACGTGTTCGACATCGGCGACCCGGCGTCGCCCAAACTCGTGGACTCGCTGACGGTCGACGCGCGGCTCGTGAATGACGTGATGACCAGCGCTGACGGCAAGATTCTCGTGGTGAGTCGCGAGGGGGCGAGCAGCCGCAAGAACGGCCTGGTGTTCTTCGACGCCACCGATCCGCGGCACCCGACGCTCTTGTCGGAGTTCACCGAGACGGTGACGGGCGGCGTGCACAGCGCGTTCGTGTACCAGCACTACGTGTTCGCGACCGACGATGCGACAGGGTCGCTCCGGATCATCGACTTCGCCGACCCGCGTGCTCCCAAGCAGGTGGCCCGGTGGGAGGTGCCGCGCGACATCCCCGCCGTGCCGTACGCCGTGGAGTTCCTGAACATCATCCCACAGCGCTACCTCCACGACGTGTACGTCGAAAATGGACTGGCCTATCTCGCGTACTGGCGCGATGGGCTGGTGATTCTCGACATCGGCAACGGCATCAAGGGCGGCACGATCACGAATCCGCAGTTCGTGGCCCGGTACACCTACAATCACGCCGGACTCTATCCGCCGGGCTTCATCGCGGGGACCCACGCCGTGTTCCGCTCGGGGAACTACGTTTTTCTGGGTGACGAATCGTATCCCGGGACGGCAGATCTGTTCTCGCGCGAGCAGTTTGCCACCCGGGGGCTGATGCACGTGGTCGATGTGAGCGATCTCGAGCACCCCCGCCCGGTGGCGTTTTACGATCCGATCGAGTTCGGGGTGCACAACATCACCGTGCAGGACGGGTTGGCCTACATCGGCGGCTACAACGGCGGCATCCGGGTCGTGGACGTGAGCGGCGAGCTGCGCGGCGACCTGCGCGCCCAGGGGCGAGTGGTGGGCAGTCTCTACACCGGGTCGCTGGAGGGGTACCGGCCCAACATGGCGCTCACCTGGAGCGCGATCCCGCACCACGGCTTCATCTACGCGAGCGACATCAATTCGGGGCTGTGGGTGGCAAGGGTGGCGGGTGGGGTGGTTCCGTAGAACGACAGTCATCAGTCATCAGTCATCAGTGGTCAGCCGTTGACAGCTGATGACTGACGACTGACAATTGTTGACCTGCGCATCACAGCTTCGGCAGGGTTATCCCGACCTGCGCCTGGTACTTTCCCTTCTTGTCGGCGTAGCTCTGCTCGCACTCGTCACCCTCGTCGGCCGTGAAGAACAGGACCTGGGCGATCCCTTCGTTGGCGTAGATCCGGGCCGGTAGTGGCGTGGTGTTGGAGATCTCGAGCGTTACGTGGCCCTCCCACTCGGGCTCGAACGGGGTGACGTTCGTGATGATCCCGCAGCGCGCGTAAGTGCTCTTGCCGACGCAGATAGTGAGCACGTTGCGGGGAATGCGGAAGTACTCCACCGAGCGCGCCAGCGCGAAGGAGTTGGGGGGCACGACGCAGGTCTCCCCCGAGAACTCGACGAACGATTTCGGGTCGAACTGTTTGGGGTCGACGATCACCGAGAGGGCGTTGGTGAAGATCTTGAACTCCGGGGCGACGCGCATGTCGTAGCCGTACGAGGAGACCCCGTAGGAGATCACCCCCGCGCGCACCTGGCTGTCGGCGAACGGTTCGATCATGCGGTGCGCGGTTGCCATGCGCCGGATCCAGCGGTCGGATTTGATCGACATGGCGGCGAATCTAACGGTGCCATCGGCACTTACGCCACGTGATTCGGTTGACACGGAGAATTGCGGCGGATAGCTTCAGGTCGCCCTAAGTGAAATTTTTCACGAGACTGTGCTCCGACCCTACGGCATCTTCCTGATCCTGCTTGCGTTCGTGATCGCGAACGCCGTGCTGCTCATCGTGCTCTCCCACTTTGCGGCGCCGCGCCGGCCCACGGCCGTGAAGGGGATGCCGTATGAGAGCGGGATGACGCCGATCGGCAGCGCGCGCGACCGGTTCTCGATCAAGTTTTACCTCGTCGCCATGATGTTCATCGTCTTCGATATCGAAACGGTCTTTCTCCTCCCGTGGGCGGCGATCTTCACGGGCGGGACGGCGACGGTGACGATGGGGTTTCTGCTGGTGGAGATGATTGTGTTTATGGTGATTTTGGCGGTTGGGTACATCTATATCTGGAAGAGGGGAGCCTTCCAGTGGAACTGACGGCGTACTGATGACGACGTAAGGAGAAATACGTACGGGGCAACGGCGTAAGGAAGAAGGCGTACGGTGTTTCCTTACGAAGTCCCACTTTACGATTTGTTCCCTACGTCTTCCAATTTTGGGACGACAATGAAACACGTCATCGAAACGAAAGAAATCTCCGCCAGCCCAAACTACCAACTCACCAAATTCGAAGAGTTGGTGAGTTGGGCGCTCAAGGTCACCCACCTCGATAAAGGTGTGGACTGGGCGGTCAACCGGTCGCGCGCCAACTCCCTCTGGCCGATGCCGTTCGGCACCGCCTGCTGCGCCATCGAGTTCATGGCGACCGCCGCGAGCCGGTTCGATATCGCCCGCTTCGGTATGGAGCGCCAGGCGTTCTCGCCGCGCCAGGCCGACGTGCTGATCTGCGCCGGCCGGCTGCCGTTCAAGCTGGCCCCGGTGATCCGCCGCATCTACGACCAGATGCCCCAGCCCAAGTGGGTGATCTCGATGGGGGCCTGCGCGTCGACCGGTGGCATCTTCGACAACTACGCGATGGTGCAGGGCATTGACACCATCGTGCCGGTCGACGTGTACGTCCCCGGCTGTCCGCCGCGTCCCGAGGGGCTGCTGTACGGCATTCTGCTGCTGCACAAGAAGATCAAGGGCGAGTCGCTGTTCGACGCGGTCGCGCGCCGTGGCGAGCAGCCGCTCGACGAGCGCGGCCTGCGGCTGCCGCCCGACGAGATCGACGAGATCTCGGAGCCGTTCGGCAACTCCATCCATCAGTTCCGTTCGGCGTGAATCCGACCGTCGAGCGCATGCGGGCGACCTTCGGTGACGCGATCGGCCGCGCCGCCCTGGCGCGCGACGGTCTGACCGGGGTCGTCATCCGGGCCGACGCGCTGCGTGACGTCATGCGCTGGCTGCGCGACACGCCCGGCGAGCGGTACGACTACCTGGTGGACGTCACCGCGGTTGAGTTTCGCGACCGGGAGCGGGCGCTCGAGATGGTGTATCTGCTTCGCTCGCTCGAGCGCAAGACGACGCTGCGCGTCAAGGTCGAGCTCAATCCGCAAGGCGAGTTGGCGGTCGACTCGGTGACCCCGTTGTGGGCCGGGGCGAACTGGCTGGAGCGCGAGGTTTACGACATGTTCGGCGTGGTGTTCGCGGGGCACCCCGACCTGCGCCGCATTTTGATGTGGGAAACCTACGCCGAAGGATATCCGCTCCGTAAAGACTTCCCGCTGCGCGGCCGCTTCAGTCGCGCCGAGCAGACCCGCCAGGCGTTGAACGCCAACCCGGAAGCGCACTACTCGCTCGAGGAGCTTTCCATCGCCGAGTCCTTCGACGAGCTGCCCGCCGATATGCGCGAGCGGCTGCGCCGCGGGGAGCGGGGGAAGATCGCGGGGTCCGAGTGAGCAAGCGGACCGTCGAGCTGGACCTCGCGACTCCCGGCGTGGACGCCGCTGGGCAAGCGGTGCGGGTGCCGCTGGGCGTCGCCGCCGCTCCCACACCGAGCGACGAGCAGGAGTTTGGCGGCGAGCACCTGCTGATGAACCTCGGGCCCCAGCACCCCGCCACCCACGGGGTGCTGCGGTTGGTGGTGGAGCTCGATGGTGAAACGGTGATCCGGGTGATCCCGCATCTCGGGTACCTGCACTCGGGGTTCGAGAAGCTCGGGGAGTACCGGCACTACAACCAGATCATCCCCCTCACCGACCGCACCGACTACCTGTCGCCGATGGCGAACAACGTGGCCCTGGCGCTCACCGCAGAGCGGTTGATGGGGATGACGATCACGCCGCGCTGCACGGTGCTGCGGGTGATCGCCTGCGAGATGAGCCGCATCATTTCGCACATGGTGTGGCTCGGCACGACGGCGATCGATCTGGGGGCGTTCACGCCGTTCCTGTGGGCGTTCCAGCAGCGGGAGCTGATCTACAACTTGCAGGAGATGTGGACCGGCGCGCGCCTCACCACCAGCCTCACCCGCATCGGCGGGATGATGGCGGACATCCCCGACGACTTCGTCACCGGGTTGCGCGAGTTCACGCGGACGTTCCCCGACACCCTGGGCGAGATTGACCGCGTGCTGACGCGCAATGCGATCTGGGCGGGCCGGACACAGGGCGTCGGGGTGTTGACGGCCGCGGAGGCGATCAATTATTCGCTATCCGGCCCGATGTTGCGTGCGTCGGGGGTGCCGTGGGACCTCCGCAAGGACCAGCCGTACCTTGACTACGAGACGTACGACTTCGAGATCCCGGTGGGCGAGCACGGGGACGTGTACGATCGCTATCTCGTGCGCCTCGAGGAGTGCTACCAGTCGAACCGGATCTTGCAGCAGGCGCTCGACCGGCTGCCCGACGGGCCGATCAACGTGGACGATCCGCGCGTCATCCTGCCGCCCAAGTCGCAGGCGATGAGCGACATGGAAGCCATGATCTTCCATTTCAAGCAGGTCATGGAAGGAGTCAAGGCGCCGGTGGGCGAAGCGTATGTCGGCATCGAGAATCCCAAAGGGGAGCTCGGCAACTATCTCGTGTCCGACGGTACCGCCAAGCCGGTGCGCTGGCGCATCCGGCCGCCGGCGTTCATCAACCTCGCCGCGATCTCCAAAATGGCCGAGGGGCACCTGCTGAGCGACCTGATCGCGATCAATGCATCGGTCGACATCGTGATGGGGGAGGTGGACCGGTGAGCGGCGCGGCGCATCCGCCGGCGGGGACGGAAGCGGTCCCGCCCGTGTTCGTCGGCAAGACGCTCGCGGAGCTGGAGCGGATCATGACCCGCTACCCCAACAAACAGGCGGCGCTCTTGCCCGCGCTCTGGCTGGTGCAGGGCGCGCGGGGTTGGATTTCCGACCGCGATGTGGCGGAGGTTGCCGAGGTGCTGGGGCTCACGCCGGCCTACGTCAAAGGGGTGGTGACCTTCTATACGATGTACCACCAGCACCCCGTCGGGCGGCACTTCGTGCAGGTATGCACGACGTCGCCATGCAACCTATGCGGCGCCGAGGCCGTGGTGCAGGCGCTGCTCGAGCACACAGGCGCCAAGGAGCTGGGCGCCACCAGTCCCGACGGCAAGTGGACGATCATCGAGGTCGAGTGTCTCGGCGCCTGTGGCTTCGCGACGCCGATCATGGTCGACGACGATTTCATTGAATCCGTCACGCCGGGCACCGTGCCCGAGCTCGTGAAGAAATACACCTGACGCCATGGGCTATCCCCACAAGCCGCACCCGAAAGAAACCGTCGTGCTGTCGAAGTACTTCGGCGACGCGGAGGCCCGCAGCTACAAGGGGTGGGTCAAACGCGGCGGGTACGAGGCGCTGCGCGACGCCCTGAAGCAGGATCCCGCCGCCATCACGGAAACGGTCAAGGCGTCCGGGCTGCGGGGCCGGGGCGGTGCGGGGTTTCCGACGGGCCTCAAGTGGTCGTTCATGCCAAAGGAAAAGAAGCGGGCGCACTACCTCTGCGTGAACGCCGACGAATCCGAGCCGGGCACGTTCAAGGACCGCGAGATCATGCGCTGGACGCCGCACGCGCTGCTCGAGGGCTCCGCGATCGCCGCGCACGCCATCCGGGCGGAAGTCGTCTACGTCTACATTCGCGGGGAGTTCACCGAGCCGTTCGCCATCATGGAGCGGGCGCTGGCGGAGGCCACCACGGCGAAGGTGTTCGGCGATCTGAAGATCCACCTGCACCGCGGGGCCGGCGCGTACATCTGCGGTGAAGAGACGGCGATGATGAATTCGATCGAGGGCAAGCGCGGCAACCCGCGCATCAAGCCGCCGTTCCCGGCCGCGAGCGGCGTGTTCGGCATGCCCACGACGATCAACAACGTCGAGACGCTGGCCGCCGTGCCGCACATTCTCAAGCAGGGCGCCGAATGGCACCAGAAGCTCTGTCTGTCGAATCCCAAGAGCACCGGGACAAAGCTGTTCTCGGTCTGCGGGCACATCGCCCGGCCGGGCAACTACGAGGTCACCATGGGATTCCCGCTCAAGGATCTGCTGTACGATCTCGCCGGCGGGATGCCGCCCGGGCGGATCCTCAAGGCCTGCATTCCCGGGGGCTCGTCGGTGCCGATCCTGAACCGGGAGGAGACCGAGAGCACCCTGCTCGATTATGAGGGATGCGTCGCGAAGGGCACGATGCTCGGCTCGGGTGGCGTGATCGTGTTCGACGATTCGGCCGACATGGTTTACCAGATCATGCGGCTGGCGCGGTTCTACGCGCACGAGTCGTGCGCGCAATGCACGCAGTGCCGCGAGGGCACGGCCTGGACCACGAAGATTCTCGAGCGCATCCTCGCGGGCCAGGGTAAGACGAGCGATCTCGACCTGCTGCTCGAGCTGTCCGAGAACATGACCGGCAAGACCATCTGCGTGCTGAGCGATTCGTGCGCGGCGCCGGTGGTGAGCGGCATCCAGAAATTCCGCGGGGAGTTCGAGGACTACATCACGGGGAAGAAGCGCCCTGTGCTCGCCGCCTGAAATGCCGAGGACCGACCGCTGATGGCTGACAGCGTCATCAACCTGACGATCGACGGCGCGCCGGTGAGTGTCCCGGCGGGGACGCTCGTCATCGAAGCCGCCAAGCAGGCGGGGGTGCTGGTCCCGCACTATTGCTACCACCCGGGGCTCCCCGTGGCGGGCGTGTGCCGCATGTGCCTGGTGCACGTCGAGAAGGCACCCAAGCTGGCCATTGCCTGTGCGACGACGGTGACCGAGGGGATGGTCGTCCATACGCAGTCGCCGGATGCCAAGGCGGCGCGCCAGGGCGTGCTCGAGTTCCTGCTCATCAATCATCCGCTCGATTGCCCGATCTGCGACCAGGCCGGGGAGTGCGAGCTGCAGGACTTCGTCTTCCAGGAGGGCCGCGCCAACACGCGGTACGCCGAGTACGCCAAGCGCTTCAATCCGGTGGAGGACTTCGGGCCGGACGTCCTGTACGTACCGAACCGCTGCATCCTATGCACGCGCTGCGTGCGCTTCATGGAGGACGTCGCCCTCGAGCCGGTGCTGAACGTGTCGGAGCGCGGCGATCGCGCCACCATCGGCATCCACCCCGACGCGCGCCTCGATCATCCGTGGGCCGGCAACGTGGTGGACCTGTGCCCCGTGGGATCGCTCCTCTCCAAGGACTTCCTCCATAAGGCGCGCGCCTGGGAGCTCGACAAGACGGCGTCGGTGTGCACCGGCTGCTCGCAGGGGTGCAACGTCACCCTCGACCTGCGTGACAACACGGTGGTGCGGGTACGGCCGCGTCCTAACCTCGCCGTGAACCAGTACTTCATCTGCGATCACGGCCGCGCCAACTACCGCTGGATGAACCGGGGCGACCGGATCGAGGCTCCGTTGGTGCGCGACGGCGCCGAGCTCCACGCCGTGGACTGGGACGAGGCGTTGGCGCGTGTGCGGGGAATTCTGCAGGGCGCTGGCGGCCGTGCCATCACGATCGCGAATCCGAGGGCCTCGACCGAGGCGCTGTATCTCGCGCGGCAACTGTTTGCGCGGCTCAAATGGACCGGCGCGTTCCAGGCCGTGATGGGAGAGGAAGCGGCGCTTGCGGGCGTGCCCAACCTGGCGCTGCGCGCCGAACGGGCGCCAAACGGCGCCGGAGCGACGCGGCTGGGGTACACGCGGGATTTCGCCGGCGCGCTCAAGGCCGCCGCCACGGCCGCGGTCGTGCTGGTGCTCGACGAAACCGAGGTCGCCGTGCCGACGGCGGGGGCGTTGATCTACGCGGGCACGGTGTTGCCCGAGACCGCGCGATCCGCCGCGGTGGTGCTGCCGCTCGCCAACATGGCCGAAGAAGACGGGACCTACGTGAACCGTGACGGCCGGGTGCAGCGCTACTTCCAGGCGAAGCCCACGCCCGGCATGGCGCGCCCCGCCTGGTGGGCGCTGGGCGAGCTGCTGGCATCGCTGGACGGCGGGGAGGCGCCCGGCTCGGCGGCGGAGGTATTCGAACAGCTGGCCGCGTCGGTGGACGGGTTCGGTGGATTGTCGTATGCGACACTCGGTCTCGCGGGGCAGAGGATGCCGGCGGGCGCACGGGTGCCGGCATGAGCTTCTTCCTGATCGCCTCCATCCTCAAGATCCTGCTCGTCTTCACGGTGATTATGGTGGGCGTAGCGCTGATCACCCTGTTCGAGCGGCGCGTTTGCGCTTTCATGCAGGATCGGCTCGGGCCGAACCGGGTCGGGCCGTTTGGGCTGCTGCAACCCGCGGCCGACGGCTTGAAGAACTTCCTCAAGGAAGAGACCTATCCCGCCACCGCCGATCGCTGGCTGTTCGTGCTGGCGCCCGCGATCGCGTTCGTCCCCGCGTTGTTGACGTTCGCGGTGATTCCGTTCGCGTCGCCGCTGCCCACCCGCTGGGGCGAGGTGTCGATGGTGGTCGCGGACCTGCCGGTGGGCTTCCTCTACATCCTGGCGATCAGCTCGCTCGGGGTGTATGGGATCGTGCTCGCCGGATGGTCGTCCAATAACAAGTACGCGTTGCTCGGCGGGATGCGGGCGTCGGCGCAGATGATCTCTTACGAGATCGCGATGGGCATGAGCACCGTCGCGGTGCTGCTCTTGTCGGGCAACGTCACCCTCTCCGAGGTCGTGGCGAAGCAACAGGGCTCGATCTTGCAGTGGAACGTGTTTCCGCTCGCCCTGGCGTATTTCATTTTCACTGTGGCGGCGTTCGCGGAAACCAACCGGGTCCCGTTCGATCTTCCCGAAGCCGAAGCGGAGCTCGTGGCCGGTTACCATTCCGAGTACAGCTCGATGAAGTTCTCGATGTTCATCATCGCCGAGTATTCCAACATGGTCACGGCCTCGGCGTTGATGGCCACGTTCTTTTTTGGCGGCTGGGATATTCCCTTCTGGGCGCGCGACAACCACGGGCCCTGGACGTGGTGGCTGAGCGCGCTCACCGGCCTCAGTTTCGCCCTCAAGACGAGCTTTTTCATCTTTCTCTACGTCTGGGTCCGCTGGACGCTGCCGCGCTTTCGCTACGACCAGCTGATGGCGCTCGGCTGGAAAATCATGCTGCCGCTCTCCCTTGTGTACCTGATGGTGATCGCCACGGCGATCTGGTACCTGCACGATCGGCTCGGGTGGGCCTACGACGGCCGCTTCGCGGGCGTCCTGTTCGCGATCAACCTGGCGCTGGCGGTGCCGTTGGTCTTCATGCTCGACCGTGGGCGGTTGGTGAGCGGCTCGATGGAGGGAGGAGAGGCCTGATGGCGATCACCGTGAAGGTGATGAAGCGGCCGCAGGGGGAGACCTCCTACGTGCGCGCAACGCTGAGCGGGATGGCGCTGACCTTCGCGCACATCTTCCGGAAGAAAGTCACGATGCAGTACCCGGAGGAGAAAGCCAGCGACGACTACGCGATCTCCTCGCGCTGGCGCGGCACGCATCGCATGCTCACCGATGAACAGGGGCGAGCGAAATGCGTGGCCTGTGGTCTGTGTCCCCAGATTTGTCCCGCCAACTGCATCAAGCTCGTGCCGGGCGAAGACGAGGAGGGGAACCGCTATCCGCTGATCTACGAGATCGACGAATTCCGCTGCGTCTTCTGCGGCTACTGCCAGGAGGTGTGCCCCGAGGAGGCGATCCACGTCGGCGTGCACTACGAGAACGCCGAGTACTCGCGCGATCGGTTCGTGTACGACCTGGAACGGCTGTGCGCGCAGACGCACCCCGTGTCGACCCTGTGGGATCCCTCCGACCCGAAGGGCGAGTGAGCGCGTGAGCTGGATCGGGGCGCATCTGGTCGAGATCGTCTTCTGGGGGTTCGGGGGGTTCGCCGTCGTCGCCGCCACACTGTGTATCACCCGCCGCAGCCCCCTGGCGAGCGCCTTGTGGCTGATCCAGACGTTGTTTTGCCTTGCGGTGCTGTTCACGCTGCTGGACGCGGCATTCATCGGTATTCTGCAAATCTTGGTGTATGCCGGCGCCATCATGGTGCTGTTCCTGTTCGTGATCATGTTGTTGAACATGGGCCGCGGCGGCCCGGGAGACATGCGCGGACTGTTCGGTGCGGCGGTCGCCGCGGTGCTCGGGGCGGCGCTGCTGTTCCAGCTCAAGGGGCTGGGGCAGGCGGTCCCGCCGGAGGCGATCCGACTGCCGCCCGGCACCCTGGCCGCGGCCCAGCAACAGCAGGGCGTGGTGAGCGTGGTGGCCGTGCCGCTGTTCGACGCGTTCTTGATTCCCTTCGAGATCACCAGCCTGCTGCTCCTCGCCGCGGTGGTGGGTGCCGTGGTGTTGGCCAAGCGGAAGCTCTGATGCTGCTCGGTCCCTCGCTCGCCGTCTCAGCGGTGCTGTTCGCGATCGGCACCGCCGGCGTGCTGCTGCGCCGCAACGCCATCGTGATCTTCATGTGTGTGGAGCTGATGCTCAACGCCGTGAACCTCACGTTCGTGGCGTTCGCCCAGCAGCTCGGGACGAGCGGGCAGATCTTCGTGTTCTTCGTCATGGCGGTCGCCGCGGCGGAAGCCGCCGTCGGGTTGGCCATCATCCTGGCCGTCTATCGGCACAAGGAAACGGTCGACTTGCAGCACATCAACCTTCTCAAGGGCTGAGACCAGCGACCGCGATGGATCTCGTCTGGCTGGTCCCGGCGCTGCCCCTGCTGGGATTCTTCCTCAACGCCACCCTGGCGCTGGTGCGGCCGCAGGCCAAGACCGCCGTCTCCGCGATCGGCGTCGGCGTGCTCGTCGCCGCGTTCGGCGTCGGCGTGCTGGTCGTCCGGGCGCTCGCCCTGGCCCATCCGGAAGGCCCGGTGGTGTTTCACTACTGGGACTGGATCCCGGTGGGGAGTCTTCAGGTCGGCTACGCGCTGCAGGTGGACCCACTCTCGGCGGTCATGGTGCTCATCGTCACCGGCGTGGGCGCCCTGATCCACGTGTTCAGCGTGGGCTACATGCGCGAGGACCCGGGGTACGCGCGCTATTTCGCCTACCTCAATCTGTTCGTGTTCTTCATGCTGCTGCTGGTACTCGGCGCGAATTTCCCGGTGACGTTCGTCGGGTGGGAAGGCGTCGGACTCTGCTCATATCTCTTGATCGGGTTCTGGTTCTCCGAGAAGGTGAATGCCGACGCCGGGATGAAGGCGTTTGTCATGAACCGCATCGGGGACTGCGGCTTCCTCGTGGCGATGTTCCTGATCTGGCAGTACACCGGCTCGCTCGACTATGAGGAAGTGTTCGCCAAGGCGCCGGCCGTCCTCCCGGCGGGCGGCGCGGCCGTCACCGCCATCACGTTGTTCCTGTTTCTGGGCTGCACCGGGAAATCGGCGCAGATCCCGCTCTACACCTGGCTGCCGGATGCGATGGCCGGTCCGACACCGGTGTCGGCCCTGATCCACGCCGCCACGATGGTGACGGCGGGCGTGTTCCTGGTGGCGCGCTCCAACGTGTTGTTCGCACTCGCCCCGGCGGCGCAGGTGGTCGTGGCGGGCGTGGGGGCGCTCACGGCGCTGTTCGCCGCGACCATCGCGCTCAAGCAGTGGGACATCAAGCGGGTGCTTGCGTACTCCACCGTCTCCCAGCTCGGCTACATGTTTCTGGGCGTGGGGACGGGCGCGATGGCCGCCGGCATCTTCCACCTCGCCACGCACGCGTTCTTCAAGGCCCTGCTGTTCCTCGGCTCGGGCGCGGTGATCCACGCGATGCACCAGGCGTATCACGCCACGCATGCGCACGAGGACGCCCAGGACATGCGGAACATGGGCGGCCTGCGGCGCTTCCTCCCGTGGACCGCCACGCTCATGTGGATCGCGACGCTCGCGATCGCCGGCATCCCACCCTTGTCGGGGTTCTTTTCCAAGGACGAGATCCTCGCGGCGGCATTCGCGCGCGGCGCGCTGCAGCCCGCGTGGTACCTGTTCTGGGGTCTGGGACTGGCCGCCGCGGCGCTCACCGCGTTCTACATGACGCGGATGATGCTGTACACGTTCCACGGCCCCAGCCGGACCGGAGCGCGCGAGCAGGTGCACCTGCGCGAGGCGCCGTGGGTGATGACCGGCCCGCTGGTGGTGCTGGGCGTGCTGGCGGCCGTCGGCGGCGCGATCAACCTCCCAACGCTTGTGGGTGGAAGCGCGTGGTTGCACCACTGGCTCGAGCCTGTCACCGCCGCGGGGGCCGCGCTGGCGCCGGCGCCGGAGCTTGCCCACGCCACCGAATGGCTGCTGATCGGGGTGGCCGTCGCGATTGGGGCCGGCGGCATTTTCGCGGCGCTGCGGCTGCTCGATCCGAGCGCGCTCGTTCCTGCCGCGCAGGCGCCCCCCGAGACCGGGTTCGCCAAGGTGCTGTGGAAGAAATGGTATGTGGACGAGCTGTACGATGCGGTCATCGTGCGGCCGGTCCTGTGGGTGTCACGCACGCTACTGTGGCGAATCGTGGACGTCGGGGTCGTGGACGGGGCAGGGGTGAACGGCGCCGCCGTGGTGTCGCGCGCGCTCGGCTGGCTGGGAAGCCGGCTGCAGACCGGCGACCTGGGGTTCTATGTGGTGGTCTTCGTGGTCGGGGTGATCGCCGTGCTGTCGCGAGCGCTGCGGTAACCCATGTACGACCACGCCGTCCTCACCGCGCTGCTCGTCTGGCCGCTCATCGCCGCGGCGGCCCTGTGGGCCGCGCCGGAGCGGCTCGCCAAGCACCTCGCCCTGGCCGCGAGCGTCGTGGAGTTCGCGCTGTCGCTGCCGCTGTGGTGGCGCTTCGTCCCCTCGGCGGGGATGCAGTTCGAAGTAACGCGGCCGTGGGTGTCAGGATGGGGGATCAGCTACCATGTGGGCGTGGACGGGATCTCGCTCTTCATGGTGCTGCTCACCACGTTTCTCGTGCCGCTCTCGGTGCTGGGCAGCTACAGCCACATCACGAAGCGCGAGCGGGGTTTCTACGCCAACCTGCTGGTGCTCACGACCGGCATGATCGGGGTGTTCGTTTCCCTCGACCTGTTCCTGTTCTACGTGATGTGGGAGGTGATGCTGATTCCGATGTACTTCATCATCGGGATCTGGGGCGGGGAGCGGCGCCTGTACGCGGCGATCAAGTTCTTCATCTATACGATGTTCGGCTCGCTCCTGATGCTGGTGGCGATCCTGGGGCTGTATTTCGCGGCGGCGGCGCGCACCGGCGTCCACTCGTTCGACTACGGGTTCCTGCTGGCGAACGTCGGGCCGCTGGGGAACGCCGCCTGGTGGTTCTTCGGCGCGTTCTTCCTCGCGTTCGCGATCAAAGTGCCGATGTTCCCATTCCACACGTGGCTCCCCGACGCGCACGTCGAGGCGCCCACGGCGGGCTCGGTGATCCTCGTCGGCGTGCTCCTCAAGATGGGCACCTACGGCTTCCTGCGCTTCGCGCTGCCGTTTTTCCCGGAGATCGCGCTGCATCCCACGGTCGAGCTGATCATCGTGACGCTGGCGTTGATCGGGATTATTTACGGCGGCCTCGTGGCGCTGGTGCAGCCGGACTTGAAGAAGCTCGTCGCCTACAGCTCGGTGTCGCACCTCGGCTTCGTGATGCTGGGTATCTGGGCGCTGACGCTGCAGAGCGTGCAGGGCGCGCTGCTCGTGATGATCAATCACGGGCTCTCGACCGGTGCCCTGTTTTTCTTGGTGGGCATGCTGTACGAACGGCGGCACAGCCGGCTGATCGCGGCCTATGGCGGCATCGCGAAGGCGGTGCCGCTCCTGGCCACGGTGCTGACGATCGTGTCGCTCTCGTCCATCGGGCTCCCCGGCACGAACGGCTTCGTGGGTGAGTTCCTGGTGCTCGTGGGCGCGTTCCGCACGTATCCGGTGGCCGCCGGGATCGCCACCGTGGGCGTGATCGTGGCCGCGTTGTATCTCCTGTGGGCACTGCAGCGGATCATCTACCAGCGGCTCGACAAGGCCGAGAACGAGAAGTTGCCCGATCTCACCCCGCGCGAGCTCGTGGTACTGGTGCCGCTCCTGCTCGGCATCTTCTGGATCGGCGTGTACCCCAAGCCCATCCTGGCGCGGATGGAGCCCGCCGCGCAGCACCTGATCGACATGGTGAAACCCGCGTCGCCGGCGGCGCTGCGATGAGCATCGATCTCTCGACCTCCCGCGAGCTGTTGTTGGCGCTGCTCCCCGAGCTGGTGCTCACCGGCTGGGCGATGGTGCTGCTCGTGGTGGTGGCCTGGCGGCACCGCACCGCGCAAGATCTGCGCATCGCCGGATGGATCACCCTCGCGGCACTGGCCAGCACGGCCGTCGCGGTGTGGTGGCTGTGGTGGAACGAGGTCCATAGCGCCGGCATCACGCCGATGATCGCGGTGGACGATTTCCGGTACGTGGCCGACTGGCTGTTCCTCGGCGCCGCCGCGCTCACCACCATGTTCTCGTTCCACTATCTCGAGCGCGAGCAGCTGCTGGCGCCCGAGTACTACGTGCTGCTGGTCTTCGCGACGCTCGGGATGATGCTGATGGCGGGAGGCGAAGACCTGTTCGTGATCTTCCTCGGGCTGGAGCTGATGTCGGTGGCGGTGTACGTGCTCGCCGGATTCGACCGCAAGAGCCCGCGAGCCGCTGAGGCGGCGCTGAAGTATTTTTTGCTGGGCGCGTTCGCGTCGGCGTTCCTGTTGTACGGCATCGCGCTCATCTACGGGGCCACGGGGACGACGAACCTGACGCTGATCGGCGTACAGGTAGCCTCGCTTGGGCTCGGGACCAACGTGCTGCTGTTGCTGGGACTGGGGTTGTTGCTGGTGGGATTCGGGTTCAAGGTAGCGGCGGTGCCGTTCCACATGTGGGCACCGGACGTGTACGATGGCGCGCCCACGCCCGTGACCGGTTTCATGGCCACCGCCGTGAAGGCCGCGGCCTTCGCGGCGCTGGCCCGGGTGCTGATCGAGGCGTTCGCAGACACGATGGCCTGGCAGGGGATCGTGGTCGGGCTGTCGGTGGTCACGATGGTCGTCGGCAATCTCGTGGCACTGGCCCAGCGTTCGCTCAAGCGCATGCTCGCGTATTCGTCCGTCGCGCACGCCGGCTACCTGCTCGTCGCGGTGGCCGTGGGCGATGCCCAGGGGACGGCGGCCGTGCTCTTCTACCTCGTCGCCTATGGCCTCACCACGCTGGCGGCATTCGCGCTGCTCTCCGCCAAGGGTCGCGCAGGCGAGAGCGAGGTGCAAATCGACGACCTCGCGGGGCTGTCGGCGGACCGGCCGTGGCTCGCCTTTGCGCTGGCCGTCTGCATGCTGTCGCTGCTCGGCTTCCCCGGCACCGCCGGATTCATCGGCAAGTGGTACATCCTCGTGGCGGCGACCGCGGCGGGGAAGGCGTGGCTCGCGGCCGTGCTGGTCCTGACGAGCGTCGTGTCGGCGGGCTATTACCTCCCGGTGATCATGGCCATGTACATGCGGCCCACGCCGTTCGCGACCGCGCACGCCGGCGTGCGGTTCGCGCGGCTCGGGCAGGTGGCGCTGGCGGTGTGCATCGTGGCGTTGCTCTACTTCGGCATCCGTCCCAACCGGCTGCTCGACCTGACGCGCACCAGCGGAGCGGCGATCCGGCCCGCCGCCGCCGCCCTCGCTCCTCCGACCGGCAACTGAAGACGGGCATCGTGAACGTTCCCGCGACGATCTTCCGTCAGTACGACATCCGCGGCATCGTGGGTGAGCAGCTCACGGTGGACCTGGCGCGCGCGGTGGGCGGAGCGCTCGTCACGCTGGCCATCGAACGGCTGGGGCGGTCGCCGCGCATCGCCGTGGGGCGCGACAACCGGCCGTCGGGTCCGGACCTCGCCGGCGGCATCGGCGACGGCATCCTCGCCGCGGGCGGCAGCGTCGTGGACGTGGGCATGCTGCCGACACCGGCGCTTTACTTCGCGACGCACACCCTCCCCGTGGACGGCGGGCTGCAGGTCACCGGGTCGCACAACCCACCCGAGTTCAACGGCTTCAAGATGGTGCTCCGGGGCGACGCGGTGTACGGTGACGACATCCAGCGCATGTACGGCATCATCGCGGAGGACCGGATCGCCCGCACGGGTGGTGGCACGCGCTCGCGCGACGGATCGGTGCTCGCCGCGTATCGGGACGCCATCGTAGCCCACAACACGCCGCTCGCGCGCCGGGTGAAGGTCGTCGCGGATTGCGGCAACGGGGTGACGAGTCTCATCGCGATCGAGACGCTGCGCGCGCTCGGCTGCGAGGTGATCCCGCTGTTCGCCGAGTCGGATGGCAGCTTTCCAAATCACCATCCCGACCCCACGGTGGTCGAAAACCTGCGCGATTTGCAGGCGGCGGTGGTGCGCGAGCACGCCGAGCTCGGGATCGCCTTCGACGGCGACGGCGACCGCATCGGGGCGGTGGACGAAGGCGGGACGCCGGTGTTCGGCGATATCCTGCTGGTGCTGTTCGGACGTGACCTGGCGCAGCGGATGGGGACGGGGCACGCCGTGATCTTCGACGTGAAGTGCTCCGAGATCCTGCCGCAGGAGCTGGCCCGTGCCGGGCTCGTCCCCATCATGTGGAAGACGGGGCACTCGCTCATCAAGCAGAAGATGAAAGAGGTGCACGCCCCGCTCGCGGGTGAAATGAGCGGCCACATGTTCTTCGGCGGTGACTGGTACGGCTTCGACGACGCGCTGTTCGCCGCCGCCCGGTTGCTGCAGTACGTCGCGCGTACCGAGGGGCCGCTATCCCGCCTGCTGGCCGATCTGCCGCAGATGATTTCCACTCCCGAGATGCGGGTGGAGTGTCCCGACGAGCGGAAGTTCGGGCTGGTCGAGCGGGCCGCCAAGCATTTTGGGGCCAAGTATTCGGTCTCCACGCTGGACGGGGTGCGCATCACCTTTGCGGAGGGGTGGGGACTGCTGCGGGCCTCGAACACGGGCCCGGTACTGGTGATGCGCTTCGAAGCGCGGACGCCCGCGGCGCTGGCAGCGTACCGCGGTGAAGTTGAGGGCTGGCTCGCGCGCCAGGCCGCCGAGCCGTGATCGGGCGGCGCCGCGGCCGCGCGCTGCTCGTCGGCGCCGCGGTGCTGGCGGTGCTGCTCGTGGCGGGCCGCTGGCTCGCTGTGGAAACCGCGGAGCGCGCCTGGGCGGCCAGTCTGCCCCACGGCGGCATCTACCTCGAGGCCCGCACGTTGGCGCGGCTCACGCAGCTCGCCATCTGGCTCGTCGCCACGCTGTGGGGCACGGGCAACCTGTACATCGTCTACCGGGCGATCGGCTCGGTGCAGATGCCTCGCAGAGTCGGCAATCTCGAAATCGTCGAAGCGGTCCCGCAGCGGCTGCTGCTCGTCCTCGCGGTCGCCAGCGGGCTCATCTTTGGTGTCGGCCTCGCCTGGGGAACGGGGGAGTGGTGGCGCGAGGCCCTGCTCGCCAGCGCCGCGCCGCGCTTCGGTCTGACGGATCCGGTCCTGCATCGCGATCTCGGCTATTACGTGGGCGAGCTCCCATGGGCGCTCGAACGGCAGGGGTTCCTGCTGCTGGCGACGCTGACGGCGGCCGTGCTGGTCGCCACGCTCTACGTGGGGATCGGGTCGTTGCGCTGGCAAGGCGGCCGTTTGGTGGCGAGCCCCCACGCCCGCGCGCACGTCGGCGTGTTGCTCGCAGGGATGGCGAGCGCGCTGCTCTGGGGTGCGCTGCTGGACCCGGCGGAAGCCGTCGCGGGGCTGCACGGAACGGTGGACGCGGGAATGGTAGCGGTGCGCATTCCCGGCGCGGCCGCTGTGGCCGGTGCCGCCGGGCTCGCCGGCATCGTGAGCCTCGGCTGGGCGGGGTGGGATCACCCACGCTGGCTTGCCGCGGGGTGGGGATTGCTGCTCGTCGCGATGCTCGGTGTGTATGCCATTCTGCCGGCGATGCTGCGCGGCGGCGTCGGCGCGGAGACGTACGCGCGCGAGCGCGTCCAGCTGCGCGAGCTGGCGCTGGGGACCGCCCGCAGCCCATTGGGGACCGCGCCGGAGTTTCCCACCGTGGAGCGCTTCGTTGCGACGGCGCCGCTGTGGAGTCCCGCGCGCGTTGCCGCGGTGGCGGGTCCCCGACTGAACGCGCACGAGACGGTGGCGGGCGTGGCGCTGGTGCGGGCTCCCGACGGCGCTCCGCTGTGGATCGTCGCGCGCGCGCCGGACGACACGGCGCTCACCACCGTCCAACCTCCTCCGACGTGGGAACAGGTGCACCGCGGTCCGTGGGCGGCGACGCGTCCCCCGCTGGGACTGGTCGAGACCGACTCGGGGCTCGTCCCCACGCCGCTCGCGGTGCACGATTCGATGACATGGTTCGGGGCCGGGTTCACACAATACGCGGTGCGCCCGGCGCCGGCCTCGAGTCCCCCCTCGGGTATCCTGCTCGACGGCGTGTGGCGACGGGTGGCGCTTGCCTGGGTGTTGCAGAGCCCCGAGATCTTCCGGCGCACCGCGCCGGGAGATCGGCTGTTGTGGCGGCGCACGGCCGGGGAGCGGTTCGCTCGTCTCGCGCCGTTCGCCGAGTTCGCCCCGCCCCAACCGGTGATCGCCGACGGCGCGCTGTGGTGGCTGGCGCTCGGGTATGTGTCGGCCGAGACGTTCCCGCTGGTCGAATCGGTGCGCGACTCGAGCAGTCCTCGCCCCGTGCGCTACCTGCGCGCGGGCCTCGTGGCCGCCGTGCGCGCGACGAGCGGCGAGCCCCGCTTCTGGCTGCTCCCCGACGCCGACTCCCTCAGTGTGGCGTGGACCCGGCTGTTCGCGCCCCTGGTGGCGCCGGCCGAGAGCCTGCCGCCCGCGTTCGCGGCCGCCGTGCGCTTCCCGGCGCGCACGTTCAGGCTCGCCGTGAGCGAAGTGCTCGCCGCCGCGCCCGACTCCGAGCCGTGGCGCGCCGCCCCGCGCGCGCCCAACGAGATTGCGGCGCCGCTCGGCGATTCGGTGTGGCTCGTGCAGGGGTTCACCTCCGGTCAGGCCGCCCGCTTCGAGGGATTCCTGATGGGCCGTGTCGGGCCGGGTGGCCCGGAGCTGCGCACCGTGTCGCCGCCGATGCTCGACCGGCCGCCGCAGCTCCTCGTCGGCATGGGGGACACGCTCCCGGGCACGCAACAGCTGTGGGTGGCGGCCGGGCACCTGGCGTCGAGCCAGGCGCGCTTCATCGAGCACGGGCGCGACCCGCCGCGACTGGAGCGCGTGTACCTGACGTGGGGCACGCGCAGCGGTGACGGTCCCACCCGGGCGGCGGCGTTGCGCGACCTGCTGCTCGCCGGGCCGCCCGGCGCGGTCGACACCTCCCTCGGGGCCCGCTGGGAGCAGGTGCGGCAGCTGTTCGTGCAGCTCGATTCTGCCCTGCAGCAACGGGACTTCGACCGGTTTGGGCGCGTGTACCGGCAGCTGTCCGAGCTGCTGGGAACGCGGCGTCGCGCGCTTGCTCCGACCACCCCACCGCACTAGGTTGCCCCGCCGTGCCGACCGGGACCATCGTCGTCGCGTTGGGTGGGAACGCGGTCGCGCCCGCCCACGAACGCCCGACCATTTCGAACCAGTTTCGCCACACCCGCGCGAGTCTGGCCCCGATCGTGGACCTCGCCCGCGCGGGGTGGAACATTGCCCTCGTCCACGGCAACGGGCCGCAGGTCGGGGATGAGCTGGCGCGCAATGAGTTCGCGGCGGATCACCTGGAGCCGCTGCCGCTCGGGGTCCTGGTGGCGGCCACCGCGGGCTGGATGGGCTACATGATCCAGCAGTCGTTGCAGAACGCGCTGGGTCGCGCCGGGGTCGAGCGCACGGTGGTCACGCTGATCACGCAGACGTTGTGCGATGCCGGGGACCCCGAGTTGCGCACGCCGACCAAGCCGATCGGCCACGCGCTCGATCCCGCCCGGCGCGCCCGGCTCGAGGTTCTGGGAGTGCCGGTCAAGGAAGACAAACCGGGGAAGTGGCGGCGGCTGGCGCCGAGTCCCAGGCCGCTGGCGATCGTGGAGCGGACCATGGTGCAGTCCCTCGTGGCCGGCGGGTACATCGTGATCGCGTGCGGGGGCGGCGGCCCGCCGGTTTACAACGATGCCGCACTGCGCCTCGAGGGCATCGACGCGGTGGCGGACAAGGACCGGGTGTCGGCGATCCTCGGGCGAGACATCGGTGCAGAGGTGCTGCTCATCCTGACCGACGTGGACGCGGTGTATCGCGGCTGGGGTACGCCGGCGCGGCAGGCGATCGGCCGGCTATCGCTCGCGGACGCGGATCGGCTGCTGGCGGGCGGCGAGCTGGGCACGGGGAGCATGCGACCCAAGGTGGAGGCCGCAGCGGACTTCGTCCGCGCAGGCGGCGAGCGGGCGGTCATCGCGGAGCTGGCCCAGGGGCTCGCCGCGCTGCGCGGTGACGCCGGCACCACCATCACGAAGGAGACCGGGTGAATCTGCACGAGTACCAGGCGCGCGACATCCTGCGACGCCACGGCATTCTGGTGCCGGAGGGGGAGGTGGTGACGACGGCCGCGGCCGCGCGGGCGGCCGCGGCCCGTCTGGGAGGCAGCGTCGTGGTGAAGGCGCAGGTGCATGCCGGGGGCCGCGGCAAGGCCGGCGGCGTGAAGCTCGCCAAGGATCCGGCCGAGGCCGAGGCGGTCGCGGGGCGGATTCTTGGCATGCAGATCAAGGGGCTGACGGTGCACAAGGTGCTCGTGACGCCGGCGGCCGACATCCGCTCGGAGAGCTATCTCGGCATCATCGTCGACCGCGTGTCGCAGCGGCCGGTGGTGATGGCCAGCGCCGCGGGCGGCATCGACATCGAGGAAGTAGCGGTCAAGACCCCCGAGAAGATCCATCGCCTGGCCGTCGACCCCCGCTACGGCTTGCTGGCGCACCAGGCCCTGGCGCTCGGATTCACACTGTATCCCGAGGTGACGCAGGCGCGCGCCGCGGCGGCCGTGATGCAGAAGCTGTACACGGCGGTCTACGACGTCGGCGCCTCGCTCGTGGAAATCAATCCGCTCGTCACTACTCCCGAGGGCAAGGTCGTGGCGCTGGATGCGAAGATCGTGGTGGACGACAACGAGCTTGAGCGGCGCCACGACATCGCGGCGCTGCGCGACACCACCGCCGAAGCGCCCTCCGAGGTGCAGGCCCGCGAGGCGGGGCTGACGTTCATCAAGCTCGACGGCACGGTGGGTTGTTGCGTGAACGGGGCCGGGCTCGCGATGGCCACCATGGACCTCGTGAAATACTACGGGGGTGACCCGGCGAATTTTCTCGACATCGGCGGCAGCTCCAATCCCCAGAAGGTGGTCAGCGCGCTGCAGATCATCACCGCCGACAAGAGTGTCCGGGCGATCCTGTTCAACATTTTCGGCGGTATCACCCGCTGCGACGACGTGGCCAACGGCATCGTTCAGGCCACCGGCCAGTTCCCCCTCACCGTCCCGATCATCATCCGGCTCACCGGCACGAACGAGCAGGAGGCGGTGCGCATCCTCACCAAGGCCGGCTTCTCGGCGCTCACCGACATGGACGAGGCGGTCAAGCAGGCGGTGGCGGCCGCGAAAGAGGTGGCCGCGTGAGCATTTTCGCCGACACGAGCACCCGGCTCCTGGTGCAGGGGATCACCGGCCGCGACGGATCGTTCCATGCGCGGCAGATGCTCGAGTACGGCACGTCCGTGGTGGCGGGCGTCACGCCGGGGAAGGGTGGGGAGTCGTTCGAGGGCAAGGTCCCCGTCTTCAACACCGTCGCCGAGGCTGTCCGGGCAACGAAGGCCAACGCAAGCGTCATCTACGTTCCGGCGCCGTTCGCGGCCTCGGCGATCTTTGAGGCGGCCGACGCGCGCCTCCCGCTCGTCGTGTGCATCACCGAGGGCGTGCCGGTGCTCGACATGACCAAGGTGATCCCGTTCGTGCGCGAGCAGGGCGCGCGCCTCATCGGGCCGAACTGTCCGGGGCTCATCTCGCCGGGCCAGAGCAAGGTGGGGATCATCCCGGGCAACATCTGCAAGCCCGGCGCGATCGGGGTGGTGAGCCGCAGCGGCACGCTCACCTACGAGATCATCCACCAGCTGTCGACCCAGGGTTACGGACAATCGACGTGCGTGGGGATCGGGGGCGACCCGATTATCGGCACCAACTTCATCGATTGTCTCGCGGCGTTCGAGGCGGATCCCGACACGCAGGCGGTAGTGCTGATCGGCGAGATCGGCGGCTCGGACGAGCAGATGGCCGCCGAATTCGTGAAGGCGACCATGAAGAAGCCGGTGGTCGGGTTCATCGCGGGGCAGACGGCGCCGCCGGGCCGGCGGATGGGACACGCGGGCGCGATCATCTCCGGCGCTGGCGGGACCGCGGCCGACAAGATGCAGGCGCTCGAGCGGGCCGGCATCTCGGTGATGAAGCGGCCGGCGGATGTGGTGCCGTTGTTGCGGGAGCGGGGAGTGCAATCGCCATCCAAAGGGGCACGATGCTGACGCTTGCGATCATCAAGCCGGACGCCGTCCAGGCGGCGAACGCGGGGAATGTGCTGGCCCACCTCGAGCGGGACGGGTTCCGGATCCGGGCCGCGCGCCTGGTGCGACTGTCGCAACCGCAGGCCGAGGCGTTCTATGCGGTGCACCGCGAGCGGCCGTTCTTCCGCTCGCTCGTGACCTTCATGACCTCGGGGACATGCATCCCGCTCGCCCTCGAGCGCGACGATGCCGTCGCCCGGCTGCGGGAAGTGATTGGCGCGACCGATCCCGCCGAGGCGAAAGCCGGGACGATCCGGAAGCTGTACGCGCAGTCGAAGGAGCGGAACGCGATCCACGCCTCCGATTCTGCCGAAAACGCGGCCCGCGAAGTGGCGTTTTTCTTCCCAGAGAGCGAGATCGCCGGCCTGTAGAGAAGTTCGCTTGACGCAAGTGGCACAAGGGCTTAGCTTCGCTGGCCATGCTGCAAGTCGACCTGCGCGACCTGGATCGGGGGCCCGTCGACACGCAGGCCAAAGTGGCGCCGGACGACCCGATGTTCGAGGGGTTGGGCCTCGCCCTGGCGGGCCCGGTCACCGTGGGGGGGCGGTTGCAGGCGACGGGGGAGGGGCGATTCTACTGGCATGGCACGCTGCAGGCGGCCGTGGCCGGAGAGTGCCGTCGCTGCCTGATTCCCGTTCTGGTGCCGCTCACCGCGGAAGTGGGTGCGTTGTTCACCCAGGACCCCGACGCCCTGGAGGATCCGGATTCGTATCCGCTCCCGCCCCACGCCATCGAGGTGGATCTCCGGCCGGCCGTGCGGGAGGAGTTGGTGTTGTCCGTTCCGCGATACGTGGAGTGTCGCGAAGACTGTCGCGGGCTCTGCCCGCGCTGTGGCAAGGACCTGAACGCGGGCCCCTGCGGCTGCGGGCCGGCACCGGATCCCCGGTGGCAGGCGCTGGCCGATCTCAAAGGGAAGCTCCGCGAGTGACGAGGCGATAGGCGATGGCGGTACCCAAGCGTAGGACCTCCAAGCGGAAAAAGCGCGCCCGGCGGACCCACTACAAGGCGGCGCCGGTGGCGCTGCAGCCGTGCCCGCGCTGCGGCGATCAGAAGCGGCCGCATCACGTGTGTCCTACCTGCGGCTATTACGCTGGCGAGCAGCGCGTCGAGGTCGAGGACGCCTGAAGTGATCCGCATCGCGCTGGACGCGATGGGCGGGGACGACGCCCCGCGAGTGGACGTGGAGGGGGCGGCCCAGGCCTTGGGCGAGCTGCCGGCGACGTTTCTGATCCAGCTCGTCGGACGCACCGCCGATATCGAGGCGGCGCTCAAGCGGCACCCCACCATCGACCGCGCGCGGCTCCAGATCGTGGAGGCGCCCGAGGTTGTGGGGATGGGCGAGAAGCCGCTCGCCGCGCTGCGGGGCAAGCCCAAGTCCTCCATCGCCATCGGCCTCGGTCTCCAGAAGAAAGACCTGTCCGACGCGTTCATCTCCGCCGGCAACACCGGTGCCGTGATGGCCGCGAGCACCCTCATCCTGCGGCTCCACCCCGGGGTGCAGCGCGCGGCGATCGGCGCGCTGCTGCCCACCGGGAAGGACCCCGTCCTGCTGCTCGACGCGGGCGCCAACGTGGATTGCGACGCCCGCGAGCTGGTCGGCTTCGCGCACCTGGGCGCCGTGTACGCGCGCGATGTGCTGGGCCGCGCCGAGCCCGCCGTCGGCTTGCTCAACATCGGGGAGGAAGACGAGAAGGGAAACGCGGTGGTGAAAGAGGCGCACGAGCTGCTCAAGACCCAGTCCGGGTTCCGCTATGCCGGCAACGTCGAAGGGCGCGACGTCCCCGAGGGCGAGGCTCGCGGCCAGCCGCTCGACGTGGTCGTCTGCGACGGCTTCGTCGGCAACGTGGTGCTCAAGTTCTACGAGTCCGCGGGCCGCGTGTTCGTCTCGTTCATCAAGCGTGAGGCGCCCAATATTCTGCGTCTCCCCGAGATGGTGAACGTCCTCAAGATCCTCGACTGGTCCACCTACGGCGGCGCGCCGCTGCTGGGCGTCCAGGGTGTGTCGATCATCTGCCACGGCTCCTCCCCGGCGGGCGCCATCAAGAACGCGATCCGCGTGGCGATCCAGTCGGTGGAGAGCCATCTGAGCCAGGACATCGGCGCGGAGTTCGCCCGGGGCGAGGCGATCGCGTGAAACGACCCATCGCCGAGCTTGCGGGCACCGGCCGGTATTCACCGGCCCGGGTGATGACCAACGACGAGTTTTCCAAGATCCTCGACACGTCGGACCAGTGGATCCGCGAGCGCACCGGCATCCGGGAGCGGCGCATCGCGAACGAGCAGGAGACCAACGCCTGCATGGGGAAGGCCGCCGCGCTGCAGGTACTCGGCGAGCTGGGCATGGGACCACTCGACGTGGACGCCATTGTCTACGCCACCGCGTCGCCCGACCGGTTGCTGCCCTCTGCGGCGTGCGACCTCCAGGCGATACTCGGCGCCAAGAATGCGGCCGCGTTCGACGTGGGCGCGGCGTGCGCCGGCTTCGTGTACGCCCTGATCGTCGCCGAGTCTCTCGTGGTCAGCGAGCAGGCCGAGCGCGTGCTGGTGGTGGCGGCGGAGCGGCTCACCAAGATCATGGACTGGTCCGATCGCACCACGGCGGTGCTGTTCGGTGACGGCGCCGGCGCTACCGTCGTGCGCAAGGGTGACGGCAAGCGCGGGGTTCTCTCATCCTACATGAAATCCGACGGCACCTTGGCCGAGCTGTTGTACCGCCCCGGCGGCGGTGCATTGCACCCGCCCGATCAGGCGTTGCTCACGGACCACAGCTACTACATCCAGATGGCGGGCCGCGAGGTGTTCAAGGCGGCGGTGCTCTCGATGGCCGATGCCTGCGACCAGGCGCTGCAACGCGCCGGGTTGCAAGCCGGCGACATCGATCTGATGATCCCCCACCAGGCGAACATCCGCATCATCGAGGCGACCGCCAAGCACGCCGGGATGCCGATGGACAAGGTCTACGTCAACGTGGACCGCTACGGCAACACCTCGGCGGCGTCGATCGCGATCGCGCTGGACGAAGCGGTGCGCACCGGACGGCTGCAACCGGGGATGACGGTGATGCTGGTCGCGTTCGGGGCCGGGTTCACCTGGGCCAGCATGGTGGTGAAGTGGTAGCACCCAGGGCCACCGTGTGGCTCTGCCCGGGCCAGGGCGCGCAGCGAGTGGGGATGGGGCGGGACTTGGCGGAGCGGTTTCCCGCCGCACGCGACACCTTCGCCGCGATCGACGAGGCCCTGGGCGAGCCGCTCTCCCGCATCATGTTCGATGGGCCCGAAGCCGAGCTCCTCGCCACCCACAACGCCCAACCCGCAATCCTGGCGCACAGCGCGGCGGTGTTCGCCGTAGTCGACTTCGGCGTCGAGGGCGTCGTGGCCGGAGCGGGGCATTCGCTGGGCGAATACTCTGCGTACGTCACCGCCCGCGCCTTGTCGGCGGTCGAGGCGGCGCGACTGGTACGGCGGCGCGGCGAGTTGATGTACAAGGCGGGCACCGAGCGGCGCGGCACGATGGCGGCGGTGCTGGGACTTCCCACGGCCGACGTCGAGGACGCGTGCTCGACGGCGTCGCGGGCCGGCGTCGTCGTGGTGGCGGCGAACATCAACGCGCCCGATCAGACCGTCATCTCAGGCGATCCCGAGGCCGTCCTCAAGGCGAGCGAGCTGTGCAAGACCCGCGGCGCAAAACGCGTGATGCCGCTCAAGGTGAGCGGCGCGTTCCACTCGCCGCTGATGGTCCCGGCGGCGAGCGCGCTGCGATTGGCACTCGACAAGGCGGAGTTCACGGAGCCCGCCTTCCCTGTGATCGCCAACGCGACGGCCGAAGTCGTCAAAGACGCCGCGCGGGCCCGCCGCACGCTCTCGGACCAGCTCACGGCACCGGTGCGCTGGGTGGAGTGCATGCAGTGCGCCGCGGAGCTGGCGGGGGAGGACGCGCGCTTTATCGAGATCGGGCCGGGCGCAGTGCTCGCGGGTCTGCTGCGGCGCATCGTGCCGGGCGCGAACGTCGTCTCGCTCGGGACCGCGGCCGAGGTCACGCATTTTCTGGAGGCCGAATGACCATCGACCTGACCGGCCGCGTCGCCGTGGTAACGGGCGGCTCGCGCGGCATCGGCCAGGGGATCGCGGCCGCGCTGCACGCCGCAGGGGCGAAGGTCGCGATCTTCGGCCGCGATGCGGCGAACGCGGTGGCCGCCGCGGAGACGTTGGGCGCGGGGGCGAAGGGCTACCGCTGCGATGTCGCCGTCGCGACCGAGGTCGCGAGCGCGCTCGAGGCGGTGGAGCGCGACCTGGGCCCGGTGGACGTGCTCGTGAACAACGCCGGAACCAAAAAGGACAACCTGCTGTTCCGTATCGGCGAGGACGATTGGGACGCGGTGCTCGACACGAACTTGAAGGGCGCGTTTCTGCTCACCAAGGCCGCCGCCCGCGGCATGATCAAGCGGCGTTGGGGCCGGATCGTGAACATCGCGAGCGTCGTCGGGCTGATCGGGAACAAGGGGCAGGCCAACTACGCCGCCTCCAAGGCCGGGCTCATCGGGTTCACCCGGGCCGTGGCTAAGGAGTTGGCGTCGCGCAACGTGCTGGTCAACGCCGTGGCGCCAGGCTACATCGACACCGAGCTGACGCGGGACCTGTCCGACGACGTCAAGCAGACGCTGCAGGCGGCGATTCCGCTGGAGCGCCTCGGCACGGCGGCGGACGTCGCCGGCGCGGTGCTCTTTCTCGCCTCCGACTTCGCGAGCTACATTACGGGTCAGGTGCTCGTGGTCGACGGCGGGATGGTGATGTGACCTCGAACCTTTCAACCTCCCAGGCGAGGATCAACATGGCAATGGACATGAAGCAGCTCGAGGAAAAGGTAAAGGACATCATCGTCGAGGAGCTCGGGGTCGAGCGCGACAAGCTCAAGGCCGAGGCGAGCTTCATGGAGGATCTCGGCGCCGACAGCCTCGACACCGTCGAGCTGGTGATGGCGTTCGAGAAGGAGTTCGACATCGACATCCCCGACGAGGAAGCGGAGAAACTGCGCACCGTCGGCGACGCGATGAAGTATTTGCACGACAAAATGGGGAAGTGAGGGCCGGCACTCTGTGAAGCGACGCGTCGCCGTCACGGGCATCGGGCTCGTCACCCCGTTGGGCAACACCGTCGCGGCGACGTGGGACGCGATGGTCGCGGGGCGCTCCGGCGCCGGGCCAATCACGCGCTTCGACCCGTCGCAGCTCACGGTCAAGTTCGCCTGCGAGGTGAAGGGCTTCGACGCGGGCCTCTACCTCGACAAGAAGGAGATCCGCCGCTACGACCTCTTCGCCCAGTTTGCCATGGGCGCGGCGGTGCAGGCGGTGACCGATGCGTGCCTGGAGAAGAGCTGGAGCCAGGTCGATTTGCAGCGGGTGGGAGTGATCATCGGCACCGGGACGGGCGGGATCGCGACGTTCGAAGAGAACATGCGCGCCTACCTCGAGAAGGGGCCGGGGCGCGTGTCGCCGTTCTTCGTGCCGATGTTCATGGCCAACGTCGCGTCGGCGGTCGTCTCGATGCGCTACGGCGCGAAGGGACCGAACTACTGCACCGTGTCCGCGTGCGCCACGTCGGGGCATTCGGTGGGAGACGCGTTCCGGCTGATCCAGCACAACGAGGCGGACGTGATGATCGCGGGTGGCGCCGAGGCCGCGATCACGCCCCTCGCGATCGCGAGCTTCGCCAACATGAAGGCGCTGTCCGAGCGCAACGACGATCCGGCGACGGCGAGCCGCCCGTTCGACAAGGACCGCGACGGGTTCGTGATGGGGGACGGCGCCGGCGCGGTGATCCTCGAGGACTGGGACCACGCCAAAAAGCGTGGCGCCAAGGTGTACGCCGAGATGGTGGGCTACGGCATGACCGCCGATGCCTACCACATTACGGCCCCCTCGCCCGACGGCGAGGGCGCGCAGCGCGCGATGCGGCTCGCGATGGACGACGGCGGCATCCACCCCGAGCAAGTGGAGTACATCAACGCGCACGGCACCTCGACGCCGCACGGCGACGCGGCCGAGACCGCGGCGGTCAAGAGCGTGTTCGGCGATCAGGCGCGGAAGCTCGTATTCGGCTCGACCAAGTCGATGACCGGTCACCTGCTGGGCGCGGCGGGGGCGCTCGAGTTCGCGGTGTGTGCGCTCGCGGTGCACAACGGCGTGATTCCGCCGACCATCAACCAGATCACCCCGGACCCGGCCTGCGATCTCGATGCGGCGCCCAACAAGGCCGTGAAGCGCCGCTTCGACGTGGCGCTCTCCAACTCGTTCGGCTTCGGCGGGCACAATGTGACGCTGGCCGTACGCCGCGCGCCGTGACGGCGCGCGCGCTGCCACTCGCGACTGCCGACCTGCTCCCATGACGGCCCGGGCCGTGGATCCCACGCTCCAGGCCGTCTCGGCCAAGGTCGAGCGCGGCACGCGACTCGACCGCGCGGACGCGCTGGCGTTGTTCGCCTCGAGCGACCTGCTCACGATCGGCCGGCTCGCCGACCTGGCGAATACGCGCCGCAACGGTCCCCGGGTCTTCTTTGCGGCCAATCAGCACATCAACCCGACCAACGTGTGCGTGCTGCGCAACACCTGCGTGTTCTGCTCGTTCGCCCGCATGCCGCAGGAGGACGGCGCCTACACCCGGAGTCTCGATGAAGTGTTCGCCGAGGCGGACGCCGCGCGTGACAACCCGACGCGCGAGTTTCACATCGTCGGCGGCCTGCATCCCAAGCTGCGGCTCGACTACTACCTCGACATGTTCCGCGGGCTGAAGGCCCGGCACCCCTCAGTCCATATCAAGGCGCTGACGGCCGTCGAGGTGGCACACCTGGCGAAGCTCGAGAAACTCTCGACCCGCGAGGTGCTGGTCGCGATGCGCGAGGCCGGAGTCACGAGCCTGCCCGGCGGCGGCGCCGAGGTATTCAGCCCTGCGGCGCGGGCGACGATCGCCGACCGCAAACTCACCGGCGACGAGTGGCTCGCCGTGCACCGCGAGGCCCACGGACTCGACATCCCATCGAACTGCACGATGCTGTACGGGCACGTCGAAACGATGGAGGACCGGGTCGATCATCTGCTGCAACTGCGCGCGCTCCAGGACGAGACCAACGGGTTCCTCACCTACATTCCGCTGGCCTACCATCCGGACCACAACGAGCTGGGGGAGACGCTGGGCCGCACCGGCACCGCCACCACCGGGTTCGATGACTTGAAGAACGTCGCGGTCGGGCGGCTGGTGCTCGACAACATTCCCCACGTGAAGACGCACTGGCCGATGGTGACGCCGTTCATCTCCCAGGTCGCCCTGAGCTTCGGCTGCGACGACCTCGAGGGGACGGTGGTGTTCGAGCGCGTGTACCACGAGGCCGGTGCCGGGACGCCGATGTGGCTGTCGTACGACCAGATCGTGGGCCTGATCCGCGGGGCGGGGAAGACGCCCGTGGAGCGCGACTCGCTATACCAGCCGGTGCGTACGTTCGAGGACTGGGTTCCCGGGCAAAGTGTGGCTCGGCCCGAGGGACCCGAAGGACCGACGTTCCAGATCGAGCATCGCGCGCAGGCTCACGGGAAAGGTCGGCTGCGGCTCCCGGTGTTGGCGAACGTCGTGGACGGCGCCGAATGAGACTCGGCCGTATCCCCTACATCAACTGCTATCCGATCTACGGCGCGATCGATCGGGGCCTCGTATCCGTGCCCGCCGAGATCGTGACCGGGACGCCCGCCGAGTTGAACGATCTCCTGGTGGCGGGCGAGCTGGACGTGTCGGTGATCAGCGCGGTGGAATACGCGCGGCACGCCAAGCATCTCGTGCTGCTGCCCGATCTCGCGATCTCCTGTGACGGGCCGGTGCGCAGCGTGATGCTGTTCTCCAAGCGCCCCATTTGGGAGCTGACCGATCAAACGGTGCTGCTCACCGCCTCGTCGCGGACGTCGGTCGCTCTGCTCGAGCTGTTGTGCCGCGAGGTGTGGCGCATCCGCCCCCGCTTCGCCCAGGCGCGCGCCGAGAGCGCCGACCTCGAGACGCTGCGGGGTCTGCCGCACGAGGCGGTGCTCGTGATCGGTGATCCGGCGCTCTTGCTCGGGGCGAGCGGCACGTACAAGTACCGGATGGATCTGGGCCTCGAATGGAAGCGCTGGCGCGGCCTGCCGTTCGTGTTTGCGGTGTGGGCCGCCCGGCGCGCGGCGGACCCCTTCGCGGTGCGGCAGACGCACGAGAGCCTGCTCGCGTCGCGCGCATGGGGCCTGGCGCATCTCGACCAACTGGCCGCGGACGCCGCGAGCGCCACCGGCGTGCCCGCGGCCGCCTGCCGTGAGTATCTCGCCGGGCTCGACTACGCGTTCACCTACAAACATCTCGCCGGGTTGACCGACTTCTTCCGCCGTCTCGCGGCAGAGGGCATCGTGCCCGACGGGTCGTTGCAGTTCCTTCAGGTGGCCTGAGATGGTCGACCGCGCCGCGCCCGAGTTCCGCGACGTCGTCGCGCTGTACGAGCGGGCGCCGCTGCTCGAGCTGGGCCGGCTGGCCGACGCGATGCGCTGGCGGCTGCACCCAGAGAACGTCGTCAGCTACATCATCGACCGCAACATCAACTACACCAACGTCTGCGTCGCCGACTGCAAGTTCTGCGCGTTCTACCGTCGTCCCAAGCACTTCGAGGGATATCTCCTGAGCTTCGAGGAAATTGGCCGCAAGATCGAGGAGTTGAAGGCGCTGGGCGGCGTGCAGATCCTGATGCAGGGGGGACATAACCCCTACATCCCGTTCGAGTGGTATCTCGATCTGCTGCGCTACATCAAGCGCCACCATCCGATCCACATCCACGCCTTCTCGCCGTCCGAGGTGGATTTCTTCGCCGGCCGTTTCGGGATGTCGATCGAGCAGGTGCTGCGGGAGCTGATGGCCGCCGGGCTCGATTCGATCCCGGGCGGCGGCGGGGAGATCCTGGTGCAGGAGGTGCGCGACCGGGTGGCCAAGAAGAAAGCGGGTGCCGACCGCTGGCTCGAGGTCATGGAGATCGCCCACCGGCTCGGGTTGCGCACCAGCGTCACGATGATGTACGGCCTGGGCGAATCGAGCGCCGACCGGATCGAGCACCTGTTCCGCGTCAAAGAGGTGCAGGCGAAGGGTGGCGGGTTCACCGCGTTCATCTGCTGGCCGCTGCAGCCCGAGCACACCGAGCTCGAGCACCTCGGCAAGACCGACGCCGTGACCTATCTGCGCACGCAGGCGATCGCGCGCATCGTGCTCGACAACGTGCCCAACATCCAGGCGTCGTGGGTGACCATGGGCATGAAGGTGGGGCAGGTGGCGCTGCGCTTCGGGGCCAACGACTTCGGCTCCCTGATGATGGAGGAGAATGTTGTCTCCGCAGCGGGCACCACGAATCGCACCACGCTGGCCGAGATGCAACGGTTAATTGCCGACGCAGGGTACACGCCCAAAAAACGGCGCCAAGATTACTCATTGCTTCCGGAAGCAGCCTAGCCGACAGCCGATGGCCGAAAGCCGATAGCCCATGCCTGATGTTCTCATCCTCGTCGGCTCCGAGAGCGACAAGCCCCGCATCGAGCCGGCCTTCGAGGTCCTTACCAAGGCCGGCGTGAGCTACGAATTCCACGCCTCCTCGGCGCATCGCGCCCCCGAACGCACCGCGGAGCTGGTCAAGGGGGCGAAGGAGCGGGGCTGCAAGGTGGTGATCTGTGGCGCGGGGCTGTCGGCGGCGCTGCCGGGTTTCGCGGCCTCGCTCACCGAGCTGCCGGTGATCGGAGTGCCGTTCGCGGTGGGCCCCTTGAACGGACTCGACGCGTTGCTCGCGACGGTCCAGGTCCCGCCTGGCGTGCCGGTGGCGACGGTGGGCATCGACAACGCGCTGAACGCCGCGCACCTGGCGCTTCGGATCCTGCGGCTATGACGATGCGCGTCGGCATGGGCTACGACTCGCACCGCTTCGTGGACGGCCGCCCGCTGATTCTGGGCGGCGTCGAGATTCCTCACACCCACGGGCTCGACGGCTGGTCCGACGCCGACGCCGTGGCGCACGCGCTTACCGATGCGATCCTCGGCGCCGCGGCGCTGGGCGACATCGGCCAGATGTTCCCGCCCAACAACCCCAAGTGGAAAGACGCGAAGTCGCTCGACCTGCTGCGCCGTGCCAGCCTCAAGGCCGCTGAGATGGGCTACTCGCTCACCAACGCCGATATCACGGTCATCGCCGAGCAACCGCGGCTCGCGCCCTACGTGGACGAGATGCGCGAGAGGCTCGCTGAGGCAGCCATCAGTGGGATTTCCAACGTGTCGGTCAAGGCGAAGACCAACGAGGGGATGGGGTTCATCGGCCGTGGGGAGGGCATCGCGGTGATCGCGGTGGTGTTGGTCGAGGAGGCGCGGACCTGACGGAGCTGATCCGGTTCCTCGAATCCCTCCCGGAGGGACCGCTGTACGCGATCATCGGTGTCTTTGCCGCCCTCGAGAACATTTTCCCACCCGCTCCCGCCGACGTCGCCATTGGACTTGGTGCCTTTCTCGCCGGTCGCGGCACGCTCGATGTGTGGACGGTGTTCGCGGTCACGTGGGTCTGCAACGTGAGCAGCGCGGCGCTCGTGTACGCGGTGGGCCGCCGCTACGGTGGCGCGTTCTTCGCGGGCCGCATCGGTCGCCGGCTTTTGTCCGAGCGGACCCTGGCGCACATCGCGGAGGCCTACGTCGAGCACGGCACCTGGGGCATTTTTGTCTCCCGGCTGCTCCCCGTGTGGCGCGCGGTAGTGCCGCCGTTCGCTGGAATAGCCCGGGTCCCGGTGGGCCGGTTTCTTCTCCCGCTGGCTGTGGCGTCGGCGGTCTACTACGGCACGCTCACGTATCTCGTGTCCACGTTGGGCACGAACCTCGAGGTGGTGACGCGCGCCCTGGCACGGGTCAACATCCTCCTCGGGATTCTCGCGGCCGCGCTGTTTATTGTGTTCGGGGTATGGATCGTCCGCCGCATGAAGCGCTGAGCCTCCCGCCCGCTTTTCGCCTGGAGCAGTTCCGGGACTACCTGGCGCTCGAGGCGGGGAACAGCCGCCACACCGTGGAGAGCTACGTCCGCGACGTGCGGCGTCTCGTGATCCACGCCGCGGGCAAGGGGGTGTCCAAACCGGACGAGGTCACCGCCGCGCAGCTGCGCGAGTTCGTCTACGATCTGAAGGACCTCGGCCTCGCGCCCGCCACGATCCATCGCCAGATCTCGGCGCTGCGGACCTATTTTCGGTTTCTCGTGGGCGAGGGGTATCTGGCGCGCAACCCGAGCGAGCGCATCGAATCGCCCAAGCGCTGGCGCACGCTCCCCACCGTGCTTACCCAGGCGGAGACCGACCGGCTGCTGTCGGCCCCGACCCCCGAGGATCCACGTGGCACTCGGGACCGCGCGTTGCTGGAGTTTGCCTACGCGACCGGGGCGCGTGTCTCCGAGCTGGTCGGGTTGACACTCCAGGACATCTTGTTCGAGGAAGGGGTCGCCCGGCTGTTCGGCAAGGGCGCGAAGCAGCGGCTCGTACCCGTGGGTCGCCGAGCACTCGGGGCGGTCGCGTTGTACGCGCGTGAGACCCGCCCTACGCTCGACCGGGGCAAGGGGCGCGGCATGCTGTTCCTCAACGCGCGCGGCACCCCGCTGTCGCGCGTCGGGGCCTGGGGGATCATCACGCAGGCCGCGAAGCGGGCCGGCATCAGCAAACGTGTTACGCCGCACACGCTACGCCACACGTTCGCGACGCACCTGCTCGAGGGGGGAGCCGATCTGCGCGCGGTGCAGGAGATGTTGGGGCATGCGGACTTGGCGACGACGCAACTCTACACGCACGTTGATAGAGAGTATTTGAGGTCGGTGCACAAGCAATTCCATCCGAGAGCCTAGGGACTAGACGGACAGACGGATAGACAGACGCACAGACGCGTAGGCGCACAGTGGTGAACAGTTGAACAGGAACGAGGAAATACCCAATGTCAGCAGAATGGATCGCCGGGGTGATCGTGCGGGATCTCAGAGGCGTGCGGCGCGAGCTCGAGGCATACGCGAGTGAAAGCGACATATGGCGACTGGCGCCCGGAATCGCCAATTCGGCCGGTACGTTGGCGCTGCACCTGGCCGGCAACGTGCAGCACTTCTTCGGCACGGTGATGGGGGGAACGGGATACAAGCGCGATCGGGACGCCGAGTTCAGCCGGCGCGACGTGCCGCGGGCGGAGCTGGTGGCGGAGACTGAGGCGGCGATCGCCGCGGTGGAGCGGGGGCTCGCCCAGGTCAGCGAGGCGGCGTTTGCGGCGGAGTTCCCCGAGCGGATTGCCGGGCACACGGTGACCACCGGTGAGTGGCTCGTTCATCTGGTGGCGCACCTGGGCTATCACCTCGGCCAGATCGACTATCACCGCCGGCTGGTGACCGGGCAGGCCGAGACGGTGGGAACGATGGCGCTCGCGGAGCTGCGGACGGCTCGGAAGTGACGGTCTACCGTGCTGTCGTGGGTGCTGTTGCATGAATCGGAACCAATCATGAGTCTCTAAACGTAGTAGGCCACATGGACCTTACCCCGCTCATCGCAGTGGTAGCAATCATCGCTTTCGCGGCGATCAAGATCGCGCGGCTGCGCGCCACTCGCTCAGAATCACTCCCATCCGATGTCACGGCGCGGCTCGAGGCACTCGAACGTGGTATGCAGGGCCTCCAGGAAGAGCTCGCCGAAACACAGGAGCGGCTCGATTTTGCAGAGCGGTTGCTCAGCAAGGCACGGGACGAGCGGAGGATTGGCAGCTAGGTGACGCGATTACAAAACAGGTTCCTCCTGTACGAAATCTTCGCCCCTGCCCGATTTGTGAGCGGCCTGATCTCCCAGACCTGGAACGGAGCAACGGACGGCTCGGCGGTCGCCCGCCGCGTCGTGATCCGCAGCGTTTTCGCTTGGTCCCGCGCGAATTCGGTCCCACCGTTGCCGTTCTTTACCATAGTGTGTCTAGGTGAAGTGTCTGGGGCAGGTGCGCACCGTCATGAGCCAGAAGAATAGGCCATGTCAGACTTGACATATGTCAGAAGCGACATAGCTTCTCTCTATGGCGGGCCAGACTAGGCCGCTGGTATGGCTGCATGGAGAGGTCAAGACACCACCATTCTCCACCGCAGCCAGGCGTGAGGCTGGGTTTCTGCTTCGCATGCTGCAGCAGGGCGAGCGTCTGGGTATGCCTCACTCGCGACCGATGCTCCAGATCGGGCCGAGGTGCCGCGAGTTGAGGATCAACGATAAGGGAAGCACCTGGCGCATCGTGCTTAGAATTGATGACGATGCAATCCTGATCCTCGAGGTGTCTAGCAAGAAGACGCGGAAGACTCCTCAAACGGTCATCGACATGTGTAAGAGCCGATTGAAACGATACGATGCTGTGTGAGCGATGCACGGAGGGAGCAGTGCGAAGAGACAAAAGGGAACGGCTTGAGCGGACCGGGTGGAAGGTGAGTGACGCCAAAGAGTTTCTTGGCCTCACCGAAGCCGACTCGGCCGTGATTGATGTTCGAGTCTCATTGGCAAGAGCACTAAAGCGCGTGCGCTTGGCCAGAAACCTCACCCAGGCCGCGCTCGCGAAACGAATCGGTTCCAGCCAATCTCGGGTAGCCAAAATGGAAGCGGGAGATCCGTCCGTATCCATCGATCTCCTACTCCGGTCACTCTTCACGTCCGGATCTACAAACGCGGCTATCGGCCGAGCCATCTCGAAAGCGGGCACTTGATCGACTCGCCCGCCACGCCGTGACGCGCGGCGATTCAGCCTAGTCCCGCGCGATTTCGGTCCCACCGTTTGTCGTCCTCCATCATAGTGTGTCCGGGTGAAGCTCCTGGGACAGGTACGGGCAGCGCTGCGCCTGCGGCATTACAGTCGCCGGACGGAGGAGGCGTACACGCGCTGGATCGAGCGCTACATCCGGTTTCACGGCAAGCGCCACCCCGCCGAGATGGGTAGCCGCGAGGTTTCTGCGTTTCTCGCCAGCCTGGCCATCCAGAACCAAGTCAGCGCGTCCACCCAGAACCAGGCCCTGGCGGCTCTCCTGTTTCTCTACGGAGAAGTCCTGCGTACCAAGGTCGCGTGGATCGCCGACCTCGTGCGGGCCAAGCAGCCGCGCCGCATGCCGGTCGTCCTCACTCGCGATGAGGTCCGGGTCGTCCTCGGCCAAATGCACGGCGTGCCGCAGCTCGCGGCGCGCCTCCTGTACGGCACCGGCATGCGCCTGCTCGAGGCGTTGGGCTTGCGGGTCAAGGACGTCGATTTCGGACTCAACGAGATTGCCGTGCGCGGAGGCAAGGGTGGGAAAGACCGGGTCACTGTTCTTCCCGCCAGCCTCACGTCGGCGCTGCGCATTCACCTTGACGCGATCCGTCAGCTGCACGACCGGGCGCTCGCAGCCGGGGCTGGGTCAGTGGAGTTGCCTGGGGCACTGGCGGCCAAGTATCCATCGGCGGGCCGAGAGTGGGGGTGGCAGTGGGTATTCCCGGCTTCGCGCGGGGAGGGTCATTATCGCCAGCACCTCCATCCCACCGTCATCCAGCGTGCGTTTCGGAAGGCTGTCCGCGCGAGCGGCATTGCCAAGCCGGCCCACTGTCACACCCTGCGCCACTCCTTCGCCACCCATCTTCTCGAGTCTGGCTACGACATCCGAACCGTTCAGGAGCTACTGGGCCACCGCGACCTGCGGACCACGATGATCTACACCCACGTCCTGAACCGTGGCGGTCTGGGCGTCCGGAGTCCGGCCGACACCCTCTAACAGGACGGTGGCGGTTGCAGTTGGAGGTCTCCCTACGGGGGCAGGGGTTCACATCTTACGCAGCCCGTCCAAGCGCGTCTCTCCGCACGCTCATCGCTCCGCTAATGCTCCTAACTCTCAGGCGGAGTGCCGCTTGCAGCGTTCTACGTCACCTGCCTTCTCAACGCGTTACCGAGCGACCTGTGCAATCGGGATAGATTTTACCAGACGATTTGATGCTTTCAAATGCAGTCTAATTTCCGTTAGGCGGCATCTGCACGTCCTATTATGCGACCGACCACCGCTATCGTCACCTGTCTAGTGTTCGCAGGAGCCACTGCAGCCTGCTCCGGACCTAATCGCATCACTCCTGCGGACGAGCTTGACGTCTACGCCGCCGCCCTCGATACGCTCGCCGACCCTGGGCACACAATTGTCCTCGTCGATTCCTCTAATACGTCGTTTCCGCCGTTGGACCAAGAAACCCTCCCCTGGCCAGCGCTGCGACATGCCGACAGAACCACACTCAAAAGCTGTACTACCGCCAACCGTCATCCAAGGCGGCTTCCTCAGCAGCTCTTGCCCAGGGAGACCGTCGTGATTGTGACGGGGCAACAGGTCAAGGCTTCCCCGGGCAATCCGCGTTCCTACTGGGACCAGTTTTACAAGCGCTTTCCTGGTTCGAGCGGTTTGTATGAACTGTCTGGCATCGGTTTTAACCACGGCCATACCGAGGCCCTCCTCTTCGTGCAGAGGCATTGTGGGGAGCTCTGTGGCAGTGGCAGTTTCGTACTACTGCGAAAGACCGTTACGGGGTGGCGAGTCTTTGCCGTCGTGCTCGTCTGGGTGTCTTGATGCCGCCTAACCAGCGCATGAAGCTGTCGGCCCGCGGCGGCCGCTTGAGAGGGAATCGGGTCTTCTTGTCTGCGGCCGCCGCAGGCCGCAGCTTATGCGCGATCCGTTAGGCCGCGGCATCGGCCGGAGCCTTGGACACCGAGTAGCCATGGCGAGCACAGAGTGGTGGCAGCGTGGCCCCATCGAGGGCGTTCCCGCTGTTCTTCAACCGGTAGCCCACATCCTCCTCCAGGTACGCGAGAGTGTCGGCGAGATGGTTGCCCAATTGACCGAAGACGAATGGAACCGCC
>CAZQWQ010000027.1:0-3099 GCA_964596925.1 uncultured Gemmatimonadaceae bacterium | reverse complement strand
CGCCAACGGGTTCTGGCAGAGCTACGATCCCAAGGGCTGGAGCCTGAAGGATTCCACCGGGACCTACGATGGGGTCCAGCAGATCAAGCTCAAGCCGGGGGCGATCGGGAAATCCAAGGCCCAGCTCAAGGCGCGAGGGGTCAATCTGGCCACGCCGGTGCCGGTGGACGCCTCGACGTTCTTCGCACAGGACCCGAGCGTGACGGTGCAGCTATTGAACTCGGAAGGGGTGTGTTGGACGTCCGAGTTCACGACCAACCTGCTCAACACGCAGGAACAGTTCAAAGCGAAGGCTCCATAAAAGCAGCGGCGCGGTTTATCGGCGCCACGCGCTGTTCAGCGACTGGCCGCGCACCAGCCGGGGCCGCGTCCTGTATCCGGACGAGTTCTAGGCCGATCGACTGCCACGGCTACGCCGTCGGCGGAGTCTTGGTATCGCACCACGCAGTGGGACGCGGGTCGCACGCCCCCGAAGGGGGGGGGGAGGCACTGGCTCTCTCGTTGAGCCGCGCCGGTTGTGGTGGCGATTCTGCCATTGACTCAGCCTCGTGCAGGGTGGTACGCGTCACGGAACGAGTGAGACGACGCTGATCGTTCGTCGTAGCCGAATCATCGCGTAAGCAATCAGGGGCGCAGAGCCGACTCCTGAGCAAAGGGGGCCTCATGATCAGATCGCTTCGTGGCATGTACCTGGCCGGTGGGTTGAGCCTGCTGGTTTCTTCATTGCCGAACGCTGCGTTGGCGCAGAACAATGCGCTTCGACTCGGGCCGACGAACACCACCACGTACGTGACGTTCGGCAGCACATCCGCGCTCGGGCTCGCAACGTTCACGGTCGAGACCTGGTTCGTCCGCCAGGGTACCGGAGTGGCGGTCAGCACGGGGACAGGCGGCATCGCGAGTCTGATCCCGCTGGTCACCAAGGGGCGTGGGGAAGGGGATGGCAGCAACGTCGATGAGAACTACATCTTCGGCATCAACACCGACGGCAACGTACTTGCCGCTGACTTCGAGGAGGGCGCAGCTGGCGCCAGCCCAGGGCTCAATCACCCCATCTCCGGCGTTACGCCGATCGTCACCGGTACGTGGTACCACGCGGCGGCAACCTATGACGGCTCGACCTGGCGATTGTATTTGAACGGTGAGCTCGAGGCCCAGCTTTTCGTCGGACAGCCACCGCGCTCGGACAGCATTCAGCATGCGGGTCTCGGCACGTGTATGACCTCGACGGGGGCTGCGGCAGGCTTCTTCGACGGCACGCTTGACGAGGCGCGGATCTGGAACACGGCACGCTCGGTTACGGACATTCGTTCCACGATGAACGTACAGAACCCCTCGAGTGCATCACTGGTGGCACGCTGGGGTCTGAACGAAGGCGCCGGCACCACGGTCGGCGACTCCGCCGGCGTTGCCCAGAACGGTACGATCACGGGAGCCAACTTCAGCTGGGTTACCGGTGCGCTATTCGACATCGCACCGTGTGCCGGCAACGCCAGCTCGACGCTGCGCTTCGACGGCACGAACGACTACGTAACCTTCGGGAACGCGGCCGAGCTCGGGCTCGCCGCGTTTACGATCGAGACCTGGTTCAAGCGTGAGGGCGTTGGAACGGGGAACACAACCGGGACGGGGGGAATCGCGTCCTTGGTCCCGCTGGTGACGAAAGGCGCCCCCGAAGCCGACGGATCGAACCTCGACGCCAATTACATTCTCGGCATCAACACGGCGGGGAACGTCATCGCCGCCGACTTCGAGGACACCGCGACTGGCTTGAATCATCCGGTTTCGGGTGTGACGGCAATCACCAACAACAACTGGCATCACGCTGCGGCGACCTACGATGGTACGACCTGGAGGCTGTACCTGGACGGCAGCCTGGAAAACACGCTCGTAGTTGGCGCGTTTACACCCCGCTCCGACAGCATCCAGCACGCTGGACTGGCTGCGATGCTGACCTCGACCGGCACCCGGCTTGGCGCCTTCCTGGGCGTCATGGACGAGGCCCGCATCTGGAGCGGAGCGCGTAGCGGGGCTCAGATCCTGGCCGACATGTTCCAGGAGGTCACCTCAGGGTCCGGACTCGTAGCACGCTGGGGTCTCGGTGAGGGCACCGGCACCTCGACGGCCGACTCCGTCGGTGCACCCTTCACGACGGGCACGCTGACGAATGGGCCGACGTGGACGGCAAGCAGCTCTCTGTTCGACGCGAACAGCTCGTGCAGTGACGCGACCTTCTGCAACGGCGCCGACGCGTGCAGCGGCACGGGTGCCGGCGGGCTGCGCTGTTCGACTCACGCAGGGGACCCGTGCGTCGGTGGCACGGAGTGCAACGACGTCTGCGACGAGGTCCTGGACACCTGTGCTGATCCGGCGGGGACGGCCTGCACGAGTGACGGCAACGCGTGCACGGACGACGAATGCGACGGGGCAGGGTTGTGTGGCCACCCGAACGACGACACGAACACGTGCGGCTCGGCGGGCGACAGCGATTGCGACAACCCGGACACGTGCTCGGCAGGGAGCTGTCTGATCAACAACGAGACGGCAGGGACCGGCTGCACGAGCGACGGCAACGCGTGCACGGATGACGAGTGCGACGGTGCGGGTGCTTGCGGGCACCCCAACAACACCGATCCGTGTGACGACGGGCTTGCATGCACGACCGTCGACCTCTGCGCGGCGGGCAGTTGCGTCGGCAGCGTGCCACCCGAGTGCGACGATGCGAACCCGTGCACGCAGGATTCCTGCGACGACGGCAGCGGCTGCATCAACGCCGAGGAACCGGTGCTGACGTGTCTCACGGCGGAGCGCTCAGGGTTCCAGGTCAAGGACAACGTCGACGATGCGAAGGACCAGCTGCGGTGGAAGTGGCAGAAGGGAGAGCAGACCGATCAGCTGGACTTCGGAGACCCGTTGAACGCGACGTCGTATACGGTGTGCGTATACGACACCTCGGGCGGATCTTCGTCGTTGGCCACGTCGCTCCAGGTGGACGCCAACGGGTTCTGGCAGAGCTACGATCCCAAGGGCTGGAGCCTGAAGGATTCCACCGGGACCTACGATGGGGTCCAGCAGATCAAGCTCAAGCCGGGGGCGATC
>CAZQWQ010000026.1:0-3946 GCA_964596925.1 uncultured Gemmatimonadaceae bacterium | reverse complement strand
GAACGCCGGCGCAGCCTGCAGCTACGCTCGGAGTAGTCGAGGCGCTGAAGATCCGGACATCGTAGAACTCCGCTCCGCTGCCTAACGGATCGGCGCTCAGCTGCGCGCCGCCCGTGAACCACGATGGTACTCCGGCGGGCGGCCGGCGCTCCTGCCACCCAACCGGCCGCCCGCCGGCCCCCGGACCCCGCAGACCCCGGGGCGGCGGCGCGTCAGCTGCAGCGCCTTGTTGGGCAGCGTCTGGCGACGTGTGCGAGAACAACCAAGCCGAGTGCGAATAAAACTGCTGTCGACGGCTCTGGCACCGGCTCGACGACGACCGCGTCGAGCATGGGCCCGAAGAGGCCGGAGTGGCCGAGTTCAAAGGAGTCGAGACTGTAGAAGTCGATCGTGGTGGAAGACGCCGTCGCGCCGAAGAACCATTCTTCGGAGACCCACCGGAGGAAGGGCCACTCACCAGGTACTACGGTAAAGACGAAGGTTCCACTCGAACCCGCAGCGGACACGCCGAGGTACTTCTCAACTGGCTCACTGTCGCTGTAGCGGGACGGATTTCCAGAGAGCAGGAACGAGACGTGGTACTGAACGCCGGGATCGGTCGAGAACGTCTGAGCAACGCCGCCGAACGTGTAGCCATCGAGGTCGAGACAGTGAAGACGATCGCCACAGCTCCCAGGGCCACCATAGTCGACGTCGCCACGTGAGACGATCCAGCCCGGAAAGTAGGTGGAGCCGGCTTCGATACCGAAGGGACCGTACGCTGAACCAGGAGCTTCGAAGCTGCCGTTGACGATGAGGTCGGAGTGGGCCGGCTTAGATAGTGCGCTCGCGAGGAAAATCGAGAAAGCCGAAGAGATGACGATACCGGATCTATTCACGATGAACCCCCTTCCGATCGATGAGGATCGGGGGGTTCGACCGGACGCTAGCAGAGGACTTGGCGCTGCCCAACGGATCGGCGCTCAGCTGCGCGCCGCCCGTGGACCCCGAGGGTACTCCGGCGGGCGGCCGGCGCTCCTACCACCCAACCGGCCGCCCGCCGGCTGGTAACCCTGGCAGGCCCCTGGGAGGCGGCGCGTCAGCTGCAGCGCCTTGTTGGGCGGCAGCCGCTCCGACTCCGAAGCCGTGAACGAGCCTCTCCGCCGAGTAGGTTGCTCTGCTCTGAGTCGAGCCACTGCGACACGATGCGTCGTTCGGTTCGAGAGGCAGAACAACGGAGCATGTGGCTTGAATGTGCGCCGACCATGCGGGACAGCTTCTCGAGCACTTGCCCAGATAGGTGGAGCCGAGCATCAAGCGAGATGTCCGCGCGTTTGAGTTCGGATCGCAGGGTGTTGGTGAGCTCCTCGATCTGGTCGCTCGGACAAATGATGCGCTGATGGACCGCAAACTGATTCCATTTCTGCTCCATGTCGGCGACCGCTCGATCCTCATCTGGTTGGCCCACCGCGGCGCGCGCCTTGACAAGTAGAACGCTGAGCTCATGCAAGAAGCCGCCAAGAGGTGCGCGGGCCGTGACTTGACTGGCTCGGAGTGACGCGAGGGCAGCGAGAGCTCCGCCAGCGAGCCCCGCAAGGGCACCGATCAGCGCACCGAGAAGCGCCGCCGCCCCTTCGCTCATCGAGTTGATCGCTCGTCGCGAATCAGCAATGCCGCTGCCGCCCAACGGACATGGCGCTCAGCTGCGCGCCGCCGTGGAAGGGAATGATACAGCCGGCGGGCGGCCGGCGAATCGACCGCCAGTCCGGCGCTGCGACCTCGCGCCACAGTTACTCGGACTCACCGCAATCGTCGGTTTGACGGAGTAGCTCTGCGAAAAGCTCCATTTCCGTGTTCGTGCCTAGCTTGATCCCCTTGATCAGTTCCATGGTTCGCACCATGTCGGCGATGTGGCACCTCAAGCCATCAATTTCCGCGTGCGTTGCGGCGCTTTCGTCTCGGCAAGCTGCCTTGGCACTGTCAATCCGGGCCACACCGTTCGTGAGGCGCTTGGCGCACTCATCGAGAACCGCCATCTCATTCTGCGCTACGTCGCGGTCCCTCTTGACGTTTGCGATGCACCAATTTTGCGCGCCCAATGCCTCGGGAATCGCCACCTTCGTTGCTTCGAGGCACTCGGGGGCAGACTCTTTCCAACAGGCAGCGCCGAGCAACGTCACCAGCAATGTCGACAGACCCCTCACGAATTTGGGCCGAGCGCGCAACAGATTGCTCCCCCTATGCCACGACCGGTCGCCGCACGGCGAATCGAGCACCGGGAGTCCGGCGGAACCGTAGAAGGATCGCATGATCCTATCCGAGATGCGGCAGCGTGCGGAAGTTGCCAGGGCCTGGTTCGTAGGCTCTGGTCAAAATCTTCTGGTACATCGTGTAGATTCGATCCGCGATCCTCGCAGCGGTCTTGTTGGTCATCGTACGCAGATTCGCTTCGATCTTTCCCTCTTCAGACAACATGCCGTGGCGAATCACGGTCGATCGCTGCGGATCGCGCTTCGTGAGCTGATCCAACACCCAACGAAAATCGTCTCGTAGGTAATCGGGCAAGCGTTCCGGCGAGAAATGATGAATCGCAAGATATGCCGTCCAGACCCGTTTACGAGCGTCGCCTTCTCCTGTGGCGAGGTGGCGCGCAGCCCGAGGGAACGATTCCAGCAGGTAATCGGTTGTGTATTCCATTCAGGGATTCACTCGACTCCAACCCACGGAGAGCGCAATGAACGCTCCGATGAAGCCGAAGACAGCATGCGTAGTCTGCCGCCCAACGGATCGGCGCTCACCTGCGCGGCCCAGCGGCCGCCGGACGCCCACCGAAGCACGACGCTACGACGCCAGACGGCACCACGCCACGGTGGCTCGACGCTGGGCCGCGTCAGGTGCAGCGCCTTGTTAGACGGCAGCCTCGATAGGGGCCCAGCGGCCCGTCGGGTCGGCGAACTCGCTATTGCTCGGGAGTGCCACGGTGCCACGAAAAGCGAGCTCGACCGCGCCGCTTGGAGGGCGCGAAAACGTCTCGGCCGGAAGGAACAGATCGCGACCACGCCGGACGCGCCGACCGCCCTGCATCCGCGGCGCACCCGAATTGAACGCGCAGAACAGAGGATTGAGTTGATGATTCTCGGCGAGTAACGACGCGGTACGCACTCGAATGACCGCTGGGCCTTGTTGCTCGTAGTGACTCAAGAGACGTTCGCCGTACTTGATCGGCCCGGACTGGATGCCGGGCCAGAAGAACACATGCTCGTTCAAGAACTCAACGAAGTCGCCTTCAGTCCATTCCGCATCGAGCTGCGCATTCGCGAAGAGCAAAGGCCCTTGATCCTGAAGCACAACCACTTGGCCGTCGACGTTGATAGGGCGAGGATTTGCGCGACGAGCTCGCAGGAGACACAGCTCGCCCGAGCGCCTTATCAAGTCAGCGGCAGAATGCAGTTGCCGCGTACGCGCCAGGCGACGGAGGTTTGGTCGCTGTGTGACGTGGTACGCGAAGGGTCGAATCTCGATAAACCGGTCGATGAATGTCACGCTCTTGGTTCTGCCGTCTAACGCCCAGCATCAGCTGCGGCGCGCAGCGCCGTCAGCTGCATGCTGTTGTTCGGCGTCCCTGCTGGAACGGTGCTTCTCGTTCGCATCCCCGTCATGTTTCGTCGGTCATCACCTCAACCAGCTCGGCCACGACCCGAAGCTGCTGTTCGTCCGCGCCGGTGAGGACGATCGCCTCGAAGGCAGGATTGAGGGGTTTCAGCGTGATCTTCGTGTGGCGCCACGAATCTCCCTCGCTCGCCTTCTCGCTTTCATAGCGCTTGACGGTGTAACGCTGGCTCGTCTCGGGATCGGTGGTGTCCCGGAGCTGGACGAGTACCGTCTTGCCTTGGCGCGTACCCTCGACCGGCGCGCGGAAGAGGCAGTACGCACCGTCCGGAATCGCGGGTTCCATCGACTTGCCGAC
>CAZQWQ010000025.1:0-111997 GCA_964596925.1 uncultured Gemmatimonadaceae bacterium | reverse complement strand
TCTTGCGCCGGTCGCGGTAGGCGTACTGCATGCCCCGCTCGACGGTCTCCTTGGCGGGCCGGTACAGCTTGCTGCGGGCACCGCGGGCGCCCTTGGCGGCCCGCATGATCTTCTTCTTGCGCGCGTGATGCGCGACGTTGCTCTTGACGCGAGGCATGGTGTCTTCCTTACGCCTGGAGCAGGCGGTTCACCCGCGGGAAATCGGCCGACGACACGAGGGTCGCCTTCTTGAGCCGGTTCTTCCGCTTGCGGGTCTTCTTGGTCAGGATGTGGCTGTGATTGGCGTGCCACCGCTTCAGCTTTCCGGTACCGGTCCGCTTGAAGCGCTTCATGGCGGCGCGCTTGGTTTTCTGCTTTGGCATTGCAACTCCCCTTAATGCGCGTTACTTGGGTCCGAGGACCATCACCATGTTGCGGCCCTCGAGCTTGGGATCCTGCTCGATCTTGCCGATATCCTGCACGGTGCCGAAGAAACGGTCCAGCACCGCTTTGCCGACGTCCACATGGGCGATCTGCCGCCCGCGAAACATCATGGTCACCTTGACCTTGTTGCCTTCCAGCAGGAACTCGCGGGCGTGCCGGCTCTTGAACTCGAAGTCGTGCTTTTCAATGCCGGGACGGACCTTTACTTCCTTCAGGTGAATCACGTGCTGCTTCTTCTTGGCGGCCCGGGCGGCTTTGGCCTGCTCGAACTTGAATTTCCCGTAGTCCATGATCTTGACCACGGGGGGACGGGCCAACGGTGCGACTTCCACCAGGTCGAGCCCGCGCTCCTGTGCCGCCGCAATGGCCTCGTCGATCGACAGCACGCCGAGCTGCTGGCCGTCATCGGCGATCACCCGTACGGGGCTGATGCGAATTTGCCGGTTGATCCGAGTGCGAGGCTGCTTGTTGTTACTGCTGCTCTCGATTGCCAGGTGCACGCCTCCTGTACCGAAGCAAAACGCGGACTCCAGTCATTCCGGAGTCCGCCGCGTCCGCCATCAGCCATCAGCCTGTAGCCGGCAGCTCGCAACGCTGCTGGCTGGACGGCTGACGGCTGAAAGCGCCGTCTCGAACCCTGGAGCTCTCCCCGCACACAGCGAAGAGGCCTGGAGGTGGGGCGCCGTCGGCGCCCGCTTGCCCTGTTGCTCGGGCTAGAAGCTATCCCCTTGAAACAGGGTCCACAAGGCCGAACCCCTTGCCGTCACGCCCCAAGCGGCCGGACGTCACCACGGGATCGTGCTCGAAGCAGAGCCGCCACCCTTCCGCCTCCGCGCGGCCGTACACGTGTCGCCGTGTTTCCAGTGTGACGAGTGGCTCGAGGTCGTAGCCCATGATCCAAACGAGCGGCAGGTGCGCCGTCGTCGGCACGAGGTCGGCGAGAAAGCAGGCGCACTCGCCTCCGTTCTCGACGAGCACCGATTGATGGAACGGGACGTGCCCGGGAGTGGGAAGGCAGCGGATCCCCGGCAACACCTCCGTCTCGCCGTCGAGCAGTTGGAAGTCGATCGATGCGAAATTCGGGGCCAGGTAGCTCGCCGCCGTGCGTTCGTTGGGATGACGCGCGAACTCCAGCTCGCCGCGCTGCACCACATAGCGCGCACGCGGGAAGCTCGGGCTCACCTCGCCCGCTGGATTGCGAACGGTATCGCCGCCCGCATGGTCAAAATGCAAGTGGGTATTGATGACCCACCGCACATCCTCGGGCGTGTGGCCCAGGTCGGCGAGCGCGTCTTCGAGCAGAGTCCGCCCGCCCCGCCCGGCATTCTCGACGCCGTAGATGTCCCGGAATTTCGCGTCGTCCTTGTTGCCGATCCCTGTGTCGACGAGCACCAGGCCATCGTCGTGCTCGATGAGGAGACAGCGCAGCGCGAGCGGAATGCGGTTCCGCGCATCGGGGGCGATGCGGCGCTCCCACAGGGGACGCGGGACGACGCCGAACATCGCGCCGCCGTCCAACCGTTGCATGCCCGCCTCGAGCAGGTGGCAGCGCAGGCGGCCGACGGGGAAGCTCGTGTGAGCCACGCGTCAGAGATCGTCGCGCCGCAATGGCAGCGTCATGCAGCGAGGTCCCCCACCCCCTCGCACCAGCTCGCTCCCTTCAATCGTGATGACGCCGCGGTCCCCGTCTTCGAGCCATTCCTCGCCCGTCAGGAGGTTCACCGCCGTGACGATGCGGTAGCCGGCCTGCTCGAGCTCCCGCAACGTCGCCTCATTCCGGGCGTAGGTGATCCCCACACCGGGACGCACCGTGAAGAAATTGCACGCCGAGGACCATTGCTCGCGCTCCTGCACCGGCCGCTCGTTCGCACCGCAGAACACCGGTTCGAGCGGCAAGTCCACCGCCTGCATCGCGGCGAAGAAATTGGGAATCTCCTTGACGCCTTTGGAGCGTTTGCGCCGATGCAGCACGGCCAGTCGCTCCGGCCCCACGAAGAACGGCGGATACACGACACACGTCTCACGATCGATCTGCGTGAAGATCATGTCGAGATGAATGGCGGTCCGTTCCGTGGGCAGCACGACGATCACCACGTCCGTGACACCGCATTTCTCGAAGGCGAGCTCGCACAGCTGGTCCAGCGCCGCGGGACTGGAACGTTCGCTGAACCCGAGCACTAACAGATCGGGGCGCAACGGGTGCACGTCCCCGCCCTCGAGCGTGTAGGTGTTGCGCCGTTCCTCCGAGCCGTCGTAGAGGATCCCGGAGTTCTCCAGCGTCGGGTGATAGCGGAACAGCGCCTTGACCAACATCTCCTCAGTCCAGCGTACGCCGTAGCGCATCGAGCCGATGATGGCGTGCTCCCCCACCACAATCCCCACATCGCGCGTGAAAAACAGATTGGGCAGCGGTGGAAGCGCGTAGCCCACCTCGTTCAGGGCGCGGGCGATCGGGCCCGCTTCCTCGAGCGTCCCTTCGATCATCGCGCCGACCAGCTCCTCTGCCGACAGCTCGGACAGTCGTTTGGCGAGGGCGTCCGAGGGGACTACCTCGAGGGCGCGGGTCACCAGGAAGTCGCGCACGTCTGCGCGGGCCACGATCTCGGTCAGCAGATCGCGGATCTCGTGCACCTCGGCGAAGCGCTCCAGCACGGCGACGAAGCGGCGATGCTCGCGCTGGGCCATCTCGAGGTCGATGATGTCGTCGTAGAGATAGTCCTCCCGGTTGCCGGGGGTCACGGCGACCAGCTCGTTCCCGGGAGTGTGGACGAGCACCGACCGGAGGGGGCCGATCTCGCTCGTAACGTGGACGCGGGGCATGGGGACGGTAATCTAACGAGCCGAACCGCCGCCGGCTAAGTACCGGCGCCCCCTACTGTTGGATGTATGCGCTCAGCGAGATGAGCGATTAACGATTGGCCAGCGCGAAGCTCAGCGTTTCCAGCTCGAGCGCCATGTTGACGCTCTGCACGGTGACGTCGAGCGGCACGACGAGCTGGACCGGCGCGAAGTTGAGGATCGCCTTGACCCCGGCGCGGACCAGTCGATCGGCGACATCCTGCGCCGCCTCGGCCGGCGTGACGACGATCGCGATATCGGTCGGTTCGCGTTTGAGATCGGTTTCTAGGTGCCGGATGTCCCGCACGACGAGCCCGTTCCAATGCGAGCCGATTTTCTTCGGATCGCGGTCGTAAATCGCCGCGAAGTCGAAACCGTGTTGCCGGAAACCGCGGTAATGCAACAGGGCGCCGCCCATTTTTCCCGCGCCCACCAGGACCACGCGATGGCTCCGCTTGAGCCCCAGGATGTCCCGGATACGGCCAGCCAGCTCCGGCACCGAATACCCCAACCCCCGCTTCCCGAATGATCCGAAGAACGACAGGTCCTTGCGCACCTGCGCCGACGTCGTCCCACCGCGGTGCGCGAGATCCGCGGAGCTGATCGTAGTAAGGCCCTGGGCGGCAGACTGCTCGAGGAAACGGAGGTACAGCGCGAGGCGGCGGACGGTGGAGTCGGAGATCTTCCGCATATTGTGAATTATTTCACAATCGCCCCGTCTGACGCAAGCCTCACCCCACCGGCAGTCACACCCACCGCAACAGGCGGACGAAATCCTCCGGGGGAAGCGCTTCGGGACGTGCCTGCGGGTCCAACCCGAGCGCCACGAGCCCCGCGGCGACGATCGCCACCGAACGCCCGGTGACCGTCCGCAGCACGTTGCGCAGCTGTTTGCGGCGCAGTCCGAAGCAGGCGGCCACGAACTGGCGCAATCGGGGAATGTCCGCCTGGTCGACTAGTGGTTCGAGCAGCGGGCGGAGGCGCACCAGGGCGCTGTGCACCTTTGGCGGAGGGCGAAACGAGCCCGGCTTGATCGTGAACAGTTTTTCAGCACGCGCGACGACTTGGACGCCGACCGACAGTGCGCCGTAGGTCTTCGAGCCCGGCGGTGCGACGATCCGATCTGCCACCTCCTCCTGTACCAGGAACACCACGCGCTCCGGGAGCGGCGGGGTGAGCGCTTTGTCGATCAGCGGAGTCGTGATGTAATACGGGATGTTGCCGATCACTTTCCATGGCGGAAGGCGGATCGAGGGTTGCGGTATCAATGCATGCCAATCGAGGCGGAGCGCGTCACCGTGGACGATTTGCGTGCCCCGCAATCCGACATCCCCGAGCCGCAATTGCTCCGCCAGCCGCGGATCTTTTTCAATCGCGATAACCTGAACGCCGCGACGGAGCAACTCGCGTGTGAGCGTCCCCTGCCCCGGCCCAATCTCGAGCACGACGTCGTCCGTGGTCGGCTCGAGGGCATCGACGATGCGACGCAGGATGTTCTCGTCGGCAAGGAAATGCTGCCCCAGCAATCGGCCGGGTCGCGCCCGCGGAGCCCCGGCCACGCCGTCAGACCTTCGCGATCAGGAGTGTCCGGTCGTCCGAGGGGGGCGTGCCGCCGGTGAAGGCCGCGAGGTCGGCGAAGATCGCCTCGAGGATTTCCTGGGCGGGACGGGTGCGCAACGCGCGCGCGTGACCGAGCACCCGATCCTCACCGTAGCGCTCGCCCGAATCCCGCGTCGCATCGGCGATGCCGTCGGTGAACAGACAGAGAACATCCTCGCGTCGCCGCCAGGCCTCGACGCGGTCGGAGGGACCGGGACGGGGCCCCAGCCCGAGTGGGGTCCGCGTGGCTTCGAGGCGCTGCACTTCTCCCGACTTGCCGCGCACCACGAAGGCGTGCGGGTGACCGGCGTTGGCAAACGCGCAGCTCCCCGCCGCCGGATCGATCACGACGTAGAACAAGGACATATACATCTCGGTCCGGGCCAGCTCATCGGCGAGCGATTCCTCGAGCTCGGCCAGCACCTGCCCCGGCGTGTCCACCGATTCGGCATGAATGCCCGAGGCGGCCATCGCGAGCGCCATGATGAGGGCGGCCCCAAACCCGTGGCTCGACACGTCGCCGATCATGATGCCCACCCGATCGCCGGGCAACCGCAGGAGGTTGTAGAAATCGCCGCCCACGGAATCCGCCGGAAGACAGCGAGCCGCCAGGTCCGCCTTGGCGCCCAGCACCGCGGGCGAGGGCAGCAGCTTGAGCTGCAGGTCGTGCGCCAGCTCGAGCTCGCGGCGCACGCGCTGCTGGCTCAGGTCCTTGGTGACGAGGCGGGCGTTTTCGATGGCGGCGCCGACCTGGTTGGCAATCGCGACGACGAGCTTGCGATCTCCGGCCGAGAAGTTGTCGACGCCGGTACGGTCGGTCAGGTTGATCACCCCGATCGGCCGGGACTGATCTCCGGGTGCCCCGTACATCACGGGCACCGACAGGTAGGCGCGGCCGCGGTAGTTGCGCCCGGCACCTCGCTCGGCGGCGGCGGCCACGTCCGCGGCGTCACTGCTCTGGATACGCATCTCCTGGAATGCCCGCGCCGTGACCGAGTCAGGATCATCGAGCTCGATGGGTTCGGCGTCCGGATGGGGCATCCCTTTGGAGGCGACGAGGCGCAGCACGCGCCGGTCTTCGTCAATCACGAACAAGCTGGCGCGGCGCGCGCCCACCACCGTAGCCACTTCCTGCAGAATGCGGCGCGCCGCCTCGTCGAGCCGGATCGTGTGTCCGAGGATTTCGCTGATCGTATAGACCAGGTCGATCTCTTCGTAGCGGTCCGAGAGCTCGGCCGCCACCTGCGCCGCTTCGCGTTCCGCTTCGACGAGGCACCCGACCGCCTCGGTGAGCTGGGCGCCCACGGCGCCGGCCCGATCGCCGTCGCTGATCTCGAGCCACAGGCCGGACGCTCCACCCCGCACGGGCTCGAACCACGCCTCCCCGGCGGCCGTCGTAAGCCGCTGACCCGCCCCCGCCGTGGCGACGGTGAGCGGCGGCGTCCAAGGGACCGCCGACCCGCCGAGTAAGCGCACCGTCTCGCCGTCCACGCGCCACACGCGCAGCGGGACGCCCGCCAGCCGCTCGAGCACTGGCACGAGGCGCTCGAGCTTGGTCAGCCCGCCCGCAAGACGAGACACACCGAGTTCCCCTGTTTGTTGAATTCGATCTGATCCACCAGATGGCGCAGGACGAACAACCCGCGCCCGTCCTCGCGTGCCACGTTCTCAGGTGTCGTGGGATCCGGGACCTCGGTCGGGTCGAAGCCGGCGCCGTCGTCGGCCACGACGATGCGCACTGCATCACTGCCGCACTCGATCTCCACGCGCACCAGCTTGGTGCGATCCTGTTGGTTGCCGTATCGGATCGCGTTCGCGAGCGCCTCGGCGAGGGCCGTGCGCAGGTTGAACTCCAGCCGCCGCGGCGACAGTACCCCGACGTCGCAATGGCGCGTCACCAGCTCGACCGCGTCGCCGACGAGCGCGAGATCGCTCGGCACGGCCAGCGACACCCGAACCTCGCCTCCCACACGCGCAGGTCGGCGGACGACAAGGTGCAGCGAATCGGTCACAGCGTTAGAAGGCGGCGAGCGCCTCCGCCGGGGTCTTGGTGATCGCAAACAGGGTATCCAGCTTGGTGAGCTCGAACAACGTCTGCAGATCCTCGTTGAGTCCCGCGAGTCGGAGCTCTCCTCCTTGTTCGCGCACCTTCTTGGAAAGCGATACGAGGACACCGAGGCCTGAGGAATCGATGTACCCGGTCTTCGTGAAATCGATCACGAAGCGCCGGGTGCCACCCTCCAGGGCGTCGAGCACCTTTTGTTTGAGGTCCTGGCGGTTGCCGACGATCAGCTGCCCGTCGACGCCGACGACCACCACGCCCCGCGGATCCTTCGTCAACGAAAAGCCCATCCTCAAACCTCCGCTTGCAATGTGGCAACCGCCGCCGCGTCCACAATATCGTCCACGGTGGCGCCGCGCGACAGGTCGGCGATCGGCCGGGCCAGCCCCTGCAGAATCGGGCCGATGGCATCCCACTCCCCCAGCCGCTGAACCAGTTTGTAGGCGATGTTGCCGCTGTTAAGGTCAGGGAACACGAGCACGTTCGCGTGCCCGGCAACCGACGACCCTGGAGCCTTGCGACGCGCGACGTCCGCTACCAACGCCGCGTCGCCCTGCAGCTCGCCGTCACAGGGAATGTCGGGCGCCAGGCGACGGAAACGCTCCACCGCTTCGCACACAAGGTCCACCAGAGGGCCGGCGGCGCTGCCTTTGGTGCTGTAGGAAAGAAACGCGACCGCAGGAGCATCGCCCACGATGCGGCGCCGGTCTCGGGCGGCCGCGAGCGCGATGTGCGCCAGTTGCTCGGCGGTCGGTTGTGGCACCACCGCGCAATCAGTGAATGTGAGCACCCGCTCCTCGCGGACCATGTAGAACGCGCTGCTCACCGTCTCGATGCCCGGTGCCAGCCCAACCGCCCAGACCGCCGCGCGAATCACGTCCCCGGTCGGATACGCCGCCCCACCCACCATCACGTCCGCCGCGCCGATGCCGACGAGACAGGCCCCGAGCGTGAGTGGGTGGGCGAGCCCGGCCGCGGCGGCGGCGTCGCTTGGGAACTTGTCAGGACGGCGGCGGCGCAGGTGGGCGGTGCATTGCGCGCGCTGGGGATGTGGGGCGGCGGGATCCAGCAGCTCCACGATCCCGGTGCCGAGCGCACCAATCCGCTGCGCGGCCTCCCGCACGCGGGGGTCGTCACCCTCGGGAAGCACGATTCGCCGGTTCGCGCGCCGCGCCCGCTCGGTGACGCGGTCCCGAAAACTCACCGAGCGAATTTGCGCTTGAGCGCCTGCTGGACAGCGGGATGCACGAGCTGCGACACGTCGCCGCCGAAGCGGGCCACCTCGCGCACCAGGCTGGAGCTCAGGTAGGTGAGATCGAACGCCGGCACCAAGAACACCGTCTCGAGTTTCGGGTCGAGGTTGCGGTTCATGAGCGCCATCTGAAACTCGTATTCGAAATCGCTGACCGCGCGCAGGCCGCGCACGATCACCGAGGCACCGATCCGCCGGGCGAATTCCACCAGCAGCCCCTCGAACGATTGCACGTCCACGCCGGGGAGGCGGACCGTCTCGCGAATCATGCCGACTCGCTCCTCGAGCGTAAACAGTGGTTGCTTGGCGACGTTCACCGCCACGGCCACGACGACGCGATCCACGAACGCCAAGGAGCGTCGGATCAGGTCCTCGTGACCCCTGGTGACAGGGTCGAAGGACCCGGGATAGACCGCGATCCGCACCGGGGGCGGGCCCTCGCGCGCGGCACTCATGGAGCGTAGATGAACGTGATAGCCGTGTCTCCGTAGCGACGCGTGTCGTCGCCCGGGATCGGGGCCTCAGCCGAGTGCTCGATCGAAAAAACCCGCGCGAACGGCACCAGACGGAACATCGCCACGAGCCGGGCCGTCTGGTCGTTCGCATTGGCATAGGGCGGATCGGCAAACGCGACGTCGAACTGCCCGGGGTGCAGATGTTCGGCGAACTTGAGCGCGTCGACCCGGTGGATGGTGGCGCGGCCTTCGACCTTGAGCGACTTGAGGTTGGCCTTGAGCGCCGCGAGGGCGTTGCGATGCACTTCGACGAAGTCGGCGCTCGCGGCGCCGCGCGACAGCGCCTCGAGCCCGAGCGCGCCGGAGCCGGCGTACAGATCCAGCACGCACGCACCGCGCAGCGAGCGCTGCAGGATGCTGAACCACGCCTCGCGCACCCGGCTGGCGGTGGGCCGCACCTTGTCGCCCGGGGGGGTCTTGAGCCGCCGGTTCTTGAACTCGCCAGCGATGATCGTGATCACGCTGCTTCCACCCCTCCGCTCGGGGCTATGGTGGCGACGCGCGCCTGCAACGTCGAGCGCCCCTGCCACTCGTCCCGCTCGAGGCGAAACGCCACATCGAGCGGCTGCGTGAGCCAGGCGTCGGGCACCGCGTCGGCCACCTGGAAGCCGATCGCGGGGAGCACGCCAGAACCGTCATCCAGCATGAACCGCAAGTGGTTCGTTCCCACGCGACGAGCGCCAACGGCGCGGGCTCGTCGAACCCCGAACACCGGGGCGGGATTCCCCATGCCGCAGGGCTCGAGGTGGCGAATGAGCCGCTCCAGATCCTCGCTCAGTTTGGCGAGCGGCAGCTCGAGATCGATCCGCTGCGCGGGCACCAGGTCTTCGGGGCGAAGAAGCTCGCCCGCGACGGCCGCAAACGCAACACGGAATTCCTCGAAGCGGTCCCGGCGCACGGTGAGCCCGGCGGCCATGGTGTGGCCACCGAATTTCTCGAGGCAGTGTCCGACCCGCTGCAACGCGGCGTGGAGATCGAACCTCGGGATGCTGCGACCCGAACCTCTCCCCGTTTCTCCTTCCCAGGCGATGAGAAAGGTGGGACGCCCGTAGCGCTCCACCAACCGGCTCGCCACGATGCCAATCACGCCGGGGTGCCAATCGTCGGCCGCGAGCACGATGGCCCGATCGTCGGGGCCCAGGGTGCCGGCGAGTCGCGTCTCGGCATCCGCGAGGATGCGCTGGTCCAGCTCCTGGCGGCGCGCATTGAGGGTCTCCAACTCTCTGGCCAGCCGCGCGGCCTCGGTGGAATCATCGGTGAGCAACAGGCTGAGGCCGTCGTTAGCATCGCCGATCCGACCCGCGGCATTGAGCCGCGGCGCGAGGATGAAGCCCACATGCCCGGCGCGTAGCGGCTTCCCCGAAAGCCCGGCCGCTTCCACGAGGGCGGCCAGCCCGGCCCAGCGGCTCGCGGCGAGCAACTTGAGACCGTGGCGCACCAAGATGCGGTTCTCACCGGTGAGTGGCACGACATCGGCAACGGTGGCGAGGGCGACGTAATCGAGAAAATGCCACGGTAGGTGCGCGGGGAGGCCGAGCGCCGGCGCCATCGCCTGGGCGAGCTTGAACGCCACGCCGGCGCCACACAGGTTCTTGTCAGGTGAGGGGCAGCCGGGACGGCGTGGGTCCAGCACGGCCGTGGCGGGCGGTAGCGTGGCACCCGGCAGGTGGTGGTCAGTGACGATGACGTCGATCCCGGCCGCGCGCGCAGCCCGCACCGGCTCGAGCGCCGTGATGCCGCAGTCGCACGTGATGATCAACCGGGCCCCGACCTGCTGGGCACGCACCAGGCCCGCCGCCCCAAAATCGTAGCCGTCGCGCACCCGGTGCGGCACGAACGCGTGCGCGGCCGCCCCGGCGGCGCGCAAGATCCGGGTGAGCAAGGCCGCGCCGCACTGACCATCCACGTCATAGTCTCCGTGGACCAGGATCGGATCGCCGCGCCGTACCGCGGCCGCGATGACTTCCACCGCCGCGCGCATGTCGGTCCATTCCAGCGGGTCGGAGAGTCCCTCCAGGGTGGGCCGCAGAAACGCGCGCGCATCGCTCGCGGAATCGTATCCGCGTTGCACCAGCAATGCCGCGAGTGTCCTGGGGAGCGAGAGCGCCGCGGCGAGCGCATCGACCGTGGCCGGATCCGGCTGTCGCGAAACCGACCAGCGAGGGACGATCATTCCGCGCCGTACAGGAGCACGCCGCAAGCCTCGCACCCTTCGATCGAAGCGCCGCGCTGGATCAGCACGCGCCGCTGCGTCGGCACCGCCGTGAAGCAGTGCCCGCACGCGTCGCCGTGCAGCGCGTACAGCGCCAGCGGTGCCTTGCCGCGTCGAATGCGCTCGTAACGCACCAAGAGCGAGCCGTTCACCGCCTGCGCAGCCTGGCCACGCAGTCCTTGCGCCCGCTCGAGCTCCGCCAGGATCGTCTCGCGGCGCCCAGCGAGCTGCTCGCGCTCAGCCGCCTGTACCTCGCGCACCGCGGCCAATGCCTTTTCTGCTTCCGCCGTCTTGCGCTCGGCCTCGCGCACGGCATCGCCCGAGCGCATGAATTCGGCTTCTTCCTTGACGAGAACGGAGCGCGCCAGATCGAGCTCGGCCATAAGGGTCGAGGCCTCTTTGGCGCCACGTACCCACTCGAGTCGCTGGCGGCGCTGGTCCTGCATCGTGCGATAAGAGGTGATTTTGCCTTCGAGCTCGTCACGGCGCCGCAACGCATCATCGATCGACCGACGCGCCGCCTGCACGGTCCGGTCGGCAACGGCGAGCTGCTCGTCGAGCCGGCTGATCTCCGGCTCCAGTGCCGCCAGTGCCCGCTCCGCCTCGGTCACCGATCGGTCCTTTTCCTGCAGGGTCAGCAACGCTTCAAGATCCGGGTGCACCGCGCCTCCTGGAAGCGATCTTGTATCGTGGGAACAGCCTGTTGCGCTCGGCACTCACCCGCTGCACATCGCGCACGAGTTTCTCCTGCTCAACGCCGCTGGTGAGCGGGATCTCCCGCTCCAGCCGCTCCAGCTCGCGATCCAGCCGCCGCGCTTCGATCCAGTTCACCGCCCGATCGAACAGCGCGTCCGATTCCCCGTCCACCACCCCTTCGGCACGGAGCGCTTCGAACGTGCGGGCCGCCACGCCGTCCAACTCCGCCGTGCGCCCTTCCGCCAGCGCCTCGAACACCGCCCGGTAGACGGCGTGCTCGATCTCCTCCGGATCCACCTTCTCGAGCACCCGGTCGCGCCACGCGTCACTCTGCAGCATGACCATGAGGAGAGCCCGCTCGGCATTCGAAGGAAGCGTCGGCGGAGGCTGGCCGGAGGCGGGGGCGATCGGTGGAGGAGATCCCGGCATGTCGCGCCGCAGGCTGCCGGCAGCCTCGCGCTCGAGCACGTCCTTCCGCACGTGCGCCATTTCCGACACGCGACTGAGATACAGCTCGCGGGTGATCGGATCCCCCGCGGCCCGGATGGTGGGCAGGAGCCGATCGAGCGCACGGCGGCGGCCGGGCAGCGTCTCAAAAAAGCGTTTGCGCTCGAGGATCTGGATCTTGCGCTCCAACACGTCAATCGCATCGCGCAACAGGGCTTCGAGACCTGCGGCTCCTTCGCGCTGCACTAGGGTGTCGGGATCATCGCCCTCCGGGAGCGTCGCCACACTCACCCGCACGCCGGCTCGCAACAGCTCGTCGCCGGCGCGAAACGTGGCCCGCAGGCCGGCGTCGTCCGAGTCGTAGCACAGGACGACTTGCGGCGCGTGCCGTTTGAGGAGCCCGGCTTGATCGGCGGTGAGGCCGGTGCCCATCGGCGCGACCACCTCCTCGATGCCGGCCAGCGCCAGACGGATGACGTCGAAGTAGCCCTCGACGAGAATCGCGCGATCGGCTTTGCGCATCGCATGGCGTGCGGCGTGGAGGTGGTAGAGCAGTTTGCCCTTGTGGAAGATCGGCGTCTCCGGGGAGTTGAGGTACTTCGGCTCGCCCTCGCCCAATATGCGGCCGCCAAAGCCCACCACCCGGCCTCGCAGGTCCTGGATCGGGAACAGCAGTCGCCCGCGGAACCGTGGCGATAGCGAACCGTCCTCGCGGCGACGCAACAGTCCCGCCTCGAGCAGTACTTCCTCTTTCACGCCGAGCGTCTTCATCGCCTCAGCGAATGCCCCGCCACGTGGGGCGTAGCCAAGACCGAGCTCGGTCGCCTGCTCCAGCGTGAGCTGGCGGGACACGACATAGTCGCGCGCGACCTGCGCTTCGGAGTGGTCGTGCAGCTGTCGCGTGAACCAGTCATGGGCGGCGGCCACCGCGGCGAACAACGGTTCCCTCGGATCGGGGCCCGTGGGGCCCCGCTCGGGGATCGTGATCCCGACGCGGCGCGCCACCTCGCGCACCGCCGTCGGGTAGTCCATTCCGAGCCGTTTCATAAAGAAGGTGAAGACGTCTCCCGACTCGTGACACACGAAACAATGGAACATCCCCTTCTTGGGGACGACGGCGAAGTTGCGGTGTGTGCCACCGTGGAAAGGACAGGAGCCTCGGAAATCCGCGCCTGTGCGCTTCAGCTCGACATGCTCCCCGATGATTCCGACGATGTCCGCGGCGTCGCGGATTTGCTCGATGAGATCGTCGGGGATCAGACTCACGCCCGGAACTCCACGACCGTGACGCCCGCTCCGCCCTGGTTAGCGGGGGCAAAGCCGCAGTGGGCTACCCTGGGGTCGGCGTCGAGCACCCGTTGCACCATCTCTCGCAGCGCGCCGGTGCCTTTTCCGTGGATGATTCGCAAATACGGGAGGTCGGCGAGCACCGCGGCGTCGAGCGCGTGGATCAATTCGGTTTCGGCCTCGTCGGCGCGAAGCCCACGCAGCGAGATCTCCGTCCCGGCGTCATCAGCGGCCGGCCGACGCTCCGCCGCGCGGTCCGGTCCTGCCGGTAGTCCCTCACGTCGAGGAGCACTCGCCGGCTGATCGACAACCCGGAGATCGGCCACGTCGAGCACCAGGCGAACGCTCCCGACAAGGACGGCCGCTCGGCCGTCATCGCGCAGCTCCAGGACCTTCCCCACCGCTCCGACGGGCGTCCGGACCTGTGACCCGATCTCCACGCATGCCGCGCCATCCCGTGGACCGCTTGCGTCATCGCGCGAATCATCCGACGCCCGGTTTCCCGCGGCGATAGCTTGCTCCAGCTGCCGTCGCGCTTCGCGCGCCGTTGCTTCGTCCACCGCGGCGCGCGCCTGGCCCAGGGCGGCTTCGACGGTCTTGCGCGCTTCGAGCAGGTACGCCCGCGCCTGTTCGCGAGCCCTGGCGTCGAGGGTGCGTTCGCGGCCGGACAGCGCGCGCTCCCGCTCGGCCACCGCGATCGCGCGATTCTCGATTCGCGTCCTGTCCTCTCGAGCCGCCGCGTCGGCTTCGGCCAGCGCCTGCTCCCGTCCGTCCAGTGCGCGCGCACGCGCCTCCACGTCCGCCAGTAGTGCATCGAGGGCCCGTTCGGTAGCCGGTACGGCCCGTTCCGCGTCGGCCAGCACGTCGCCCGGCACGCCTAGGCGTCGGGCGATCGCGAGGCCGTAGGAGCGCCCGGGGACGCCCTTCAGCAACCGGTAGGTCGGGGTGAGCAACTCGGCATCAAACTGCAACGACGCGTTCACGATGCCCACCGTTTCGGAGGCAAGGCGCTTTAAGGCGCCGAGGTGGGTGGTCGCGAGCGTGACGGCATTGCGACGCGTGAGGCTGCGCAGCGTCGCCGCCGCCAACGCCGCGCCCTCGGCCGGGTCGGTGCCGCTGCCGATTTCGTCAATCAGAACGAGCGACCCGTTGTCGGCATGAGCCAGGATGTCGCGCAACGCGGCGACGTGGGCGGAAAAGGTGGACAGGCTCGCCGCGATCGATTGTCGGTCCCCGATGTCCGCGAAAATGCCGTTGAGTACGGGGAGTCGCGACAGCGGCCCGATCGGCGGGATCACCCCGCTCTGCGCCAGCAGGCTCAGGAGCCCCACGGCTTTTATCAAGACTGTCTTGCCGCCGGTGTTCGGACCGGAAATGAGCACGGTCCATTCGTCCGAAGCGAGCTCCAAGTCGAACGCCACGACGACGGTGTCGGCGCCCACCAACAGCGGGTGGCGGCCGCCGCGAATCTTCAGGGGGCCACCGCCGATCTCGGGGACAAACCCGTTCACTTCCACCGCATAGCGAGCGCGCGCGCACAGGTCGTCGAATGCAACGCACATCTCCCATCCCGCGGCGATCGTCTCGAGGTGCGGCCGCGCCAGGTCGGTCAGCTCGCGCAACACCCGCAGGACCTCGCGCTGCTCCTCCGCCTCGCGGGCACGCAGCTCGTTGCCCAGCTCGATCGCCTCGGGCGGCTCGACGAACACGGTGGCGCGTGTCGCGGACTCGTCGTGCACGATGCCGCCGACCCGTCCGCGCGCAGTACTGCGCACCGGGATGACGTAGCGCCCACCGCGGACAGTCACCGCGGCGTCGGGCGCACGATCCGTCGGATCGAGCGCCCCGAGCAGTCCCTCCAGCCGGCTCACGAGCTTCTGGCGAGTCTCGCGCACCGCGCGGCGCGCGCGGGCGAGCTCCCGCGATGCGCCGTCCAGCACGGCGCCATCAGGATCGATCGCTTCGCGCAGCCGGGTCTCGATTTGGCGCGGCGGTGGGAGTGCTTTGAGCCGTGCGGTGCGCGGCGCATCGCGCTCCAGCCGTCCGAGCAGCGTGCCAACGGTGCGCGTGGCTCCGAGCGCTTCGGCCAACTCGGCCAGCGCCGACCCTTCGAGTACACTGCCGGGCACGCGCAGGAGTGCCAAGGTTTCGGAAAGATCGGGGACGGGTTCGGCACGGAGGGTATCGTCGGTCAGCAGCAGTGCAGCCAGCTCCGCGACCTGGGCGAGGGCGTCTCGGATCCCCTCGGCGTCCGTGGCCGGGGTCCGAGCGCGCAACCGCGCCGCGCCGAGCGGACCAACGGCGTGCTGCGCCACCCGCTCCAGCGCGGCTGGGAATTCCAGGGTCTCCAACACGGCGGGTGAGATCCCGCCTCCCACACTCATACGGCGGCCGACAACTCCTCGCGCGCGATCTGGTTGACCAATTTCCCATCCGCGCGACCTTTGAAGTGGGGCATCACCTGTCCCATGACCTTGCCGAGGTCCGTGGCGCCGCCCGCGATCACGGCGCGAACGGCCGCGCGGATCTCGTCAGGGGGGACCTGCGCAGGGAGGAACACTTCGAGCGCCGCGACTTCTACGAGCTCACTGTCGGCGCGATCGCGCCGATCGACGGCCGCGAATTGCTCGGCCGCCTCCCTCCGCTGCTTGATGCCGCGGCGCACGACATCGAGCGCTTCGTCGTCGGAGAGCGGATGGTGCAGTGCAAATTCGCGGTTCTTGAGGTCGGCGAGGATAGTCGAGAAAAGGAGCGTGCGTGCCTGATCGCGGGATTTGCGCGCCTCGTTCAGGGCGGCTTGCAGCCGCTCGCCGAGGCTCGGCATCTCAGCGGCGCTCGCTCGGCTTCTCGTAGTGACGATGCTTTCGCAGATCCGACAGAATCCCCGCCTTCTCACACTGCTTATTGAATTGCCTGAGGGCTCGTTCGAAGCTCTCGTCATCGTGAATGACGATTTCCGGCATCGCTGATCGCTCACCCCTTCCTGGGCGATGAGGCGAAGAGTAGGACAGCTAACTATCCAAGACCAATCAAGTTAGCCCTACCCCGGTGGCCACGTCAATGACCGCCCGCCCAGCACATGGAGGTGAAGGTGATAGACAGTCTGGCCGCCGTCGGGGTTGGTGTTGATCACGACGCGGTAGCCTCGCTCAGCGATCCCAGCCTCGCGAGCCAGTCCTCGCCCGAACAGTACCATGTCGCCTAGCAGAGTGCCGTCGGTGAGTTGTTCGAGCGACGCGACGTGCTGCGTCGGGATGACCAGGATGTGCGTAGGTGCCTGAGGATTGATATCCCGAAACGCGAGCAAGCGGTCGGTGCGTTTCACGATGGCGGCGGGAATCTCGCCGGCCACCACCTTGCAGAAGATGCAATCGGCCACGACCACCCTCCTGACCCGCGCTCAGGCCCCGAAAGCTTCCCGGATCTTGTTCCAAAATCCCCGGCCCAGGCTGTCCGCCGGCGGCTCGCCCTCGATTTTCTCGAGCTCCTGGAATACCTGTTCCTGCTCGGGCGAAAGCCGCGTCGGTGTCCAGACCTGGACGCGCACGTGCAGGTCGCCCCGGCCGCCCTCCCCGAGGCGGGGAAGCCCCTTGCCGCGGAGGCGGTAGATCGTGCCGGTCTGCGTACCCGGCTGCACCATGAGCGGCGCCGACCCATACGGAGTCGGAATCTCGACTGCCGCTCCGAGGGCCGCCTGGCTGAATGAGACAGGGAGGTCGTAGACCAAGTCGTCTCCGTGACGCTCGAACCGCGGATCCTCGGCGATCTCGAGGACCGCGATGAGGTCGCCGGGCGGACCATTCCGCGGCCCGGGGACGCCCTGCCCGCGTACCGTGAGGTAGTGATGATCGGCGACCCCTGCGGGCACGTCGATCTGCACCGTCTTTTCCGCCTTCACGCGGCCCTCACCGTGGCACGTGGCGCACGGTTCGCGGATGACGGTCCCCTCCCCCGCACAGGTGGGGCACGGCGACACCGAGACGAACTGCCCGAACATGGACTGTGCCGCTCGGCGCACTTCGCCCGTTCCGCCGCAGGTGCCGCACGTGGTCGCTTTGCTGCCCTGCTTCGCGCCGCTGCCCTGGCAGGTCTCGCATGTATCGAGGGTCCGCAACTTCAGCGATTTGCTGCTTCCGGTCGCGACTTCGGCGAGCGTGAGCTTGAGCGACACCTTGAGGTCGGGCCCGCGACGGCGGTCGCGGCGCGTCCGCTCACCGCCGCCGAAGAACGCATCAAAGCCGCCCAGCCCGCCGAAATCGCGCATGAAAATGTTCAGCGCCTCGGAGAGGTCGAAGTGCGCGAACCCTCCGCCGAACGGCGCACTCGCGCCCCGCAGTCCGGCCTCGCCGAAGCGATCGTAGGCCGCGCGCTGTTCCTCGTCGCGCAACACTTCGTAGGCCGCGGTGATTTCCTTGAATCGCTCTTCCGCTCCAGGCGACTTGTTGCGATCGGGGTGGTGCTCCATCGCGAGCTTGCGGTAGGCCTTCTTGATGTCGGCCTCTGAGGCGTCGCGTGGCACGCCGAGCACGGAGTAGAAGTCGCCGTGTCGTCGGGTCATTGCAGCAGCTCCTCCACCAGCCGGCTGGTATGGTCCACCAACGCCACGATTTTCTCGTACGGCATGCGTGTCGGCCCGAGCACGCCGATGACGCCGGAAAGCGGTCCGGAGCGGTACGACGAGGTGACGAGCGTGAACGCGGCGAGCTTCGGGTCCTGATGCTCGCTGCCGATCGTGATGGTGAGCCCGGGTGAGGTGCGCTCCGCGAACGCCTGGCGTAGCCGGTCGCGTCGCTCAGTGACCTCGAGCAGCCCCTGGAGCCGTTCGGCGGTGGCGAATTCCGGCTGACCGGCGAGCAGCTGCGCCGACGACAACAACACGCCGTCCGCGAATGGCCCGCCGACCCCTGTGCCCGGGACGTCGAACAACTCGTCGGCCTCCTGCACGAAAATATTCAGCAGCTCATTGGACTCCACGTTCGCTGTAGCGTCGCGCAGCCGATCAGACAGGGTGCCGCGGATCTCTCGCAGCGTCAGTCCGGCGAGCCGCTCGTTTAGGACTACGGCGACCTGCGCCACCGCCGCCGCCGCCATCTGGGACGGCACCTCGACGAAGATCGTCCGCACCGCCCCGCTCTTCAGCGTCAGCACCAAGAGCAACCGGTCGCTGGACACCTGGAGCAGCTCCAGTCGCTCCAACAGCACTTCGTCGAGCGAGGGACCCACCGCCACGCCCAGCTCCTGAGTGAGGACCCCGAGCACCTGCGCCGCCCGCGCGAGGACCTGATCCACGGCGTTCCGTGGACCGACGAGCTCTTCGCGGATCTGATGCGCCTGGTCAACCGATAGCGCAGACGGGTGCATCAGGGCGTCGACGTACAGGCGATAGGCGCGGTCGGTCGGAATGCGACCGGCGGACGTATGCGGGTGGTAGAGGAAACCCTTTTCCTCCAGATCACTCATCGTGTTGCGGATGGTTGCGGCGGACAGGCCGAGGCCAAACCGCTTCGCGATCGTCCGGCTGGCGGCCGGCTCGGCGGTCTGGACGTAGGTCTCGATGACGGCGCCTAAAACCTGGCGCTCGCGTTCGCTCAACGGTGGGGTGATCAACGCTCCAACCTCTTTGAATGAAACAAATTACGAAGTCCCCGCAGGCTCGGTCAAGGCGGCAACCAAGGCGTCGAGGCGCAGCCAGCCTTCTACCGTGCAGTGCAACCGCCCCGCGTGTTCTGCCAACCAGCCCTTCCCTTGTAACGCGGGAAGCGTTGGTGAACAACGGCGCACACTGCCGAGTGGCAGCCCCTCGCTGGTTCGCAGCCCCAGATACACTCGCTCCATCTCCTGTTGCTCCGCGGACAACACCTCCTCCGACTCCACGGGCGTTCGCTCTTCCTCTATCGCGCGGCGGTAGGCCTCCCATGCGGAGAGGTTCCAACGACGCGCGCGACCATCGAAGGAATGGGCCGCCGGGCCAGCGCCGGTGTAGGGCCGACCGGTCCAATAGGCGCTGTTGTGACGCGAGCGCCGGCCGTCGCGCGCCGCATTGGAGACTTCGTAAAACGCGAACCCCGCCGCGGTGAGCCGCTCGTGTGCCAGCAAATACTCGTCGGCGTAACGCTCGTCCGACGGCGCCGCCGTGGCCCCGCGTGCTATCCAACGGGCGAGGGGCGTGCGGGGTTCCACCGTCAGCCCGTACAGCGACACGTGCTCGGGCGCGAGCGCGACCGCCTCATCGAGGTCGCGCGCCCAGTGGCGCTCCAATTCAGCCGGCACCGCGAAGATGAGATCCAAGGACACGTTGTCAAACCCGGCGGCGCGCAGTGTCCGAACGGCCTCGCGGGCGCGCGCCGCGTCATGCACGCGGTGCATCCATTGGAGCACCCGGTCATCGAACGATTGGGTGCCGAGCGAGACGCGGTTCACACCAGCTCCGCGCCACGCGGCAGCGTTGTCCGGCGTCACGTCCTCGGGATTCGCTTCCAGCGTGACTTCAACTTCGGTGGGAGAAGGCGTACGATGGAGAACGGTTTGAAGCAGCGTAGTCAACGCGTCGGCCGGAAGCAGCGACGGCGTGCCACCACCGAGGTAGAGCGTCTCGAGCGGCTGCGCCAAGGCTGGCCCGAGCATTTCCAGCTCGGTGCGGATCGCGGTGACGTATTGCCGCGCCGGGATGCGCCGCCGCACGGCGATCGAGAAATCGCAATAAGAGCAGCGGCGGGCGCAGAACGGGATGTGGAGGTAGAGATGAGACACAGTCGTATAGATAACCGGAAGGCCGCAACGCCGGGCCAGCGGCGCATCACCCCAACGCGAAGATCATCCCGGGGCGCTGCACCACGAGGCCACGCATCTCCAACTCGGTCAGGGCGGTCAGCACCGTCCCCACGTCTACCCCAGAGCCCGAGACCAGCGCATCGACGTGCGCCGACTGCGCAGCGATGGATTCCCAGAGCGTGCGCTGCAGCGGGTTGAGATCGGCAGGCGATGCCCGCCGCCCGGTGTGTGGGACCCGAACGCCTTCAGACGGGTCCTGGGCCACGCTGAGCCCAAGCTCCTCCAGCACATCCGCCACGCAGAGCGCCGGCTTGGCGCCCTGCTGGATCAGCTTGTTGCAGCCGGTGGAAGTCGGGCTGGTGATGGGACCAGGGACTGCCAGCACGCTCCGTCCCTGGTCCAGCGCGCAATCAGCAGTAATGAGGGCACCCGAGCCGACGGCCGCCTCGACGACCACCGTGACACCGGCGAGACCAGCGATGATGCGGTTGCGACGGGGGAACGTGCTCACGCGCGGCCGCTCGCCGGGCGACAGCTCGGTGAGAAGACAACCCGCGGCCGCCACGCGCTCGTATAGCGCGCGGTTCGCCACGGGGTAGATCACCCCGAAACCGTTGCCGAGCACGCCGATCGTATCGCCCCCCGCATCGAGGGCCGCCTGATGCGCGATGGCGTCGAGGCCACGCGCCATGCCGCTCACGACGACCGCGGCGCGCGCCACACCTCCCGCCAGGAGCCGAGTCGCCTCTGCGCCATAGGTCGTGTGATTGCGGCTGCCCACAATCGCGGCCGCTGGCCGCGCCAGGAGCGACGCGTTCCCCCACAGATACAACGCCGCGGGTGGCTCGGCGATTTCGCTCAAGAGCGGCGGATACGCCGCGTCGCCGGGGAGGATCACCGTCGCGCCGAGGCGGTCCAGCTCGGTGAGGATTGCTTCCCCCGCCCGGCGGCCGGACGCCCGCACCGCCGTCGCGGCGGCGGGTCCGAATCCCGGCAGCGCGGCGATCGCGCCGTGCGGCGCCACCAACGCGCCGCCGGCACTGCCGAACGCCGCGACGAGCGTGCGCAGCCGGGCAGCTCCGATCCCCGGTATCTGCGCCAGCGAGAGATACGCGCTCAGCTCGTCGCGACCACTGTCCGCAGGCGCTGCCACAGGCTCTCGAGCAGATGTGGGATGCCCGCCCCGGTAACCGCGGAAACGGCGAGCACCGGTGCGTCGTCCGCCGGGCGAATCACAGGCGGCGACGCATCGGGTGGGAGCAGATCCGTTTTGGTGACGACGACGACGTGCGGCTTGGTCGCGAGCTCGGTGCCGTACAGCGCGGCTTCACGGCGCAGCAGCTCGTAGGTGCCCTGGGGATCGGGACTGTCGGCAGGTACGAGGACGGCGACGAGCCGCGTGCGTTCCACGTGTTGCAGGAACCGCAGGCCCAGTCCCTTGCCCGCGTGCGCCCCCTCGATGATCCCCGGGATGTCGGCCATCACGAAGGTGCGATGCCCCGACAACGCGACGACGCCGAGATGCGGCTCGAGCGTGGTGAACGGATAGTCGGCGATTTTCGGCCGCGCGGCCGAGACCACGGAAAGCAGCGTGCTCTTCCCAGCGTTTGGCTCGCCGAGCAATCCCACATCGGCGATGAGCTTAAGCACCAGCTCGAGGGTCTTGTCCTCACCGAACTCCCCTGGTTGCCACTCGCGCGGCGACTGATGCGTCGGCGTCGCAAAGTGCGCGTTCCCGCGCCCGCCGCGACCACCCTTGGCGACGAGCAATTCGTCACCCGCAGCGACCAGCTCGCCCAACAGCTCGCCGGTGCCGGCATCTCGGATTTCGGTGCCCGGCGGCACCGGCAAGAAAAGATCCACGCCGGTCTTTCCCGTCATCTGCTTCCCTTTCCCGTGCTGGCCGCGTTCCGCTTTCCATTCTGTGCGGTAACGGTAGTCGAGCAGCGTGGCGAGATTGGCGTCGGCCCGCACGAACACGCTGCCGCCGGGCCCGCCGTCGCCCCCGTCCGGTCCGCCCTTGGGGACGAACTTCTCGCGACGGAACGAAGACGCACCCGCCCCGCCGGGGCCGCCCAGGACGTGAACCACGGCACGATCAATGAACATGGCGATCAGCTGTCAGCGATCAGCCTTCCCGGTGGTTGAGTCCAGTCCGCGCTCTCGAACATCGGCCCACTGCTCCCACAGTTTGAGCGCTCGCTGCGGCCCGAGATCCTGTTCCGCCAACACGAGCACCGCGTCCACATCCTCCCGCTTCCACCCGAGATTCAGTGCGCCGCGTAGGTGCGCATGCAGCTGCCGGGGGGCCTCGAGCATGGTGATCGCGGCGAGAGTGCAGAGCTCGCGCCGCGCCGCATCGATCCCGGGGCGCCCCAGGAGTTTGCCGTACGCATCCACGACCACGAGCGCTTCGAGCGCCGGGTGCAGCCCCCGCAGGTTGACGAGCAGCTTGTGGTAGGTCCGTCCATACACGTCCGCGCACAGCCCCTGCCCGCGCTCCAGCCAGCGCGGATGGTCGCCGTGCCGCAGCGGCTCCCCTTCATTCTTCGACGGTCCGGCCAATTCGCGCCACACGGCGAACGCCGCGAGCGACAAGGGATAGCCGACATTGAGAAAACTCTGCAGCAGCAGCTCTTCCACCCACAGCGCGGGCACGCCGGCGGCTTGCGCGGCACGCATCCGGTCGCGCGTTGCCGCTTCATCGCCCCTTGCGATAGCCAACGTCACGCGCAACAGCGCGACCGTTCGGGGATCGAGCGCCGGTGGCAAGGTAACGGGATCGCGCCGTTGCTCCGTCATCGTTCTATCGCTCCAGGGAACCGAAAACACGCAGCTCGCCGACCGCCTCACCGCGGGTGTTGGAATTGGGGCGGGCGGCGAGAGAGACCGGTTGCGGTACGAGACCCAGCTGCTCAAGCACGGCCGCGACCGCGAGCGCCGCCGCGGGACCGTGGCCATCTTCGACCTTCAGTGCGATCCCCAGCCGCTCCCGGGTGAGCAAGGCGCTGTAGACGCCTTCGGCGCCGACCTTCACAATCACCCGCCCCGGGTGGGCCCGCATCATTTCGGTACACGGGCGCTGCTCGCCGGCGACCAGCTCGGGATGACGGAGCATGGACTCGACAATGCGGGCTGCGGCTTGATCGGTCGCCAGCCTCGCGTACGCCAACGCCATGTTCCGCAGCGGCAGCGCGAAGCACGCCACTCCACACCCATCCACGGCTGTGCCGATCCGCTCACGAGGCACCCCACTCCAACGGCACACTTCTTCGAGACAGCGCTGCTGCACCGGGTGCACAAGTTGATAGTAGTCCTCCGTCGGCCACGTGTGATGGCGCGCCAAGGCCAGCATCCCGGTGTGCTTCCCGGAACAGTTGGAGTAGACAGCGGTGAGCTGCACACCGCGTCGCTGGTAGTCCTTCGCGACGTGCTCGGCGAGCGGTGTGTGCGGTCCGCATCGCAGGTGGCGCTCTTCACAACCCACCAGCCGGAGGAATTCGCGTACGCGATCGACCTGCGCGGGCTCGCTCGAGTGGGAGGCGCAACACAGCGCGAGCTCGGTACTGGTCAGGTTGAATCGGTCGGCCGCCCCATCCACCACGAGCGGCAGCGCCTGGAAGGGCTTCGCCGCAGAGCGCCAGAAGGTGACGAAGTCGGGGTCGCCGACGTGCGCCACCAGCGCGCCGTCGGCGTCCACCACCGCGACGTGCAGGCGGTGCACCGTCTCGACCAATCCGCCGCGGCGTTGTTCGACACGCATGCTCGTTTTCCAGGCAAAGACTGGCCAATGATAACACCGCCCCAACGTAGCGTCGCAGCGACGGAAGACGGTAAATTGGGCGCGCCATGCGCTTGTTCGCCGTCCTGCTCATCAGCGGACCACTCGCGGCCCAGGACCCCTCGCCCTACGTCCCGCTCGCCCACTGGGCCAACCCGTACGTCGAGCATTGGATCGCCCGCGGCGTGATGGTGGATCCGACCCCGCTGCGCCGCCCGTTTCACACGGACCCCCTGGTGCGTGCGTTGGAGGCTGCCGACACGCTGCTCCTTTCGAAAGGAGAGCGCCGACAGCGCACCGCCATCCTCGACGACCTGGCGCGGCGGGAACGCGGCCCCTGGGGGCGGCTCGACCTGGATGCGGGCGTGGCGGCGGCGTCGCACGCGCGGCGCGATCCGTTGCGCGCCGCCGGGACCGGTCACGTCACCGCGGCCGGCGGGCTCGCCCTGACGCTGCAGTTCGGAAGCGTCGTCCTCGCAACGCACCCGCAATTCGATTCACGCTTGAAGTACGACCCCGACTACTCCGGCAAAAAGGATCGCGCGATCGCGGGACGCAATGCCGAGGCTTACCTCAGCGCGCAGTGGCGCTACGGCGAACTGTTCTTTGGGTCGCTCGACCGGAACTGGGGGCCAACCGCGCTCGATGGGCTGCTCGTGTCGCCCGGTCCCTACAGCTACGACCACCTGGGCCTCGCGGTGGGGACCGCGAGCGTTCGGCTCGAGGCGCTGCTGACTCAGCTGGACGACCTCCCCGACACGACAGGCGTGTCGAATCACCGCTGGTGGGTCGCGCACCGGCTCGTGGTCCGACCGCCGGGCCGGAGTACCTTTTCCCTGTGGGAGGGCACGGTCGTCGCGGGGCCCGACCGCGCGCTCGAGCCCTGGTATGCCAACGTCGTCAACCTCGGACTCCTGGCACAGTACGACCAGGGCTCGAGCGCCAATTCACTCATGGGCGCCGACGTCGAGCTGTGGATCAACCGTATCCGCGCGTTCGCCCAGCTGCTGCTCGACGACGTCCAGATCGACCGCGCCGCTGCGAGCGACCAGGAGCCTCCCGCCTACGGGTTCACGCTGGGCGTCCAGGGCGGCGCCGGTCCGGCAGCCTGGACCGCTTTCTACTCGCGTGTCACGAACCTCGCCTACCGGACGCCGAGCCCGCCGGAAACGGTGATGCGGCGCGGCGTCGGCCTGGGACGTAACTTCTCCGACTACGATCAGCTGACGCTGCGCGCGAGCATGGTACTCGGGCCCGGTGTGCTCGTGACACCGGAGGCGACGCTGCTCCGGCAGGGACAAGGCGATCTTCGACTCCCGTATCCCGCGGTCGCCATGTACGATTCCACGCCGACCTTCCTCTCCGGCGTCGTCGAACGCACCGTGCGACTCGCGCTCGGCGCACGGTGGCACGGCGGAGGCTGGAGCATCGTGGCCGACGGCGGTGCGCACCTGATCCAGAACGCCGGCCACGTCGCGGGCCTGCACGACACGCGGTGGGTGGGCTCGATCGGCGTCACCCGTCGCCTGCACTGGGAGAGCGTCTTGCCGTGATCTTCGGCCGCGAACGTCTCGAAGCGCTGCTCGCGAAGATGGCCGCCCAGCGGATCGTCGTGTTGGGTGACGCGATGCTCGATGTGTACCTCGCGGGCGAGGTGGAGCGCGTATCTCCCGAGGCACCGGTCCCGGTGGTGACGGTGCGCCATCGGCGCATCGCGCTGGGCGGAGCCGCGAACGTGGCGGCGAACGTGGCGGCGATCGGGGCCGAAGGGCGGCTCGTCGCCGCGATTGGCGACGACGGGCGCGGCGATTCGTTGCGCGGCGAGCTCGCCCAAAACCGCCTCGGTGACGCGTGGCTCGTCGTGGTACCGGATCGGCCCACGACCTCCAAGACGCGGGTCGTCGCGCGTGGCCAGCAGGTGGTGCGCATTGACGAAGAAGTGGATGACGCCATCCCGGATCGCGCCGCCGACCTGTTGGTCGCCGCGCTGGAACGCGCCATGGCCGACGCCGACGCGCTCCTGATCGAGGACTACAACAAGGGCGCGCTCACGGCCTCGGTGATCGAGCGCACCATGGCCGTGGCGCGGCGCCGCGGCGTGCCGATTGTGGTGGACCCCAAATTTCGCCACTTCTTCGGATATCGCGGCGCGACGGTGTTCAAGCCCAACCGGCGCGAGCTCGAGCAAGCGATGGGCGCCGCGCTCGACCTGGCGCACCAGGACGCCCTGCCCGCGACGCTCGATCGCCTCGGTGTAGACAATCTCCTGCTGACGTTGGGAGCGGAGGGCATGGTACTCGTCACCAAGGACAAGGCGCTGACCCTCATCCCAACGATGGCACGCGAGGTGTACGACGTTTCCGGTGCGGGCGACACCGTCACCGCCTGGGTCGGGACGGCCCTCGCCGCTGGCGCCACGGTACGTGAAGCGGCGCATCTCGCCACCTTCGCCGCGGGCATCGAAGTGGGCAAGGCCGGCGTCGCGACCGTCACGCCTACCGAGATGCTGGCCGCACATGAGACTTGGCACGACCAGCTCGGCCGGCTGCGCCGCGGTGGGTTGCTGTAGCCCGACCCCCTGCCCCCTCTTATATTCCGCCTCCCAACGGGCCCTTAGCTCAGAGGTTAGAGCAGCGGACTCATAATCCGTCGGTCCCAGGTTCAAATCCTGGAGGGCCCACGCATTCAAGGGCTGGTGAACAGGGAACAGAATGAGATAACAGACGCACAGGGGAGAACAGGAAACAGTGAGTAGAGAGCACCTGTTCTGTCCAGGCTGTTCTCTCCCGTGCGTCTGCGCGTCTGAACCTGTCGCCTATTTCCTAGCAGTTCACAGGGTGGTTAGCTCAGCTGGTTAGAGCGCCGGTCTCACATACCGGAGGTCACAGGTTCGAGTCCTGTACCGCCCACTTCCATTGCAGACTGGCGATTGTGGATTGTGGAATGAGTAGGATGTCACCCTCCGTTCGCAACGTCCGACGTTTCACCCAATCCGAATTCCGCAATCGACAATCCGCAATTGCCCGATGCGCCGCGTCCTGATCGTCTCCCCCAGCTACATCGAACCCGCGGCCCGAGGAAAGCTGCGCGCCCTCGCGGCCCGCGGACTCGACCTGACGGTCGCCATCCCGCAGCGCTGGCGCGATCCGCTCGGCCGATTGCGCGAAAGCACCTGGGAGCGGCACCAGGCGCTCGAAGTCTTTCCTATCCCCGTGAGTCATCCCGGCGACTTGGAAAACGCCCGCTTTGGACGGCGCGAGCTGGCGGCGCTGGTTCGGGACAAGCGGCCGGAGCTGATGCAAGTCGAAGCCGAGCCCGAGACTGCTTTGGCGCGCCAGCTCGTGCGGCTCGCGGCGCGACTCAGGATCCCAGCCGTGCTGGCCACGGCCGCGAACGTCGACGGCACGCGCTCCTGGGCCGCGGGATGGCGACGGCGCCGCACCCTCCGACGGTTGGCCGGCGCGCTGGCCGCCAGCGCCGGTGCCGCCACGCTCGTGCGCCGCGACGTCCCCACGCTTCCCGTCGGCGTCGTGCCGCACCAGGGCGCCCACGTGCCACCGACACCGATGCACGAGCCGCATGAAGGACTCGCGATCGGGTTCGTTGGGCGCTTGGTGCCGCAGCGCGGCCTCGATACCTTGCTGCAGGCGCTGGCGCACCACCGCCACGCCGCGTGGCGCCTCACGGTCGTCGGGGACGGCCCCGAACGGGAGCGGCTCGAGCGGCTCGCCAGCGGGCTGCACCTCGCGGCGCGAATTCGTTGGGACGGGGCGTTGCCGCCCGAGCGGATGCAGGAACTGTGGGTGCGCCTCGACGTGCTGGTCGTGCCGTCGCGCCCTACCGCCCGCTGGAATGAGCCGAACGGAACGACGTTGCTCGAAGCGATGGCAAACGAAGTGGCGGTCATCGGGTCGGACACGGGGGTGCTCCCGGAATTGATCGGCGATGCCGGGATCGTGACGCCGCCCGGAGAGGCCGAGGCCCTGGCAGGTGCGTTGAAGCGGGCGCTCGACCCAGGCGAGCGGACCCAGTTGGCGCGGGCCGCCCGCGCCCGCGCGCTCAAGCTGTTCAGCGATGACGCGATCGCGGAGCGGACGCTCCGGTTCTGGCAGGAAATGCTCGAGAAACCCCGGGGCGCTGTCCCCGGTTCCAAAAAATAGGGCCCAATGCCTCGCGTCCTGCTCGCCCCCGACCTCCCCCTCGAACGCCTCGCGGCGATGGACAAGTACGCCCATCGACTGCACGACTGGCTCGAGAGTGGCGACCCCGGATTCGAAGTGCGCCTGGCCGCGCACATCGGCGACCTCACGCGTGATACCGGCGGCGACGGTCGCGGCTCCGGGAGTTACAAGCGCTGGTGGAACCAGGAGATCGATCCCTCGCGGTTGGTGCTGCCGGCGCCCCTCTCCGGCCCCCATCGCTACACCGCGCGCTATGTGTTCTATCCGCGCCGCCTCAAGCGGGAGGCCAAGCGCGCCGATCTGGTGCACATCCTCGATCACGCGTACGCACACATGCTCACCAGCGCGCGGCGCCGGCCCGTCGTGGTCACGGTGCACGATCTGATGCCGGTGATCGTGCTGCGATCGCCGCGCGGCGGGATCGCGGAGTCGTTTCGCAACCGGTTGCTGCGGAGCACCCTCAAAGCGCTGCGCCTCGCCGACGCATTTCTCGTCGGCACCGAGTGGCTGAAGCGCGAGCTTGCCACCTGGCTCGGTGACGACCGCAAGATCCGCGTCGTTCCCTTCGGAGTGGACCGGGCATTTTTTCGCGAGGCGCCCGCGGGACGCGAGCGCGGGCGGCGCGACTGGCGCATCCCCGAAGAAGCGTTCGTGGTGCTCCACGTCGGGAGTACGGTGGACCGGAAAAACGTCCCGCTCGTGATTCAGACCGTGGCCCGGCTGCGAATGGAAGTGGGTGTGGACGTCCACCTGCTTCAGGTGGGAGGCCGGCTGACGGGCGATCAGGAGCAGCTCGTCGAGCGACTCGGCTTGCAGCGGTTCGTGCGCAGCATCCGCGCTGCCGACGAGATGACGTTGCGTCGGGCCTACCGCGCCGCCGACGTCCTGCTGTTCCCGTCGCTGTACGAGGGGTTCGGGTTCCCGGTGCTCGAAGCGTTCGCCTCCGGCCTTCCGGTCGTCACATCGGGAGCCGGAGGGCTGCGGGAGGTGAGCGGCGACGCCGCCGTGATCGTGGAGGGCCGCGACCCCGCTGCCTATGTCCAGGCGTTGATCGATTTGTCGGAGGATCAGGACCGCCGCGAGGCGTTGACCGCCTTGGGCATGCACCGGGCGGACAGCTTCACTTGGCGGCGCACGGCGGAGCAGACGGCGGAGGTATACCGACAGTTCCTGCGGTGATTTAACATCTTGACGCACCTGTAGTTAGCACGCATCTTACCGGCCCGAACCTCACGAGCCCAAGGTGTCGGTCACCGTTAGGACGTCAGCCCGCTGGGGGGGTCTCCCCCTGGTCCTCGCCGCACTCTGCGCGGCGGCACCGCGCTCAGCCCGGGCCCAGAATCCGACATCTCTGCCGCCACCTTCCCAGGCGCAGCAAGCGCTCGAGCAGGCGCTGCAGCAGAATCCAGGTCTCGCCTCGCAGATCCGCAATCGCATCGCCGGGTCAGGAATGACGCCGGAGCAGGTCCGCGCCCGACTGCAAGCGGCGGGGTACCCCCCGACACTCCTCGACGCTTACCTCAAGCCGGAGACACCCGGGGCGGCGCCCCCGACCGCCTCGCTCGACCAGATCGCGGCGATCCAGGCGGTGGGACTGCCCCCGATTTCGGTGAGTTTGTCGAGTCTCCCCCTGGACACCGGTCTCGTCCGCGCGCTCAGGACGCCCTTGAAGCCCGAGTCGACCAGCCTCGTATTCGGCGTCGACGCGTTCCGGCGCACCACCACGCAGTTTCTGCCGCTCCTCGCTGGGCCGGTTCCGCCCGACTACCGGCTTGGTCCCGGCGATCAACTGGTCCTTATTCTCACGGGCGACGTCGAGCTCAGCTACCCCCTGCCCGTCACGCGTGAGGGATTCGTGCTGATTCCGCAGGTCGGCCAGGTGTTCGTCTCGAATCTGACGCTCGACCAGCTGCGGGACGTGCTGTACACCAGACTAGGCCGGGTGTATTCGGGCGTGCGCCGCGCGAACGCCACGACACGCTTCGACGTCTCCGTCGCCAACGTGCGCGCCAACCAGATATACGTCACCGGCGAAGTGAACCAGCCGGGCGCCTACCAGATCAGCTCGCTCGGGACCGTGCTCACGGGTCTCTACGCCGCTGGCGGCGTCACCGATCGAGCGGACATGCGGCAGGTCTCGGTGCGCCGCAACGGACAATCGGTGGCCACTTTCGATCTGTACGATTACCTGTTGCGCGGCGACACAAAGCACGACGTGCGGTTGGAGACGGGAGACGTGGTGTTCGTACCCGTGCACGGCATGCGGGCGCAGGTCACCGGTGCCGTGAGCCGGCCGGCGATCTACGCCATCAAACCAGGGGAGGCGCTGGCAGCGCTGCTCCAAGCGGCCGGCGGATTCCGCCCGGATGCCGCCCTGAAGCGGGTCACGATTCATCGCTTCCTCCCCGCCCCCGATCGTCACCCACCGGCCCCCGCGCGCGCCGTGATCGACGTCGCGCTCACCCCCGTCGACACGGGAGGTGTAGGAGGCGTGGCCGTCCCGCTCGTGAGCCTCGAGGACGGCGATTCCGTGGCCGTGGACTCGCTCCCGCCGCTCGCCGCCCAATACACGGTGGCCATCGCGGGGATGGTCAACAAACCGGGAGTCTTCCCGTGGCGGGAGGGCATGACGCTGCGGGATCTCTTGTTGCTGGCGCGCGGCCCGCGCATCGGCGCCTCCCTCCATGAAGCGGAGGTCGCGCGGCTGCCGACCGACCGGTCGGCGGGGCAGCTGGCGACGACGATGCGCGTCCCGCTCGATTCGAGCTATTTGCTCGACCGGGACTCCTTGGGCCGATATGTCGGTCCGCCTGGATTGCCATTCGCCGCGAGTGGCGCGCCCGACGTCCGGCTCGAGCCGTACGACAACGTCCTGATCGTGCGGCAACCGGATTTCGACTTTCAGCGCACGGTCACGGTGACCGGCGAGGTGCGCTACCCCGGGGAATACTCGCTCCGCACCAAGAGCGACCGGCTGGCCGACGTGATCGCGCGCGCGGGCGGGATCACCAAAGAGGCCTACGCCGAGGGGATCCGATTCGTCCGGGCCCAGAACGACGTTGGCCGGATCAACGTCGATCTGGGACGGGCGCTGCGTGAGCCACTGTCGTCGGCCAACGTGATCCTCCAGCCGGGCGACTCGATCCGGGTCCCCGAGTACCAGCCGAGCGTGAAGGTGAGCGGCGCCGTGAACTCGCCGGGAAGTGTGCTGTGGCGCAGTGGCGCCGGCTTGGCCTACTACCTCAGCGCCGCGGGCGGGTTCGCGCAGCACGCGGACAAGGGGGCGGTGAGTGTGCGGTTTGCCAACGGCGAGGTGCGCACCCGGCGGGGCGGTCTGTTCGGTGGCGAACCCAAGCCGGGACCCGGCTCGGAGGTGTTCGTGCCGGTCGAGGACCCCTCGGCTCGGCGGACTGACTACGTGGCGCTGGTCGGAGCCATCGCGCAGATCCTCGCGAGCACCGTGGCGATCATCGTGGTGGTGACGAGGTAGAGTGGCTATTCCCGAGTTCCTCCTGCTGCCTCGACAACCTCGACATAACCGATGACGACGTGATGAACTGCCAGGCGGCGGCTCTTCGCGTGCTCGAATAGGCACTGGCTACGTTACGAACGTACGACTGCAGTGCAACAACTCCCCTGACGACCACGAGCACCTGTCGATGCCATGAGCATGTGTTGTCCAATGCATGCCCGGATCGCGCTTGTCGCGAATTCGCACCCTTAGGTCGCAAAAGAACACTACCCGGCTACGCCGTGCCCACTAAGGTTCCAGCCGACGGGGTACAATACCCCCTCTCATATTCGCGGCCAACTGGACGCTTGTTGACACAACCTCACCCTTTGCGTAGGAGGGTCGCTTGTCCTTCTACAGCGTGAAAGACTATGGGGCCTGCGGTAATGGCACGGCGAACGATACAGCGGCAATTCAAGCGGCGATTGATGCTGCTTCCCTGGTCAAGGGCACGGTCCTCTTTCCTGGCAACTCAACGTACCTCGTTTCTCGTGGAGCAAATCCGTGGTGCCTAAAGGTTGACACTGACATTCGTATTCTTGGGGAGCAAGGTGCAGTCGTTAAGCTGGCGACTGCGAATCTTGCCGACGGCTCAGAGATACTTAGGATCAACTCGGCTCCTGGTTCCGGCCAATTAGCTGGCGTCGTTGTTGAAGGTTTGACCTTCGATGGCAACGCTATTCAGTCGGGCACCGGCCTCCGTTGCGTCAACGTGGTGAACACGATTATCAAGCGCAATCGATTCAAGAGCTTTTCAGCACTCAACGCTGGCACATTCGCCTACGCCATGCGTGTTGAAGGAAACGTAGCAACCCCACCCAATCCCTTTATCTGGGCAGCAACTGCTCCAGCCAACTTTTCCCGAGGAGTGCGGGTGGTGGAGAATATTGTCGAATCCGGCATTCCAAACGGCGGTGGCCAGCCGAATGGGATTTTTTGTTACGAGTGCGACGGCATCATCATCAGCGCGAACGTGCTGAGTGCCGCTGGGCTTGCCATCATGATCTTTGGTCCTACTCGACTGGCTACCATCGCCCAAAACGAAGTCTATGACGCTCAGGACAACGGCATTCGAGTCAACCTGCAGAACGCAAATGATGTTTCCGCAGTGCGGGACATAACGATCACCGGAAATATCGTCCGGAACTCTGTGGTAGACGGGATCCGGCTAAACGGCATCCGGATCACATGCACGGCGAACGTATCAATCTCTAATGGCAATTCGGGAATTAGAGCGGACGTTTGCAGGCGTTCCACAATCGCTGCGAACGTCTGCAATGACAACCTCAATCGCGGTATCATGCTGGCTCAAGCCGGGGTTGCGGGGTTTGGAGGTCATGAATCTGTCACAATCTCCGATAACCAATGTATTGGCAACGCTGGGGACGGCATTTTCGTTCAGGGCGGAGGTGATACCGGGGCGATCCCTGCCAAGGCGACAAAGATCGCAGGCAATGTGTGTCTTCAAAACGGCACCACCGGGAGCGGCTGGGCAGGCATCAAGGTGTGGGACGCGGACGCGAAGACACAAATCATTGGAAACACATGCGGTGAGAACGGCGCTCCTGGTGCCGACGCGGCTGGTATTGCGCTTACCGCTGCTGTCCTAAGCTGGGGCGGTGCCACGGTGGCATTCAACCGCTGCCATGGACTTGTAACGGGCGTTCCCGCCACAGCGCGGCAGCCGTTCGGGATCTGGATGAATGCTGTGACGGGCCTCACTTTGTCGAAGAATTATCTCTACTTCAATGATTGTTCTGACACACCGGACACGACCGCATCCTTTGGCGCGGCTGTTAATACCGCAGTTCATCTGAGTGGCGGCACGGTGAACGGACAGTTTCTTGCCGGAACCCTCTACCGTAGCACGTCACGTGGAGTGAACCGCGCCGCGACGGCGGGAGTTGACTTGACAGCCAATGATGTGATCGTCGCCATGGACGAGAGCGGACTGCTATCGATCTTCGGACCCAATACGCGGCTCGCCCACAACAATGTCGCGACCCTTACCGACGCCGCAACGATCGCGGTCGACGCTTCACTGAGCGACATCTTTACGGTAACGCTCGGTGCCAACCGTACCATGGGACTTCCGACGAATCCCGAGAAAGGGCAGCGCATAACCTTTATCATTCTGCAGGATGCAACCGGCGGACGGACGCTTGGTTGGAATGCGGTGTTCAAGGTGTCGTGGTCCAACACCGGGAATACAGCCAGTAAGCGCTCGATGATCAGTTTTGTCTACGACGGCACAAACTGGAACCAAGACGGCGCTCAGACACCATATATTTGATCCCGCGCAATAGCGGCCTGTTCGCAGTGCTGGAGTTCGTTAGCCGGCGGGGACCATCCATTCGTAGTCGCGAATGAGATGAGCTCGCGCGATTGGCTGATCAAGCGATCGCTTCCGACCATTGCTCGCAAGCGAGATACTTGGCATCGTAGTACGGACGCGGTAAGCCCATGGTTCAGTCGAAACCGATCGAGCGGGCCAGGCCAGCTATGGTGAGGTGGTGATGGTGTACGAGGCGAGCTACCACCAAACTGTCCACGACTACCTGCACGACGCCAAGACGTACGAATTGTTCTCCAGAATTCACCGTCGCAGGTATTTCCTTAGAGTCCGACCCGAGCACGCGGTGTTCGAATACGGATGCGGACTCGGACAGAACCTGTTTGGGCTCCCTGCCCGGGAAAGACTCGGCTACGACATCAGTGCATACGCGAGGGACTTTTGCGAAGCAAAGGGCCTTCGAGTGGTCGAGGCGATCGAGGACATCCCCAGAGAGTCTTTCGATGTGGTCATCTCACGCCACAGCTTGGAGCATCTGGAGGATCCACTGTCGAACCTCCTGATCCTCAGGTCGTTCCTCAAGCCAGGAGGTTGGCTCATCCTTGTCCTCCCAGAGGAACGCCCCTACCTGCTCCGCTCGTACGACCCGGATGTTGATAGCCATCTGTTTTCTTGGACGCCGCGGACGCTGGCGAATTTGTTGCACCGGGCGCGGTTCACAGTCAGCATGATCCGTCGCGAACCCAACTCGGGGTTGCGATTCTTCTCTAGGATGAAGCTTCTCTCACCAACTGCATCCTCGTCGTATCAGTTGCTTCGGTTCGCGATGCGTTTCACCGACTTCTTCCGGAGCGTACCTGGCGAATGGGTTGCGGAGGCATACCCGCGATGAACACGAGGCGATAAGAGTGGCCCCTCGCCTGCTCGATGCGCTTCGCGCCCTGATCTACCAAGGCGTGAGCCTCGGCGACCTGCCGGCCGCCCTACTTCGCGCGCGCGGCCGAACGCTGGCGGTCATCACCATGCCGGTGCTCGTCGCGGCGGCAGCGGCGTTGCTGCTTCCCCGGTGGTACGAGAGTGGTGCCACTCTGACGATCGAAGCCGGCACGACGCCCATACCGCCGGGCGCCGTACTGGGGTTGGCCTCCCAACTCGGACTGGCGGCGACCGACGCCTCTCGAAGTCCCCAGTTCTACTCCGACCTATTGCGAAGCCGCGTGCTGCTCGAGCACGTTCTGTCTGCCCAGTTTCCACTCGCATCGAACGGCGGAATGGAGAACCTGGAAGTCTTTTGGAACCAAGGACGCCCCCCGTCGCCGCGATTGCACGACCGCGCCATCGAAAAACTCCAGGATCACATGAGCGCATCCGCTAACGCCCGGACGGGGGTGATCACGTTCACGCTCGAAGGACCCTCGAAACCCGTCGCGAAGCTCATGGCCGACACTGCGCTGGCCGCTCTCAATGATCTCGTCGTGTCGATTCGGCAGAAGCACGCCGCGGCGGAACGGCGGTTTACGGAAGAACGGTGGAAAGCGTTGCGCGATTCCCTAACCGCGCGCGAGGAAGTGCTCCGGAGATTCTACGAGCGCAACCGACAGATTACGTCGCCGGAACTCCAATTCGAAGAACTGCGGTTGCGACGCGAGGTCGAGAGAGTCCAAACCGTGTATGCGCAAATCGGCGCACAGCTGGAGCAGGCCCGGATCCAAGAAGTCAGGGACATTCCAGTGATATCGGTGATCGATCCGCCGATCGAGCCCATCCGCAAGTCGTCGCCGAAGGTGAAACTGCTGTTGGTCACCGCTGCGGTCCTGGGCGCCGCGGTGGCGGTCATCCTGACCCTCATCCAGATGGCGCAGGAGGGCCTGCAGCGCCAACGGGATCCACAGGGCGTGCCCCCAGCACGAGCGTGATGCCGAGCGGAATTGCAATGGTGTAGGCCAGCAGAGAGATCTCGAACACCGGGGCGACCCCGCTCTCAATCAACCCCTCGATAAGCACCATTGACGCCGCTAGCGCGATTACCCGGGTCTGCTCGTTTGGCGCCTTTCTGGCGACGTGGACACAGCGTCTCCACAATAAGAGGAAGAAGGCTACCAGAACCAGGGCGCCAAACAGGCCGACCTCAGCCAAGATGTGGGGCCAATACGTATCCTGCATATACGACGGTGTTTCCCGACTCAGTCCATAGATATTGCTTAGCCCATACTCATCGTAGAGTGGGCTGTAGTGGAGTTGGGAGACATACCCGCCGAAACGACCGAAGCCGGCGCCTAGTGGAAAGTGGTCCTCCGCGATGCGCCATCCAGTGACGTACAGTAGCGCCCGAGCGGTAGACGGCGCGTACGGGTCCAAGTAGCTCGTCATCGTGTCTTCCACCACGGTCTTGATGCGCTCCCGGCCTATGGTGAACGCGCCGCCAATTAGTACGGCCAGCAGCGCGACGATCCCCAGCCGCTGCCGCCGAGTACCAGCTGAAAACACGCCAGCGATGGCGGCGAGTGGAAGTGCAACGAGGGGCTTGCGACGGAGGGAGACCACGATACCGATCACGCTGCTGAGCAGGCCGAGGCCATTCAACACACTCGGTCGCCTCAGGAGCAGAGCGATCGCGTAACAACCCACAACAGCCATCGCCCAACCGAACAGCCCGGGATGGATGAAGAGCCCGTGCATGGATCGGAGGTCGCCTCGCGCCAGGATGTCGTTCAGGTCCGAGCCGGGATCGAGAAACATGCGCGCGGCGGTTGGCGGCATCAGCCACACCACAACCCCAGTCACAAGAAAGACCGGCCCGAGGATCAGTGCGCCCCGAATAACCCGCGCCGCATCGCGGTCGTCCCAGTTGATGGTCAACGCCAAGAGAAGGAAGACCGGGAACTTGATGGCCAGGAACGCGCCGAGGATCCACGTGGCGGCCGGCACGTGGCTCTGAGCAGCAGAGATTGCACCAAGCGCCAGGAAGCATACGACAAACACAATCCAACCCCCAAGTGGGACAGGAAGCCTCTGCCACCTGAGGAACGCGACGATCCGGAGTCCAGCCGCCACCACCAATGCCTCATCCAATCTTTGCAGCGCCAACCCGAGGGCGGTGAGTTGGCCGCCGGCAAGATTGACCAACACCGCCTGACACAGGAGAAAGATCGCGAGGGCACTCACGGCAACCTTAGGCGCTAGAAACACTGCCAGGGCGATCAAGGCTGCGAACGCCATGAGCAAGGCAAGAGCCGGTTCACGTTCCGCGAACACTGCGATGCCCGCGGAGCCCAGGATGGCAAGAGCCAGTGCGGCAATGCGCCACATCCCGACACCGGTTGTGTTCCGTCGCCCGAACGCGTGGATGAGCGTCATGATTCGCGAACCTGTAGCTCGAGGTGCGTGCCCTGACGACTCGCAAATAATACGACAATCAAGTACACAGCCTCGGACACGACATATCCGAAAGGCAGCGCCAGCACGCCAGCGGACTCGATCAACATCAGGATGGCTCCCAAGCGCACCACCGCGCGAATCGCGGCCAGTCGCGCAAAGAGCCGGTTCTGGGCTCGGGCGAGCAGGAGCCGGTCGACACAAAGCGAACTCATATTGAAGAAGTAGCCCACGGCATACCATCGCAGGACCTGCGTCACAACCGCCGCGTCACTTTCCGTAAACGCACCGTGGTGAAACACGACGGCAACGACAAGGGGGGCCGCGACAATCAGAATTCCCGAGACGGCGAGCGCCGCCACGCCGGCGAGTGACAGCAGCCGGTACACTTTTCGCCAATCGGATTCCAACCCGTTTCGCACCTGTTGGTTCGCCCAGCGCGCAAGCAACCACGGCCCAATGGCGCCGTCAAAAAGCACAGCAGCAACGGTGATGAGCCGATTGGCGTATTCGACCCGCGAGATCGCCGCCACCGCCACGGTTCCGACTAGGAATCGCTCGAGGAACTGCGCCCCGGATAGCAGTCCCTGCGCGACCATTTGGTGCGCTGCCGCCGTCACGAACCCTCGCTCCGGTGCGCCAGTCGTACCTTCGGCCACGCTCGAAAGAGCCCGACGCCACTGCGCCCGCAACCACCAGACTCTGCCCCACTCCCCTACGCTCAGCCCCACCGCGACTGGCCAAAGCTGATGCACCATCGCGCCGAACAACGCGCCAACCAGCGCCCCGACGCCGCGAAATCCGTAGCCAACCGCTCCTGCCTCGAGGCGCCAGGCCGACACCAGCGAACCGGTATACAGCCCGGCAACACACCAAGCGACCGCCGCTGGGGCGAGCAGGATGTAGAACCTGAAAACTTCCACCGCCTGGACCTGTTTGGGTCGCGACACAATAAAGGCCGCCCACAGCAACCCCGCGCCAACCAGCGCGGCGACCATCCCAACCGCCAGCCCGCGACCAAACAAGACGCGCATGAATCTGTCGGCTGTCCGGCGACCGAGCGCCAGCGCGTGCGCGGCAAATGGGACGATCGCCGCTTCGAGCGGCTGACCCACCGTTCCCCCAATGAGCAAGACCCCACCATAGGCGAGGAAGTACGCATCGGTGAGGTGCCCAGCGCCGAAGAAGGCCGCGATGATGACAGGGATGAGAAACCCGGGGCCCTTCACGAGCGCTGCGAGCACCGCGAGTCGCAGGATGCGAATGACCGGGCGTGACGGCTGGCTCACGTCGCCCGAGCTCCAACCCACCGCGACAACGAATAGAGGGCCACCAGCTCTCGTTGCATGGTGCCGCCGGACCGCTCGGCGAGAGCCACGAATGCCGAGACCGCGGCCGGAGCAAATGCTACCTGCGCGACCAGCGGTTCTGTCCAGTTTGGCGCGGCACAAGGGAGTCCGCCGTTGCTCGCAAGCCATCGCCCGAGTGGTGCCGTGAAGCCGGCCTTGCGTCCAACCCGCGCCCGGAATCCGCACAACCGTTGCGCCAGGCGTCGCGGCAGATACTCCGCTGCCGCCTGCCGGTACAGCCATTTGCGCTCGCCCAAACGCGAAACCTTGTATCGGCTCGGCATGCGTTCGGCCAGTTCGACGAATCTTAGATCGAGGAACGGGACTCGTACTTCCACCGAAGCGCGCATCGAGAAATGGTCCGCGATGATCAACAGGTCGTCGGCGAGCGACAGTCGGGCGTCTGTTCGGAGCAAGTCGTTGAGGTCGTCCCCCGACTCTGGGCCCGTCGCCCAATAGACGATCGCCTCGCGCGCGAGCGCGCGCGCCAAGGACCCTCCCGGGACGAGGAGGTCGACGACCTCGGGCTCGATCACAGCGAAAATCTCGAGATAACGATCTACGCGGTCGCCGGCGCGCAACACTCGCCGAAGGCGTCTCCCAGCGCCAGCGCCCAGCAGGCGCTCGGCCACCCAGCCGCTGATCCGCGGCGCCATCCGACCGAGGGCGCGTAGCCGTTCGGCCATGTGTCGCGGATAGCCCCCCAATGGCTCGTCCGCCCCCTGCCCCGACAATACGACCTTGTGGGTGGTGGCCACCGTCCGGCACAACATATGAACGAGCAGACCACCTGAGTTGCCGATTGGCTCCCCGACTTGCGCGAACGCCTCCGGCCATTCCGCCAGGAATTGATCGTCGTCCACCAAAGTAGGGGTGAAGGGCACGCCCAGCGCACCGGCCGCCCACTGCGCCGCGTGGGTTTCATTCGCATCCCCGTCGGAGCGGAACCCGATCCCGAAGGCCTGAGGGTGGTACGGCAAGTGCCGGTCCATCATCAGCGTGACCATCGACGAATCGACGCCCCCGGACAGAAGCGTGCCCACTGGCACATCGCTCATCAACTGACGCGTGACTGCCGCTTCGAGCTCTTCGAGAAGCGCCGCGCGCCACTCGCCTCGGTTCCGGGGCGACGCCGTCGAACTGACCGCCGTATGGTAGGATCGAAGCTGCGGCGTCTGTCCCGCATCAGCTGAACGCAGCACCACGTAGTGACTAGGAGGGATTTTCCAGGTTCGGTCGAATATGGCGGCGGGCGCGGGGACAAAACGAAACATCAAGTACAGCTTGAGGGCCTCTCGCGAGACGCCACCGGTCACGAGACCAGCTTCGCACGCTGCGCCGAGCTCGGACGCCCACCACGTGAGGCCTTCTTGAACGCCTAGGTACAACGGCTTCACACCAACCGGATCGCGCGCTAACAGCGTTATTCCTCGACGGCGATCCGTGAGCGCAAACGCGAAGATGCCGTTCAATCGGGGCAACAGCTCCTCGCCCCACTCCTCCCACCCGTGCAGCAGCACCTCGGTGTCCGCCCGCGTACCGAAGCGGTGACCCGCCGCTTCGAGCATGCGGCGCAGCTCCAGATGGTTGTAGATCTCTCCGTTGAAGACGATCCACACTGTTCCATCTTCGTTGGCCATCGGCTGGTCGCCGGTCACCAGATCCACGATGCTCAGGCGCCGGTGACCGAGCACCACGCTCGCCTCCGACGGCAGCTGGCCTCCCGACAGCCGTCCCGCCGATCCCGTGTCCGCCCAGTAGCCTTCGCCGTCGGGTCCACGGTGACGCAGCGCTCCGGTGAGACGCCGCGCAGCGTGGGGCACGCGCACGGTCGGTGCTGCGGCGAGCGCTCCTGCGATCCCGCACATCCTTACCGTCCACTCCCCGCACGAGACCCGTTCAACACACCCTCACACAGGGCCAGCATCCGCTTCGCCGTTGCGCCGCTCGAGCAGCCCTCGACGAACGGCGTGGGATCGACGCGCCGACGCTCGAGCAACACGCGACGAATAGCCGCCGCGAGCAGATCCGGTTGTCGCTCGCAAATCGCGCTCTCGGGCGACAGCGGAATCCAGCGCCGCACGTCGCCGACGTCCGTGCTCACCACCGGGAGGCCGGAAAACAGTGCTTCCTTCACTACGTTAGGCGATCCTTCCCAATCGGACGTAAGCAAGCAGCAGTCGGCCGCCCGATAGTAGTCCGGCATGTCGCCGTGCGGCACACCGGTCACGATCCGCAGTACGGCATCGGGCACCGTTTGGCGAACCAGAACCATGGCCGCTTCCGCCAGGTCGAGGCGCTTCCGCGGCTCGGTCGGCGTGTTGGGGAAAATGACCAGTCGCTCGACCGGCGGCAGACCGAGCCGTCGTCGCGCCTGGGCCTGGTCACCCGGGTGAAAGCGGGATGGATCCACGCCATACGGAATGACGAGCGCTCGTCGCCGCAGCGCTGCTCCCCAAAGCTTTGCACGCATTTCCTCGCTTTGGACGCAGACGACTGCGGCACGCAGCGCCGTCCACTGCGACAGGGCGACGCCAAGGCGGCTCTTCATCGTGCGACGGCCGGTCCGGGTCGGCGTGCCGAGAATGTCATCGCCGGCAAGCGAGAGCACGATGGGCGTGGGCTGCCACAGCGCCACCCACCCCGTCAGCCCATAAAACGCGTAGACGAGGTCTGCCTGAAAGGTCCGCACCGCGCGGCGCAGAGGCCTGATCGCTCGCGCGTAATTGGCGGCGCGCCGATCTCCTCGGAGGTGAAACACCTCGACCGGGAGTCCAAGCCCGCGCATCGCCTCCACCTGGGCTGCGACGAACGCGCCGCGCGCCGGATCCGCTTCGCTCGGATACATGTTCGTGGCAACGAGCACGCGTGGGATCATTCGCCGCTCAAGTTACCGATTCGGCACCGCTCCAGCACGAGGGTGACGCTGCGACCGGCTCCCCACGTATGTTTGGTGCCCATGCCCGAGCCTCCGGAGCACGACGCCTCCCCGATCGAAATCGTCCACCTCGCCTACACTTCTTTTCCAGCCGACACCCGGGTGAAGCGTGAGGCGCTTGCCGGTGCGGGTATTGGTCGCCGGGTGGCGGTGGTCGCCCTCCAGATACCCGGGCAGCTCCCCGAGGAAACCATCGGCCCCCTGCAGGTTGTCCGGCTTCCTGGCCGGAGAACCCGCGGAAGCCCGGCCTCCTACCTCGCCGAGTACGGGTCGTTCGTGTGGCGTTGCCGACGCCTGCTCGCCCGCGATCCCCGCTTCCGCCAGGTGCGCGTCGTGCACGTGCACACCCTCCCGGATTTCCTGATCTGGGCCGCTGCTCCCGCGCGGCGCCGCGGCGCCCGCGTGATACTCGACTTGCACGAGATCTTCCCGGAGTTCACCGTCTCCAAGTACCCCGGCCTCCCGGGGCAGCTGGCCCGCCGGCTCGCCGGGTTTTGCGAACGCTCCGCGCGCCGCGCCGCCGACGTTACCATCACAGTGAACGGCCCCATCGAGGAGTTGCTCGCAACCCGCGGCATCGGGCGGCCCGAGCGACGGGTGGTGGTGCACAATTCCGCCGATCCCGCCGATTTCGGCGAGCCCAACCCACCCAGGGCGCACGCGCGTCGCGGTCGACTCGAGCTGGTCTACCACGGGACGCTCACTCCGCTGTACGGACTGGATATCGCGGTGCGCGGCGTGGCGCTCGCCGCGATGCGGGGCGCGCCCGTCCACCTCACGATCCTGGGTGATGGACCGGAACGGGAGCCGCTCGGCCGCCTCGCCAGCGAGCTCGGCGCGGATCTCGTCGTCACCTTCGAGGCTCCCATCCCGCAGCGGGCGTTGCGAGAGCGGCTCACCCGAGCCGATGCGGGAGTCGTCCCTACCCGCCTCGACGGCATGACGCGCTATTCGCTGTCCAACAAGCTGCTCGAGTACGTCCACCTCGGGCTCCCCGTGCTCGCCGCCCGCCTGCCGAGCTACGGTTGCTATTTCGATGAGACGGCGGCGTGGTACTGGACGCCTGGCGATCCGGAGGACCTCGCCCGCGCCATCGGGGAATTCGCCGCCGCACCGGCCGGCGAACGGTCTGCTCGAGCGGCGCGGGCGCAGCACGACTTGGGTCGCATCGCGTGGCCGGTCGAGCGGGCGAGACTAGTGGCGGTGTACGAGGATCTGCTCGCCGCGCGCTAATCCGACCCCAGCGCCGCCGCGACGCGCTCGGCCGCACCGCCGTCACCGTATGCCCCGCGATCCCACCGGGCGGGGCGCTGGGACGCCGCGGCGATTTCGGCGGGAAGCCATCCGGCGTCCTCCGGGCGGACCAAACCGTTCGCCCCGCACTCGACTGTCTCCACCCACTCGGTCTCGCCACGAACTGTGAGGCACGGCCGCCCCAGCCAGTATGCCTCCCGCTGCAAGCCGCCCGAGTCGGTGACGATCACCGCCGCCCGCTGCACCAGGCTGAGACTCTCCAGGTACCCCACTGGCTCGATGCGGCGCACCGTCGGGGCGAGCCGAATGGCACCGCGATCGAGCGCCGCCGCGGTCCGCGGGTGGGCGGCGAGCAGCACCGGGAGCGGCGAACGGTTGAGCCCGTCCACGACGACGCTCAGGCGTGCCGGCACGTCGACCAGCTCGGCGCGGTGCAAGGTGGCGAAGACGAACCGCTCCCCCCAAGCGGGATCGTAGCCCGGCACCGACTCCGGTAACGGCGCGATCGGGAGGGAGCGTTGCAGCACGTCGCGAGCGACGTCCCCAACATCCGCGACCAGCGCCTCCGGGTGCTCGCGTTCGAGGACGGCGGCCACCCGCGCGCACGGCGCGAACAGCCAGTGGGCCACTGAGTCGACCACCCGCCGGTTGATTTCCTCCGCCATCAATCGGTCCGCGGAGCGGAGCCCCGCCTCGACATGCGCCACCGGCACCCGCGTCTTGGCCGCGGCGAGGGCACAGGCCATCGTCGTATTCGTGTCGCCGATCACCACCGCGATGCGGGGACGGTGCGCGTCGAGCCACGCCTCGCAGGCGGTGAGGATGGCCGCCGTCTGCGCCGCGTGGGAGCCGGATCCGACATTGAGATAGTCATCCGGCGGACGCACGCCGAGCTGGTCGTAGTGCACCTGGTGCATCTCGTAGTCGTAGTGTTGCCCGGTGTCCACCGCGAGGACGGTGCCGACCGCCGCCAACGCATCGCGTAACACGCTGGCCTTGATGACCTGCGGCCGCGTGCCAAAGAACAGCGCGATCGGCGCCGTCATCCGCGATAGAACGCGCGGATGGCGTCGGCCACGACTTCTATTTGTGTGTCCGTCAGCCCCGGAAACATCGGCAGGGACAGCACCTGGTCGGCCGCGGTTTCGCTGACCGGGAAGGCCCCGCTGCCGAGACCGAGATGTCGATAGGCGTGTTGGAGATGCAGCGGCAGGGGATAGTGCAGGCCGGTGCCGATGCGGCACGCCGCAAGGTGCGCCTGGAGTGCATCGCGGCGCTCGGCGCGGATCACAAACAGGTGGTACACATGGGTCGCGTACGGCGCCTCGACCGGTAGCCGGGCCTCGGGCAGGTCGGCCAGCGCCTCGCGATAGAGCGCCGCCGCTCGGCGTCGCCCTTCGTTCCACGCCGGCAGGTGCGGCAGTTTCACGCGCAGGAACGCGGCCTGGATCGCATGCATCCGGCCGTTGTAGCCTTCAGTCTCGTGGTAGTATTTGCGTGACTGCCCATGCTCGCGCAGCCGTCGGATCGTCTCGAGGTGCCCCACCTCACTCCCCACCACCGCACCTCCTTCTCCACAGGCGCCAAGGTTTTTCCCGGGGTAGAAACTGAACGCGCCCAGGGTCCCCAGCGTCCCCACGGCGCGCCCCCTGTAGGCGGCGCCATGGGCCTGCGCGGCGTCCTCGACCACCCACAGTCCGTGACGTTGCGCGAGATCTAGCAACGGATCCATATCGGCGGGCTGGCCATACAGATGGACCGGCACGATTCCAACGGTGCGGGGCCCGATCGCCGCGGCCGCCGCGCCGGGATCCATGGTGAGCGTCTCCTCGTTCACATCGACGAAGCGGATGGAGGCTCCCGCCTGCGTCAGCGCCTCGGTCGTGGCAATGAACGTGTTGGGAACCGTGATGACTTCGTCGCCCGGGCGAACCCCGAGCGCTTGGTAGGCGAACCGCAGCGCATCCGTGCCACTATTGACGGCCACCGCACCTAGTGTGCCGACGAACCGCGCGAACTCCCCTTCGAATTCGGTGACTTCCGAGCCGCCGACAAAAGTCGCTGTCTGCAGGGCGCGACGGAATGCCGTGACCAACTCGTTCTCCAGCGCCCGGTGCTGGGAAACCAAGTCGAGAAACGGAACGATTGTTGCGAGAGATGCGCCACTCGAAGTCATGAGGCCCCTGGGCATTGAGACAGGGTGACCCTGGCGCAAGGAAGTTAAGGCATCACCACCGTGGCGGAAGCCAGCCGCCGAGGCTGCCCGGCATCCTGACGGGTGAAAACCAGTAATTCATCGACGAGACTCGAGTAGGCGAGATTGGTGCCCTCGGCGCCCATCAGCTCTCCTTCGAGCTGCCATGTGACCTTGTCGGTGCTCACCGCGCTCCACAGGCGACTCCTACCACCGGGATCGCGCAGATTGTCCGCGGTGACGATCATGCGCCACAGACCCGGCGAGAATTCCCGGATTGTCGGGCTGTAGACCGATCGCTGCCCTTCTGCCGGCAAGTCATCGGTGGTGAACACGGAGCCGACATAGCTCCACGCTAATTGATCGCTCGAGCGCCATTCCACAATGTGGAACTTGTCCTCGAAGGTAGCCTGGAGCCGGTAACCGCCGACGAGCATACGCCACTCTCCAGTCGGCAACTGCTCCACAACCATGCCTTCTCCCACCGGCCACACAGGAGCTACGGGCGGCGCGGGCGGCAGATTACCGCCGTTGCTGAGCCGAGCTCCGGGCTCCTTTGTCCAGGTGCGCCGGTCATCGGACACGGCCGAGAACACTTGCCAACCGTAGCACGGGAAGCTCCCGCCGGCGTAATACATTCGCCAGCCGGGTGCCTCAGCCCGTGGCACGATGGCGATGTTCTCGATGCCGGAGCCGTTGAGCTCACAGACGGAGTCGTCGTGCGGCAGGGCGATCCCATCGTAGCGATAGGTCACACCGTCCTGGGACAATAGCCGATGGAGGTGCCCGCGGAACTGGGTTGCATCCACGCTGTCCTGCACATAACCCGTGAAATACAACTCCAGCTCGCCCGTTTCGTTGCGCAGCAGCGTCGGTGCCCAAGGGCCGACATTGGCCGGTATGCTGTCAGGTACGAGGTACTCACCGACCGCCGAGGACGTGATCGGACGGACCGCCAGCACCAATGGCAACGAGGCGCTCAATGAACCTGCATGAAGCACGACCGTGTCGAACCCCGACAGTTGGATGCGCAGGTCCCGACAGTTCGAGCCGCTCCAGCGACCGCCGTTGGACTGCGAGACCGTCGGTTCGACCGCGACGGCATACCCGTTTTGGTCGAGCACCTGGCACGACAACGGAATGAGGGAATCACGCTCTAGTGAGACGATCTGTGGATCCGCGAGCGCGACTACGATCGTGTCGGGGATCTGCGACACAACCCCCAGCTGCTGCACCGGAAGCCCGGCGGCGGAGAACCGCAGCATCGTCCGGCCGTTCTGCTTGGCGCGGATGGTCACCGAGTCCACCAGCTCCAACACCGTCGTGTCCTCCACAGCGAGGTCCGCGATGCCGCCCGGCACCGTGTGCCCCAGTGAGTCGACCGGGACTCCAATCACCGTCGCGGTTTCACCCAACGCGATGAAGTGCAGACTATCAGCGTCGATCAGCACGCGCACCGGTCGCTGCTGCACACGAACCGCGACCGTCAGCGATTCCCCACCGCCGGCGACCGTAACTGTAGTGAGTCCATTGGCTAGAGCGCGGACATCGCCGGCTGGGCCCACCGTCGCGATGGCCGTGTCGGTGGCCGCGTAGCTCAGCGTCACCCCCGCGACCTCCACGCCCAGTCGATCCACCGCGCTGGCTTCGAACGTTTGAACCGCTTCGAGCGCCTCGAATACCAGTGTGTCGCGCGATGTCACGACCCGCGCCGCTTGTTGGGCGACGGTGACCTGAAGCGAATCCGTTGCGCCGCTCGGGGACCGGGCGACAATCCACGCGGTCCCGTTTCCGCGCGACTCCACGAGCCCCCCCAAATCCACCGTGACGACCAACGGCGCACGCGTTACATAGGTCACCATCGGCTTCGCCAAGAGAATGCCGCCAGAGAACTCGTCCACGGTCATGCGGACCGTGTCCCCAAGTGCATCGAAAGACATATCTCGAGGCGAGACCTGGAGACGGCGACCAAACGGGCCGGTTGGATCGGCTAGGCACCCTGTGCCCACGAGCGCCAAGAGAAGGCCGAAACGACACGCGCGCGTGTTCGTCAAGGTGCCTCAGCGCCTGGTGCAAGCAGGGGCGCGAAGGTGACCAGGCTGGACACGGCGACTGCCGCAGCTATCGGTGCCGGCATCAACTCGCTTCTCGTTGTCGTTATGCTGCCAAGGCCCGGACGGCGATCGGCGTTTGGCGATCGGCCCCAGGGACTGCCCTACCGACCTCACCTCAGGCGCCGTCGGAAGACGGGGGGTGGCGAGGTGCGTGTGGAAACAGCAAGATCTGGACCCAGAGCGAGCCCGAAACCCGGACTAACAGGCCTCCATCACCCTGCTAAACAACGACTTACTGAGTAACCTTTTTGTATGAAAATCGGCCCAACCGAGGGTGTGGGCCGTGTGGACAATTGACTAGAAAAATGCAAAGAACCAGAAAAACGCATGTCTAGGGTCTTCGGGAGATTAGCGGCCTCGCCGGGTTTCCCACAACCGTTTCCCCATCAGCGACGTCCTTCGTGACCACCGCGCCGGCTCCGACAATTGCGCCCGCGCCGATCGTCACACCGGGGAGGATCACCGCACCTGTTCCGACGGCGGCGCGCCGCTTCACCCACGTGCGCTCCAAGTGCCAGTCCGCATCCGTCTTGCGCGAGCCGTCCGAGTTGGTGGCTGCCGGAAACCGGTCGTTGAGGAAACTCACGTTGTGGCCCACGAAGACCTCGTCTTCGAGCGTCACCCCTTCGCAAATGAACGTGTGGCTTTGGACCTTACAGCGGGCGCCGATCTTCACGCCCTTTTGGATCTCGACGAACGCGCCAATCGACGTCTCGTCACCGATCTCGCAGCCGTAGAGATTGACGAACGCATGGATTCGCACGTCGCGCCCGAGTTTCACGTCGGGCGCGATGCGACGCAGCAACGTGTCCCGCTCCGCGGACTCCAGCGTCATGCCCGGCTGGCTGGGGTCCCGGCTCTCCCAAGGGGGATCAGGGCGCCCCCCCCCTCAATGGATCGCTGGGCGGCCTCGAGGATCCGGACGACCCGGGTTCCCGCCTGCCCGTCGACCACCAGCGGTTCCTTCCCCTGCACGGCATGCACCACGTTGTCCACTTCGACCGCCAGCGCCTCGCGCGTGTCGAGCTGCGGCGCGTGCATGTCTCCCGTGCGGTAGCTGATCATGAGCTGGTACTCGCTCTCGGCGTTCGACGACACCGAAAAACCCTTGTCGTACACCTTCAGCTTTTCGCTCGGCTCCATGTCGTCGTAGATCATCATGCGCTTGGACCCGCCCACGATCGTGCGACGCACTTTGGCGGGCGCGAGCCAGTTCACATGCACGTGCCCCAGCAACGACCCGCCGTAGCGCACCGTGACGTAGGCGATGTTCTCGGTTGGGCTGCCGCCATGCGCGGCGCCGACGGCCGAAATCCCCACCGGGTCCTGCCCGATCAGGTAGTCCATGATCGAGACGTCGTGCGGCGCGAGATCCCAGATGACGTTCACGTCGGTCTGGATCAGTCCAAGGTTGATGCGCACCGAATCGAAGTAGTACAGGTCCCCGATCTCGCCAGCGACGATCAGGTCCTTCATGCGACGCACCGCGCCGGTGAACACGAAGGTGTGGTCGACCGCGATCAGCACACCCTGTGCCTCGGCGAGCGCGCACAGCTCCTCAGCCTGGTCGCTTCGGGTGGCAAGCGGTTTCATCACCAGCACGTGCTTGCCGGCGCGGATCGCCTCGCGGGCCAGCTCGTAGTGCGTGAAGGTGGGCGTGGCGATCACCACGAGGTCCAGGTCCGGCGCCTTGATGATTTCCTCGGCCTGATCCGTCACGGTGGGAATGCGGTATTCGGCGCCGAGGCGGGACGCGCGCTCGTAGCGCATGTCGCACACCGCCTGGACCTGGCTATGCGGGTGCCGGGCGAAGTTCCGCACGAGATTTGGTCCCCAATACCCGCACCCGATCACGCCCACCCGCAAGGCCCGTGGGCTCACGCCGCCCGGCCCGAGTTGAACAGCACGACGGGAATGGTCTTCAGGAGGATTTGCAGGTCGAGCCACAGCGACCAGCGCCGCACATACTCGATGTCGAGCTCGCACATCCGGCGGTAGGTCAGGAGATTGCGTCCGGACACCTGCCACAGACCGGTGATCCCGGGTCGGACCTGCAGCCGATCGAACTGCCAGTAGGCGTAGGCCTCGATCTCATAGGGCAACGGCGGGCGTGGCCCAACCAGGCTCATCGCGCCGCGCAGGACGTTGAACAGCTGCGGCAGCTCGTCAAGTGAGGTGCGCCGCAGCAGTCTGCCCACACGAGTGACCCGATCGTCCTGCAACAACTTGTAGATGCGCCGCCCGCCCGACCCTCCTTGAGCCGTGGTCGCTTCGTCGCCCGCCAGCATGCGCGTCACCAAATCACGATGGGCCGCGTCCGAAGCGCCATTGGCCATCGTCCGGAACTTGAACACGCGGAATCGACGCCCGCCCGTGCCCACCCGCTCCTGGCGGAAAAACACTGGGCCCGGCGAGTCGAGCTTGATCGCGGCGGCAATCACCGCGATCAGCGGCGCGGCGACCACGAGACCGGCCGCCGCCCCCAACAGATCGACGGCGCGCTTCAGCGCCAACTGCCACCCTTGGAGGGTAGGCGCGGTGAGGGCGACCAGCGGCTGCCCGCTGCGCCACACGATGTTGGGTTCGACGCCTGGAATGTCCACGCCGCGCGGCAGCGCCAGCAGTTGGCAACCGGCGGCAAGGGCCGCCCGAGCAACGTCTTCCAATTGGATATCGTTCAGTTGCCCGCACACCACGACGGTTTCCGCCTTGGAGTCGTGCAGCACTCGGGCGATTTCCCCGATGTAGCCCCGCGCATCGAGCGCCGGTGGCACCCGCACATCCACAAACCCGACCGACACAAAATCGCGGCGTCCGCGGAACGCCGCCGTCTCCGCTACCTGCGCGCATTGTTCTGCCGCGCCGACGAACAACGTCCGGGCGGCATGCCGCTCCGGCGGGCGGACCCAGTTCACCAACCGATCCACGGTGAGACGCTCCCCCACCAACCCTGCCCACACGAGCGTCGTCGTGAGCGTGTACTGCAGCAGCACGACGTCCAACCCGCGCGTCCAGATGGTCATCCAGAGAGGCAGCGCCGTCGCCAGCGCGCACGCCGCGAACAGGCGACGGGTGTCACGACGCTGGTCGCCTCGTCCGTAGCATCCCAGAACGAGCAGAGAGACGAACAGCGCGGCGGCGTATTGCCAGCCATTGAGGATGCCGTGCGGTGAGAGTGCCTCGGCCTGCGCCGCCACCCAGGCGCCGAGCACCGCATCGTCGCGCACGGCGCGGATGAGGGCGCGCATCACACCGAACGAGGCGAGGTCGGCGATCACGAGTACGCCGAACCGCGTCGCCGCACGGAGCACGTGACGTCGCAGATTGTCGCGGGCCCGTTGCTGCAGATCGAGCCGCAGCCGCACTGGCGTCCCCGGTGCCTCGCTCTCGCGCCTCGGTACCGCCCGCGGCGCACGTTCTCGTGCGGGCGGAATGACCGGGGCCGCCGAGGAGGACGAGCGAACGGACGGTTCCACGACCGGACGCCTCCTGTGGAAAAAATGTGATGGACCGGGGAGGGCCAATTTACAACCCCGACAACGATTTGCCTAGGTTATCCACGCGGCGATGTTGGTGACTCGCCTCACCGGCGCACTGTGTAGTACACGGCTGCGACGAGCGACGGTCCAGGTGGATTTGTGATGTGGACAAGTGCATAACCGGCGCGCCCCGCCAGCCCGACGGCGTCCGGCAGGGAATTCAGGTGTCTGGGAGCCCGCGGAAGCAGACTCCAGCAGGGTTTACTTCTTGAAGACTTGTGTTAGGGCGTAGACCGTCAGCGGAATGCTGAGGATGATCGAGATCGTCCGAATGGTATTGAAGAAACTGCCCTGATTCTGGGCCGGCACCACGAACTTGTCACCGGGGCGGATGTTCGCGTCATCCAGCGTACGCCCTTCGGCCATGAGCTGTTGCAACGGCTGCCCCTCGATGTAGCGGCGCCCGGCGCGCTCGATCCACATCTTCTCGACTCTTGCGTTCTGTGTCGGGCCGGCCGCAGCGGTGACCACGTCGGACACGACCGCGGTTGGCGGCACGAGGTAGAACCCGGGCTTGTTTACCTCGCCGATCACCGATACACGGATCAACGGGGTCGCCCGGACGATCGGGTCCCGGAGGAAGCGTCCCAACTCCCGCGACATCGCCGTCTGCAGCTCGGATCGCAACACCCCATTCAGCGACAACACGCCCACCACCGGCAAGACGATTTCTTGATTCGGTCCCACGGGGAACGTGTCCGACAGCGCCGGCTCGCTATCCACTTGCAGGGTGATTCGGTCACCCGCCTGGAAATCGCCGCGATCGAGCCGCGCCCGGATGAGCTGCGCAGTCGTTCTGGCTCGCACTCGGTCGGAGGATTTCATTCCCCCCGAATCCTGCAGGATCGAGTCGAGCTGGGTGAGAAACACTTGCAGGGTGTCGCGGGAAACGCTCAAGCGATGCAGCGCGCTGTCGGCGCCAGACTGCTGCGCTGCCGCACTCCGGCCACCCAGCACGAGAACGAGCGCCGCCCAGAGGACGGCCCTACGCGTTGTCCGGATCATGGGGTCTAGAATAAGGGGTCGGCGTCCGGCCCGCTACTCGACCGTGACGCTCTTGGCGAGGTTCCGGGGACGGTCCACGTCGCACCCTCGGAGCACCGCGATATGGTACGCCAGGAGCTGCAGCGGGATCGCCGTGATGACCGGAGACATGAGCGGGGCCGTGGCCGGCACGTAGATCTGCTGGTCCACCAGGCGCCCCAGGTCACTGTTGCCTTCGTTCGTCAGCGCCAGGATCCGGCCACCACGCGCTTTCACTTCCTGCATGTTGGCCAAGACCTTCTGGTAGACGTGGTCGTGCGGGGCAACGAACACGACCGGCATGTTTTCGTCGATCAGGGCGATGGGCCCGTGCTTCATTTCGGCGGCTGGGTATCCCTCCGCATGGATGTAGCTGATTTCCTTGAGCTTGAGCGCCCCCTCCAGCGCGACGGGGAAATTCACGCCACGGCCAAGATAGAGCGCATTGCGGGTATCGGCGTAGTGCTTGGCGAGGTCCACGATCCCGGACGACAGTTCCAAGGTGCGTGTGACCAGGTCGGGGAGATTGCTGAGGTCGGTCGCGAAGTCCCGTCCCTGCTCCACCGACAGCACGCCCCGTTGCCGACCGAGGTACAGCCCGAGCAACAACAGCGCCGTAATCTGGGACGTGAAGGCCTTGGTCGACGCCACCCCGATCTCCGGCCCGGCGTGGAGGTAGATGCCGCCGTCGGACTCGCGGGCGATGGTGCTGCCCACCGTGTTCACCACCCCAACGACGCGACACCCCGCGGCGCGCGCGGCCCGCATCGCCTCGAGCGTGTCGGCCGTCTCCCCCGATTGGGAGATCGCGATCGCCAAGGTTCCCGGCAGATGCAGACGCGGGCGGTAGCGGTATTCCGAGGCGTATTCAACGTCGACCGGGATGTGCGAGAGCTCCTCGATCGCGTAGCGACCCACGAGTCCGGAGTGCCACGACGTGCCGCAGGCCACGATCAGGATGCGTTGGATCGCCGCACAGTCTTCCGAGGTGAGGTTGAGCCCGTTGAGCCGCGCGGTGCCCTCTTCGAAGAGCAAGCGGCCCCGGAGGGTCGCCGTGACGGTTTCCGGCTGCTCGTAGATTTCCTTCAACATGAAGTGGGGGTAGCCGCCCAGCTCGATCGCGGCGAGATCCCACTCGATATCGCTCACGGCGCGGACCTGATCCCGCTGCTCGCGGTCCAGCACGCGGTAGCCCTCGGGCGTCACGACCGCGATGTCGCCGTCGTCGAGGTACACGACGGAGCGGGTGTGCTCCAGCACGGCGGACGCGTCGGACGCGACGAAGTACTCCCCGTCGCCAATGCCGAGCAACACCGGCGACCCCTGCCGGGCCACCACGATCTTCCCAGGTTCGGTTGAAGTGATCACCGCCAGGCCGTAGGTGCCTTCGACGTGCGCCAGGGCGGCGATCACGCGGTCTTCGAGCGTGTCGCCTACAGCTTCTTCAATCAGGTGCGCCAGGGTCTCGGTGTCGGTATCCGTCCCGAACTCGTGGCCCGCCTGCTCCAGCTTGGTGCGCAGCGCGTCCGCGTTCTCGATGATGCCGTTATGGACCAGGGCGATGGTGCCGCTGCAGTCGGTGTGCGGATGGGCGTTGGTGCGCGTGGGAGCGCCGTGCGTGGCCCAGCGGGTGTGCGCGATGCCGCTCTGGCCAAGTACCGGCTCGGCATCGAGCAGCTGATGCAGTCGAGTGACCCGACCGGCGAGTTTCCGCAGCACGACCCCGGAGCCGTTTTGCACGGCGACGCCCGCGGAGTCGTAGCCGCGATACTCCAGCCGGTGCAGTCCCTCGATCAGGATCGGCGCCGCTTCACGCGTGCCGCAATACCCAACGATGCCGCACATCCCGTTTCAGTTCTCCCGCGACTCGTCCGGCGAGGATACGCGCAGCCCCATTCGGACCAGTCCTAGTTCAAGTTTGAGGCCGACGCGAGGTGGCTTCGCTCGCATCCCTATTCATTCACGCAATAGCTTTTGGAACAAGGAGTTCAGCCATTCGCGTCCACACCGTGAACCCGCGTGCGCGCGGCCTCAGAGGTGTCTACCGCCGCAGCCGAGCCACACTCGTGCAGAGAATACGCGGCGGTTCATGCTGCGGAGGCGGCTCGGCCGATCAGCCGGGCCGGACCAGTTTCTTTTCGGTGTCGTCTTCTGCGACCTCGTACCCGGCGAGGTAGTAGGCGTAGTAGCGATACGCTCCGCCCGCTTCGACGTCGTTGAGCACGGCACCGAGGACGCGCACCGGCAGACGGTCCAGCAAGTCGACCTTGGCCTGCGCGAGGTCGCGATCGGTGACCCCGGTGCGCATGACCAGCAGCAGATTCCCCGTCAGCGTCCCCAGCACGTAGGGATCGACGCCCGCGGCCATCGGGGCGCTGTCGACGAGGATCACATCGTATCGCGACCGCAGCGAAGTGATGAGCTGGCCCATCGCCGGGGAGCTCAGGAGCTCCGGGCCGTTGGGGGTGCGCTGCCCGCACCCGATGAAGCTGAGCTGCGGGAAATCGGTTTTCTGGATGACTTCCTCGCGGCCGGCGTTGCCGCTCAGGTGATCGATCAGCCCGGGCTTGCGCTTGGCGTTGAGAACCCGGTGCAGGAGACCGCGGCGGATGTCCCCGTCGATGACGATGGTGCGCAAGCCGGCATCGGCGAACGCGAGTCCGAGATTCGAGGTAATGAAGGACTTGCCGTCGCTCGACCCGGGACTCGAGATGGTCACCACCAGCGGTCCCGTGCCGTACGCGTTTTGCACGCCGAGCCGGATAGAGCGGAGCGCTTCGATCACCTGCGGAGCGTTGCGGCCGTTGCCATTCTCCCGGCTCACCCGCGGCACCACGCCGAGGATGGTGAGACCCATGTCGGCGGTCACCTGCTCGGGATAGCGGAACCGGGTGTCGGTGCGATCGAGCAGCACCGCGCCGACCACGCCGGCGCCGAGGCTGCCGAGGAATGCGAGGGCGATCAGCACCGGGGCCATGCTCCCGACTGGCCGTTTGGGCTCGATCGCAGGATCGAGGATCTTGACGTCGGGGAGCGCACTGACCTCGGCGAGGCGCACCTCATCGTAGCGCTGCTGAACGCCGGCGAGCGACTGCTCCGCCGTCATGACGTCGCGCGCCAGCCGGGCGTCGTCGATGGCGAGCGAGGGAATCGTTTGCAGGGTGTTCGAGCCCGATGTGATCTGCCGGCGCAGGTCGTTCTCGCTCGCCGACAGCTGGGCGTCGAGCGCCTGGGCCAGCTGCGGAATGGTGCGCCGCTCCAGCTCTTCGATCTCGCTGACCATGCGCCGCACCGACGGCTGCTCTTCCCGGTAGCGGTAGCGCAGGGCGCGCAACTCAGCCTGTTTCGAAGTCAGCTCCCGCAGCGCGGCGGTGAGCGTCGACGACCGCTGAACCGACGGCACGTTTTCCAGCTCGCCGGCGCGCAACCCCGAATCCACGGCTTGGGTCAGCACGCGCTGGATCACCACGCGATCATTCCTGACCTGGTCGAGGGTCAGGCGCGCGTTGAAGAAGGCGTTCGCCGACGGGTCGCGCGTGTCGATTTGTCCGTTCGCGCTCATCGCGAGCGAAGTCGCCGATCGAACGCGGAAGGCGCGCAAGGCAGCTTCGGCTCCGGCCACCTTGCTCTGGGCACGACGCAATTGGTCGCTCAGGATTCGCGAGAGCTCTTGCAACTTCGTTTTCTTGAGCTCAGCCGCCACCGCCACGAAGCGCTCGGCGACGGCGTTGACGGTCGCGGCTGCGAACTCCGGGTCCGGATCGCGCAGCTCGAGGCGCATGAAGTTCCCGTCCTCGTCAGTCCGCACGGAGAGCGCGCTGGAGAGCGAGAGGGCAGTCTCGTGTGGCGGCGTCACGATGAACGCGATAGTGTGCCCCGCCGGCAGTGCCGCCTTAGGCGGCACCCACACCCACCCGAGCGTGCGGCCCACCGAATCGCCGACCGCTCCGGTCTCGACGGCTTGTCCGTCTTCGCCGATCAGGGAATAGCTTTGCCCGGCGGCATCCACGCGCAGCGTGTAGCTGCCGATGCGAAAGCGCTCGCGCAGATCGAACTCCTCGAATGCGAGCGAGTCTTCCTCCGCTTCCCATCCGAGATACAGGCGATGCTCGCGCACGACCCAATCCATCACGGCGTCGGACTGGAGCAGGTCGGACCACCCGGTGGTGATCGGCAGGTTCCCGCCGAGGGTGAACGAGCCTGAGCCGCGCGACCGCGAGTCGACGACATCCACCCAGATTGTCGCGCGCGCAAGGTAGCCGGGTTTGATGAGTCGACTCACACCAAAGCCGGCGGCGGTGCCGAGCACGACGACCCCCAACACGAGCCACTTGTACCGGACGACGGCCGCGACGATGCGGCGCCAGTCGGGTCCCCCGCTGGGCGCTTCTCCACCTGAATAAAACGTTGGCGCAGGCAGTCCCTGGCTGGTCTGCAGCGCGTTCGACGAGGGAGTCGGCTGCGGAACCGGCAGTGGTGCCGGCAGGTCGTTCGGCATTTCTTTCGAAACCTCAACCTGGGTGGCTGGGCTCACAGGAGCCCACACCAAACAAAGAAGTACTGAGGATGCTATGCAAGGGCCATACGTTGCAAGGTCTAGACCGCCCTGTTACAGCAATCCCCTACGCCCGACTTTTTGGTTTTGATGGTTGCGAAATGCGTCACTTTGTTGCAAATGCGCAACATAGTGATGCCGTAGTACCACGCCTTGTTGCGGGTCAGCAACCACTATCTGACCGTACGGCAACCTCCTACAGGCGCGGCTACAAGCGGGCCCGATCCCTGCAGATGGTGCCTGCGACCCTGCGGCGCAGCGCGGCCGCGACGATGGACACCCGCTACGAGGGACCCACGACGTGGCTGTGAATACGACCGACCCCGCCCTATCGCGAGACGTCACCAAACTGCTACCGATCGACCCGCGTGCCAGGGCGAGTCTCAGCATCCTGGTTGTGGACGACGAGCGCGTCATGCGGGAAAGCTGCGCCTCCTACCTCGAGGCGGAAGGCTACAACGTCACCGTCTGCTCGCGCGGCGACAAGGCACTCGAGACGATCAAGCGACGGGCGTTCGACATAGTGCTCGTCGATCTGTACATGAGTCAGGTACCGGGGATGGAGTTGCTGCGGGCGGCGCTCGCCACGCACCCCGACACGATTGTCATCGTGATGACCGGCAATCCCAGCGTCGACTCGAGTCTCGAAGCGTTGCGAGCCGGCGCCTGGGACTACCTCCCAAAGCCGTTCTCGGCGACACACCTGCAAATCCTCATCGGCCGAGCCGCCCACGCGGTTATCGTGGCGCGCGAGTCCCAATCGATGCAGGCGCAACTCGACCAGACGCCTGGGGAATCCGAGAAGTTCAACGTGCTGGGCAGCGCGCCGGCATTCCGGAAGATCATCGCCCTGGCGCGCAAGGTCGCGGCCACGGACGCCTCGGTCTTCATCACCGGCGAGAGCGGCTCGGGCAAGGAGCTCATTGCCCAGTTCATCCATCACTACAGCCGGCGCTCCAGCCGGCCGCTCGTGGCGATCAATTGCGCCGCCCTCCCCGAAGCGCTGCTCGAGTCCGAGATGTTCGGCCACGTGAAGGGGGCCTTTACAGGCGCCGTACGCGACAAACCGGGCCTGCTCGAGACCGCCAATGGCGGCACCATGTTTCTCGACGAGTTGATCGAGATGCCCAAGCCCATACAGGCCAAACTGTTGCGTGTGATCCAGGACGGCGTGGTTCGGCGGGTCGGCAGCGAGACGACCGATGCGGTTGTGAACGTGCGCTTCGTCGCGGCCACCAATATCGATCCCGACGAAGCGGTCGCCTCCGGACAGTTGCGTGAAGATTTGTACTACCGGCTGCGCGTCGTCCCGATTCACATGCCGCCGCTGCGCTCACGCCCGGAGGACATCCCGCTCCTCGCCAACCACTTCCTGGCGTACTACTGGAAGCGGCATCGGGACAGCGGTCAACCGCTCCCGACTTGGACGCCGCCGGCCATCCGAGCCCTCAGCACTCACAACTGGCCCGGCAACGTGCGCGAGCTCCAGAACGTGGTTGAGCACGCCGTCGTGTTGCTCGAGCCCGGGGCGGACATTCACCCCGAGGATATTCCCTTTATCGGTGAGCAGAAGGTTGTCGCCGAGGCCGCCCCGGTGGAGGTCGAAGGTCCCCCGGGAGAGAGCTACCACGCGGCCCGGGAGCGCCTATTGTCGGCGTTCGAGCGGCGCTACCTCACCCGCCTGGTTCAACAGGCTGGTGGCAACATGTCCAAGGCCGCCCGGATAGCCGGTGTGGATCGAACCACGCTGTATCGGCTGATGGAGCGTCACGGCCTGGAGCGCAATCTGTTGGCCACTGCCACCGAGTAGCCGCCACCGACCTGCCAGGTAAGGGGAGCGTCCTCGCGACGCTCCCCTTCTTGTTGTGGGGGGTCATGTTGCACCTCCCCAACAGGTTAGCGGAGTCCCGCTACAGAGCCGATCCGTCACCTGTCCCGGTCGGCTTTGTCACGAACACGTAACATGCTCACAACCAATGAGTTACTGAAATGGCCCGTGCCGTCGTTTTGCTGCACGGCACTTGCTAGAAGGGAGCCCGAGGGGCCGACACGGCCCCGTTAGCCATCGATCAACGCTCAACCCAGGACCGCGTGAATGACCGCTTCGACCGCCGCTGAAACGTTCGCCGTTCGTCAACCGCTCGCCTTGGTGCGCGACACGCGCACCATGGAGCCGGAGACGGAAGGCGCCCGCCGCACGTTGAACGTGGCGGTCGCGGCGATCGGGCTCGTGCTCGCGGCTCCGGTGCTGGCGGTGGTTGCGGCGCTGATCAAGCTGACCTCGCCGGGCCCGGTGTTCTTCGTGCAGGACCGTGTTGGTCTCGACCGCCGCGACCCGGCCAAGGCCGCGGGCAACGGTCGGCGGCAGCTCGATCTGGGCGGGAAGCCGTTCCGGATCTTCAAGTTCCGGACCATGTTCGTGCAGCAAAAGAGCGAACAGGTCTGGGCGACCCAGGATGATCCTCGGGTGACTTCCGTCGGGCGCGTGCTGCGCAAGTACCGCCTGGACGAGCTGCCGCAGTTGATCAACGTGTTGCTGGGCGACATGAACATGGTAGGCCCGCGGCCGGAGCAGCCCAAGATCGTCGTTGATCTCCAACAGCAGATCAACGCCTACAACATGCGGCACAAGGTTCGCCCCGGGATCACGGGCTGGGCGCAGATCAACCATCACTACGATCGATCGATCGAAGACGTGCGCCGCAAAGTCAGCCTGGACCTCGAGTACATCCGGCGCCAGTCATTGGCGGAGGATCTGAAGATCATGCTCCGCACGGTGCCGGTCGTAGTGCTCCGCAAGGGCGGCTGGTAAGCGGACGACGGGCTCACCAGTCAGCCTCCAGGGGGCGCTTCGGCGCCCCTTGGCATTTCGCTACCCGAACTAGCGTTTGTACCTTAGGACTCCTGGCCGGGGGGTCCTCCGAACGGTTTTCCTTTGTGGGAGTCACACACGCGTATGACTCAGGCAGTCAACGTTGTTGCCGTCACGCAGAGCGACCCCTTCTTTACGGGTCGCTTTTTCGAGGCCTTCCTCGCCGAGACCGCGTCGGGTCCGGTACGGCTGCTCGAGATCGTGTTGTTACGCAACTTCAACCAGTCCCGGTTCGCGCTGGCCCGCCGCTTCCTGAAGTTTTACGGTCCCGTTGACATGACCCGGTTAGTCGGCCGGTACGCCGTATCCCAGTTGTCGGACCGCTTCGGAACTCCTCGGAGCGTCGAGGCGCTGGCGGCCCGCGCCGGCGTGCCAGTGCGCCAGCTGGCCAGCATCAATGACGAAGCGTATCTGCGCACGCTCGGCGAGCGCCACGTAGATGTGCTGCTTTCCGTCTCAGCGCCCGAAATCTTCCGCCAGCAGGCGCTGGCCGCGGCGCCGCACATTCTCAACGTCCACAACGGGAAACTGCCTCAGTACCGCGGGATGATGCCCACGTTCTGGGCGATGCTGAACGGGGAACGTGAAGTCACTGTGACGCTCCACACGATGGCTGCCAAGCTCGATGCCGGCGAAGTGATCGCGGAGTTCTCGGTGCCCATCGAGCCAACGGACTCGGCCTTCGATATTTCGGCTCGAGCCAAAGTGGTGGCGGGTCGGGAGGTGGCGCGGGTGCTCGCCGGGCTCGGCACTGCCGCCTGGCCCACGCCCCGGACGCTCGACATGTCCGACCAGCGCTATTTCAAGTTCCCCACCCCCAGCGACGTAGCGCGGGCGCGCGCGCTGGGCAGGCGGATGCTGTGACCACACCGATGTTCCTCGCCTCGTTCGACATCGAGGACTGGTTCCACGCGGAGAACCTCAAAGCGGCGCTCCCAACGGACGACTGGGACCAGCTGGAACCCCGGGTCGAACGCAACACCAACGAGCTGCTCGATACCCTGGCCGCCGTCGGCGCCCAGGCCACGTGCTTCGTGCTGGGTTGGGTGGCTCGCCGCTACCCGGCGTTGGTCCGCCGCATGGTGGCCGAGGGCCACGAAGTCGCCAGTCACAGCGATACCCACCAGCGGCTGTATAGCCTGTCGCGCAGCGCGCTCGCCGAAGACTTGACCCGTGCCCGGGACACGTTGGAGCAGCTCACCGGGACGCGCGTCTGGGGTATTCGGGCCCCGATGTTCTCCATCAGTGACGCGGTGCTCGACTATCTCGTCGAAGCCGGGTACTGGTACGACTCCAGTTTCTATGATTTCAAGGCCCACGATCGCTACGGGCAGCTTTCGACAACGATCGATCCCGACCGGCCGGTGGTAGAGGTACGTCCGGGGTTCTTCGAGCTCCCCATGTCGCGCGTGCGCATCGGCCCGTTGACCCTTCCCTGGTCGGGCGGAGGGTATTTCCGGCTCATCCCCAACCCATTGTACCGTTGGGGCGTCAAGCGGCGGCTCCGGTTGCGGTCATGGTTCATGTTTTATTTCCACCCCTGGGAGCTGGACGCCGAGGAAACGCCCCCGCCGCGCCTGTCGGGCATGCTGAAATTCCGCGCGTATGTGGGGCGCGGACGGATGCGCCGGGACCTGCGCGGTCTCCTGGCGCAGTTCGGCTCCTCCCGGATCGATCGCACTCTGCAAGCGATGGGGCTCACTCCACCGGGAGTCGGTTAGCCCATGGCCAGGCGTGACCTCACCCACCGGACCCTGGCTGGCATGCTGTGGATGTCCTACGGCAAAGCCGCGTATTCCATTCTCCAGATAGTCGTGCTGGGAGTGCTCGCGCGGCTCGTCACCCCGGCAGAATTCGGCGTCGTGAGCGCTGCGCTCGTCGTCATCGGCCTCTCGTCCATCGTCTCCCAGCTTGGCCTAGGACCGGCGCTTGTCCAGCGCCCCCACCTGGAACCGCGCCACCTCGACACCGCGTTCACAGCCTCGCTGCTGCTGGGCCTCGGCCTTGGCGCGTTGATCTGGCTTGGCGCCCCGATAGCCGCCGGCTTTCTCCACATGGCCGGCGTGACGCCTGTCCTGCGCGCACTCGCCTGGGTTTTCCCGATCATCGGGCTTGGGACGGTTTCGTCGTCGGTCCTTTCCAGAGAACTCAAATTCTCATGGCTCGCCAACCTCGAGGTCGTGACGTACGGCTTTGGATTTGGAGCAGTGGGGATTACCGGGGCCCTGCTCGGCTGGGGCGTGTGGGCGCTTGTGGCCGGACAGATCGGGCAGGCGTTAGTAAAGACCTCCGTGCTGCTCTGGAAGCTGCCACCGAATCCACAGCTGACGATCGATCGCTCGGCGCTGAGGGACCTCGTGTACTTCGGCGGCGGGTTCACCGTCGCCAAGTTGGCCAATTATGTGGCGCAGCAAGGCGACAAGGTCGTCACCGGCCGCTTCCTCGGGCCTGCGGCACTCGGCTTCTTCGGCCGCGCCTACTCGCTGATGTCGGCCCCGGCCTACGCCTTCGGAGCGGTGCTGGACCAGGTGCTGTTCCCCGCCATGGCCAAGGTCCAGGACGATACCGCGCGCCTGGCCGCGACCTATCGGCGCGGCGTCGCCTTGATCGCCCTCGTCGTCCTGGCACCGAGTGCCACCATGATTCTCCTTGCCCCGGAGTTGGTCCAGGTCGTGCTCGGTGCCCGTTGGTCCGCCGTCGTGGTGCCGTTCCAGATCCTCGGCCTCGGCATGCTGTTCCGCACCAGCTACAAGATGAGCGACTCGATTGCCCGCTCCACAGGTGTCGTGTACCGTCGCGCCTGGCGCCAGATCATCTACGCCGCGCTCGTGGTCCTGGGCGCCTGGATCGGCCAGTTCTGGGGAATCGCCGGCGTGGCTTGGGGCTCCCTGGCAGCGCTCACCGTGAACTTCATAGTGATGGCAGACTTGAGCCTCGACGTTGCCAAGATCAGCTGGCGCGAATTCTGGGGAGCACACCGGTCCGCGGCCCTCCTCACCGTGACCTCGTTTCCGGTGGTCTTGGGCGCAACAGCCCTGGCACGCCAAGCAGGCCTCCCCGCTCTGCTGGTGCTGATCGCCGTGGGCACCATGCAGCTCGCTGTTTGCGGACTGTTGATCTGGCGTCTGCCGGGCATCTTTCTCGGACCCGACGGACAATGGATGTTGGATACGATGCGCTCGTTCGTGCGGAAACGTTCCCGCCAGGCTGTCCCAGCGTCCGTCGCTCAGCCCGCTTTTGACCCCACCGGCGCAGGAGAGAATCCGTGACGACCCTGCAGAACCCGCCCCAACCGGTACCGGACGTGGCCACCGCGCTCGGCGTGTTGCGCGGTCTGTTCGATCGGTTCCACACGGACGGTATCCGGTATTGCCACTGGAAGAGCAACCAGCATCTGCAGGCGTCGATGGTCGGGAAAACGGATGTGGACATCCTCGTGGACCGGCGCGCCATTGTGCCGCTCACAAGGATTCTCGGCGAGACGAACTTCAAACGCTTCGTGGTGAAGCCGGGCCGCGGCTACCCGGGGATCGAAGACTACGTCGGCTTCGACACGGCGAGCGGTACCCTGACGCACCTGCACGTCCACTACCAGCTCACCTTAGGGGAAAAATTCCTCAAGGGTCATCGATTGCCCTGGGAGGAACTGTTCCTCTCCAGCCGGATCCGCGACACAGAACACGACATTTACGTCGCCGAACCGAACCTCGAACTGGTTGTGCTGATCGTCCGGGCGGTCATGAAGCTCCGCGCGCGCGATGCGATCATGGAGATCCTCGGGAGGCCGTATATCGGCGGCGGCATGCTGCGCGAGCTGCGCTGGCTCGCCGACCGATCCGATCCCGGACGATTGCTCGAGGTGGGGACTCGCCTGGTCGGCGAGCGGGCGGCGCACTCGCTACCGGGCATGCTCGATGGCAAGAGGCCATCGGTCGGCCAGCTGCGGGCATTCGGTCGTCAGTCAACGCCGGGTCTGGGCGAATACCGGTTGTATGGGACCACCACAGCTGTGCGCCAAATGGCGACCCGGGAATGGGGCATTATCTGGTGGAAGGTCAAGAACTGGTATCTCGGTGCGCCAACCAAATCGACCCGCACCCTGCCGCAGGGCGGTCTGACGGTCGCATTCCTCGGCGCGGACGGCGCCGGCAAGTCCACCCTTACCGGGGAAATCGCCGAGTGGCTGTCGCGTGAGGTAGCGGTCGTTATCACGTACGGCGGCAGCGGCAAGGGTTCGGCATCACTCCCTCGCCGCCTGTTGCAAGCTCTTGCCAAACTGCGACGCCGGGTCGTCCAGCCTCGTCCGGACATCCCCACGGCATCGCAAGTGCAGGATGGTGAGACGGGTCGTCGTGACAAGAACATTTCCCTGGCCCGTCTCGTGTGGGTGCTGTCGCTGGCGCGCGAGCGACGCCGCCGGGCGCTGCAGGCTCGCCGGGCCAAAGGGCGAGGGATGATCGTCCTCTCCGACCGCCTCCCCCAAAGCCAGTTTCCTGGCTGGAATGACGGTCCCCGCCTCACGCGGTGGCTCGAAGTGGGATCGTGGGTGCGCCGAGTCGCGGCGCGCCGGGAACAGGCAGCGTTCCGCCTCGCCGAGCTTTCCCCACCGGACCTGGTGGTGAAGTTGCATGTTTCGCCGGAAGTGGCCTCGCGTCGCAAGCCGGAGACGCCTCAAGAGCAGCTCCGCACTGGAATTGACATGGTCAGACGGCTGCAGTTTCCGGCCACCACGCGCGTCCTCGACATGGATGCCGAGCAGCCGCTCGACCAGGTGCTCCTGCAGGCCAAACGCGCCGTTTGGGAGAGCATATAGACCCCAAGCCTAGGCCATAACCTCGTCGAACCACTGGTCAGCTTCGAGCCCGCTTGAAATCGCCATCCGTCCGATCCTGAAGGGTTCCGACCACCACACGGCACGACCGTTGCATAGATGCTATACAGGTGGAGTGTGCCTGAGTATTACATAACTCAATATCAACAAATATGTTACGACAGTTGGAACGCCTACTAGGTCCCAGCTGGAGCGAAGATGTCCTGCAGCCAGCCATGCGTTTGGGAGGAACCGACGTTGACCTGTCCGGGGCGACCAAGGAACTTGTTGCGGGTCTGCAACAGACTGTGCCTCACTCCCGTGCGGGTGCGCTGATATGTGCGGAATCGCGGGTTTCTGGAATCCCCAGGGTCTGAACGAAGACCAAGCGCGAGAAATCCTCACCGGCATGACGAACGCCATCCAGCACCGCGGCCCGGACGACTGCGGCTCCTGGTTCGACGCCGCCTCCGGAATCGCGTTGGGATTCCGCCGCTTGTCCATCCTGGATTTGTCTCCCGCCGGTCATCAGCCGATGGAATCGGAGACCGGCCGGTTCGCGATCATCTTCAACGGCGAGATCTACAACTACCAGGAGCTGCGGCGCGAACTGCTGGCCCGGGGACATCGGTTCCGGGGTCGCTCCGATACGGAAGTCTTGCTCGCCGCCGTGAGCGCCTGGGGAGTGCAAGCCGCGCTACAGCGCTTCAACGGGATGTTCGCCTTCGCCCTGTGGGACCGTGAACACCGCACGCTGCATCTGGCGCGGGATCGCGCAGGGGAAAAGCCCCTCTACTACGGGTGGATGGGTGACACGCTGTTGTTCGGCTCGGAGCTGAAGGCACTGCGCGCCCACCCGTCGTTCCGCGGGGACATCGATCGGAACGCGCTGGCGAGTTTCTTTCGCCGGGGCTATGTGCCGGGACCGTACAGCATCTACCTCGGCATCCAGAAACTGCCGCCGGGGACGTTCCTGACCTTGCGCGGCGATCGACCCGTCGCCGGAATTGCGCCGGTTGCCTACTGGTCCGCGCGAGAAGTCGCAGAACGGGGCGTCGCCGAGCCGTTCGGCGGCTCGGCCGCGGAAACCACCGAGCATTTGCACGAGCTGCTGCGGGACGCGGTCAAGATCCGGATGGAATCGGACGTACCGCTCGGCGCGTTCCTGTCAGGCGGCATCGACTCGGCCACTATCGTCGCCCTGATGCAGTCGCAGAGCCCCGCGCCCGTCAAGACGTTTACGATCGGGTTCCAGGACAGTAAGCACAACGAGGCGACCCAGGCCGCAGCCGTGGCCCGGCACCTCGGGACCGATCACACCGAGCTGTACGTCACACCGGCCGAGGCGCTCGCCGTTATTCCTCGCCTACCGATCCTGTACGACGAGCCGTTCGCCGACACTTCGCAAATTCCGACCTTCCTGGTCTCCCAGTTGGCGCGGCAGCACGTTACCGTGAGCCTTTCCGGCGACGCCGGTGACGAGCTGTTCGCCGGGTACCGTCGGCACCGTCTCGGTTCGGCCATCTGGCGTGGCATCCGGCTGCTCCCGCTGCCGTTGCGTCGGGCTGTCGCGGCGGCGTTATCGCCCAACGGGAATGACCCGGGGAGACTGGCCCATACGATCAATCGGCTGACGAGGGGTTGGACCGGCAAGCGCAACCTCACCGAACGACTGCGCCAAACGGCCGACATCTTGCCCGCCCAGTCGACCGAAGCGTTGTACCACTACATGATGTCGTACTGGAAGCACCCCACGGAGGTGGTGCGCGGTGCCCGCGAAATGCTGCTGCCGGCGACCGACCCAAAGCAGTGGCCCAATCTGCGCGGCATCCCCGAGCATACCATGATGTACCTGGACCTCGTGGCGTACCTGCCTGGCGATATCCTGGTCAAGCTGGACCGCGCCAGCATGGGCGTGAGCTTGGAGGCGCGAGTCCCACTGTTGGACCACCGCGTGATCGAGTTTGCCTGGCGCACCCCCCTGTCGTTCAAGCTACGCGGCGGTGTGGGCAAATGGCTGCTGCGGCAAGTGCTGTACCGGTACGTGCCACGGTCCCTGGTCGAGCGACCGAAGCACGGCTTCCACATGCCGATCGCCGCCTGGCTGACCGGTCCACTGCGCGACTGGGCAGAGGCCCTGCTCGACGAACGCCGTTTGCGCGACGAAGGCATGCTCGAGCCCAAAGTGATCCGGCAAAAGTGGGCGGCGCATCTTGCGAACGAAACGCGGTGGGACTACGACCTCTGGACAGTGCTGATGTTCCAGGCCTGGATGGAGAGCCGCGCACAGGTCGAGCAGCCAGCTCACGTCGCCTGAAGTGGGCCTGACCCCTCAGCCGACCGTTATATTCTTCTTCACGCGTCTCCAACTCTCCACATACCTAGTGCCGACGGGAAGATGGCTGTGACAAAACGTCCCAATGCCGGCACAGCCTCCGAGCCCCCGGTGATTGTGGAACTGGTGGGTCCCGCAGGCGCCGGAAAGACGGCGTTGCTGCGCGCCATCAGCGCACGAGACTCAAGCGTTCGGTCGGGGTTGCGAATCGAAAGGCTGCAGTTCCTTCCGCTCATCCTGTGGCATGCGCTCGCGCTCGCGCCGGCCGCTATCGACCTGTTCGCGGATGGCACTCGGTCGTGGTGGCCGGGCATGCGGCAGTTGGTGCGCCTCAGGACGCTCCACCCGGCGCTGGCCCGCGAGGCCAGGTCCGGCAGCCGAGCGATCATCTTGGACGAGGGTCCGCTGTTCAGCCTGACCCGGCTGGGCGTTTTCCAAAAGGCGGATGTCGGCCACGGTGCGCTCGCCCGGGAATGGCGCGCGGAGCTCGCCCGGTGGGCCACAGAGCTGGATGTCGTCGTCTGGCTCGACGCGCCGGACCACGTTCTGTCCGAGCGCATTCGCGGCCGCGACAAGGATCACATGGTCAAGGACGCGACCGAACAGGAGGTGACCGAGTTCCTCGGCCGTTACCGCAGCGCGTACCAGGGCCTCCTGGACCACGTGCGTGCGGCAGGTCATGTGCGCGTCGTGAAGATCCAGACGCACGAGAACACAACGGACCACATCGCGGAGATCATTCTCGCCGCCCTGGAACGCAGCCCACAGACGAATCGCACGGCGGCGCATCTGTGAGGCACTCGGGCCGATGCGACAGCGCCTGAGTCGTTTCGGCCGGACGTCCGCCCCTCAGGCGCACGGTGGCCACCCTGCTGGACTGGCGCTGGCTCAGCCGCAGCGCGCCGGCCTCTTGGTGCGCTGGGCGCTGTACGGGTTCCTCTTCTCCCTGCCGTTCGATGCCCCGGGCAGACTGCCGCTCGAGTTCACGACAATTACCGGTGCGGTTTTCCTCGTGGCGACGCTGCTGCAGCCGCGCCTGTGCTACGCCCGACGCCCCGCCGCCTTCTGGTGGTTCATGGCGTACCAGTACGTCTATTGGACGGCCTATGTCCTGGGTGGCGCGGAGTACACTGCGGATGCGGTGCGTTCTTCGCTGTTCTACATCCAAGGGCTGTTGATTTTTTGCGCGTGTTTCAATCTGATGCAGGACGAGCGAGTGGCCAGGAAGGTTCTACTCACCCTGCTTGCCGCGTGTGCGCTGCTGGCGTTCATGACCGTCCTGGGAATCGGGAAGGTGATGGAGACCGAGTCGGGCCGGGCGACCGTACTCGGCCAAAACGCGAACCGCGCTGCCCGAGCGTTTTGCGTGGGGGTGCTGATCGCGATCGGGCTGGTGTTCGGCCGACCGAAGGCCGCCCTCCGCCCGAGGTGGATCGCTTGGCCGATCGCGGCCTTCATCGGGCTCGCCATGATCATGGGGGGCTCGCGTGGCGGCCTGCTCGCGCTGGCCGTCGGCCTCTGGGCCTTCTCCCTGGCACGCAACACGTTGGGCAAACGGATCCGCAATATTGCCGTCTCGTTGATCGCCATTGGGGTGGCGACTTGGGGTGCCCTGCAATCCCCGATCATGAAGGAGCGCCTCCAGCAGGCCGCGGCCGGGAACCTTGCCAAGCGGGAGGAGATCTTCCCCGTCGCTTTCCAGATGTTCAAGGACCGGCCCCTGATCGGGTATGGACCAGCCAATCACTATGTCCTTGCCGTGCGCCTCGGCCTCCCGCCACGACTGCACCTTTCGCGGGACACCCACAACCTGTTTCTTGAAGTCCTGACCGCTGCGGGGGTGTTGGGAGCCATACCTTTCTTGATCGGGCTCTGGCTTTGCTGCTGGAGTGCGTGGAAAGCGCGCCTTGGTACGGAGGGCATCCTCCCCGTGGCGCAGCTGGCGGCGATTCTCGTAGGCAACCTGAGCGGCAATTACATCACCCTGAAGCTGCAGTGGGTGCTGCTCGCCTATGCGATGGCGAGCTGGATGTACCTCACCGCGAAACAGGCTCGACCCATTCAGCTGAGCGCGGCGGATCTCCGCCGCGCACGATGGGGGTAGCAGAAAACACTTGTGGCGTGGGCGCTACGGGTCACGATTACCGGCACAATCCCGAGCTTACGTCGAATGCATAACTATATGTCCAGTAGTCAGTTACGCTAACAGGCAAGGGCATCCGCACTAGCACAGAGGGTGCGTAGGCCGACCGTGTCACGAGCAGATGGGCACGTCATGCAGCGATTGATTTTCGGAAAGGGATTGAAACGCGGTGCTGATCACGTTTTCCGGTTTGGATGGTGCAGGCAAATCCACCCTCATCGAATTCCTCACCACGACGCTCGAGCGGGAGCACCGCCCGTTCGCCGTGCTGCACCTGAACGACCAGGTGGGCGTGTATGCGTCATTGCGCGCCCTGCGCGACCGACTCTTGGGGAAGCGGCCCGATGCCCTCGCGCCCGGTGCTCCCGACCCGCGGTCACAGAAGCTTGGCCGGCCGGCACCGCGCGGTCTGCGTGGCATGTTCTCCGGTCTCCGCACGTCGATCCTGTGGAACAAGTCGTTCCGGCGCTTCCTGTACCCCATCGACCTGTTCGTCTTTCTTTGCTATCGGGCGTACGTCGAGAAGGCCAAGGGGCGTGTCCTGATCATGGACCGCTACTTCTACGACACGCTCGTCGATGTCTCCAACGGCCGGAAGCGCCTGTGGACCAGAATGCTCGAGTGGATCACGCCCGAGCCGACCGTGCCGGTGTTTCTCGACATCACGCCTGAGGAATCCTTTCGCCGCAAGGGGGAGTTCACGATCGAGTATCTGCGGCGCCGGTCCGATGCCTATCACAACGTGTTCGCGCGAGTGCCCGGCACGGTCCGGATCGTGAACGACGACCTCGATGCGACCAAAGCCGCTCTGCTCCATGCGATCGACGACCGCAGCGGGGGGCGATGAACCCGCCGTACGAGCCCGTGCTCGTGCTCGATGGGCAGACGGTGCAGGCGCTCGCCTGCGTGCGGTCGCTCGGCCGCGCAGGGCACCCGGTCCTCGTGGCGAGCGATCGCCGCCGACCGCTCGCCGCCTGGTCGCGCTATTGTCGATCGAGATTTCGGCTGGCCGGTGAGACCCCCCAAGCCTTCGCGGCCCTGCGGGTGTGGGCCGTGGCGCAACGGGTGCGCATCGTATTTCCGCTGACCGAGCGTGCCTGTCTCCTGTGCAACCTCGACCGTGACGCCTGGGAAGCGGCGGGAATCACGGTGGGCTGCGCTCCGCAGGAGATGCTGCTCCAGGCGTTCGATAAAGTGCGCACGCTGGAGGCCGCGAGCGCCTGCCGGGTCGATGCGCCTCCCACCCGTGTCCCGGCTTCCATGGAAGACGCACGACAGGCCGCATTGGAGCTCGGCTTTCCGTGCGTCGTGAAAGCGCGCTTCAGCAACGCGTGGGATGGCACCGGATTCGTCGAGGATCCCGGTCCTGGCTACGCCAAGGACATGGCCGAGCTCCTTGCGGCCGTGCAGGCTCGGCGCCAGGGCACCCAGTGGCCCATCATCCAGGGATTCGTCCCCGGTCAGGGCAAGGGCGTGTTCGCGTTGTGCGATCGCGGGCGTGCCGTCGCCTGGTTCGCGCACGAGCGCCTGCGGGACGTCAGACCGTCGGGATCGGGCAGCAGCCTGCGCCGCTCGGCCCCACTGGATCCGCGCCTGCTCGCGCCGGCGGAGCGTCTCCTCAACGCCCTGAAATGGCACGGGCCAGCCATGGTCGAGTTTCGCGACGACGGTGTGCACCCACCCTACCTCATCGAGGTGAACGGCCGGTTCTGGGGTTCGCTGCAGCTGGCCGTCTCGGCAGGCGCGGACTTTCCGCAATGGTGGGCGGAGATCCTTCAGGGCCGTCCCGTGGAGCGTCGCACCGGATACGCCACCGGCGTGATCCTGCGGTGGGTGTGGGGCGACATCAAACGGTTCCTCTACATCCTCGCCGGCGCGCCACGCGGGTATCCCGGCCGCTACCCGTCCTTCGTGCAGGGTGTCCGAGAACTGCTGGGACCCCAGCCACCCGGTACGCACTCCGAAACCTGGCAACCGGACGATCGGTGGCCCGCGGTCGGAGAGTGGGTACAGGGAATTGGCGAATTGCTGAGTGGCAGACGGCGCAGCCGTCCAGCCCCGACCGAAACGACGAAGGACAACCGGACTACTGGGAGTTCTGGTCCGACCGCGGCCCGACCGGCCGCCGTACCAGAACCCCCGGCGGTGCCGGTCCACCGAGTATGACGACTCCTCTGAGGTCGGAATCCAGCAAGCCCGTGGACACGCCGATCCGCGTGCTGATGATCACCGCGGGGTGGCCGCAGCCGGGGCAGCCACAGACGACGCATTTCGTCAAACGCCAGGCCGAGTTCCTCCAGCGGGCCGGTGTCCAGGTGGACGTCTTCCAGTTCCGCGGCGCCAAGCGGTTTTGGAACTACGCGAGGGCCTGGACCCAGGTGCGCCCGATGATTCGGTCCGGGCGCTACGACCTGGTGCACGCACAGTTCGGGCAAAGCGGAGCCTTGGCCCTGCCCCGGCGCCTGCCGCTGGTCGTGACGTTTCGGGGGAGCGACATCCTCGGCATCGTCGGCGAAGACGGCCGGTACACGTTCGCGGGAAAGATCTCCCAACTCGTGGCACGAGTGGTCGCGAAACGCGCGAACGCGGTTGTCGTCGTGTCGGAGCACATGAAGGCGTACTTCCGGACCGCTGCGCCGGTGCTCGTCCTGCCCTCCGGACTCGACTTCGACCTGTTCCGTTGCATGCCGCGCGATGAAGCGCGGAGCCGCCTCGGCTGGCCGCTCGACAAGCGCCTGGTGCTGTTCGCCGGCAATCCGGATCAGCCGCGCAAGCGTTACCCGCTGGCGAAAGCAGCGATCGATCTGCTCAATCAAAAGCTTCCGGCTGAGCTCGTCGTCGCCTGGGGAGTGTCGCATGGCGACGTCCCACTCTACATGAATGCCTGCGACGCATTCGTCTTCACGTCGATGCAGGAGGGTTCTCCCAACGTGGTCAAGGAAGCGCTCGCCTGCGATCTACCGGTCGTGTCGGTTGCGATCGGCGACGTGGAGGAACGTCTCAAGGGTATCGAAGGGTGCGAGCTGTGCCCCGACGAGCGTCCGGAGACCATCGCCGCGTGCTTGGAGCGAGTGCTGCGCCGCGGGCAACGGGTTGCCGGCCGAATTGCGGTCGCACACCTCGCAGAGGAGGCGATCACGGCGCGGTTGATCGGGCTCTACCAGGCCGTGCTCCGACGTCGGTCCTCGGACGTCTCGGCGGCGGGTGTTGGAGTCGTCACCGCCGACACCACGAGCCCGGAGCGGTAGCGCGATGCCCCCTGCCAGCCAGCCGCGGGTCACGGTCATCGTCCCCTGCCGCAACGAGGAACACTACATCGGTCCCTGTCTCGACTCGATCCTCCAGAGCGACTACCCGCAGGACCGTCTGGAAGTCCTCGTCGTGGACGGCATGAGCGAGGATCGCACGCGGGCCATCCTGCAGGACTACGGCGCGCGGTATCCCTGGATCCGCCTGATCGACAATCCGCGACGCATCACTCCGGTCGCGCTCAATCTGGCGATCCTCGCTTCCACCGGAGCGGTGCTCGTCCGCATGGACGCGCACGTCGTCTACCCGAAGACCTACATCGCTCGCCTGGTCGCGGCGCTCGAGAAACATGGTGCGGACAACGTGGGTGGGGTGTTGCGGACCCTGCCCGCGGGCGACGGACCAATGGCGCGCGCCATTGCCGTGGGGATGTCCCATCCGTTTGGCGTCGGCACGTCCTACTTCCGCATCGGTACCGATACGCCGCGTTGGGTCGACACGATCGCGTTCTTTTGTGTGCGCCGCGAGACCTTCGACCTTGTCGGGCTGTTCGACGAAGAGCTGATCCGCCACCAGGACGGTGAATTCAACGCCCGGCTCATCAAGCGCGGCGGTCGCATCCTGCTCGTCCCGGACGTGGAATCGCAGTACTACGCCCGGGCGACCCTGCGTCAGACGGCGCGCATGTTCTACCAATACGGCTACTTCAAACCGCTCGTGGCCAAAAAGCTGAGACGGGTGATGACGCTGCGGCAGCTCGTGCCGCCGTTGTTCGTGCTGGCGCTTGCCGTCACCAGCATCACCGCCCTGCTCTGGTCACCGGCAATCTGGGCCCTGGCGCTCGTCGGTAGCAGTTACGCCGCGGTCGTGCTGGGATCCGCCGTCAGGGCTGCCTGGCAACACAGTCCGGGAGTCGGGCTCGCGCTTGCGGCCGTACTCCCGGTGATGCACGTGAGCTACGGTACCGGGTTCTGGCGACGCGTCGTGGAGCTGCTGTTACCCACGCGCCGGTCGGCCAAGCAGGCGGCCGAGCTGCCGTTGTCCCGGTAGCGGAAGACGACCGATGGACCTCACCGCGACTGTGGCAACGTTCATGTTTCACGAAGTGACCGACGACCCGACGTCCACCGGGTTCCAGCGACCGGGGGCGATGGCCTACAAGCACTCCCCCCAGGCGTTCGCCGGCTATCTCGACCAGCTCGCCACGGCGCCGGAACGCCCGGAGCTCGTCACCGCGGTGGATCTCACGCAGCCTGGCCGGCACGTTTTCCTCACCTTCGACGACGGCGGCAAGAGCGCCCTCGTCGCCGCTGACGCGCTCGAGCGCCGGGGATGGCGGGGGCATTTCTTCATCGTCACGAGCCTCCTGGGCAACCGGACCTTCCTCACAGCCGAGGAGATCCGCGCATTGCGGCGCGGGGGACATGTGATCGGGAGCCACTCGCACACCCATCCCAGCATCTTTCGCGACCAAACACCCGGGCGCATGGTGGAAGAATGGCGGGCGAGCTGCGATCAGTTGGCGCAGCTGCTTGGAGACCCGTGCCTGTCGGCATCGGTGCCAGGGGGAGACATCTCCAGTCAGGTGCTCGAGTCCGCGCGCACCGCGGGCCTGCGGTACGTGTTCACCTCCGAGCCGTGGCTCACGCCACGCCGCCTGGGCCCTTGCTGGATTTTGGGGCGATACAGCGTCAAGGTGGCAACGTCAGCAGCGCGCGTGGGTGAACTGGCGCGATTCCGGGGCTGGACGAGCGCCATAGTGCGCCGCCGCCTCAAGGTCCTGGCGACGCGCGCGCTGCCGCCACTCTACCGGTTGTACATCCGCGCCAGGACGCACACGTCCTAGGACTAGCCGTTCACACGCTCAGTGACACGTGCCAGTCCCGCTGTCGGTGTACGTCTCGCCGGCAACCGGAATGAACTGCCAGTCAAAGCTCGACGCGTGCAGGGTGAGCTTCATGACGCCATAGGTCCGCCCTTCGCGCTCCTGGCTCGTGGGGAAGATGTTGGTGAGGTCGCCGCCGCTATTGCCCCCTGTCCCCACGACGAACGAGCGGATCCCGGTCGCATTGTCCTGAGTCCCGTCCGGCCGCATCGGGGCGAGCCGCTCGTAGACGTGTCGGTGGCCCGTGAGCACGAGATCGGCGCCCGCCGCGTACAACGCATCCCACAGGGGCCGGAGGCTGCTGATGGTAGCGCCGGTCGTGCCGCTGGTCCCCCCAATCGAGGAGTACAACGGGTGATGCCAGTAGGCCATCGTGCAGAAATTCTGGTTCGCCGCGAGGTCCGCCTCCAGCCATTGCACCTGCGCTGACCCCGCCGCAGTGGAGATGTTGCTGTTCAAGACAATGACGTGCCAGGCACCTACGTCGTAGCTGTAGTAGCCTTGCCCCACCGCGCCGGCGGCCGGGCCGAAATAGGCGTAGTACGGCAATGCACCGCTGGTGTTGTATTCGTGATTGCCGGCGGCCGGATGGGTGCGTGACTTGAAGGCTCCCCAGCTCGGATTGTAGCAATTGTTGAACTCGGCCGTCGTGCCGTCCTCGTAGACGTTGTCGCCCAGGGCGAACACCTCCCCCGGGATCGCGTTGACCAGTGCGGCGGTGGCCTCGTCGTCGGACTTGCCGCACACCGCGATGTCGCCCGCGCCCACCATCACTGCCGAGCTGCCAGGGGCCGTCACCGTGACCGTCGCCGTTTGAGTCACCGAGACACCGGCGGCGGTTGCCGATACGACCTTGGAGCCGGCGTTCGCCGAAGCGAGCGTCCCGGTGGCTACGCCGCTGCCGTTGGTGGGCCCTGACGGCTGGGTCAGGTTGTTACCGGAGCCGGTCGCGAACAGCACGACCGTCGCGCCGCTCACCGCGTTCCCGAACGCATCCTTCGCCGTCACCGTGATGGTCGAGGTGCCTGCGCCCGCCACGATCGACGCCGGCGAGGCGTTCACAGTGGACTGGCTCGCCGAGACCGGGCCGGCGGTGACTGTCACCGTGCGCTGCTGCGTAATGGCCACGCCATTCGCGATCGCCGACACCGTCTTCATCCCGATGGCCGTGGAGCTGACCGACCCCGTCGCAATGCCGCTCCCATCCGTCGGGCTCGCGGGTTGCGTGATCGTGGTCCCGCCGCCGGCAGCCGAGAGGATCACGGTCGCGCCGCTGACCGGGTTCCCGCCAGCATCCCGTGCGGTCACCGTGATGGTCGACGTGGCGGAACCCGCCACGATGGATGCCGGCGAGACGTCCACGCCGGACTGCGACGCCGACACAACGCCGGCGCTGATGTTGAAACTGCTGGACGTGGCGCCGGTGAGCCCCGTGGCCGCCGCGGTCAATCTGTAACCGGATCCGACCTGATCGATGCTGAGGTTCGTGAACGTCGCCACACCATTCACGGCCGTGATCGGTCCGCCGCTCGTCAGCGCCCCACTCCCCGGATTGGTGCCGATTCCCAGCGTGATCGGATTTCCGGCTCCCGTCACCCGATTGCCAAACTGATCGCGGATCTCCACCTGCACGGCCGGCGTGATGGTGTTGTTCACCGTCGCACTCGTCGGCTGGACGATGAACGCCAGGCGATCGGCGACCGACGGAATGACCGTCACGGTGTCGGTTTGGGTAATCCCGGTCCCGTCGATCGCGCCCGAGACAACCTTGGCTCCAACCACAGTGGAACGCAGGGTGCCGGTCGCGACACCGCTGCCGTTAGTGGGCCCCGACGGCTGGGTCAGCGTGTTGCCGGAGCCGGTCGCGGAGAGCGCGACGGAGGCGCCGGGCACCAGATTGCCCTGGTCGTCCCGCGCGGTGACGGTGATCGTCGAAATGCTCGAGCCGTTGCTCGCGGGGATGCTCGCGGGAGACGCCTGCAATGTGGACTGCGCTGCCGAGACTTCGCCGGGGATGACGAGGATCGTGTCCTGATCGGTGATGGTCGTCCCATCGCCGGTCGCCGACACGACCTTGGTCCCCGTGGCCGTCGAGCTCAAGGTACCAGTCGCCACACCACTCGTGTTGGTCGTGCCCGACGGCTGGGTCAGGGAGTTGCCCGACCCGGTGGCCGACAGGACCACGGTGACGCCCTGGACCGGATTGCCGAAACCGTCCTTGGCGGTGACGGTGATCGTAGAGGCGTTGGCGCCGTTGCTCGCCTCGATTTGAGAAGGCGAACCGCTGACCGTGGACTGGGACGCGGAGAACGCAGCGGCGTTCACCGTCACGGTCGGTTGCTGCGTCAGAACAACGCCGTTCACTGTTGCTGTCACGCTTTTGGGCCCGGCGCCCGTCGAGCTCAGGCTGCCCACCGCAACCCCATTCGCATCAGTCACCGCCGCCGGTTGGGTGACCGTGTTCCCTAATCCGCTGGCAGCCAACACCACCGTGGCCCCCGCGACCGCGTTGCCGAAGGCGTCCTTGGCGGTCAGGGTGATCGTCGAGCTGGAGGCACCGGTGCTCGCGGTGATCGTCGGGGGCACGGCGCTGACGGTCGACTGTGCGGCCGAGACTCCGGCCGCGGTAATCGTGAAGAGGTTAGAGACGCTACCCGAGAGTCCCGTCGCCGTCGCGTTAAGGGTGTAACCCGATCCTGTCTTGTCGATGCTGAGGTTGTTGAAGGTAGCCACGCCAGCCGTGGCCGTCCGAGTGGTCGTTCCTGAAAGTGCTCCCCCACCGGGGTTCGTACCGATCGCAACGGTGACGCTCCCGCTGAAACCCGTCGCGACGTTCCCGAACTGATCGTGCGCGGTGACGGCGACCACCGGGGTGATCGTCGCGCCCGCGACGCTGTTCGTCGGCTGGCCCGAAAACGCGAGCGACACCGCCACCGCTGGATTTACCGTGACGGCAGCTGTCTGGGTGATCGTCACACCCCCAATGGCCGCCGAAACAATCTTCCCTGCGGCGACGGTCGAGCTGAACGCGCCGGTCGCCACCCCGCTCGCATTGGTCGTGCCTGACGGTTGTGTCAGAGTGTTCCCGGTGCCCGTAGCCGACAGGACCACGGTGGCGCCCTGGATCGGGTTGTCGAACGTGTCAAACGCCCTCACGGTGATCGTCGAGGTCGTTGCGCCCGTGTTGGCGGTGATCGCCGTGGGTGCGGCACTCATGGTCGAGCGGGCGGCGGACACGCCCCCGGAGGTGACGTCGAACGGCGTCGAAACACCATTGCCCAGACCCGATGCCAGCGCCACCATTGTGTAGCCAGTGCCGACCTTGTCGAGACTCAGGGCCCCAAACACCGCCACGCCGTTGACGGCCGTAACCGGATTGGTGCCGGAGATCGTCGCGCCGCTCGGGTTGGCGCCCAAACCCATCGTCACGCTTCCGGCGAACGCCGTGGCCGTGTTCCCGAACGCATCATGCGCCTCCACCTGGATCGGCGGTGCGATCGTGGCTCCTGCCCCGCTGGATGAAGGCGAAACCGAAAACACGAGTGCGGAAGCGGCAGCCGGCGCGATCGTAATCGAGGCGGACTGGGTGACGCCCACCGTGTTGACCGTAGCGGTGACGGTCTTCGCCTCGGCAACCGTGGAGCTCAAGGTTCCGGTCGCCACTCCGCTCGCGTTGGTGGTACCACCGGGCTGTGTCAGGGTGTTGCCGGCGCCGGTGGCCGCGAGCACCACCGTCGCCCCCTGGATCAGGTTGCCGAAGGCGTCTTGGGCGATGACGGTGATGGTTGAGGTACTCGACCCGTTGCTCGCCGTGATACTGGCCGGCGAGGCGCTCATCGTAGACTGGGTGGGCGAGACGCTGCCCGCGCTGATTGTAAACGTGCTCGACGTGTCGGGGGTTAGCCCACTGGCCGAGGCGGTCAGGGTGTAGGCGACCCCGCTCTTGTCGATTCTCAGGTCGGGGAATGTGGCGACGCCGGCCACGGCCGGGCGTGTCGTCAGCCCGGTCAACACGCCGCCACTCGGGTTCGCGCCGATCGCCACGGTCACACTGCCGGTAAAGCTCATGGCGGTATTGCCAAACACGTCTCGCGCCGACACCTGCACGGCCGGGGTCATCGCCGCCCCGGCCGGCGTGTTCGGCGGTAGCCCAGTGACCGCCAGCGCCGTCGCCGTTGCCGCGCTCACCGTGACCGACACGCTCGTCGCCGCGGCGAGCGCTCCCGACGTCGCTACCAGCGTGTAGCCTGGCCCGCTCCGGTTGAGACTCAGGTCTGTGAACGTGGCCACCCCCGCCACGGCCGCCACCGCCAGGGTGCCGGTCAGAGTGGCTCCCCCGGGGTTGTTGCCTAACGCCACCGTCACGGTCCCGGTGAACGCCGCCGTGTTGCCTCGGGCGTCCTGCGCGGTCACCTGGATCGCGGGCGTGATCGGCTCCCCCGCCACCACCGCATTGGGCTGCGCCGAGAATAGCAGCAGCGTCGCCGGCCCTGGGACGCCAGGACCAGACCCGTCGGTCCCGCACGCGGCCAAGAACGCCGCCAGCAGGATTGTCCGACGAGTCGAGTCACCCACAAGCCGCCGCCCGGATTTGCCTGTCATGTCACCTCGTGAGAATCCGCAGCAATATCCGGACCCGAGCGCCGGGACTCAATGGCACGCTCCCGTCCCCGAGTCGCTGTAACTCTGGCCCGCGACGGGGACGAACTCCCACCCATAGGAATTCGATCCGTCGCTCGACAGGGTGAACTTCAAGACTCCATAGACGGTCGTGTTGTACGCGTCCGTATTCGCAATCGGCGTCGAGAAGTTATAGTGGCTGCGTCCACCCATGCCGGCGATCCAAGAGCGGATCCCGTTCACCGGATCGGCGACACCCGTCGGGGTCTGCGGCGCGAAGCGCTGATAGTTGTGGTCGTGTCCCTGGAGGATCACATCGGCCCCAGCGTCGTACAGCGCCTGCCACAACGGCTGCGGCGACGTCGAGCTCCCGTGCGACCCCGAGCTGAACCTCGGATGATGCCAGTAGGCCAACGTGCAGCGCTTCGCGCTGGCGGCGAGATCGGCCGTGAGCCAAGCCACCTGCGGCGAGGAGGCACTCATGCTGACGTTGCTGTTTAGCGAGACGATGTGCCAGTCGCCCAGGTCGTAGCTGTAGAAGCCCTGGCCGGCCGGGCCGGCACTCGCGCCGTAATAAGCGTAGTATCCCGACGCACCACTCGTGTGATAGTCGTGATTCCCCGGCGTCGGACGCGTGCGGGCCTTGTGCCGACCCCATGACGGCTCATAGCACTGGGAAAAATTCGCATCCGTACCATCGCTGTACGCGTTGTCGCCTAACGTGAATACCGTGCCCGCGATGTTGTCGAGCAGCGTTGCGGTGGCTTCATCGCCACTGGAGGAACAGTCGGCGATGTCGCCTGCGCCGACGAACACGATACCCGCGCCAGGAAATGGAGGGGGCGGAGGGCCGCCGGGCGGCCCACTGTTGGCGCACGCGACGATGCTGAGCGCGTACGGCACGAGTAGCACCGACCGAAAGGTGATCATTCGCATTGCATCCTCCAACCATCGTTTGGGACAAGCCGTTAGTGGCAGGCGGCGGTCCCTGAGTCAGTGAACGTCCCGAACCCAGACGCCGGAATGAACTCCCAGCTGTAGGAGCTGGGGTGCAGCGTCAGCTTCAACACGCCGCGCGAAAAGTTGTTCCGGTCGTCGGTCTCGACGTTCGGCACTGTGTTGGGGAAATTGGAATGCGTTTCTCCACCACCCGTGCCGGCGATGAACTCCCGGATTCCCGTCGGATCCGCGTTCCCGAGGGAATCCTGCAGCGCAAAGCGCTGGTACAGATGGTCGTGCCCGTTGATCACGACCTCGGCGCTAGCGTCTTGAAGCGCCTGCCACAACGGCCGCGCGGATGGTCTTCCCCCCGACGATCCCGAAGTGAAAATAGCGCGATGCCACAACGCGAGAATGCACTGGGTGGTGCGCCCGGCCAGATCCGCCTGCAGCCACGTGACCTGCGGCGCGATGGGAATGTCGGTATTGAGCACGACGATGTGCCAGGCGCCCAAATCGTAGCTGTAGTAGTAACCACCGTTGTTCAACGGATCCGCGACCGCCGCGCCGAAGTACGCGCGGTGGTCCGCGGCGGTGGCACTGCTGTCGTACTCGTGGTTGCCGGTGACGGGGAGGGTGCGCGCCTTGTGTCGGCCCCACGTTGGATCGTAGCAGTTGGCGAAGTCCTGGGCGCGGCCGTAGGGGTAGGCATTGTCGCCATTGACGAAGACGATCCCCGCGATGCCGTCGAGCAGATTCGCTGTTGCATCATCGCTGACCTTGGTGCAGTCGGCGATGTCCCCGGCGCCGACCAGGACGGGATCCGTGACGTCGAACGGCGCGCTAATGGTGTCGGCGAGCAGCCCCGAGGTGGCCCGCAGGGTGAACCCGACTCCAGTGCTATCGATGCGGGCGTTGGTGAACGTGGCCACGCCGGCGACCGCGGCGACGGTCGTGGTGCCGGTGAGGGCACCGGCGCTGGGATTGTTTGCGATCGCCAGGGTCACATCCCCCGTGTACCCCGACGTCGGGTTCCCCAAGGCGTCTTGTGCGGCGACCTGCACCGCCGGCAGGATCGGGGCACCGGCCGGCACGCTCGCTGGTAACGCGATGAAGCTGAGCTGTGCCACACTGCCCGCAGTGATATTGAACCCAGTGCTGTTCGTCGCCGTGAGCGCGCCCGACGTGGCCTGCAGCGTGTACCCGACCCCCGCCTTGTTGATGCTCAACCCAGAGAAGGTCGCCACGCCCGCGACGGCAGCGATCGTGTTCGTGCCGGAGAGTGTACCTCCGCTGGGATTGTTCGCGATTGCCAGGGTGATGCTGTTGGTCGCACTCGCCACCCGGTTGTTCGCGACGTCCTGGATTTCCACTTCGATGGACGGAGAAATCGCCGCGCCCGCCGTCGCGTTGGACGGCTGAACCAGGAATGCGAGGTGGTCGGGGACCGAGACGATATCGAACGCCGTGCTCGTGTCTGCGATCAACGTGGGCGCGGTCGCCACCAGAGTGTAGCCAGTCCCGGACTGGTTGACGCTGAGGTTCGAAAAGGTCGCGACACCACCGACCGCCGGGACGGCGCCGCCGCCCGACAGGGTGCCGCCACCCGGGTTGGACCCAATCGCCAGCGCGACGCTGTTCGTGGCACTCGTCACCCGATTACCGCCCTCGTCCTGGATCTCGATTTGCACCGGGGGACTGATGATGGCACCGATCGGCGCCGTGGTCGGTTGCCCGAAGAACCCGAGCTTGGCCGCCGGGCCGACGGTGATGTCAAACGTGCTCGAGGTATCTCCGTTGAGCCCGCCAGCAGTCGCAGCCAGGGTGTAGCGGGTACCCGCCTTGTCGATACTCAGCTCCGAGAACGTGGCCACGCCGGCGACCGCCGCCTGGGTGGTTGTGCCCGAGAGTGAGCCCCCCGCTGGGTTGCTCGCTAGCCCCGCGGTGACGCTCGTCGTTGCGCCGGTCACCAGATTGCCGAACTGATCCTGGATCGCGAGCTGGACGGCTGGTGCGATCGCCGAGGCGGCGACGGTATTCGACGGCTGGACCGCAAAGGCCAAATGGTCGGCGAGTCCCGCGGCAATGTCGAACGGCGCGCTCGTGTCCAAGGTGAGGCCGCCCGACGTAGCCCGCAGCGTATAGCCGCTCCCGGCCTTGTCGATACTCAACCCCGAAAAGGTGGCGACCCCGGCCAGGGCGTTGTTGCTCGTCGTCCCCGACAACGTTCCCCCCCCAGGATTGGCGGCGATCGCCAGCGTAATGGAGTTGCTGGCCCCGGTTGCGAGATTGTCGAGCTGATCCCGGATCTCGACCTGGATGCTCGATGTGATCGCGGCTCCCGCCGTCGTGTTGGACGGCTGAACCGTGATCGTGAGGTGGTCCGGCGCCCCCGCTGAGATGGCGAACGTCGCGCTGGTCTGATTCAGACTGCCGGACGTCGCGGTCAGCGTGTACCCCGTGCCGGTCTTGTCGATGCTGAGATCATTGAAGGCCGCGACGCCGGATACCGCAGAGCGAGTGGTCGTGCCGGCCAAGGTGCCGCCAGATGGGTTGGCTCCGATGGCCACGATCACGTCCACGGTAAACGCGGTTGCGGTATTGGCGAACTGGTCGACAGCCGTCACCATGACGGCCGGCGTGATCGGTGCACCAGCCTCGCTTGTCGATGGCTGTGACGTGAAGACGAGCGCGTTGGCAGCGGCCGGGCTCACGAGGACCGCCGCCGTCTGCGTGATGTCGACCCCGTCGATGGTCGCCGATATCGTCTTCGATTCGGCCATCGTGGACGACAGTGTTCCGGTGGCCACACCACTCGCGTTTGTGGTGCCCACCGGCTGGGTCAGGGTATTGCCCGAACCGGTCGCGGCGAGAACGGCCGTGACGCCCTGGAGCGGGTTGCCGAAGGCATCCATGGCGATGACAGTGATAGTCGACAGGCTCGACCCAGCGCTTGCCGTGATGCTGGTTGGTGCGGCATTCACCGTGGATTGCGAAGCGGATACACCACCGACGGTGATGTCGAATGCGTTCGAAGCTCCGGCACTGAGCCCCACCCCGGACGCCGTCAGGGTGTAGCCCGTCCCGGCCTTGTCGATGCTCAGGTCGAGAAAGCTTGCCACGCCGGCCACAGCAGTCTGCGCGATGGTGCCCGACAGGACGCCACCACCCGGGTTGGCGCCCAACGCAATGCTCACGAGGCCCGAATAGGCGGTCGCGGTGTTCCCGAACTGGTCGTACGCGGTCACCTGTACCGAAGGGCTGATCGTCACTCCAGCGCCTACCGTCGAGGGGTGCCCCGTAAAGACGAGCGCGCTGGCTGCCGCCGGGATCACGGTCACCCCAGCCGTCTGAATGAGGCCGATCCCGTTGACGGTGGCCGAGACCGTCTTGGACTCGGCGACGGTCGAGCTCAGCGTCCCGCTGGCTACGCCGAATGCGTCGGTCGAGGCCGCGGGCTGGGACAGTGTGTTGCCGGTGCCGGTAGCGGAGAGCACGACGGTGGCGCCCGAGATCGGATTGCCGATCGCGTCCTTCGCGGTGACGGTGATCGTCGACATATTGCTGCCCGCCGTGATGGCACTCGCTGAGGCAATCACAGTCGACTGTGAAGCGGAGACACCCCCCGCGGTGATCGTGAATCCGGTGCTGGTCGCCGCCGTGAGGGTGCCGGAGGTCGCCGTGAGGGAGTAGCCGACACCCGCCTTGTCGATGCTCAGGCCTCCAAAGACTGCGACCCCGGCTGTGGCGTCCTGACTCGTCGCGCCGGACAACGTTCCACCGGAGGGATTGGTCCCGATCACGAGCGAGACCGGACCGCCGAAGCCCGTGGCGAGGTTGCCCAAGGCATCGCGCGCCGTCACCTGAACCGCCGGGGTCATCGCGGCCCCCGCCCCCGTGCTTGACGGCTGGACACTGAAGGAAAGCTGGGACGCGGCCGCCGGCGTCACGGTGATCGGCACGCTAAAGGGCGAGGCGAGACCCCCAGAGGTCGCCTGCAACGAGTAGCCTACCCCGGTCTTGTCGATCCTCAAGTCCGAGAACGTGGCGACTCCGGCAATCGCCGCCACGGTCGTCGTTCCGGAGAGCACCCCACTGCTGGGGTTCGTGCCGATGGCGATCGTCACGTTTCCCGCGAACCGCGACGCGGGATTCCCGTTGGCGTCGAGCGCGCTCACGGCAATGGGGGGTGTGATCGTGACGCCAGCCGTGACGTTGCTCGGCTGGGCGTTGAAGACGAGCTGGACCACGCCGGGGTCCGTAGCGTCCGACCGGCAGGCAACCAGCCATGCGACGTACACCAGTGCCCTGCGAGTCCTGCTTCGCAGGGACCGCTTCACAATCCCCCCCATGTCACCTCGGAGTCGCCGATCCTTGGCGACACGTGCATGTGGCGTAACCGCAGCACTGGGATAGCTGAAACCCGTGCTCAAACCTTCTAAAACCGAGCAAGATTCGGACCTCGGTGAGCGGAAAGCTCAGGGTCCGGATACAGGATAAATTCATCCCTGCCAAGACGATAGGCTTCGCATCACCAACTCATGAGGTGGCCGATCACAGCCGCAATCATCCCCCGTTTGGGGCTCTTTGGCGCCCTCCTGTTCATTCTCGGCGCCACCCTGACGCCCATGGACGCGGGAAGCGACCCGGACTTCGTCGCGTGCTTCCTCTGTGGCTCGCGAAGCAGCGCGGACGCTCTCGTCAACGTGATACTGTTCGCCCCGCTCGGCCTCGCGCTGGCGCTGATGGGACGCACGGGGATCCGCTGGATCGGCTATGCAGCGGCTCTTTCCGCCACGATCGAGTTCGCCCAATTGGCGATTCCCGGACGAGATCCGAGCCTGGGTGACGTGTGCTTCAATACGCTCGGGGCGGCCATCGGCCAGATCGTGGCGCGAGTCGGGTTTCGGAGCCTAGCATCCACAGAGCGGGCCGCTGCCCGTCGCTCGTTCGTCGCGAGCGTAGCGGCCGTTCTGGTGTACGGGCTGACGGCCCGACTGCTCGCACCGATGCTCCCCGATTCCACCTACCAGGTTTGGTGGACCCCCAAACTGCACCAACTCGAGTGGTATCACGCCCGCGGTCTTCACGTCACGCTGGGATCGATGACCCTGCGCGCGGGTGAGATCCCCCCAACTCCGGAATTTCGTCGCCTGCTACGAACCGGTGCGCCCCTTCGCATCGAGGCCATCGCCGGCTCGCGCGTGCGATCGCTCGGCCCGCTATTCGTTGTCGCGGATGAGCGGGAGCGGGAGGTTCTGTTGATCGGGCCGGACCGCGACGACCTGGTGCTGCGCTATCGCACCCACGCGTCGGAATGGCGACTTGATCAACCCGATCTGCGGCTCCGCGGTGCCCTCGCGCGAGTCGTTCGCGGCGACACCCTGGTCATCGAGGCCACTCGGTCAACGAGCGGCATCTGTTTGATGTTGAACGGAACCGGTACGTGCCGCCTCGGCTACACCATCGGCAGTGGGTGGGCCCTGCTGCTGTTCCCCGAGCATTTCCCACCTTGGCTCCAGCAGCTGCTGGGGGCCGCATGGGTGGGAGCGTTCCTGATTCCTGTCGGCATATGGTCCAGGAAACGACCGGAGACGCTGCTGGCTGCAGGAATTCTGGTCGCCGGCTTGTTTTTCCTGCCCGGCCGCAGCGGACTGCTCCCAACGCCTCCGCTGCAGTTATTGGGTGCCGGCGTTGCGTGGTTGTTCGGTACCGGCCTTCAGGCAGCGTTCCGAAGCGTCCCTGGTCGAACGGAGCAACATGGGTAGGGACGCCACACGGCGATGACCTGCGTGTGGGCGGTCAGTGGCAGGTGCCGGAACCCGAATCGGTGAAGGTCTTTCCCGCTACGGGAATGAACTGCCAGGAGTACCCGTTGGACGACAGGGTCAGTTTCAACACGCCCCACGTGCCGGTATTGCGCACCTGACTGTTGGCGATCGCGGTGCCGGACGGGTAAAAATCGGTCCCGCCCGTGCCGACAATGAACTCACGAATCCCCCTGGTCGCATTCGCCGCACCCGTCGGCGTCTGCGGCGCGAACCGTTCATAGTTGTGCTCGTGGCCCGAAATCACGATCTCAGCATTGGCGTCATACAACGCTTGCCATAAGGGCTGCGGCGCGGTCGAACTGCCGTGGTGAGAGCCGGAGGCGAACCGCGGGTGGTGCCAGTAGGCGAGGGTGCAGGGCTTGTTGCTGGCCGCGAGGTCGGCGCGAAGCCACTGCTCCTGAGTCGAGCCGGCACTCATGCTGATATTGCTGTTCAGGGAGATGATGTGCCAATTGCCGAGATTGTAGCTGTAGTAGCCCAGGCCGGCGGGGCCGGCAGCGCTGCCGTAGTAGTCGAAGTACCCCGTGGCGCCCGCCGTACGGTAGTCGTGGTTCCCGGGCGAGGGGCGTGTGCGCGCCTTGTGCCGGCCCCACGATGGCGCGTAGCACTGAGAGTAATTCGCGGCAGAGCCGTCGTTGTACGCATTGTCGCCGGCCGTGAACACGGTGCCCGCGATGTTGTCGAGCAGGTTCGCGGTGGCTTCATCACCGGTGGTACCGCACTCGGCGATGTCGCCAGCGCCTACGAGGACATTCGTCACCGCGGTGACGTTGAATGAGCTCGAGGTGCTGTTGCTCAGTCCGGTGGCGCTCGCCACCAGCCGTTTCCCACTTCCGCTCTGGTCGATACTCAGGTCGTTGAACACCGCCACCCCGGCCACGGCCGCCTGGGTCAGGGTACCGGAGAGCGTACCGCCACCGGGGTTCGTTCCGATCGCCACGGTGATATCACCAGTGAACGAGGTCGACGTATTGCCCTGGGCGTCGCGTGCCCTCACCTGGACGGCCGGAGTGATCGTGGCTCCTACAACCGTATTTGACGGCTGGACGGTGAATGCGAGTTGGGTCGCCACACCGGCGGTGACGTCGATCGGCGCGCTCGTGGCTGCAGCCAGAGAAGCCGACGTCGCCTGCAACGTGTAGCCTGGCCCCGTTTGGTCGATGCTGAGGTCCGTGAACGAGGCAACGCCCGCGACCGCCGCGACGGTCTTGGTGCCCGAGAGGGTCCCACTATTGGGGTTGTCCCCGATCGCCACGGTTACGCTGTCCACAAAGTCCGTCACTGTATTGCCCTGCGCGTCATGTGCCGTGACCTGCACCGCGGTGGGGAACATCGTCGCAACCGTCACCGTGGCCGGTTGCGCGGTGAAGAGGAGCTGCGTGGCGGGGCCCGAGGCGATATCGAACAGCGCGCTCGAGACACCCGCGATCCCGACACCGGTCGCCGACAGCTCGTAGCCGATGTCGCTGCGGTTGATGCTGAGATCGGCAAAGACGGCGACCCCCGCCGCGGCGGTGACCGTCGTGGTGCCAGAGAGCGTGGCTCCCGCTGAGCCGGTGCCCGCGGTAATCGTGAGCGTCACGTCTCCCACGAAGCTCGTCACGGGGTTGCCCAGGGAATCCTGCGCGACCACTTCCACCGCCGGCACCATGGGCGAGCCCGCGATGGTCGGTGTCGGCTGCACCGTGAACACGAGCCGGTCGGCCTGACCGGCGGTGACGTCGAATGAGGCGCTCACTGCTCCGGCAGTGCCCGAAGCCGCTGCCGTCAGCGTGTAGCCGGAACCCGCATTGTCGATGCTGAGATCGGGAAATGCCGCAATGCCAGCCGCGGCGGCGACAGTCGTCGTGCCTGACAGGATGCCGGCCGCGGGGTTGGTGCCGATCGCCACCGTCACGCTATCGGCGAAACCATCGGCGGTATTCCCCATGGCATCGCGCACAATCAACTCGACCTGGGGAGTGATCGTCGCTCCTGCCGTCGCCGTGCTGGGATGGACCGCGAATGTGAGCTCGGTCCCGGGACCGGCCTGGATCGTGAAGGAGGCGCTGCTGGTCCCAGTGAGGCCGGTCGCCGACGCCGTCATCGTGTAGCCGACCGCGCTCTTGTCGATGCTCAAGCCCGTGAACGTTGCCACTCCGCCTACGGCCAACACGGTCGTCGTCCCGGACAACGTGGCGCCGCTGACTCCAGACCCGGGCGTGATCCCGATGGTCACTGCGTCCGTGAAGGTCGGCACCGTGTTGCCAAAGGCATCCCGAGCCGTCACTAGCATTGCGGGGATGGGCGACCCCGCCGTTGCATTACTCGGCTGGACCGTGAACACAAGGTGACTGGCGGAACCGGGAGTGATGTCGAAGGCCGCGCTGCCGGCCGCCGTGAGACCAGGGGCGGTCGCCGAAAGCGTGTAGCCGCTTCCGGCGACGTTGATATTGAGAGAGGAGAACGTGGCCACGCCCGCGAGCGCGGCAACCGTCGTGACGCCAGACAGCGAGCCGCCTGCTTGGTTCGTGCCGAGAGCCATGGTCAGGTCGCCGGTGAACCCGGTGGCCGTGTTGCCCATCGCGTCACGCACCGTGACCTGCGGGTGCGGCACCATCGTGGCCCCCGCGCTGGTCGTCACGGGCGACACCGTGAACTCCAACCCGGCGGCGGCGCCGGGAATGACATCGAAGGCGGTGCTCGTGTCGCTCGTCAGGCCCGCGGCTGCGACGACCAAGGTGTAACCGGTACCCAGACTATCGATGCTCAAGTTCGAAAAAACGGCCTCCCCGGCGACGGCGGCCACAGTGGTCGTCCCCAGGAGGCTGCCGCCGGCAGGGTTCGTCCCGATCGCGACGGTCACGTTCTCCACAAAAGTGGTCGAGGTATTGCCCAGGGCGTCGCGCGCGAGCACCTGGATCGGCGGCGTGATCGAATCGCCTGCGGCCAAGGTGGCGGGCTGTACCGCGAAGACAAGCTCGGTTGCCAGCCCGGCCGCGACGTCTATCACCGCGCTCGTCGCAGCGGTCAGACCCCCCGAGGTCGCGAGCAGTGTGTATCCCAACCCGGACTTGTCGATACTGAGATTCGAGAACGTCGCGACGCCAGCCGCAGCTGTTACCGTCACCGTCCCGGACAGCGTGCCGCCACCGGGGCTCGCCCCGAGCGCCACGGTCACACTACCGGTGAAGGCGGTCGCGGTATTGCCCTGAGCGTCTCGAGCCGTCACGGCGATCGCGGGCGCGATCGGTGCGCCGGCCGTGACGGCGCTCGGTTGGGCGGTGAAGACCAGCTGCGCGGCGGGCCCATGGGTCACCGTGATGTCGGCGCCACCACTCTGGCCTTCGCTCGTGGCGGTGATGGTCGTCGATCCGGGCGTCATCCCGGTAACCAGCCCGGCACTGTTGACGCTCGCGACTGAAGTGGCGCTACTCGACCAGATGATGGTGCGTCCGGGAAGCGCGGCGCCGCCCGCGTCTTTGGGGGTAGCCGTGAGCTGAACGGTCGTGGTGACGGAGATCGACCCGCTCGGCGGTGTGACTTCCACGGACGCCACGGAAACGCGAGGACCCGCAGCGTCCGCCACACAGGCCGGCAGCAGCGAAGCGAGAATGATCGTTCTGCGGCGAAGCGAATTGCGCACGCGCTGCCCGTGTGGACCGGTTATTTCCCCGAGAGCGGCGAAGGTCTTGCTAAACGCAGCACTTGCCGTGCCGCGAGTCCCAAGTCCCATCTCATAGAGGTGGTCAGAAAGAGCCAGTAGGTCGCCGCGAGTCAAGTGACGGCCCAGCCGGTGGTTATGACATACTAACGCTCAATGGCAATGGCCGCTGCCCGAGTCCCTGAACTTCCCTCCGACCGGGATGAACTGCCAACTATAGGCGTCGGGCCACAGTGTGAGCCTCAGTACCCCCCACGAGTCGCCGTTGCGCACCTCGCTATTGGCGATCGGCGTGCCGAACGGATAGTGCTTCGCACCACCCGTCCCCACCACGAACAGGCGAATCCCACGGTCCGGGTCGGCACCGCCCGACGGGGTCTGCGGCGCGAATCGCTCGTAGTGGTGCTCGTGACCTGCTAGTGCAAGATCGGCCCCGGAATCTTGCAGCGCTTGCCAGAGCGGCGCGGTTTTGGGCTGGCTGCCGTGTTTGGTGCCGGAGCTGAAGCGCGGGTGGTGCCAATAGGCAAGCACGCAACGCGCGGTGGTCGCGCCTAGGTCGGCCCGCAGCCACTTCTCCTGGTCTGATCCGACGTGCATGTCGATGTTGCTGTTCAGCGCGATCACGTGCCAGGCCCCGAAGTCGTAGCTGTAGTATCCCGTCCTGGAGTCGCCGGCGAGCGCCCCGAAGTAGGCGAAGTACGGGCCACCGCTCGCGCTGCGGTAGTCGTGGTTCCCGGGCGCCGGCCGGGTGCGCCCCTTGTGACGACCCCAGCTCGCGTCGTAACACTGTGCGAAGTCCGTCGCCGAGCCGCTGGAGTATGCGTTGTCACCGGTGGTGAAGACCGTCCCGGCGATGGTGTCCAACAATGCCGCCGTCTGCTCGTCGCCATCCGTGTCGCAGTCGGCGATGTCTCCAGCGCCCACCAGCGTGACGGATGTAGCTGGCTGTGCCGAAACCGAGACGCCGGCCTGGCCGCGCATGCCTTCGATCGTGGCCGTCACAGTGGTGGCGCCGACGCCCACCCCCGAGACGGCGCCCGCGCTGTCCACGACGGCCACCGTGGTATCTGTGGAGCTCCACATCACCGGTCGACCGCTGAGTACGTGCCCGAGCGAATCTCGGAGCCTGGCCACGAACTGCGTGCTTCCGCCGAGCGGGAGGGTGGCCAGCGCGGGTGAGATCGACACGGTCGCAGGGCGGTTGGTCCCGTTCGCTGCGCCCGAACCCCCGCACCCCGCCACGAACAACTCGCAGAGCAGACCTGCTCCAAGAACCACCGTTGACCGAGTCCGCGGTGCCTCGCACTCCGCCATAGCGTTGGGATCCCCGGTTCGTGGACTAGCGCGACGCCGTGGTGAGCAGGAAGACGTCGAATGCCGGTCCCGTGCGCGGCGGCGTACGCGCGACTCGACCCAAAGGCGCGGGAGGGGCGACGCCGGCCATCGGCACGCGGATTGGGCCGCCCAGGTACACGCCCTCAGCCACCGGAGGACCAAACACCGACTGGACGTTACGGACCTCGTAGCGATCTCCTTCCTTCAACACCCCAGTCACGTCTATGGCAACCTGGGACAGCTTCCCCCAGTTATAGACCACGATGTGGGCTCGGCCCGGCTCGTATCGGTTGGGACGCACGAACACTCTCGTCTCCCGCGGGGGACTGGGGAGCACCTGGTCGCTATCACCCAGGCCACTCGCCCGCCGCCAATTGTCCCAGTTGTAACGCGTGCCCGCATGGCGCCACGCGCGCGCGCGCGCGTCCCGTACCCAGGTGTTGTTGGTCCATTGATAGTGCCCGGTCAGATCCTGGCCACCCACCTGGACCACCTCCCCGCTGCCGATGAAGACGTTGCCGGTCACCGTCGCCTGTTGCCACGGCTCGACCATCTCGAGTCCCACTCTCCCGCCAGCGGCATAGTTGTCGCGCAACACGAGGTCGCGGTTGTTCTGGGCGGCAAATCGCCCGACCCGCAGATTTACTCCATCCGGGCCAGAGAAGTATAGAAGGTTACCGATCCCCACCATTCCCTCGGTGGGGACCGGAGCATTGAAAATGAGATTCTGCCGCGCCGGCACAACTGTGGAGATCGTGCCGTTGTTGAACGACACGTTTCCCTCGACCCGGATATTGCGGATCGCGGGATTCTTTGGGCTGGCATAGACCTGGATGCCGCGAGCGAGATTGTTGAAGAACACGTTGTCGGCAATCACCTTCGTGCCGGCTTCGTTGTGCACGTATACGCCGTGGTCGAGATTCTCGTGCGTCCCGTTGTTGTAAACGATGTTGCCGTACAGCTCGGCGTCGATCGCAGGGGTCCAGAAGCTGACGCCCTGGTTACCCGCGTCGTGCACCACCAGGTTGATGAAGCGTCCGTGGGCGGTGTTCGCCTGTAATCCGTACGTACTGGGTATGGACTGCACAAGCTCGAAGCCCCAAAACGCCAGGTAGGCGCCGTCGGCCCGCAGCGTCCCGTCGATCGTCGCCCGCTCCCCGGGATATTGCCGGAACACGATCCAATGTCCGGGCAGGCCCTGGAGCTCGGTGCGGAAGGCACCGCGGTATGTCCCGCCTCGCAACCAGACTGTATCTCCCGGCTGCAACCGGCCCCCTGCGCCGCTAAGCGCTGTCGAGAGGCTCCAAGGACGCTCCGCGGTTCCGGTCGCGCCGGTGTCGGCGGTTGGGGACACGAAGTAGCCGAAGGGCGAGACCGACGGCCGCTGTGGCCGATCCCGGGAGGGGACACCGGCCCAGAGGCCTGTCAGACAGAGTGCGCCTGCCGCCCACGCCCGCGGCCGCACCTAGGGCGCCGAGCTGGTCAGGAGAAAGACGTCGAAGTCCGGACCGGTCTTCGGCGCGGACCGCGGCGCGGTGCGCCCGATGACCGCCGGCGGCTGGACACCGTCCATCGGAATCGCCACCGCTCCCCCGGCGTACGTCCCCGACGCCACCGGGAGACCGAAGACATTCTGGACGTTGCGAATCTCGTAGCGGTGACCGGGGGACACGATGGCGGAAATGTCCACGCTCACCGGATTCTGCGCGGAAAAATTGTACACCACGATGAACGCCCGCCCCTGCTCATACAGGTTCGGCCGCAGGAAAACCCGCGTCGCCACCGGGCTGCCGACGACCGCCTGGTCCGAGGCCCCCAGACCAGTCGCTGTTCTCCAGTCATTGAAGGCATAGGCGGTGCCGTTCTGTTCCCACGCAGCGGCGTTGGGATCACGATAGTAGGTGTTGCCGGACCAGGCATACAGATTGACTGACGGTCCCCCCGTGCGCACCACGTCGGTCGACCCGTTGCCGACGAAGGTGTTGTTCTGCACGGTCGCTTGCGCCCACTGGTACTGCATCTCGAGGCCGATGCGGCCGCCGACGGCGAAATTGTTCTCGACAACGATGTCCGTGTTGTACAGGGCGCTGTCAGACGTGTCGTAGTTGCCCAGGCGCAGTTGCCCATTCCCCACACCGGGCGAAAAGTACAGCAGGTTGTCACGGGCGATCATTCCGGATGTCGGGACGGACGCGCTGATCAGGAGGTTGATCTGGACCGAGGAGCTCGAGATCGTGCCGTTGTTGAATGAAACGTTTCCGTTTACGTGGAAACTGCGGATCAGACCGCCATCCTCGTAGACCTGGATGCCGCGCGCGTAATTGTTGAAGAACACGTTCTCGGTGATGTACTTGTTCCCCGCGGTCGCGTTCATGGCGTATACGCCGTGATCGATGTCCTCCCGCCAGCCGTTGTTGTAGACGATACTGCCGTACAACTCGACTCCGCTCCCAACATCGGGCGCCATGTTCACGCCCGAAAACCCGGCATCGTGTAGCACCAGATTGACAAAGCGGCCGTTAGCCGTGTTCGCCTCGAGCACGCGATCTACCACCAGGAGTGGGTGCGACTGCATGATCTCGAATCCCCAGAAGGTGAGATACGTGCCGTCGGCGCGCAGCGACCCGTCGATGGTCGCGCGCTCGCCGGGGTACTGCCGAAACACGATTGGCGCCGTTGCCGTGCCCTGCAAATCGGTCCGGAAGCTGCCCGAATAGGTACCGCCGCGGAGCCACACGGTATCGCCCGGCTGGATAGTATTGCCGTGGCCGCCCTGGAGCGCGGTGGCGAGATCCCACGGATCGTCGGTCGTGCCGGTTCCCGCACTCGTCCCGTACGGCGGCTGCACCACGTAGTAGCCGACGTGCGTGCCCGGCGGCGGTGGTGGCGGCGGCGGTGGCGGACTGGTGCTGTCCGGTCTGCACGCAAACGTTGTGGCGCAGAATCCAAGGCTGAACAACAGCCCGGCATGAACGTGCATAGGCAACCCATAGTGGGACCTTCCGACACGAACGGCCCGCTCCGACGAGCTGGCGGCATCGTGCGGGACGGGCCGGCAGAGAGACAGTTAGTGATGCAAACGCCTGATGTGGTACCCCAACTCCGCGCGTGCGCTTCTGAACCTATCTGGGAGAGGTTCGAGCCGAGGTGACGAGAGTCACCCACTGTCAGCGCCGCGCGACGTGTCGCGGCTGCCACACCCCCGAGCTACGGCTGCGAGACGATGCGATAGAGGTCGCCCGACAGCGTCATCACATACAGCTCGCCGCGCTGATCCTCGCCGAACGAGCTGAGTCCCCCGTTGACGGCGAGCGTGGGCCAGTCGAGCGACTCGGTCGCCTGCCCACCAACCAGCCGGAACGATCGCACCCAGCCCCTGCAGTAATCGCCGTACAGGTAGAGCCCGGCCAGACCCGGTACCCGGGTCCCCCGATAGACGTAGCCGCCGGTGACGGAGCACCCGTCCGAGTGACTGTACTCGATCACCGGTGGCACCATGCCGGTACGGTTGCACACGCTGGCGCCGTAACAGTGATTGCCCTCCGTCACGTTCCATCCGTAGTTCGTCCCGCCGCCACCCCCGGCAGGAAGGACGTTCACTTCCTCCCACGCATTCTGTCCGACGTCTCCGATGTACAGATCTCCATTGCTCCGATCGAAGGAGAATCGCCACGGATTGCGCAGGCCGTACACCCAGATCTCCCCTCGCGCGCCACTGGTGCCGAGGAAGGGGTTGTCGGGCGGATTCGCGTAGGGCGTGCCCGCATCGACGTCGAGTCTGAGGATCTTGCCCAACAGCGTGCCGAGGCTCTGGCCACTACCGAATGGGTCACCTCCTGACCCACCGTCACCGAGACCGATGTACAGCTTGCCGTCCGGGCCGAACGCCAGCGGCCCGCCGTTATGGTTGCCATACGGCCGATGCACGACGGCCAGGACGGTGTCTCCCGAAGTCGAATCGGCGATATGCGGATCGGCGGTCACTAGATAGCGAACCACCCGGATGTCGCCGTTCGGGGCGGTGAAGTAGACGTAGAACCGTCGGTTCTGGGCGTACTGCGGGTGAAAGGCAAGGCCCAACAACCCCTGTTCGCCGCCAGCGACGATATGCCCGGAAATGGAGAGGAATGGCGTGGTCAGCAGCGTATCGTGATGCAGCACGCGGATCCGACCACCCTGCTCCACGACGTACAAACGGCTCGTATCGCCTGCTGGCGCGGTCACGAAAACCGGGCTCGAGAGATTGCCGGTCACGAGATGCAGGGCTGGGGTTCCCGAGCCGGGACCAGGACCCGGGCCGGGTTCCGGTGGATATTGCGCGCACGCGACGAGCACGAACAACAACGCTGGCGCTGGACCGGGCATCACGCGTCTCCCTGCACGTCGTTTCCTCGTGGACCCTCCGCTGATCCCTCTCCCAGCGATACATCTACCCCGCCGCGACGCAGTCTGCCCAACATCCGGGCTTCGACGCGAGCCGTAACCACCACGACGCCGTCGGTCTGGGTCTGACCGAGCACCTCCGCCTCACGATGCAGCTCGGCGAGCAGGCGGCCGTCAGACACAGGGACGCGGACGCGCGCGACGGGGCGAAGTGCCTGGGCCGACGTCCGCAGCGCCGCCCGCAGCGACGCCACGTCGTGTGCCGCCGGATCACCCGCGCTCGTCAGCACGGCATGCGGAAACCGTTCTCGCACTTGCGCCAGGAGCGCCGACGGATCGAGCACGAGGTCCGCCTTGTTGAACAGGTGAATGACTCGCTTGCGCTCGGGCGGCCGGCGGCCACCGCCTGTTCCGGCCTCCGGGTCGTACAGCCCCATCTCCTCGAGCACCGCCTCCACCACCTCGACCTGCTCTTCCCACATCGGGTGCGCCGCGTCAATCACATGCAGCAACAGGTCGGCATCGCGGGCTTCCTCGAGCGTCGCGCGGAACGAGGCCACCAGGTGATGCGGCAGCTTGCGGATGAAACCGACGGTGTCGGTCAGACGAAAGCGATAGCCGTCCCCCACGTCTACTTCCCGCGTGAGGGTGTCGAGCGTCGCGAAGAGCCGGTCCTCTACGAACACCTCCGCACCCGACAGCGCCCGCAACAAACTCGACTTGCCGGCATTGGTGTACCCCACCAGCGCGGCCTGCGGGAGATCGCGCCGTCCCTGACGCTGATTGGCGCGGTGCTCGGCCACGTCCTCGAGCCGCCGACGCAGCACCGCGATCTTCCGTCGGATCGCCCGGCGATCGGTTTCGAGCTGCGTCTCGCCGGGCCCCCGCAGTCCGATGCCGCCGCGGATGCGCGACAGATGGGTCCACATGCGCGTCAAGCGCGGTAACAGGTACTCGAGCTGCGCCAGCTCTACCTGCATTCGCGCCTCCGCGCTACGCGCGCGTGTGGCGAAGATGTCGAGGATCACTTCCGAACGGTCCATCACCCGCACGCCCGTCGCCTTCTCGAGATTGACGCCCTGCGCGGGGGAGAGCGGTTCATCGAATAGGATGAGCGTCGCTCCAGCCTGCTGCAGCATGGCCTGCAGCTCTTCGACCTTCCCCGGGCCGAGATAGAAGTTTGGAGTCGGGGCCTCAATGCGTTGCACCAGCCGCCCCACGACATCGGCTCCGGCCGTATCGGCCAGCCGGGCGAGTTCATTCAGGTGCTCATCGACGCGGACAACGTCGGCCGAGCCCTTGCGTGGCGCGCCCACGAGGTACGCTCGTTCCAGCGGTAGGGCGATATCGATCAGATGGCGAATACGGGAGCTCCCCCCCTGCGTCTCATGGGAGCAAGGTCCGGAGCGGAACGTCGCCCTCGGCCCGCAGCCGCACACGGCGGTCGCCGAGCGGTGTGTCCAGCGTGGCCACGCCCGTGAGTCCGTAGCGGACCGCTTGCCGGACCAACAAAGCGCGGGCGCCAGCGCCCAGCCCAGCCCATTCGAACCGAACCGGCATCGTGATCATGCTGTGCTGCTGCGCCGGCAACTCCACCGCGTGCTCGAACAGCGCATCCCCGAAATGGACGTCCTCGAGGTCGATGCCCACTTCGAGTCGCGTGGAACGGAGCCGATATCCATTGGGGTTGAACACGTCGAGGGCCAGATCCAGTGTGCCGCCGCTGAAGGTGAGTCCGGTCACCCGCACCTCCTGAAGGCGCAGGTCGGGCTCCACGAAACGCAGGGCGTTCCCCAGCGTCGCGCACCCGGCGGCCACTCCTGCCAGTCCGGCGAACCACGCCAGGCCCGGTCTCACCCGGTGCCCCGGCCGCCGGAGGCCTCACGCTTCAGACGCTGCCACCAATCGACGCGCTCCTTCACGGCCTTTTCATACCCGTACTCCGTTGGTTCATACCAGCGAGCTCCTCGCAACGCTTCCGGCAGATACTCCTGTGGTGTGTAGGCATCGACGTGGTCATGGGTATATTGGTAGCCCGCTCCGTACCCCATCTCTTCCATCAGTTTTGTCGGAGCGTTCCGAATGTGCAGCGGGACCGCCTCGGCCGGATGTGCCGCGGCGGCTTCGGATGCCCGGCCAAAGGCGGCATAGACCCGGTTCGACTTTGGTGCCGTGGCCAGGTAGACCGTCGCCTCAGCGAGGGCAAGCTCGCCTTCAGGGCTGCCCAGGAAGTGATAGGCATCCTTCGCGGCGAGGGTCACACTCAGCGCGCGGGGATCGGCGAGCCCGATGTCCTCACTCGCAATGCGCACTAGGCGCCGAGCCACGTACAGCGGGTCTTCACCACCCGCCAGCATCCGAGCCAGCCAGTACAGTGCCCCATCCACATCGCTGCCTCGCACCGCTTTGTGAAGCGCCGAGATGAGATTGAAATGTTCTTCGCCACCCTTGTCGTATTTCGCGAAACGTTTTTGCAACGCGTCGGCGATCAGTTGGAGTGACAGGCGCGCCGGCCCACCACCCTTCCCTACAACGAATTCCGCCGCGGCCTCGAGTGCCTGGAGCGCTCGCCGGGCGTCCCCATCCGATTCCCGCGCGAGCAATGCCAGGGCGTCCGCTTCGATCTCGAGCTGCAGCCGTCCGAGCCCGCGATCGGCGTCGGACAACGCCCGCTGCACCAACGCGGCGACATCCCCGGCGCTGAGCGGATGCAGCACGAACACCCGACACCGCGACAACAACGCGCCAGTCAATTCGAAGCTCGGATTCTCCGTGGTGGCGCCGATCAGCGTGACGATGCCATTCTCGACCCAGGGGAGGAACGCGTCCTGCTGGGCCCGGTTGAAGCGATGGATTTCATCGCAGAACAGAATGGTACCCTGACCCTGGTATTTCAGCCGTTCTTCGGCCTCGCGAATGATCTCCCGGACCCGCGCCACCCCTTCGGTCACGGCGGAAAACGGCTCGAAATGCCGGTCTGTGTAGTTGGCGATGATCCGCGCGAGCGTGGTCTTCCCCGATCCTGGCGGACCCCAGAAGATGCAGGACCCGACCTCGCCGCGCCGGATCACCTCGCCCAGCGCCTTGCCGGGTCCCAGGAGATGTTCCTGGCCGAGGAAGGCATCGAGCGTGCGTGGCCGCATCCGGGCGGCGAGTGGCTCGGCGGAGCCCTGGAACAACGTGGGTCCGGTCACCGGGTGTCCAACATGAGCTTCGTGGCGTAGAAAACCGCCGCCCCGGCAAAGAATGCCGCCGGCAGCTTCCACCCGGGCTTCCCCTGAAATTCCGGCACCAGGTTCGAGGCCGCAACGTACAACGTCACACCGCCTGACAGCGCCAAGCCGTGCGTGACCAGGAATCCGACGTGATCGGTCAGGAGCACGCCCGCCACCGTGGCGAGACCGAGCAACATCGCCGCGCGCACCGCAGCCGCTCGCGACCGCCCAGCGGCAAGCATCAGACTCGAGATGGTCACGCCTTCCGGGAGCTTGTGCAGGAAGATCGCGACGAACACCATCACCCCCAACGTGGGTCCCACGAAGAAGGCGCTCGCAATCGCCACCCCGTCGAAGAACGTATGCAGCAGCAGTCCGATGAGCGCCGACGTGCCCGCGACGTCGTTCACCGCGTGGGTCTCCTCCCCAAAATGGAAATGCGGCGTCACGGTGTGTTGTGTGAGGTGGACGGCCAGATACCCCACCAGCAGCAGCAACGGCGCGACCGGCCCGCTCCGCACCAGCGCCGCGGGAACGACCTCGGTGAGACACACGGCGAGCATGAACCCGGCGCCAAAGGCGACGAAGTGCTCGATGAGCCGCAGACTCGTCGTGGCGCGGCGGGTCACGGCGACCGCGCCGATCACGTTGCCCGTCGCCGCCACGATGGCGTACACCAAGGCGCTGTTCACGCGGCCTGCACCCACTCCTGTACACGCGCGAGCAAGTGATCACGCGAATTGCGCCTCGGATCCTCCAGTACGTCCGCCAGCAGGCGCTGCAGCATTTCGCCGACGTCCGGACCTGGGCGCACCCCGGCCGTGATGAGGTCCTCGCCGTGCACCGCCAGATCCTTCAGGGTCAACGGATCGCGCGCGGCGCGGATGGCTCCGACCACTTTGGGGAGCGCGGTGCGCGGCGACAAGGCGGCCAGCTGCGCCAACAAATCGTCCGCGGCCGAACCGGTCTGCGACAACCAGCGCCGGACGTCGGCCACACGCTTCGGATCCGGGTAGCGGTCGCGCCATTCTCGCATCGCCCGGCCCCGCTCGATGTCGCGGTTGGCGCACTTGAGCCGGGTGAGGAGCGACGCCGCGTCGGTGGCGAGGAACGCAGTCACGAGCACCGGATCGCGCGAGAGGGCATCAACCGCCTTCGCCGCCCGGGGGTCCCCTTGTGCGCCGATCTCCGGTAGCCAAATGCGCGCCGCGCCGACCTCACGCCACAAGCTGACGAGCCGACTGACGCGCCGGGCGGTCAGGATGCCCTTGAACCATTCATCCCGCACGCGCTCGGCCGAGAGCTGTGCGAGGCCCTGCGCATTGGCTTGGGCCGCCTCGCGGGTCGCGCCGTGAATACGGAACTCGAACCGGGAGCTGAAGCGCAGCGCACGCAGGATCCGAAGGTAGTCTTCCTGGAACCGCCAGTTGGGGTCGCCCACAGCGCGGATCAGCTTCTTGTCCAAATCCGCGGCGCCGTGGAACGGGTCGCGCCACTCGTGCCGCAAGGGATGGTAGGCGATCGCGTTGATCGTGAAATCGCGCCGCGCCAGATCGTCGGTGAGGGACACGCCAAATTCCACTTGCGCGTGCCGCCCGTCGGTCTTCACGTCCTTGCGGAACGTCGTAACCTCGTGCGACCGATTCTCTGCGTCGAGCACGGCCACGGTGCCGTGCTCCACTCCAACCGGCACGGTGCGGCGAAACAGGCGCTGCACGTCTTCCGGATGGGCGGCCGTTGTCAGATCGAAGTCGTGATTCGCGAGACCGAGCAGGTTGTCACGGATCGCACCGCCGACGCACCACGTCTCGTGCCCCGCCTCTTCGAGTCGGCGGGCGATCTTGAGGACCTCGGCGGGGATGGTCAGCCGGGTGGGGAAGCTCATCCGCACAGCACCGAACCGCCGTTGACGTTGAGAATCTCACCGGTGATGTGGCGGGCCAAATCAGAGCACAGGAATACAATGGGTCCGGCGACGTCCTCCGGGCTCGCCACCCGGCCGAGCGGGATGCCCGCCTCGATCTCTCGCCGCCCCGTCCCCGCAGCCCGCTCGTAGGGCCGCTGTGACATTTCCGTCTCCACCCACCCTGGCGCCACACAGTTCACGTTCACGCGCGGCGCCAGTTCTACGGCGAGCGATTTCGTGAGCGCGATGACTGCGCCCTTGGTGGCGGCGTAGTCAGCATGGAAGGATTCGCCGCGCTGGCCCGCGGTGGATGCCACCAGCACGATGCGGCCGCCGCTGGAGATGTGCGGGATCGCTGCACGGCACACGAAGAACACGCTGTCGAGATTGGCCCGGCGCGTTTCCTCCCACTGCCCGTCCCCCATTTCGGCCAACGGCACGTCGTCCGGTGGCCAGATCCCGTGGTTGATGATTAATAGGTCTAGTCCCTCGAGCGTGCGCACGACATCGCCCACCACTCGTTGCGCGACCGCCCGGTCACCAAGGTCTCCGCCGACCGCCACGGCCCGCCCACCCCCACCGCTGATCGCCGCCACGGTTTCCTCAGCCTCAGCCCGCCGCGCGCGATAGCCGACCGCCACGACGGCACCGGCCCGCGCGAGGAGCAGGGCAGTCGCGCGCCCGATGCCACGCCCGCCGCCCGTTACGAATGCCCGCCGGCCTGTGCAGTCGATCACCCCTCGAGCCGTTCCTCGATCCACTCGCAAATCAGGTGTTCGACCGCCAAGTGCAGTTCCTGGATGCGGGCGGTGTCGTCCGAAGGCACGAGGAGCGCGATATCGGCCAGCTCCTTGAGTTCGCCGCCCGACTTGCCGAGAAACGCGATCACCTCGACGCCGCGGGCCCGCGCCGTCTGGGCGGCGCGTATGACGTTCGGGCTCTCGCCGCTGGTCGAGTGCAAGATCACGATGTCGCCCGGTCGCGCGAGCGCTTCCACTTGCCGGGCGAACACTTCGTCGAACCCCAGGTCGTTGGCGGCTGCAGTGAGCAATGAGCTGTCGGTGGTGATCGCGATCGCCCGGAGCGCGGGCCGCTGGGATTGGTACCGGACGACGTACTCGGTGGCGATGTGCTGCGCGTCGGCCGCGCTGCCGCCGTTCCCGGCGAAAAACAACGTCCCGCCGCGTCGCAGCGCCGCCTCATAACGCTCCGCGATACGCGCGATCGTTTCCCCATGCTCGGCGGCGATGCGCTGGGCCAGCGCCGCGAGGTGTTCGAGACCCTCCCTGAACCGTTCCGGCATCACGCCCGCCCTTTCGCCACCGCGCGCACGAAAGCGGTGAGCGAATGCGCCCCACTCTGCTCGAGCACCGTCCCGATCACGATGAAGTCCGCGCCAGCCGCGCGCGCCGCCGCTGCCTCGTCCGGCGAGCGAATGCCGCCGCCCACAAACAGTGGCGCCGCCGGATCTCCGAGAGCGGTGCGGCACGCGGCGATCACGGCCGGCGGCACGGGACGGTCGGCTCCGCTACCGGCATCGAGAAACACCGCCTGCATCCCGATCAACCGCGCCGCACGGGCATGCGCGGCCGCGAGCTCCGGCTTGTCCGCCGGCAAGGGTCTTGTCTGACTGACGGCTTCCACGCTCGTCACGCGCCCACCGTCGATCAGGATGTACGCGGTGGACAACGTGGGCACGGGATGGCGTTGCAGGAACGGCACCGCCCTCACGTGCTCCTCGATCAGGTACTGGGGGTTGCGACCCGACACGAGCGAGAGAAAGAGGATGAGATCCACCTGATCGGTCAACTGCATCGCCGAGCCGGGAAACAACACGACCGGCAGGCCCGGCGCGGCCTTGCGCACCGCCGCGGCCACGCGATGCGTGTCCCGAGCGCCGTCAAAAGAGCCACCGATCAGCACGCCGGCCACGCCGGCGTCGCGGGCCTCACCTGCCAACTGCCCCGCCTGGGCCGGGTCGCTGCGCCCCGGGTCCACGAGCACCAGGAGTCCGGGGCGGCGGCTCAGGAGATCGCTCACGCGCCTCCTCCGGCAATGCGCTGCGCCAGCGCTACGAGCCCGTGCGTGTCTACCTCCGACTGCGCTTCGAACGCGTATGTCACCAACGCATCGGCGACGAGCAGGTCGAGCGCGAGCTCGCGTGCGCCGTCGGGTCGATCCAGCACCCGCTGCAGCAGGGCGCACCCCTGCGCCGCGAGGTGTTCGGGCAACATGGCCGGAACGTCCTCGGCCTGACGAGCGAGATGCGCGCGCAACGTCAGCGGCGGCATCGGTCGGCGCGACTCGAACCACGCCAGGAGCTCGGCGCGCGTCACGACTTGAGGAACCTCCGGACGATGGCCGGGGTCTGCGCGCGGGTCGCGCCCAGGAGCGCCGCATCTCCCACGCCGGCGGAAGCGAAGTGCGGCCTGCCGCCACCCTTGCCGCCGGTGCTCGCGGCGAGCTCGTTGACGATTTCGCCGGCCTTCACTCCCTGAGCCACAAGATCCTCCGTCACGGCCACGTGGATCCCCGGGCGCGCACCCTTCGTGTACAGCACGCGAATCGCCCGGCGCTTCTGGTTCCGAAACGCATCCATGGTCAGCGCGATCTGGTTGCGATCGTCGAGATCCGATTCATCGATGTGCAGCTCCACGTCCCCCACCGTCTCGACGGCGCCCTCCTTCCCGCCCCCGCTCCCCGTGCGCAGCAACTCTGTGAGGTGCTTCTCGAGCTTGCGGTTCTCCTCGAGCAGCGTCTCGATCCGACGCGCGAGATGCTCGGGTTGGGTCTTGAGCAGCATGGACGCCTCGTCCAGCCGACGCTCGCGCTCGCAGGCGAGCCGGTAGGCGGCCGGGCCGGTGATCGCCTCGATGCGCCGCACGCCGGCCTGCGAGCCGGTTTCGTGCGTGAAGCGGAACAGTGCGATCTCTCCTGTCTTCTCGACGTGCGTGCCACCGCACAGCTCGAGCGACACGCCCGCCACATCGACCACGCGCACGATGTCACCGTATTTCTCTGTGAAGAACGCCATCGCGCCGACCGCAATCGCGTCCTTGTACGGCATCTCCCGTGTGGCGACCGGGAGATTCTCCCAGATGTGCTCGTTCACGGCCGCTTCGATCCGTGAGAGCGTCGCGTCGTCCACCGGGCCGTGATGCGTGAAATCGAACCGCAGGCGCTCTGGAGCCACGACGGAACCGGCCTGCCGCACGTGCGTCCCCAGAATGTCGCGGAGCGCCGCATGCACCAGATGGGTCGCCGTATGGTTGCGGGCGATGTTGTGGCGCCGGGAGGCGTTGACGCGGGCCTCCGCCGGGGTGGGCTCGAACGGCTGGGGGAAATGACCCACGACGGCGCTCCGCCCATCGATTTTTTCAACGTCCTCGACCGTCAACTCCCAATCCTCGCCCAGGACCACGCCGGTATCGCTGACCTGTCCGCCCGACTCGGCGTAGAACGGGTTGGCTTCCAGGACCAGCTCGAGCGCGTCGCCCGTTTGGCGGAATGCGAGGACGTCGGTGTCGACGCTGGTGTGTTCGTACCCGATCCACTGCTGGCGCCCTCGCGGCTTCACCGACACCCACTCTCCGGCCTGTGCCCGGGAAACGGTCGCGGGCCCCGCGCGACGCGCCCGGCGCGAGCGGTCGCGCTGCCCGGCGAGCGCGCGCTCGAACCCTTCGGCGTCGACACGCTGGCCCCGCTCGGCGGCGATGAGCTGCGTCAGGTCGAGCGGGAAGCCGTAGGTATCGTACAGCTTGAAGGCCTCCTCCCCGGAGATGACTGGGGCGGTCGTCAGTTGATCGAGGCGACGCAGCCCGCCCTCGATGGTTTCGAGAAAACGCTCCTCCTCGGCGCGGGTGACCTTGGTGATATGCGCCCGCTTCTCCTCGAGTGTCGGGTAGACCTCGCGCATCACATCGACCACCCGTTCGGTCACGTGCACCAGCGTCGGCTCGCGTCGCCCGAGCAGCCATGCGTGCCGTACAGCGCGACGCAAGATGCGACGCAGCACGTAGCCGCGCCCGTCGCTCGCCGGATAGACGCCATCGGTCAAGAGGAACGCAACCGCGCGCGCGTGGTCCGCGAGCACTCGGTACGGTGCACCCGCGGGCCCCCGATCGTAGGGCCGCCCGACCACTTCCGCCACGTGATCGAGGATCGGCGCGAACAGGTCCGTATCAAAATTCGACGGGACGCCCTGGAGCACAGCGGAGATCCGTTCGAGCCCGGCTCCCGTATCCACCGATGGCGCCGGCAGCAGTGGGCGCGAGCCGTCGGCCTGGAGATCGTACTGCATGAACACCAGATTCCAGATCTCCGAAACCTGATCCTGATTCTGCAGAGCGACGAACTGCTCGAGCGATGGGACTCGACTCCCCCGCTCTTCCTTGCCGCGCAAGTCCACAAAAATCTCGGAGCACGGGCCAGCAGGCCCCGTGTCGCCCATCTGCCAAAAGTTGTCGCTGTCGCGGAGACCGTAAATGCGCTCCTCAGCGATCCCCGCGATGCGTCGCCACAAAGCGCGCGCATCGTCGTCGGAGTGGTGAACACTCACGTACAGCCGGTCTGGACTGATGCCCAGCCACTCGGCGCTCGTGACCCACTCCCAGGCGAACTCGATCGCCTCCTTCTTGAAATAGTCCCCGAAAGAAAAGTTGCCGAGCATTTCGAAGAAGGTGTGATGCCGGGCTGTGTGACCCACCTGTTCCAGGTCGTTGTGTTTTCCGCCCGCCCGCACGCACTTCTGGCAGGTGACGGCACGGCGGTCATCCCGCCGCTCCAATCCCTGGAACACGCGCTTGAACTGCACCATGCCGGCGTTGGTGAACAACAGGGTGGGGTCGTCGGCGGGCACCAAGCTGGAGCTCGGGACTTCCTGGTGACCCCGGGCCGTGAAATACTCGATGAACCTGCGGCGGATGTCGGCGGACTTCATCTCGCGGAATATACCCCGGCGGGCGGGCAAGTCCAAGGAAAAGCGCGAGTTATGGCGCTGCTCAGGATCCCGTTATGGATGAGACGACCTGCTGCACGGTCGCTCGAACACCCTCCCCCTGATAGCCACGGCGCGCCAGGTAAGCAAGCAGTCGCCGCTGCGCAACTTCCGCAGGGAGTCCCGCGAGCTGCGCGACCCTCCGTGCCGCGATGCGACGCATCTCGACGTCCGGGTCCACTTCCTCCTCCTGCAGCGCTTGGCGCACCGCTTCTTCCGCGACGCCCCGGTCGACCCCTTGCTGTAGCAGATCCCTGACCAGTCGCGCCGGCGCTCGCCCGCGCGTGGCGCGGGTCGCGGCGAAATGGTGGGCGAACCGTCGATCGTCCAGGAGCCCTTGCCCACCCAATCGCTCGAGCGCCTCCTCGACTGCTGACGGCGGGTGCTGCTTCTGGATCAACCGGCGCCGCAGATCGGCGCGCGCGTGCGGACGGCGCGTCTGGGCCCGGACGGCGGAGCGGTAGGCCGCTTCGACGTCGGCAAGCGCCTGCAACCGCTCGAGCGTCTCCGCGGTCAGCGTGGCACCCACGAGCAAGCCGAGCGGTGCCAGGAGGTCCTCGGGGAGGGAGGCAAAACACCCCCGATCCACCTCCAGCCGGCAGTAGCCTGGGTTGCGAGGATCGGGGGTGGCGCCGGTGAGGACGGCCACGTTATTCGTCGCCGCTGGGGGGCTCCTCTTCGGCCGAGACCGCGGGCGGCTTCATGCCAAGATGGTCCTTCACCTTGGCCTCGATCTCGAGGGCCAGATCGGCGTGGTCCTTGAGATACATCTTGGCGTTCTCCCGTCCCTGCCCGATGCGGTCCTTGCCGTACGCATACCAGGCGCCGGATTTCTCGATGATTCCCGCTTCGGCCGCGATGTCGACCAAGAGCGATTCGCGGCTGATCCCCTCGTCGAACATGATATCGAACTCGGCTTGCCGGAACGGCGGCGCGACCTTGTTCTTCACCACCTTCACCCGCACGTGGTTCCCGATCACCACCTCGCGATCCTTCACCGCCGCGATGCGACGCACGTCGAGACGTACCGACGCATAGAACTTGAGCGCGCGGCCGCCGGTGGTCGTCTCGGGGTTGCCGAACATGACCCCGATCTTCTCGCGCAGCTGATTGATGAAGATGACGGAGGTGCGCGAGCGGTTGATCGCCCCCGCGAGCTTGCGCAACGCCTGGCTCATCAGGCGCGCCTGCAACCCCATGTGCGAGTCACCCATCTCGCCTTCGATCTCGGCCTTGGGCACGAGCGCCGCGACCGAATCGACCACCACGATGTCCACCGCCCCCGAGCGAACCAGAATTTCGGTGATCTCGAGTCCCTGCTCCCCGGTGTCCGGTTGGGAGACGAGCAGGTTGTCGATGTCGACGCCGAGTTTCTTCGCATAGTCGACGTCGAGCGCATGCTCGGCGTCGATGTACGCGGCTGCCCCACCGAGGCGTTGCGCGTTGGCGACGACTGACAGCGCGAGCGTCGTCTTGCCGCTCGATTCAGGACCGAAGATCTCGGTGACGCGGCCGCGCGGGATCCCGCCCACGCCAATAGCCGCGTCGAGATTGATAGCGCCCGTGGAGATCGCGTCGACCCGCACGCGGGCAGATTCCGATCCCATGCGCATGATCGAGCCCTTGCCGCAGGTCTTCTCGATCTGGGCCACGGCCAGGTTGAGCGCCTTGCGGCGCTCGTCGGTGAGCTTCTCGGTATCGCGGTCGTCGGCCGCCATGAGAGTCCTCGACATGGGTTGCGGGCCTCCCTGCTAGAGTGAGACCCGAATATAAACCGAAGTCCGGTTCAGCGCCAACCGGGGCGAAACGCATCCTCTACGTGCTGTAACTCATTGTTCTGTATAGCAATGCAATCAAATCGGTAGATGTCGGACGGTCGGCCGCACCGGTCCACCCACACCCGGGACGCCTTCACGAGCTCGCGCCGCTTGGCGCCGGTGACCGCTTCGAGTGGGCTTCCAAAGCCGTCACCGCGGCGGGATTTCACCTCGATGAAGGCCACGAGCGCTCCGCGCCGCGCGACCAAGTCAATCTCTACTCGGCCGGCCCGAAACCGGTGCGCGACGACGGTCCACCCACGGCTCTGGAGATACCCTATTGCCCGCTCTTCCGCGGCAACCCCGAGCCGGTGCCGCTCGTCGGACCAGTCTGAGGGGTCGCTGCGCACGCCGCTGTGCATGGGCGCAACCTAGCGTCCCATCGACGAACAACATAACCAGGATGTTGCAAGCGGTGTCCTATTTCTGCGCGATCAGCCGTCTTCGTTACCCGCCGATCTCATCCAGCTCCTCGAGCCCCACCAGAACATCGCGCGGCTTGCTCCCGTTGGCGGGACCGAGGATCCCCGCCATCTCGAGCTGGTCGATGATCCGCGCCGCGCGACCGTAGCCGACGCTCATGCGGCGCTGGAGCAACGAGGTTGAGCCGAGCTGGTTCTGAATGCAGACCTCCGCCGCCTGGCGGAACAGCGGGTCGCGATCTCCCTGCTCGAGCCCCCCCTCACCCCCCGCTTCCGCCGTTTCAGCGGCCTGCAGCGCAGCCACCTGCCCTTCGATCGCTGCCTGCGTCTTCTCAACCACCGTCGTGGAGGCGTGGTCTCGGTACCAGCCCATCAGGCGCTCGGTTTCGTCGGTCGAGATGAACGCCCCCTGCACCCGCACCGGCTCGCTCTTCCCCGGCGGCAGGAACAGCATGTCACCGTTGCCGAGCAGCGTCTCGGCGCCGTTCTGGTCGAGGATGGTGCGGCTGTCCACTTTGGCCGAAACACGAAACGCGATGCGGCAGGAGAAGTTCGCCTTGATCAGGCCGGTGATCACGTTCACCGACGGCCGCTGCGTGGCGAGGATGAGGTGGATGCCGATGGCCCGCGCCTTCTGTGCCAGCACGGCGAGCGGCGTCTCGATTTCACCCTGCACGGTCAGCATCAGATCGGCCAGCTCGTCCACCAGGAGCACGATGTAGGGGAGGATGCCATCGTGGTACGCGCCGTCCTCGAACGGCTGTTCTTTTGTGAGCCCCGCCTGGGTGGCGAGCGTCTCGCGCGGCCCGCGCAGCGGCTTCCCGTCGGCCACCTTGCGGTTGAAGTCGCCGATGTTCCGGGCCCCGTTCGCGTGCAGCAGCTTGTACCGCCGCTCCATCTCCCACACCGCCCATTTGAGGACCGTGGCGGCCTTGTGATGGTTCGTCACGACCGGCAGGCCGAGGTGCGGCAAGTCTTTGTACATCGACAACTCGACCATCTTCGGGTCGACCATCAGGAGTTTCAGGGTCTCGGGCGGATGGCTGTAGATGAGACTCGTGATGATGGCGTTGATGCAGACCGACTTCCCCGATCCGGTGGCGCCCGCGATCAAGAGGTGGGGCATCTTGGCGAGGTCGTCGTAGACCTCCTGGCCTTCCAGGTCGCGGCCCAGCACCACTGGCAGGGTGCGACCATGGACGCGGAACTTCGCATTGTCGATCAATTCGCGAATCACCACCATGCGCGCACGCGGGTTCGGGACCTCGATGCCGACACGCGCCTTGCCGGGGATTGGGGCCACAATCCGCAACGACCGCGCTTTCATGGCGAGCGCCAGGTCGTCGGCGAGGGAGGCGATCCGCCCGACCTTGACCCCAGGCCCCGGCTCGAGCTCGTAGCGCGTAACGACCGGGCCCACCGTCCGGTCCGCGATCGTGCCGCCCACCCGGAACGTTTCGAGGGTCTGGACCAACCGGTGGCCCATGGCTTCGATCTCCTCGGTCCCAGGGTCGAGGTCCTCCGATGAGGCCGCGGCGAGCAACTCCGGTGGAGGAATCAGGACGCCTTCGGGCACCGGCATGGGTGGCGCAGCCGGCACCGGACGTGGTTTGCGCCCTTTGGGCCCCGCGGGAAGGACCGGCGCGGGCGCGACCCCGCTACCGGCAGGCCGCACGACCGGTTCATCCGCGGGGACCCGTTCTTCCCCGCGCTTCGCCTTTACGGACGCCTTGGGGGCCTCCCCCGTGACCCGCTCCCGTGCCCGGAGCACGGCCAGCGGGTGCCAGCCAATGGTGAGAATGCCCAGCGCGGAAACCGCGAAGAGCCCGACGAGAATGCCGCCTGCCGTGCCGACCGCCCGCACCACGCTGCTCGCAATCCAGCCCGGCACGATGCCGACTAGCCGTTGCGGCGTATTCCAATAGGCGTAGTCGGCGGGAAAGGCGAGATCGACGCGGCCGGCAATACCGATCGCATAGGGAACGAGCACGATCAGGCCGGTGACGAGCGCGGCCGCGCGCAGCGTGGTGAGCGATCCCAGGCGGCCGAACGCGGCCAACGCCCACCCGATTCCGAGCACCGGCAACAGCACCGCGCCGAGCCCGAACCCGTGCCAGCCGATGGCGCCGAGGCGGTCGCCGACCCCTCCGGTGAGGTGCCACGGTAGCAGCGTGAGGCCGAAGAACAGTCCGATGACGAGGGCGCCCACGCCGACCAGCTCCGCCCGCGCCTTCACGTTCATGTGATGTGGCGTTCGCTGTACGTCGGCACGATGTCGAACCGATCCGCTTCGGCGCAAAACGACACGTCCTCGACCAGGGCCAGCTCCTCGAGCTGCCGCCCTGCTTCGCAAGCGGTGAAGGCATTGAGCCAATGCTTGTACCGCTGGGTCAACCCCAGGGCCACGTCGGCGCTGTCGTTCAGCACGAGTTTGCGAAGTCCCTTCTTGACCACCTTCACGAACCGCCCAGCCGCATAGGCGTCCTCCAACGCGAATTGCTGCTCCCGCCCTGCGCAGATGATGGCGAGTTCGCCGCGGTCGCGTAGCACGTCACGGGCCCGATCGGCCACGGCGCTGAAATTCACTGCCGCACCCACCAGGATCGGATCGGCGCCCTGGGCGGCGACGAGCGCAGGTGTGCCGTTGGTGGTGGTCAGGTAGACCGTCTTGCCACCCACCATGTCGGCGGTCATTTCGCGGGGCGAGTTGCCGAGCGAAAAACCGGGGATCGGCAGATACCGGCGCTCCCCAGCAAGGAGAAAGCCGTCGCGCTCGAGGTTGGCCGTCATCCGGACCGCGTCCTCCGACGAAGCGGCCGGTACGACAGCTCGGGCGCCATTCGCGAGCGCACACACGATGGTGGTGGTCGCTCGGAGCACGTCAATGACCACCACCCCTCGGCCGGCGAGATCTCCCGCAGTGAGGCCGAGCGGCGTGAAATACACATCAAGCTTCATGCTGGATCTTTGAGGAGCTGTGGCTCGCGCTCGAGGAACTTGGTGTCGACTTTCCCGGCGACGAAATCGGGGTGGCGCATCACCCGACCGAGGAACGGGATCGTGGTCGTCACGCCTTCAATGATAAACGAGTCGAGCGCCTGCCGCATGCGTGCGATCGCCTCGTCACGGTCATTGCCGTGCACGATCACCTTGGCGAGCAGCGAGTCGTAGTACGGCGGTACGGTGTAGCCCGCGTAGATGTGGGTATCGACCCGCACCCCGGGCCCGCCCGGCGGATGGTACGCCGTGATCAGCCCCGGCGACGGCTGGAAGTTGCGCGCCGGATCTTCCGCGTTGACCCGGCACTCCATGGAGTGTCCGCGCAGCCGATTGCCATGGAGCAGCAGGGACAGCGGCTCGCCGGCGGCGACCCGGATCTGCTCCTTGACCAGATCGAAATTGGTGCACATCTCGGTGACCGGGTGTTCGACCTGAATCCGGGTGTTCATCTCCATGAAGTAGAACGACCCGTCTTCATCGAGGAGGAACTCGATCGTCCCGGCGCCCACGTACTGAATTGCCTGGGCCAACTCCACCGCGGACGAGCCGATCCGCTCCCGCAGCGTCTGGTCCACCACCGGGCTGGGAGCCTCCTCGATCAGCTTCTGGTGGCGGCGTTGCACCGAACAATCGCGCTCGCACAGGTGCATCACGCGCCCGTGCTGGTCGCCCATGATCTGGATTTCGATGTGCCGGGGCCGGGCGAGGTACTTCTCGATGTAGACCTGGTCGGAGCCGAAGGCGGCGAGGGCTTCCTGACGGGCGAGGTTATACGCCTGGGTAATGCCGTCGAGGTCAGTCGACACCCGCATCCCCTTGCCGCCGCCGCCTGCCGCCGCCTTGATGATCACCGGGAAGCCGATTTGCTCCGCCGTAGCCATGGCGTCCTCGAGGCTCTCTACCGGGCCGGGGGAGCCGGGGACGGTGGGCACCTTGAGGCGCTGGGCGAGCTTGCGGGCGGCGGCCTTGTCGCCCATCTGACGTATCTGATCCGGGGTGGGGCCGATGAAGGTGATGCCGGACGTGTGCACGATCTCAGCGAACTCGGCGTTCTCAGCGAGGAATCCGTAGCCCGGGTGAACGGCGTCCGCCCCGGTGATTTCCGCCGCCGCAATGATGCGCGGGATGTTGAGGTAGCTGTCGCGGCTAGGCGCGCGCCCGATGCACACGTCGTCGTCGGCGAACCGCACGTGCAGACACTCGCGGTCCGCTTCGGAGTACACCGCGACGGTGGCGATGCCCAGCTCTTTGCAGGCGCGAATGACCCGCAGGGCGATTTCCCCGCGGTTTGCGATGAGCACCTTCTGGAACATCAGCCCGTGAGGCCGATCGACTCGACACCGGCCGACGCACCGGCAGAGCCGAGCTTGCTCCCCGCCGCATCGACACCGGACACCTTGAGGGCGAACTCGCTGGGGTTCGTCGCGTAGAAGATCGCGCTCTCGTAGCTGATCACGCCCTGTTGGTACCACTGGAACAGGGACTGGTCGAAGCTCTGCATCCCGTATTGGATCGAGCCCTCGGCAATCAGGTCCGGGATACTGAGCGACTTGGTGAGATCGCGAATGTTCTCGGCCACCGCAGCCGTGTTAATCAGCACTTCGGCGGCCGGAACCCGCCCCTTGGCATCCTTGCGCGGTACGAGACGTAGGGACACGACCGCCTGCATCGCCGTGGAGAGCAAGTGCCGCACCTCGTCGTGCTGGTGCGGCGGGAAGAAGGAAATCACGCGATTGATCGTCTGCGTCGCATCCGTGGTGTGCAGCGTGGAGAACACGAGGTGTCCTGTGAGCGCCGCGCGGATGGCGATTTCGGCGGTCTCCATATCGCGCATTTCCCCGACCATGACCACGTTGGGATCACCGCGCAGGATGCTGCGCAAACCGGCGGCGAAGGTCAGGCCGATCTCCGGCTTCACCGCGATCTGCACGACGCCGTCGAGCTTGTTTTCCACCGGATCCTCGATGGTGACGATGCGGCGCTCCTTGGTATTGAGCTGGCGCAGGAAGGTGTAGAGGGTGGTGCTCTTGCCGGAACCGGTCGGGCCCGTGACGAGGATGATGCCGTTGGGCGCCGCGAGGAGTTTGTTGATTGCGGTCAGCGTGTCCCCCTCCAGCCCCAGCTTCTCCATGTCAAATTTTTGCCGTGAGAGGAGGCGCAGGCTCACGCTCTCGCCGTTCACCGACGGAATGGTGGCCACGCGAACGTCGATCGGATTGCCGTCGAGTTCCAGGTTGATGCGGCCGTCCTGCGGCAGGCGGCGCTCCGCGATGTCGAGATGCGCCATGATTTTCAGGCGCGAAATCAGCGAGGCCTGGAGCAGCCGCATGTTCGGCGGCACGGGCACCTCATGGAGCTTGCCGTCAATGCGGTAGCGGATGCGCAGG
>CAZQWQ010000024.1:0-232036 GCA_964596925.1 uncultured Gemmatimonadaceae bacterium | reverse complement strand
GGGGCTGGGGGCGGCACTCGTTGAATTGTGCCCCATCACGGCGACCGTGATGAGCCTATTGGGGGCTGGGGCGATGGCGGCGGTGCTGTAGATCCTCTGGTTGACCGCGTTCGTCCCGAACGTGAGCAGCGTGTGAGTGATCGCGGCAGAAACCAGCGTTGCAGGCGCCTGGGGACTTGCGCTCCCCGGGTCGGTAGTGGAGGTCGGCGCCCGGTGCTCGACGCACGTTGTCATCGCGCCGATCAGCGCGATGGCCGCGATCCTGGGGACTAGATAGGCTGGGAGCTTGAACCTGGAGTTCACGGCGGTCCTCGTGCCTGGAAGGTCCCCATCCGTAGGGCGGCGGCCTAAGACGAAGGCCGCTAGCCCGAACGAGGCGCGGTAGCATAGCAGCACTCAGCCGACTGCGATAGAGAGTTTGCCGCGAATACTGTGCCACGAACAAGGTGACTTCCTAGTCACGAATAGGGTGGTTGGCTTTGCTATGGAAGAGGAGCGACCGATTCCCGCAGCCCCGGGGGATGTGGCCTCCCCTCGCCGAAATGGCTTCCGCGCGGAAGCGCTACCGTTAGAAGGGCGTGGCGTTTGCGAGCGGGTGGCGAGCTGTGCGGACCGTAATCAGCTCCTGCCAGCAGGCGGACGCCGAGGCGGTGCGACAGGTGGTGTTGCTCGGACGCAGCGGATCGCTGCAGGGCCGGCGCTTCGATTAATGGAGCGGATGGGATTCGAACCCACGACCCCCTGGTTGCAAACCAGGTGCTCTCCCAGCTGAGCTACCGCCCCTGACGGCTAGTAAGATAGTCAACAGGTACGAGACGCACAGACGCACAGTGGGGAACGGGAACCAGTGAACAGGAACTGTCCTCCCCTGTGCGTCTGTTCCTGCCACCCGTTACCTAGCCTGTATCACCCTCCCTGTTTGATCCACCACGGCGATTGGCCAGCGCAGGATGTCGTCGCCCAACGCGCGCACCCGACTCGGGCCGGCGCGCAACGACAGCGACAAGACGTACGCGTCCGATGCGGCGTAGTTCACGCGATACCCGAGGTCGCCCATCGACGCGGTCGTTGCCACGCTCAGTGTGTTGGCGCCGAAGTTGAGAAAGCCGGTCATCAGCTCACGACCGAACACCGACTCGCGCCAGTGAGAGTCGCGCGTGCCGGAACCGCAGCAGTTCTCCACCGGGACCTTGGCCCCGGCGCTGTAGCCCGTGCCGCCGACGCGGTCGAACGCCGCGAGCGCCTCTCCTCCCACAAAGTGGGGATCCGATCCACTGGCCCCGACCAGGAAGCCGCTCCACCGCGTCCCGAACCCCAGCACGTGTCCCATCTCGTGCTGGATCACCAACCCGAGCTCTCCCGCGCTCTCGAGGTCGGCGATGTCCGCTGAATCGAACAACATGACGCCCACGACCGGGAAACGGCGACCGCTCGGCCGGATCACGCAGGGGCCCGCCTGGCCCAGGACCCCGCCGGCACCATCGATCGAGTCGACGCTCGCGAAAATGACGACGTCGTCCACCGTCTCGCCGGTCGCCGGCAAGCTTCCGCCGCAGGCGCCGGCGTTCACCGGCTGGTCCGGGATGTCCCCGAACACCAGCGCTTCCCACCGATCGGCGGCGTTGGTGAACGCCGCCCGGCGCGACGGCGACACCGCCGTCAGAAAACGCACCTCGATCTGATAGGCGGCGCTGGCGCCGGTGGCGGTGAACGTCGCGGGGTTGCCGAGGATCGCGCCGGTATCCTGGACCGTCGCGGTGAGGGCGTTCGCGCCGGCGGTGAGACTCCAAGAGCCCACCCGCGCTGCGCCGAATGCGTCGGTGACGGTGTTCGCCCCGGAGATCCCCCCTCCCCCTCCCGTCACAGCGAAACTGACCGCCCTGCCCGCAAGCGGCGCGCCGCTCGTGTCCAACAACTGCACCGCCGGCGGCACGTTTACCGGAAATCCCACGAGTCCCGTTTGTGTGTCGCCGGCGAACTTGCTCACGCCGGGAACGCTCCCGGAAATGATGCCGAGGGCGGTGAAGGCCGCGGGATTGCCGGCGATGCCGGCGCCGGCGACTGTGGCGGTCAGGGTATTCGGTCCCCCCGCGGCCCCGATCGTCCATACAACCGAGGCGCGCCCAAACGCATCCGTCGTATCCGACGCGGCGGCCACGCTGCCTCCGCCCTGGGTCACCGCGAAACTCACGATGGCGCCAGGAATCCCGTGCCCGAGCGCATCGTTCAACTGCACGACCACGGGGGAAAGCGTCCCGGCGACGGTGTCGGTCTGGAAATCTCCCGACAGCTTCACGAGTTGTGCGGGGACCTGGGTAACGCTCACGTCGGCGCTATCGGTGAGCGGCCCTCCTCCCGACGGCCCCGCAGCACTGGCCTGGACCTGCGCGCCGCCAACGCCGGTGGCGGTGAGCAATCCAGCGCCGTCGATCGTCGCCACGCCGGAGATTGTGGTGGACCACGTCACCGTCGCGCCGGAGATCGCGTCGCCTCGTTGGTCCAGCACCGCGGCGCTGAACTGCCGCGTGGCACCGATGGCGGTGAGCACCACTGTATCGGGGCTGACGACAACCGCTGTCGGCACCGGGACAAACGGCTCGGTACCCCGGCAGGCGGCCAGCACCAGGGCCACCCCAAACGCGACAGCGCGGCGATCCATGAAAGAACCTAGGAACTCGTACGGTGGGTGACAAGGACATTCGCCACGGTGGCACGAGAGGGTGAACGACGACACATTGCGCCTGTGCGCCATGTCACCTTCCTCGCGCTGTGCGCTGCCGCGCTCGCGTGCGGGCCGCGCGAGCAACCGTTGCGGCTCGGCACCACCACCACCGTTGCGCAATCCGGGATGCTCGCCCTGGGCGAATCGCTGTGGACCGGGGCTCGTCTCGCCACCATCATCGGCCCTTCCGGACAAATCCTGCACTCGGCGGCCCAAGGAGACCTCGACCTGGTGCTGACGCACGCGCCGGCGCTCGAGGCGAAAATCCTCACGGGTGCCTCGGCCCTCGCCCGCTGCCCGTTCGTCACCAGCCGGTTCGCCATCGTCGGTCCCCCGGCCGACACGGCCGGCGTCGCCGCCGCACGCTCGGCCGCGGGGGCGTTCCGCCGCATCGCCGCGACTGGGGCGCTTTTCGTCTCGCGTGGCGACTCGTCCGGCACACACGAGCGCGAGCTCGCCGTGTGGCGCGCCGCGGGCATCGACCCGACGGGACGGTCCTGGTACCTCGAGTCCGGCACGGACCAGACCACGACGCTGCAGCTCGCCGACGAACGGGGCGCCTACGCATTGGCTGATCTGCCGACGCTCGCCAGACTCCCTCGACTGAGCCTGCGCCCGCTGTTCAGTGCCGATTCGAACCTGCTCAACCGCTACACGCTCACCCTGGTGCGCAGCGCACCCCCTCACCCGGCGGCACGCGACTTTCTGGCCTGGGCGCTCGACAACTGGCGCGCACGCGTGCTTGCTATCCTGCTACCTGATGGCACGGCCGCTTTCGAGCCGTCCGTCGGGATGTGCGAACCCCATGCCGGGTTCCCCTAACGCCCGCTCCACTCGGTCACCGCCCGCTTTCGAGCACTCGTTCAGCACCCGCCGGTTTCTGCCGTTGACTACTTCGCGACCGTGAGCAGATAGCCCGAAAGCTGCCGCAACGTGAAGGGCGTCGTCGCAACAGCCACCTGCTGCAACGTGGCGGTGTACTGCGCCGCCAACTTGGTGTCTTCCACCTGAATAGTGAGAATCGTCCCAGTGGACAGCGTGCCCGTCAGCGCGATGGTAGTGGTCGCCGCCGTCACGGGCCCACCCCACAGGGTGAGACCGGCAGCGGGGGTCACCGATCCCGGCACGGTGGGCCCCGACAACACCATGATCGCAGCGCCGTCCAGGCCGCTGTTCGGCGTCGTCAGACTGACCGTCAGCGCGCCGGCGGTGGGACCAGTGCTGTTGCCCCCGCACGCGATCACCAGCGTGACGGCGGCGGCGACGATGGTACGACGGAGCGCAGTCATGGCCGGTCTCCTTTCCCGGCCATGATGACCGGTGGGGCCGGTGTTGCGCCCGTGGCCTGCACCCACGCGAGGAAGTCACCGACGTCGAAGGTGTTGTTCTTGTTGCCGAGCAGATCGAGGTACTTCAGATCGTCGACAGACAGCGCACCGGCGCCCGTGAGCAACCGGATCACGACGGCCGCGGTCGCGAGCGTGGGCGCCGCGATCGTGAGGCCGAACTGTTGTTGCTGCTGCTGGGCCCCGGAGCTCACGCGCAGCGTGAACGTGGAGCTGCCGGTCTGCGCCGGGATCCCGGTGATGCGCCCGTTCACGGCCAGCGTGAGGCCCGAGGGAAGCGCGCCGCTCACCAGCTGCCAGGTGTACGCGCCCGTCCCCCCCGTGGTCAGCAGCGTGTCGGCGTAGGGCTTCCCCATGAGGCCGCCGGGTCGCGGGTCACCCGACGTGATGGCCAGCTGCGGGTCGAACCGCGCGCTCACGTCATAGGGGCGACGCATCGGGAGGGTGAGCACCGGATTGCTGGCCGTCGTGTCGCCGGTCCAGCCGCCGAACACGAACGGCGGCGTCGGTGTCGCGGTGAGGGTGACGGGGGTGCCCTGTGGCACGAAGGTGCCACTCGAGTCGGCGGTGGGGCTGTAGGTCACACTGCCGTTGGCGCCGACGGTGACGTTCAGGAGATGCGCCCGCGCGAGCGTCGCCGTGTGGGTGGCGCCCGCGACGTTCCCGGTCACCGTATGGGAGATGGCCCCGCCGTCCGACCACGTTTGAAACGTGAACCGGGTCCGCCCGTTACCCGATAACTGGCTGTCGGTCACGGCGATCGTGTGGCTCGAGCCGTCGTCGAACAGATCCCGGAAGACGTTGTACGGGAGGCCGTCCACCAGAACGAAAACGGTGGTGTCGCTCGCCTGGACCCGGGTCAATCCACCGAAGCGCAGGCGAAAGGCCATCGCGCCGTCCGGGACGAGCTGTTCGATCGAATCCACCGCGAACCCCGCGAAACTCGAATCGGAGTTCTTGATTGCCGCCGGCGTGGTCCCAAAGGAAAATGCCGGGTTGCCGTCGTTGCCGGGATAGGGATCACCGCCATCACCGCGGTTGCAGCCGTCCTCCTCACACCACAGCTGCCGCAGTCCATCGGCTTCCTGCAACGCGATGCCGTGAATGAGGCCGCCGTTGACGCTGTTCCCGCAGGCGGTGATCAGGCACGCCTTGAACCCGTCGATGTGCCACACCAGCAGCCCCCCGCCACCGTGGATCCCGATCACGGCGCTATCCGACAGCACCGCCTGGCGGTTCTCGAGCAGGAAATACTCATTGCGGAGGTTCGTTCCCTGCACATCGACCAGGAAGACCGTGTCCGCGGTGGGCGCCGGCCCGAGGCTATAAACGCCGTTCGTGGTGATCGGTCGGATCGTGGTCCATCCCATCTGCTCGAGCGACCAGGCGTCGTAGCGCGATGGGCTCTCCGGCTTGGTGTAGTTGCCGCTGCCCATCAACCCCCACTGACCGATGCCCTCGGTCTGCCCGCCGGTGTCATACAAGTCGGGGAGCGCCAGGATATGGCCCAGCTCGTGGGCAGCCGTGCCGATCGGCATGATCGCGGTGGAATCGCACACACCTCCGCCGGAACTGCCGAGTCCACTTTGCAGGATGTAATCGCGGACGACGATATTGCCTCCGCCGGCGGCCGGGTCGTTCGTCACGTAGAACACGTCCGAGCGGTGCGACCAGAGGTGGTTGTTGGTCGGGGTGACGCAGGCGCCGTCCATGCTGGCGTGCAGAAACAGCACCGCATCCACGACACCATCGTCGTCACCGGAGTTGGGGTTCCCGTCCGGTCCGTCGTTGTCGAACGCACCGAAGCTGACACTGCCATCGGCGTTCGCCAGGGCTTCCACCAGCCCGTTCTGCATGCGGGCGAATGCGGCGCCCGAGAACAAGCCGTTACAGTTGGAAGTCCCGAACGGGTTCGCTGGACACGTCCCGGCCGCCCCCGTGTAGGCCGACTCCGCGCTGTCGAGCGCCAGCCAGCCAAAGCTCGACCCCTGGATGCCGAACAAGCCGTTCGACAATTCCTCGTAGTAGGTTCGCAGCGTGTAGGGCTTGCCGCCGGGCGGTGCGGCACCGAACAGCGTGGCGTTGTACTGGGACGCTGGGCGGGCGTACTGACCCGCCGGGCTGTTTTGGTAGCGGAACAGGATGGCGGGAACCTCGAGCGTTCCCTGGACGACAGTCGCGACGGCGCCTCCCCCCGATGGCCCCGCATTCAACGCTCGGAAATCCCGTCGCGCCCGCAGGCCCGCGCGGGTGCCCGCCACCGAGCGCGCTTTCACGCGCCAGCCGCCGGTGGGCCGAATGTCCAGTCCGGGCCGTTCCCAGCCCCGTACTGGCTGGAGCTCTCGAGATGTGGGGGACTGTGCACCGCCGACCGTGACGAGCAACACTGGCGCGGCGCAGGCCAATACGAACGAACGCAACAGCCTCATGGGTGATCCCTCCAGCCGGCAGGAGGACGCCGGCGATCGGTAGGCAAGGTACGTTACGGCGCCAAAAGGCCGGAAGCGGTGCGCTCCCTCACTAATAAGGAATAGCTCGCGATCGCCCTAAGGGACTTCCTGGCGGTTGCTGCGGCGTGACAGCAGGAACCCGATCCCCATGAAGACCACCACGCCCCCCACCACCTTCAATTCATACAGCACAGGGTGTGCCTCGTCCGCCGGCGGGACGAAACCCAGCACGATCGAGAACGCCACCGCCGCGAACCCCAGGAGGCCGGTCAGGGCCGATCCGAGCGTGCGTCCACGTCGCAACCGCAGGTAGGCGGCGAAGATATAGAGATACGGGAGGAAGAACAGAATCAGCGTCGTTTGCGTTAGCAGCAGATATGCCGACTTCACGGTGCTGTTGGCGAGGCTGGCGAAGATGAACAGGGTTGCCAGCACCCCCATCAACAGCAGCGACACGTAGGGCGTTTGCCAGCGCGGGTGCAGCCGCGCGAACGCGGGAGGCAAGGCCCGATCCACCCCCGCGGCGAACGGCAGCCGCGCCGAGCCCGCGAGCCAGGCCCCGACCCCACCCAGGTTCCCGAAGGCGAGCAACAAAGCGATGAGCGCCGGCAGGAATCCGATGCCGCTCACCCCCAAGCGGTCGACCAGCGCCTGTGCGGCTTGGGGGATGCCGTTCGTGACGCTCACCGTCTCGTGCGGCAGCGCCACGACCATGGCGGCGGTCCCCAGCAGGTACATCGCGACGATGGCCACACCGGAAAGCAACACGCCGCGCCGCAACGTCGCCGCGGGGTCCCGGATCTCCCCGCCCAGGGATGGAGCCAGCTCGAGCCCCGCGAACGCGAACGTCATCGTGGCGAACAGGTTGATCGATGGCAGATCGAGCCGGTCCGGAACGAGCGCGCCCGCCGAGACGGGCGTCGCACTGCCGTGCGTCCAGAACGACCAGACGGCGAGCCCGATGAACAGGAGCGCCGGCAGCCAGGTGGCGAGGCCGCCGATGTTCTGCAGCCACTTCCCCACCCGGAGACCCACCAGGTTGAGCCACACGGCGAGCCACAGCCCGACGAGTGAGACAACCAGGATGAACGTGGTGTTCTCGCCCAGGTGCGCCGTGCGCGAGCCACCGGCGTAGGCGGCGATGGCCGCCGTCGCTACCAGCAACGATGGGAAGTACAGCATGTTGTTGACCCAGTAGCCCCACCCCGCAACGAACGCGTGCCGCGGCCCGAATGCGCGGGACACCCAACGGTAGATGCCTCCGGCCCCGGGATCGATATCCGTCAACTCGCGCACCGCGATCGCCGACGGAATGAAAAACACCACCATGGCGACGATCCACAGCAACAGCGCGGCCCAGCCGAACTGGCTGGACGAGGTCGTGAGCCAGCGCAGGCCCACGATCGCTGTGAGGTTGAACAACACGACGTCGCGCAGCCCCATGACGCGCGGCGGCTGAGGATGCAACTGTCCGGGGTCGCTCATCGGCCCTCCAGCCAGGCGTCCCCGAGGCGGCGCGAGTCTTCAGGCGCTTGGGGGTCCGGTTCGATGCGATACAGAGGAAACCCGGCGTCGCTCACGAGTCGCAGCCCTACCCGTTCGAGTGTAGAGCCGTACGGCAGCTCCTCGGTGCGCTCCACGTAGCGGTGAAAGAAATCGGCGAAGTCCGTCTCGGTGACGTCGTTCAGCGCCTGCCGCACGTCATTGCCACTGTACCCGTGACCCTGCAAGTAGTAGCTGGTCGTGGCTCCGAGCCAGAATCGCTGCCACAGCAGGCGCATGACGTCATCCAACGTCTTGTCGCCGCCGGTGCGGGCACGCACCTCGAGATCGAGGAGCCACGCGAGCGCCTCTCCCTTGGTGTAGTAGCTGATCGTGTTGTTGCGGAGCGTGGCCTGCTGTCGCAGCGGCACCCGGTCGAAGAACCAGGCGCTGAGCGAAGCGTCCTCGGCGCTCATCACCAGCCGCCCCGGGGTCGCCTGCAGGTCGGCGATGTTGGCGGCGGCGCGCGCCAAATAGCGCGCCTGATCCCACAGGCCGGCCCGGTACACCATCCGGGCGCCGTAGTAATTCGTAAACCCCTCCCCCACCCACAGGGTGTTGGTGTAGTTCTCGCGGCTGTAATCCCAGGGGCCGAGTTCTGCGGCGCGCAGCCGCTTCATGCTCCAGGTGTGGAAGAACTCGTGCGCGAATACCTCGAGCCGGTCGAGGTACGCGACGCTATCGGCGAGCGGTGCCGCCGTGATGATCTGGGTCGAGGTGAGGTGCTCCATGCCGTCCCCGCCGCCGCGGTTGCCCGGCACGCAGTGCACCAGAAACGCGTACCGCTCCATCGGCTGCTCGCCCCACATGGCCGCGACGGCCTGCACGATCCGCTTCAGGTCGGACGAGAGTCGCCCCCGCATGCCCACGCCGGTGTCGCCCTCGGCGTGCAGCGCCACCCAATACGACGTCCGGTCCACCGTGAAGGAATCCACCGTGAAACGCGCCGAGATTTCCGTCGGATGGTCGATGAACACGTCGTAGTTCGGGAACCGCTGGGTCACCGGCCCGGGCCTGGGAGCTGCGATCGCGCCATTCATCACGGTCCACCCATCGGGCCCCGAGTAGGTCACGCTGACGGGATCGGGCTTGTGCCCCACGACGTACGGGAAGACGTTCCCTGGATTCAGGTTGATGTGCAGCGAGTCGATTTGCGAAGTGGAGCCGGTGAGGTCGTTCCACCACACTCCCAGCGTGAACTCGATCGTCGCTCGGCCCTGGCGCGGCGCCTTGCAGCGCACCACCCACGACTGTTTGTCGCGCTTGGGCGCGGGCACCGCGCGGCCGTCGCAAGAGGCGGACACCTCCTGCACATTGGCGGCGAAATTGTAGATCGCGTAGCGCCCCGGGTACCACGCCGGCAGCTGGATCAGCGTCGAGTCGCCGAGGGCTCCCCCGATGCGGAGCCGGATGGTGGCCGCGTGCGCGGCCGGGGTCTTCGCCTCGAACACGTAGGCGATGTCGTACGGGCGGGGGCGCTGCGCCGACGCGGGGACGGCGGCCGCCAGCACGCCAAGCGCGAGCATGGGAGCCACCACGTCAGGGTGCACGGTCACGTTCCGCCGGTCAGGAAGTCACGGGGTCGTAGGATGGAGCCGCGCGACGATCCACCCGATCGCAGAGCCAAGGGCGGCCCCCGCCAGCACGTCAGTGGGGAAATGTTTGCCCCCAAGGACCCGCAGGGCGCCGACACCGGTTGCGCCGCCGAGCAGCAGGAGACTGTTGCGGGTGGCGTGCGGCAGTTGCTGGCGCTGGGCCAGCGTCGTGTAGGCGACGGCGGTCGCAAACGCGGTCGACGTGTGTCCGGACGGAAACGATTTGCGGTTGGTGGCATGCGCGGCAGCCTCAACAGCGCCGACTCGATAGAGCGCCGGCCTGGCACGATGAACACCAACCTTGAGCCATTCTGTCGCGGCCGCCGTCCACGCCACGGCGTTGGCCAGCACCACCGCATCGCCGCGAGCCCGCGCCGGCCCGACTCCCGAGACGGCCGCGAGCAGGGCGCCACCTGCTACCCCGACGAGTACCACGTCGCTCGCGGTCCGCGCGAACCCCGATCGCAGATCGACGGTCCCGCGGTCGATGCCAGGGAGGTCGGCGCGATCGCACGGCGCGCACACTGAGAGCGGCGGCGCGGTGCGCGCGCCAAGCAACGCGATGGTCGCGGCGGCGGTGACCGATGCCGCGTCTCCCCATCCCACGCGATACGGGGGCGCGGCAGTTTGAGCGGCGAGTCCGGCGGCGCTGCACGACGCGACCGCGAGCGCCGCGGCGAGTGTCCGGCGCACGCCGGCGGGGGAAGGAAACACGCGGGGTGTAACTTACGACTGATCACGCAGGTGTGCTAACTCAAGATGCCGTGTGTCCTTGCGAATTGACCACACCCCGGTTAGGCTGTAGCACGATTTCCACAGGTGAGAGATACGTGGGCACCGAAACCCTGCAACATATCGCACTATTCGACAAGTGCCGGAGTTTCACGCGCGCGCGTGAGGTCCAGGCGGCGGGTCTCTACCCGTATTTCAAGCCGATTTCCCGCTCCGAAGACACGGTCGTCGTCATCGAGGGCAAGGAACGCGTGATGATGGGCTCCAACAACTACCTGGGGCTCACGCATCATCCCGAGGTGCTCGCAGCGGCGCGGTCGGCCCTGGAGCGCTACGGTTCAGGTTGCACCGGCAGCCGCTTTCTGAACGGCACCCTCGATCTCCACGAGCAGCTCGAATCCGAGTTGGCGGAGTTCTTCGGCAAGGAAGCCTGTCTCGTCTTCTCGACTGGCTATCAAGCCAACCTGGGCGTGATTTCGGGGCTGGTGGGCCGCGGCGACATGGTCTTCCTCGACAAGCTGGACCATGCTTCGATCGTCGACGGGGCGAAGATGTCGCACGGCGAGACAGTGCGCTTCAACCACGGTGACCTCGCCGGGCTCGGCCGGAAGCTGCAGCGGGTGCCCGAGGGCACCGGCACGATGGTAGTCGTGGACGGCGTCTACTCGATGGAAGGCGACATCGCCGACCTCCCGAACATCTTGAAGGTCACCCAGAAGTACGGCGCGGCGCTCGCGGTGGACGACGCCCACTCAGTCGGCGTGCTCGGCCCCAAGGGCGACGGCACGGCGGCCCATTTCGGCGTGGTGGACGAAATAGATCTGATCGTCGGCACCTTTTCCAAGTCCCTCGCGTCGATCGGCGGCTTCACGGCAGGGACCGAGAACGTCATCCATTACCTCAAGCACAACAGCCGCCCGCTGATCTTCACCGCGGCTCTGCCGCCCTCGAATACCGCCGGGGTGCTCGCCGCCCTGCATGTGATGCAGCGCGAGCCCGAGCGGCGTGACCAGTTGTGGACCAACACCCGCCGGCTCCAGAAGGGGCTCCGCGCGCTGGGCTTCGACATCGGCCCGACGGAGACCCCGATCGTGCCGGTGCTCATCGGCCCGCTCGAGAAGACCTTCATCTTCTGGCGCAAATTGTTCGATGCCGGCGTGTTCACCAATCCGGTCGTGCCCCCCGCTGTGCCGCCGTCACAATGCCGGCTGCGCACCAGCCTGATGGCCACCCACACCGCTTCGCAGATCGACCGCGCGATCGAGACGTTCGCCCGGCTCGGCAAGGAGTTGGGGGTCATTTGACCGTCGAGGTCGAGCCCGTCCGTAGCGGACGGGATCTCGAACGGTTCATCGCTTTCCCCTACACGTTGCACCGGCGGGACCCTCTGTGGGTCCCGCCGTTGCGGATGGACATCCGGACCGTCTTGTCCCCGAAAAAGAACCCGTTCTTTCAGCATGCCACGGCACGCTATTTCGTGGCGCGATCGGACGGACAATTGGTGGGACGCATCGCCGCCATCAAGAATGATTCGCACAACCGGCTCCATCAGGACCGCGTCGGCTTCTACGGGTTTTTCGAGAGTGTGGACGACCAGGCCGTCGCGAATGCGCTGTTCGATGCCGCCGCGGCCTGGCTGTCCGCCCAAGGCCTGGACACGATGCGCGGGCCGATGAGCCCCTCCATCAACGACGAATGCGGCCTGCTGGTCGAGGGCTTCAACACCCCGCCGGTGGTCCTGATGCCGCATAACCCCGCCTGGTACGTCCCGCTGCACGAGCGCTACGGATTCCGCAAAGCGAAAGACCTGATCGCGTTCTGGGGCGGTGGTGAAGCTCCACCGGAGCGCTTCATTCGCGCCGGTGAAGTGTTGGCCCGCCGGCTGAAGATCACCCTGCGCCCGCTCGACATGAAGCGCTTCCGTGAGGAAGTCGACATGGTGAAGGCGTTGTTCAACGACGCGTGGGAGCAGAACTGGGGTTACATCCCGATGACCGACGCGGAGCTCGAACACCTCGCCAAGCAGCTGAAGCCGATCATCATCCCGGAGCTGGTGGTCTTTGCGGAGATTCAGGGCCGCGTTGTGGGATTCGGCGTGTGCATCCCCGATTTCAACGTGGCCCTGAAACACAATCCCTCCGGCCGGTTGTTCCCCGGCATCCTCAAGATCCTCTGGCACGCGCGCCGCATCGACCGAGCCCGGATCCCCTTGCTCGGCACGTTGAAGGAATACCGCGGCAAAGGCATCGACGCGTTGTTGTACCACTGGATCTGGACCAACGCCGTAGCGAACGGCATGCCCCAAGGGGAAGCCGGCTGGATCCTGGAGGACAATGCCCCGATGCTCAACGGGCTCATGCGCCTCGGATTCCGCCCCTACAAGACATATCGCATTTTCGACAAGGCACTGTGAAGGTTTTCGTCACGGGCGGCACGGGCTTCGTGGGCACCCATCTCGTGGCGGCCCTCCGCGCCCGGCGAGACGCCGTCACCTGCCTGGTCCGCAACCCGGCGAAGGCCCGGGCGTTGGGCTGGGACGATGTCCGCATTGTCGAAGGCGATCTCGACACACCGGCCGCGCTGCGGGAAGGGTGTGCCGACGCCGAGATCGTCTACCATGTCGCCGGACGCATCAGCGCGCGAAACTTGCGGGAATTCCTCACCGTAAACCGTGACGGCACCGCGCGGGTGCTGGAAAGTGCCGCCGCGCATCCGCCGTTGCGTTTCGTGTACGTCTCCACGCTCGCCGTGGGAGGACCGACCGTTCCGGGACAACCGATCGACGAAACGCGCGCGCCCACACCGGTCACCGACTACGGCCACAGCAAACTGGCCGGCGAGGAGCTGGTGCGCACCGCGTCGTTCCCGTGGACCATCGTGCGCCCGCCCGTGGTGTACGGCGAGCGCGACCGGGAAACGCTGCGCATTTTTCGGTTAGCGCGAGCGGGATGGGGCCCGGTGATCGGTGATGGCTCACAAGAATTGTCGGTCGTGTATGTCGGCGACCTCGCCGCGGCCTTGATCGCGGCCGCGGGGGCCCCCGTCGCGCAGGGTCGTGTGTATTACGCGGCCCATCCGACCGTGACCACAAGCCGCGGGTTGGTCGAGGCCGTGGGCCGGGCGGTCGGGACGCGGCCGCGGGTCGTGCGCCTCCCCGGCACGCTGGCGCAAGTCGCCCTCTGGGCCGTAGGTTCGCTGGCACATCTCGCGGGTCGTGCGACCGTGTTGTCGGCTGACAAGGCGAACGAGTTCTTGGCACCCGCGTGGACGTGCCGTGCCGACGCGCTCGCGCGCGATGCGGGATGGCGGGCGGAAACTGACCTGGAACCGGGACTCGCGCGGACGGCCGCGTGGTACCGGGCGGAGGGATGGCTGTGACGTCAGTGCGGCAATGGACGCTCGGGGCGCTCGCGCCCCTGGACCGGTGGACCCTGGCCTACGTGGCGCTTGCGACCGTGGCGCTGCTCGCGTCGTTCGAGGGCGACAGCATCCCGGGCTGGGGGTGGCTGGTGCTGGCCCACGTACTCCTCTTCGGCCTGGTGCTGTTCGCGCGGCGAACACGGGCCGGCGGTCCGTTCGGCCGGTTCCTGGGCGACTGGTACCCGATGCTCCTGCTCGCGGCGCTCTACGGAGAAATCGGGGTGCTCACACTGGACGCCGGACTCCAGAATGACCTCGCGATCCAGCGGCTCGAAACATGGGTGTTCCGCTCTCAGGTGTCCTACCGCTGGATCCGCGAGATGCCGGTCCCATGGCTGTCAGTCGTGCTCCACACCTGTTACCTCGCCTACTACGCGATTCTCTTCGCCGCCCCGCTCGGGCTGTGGCTCTCGGGACGGCGCGACGCCGCTCGCCACACGATCCTCGGCGTCATGGTGACGTTCTATTTGTGCTACGCGGTGTTCCTGTTTTTCCCGGTCGCGGGCCCGCGCTATGCCTTCGACCTTGCCAACAACGCGGCGACCAACGTTGGTCCGGCCCGTCTGGCGCAGTGGTTGCTCGATCACGGCGATTCCTGGGGGGCAGCGTTCCCATCATCGCACGTCGCCGCGTCCGTGGTCGCCACCGGGATGGCGCTCCGCTACTGGCGCCCGCTGGGCGTCGCCCTACTGTTGCCGACGAGCGGCTTGGTGCTCGCGGTGGTGTACGGGCAATTCCACTACGCCGTCGATGCGCTCTCCGGGCTGCTGGTGGCCGGCATCATGTTGGCGGTGATGCAGCGCAGCCGGGCCACGGAGGCCGCGGCCCTGTCCGACAAATCAGTCGTGGGCGTGCTCGACGCCAGTACGTAGCCGCGTCGTCACCGCTGGCGCAGTGTCGAGCCGCAGCGCGTGCCGCAGATCGCGCACGTACAGCGAATCCGCGGTATCGGCCCTTGGCCATGTGGTGTCCTTCGCCAATCGGAACAAGCCGGCCACCACGCCCATCCCACCTTCGGGAAGCGTCCCGCCCGTCGGGTTGTCGTAGAACACGGTGACGCGATAGCGGTGTTCGGGTCGGATGCGGACACCCACGCCCCGCAACCCGATGAATTTCTTCTGCGGCATCCCCACCACGTGACCCGTTGAATCGGTGATCGGTGTCGCCCGCCAGACCGCCTTCCCGGTCGTCAGGTCCCGTAGCTCGAGCGCGACGGCATGGTCGTGCACATGCCCGCCGATCCCGACGATCTTCCCCGGCACCGCGGGGCTGCCCTCATAGAACTTCTCCGAGCGGCCTGGGGGCAAGTCGAACGATTTGTCCCCCACCGGGAACGCCACGTCGAGCTGCCAGGGGTAGGCGCGCACCAGCGGATACCAGCGGCCGACGTCGGTATAGGTGAGAATCAGACGGGTGCGAACCCCCGTGTACGATTGCATCGTGGGGTTGTGCAGCATGGCGTTCGCCACCAGGCGGTCGCCCTTCACGAACGGCGCCCCCAACAGCCACCTGGTCATCTGGACCGTCCCGGTCTCGCTCCCGGCCGCCAGCACGCGTCGCGCGATCGGCAGAAACAATTCGCGGTGTGTCGGATCGATCAGGTTGTAATGATGCAGCAGTTGGCTCGGCACCGGGCGTCCGGCCGAGTCCGTCAGCTCGATGCGGAACCCCGACATCCATCCGGAAATCGGCAGGTCCACACCCATCACCGGTGGGTACCCCGGGTTGCGCGCGTCGCGCTCGTTCATGCTCGCCGGCGACGACATCCCTGCCATTTGATGGTGCATCGTGCCGGCGGGGAGATCGATCGGGGCGAGGTCGATAGCGATCTCGAACCGGTCGAGGAAGACTTGGACATTGGCCGGCGGCAGCGTGCGCACCCAGTCGCCCGGGGCGTCCATGGCCAGCGCCAGCACGAACCTCAACGGCAGGAAGAAGAGGGGCATCGCGGGAGCAAATATAGTCGGGCCGCACGCATCACCCAACCGGACGGTCAGGGCGCGGTCACTCTGGCAGTGGCGTCAAGCCGCCGCACGGCTGCGGCGACGGCGGCAGGCTGTTCTTCGTGCAGGTAGTGCCCCGCCCCGACCACGGTGTCGATCGCGAATGACGTCACGGTGCGGCCCAGCAGACCGATCTCGCGTTGGCTGATGCCGCTGCTATGGGGTGCCGTGCCTACGGCGAGTCGCACCGGGCACCGGATGTGGCCCAGATACGGCTCGAGCGGCCCGGGCTCGCGCGAACGCGCCATGCCGAGGTAGGCCCTCAAGGTCCCATCGAGATTGGCGGCCGCGCCCGCGGTGTAGCCGGCGACCACGGAATCCGTCACCCACGTGGCGTCGCCGGAAGCGGCGATGAGGCCCTTGCGGATCTTTCCGCGCACTAACCGGATGCCGCCGAACAGCTTGATCCATGGGACGAAGCGCATGGCGCGGCGGAACCCCAGTGTCGTCGCGGCTTCGGCTGGACCACCCTCGAGGGAGACCAGGCCGCGGACCAGGTCCGGACGTCGGTAGGCAAGCCGGAACGCGATAGAAGCGCCCACGGAGTGGGCTACCACGAGCGCGCGCTCGACGCGCAACGAATCGAGCGCCGCCGCGAGCCGGTGCGCCTGGGCCGTGAGGGAATAGTCCGCGTGCTCCGGCCGCCCCGAGGCCCCGATCCCCAGTGGCTCGATGACGATGGCTCGGTAGCCCGACGCCGTCAGAATGGGAATGAGGTGGCGAAAGCCGTACGCCGAGCCGAACAATCCTGGGACGAGCACAACGGGAGTTCCGGTCCCCACAACCGTGACGCGCAACGACTCCGCCGGCGCGACCGGGACCGAGAACCCCAGGGCGCTATCGGCGAGGATGAGCAGGACAAAGCAGGCCGGCGTCAAACGTTCTCGGGCGAGCCCAGGCTCTTTTTCCCACGCCGTCCGCGCAACGCGGGATACCCCTCCGCGCCGCAGGTCGGACAGCGTTCCGTCATGAGGGCCATCGCGCCACCGCACGACGCACAATGGGGGTCATCGGGGTCCGAACGGAGGTCGCGCGCTTCGGGCAGCTCGCGGCCGCACGAGCATCGCACACTGAGTGCCGGCAGCTCCTGGCCGCACTGCGGGCAGCGCCTCACGGGTACGATTCCAGGGTGGGGGCTTCGAGTGTGGGCCGGGGCGCAGCCGACGCTCGGCGGCGTGTCCAGTTCCACGGCAGCAGCAGGCGCAACGTGTCCATGTTGTCGGCCAGCGATTCCTGGAGCGTTTTTTCGGCGTTCGCGCGAGTGCTGATGAAGCACGCTTCGCAGGTATTTGTCCGGGAAAACTCCCGCTGCATCGTGCGGTGGTCGTTGAAATACGCCATGACCATCGCGCACGGCGTGAGACGACCGTCCGGGTTGATCACGAGAAAGCGATACCCGGCCTGGCAGCCGGGCGCGCGACCCGCCAGCAGGAAGTCGTAGAACTTCCACAGCACCCGCTCCGAGGTGAATACCGGGTACCCCTCCCGCTTGAGCGCGACGACTTCGGCGATCTTCTCCTTCAGCTCGGCCGCCGACGCTGATTGGTGGTGCTTCACCAGCCCCTTCGGGTCGTCCATGCGGAGCGGCGTGTACACCGAGAAATTGATGCTCACGCCCCAACGCGCGGCCAGCCGCACGATGTCGGGGACGTCACGGTAGTTCCAGGCCGTGATACAACAGTTGAGCGACACATCGTCCTCGTCCCCGACGGCGACGCATGCCGGTACCATTTGCTCCATGTGGGCAAACAACCCGGGAATGCGGCGGAAGTCGCTATGCCGGTCGTCGGGAAAGTCGATCGACAGGGACAGTTGGTGCATGCCGGCGCGCTTGAGTCTCAGGAAGCGCTCCGGGCTCAGCTGCGAGGCATTGCTAACGACGACCACCCACGGGAGCCGGCCGGGACGCGCCAGGGCGCGCACGATGTCGTCCAAGTCCCCGCGCGCCATCGGTTCGCCGCCGGACACGTTGACCACCACCGGGTTCAAGTCCCGGCAGATCGCGGCATACTCCTCGGGGGTACGGCGGGTCTCCTTGATCGGCCCGCCCCAGTTGCAATGCCAGCAATTCGCCGTGCAGGCGTGGGTGACCTCAAACGAGATCGTGAGCGGATGCTTTCGCGCGGTGTTCCATGCGCCTTTGGCCAGCATCCGCAGCGCCATGCTCCCGGTGACGTTCATGAGCCCCCAAGTCGAGGAGTGCGACTGCGATTCGTTCGAAGCTACGCCTCGGGACGCGCGTCGTCCACCGGCGGAGCGGTTTCGGCAAGCAACGGGACTCGTCGGATCAGCCGGCTGCCAATGACGACCGCCGCCGTACCGAAGATCACCGTCACGAGCATCCACGTCGGCACGCGGAGGGCGTCGCCGAACCAGGCGTAGATCAGGAAGCGGGGCGCGCGGCCCACCAGGGTCGCGACCAGGAATTGCGGCAGCGGGTACCGATACAGGATCGCGAGCGCCCGTGCGGCGAAGAACGGCAGCGGCGTGAACGCGAACACCACCACCATCCAAAACGGAGAGCGCCCGAACATCCGAATCCCCCACCGTACCGACGGTCGCGACTGGAGCTTCGCCAGCCGTTCCCAACCAAGCACCCAGGCATAGACGTACCAGTTGACGTATTCCATGTACATGTAGGCAGCGGTGGCCACGAGCGTCACCGAGAGCACGGACTGCCACTTCGCCGCCTCCATGATCAGCGGCTCGAACGCGGTCGGGAGCAGCGGGCTCAACGGACTGTTCGCCGGGAGCGACAGGACGGCCAGCCAGACCAGGGTCGCCGAGTCGGGAAAGAGCAGGAGGACCGGAATGCCGAGCAACGCGACAAGACCGGTGGCGCGCAGGAACACATCCCACCGCCGGTCGCCTCTCGGCTTCACGAGGAATCGCCACACATGGAGCGCGGACCCGGGGTCCGCCACTGCTGTCGCGCTGGTCATTCGCATCCCTTGGATGTCGCGGTTCCTATACAGTGCCCTGCCGCACTCAAGCCAGTGTCAAGCGCCGGCGGCGTCGCGATAGCGACGGACCTGCCCGGGAGACACCATTTCTCGGATCAGGATCGCCCGCACGATCGGGGCCGCGAAGTTGTACCCGCGTGCGTCGGCCACGAGCCATCGATCGTCGCCTCTGGGCTGGATAGGCCGCACGCCCGATCAGGGTGCTCATCGACCGCGGTGGCCTGCTGCGCCAGGGTGGCTGGTCACACGCCGAGGACACGCTTCGAATAGTCGTTGGAAAACACGCCGCCGGGATCGAACCGTTGCTTCGCCGCGAGGAAACCATCGATGTTGGACGCCGGGTAGGCGTTTCGGATGGCATCGCGTTCGGCGAAAAACATCTTCCCCCAGTGGGGCCTTGCCGATAGCTCCTGGAGCGACTCGGCCTCGACGGCGCGCAGGAAGCCGTCTGAGCTGCGCGCCCGCGGATCAACGTGGATGTCAACGAACACCACGTCACGGCCGAAGTTTGGGCCAAGCAGAACGCTTTGTGCGGCACCGACGACACGGCACCCGTAGTACGGATGCGCCGTGGAGAAAGCCGACATGCGGGGGAGATTCTCTTCGAAGAGCTGGGCGAACTCCGGGAACCGATCACGCGGTACCGCGAGCTCCATGTTCAGCCAGTCGTTCCGGCTAAACGCGCGAAGCCCGATCCGGCTGAACAGATCTTGGCTTTGGCTCTTCCTGTGGATCACGCCGTCGCGGACGAACAGCGACGTCGAAAACGGCACGACGACGGAGAACTCCCGACGGCTGACCGAGGCCACTCGCCCGAGCACCTTCCTGACCGCCGGCATCCTGAGCCAGGGCACCGCGAGCCACGCGGCGCCCCCTGCGGGCGGACCGACGTAGCGAACGAGCTCGGAGCTGAGGCATTGCTCCGTCGTCGCATCGATTGTGAGGTACAGCATGGCCGCGTCGTCGAACGGATGCTGCGCGTACCGCAGGTACTCATGAGAACGCGCCAGTTCGTCCAGGCGAGCGATGAACTCCTGCCGCGGCATGCTCGCAAGGCGGTAAACGCACGAGCTACGGCGCTTGACGGCCAGGCTGACCTCGACGACGACGCCGAGGGTGCCCAGCCCCAGACGGAGTGCGCGCAGATCGTGCTCCGCGGAGGTGTGGAGGAGGCGGCCATCCGGACCCAGCACAGTCACCGCCATCACGAGCTCCGACATGAGCCCGCCGTCGCGGTAGTAGCCGTGGGTCCCCGTCGCTAGTGCGCCTGCGAGAGTCTGCTGTCCGTGGTTGCCGCAGTAACGGAGCGCGTAGCCGCGCTCGTCGAGGTAGGCGCACATCTCGCCGATCGTGATCCCGGCCTCGCAGGTGAACGTACAGGCATCCGGATCAAGCCCGCGAATCCGGTTCAGCTGCGCGATCGAGATCATCGTCGTACGCGAGAAGAAGCTGTCATTGTACGAGTGCCGTTGCCCGACGATGCGCACTTGGCGACCCGCGTCGGCGGATCGGCGCACGAGCGCGGCAAGCTCCTCGACGTTGGCCGGCTGCGAGACCTCGGGACCGAACGCGCGCCAGGTTCGGGCGTAGTTCGTGATCATGACACAGGGCACGGCACCTGGGAGGATGTGTCGCACGGAGGCGACCGACTCCCGCCACAGCGCCTCGGCGCTCGCCAGGTTCCGGGCACGCCGGCTCGGCGTCGCCGCGTTGCCGCGATCCCAGTACACTGACGTCGCCTCTGGCAGCTCGATCACGCGGATGATCTCCCGTGCTGCGTCCTCGGGAGTACGGACCCGCGATGAGGCCCTCTCGAGCCACGTGGTGATGCGGCTCTTATGGCGGTGGATCTCGGTGGCGACGTACCCGGGTGAGATGATCTGGACGCGCAGGTCCGGATGGAGCTCCTGGAGTCGCAGGAAGAACCTGGTCGCCGCTTCCTTGGATCTGGCGTAGCGATGCCAGAACCCGGAGAGCGCGCCGGCAGCGATGCCGGCAAGGCGGTGGGCCTCGCTCCCGACGTAGACGATCTGCTTGAGCGCGGACCTCCTACACCCCTCTAGGAGTAGGTGCGTCAGGAGGAAGTTGGACAGGTAGTTCACCTGCCAGTGCAGCTCGTGACCGTCGCTCGTAGTCACCCTCCTCCACGGGACGTGGACACCCGCGTTCAGGAGGAGCACGTCGATCGGCCTGCCCAGGGCGAGGATGCGAGCCGCGAACTCGCTGACCGACGACAGCGATGCGAGATCGAGGGGGTGATGCTGCTGATCGCCCTCGACCTTTCGGCGGGAGCCCACAAGCACCGAGGCGCCGCGAGCCGCGAGCTCGGCCGTGAGCGCGCGACCAATACCACTGCTCCCTCCGGTGAGCACGACGAATCGCCCCTGCAGCGAGCTTTCCGTGTGTGTTTCCGCTGGAGGCACGACTTTCGTTGCCGGCTCACTCGTCACAGACCCTCACATTGAAGGGTCATAGACACTCGGCCTTTGCTCTCAAGCGACTCTCAAGGCGCGGCCACGTCAGCGTCGCCGCAACCTTCATCCCTTCGGCACCTTCGGGAGGTTTCTGCGCTTCGCGGTAGGTGTGTTTCTGCCCTACTTGATCCGGCGCTTGGGCTAGCGGTGAAGCATGAGCCAGCCGGGTTCGACCGCTACGGTCGTCGTCGTCTACGTGCCGTCCGATGAAAGAGGGTGAGCAGTAGCGGCGTCGCGATATCGACGGACCTGCCCGGGGGTCACCATTTCCTGGATCAGGATCGCCCGCACGATCGTGGCCGCAAAGTTGTACCCGCGCGCGTCGGCCACGAGCCAGCGATCCCATTCCAGGCGGTCCAGGGCCCGGTCCACATCCCGACGCGCAAGTCCCGTCGCGCGACACAGCGTATCCGCCGTCACCCGCGCATCCAGGGCGGCCGCAGCCGAGAGGATCGGTTGCGTGTCGTCGGGCAGCTGGCGGAACCGCAGGCACACCGCCCCGACCACCGCCGGCGGGAGATCGCCGGGCAATGTGCTCACAAGCGTCCGCCGTTCGCTCGGCCATGCGGGCGCGTCCGGCGACAGGCGCAGCCCGTCCGCGACGGCCTCGAGCACCGCCGTGACGAGTAACGGCACGCCGGCGGTGTCGCGTTCGATGCGCCGCAGGATCCGGGCAATATCGTCATCGTCGTAGTGCGGCAGCCACCAGCGGGCCAGCTCGTCGAGGGCGCCTTCGTCGAGCCGCTCGAGCCGGATCGCCGCCCCCTGCACGTCGCGACCCAAGCGCGCCCGGAGCGTTTCCAACCAGTCCGGTCTCCCACTACCGGCTTCGACGCACAGGACCACCAGCACGCGTTGGCCCCCGAGATCGCGGACGATCTGCGGGAGCGCGCCGGCCGTCGCGCCGTCCAGGTCCTGCGCGTCGTCGAGCGCCAGCAACACGGGCTGTTCCTCCGCCGCCGCCCGCACCGCCGCCGCAAACGCGCGAGCCGGCTCCATCGCATCAAGAATTGCCGGGTACCGCACGCCGAGATCCGGCTCGAGCGCGCCGAGCGCGGCCAGTGCGGCGGCGGGCGCCCCAGTGAGGCCGGGTGCCGCGGCCATCCCGCCGGCCAGCAAACCGGTGAGGCCACTCCAGGCGACGCGGTTTTCGGAGGGAACAGCGCGGCAGGCCGCGACAGTCGCGTCTTCGAGACGAGCCCGGTCGAGTAGTTCGTTTGCCAGCCGGGTCTTGCCCTCGCCCGGTTCGCCTTCGATGAGGATCAGCTCTCCCGCCCCGCGCCGGACGCGTGCCCACGCGTCGTTGAGGCGCTTGAGCGCGTCGCGCCGACCCACGAGCGGCGGTCGCGCGCGCGCGCCACTCGGGGCCGCCGCGACGCGTCGGCCGACCCGCGCTTCCTGCACCCGCTCCACCAGCCGCCGTGTCTCGGGTGCCGGCTCGGTCCCAAGGCGCTCGCGCAAACCGGCGGCGAGTCGGTCGGCGACGTCCAGCGCCGCCGCACGATCGCCGGCGAGCGCGAGCGCGCGCATCGCCGCCCGGGCCGCGGGCTCGGCCGCCGGTTCGATCGCCAGGGCGCGCAGCGCCGCTGCCTGGGCGCCGCCCGGATCGCCGGCGTCGAACAACGTTTCGGCCAGGCGCGTAAGTGCCTCGACGCCGCGCGTGCGCCACGCGAGCCGCTCCGCCGCGAGCCAGTTCTCGAACTCATTGGCATCGGGGACCGCGAGGCCCTCGAGGAAATCGCCCTGCACCAGCGCAGCGGCGCCCGCCCAGTCTTCCGCCGCGCTGCGCTCGGCGAACGCGTCGCAATCGAGCGTGAACGCGGTGGGATCCAGTGACACCTGGTCGACGTCGGCGCGAATCCGCGTCTCCCCGAGGACCCGACGAAACACGCGCAGCGCTTCGCTGAGCGAGTGGCGAGCCGCTTTCTCCTCCCGGTCGCTCCACAGCAAACCGATCAGATGCTCGCGCGTCCGGGCGCGGCGGGGACTTCGAGCCAGGTAGACGAGCAGCGCGAGGTGTTTGCGCCAGAGCAGCTCGGCAGGCGCGGCGCCACCGTTGACGGTGATGCGCGCGGGCCCGAGGACCCGGGCGTCGATGACCGGAATGGAAGGCATGCGGCTCGGAGTATCGACCGACAGGCGATCCGAGGCAAGGAGCCGTATCTTGCCGGCGATGACTGCTCCAGCACTCGAGGACGTGCAACGCGCCGTCGGGGACCGCTACGAGATCCTCGAGCTGGCCGGCGCCGGCGGCATGGGCGCCGTCTTTCGGGCGCGCCACCGGTCGCTGGGCCACCTGGTCGCCGTGAAGGTGCTGCCGCCCGACGTCGCCGCCAGCCAGATGCGACAGGATCGCTTCAAGCGGGAGGCCTCCCTGGCAGCGCACCTCTCCCACCCCAACATCGTGCCGGTTTACGAATTCGACACGCGCGGCGGGGTGTCGTTCCTCATCATGCCCTTCGTCCGCGGGACGAATTTGGAAAGTACGCTCGAAGCACACCGGCCGACGACCGCCACGCTCCTCAAAGTACTCCGAGAGGTCGGTTCGGCATTGGACGTCGCCCATCGCCGCGGCGTGGTGCACCGCGACGTCAAGCCGGCCAACATTCTGATCGAAGAAGACACCGGCCGCGCCCTGCTCACGGATTTTGGTGTGGCGCTCATTCGGGACACACCGAGCGGCGGCCTCACCGCTCCCGGCTCCGCCATCGGCACTCCCGACTACATGGCGCCGGAGCAAATCGCCGGACTCGCGGACGTCGACGGGCGCGCAGACCTCTATTCGCTCGGGCTCATCGCGTTTGAGGCGTTGACCGGCACGCGACCGTTGCTGGGAGCCGATCGCGGTGGCCTCGCGCGAACCCTGCATGGGGCCCGTCCGGAGATTTCCGCGGCCCTGGCGGCGGCGCTCGTGGCTCCGCTCGCCGACCGTCGTGAGGATCGCCCCGCGTCGGCAGCCGGGTGGATGTCGATCATCGACCGGGCGGCGCGGCGCCCGTGGCCCCGTCTTGCAACCGCCGCGGTGGTGATCGTGCTGTTCGCCGGCGTGCTCTGGCTCGCAGTCGGGCCACCTGGCGCGCGGCCGGGGAATGGGCGCAGTCTCGCAGTCATGCCCTTCGCCGTGCTCGGGGCGGCGCCTTTCCCCAGCGAGCAGCTGCCGGAGTACTTCCTGTCGCGCTTCAGCCCCGTGCCGCGGTTGCCCACAGCCCTCTCGTTTCGCCAGGTGCGCGCGCTCGTCGGCTCCCAGCCGCTGTCTGTTGCCGAAGCCGATTCGGTCGCCGCGCAGCTCGGCGCTCGCTATTTCGTGATCGTGAGCGTCGCGTTCGCGGGGCGCGGCGTCACGCTCGACGCCGCCTTGTACCAGACCGGCACGCCCGATCCGATCGCGTCGGTGTCGCAACGCGGCTCCGCCGACTCCATCTCGGCGGTGATGGACGCCGCCTGGGCCGAGATCCTCGGCGCCGGGTTTCGGCCCAACCCCCACGCGACGATTCCACGTGGCAAGGAAGCGATCGCCGCCTTCCTCAACGGTGACGACTCGTTCCGGCGCGGTGACTACGAGCGCGCGCGCACGCTGTACGACACCGTCATCGCGCACGACCCGGACTTCGCCCTCGCGCACCTCCGGCGCGTGCTCGCCCTCGCCCAGGTCAGTTCGGACGAAGAGATGCTGCGCGCCGCGACGCGCGGAGCCCGCCGTCACGTCGGCGCATTGCAGCGATCCGACAGCTTGTTACTCGAGGGCTATGCCGAGCTCGTGGACAAGGGCGACGGGCGCGCCGCGCTGGCGCGGTTTCGCGAGGCGGCGGCGAGCGCCCCCGACCGCCTGTGGGCGCGCTTCGTCGAAGGGGAGTTCCACCTGTATTTCGGACAGCTCTTCGAGCAGAGCCTCGACTCCGCCCGGGCCGCGTTCGACGAGGTGCTGGATCTCGACCCGGGGTTTGCCGCGGCCCTTGCCAACAGTATTTCCCTCGCGCACCTGCGCGGTGACGACGCCGAAGCGCGGCGCCTGATCGCCGAGTACCGCCGGATCGATTCGACGTCACTCGTGGCGGAGGTCGTAGGGCTCGCCGACACGCTGCTGTTTCAGTCGCCCGGCGCCCGGACGGCAGTGCTGCGGTCCCTCGATCGGCGTCCGTTTACCGTGCTCATATATCTCGCCTTCCAGGCGGCGCAGTTCGGCACCGCACCGGAGCGGCGCGGACCCCAGCGCCGCATCCTCGCCGCGCTGGCGCGCCGGGCAACCACCGACCGCGAGCGCGACCTGGCATTGCGGTTCGGCATGGCGGCGGATCTGCGGGAAGGATGGGTGGACAGCGCGCGGGCCCGGCTCGCGTCGGCGCCACCCGCGGCCGCTCGCGAGCGGGAACTGTGGATTGTCCTTGCCCATGCGATGGACTTGTCGCCGCTCGGCGACGCCGCGGCCGCTCGCATCCGCCTCGTCGCCCACGCCACTGCCGATGGCGACACGAGCGCCACGCTGGCGTGGCTGCTCGCGCTCACCGCCCCCGTCCCCGACGGCCCGTCCCCAGCGCTCGACCGCCTCGCCGCCGCCGACAGCGCTCCGCTTGCGGTGAGCCTCGCACTCGATCTCGAGGCGCGCCGGGCGCTCCACCGCGCCGACACGGCGGCAGCCCTCGCCCACTGGGACGCCGCGACGCGTCGCTACGCCGTGCTGGCCGTCCCGTTCGGGCTCGTAGCGTCCTTGTGGCCGTCGCGGCGCGATCTTGCGCGAGTCGCCACGGCACGCCAGGACGCGGCGCGCGCCATCCGCGCCTGCGGCAGTTTCGATGCCCTGATCGGGTTTACCGATCAAGCCGCTTCGCGAGACATGCAGCCCATTTGCGACCCGTGGCGAAGTGCGGCGTCCACTCCATAGACCATGGTGAAAAACGAAACGGCCCCGGCAACCATTCCGGGACCGATTCGCTGCCGGCCGTGGGGCCGACCCTGCGCTGCTACTGTACGGTGAGCGTGAACTTCATCCCGAGAGCCAGGTGTGGAGTGCAGAAACCCTTGTACACACCCGCTGGCAGTCCGACGAACGAGACATCATAGCGATCGTTCGGGTTGATCAGGAACGGACCGGCGAGGTTGTCCATTCGGTTCGCCATCGCCGCGTTCAACATGTCGGCGGCGCCTGCCGGGATGGAATCCGGGTAGAACGCCACGTTGTGTGGCCCACCGGATACGTTGATGAAGCGCGCCGTACCGCCAACTGGCACGGTGATCACCGCGGGCTCGAACTTGAACACCGTGCCCGCGCCCGTCATGTTGACCTCCACCACCGGCCCGGCCGGCTGGGCTGCCGCATCCGAGGCGGCGGGCTGAGCCATTTGGTCGGCCGCTGTCTCCGCCTTCTTCTCACCACACGCTAGCGCGCCGAGCACGACCAGTGCGCCCATCCACTTCCGCTGCATTGCTTATTCTCCCATGAGAATGGGGTACGCGATCGGTTTGTGAACGCCTTCACAATATCGCCTCGGCGACCGAAATGGGAGGCCCCAGCCGTGTGCATCCCTCCCCCCCTCCGACGTCTCTCTTGGCGACTCCAAGAGGATCGAACCGATGCACACGCGCTCCCGTTCCGCCATCCTGGTTCTGGCGACCCTCGCCCTGAGCCCCATGGCGCTCCACGCCCAAGGCTGGATCGAGCCGATTCGACCAACCCCGGGCTGGGGTGTCGAGAAGCTCCGCAGTGCCGTATCCGTCACCGTGCTCGGTCGCGTCGCCCAGGTGACCGTCGAGGAATGGTTCCAGAACCGTGGCGCTGGACTCGGGGAGGGCGACTATCACTACCCGCTCCCCGGCGAGGCGACGTTCGGGAGTTTCTCGTTGTGGCAGGGGGATGCCGAGCTGCGCGGCGAGACGATGGACGCAAGCCAGGCACGCGCCATCTACGAGGAGATTGTGCGCCGCAAACGTGACCCGGCCTTGATCGAGTTGGCAGGGCACGGCTTGATCCGGGCCCGCGTCTTCCCCATCAATCCCGGGGAAACGCGCAAAGTCACGATGCGCTACACGCAGATCCTCGATCGCCAGGGCGATGCCTGGCGATTTCGCTACGTCAGCAGCACCGGCCCCGGTGCTGCCGGGGCTGCGCGGAGCGTCCGCCTCACGGTCGACAGCGCCGACCGCTTCGGCGACCCTTACTCCCCCACACATCAGGTCCGGACCCGCCGTGCCAACGGACGACTCGAGGTCACCCTCCCGGACACCGGCACGAGCGGCGACCTGGATCTCTTCCTCCCGCTCTCCCGCGCACTGGTCGGCCTGTCGCTTGTCACCCATCGACCGGTCGGCGAAGACGGCTACTACATGCTCCTCCTGGCGCCAGGTACCGCTCGTGCCGCCATCGCGTTGCGACGAGACGTCGTAGCGGTGCTCGACATCTCGGGGTCCATGTCCGGTGACAAACTGGCTCAGGCACAATCCGCTCTCGAGCAGTTGCTCGCGTCGCTCCGCGAAGGCGATCGGTTCCGCATTGTCGCATTCTCGAGCGGCATACGTCGCTTCACCGCGGAGTGGACCCCGGTCACGCCGGACCAGCGCCGCCGCGCCGTGGATTGGGTGCGAGCGCTCGACGCCAACGGTGGAACCAACATTTCGGGCGCGCTGGAGGAGGCCTACAGCCTGCCGCCTGCCGCTGCAGCGCTCGGCGTGGTCGTGTTCCTCACTGACGGTCTCCCCACAGTCGGTGAGCAAGACCCGGAGCGCATCGCGGGACGGGCCGAGGAGCGGCGCGGCGGTTTTCGGGTCTTTTCATTCGGCATCGGGTACGACGTGAACACCTACTTGCTCGACCGGCTCACGGAGCGGGCGCGTGGCGTCACGGAGTACATCACCCCCGGTGGGGACATCGAGCAGGCGGTCGGCGCGCTCGCCGGAAAAATCGCGAGCCCGGTGCTCACCGACGTCGCCATCGACGCCGGGGACGGTGTGGAGTTGTACGACCTGCAGCCTGAAATGCTGCCGGACCTCTTCGCCGGGGACGAGATGGTCGTGTTTGGACGGTACCGGGGCGCGGGACGTGGGGAGTGGTCCGTGGCGGTGCACGGGCGGAGGAATGGGGCTGAGGAGCGATTCCGGTCCGGCACGGCCGGGGCGGGCGACCAACCGGCCAACGACTATATCCCACGGTTGTGGGCGGCTCGCAAAGCCGGAGCGCTCTCGCGCGAAATCCGATTGCACGGCCAGACCGCGGAGCTGATGACCGCGCTGAAAGAGCTGGCGCTGCGCTACGGCGTACTCACAGAGTACACATCGTACCTGGTGCAGGAGCCAAACGCCGTGGCCACCGGCATGAACGCCCGCGAGGACGTTCGCCGCAACACGCCGGCCGCGCCGCGAGATCAGGCCGGCGCCGGCGCGGTGGCACTGTCGCGGAGTGAAGCCCGGCAGGCGTCGAAATCGGTCGTGGCGGCTGAGGCGGACCAGGAAGAGTTGGACGCGCTGCTCCGCGGCCGCGCGGGAATCAATCCGACACAGCGCATCGGGGGGCGCCTGTTCATTCTGCGCGACAGCACCTGGACCGACTTGCGTCAGGTGGAGTCTCTCCCCGTGGTCACGGTCGCGCCATTCAGCCAGGCGTATTTCGCCCTGTTACGCGCGATGCCAGAGCTCGCCCGACCGGTGGGGCTCACCCCGGCGGTGCTGGTGGCGGGCGGCCGCGTGAGCGTCAAGATTGCAGCCGGAGGCAAAGAGACGTGGCGCGCGGGGGAGCTGGAAGCCCTGGTGCGCGACTTCCGGTCGTGAGCGAGGGCGATGCCCGAGGATCTGGCGGCAGTCTACCGCAGCACCTACTCCGCGCTCGTGCGCTTCCTGTACCGCAAGGTATGGGACGCCGAGCGGGCGGAGGACCTCGCGCAAGAGGCGTTCGCGCGAGCACTGGTGCACCAGCCCGAGAACGCGCGGGGGTGGCTCTTCGTGGTGGCGGCGAACATGGCGCGAGATGAAGCGCGGCGGCAGGCGCGGGAACGGCGACATCTCACGCTGCTGAAAAGCGAACCCGAGCCCGTTACCCCGGCGCCGGACGAAGCACTGCACGACGAGCAGGACCGCGCCCGAGTGCGACGCGCCCTCGATGATCTGACTCCGCGGGACCGTGAAGCGCTGTTGCTGTGGGACGCCGGCATGTCGTACGAGGAGATCGCTGCGCAGACAGGACTGGCGCGGAGTGCGGTCGGCACGACGTTGTCGCGCGCCCGCCGCCGCCTGGTCGAGGCTTACGAGAAGGGAAGCGAGGCCGAGCATGTCGCACGTGGATGACGGAACCCTGCACGCCTACCTCGATGGGGAGCTCACCCCGGTCGAGTCGGAGCGTCTCGACGCCCACCTCGCCGCCTGCCTGGCGTGCCGCGCCCGGTTGGAAGAGGAACGCGCGTTGATCGAGCGAGCAAGCAAGCTCCTGAGCCGGGCCGTGCCCCCAACTCCGGAACGTGCGGCACCGCCGCTGCACGAGCTGCGGCGGCCGCGGGTGGCGTGGAGACTTCGCATGCCGATCGCCTGGGCGGCTACAGTTCTGATGGCCGTGGGACTCGGCTGGTTACTCCGCGGCCCGACGACGGTCCTACAGTCGGCGAGCGACTCCCGGAATTCGACGCTGTCCGCCCAACCCTCCGCCGAGGCCCCACCAGAGGCGCCTGCACTGGACTCTCGACTCTCGGCAACACCGACCAGGCCCGCGGAGCCGCGGCGGTCCAACGAAGCGGAAGCCTCTCAGGCGTACCGGGCGGACGACGCCGTAGCCGGAGCCGCTTCCGACCGCCCCGCTGCCGTCCCCGCCGCCCGTGAAGAAACGGACGGACGGCGGCAAGTCGCGAAGGCCGCCGATCAGCTGGCGCAAGGCTCGGCCGGTGCCGGGCTGCGCGCCGCATTGCCCGCGCCCGTCGCGGGCAATGCGATCGTGGTGACCGCCGCCCCACTCGACGCGGCGCGCGACACTCCCGCCCGCCAGCGGCTGTCCACAGTGTGGCCGGTCATCGAGCCACAGCCCGCGCGCGATCTGCTCGGCGCCCCACCGGTCGCGATTCCTGGGGTCCCGATCCGTGCCATGCGCCGCAACCCCGAGGCCAGTGAAATCCTCGTCGAACAGGACATCGGCAATGGCGTCCTGGTCCAGCTGTTCGAGCGGCGCATGGAGACGGCCGGGGAGGTCCAGCAGATCGGGGGTCGAGTCGCCAACGAGCGTCTTGCCAGGTTCGTCGGCGGTTTGCGGATCGAGATCGCGGGGCCACTCACGGCCGACTCGCTCAGCCGCTTACTCGGGCGGATTACGCCGACGACGCCGTAGGCGGCGTCTTCCCGCGTCGCCACTGAATCAACTCGGCGACGATGCTGACGGCGATCTCTTCCGGCGTCACCGCCCCGATCGCGAGCCCGACCGGGACCCGCACCCGTGCCAGCGCCTCGGCCGGCACGCCCGCCGTCGCCAGCGCTTTCGTCACGACCGCCTGCTTGCGTCGACTCCCCAGGAGTCCGACATAGCCGGCTGCCGATGCCGCGACACGCTCGAGGATCACCGCATCGTGGCGATGCCCCCGGGTGGCGATGACGAGGGCGTCGGTTGGTCCAATGGGGAAGCGAGACAGCGCTTCGTCCACGGAGGCCGCACAGACAGTCACCCGACGAGCGAATCGGCCAGGATCCGCGAACTCGGGCCGGTCATCCACCACGACGACGCGGAACCCCGCCGCGTCCGCGGCCCGCGCGATGGCACTGCCGACGTGCCCAGCGCCAAACACCAGCACCCGCGGCGGCAACGATAGACGCTCTATGAGCGTGCCCCGATCGCTCGACAATTCGGCAAGCGGCGCGATCGCCGCCACGGGGCCCGGCGCGAATTCCTTACGTGGTCCGGCGGACCAGTCCAGGCCGGTCGTCACCACCCCCGAGTCCGCGGCTGCGGCCTGCTCGAGCGCCCGTACATAGCCCTCTGCCGGCACCAGCGGCTCGATCACGATCTCGACCGTGCCGCCGCAGGAAAGCCCAAGATCGCCGGCGAGGTCGGCATTCAGGTGGTGGGTGAGGATGCGAGGACCGCGCTCCTGGACGTCCGCGGCGGCGGCCAGGACGTCTGCCTCGACGCAACCACCGCCGACCGTACCTTCCAACCGACCCACGGGCCCGATCAACAGTTTGGTCCCGGCCGGGACCGGGGTCGACCCGGACGTGCGCGCGACCGTCGCGAGCGCGCCCCCGCTCCCGACGCGCGCGAGCTCCGCCGCCGCGCGCCAGAGGCTCATGACGCCGGTAGCTCCTCGAGCCGGGCAACGGCGCGACGCAGGTGGGGGATCACGATCGACGCGTGTCGAGGGCAAAAAAGCGGTTGATGTTGAGGTTCCCGGCCTCGAGGATGGCGGCGTTCATCTTTTCCCGAAAATGCCGCAAAGACTCGAGGGACTGCTGAGGTTCGCTCATGAAGCAAAAGCTAAGCTCCTGAAGCCGAAAACGCGCCCGGAGCCGTGGTTCGAACCGTCAGCGCACGAAGATCACTCCTTGCATGCCTGCGTGAAAGGTGCAGTGATACGGATAGTCGCCGACCGTCCCGAAGGACCTGCTCACAACGGTATTTGAGATGAGCGTCGCGTTGAGGTTCCAGGTCGAATCGGAAGGAGCGGGAAGCGAGGGGTCGGAGGTAACCGTATGCGTAGCCGTTCCGAAGTTCTGCCAACACACTGTCTCGGTCGGCGAAATGGTGGGTGAGGCAGGATCGAACGTCAGATTGTCTCGGGCATTGATGGTCACGTCCGCGCCCGTGGACTGGCAGCCATTGCCTTGCCCCGTCGGATTCCCGCTGCAGGCCAGGCCGAGGGCCACTAGTGCGGTAAGCGACAACACCGCAGCCGTTCCGATCAGCCGTTGCTGGTCAGGGTGTGACATGGTTCGATCTCCCAAAGGCTGGACCCGTGCAATTCTAACCCGATCCCCATGGTTTAGTGCCCGCCGGCCGACCCTGACCTGCAGCCGGGGAATGAACACGATGGAGACTAGTGGCCGTGCTCTCGCTCCAAGGTGTCAGCGGCGAGCCGGGGCGAGAGCATCGGGTACCGTCCCGCAAACCAGGCCACGGCGAGCGCGTACAGCCCGCCGAAGAACAACAACGCCCCGACCTCGGGCAGCCCGAGCGCCGGACCGGCGCCGTCGTTGATGGACGGCACGATCTCGAGATAGCGCTCGACCCAGATCCCGGCCAGGCTCACGAGCGCGATCGCGAGCAACCACGCCGGCGCCTTCTTGGGTTTTTCCCCGAGCAGCCCGATGAACGGGATGAGGAACACCATCAGGAACACGGCGACCCCGAACGGTCGCCATACCCCCCACAACCGGTAGAAGATGAAGTATGTCTCCTCCGGCAAATTGCCGTACCAGATCACCAGGAACTGGGAGAACATCAGGTAGGCCCAGAACACCGTGAGACCGAAGCACAACTTGGCGAGGTCGTGCTGCTGCTTCAGCGAGTACAGGCCAGCCAGCCCCATGCGCACGCGCATCCGAATGCTCAACACCGCCAGCCACATCAGGGCGGCCAGGAAGCTGCCCATGAAATAGAAAGCACCGTACAGGTTGCTCACCCACTTGTGGGCGAGCGACATGACGAGGTCGAACGCGAGCAAGCTGTAGCCAAAGGCGTACCCGACGACCACGAGGGCGGCGTCGCGGTTGATGCGCCCACGCTCCGCTTCGGTCGGCTCGACCGGCCCGCCCCCGGCCAGCTCCGCCACGTCCGGGGCCATGTCCTCGCGCACGAAGCGCCAGGACAACCACGCGAGCAGCGTGAGCAACGCTCCGTTGCGCAGGTAAAACCAGAACGGCGTGAGCCACCAACCGAGATCAGTGCGCGGCTCCGCGATCCAGGAATAGATGTGGCCGCGCCCGAAGAACGACGCCACGAAGAGCACCACGCCCACCGGCAGGAACGCCACCGAGGCCTCGGCAAACCGGATCACGAGCCCCGACCAATGCCCCTTGGCCAGCTTTTGGCTCGCGGCGATCACCACCCCGGCTTGGGCGAGGCCCAGCCAGAAGAGCAGGTTGAAGTGATACGCGGACCATACGCGGTCGGCGTGCCCTCTGAGATTCAGGAGCAGCAGCACGAGGCCGACGGCGGTGGCGCCGAGGCCCACGGCTCGAAACGAGCTCACGGGAAACGCCCGCGCCTTCTGCGCCAGCTCGGTCCTGCTCACGGTCGCGGTGCTCACGGGCTTCCCCCGGTGCTGGCCTGTTGCTGCAGGAACCGCATGTAGTTCACGACGTCCCAGCGGTCGGTGCCGTGGACCTGGTCGCCGTAGATCGGCATCAGACCGCGTCCCATGCTGGGGGCGTGGATCACGACCCCGAAGTGGTATCCGTCGCTCCGCCCGGCGATGGTGTCGTTCACGAGCGACCGGACGCCGAAGAAGGGGCCGCCAGCCATCGCGGAGATCGGCCCGTCGCCGCGTCCCGTCTCGCCGTGACACACCTGGCAGTACGTCTCGTACACCCATTTCCCGCGATTCAGCGACTCCGAGGTGCGCGTCCGGGGATTGGTCGCCCGCTCCGCGGCCACGAGCCCGATCGAATCGGGTTCCGTGCCGGTCACCGGCACCGTTCCCGGAACGCTCGGGCGCGGCATGCCGTACGGCCGGATGCTGCGCTGATGGCGCATGGTGGAGAACCAGCCCACGTGGTGCACCACATAGTCCGGGTCGCAGGCGGCGAGCAGCATCAGCGCGGCGGCGAGGACGATCGGCTTACGACACATGGCGCGCCTCCTCGGCCCCGACGCCCTTGAGTAACGCCTCGACCGCGCCGGCCCGGTCCGGGCCGCACGGGACGAAGATGCCAAACTTGTCGTTGGTGAACCGCGGGTCATAGGCGATCACGCCGAGGCGACGCCGGGCATGCAGGGCGTTGAAGATGATGCCCAGGATGGTGGAGAGCGCGCCGAACAGGACGGTCATCTCGAACATGATGATGATGTAGGGCGGAATGGAGCCGACCGGCTTGCCGCCCACGACCACCGGCCAGTCGTACGACATGTACAACGTCAGCCACGCCCCGATGCCGCACCCCGTCATCCCGCCGATCAGGGTCCACATGCGCACCGGACTCACCGGCTGGTCGAGCGCGCTTTCGATCTCGTGCCGGGGGATGGGCGAGTACACCGTAAGATCTTCGTACTGGCCGGTCTTGAGTTTGCCGATCGCGTCCACCGTGGCATCCAGATGCCCGAACACGGCGAGCACCCCCGGCGTCATCGGCGGATGGAACATCTCCGTGAGCACCTTGGGGAGCATCACGGGACCCTCCCCTTGGTCCGCGTTGGCGGCGGCAGCACTTCCTTGACCTCGGAGATCGAGACCGCCGGGAAGTTCTTCACGAACAGCAGGAACCACATGAAGAACCAGCCGAAGCTCCCCGCCATGATGCCCCAGTCAGCCCAGGTCGGGTTATAGCCGGCGTTGGACCACTGCGAGTACGGCTCAAACGCGAGGGAAACCACGATGATCACATAGCGCTCGAACCACATCCCGATGTTGACGAAGATCGAGATCACGAACAGCGACGTGATGTTGGTGCGGATCTTCTTGAACCACAGCAGCAATGGCAGGAAGCCGTTGCAGATAATCATCGTCCAGCCGGCCCACCAGAAGGGCCCAAACGCCCGGAGCCAAAACGCGGCGCGTTCGTTCGGGTTCCCGCCGAACCAGGCGATGAAGTACTCCGTGCAATAGGCGAACCCGACGATCATGCCCGTGAGCAGGCACAACTTCGCCAGGTTCTCAAAGTGGTGGACGGTAATCAGATCTTCAAGATGGTACAGCCGCCGAATGGGAACGAGCAGGGTGATCACCATGGCGACGCCCGAATAGATCGCCCCGGCGACGAAGTAGGGGGCGAAGATCGTGGCATGCCACCCGGGGACGATTGCCATGGCGAAGTCCCAGGACACGACGCTGTGCACCGACAACACCAGCGGCGTCGCGAGCGCGGCGAGATAGAGGTACCCCCGCGTATAGTGGCGCCACTGCTCATTCGTGCCGCGCCAACCGAGCGCGGTGAGCGAGTAGAGCTTGCGGCGCCACCCCGTGGCCACGTCGCGCACGGCGGCGATGTCGGGGATCAGCCCCATGATCAGGAACACGGTGGAAACGGTGAAGTACGTCCCGATCGCGAACTCGTCCCAGATGAGCGGCGACTTGAAGTTGGGCCACAGCCCGCGCTCGTTCGGATACGGCACCAGCCAGTAGAAGTACCACTGGCGTCCGATGTGGATCAGGGGGAACAGGCCCGCGGTCATCACGGCGAACACCGTCATCGCTTCGGCGGTGCGGTACACCGCAGTCCGCCACCCCGACCGGAACAGATAGAGAATCGCCGAGATCAGCGTGCCCGAATGGGCGATACCCACCCAGAAGACGAAGCAGGTGATGAAGACAGCCCAATACACCGGATGCGAGTAGCCCGCGAGCCCGAGTCCGTAGCGGATCAAGAGCACGAGACAGACGATGCCGACCGCGAGCAGCGTCACGGAGGCCCCGAGCAGCAGGAAGTAGCCCTTCCCCGGGTTCCCGAGCGTGCGCGCGATGGCCCGCGTGACGAAGTCGTAGGTCACGGGTGTGGGCGGAGCGGCGGGGGGCGGTGTCTGCGACACGCTCAGGCCTCTCCCCCAGCCGTCACCTTGGCCAGGTAGGTGATTCCTGGCTTGGTATTCAGGCCGGCCAACACGTGGTAGCCGCGCGGGTCCTCCGCCAATGCATGCACGCGCGACCGCGGATCGTTCAGGTCACCGAAGACGATCGCTTCGGACGGGCAGGTCTGCGCGCAGGCGGGGACGATGTCGCCGTCGCGCACGTTGCGGTCTTCCAGCCGAGCCTGGTTCTGGGCGCCCCGGATGCGCTGCACGCAGAAGGTGCATTTCTCCATCACGCCCTTCTCGCGCACCGTGACATCCGGGTTGAGCTGCCAGGTGAGCGGCTCCGGGAAGGCATCCCAGATCCCGCCGGGCTCCGCGAAATTGTACCAATTGAACACCCGTACTTTGTACGGGCAGTTGTTGGAGCAATAGCGGGTGCCGACACACCGGTTGTAGACCTGGGCGTTCAACCCGTCCGGCGTGTGATACGCGGCGAACACCGGACATACCGGCTCGCACGGCGCATTGCCGCAGTGCTGGCACAGCATCGGCGCGATCGCCGCGGTGACCGCGCCCGACGCCGCGGGACGGAAGTAGCGTTCGATGCGCAACCAGGCCAGCTCACGGCCACGCTGCACCAGCTCTTCCCCGACCGTCGCCACATTGTTTTCCGCGTAGCAGGCGGTGACGCACGCGGAACAGCCGGTGCATTTGGCGAGGTCGATCGCCATGGCCCAGCGCGGGTGCTCGCCGGCGTAGTCGCCGAGCGAGGCCTTTTCATGCTGCGCCTCGGCCCATCCCTCTTGCGCCGCATGGGCGTACCCGGGGATCTCTTCCTCGTGGACCGCATGTTCGCCCGGCTTCAGCTCGAGCGCCCGCGCGAGCGGCAGCACCGGGGCAATCGCCTCACCCAGGTGGCGACCCATTGCTTCCGTGCTGGCAAGCCTGCGGTGATCGGCGGTCTTGGACACCGTGACCGTCATCGCGTGTGTCCGGCCACCATACGCGTTCGGTTCGCTCGCCAGCAGCTCAAACGCGTTGAAGGAACGGTCCTGCGCATAGCGGCCGTACGCTTTGTGACCCTGACCGGTCGGGAGCGCGAGCACGCCCGGACGCACCGATGGCGTGATCCAGGCCGGCGCGGTCACCGCGCCAAACCCGGACCGGATGAGCAGGAAATCGCCGCTCGCGAGGTCCCAGTGCTGGGCCGTCTCGGGGTGCACCTCGACCCAGCCGTGCCACGTCACTTTGGACACTGGATCGGGCAGCTCCTGGAGCCACGGCTTGTTCGCGCCGCGGCCGTCATGCAGCACCGGGTGCGGGAAGACGATCGCCGTAATGGCGCCGGCCGCGTACGGCTGAGTGGTTTCCGTTGTGGCGGCACCAGCGCCCGCCGCAAGCCGAACGGCTCGGGTGGGTGGTTCGCCATAGATCCCGCCGTGCTGCAGTGCCTCGGCCCACCATTGCTCGAACGGCTTTCCACCCCCGATGCGCCGATGGAGGGTCGCCCAATTGTCTCGGAGGTAGTCTTTGAATGACCCTATCACCGCCGATTGCGGCGACCGGGTCCGTGCCAGGATCTCCATCACGACATCGCCCGTGTGTCGCGTGCCTTCGAACACGGGCAGCATCGCGGGCTGCTGCAACGCATACACGCCGGAACGCGGGCGACTGTCGTTCCACTGCTCCAGTGGGTGCAGATCGGGAAGCACGAGGTCCGCTCCCGCCGCCGTCTCGTCGAGATAGGAGGAGAACGAGACCTTGAACCCGACTTTCCCCCACGCTTGCGCGAAGTTGCCGCCCAACGAATGGACCGGGTTGGCACCGTGGATCAGCAGCAGGGCGACTCGGTCGGACGCCATGTCGCTCGTCAGGGAGGCCATGTCGCGGAAGCTGCCGGCGGAGCCAAGCGCCAGGTCGGCGCCGAACTTTACGGTCCGACCGACGGCACCGGCGACGTAGTTGAGGATGTTGACCGCGGCGACGATTTCCGCGCCGTTGTCATAGTGAGCCGCGATGCCGCCCGCCACCGCCAGCGGAGCGCCGGAGCGAGCGAACTCGCTCGCCAGGCGCTCGATCACGCCCGCTTCGATCCCGACGACTTCCGCTACCGTGGCCGGTGAAGGCAGGCTCAGGCGCGCGGCATCGCCCGGCACCGGCGCCAGTCGCCCGCTGACGATCACCTGGGCCATCGCGAGGGCCAGCAGGCCTTCAGTGCCAGGCGTCACGGCCAACCATTCATCGGCCACGAGTCCCGTCTGCGGCATGCGGGGCGCGACGAACACGAACTTCGCCATCTCGGACCGTTGGCCCGACTCGAAGCTGTGCGCGCGCGTAAAAGCGCCCTGGAAGCCGACCGGCGAGAGCCAGGTTTCCATGAAATCGGCGCCAAAGGAGAGTATGTACTTCGCGCTCGCGAAGTCGTACCACGGAAGGCTGGCATCGCCGAAGGCGAGGCGGTTCCCTTCCCGGAGCGCTTCGAACGCGAACGGTTCGTAGGTGACATGCCGCCCACCCACCTGCTGCATCCACTCGTCGACCAGGTTGCCGAAGCTGCCGGACTCGAGTCCGGTGACGAACGTAATCCCCCGGTCTCGAGCCTCTTGGACTTTCGCCTGCAACGTCGCCAGGCCTTCGTCCCAGGTCGTCGGCTCGAGCCGGCCGGAGGCGTTGCGCTGCAGTGGGCCGGTGACGCGATCGGGATTGTAGAGCCCTTGCAGCGCAGCCTGGCCGCGGGCGCACAAGCGGCCGTGGTTGATGGACGATTCGGGGTTGCCTTCGACCTTGATCGCGCGTCCTTCACGCACCTTCACATGAATCCCGCACCCGGCAGCGCATTCCCGGCAGGTGCTGGCGTACCAGGTTGGCGTCCCGGGGATCTGGTCTTCGGGAGGCACGAGATAGGGGATGAGTTTTTCGGTCGGCTCGGGGCCGATGCCGCACCCGGAGAGCACGGCCGCACCTCCACCCGTCACGCCGAGGACTTTCAGGAACCGTCGCCGGTTCATCCCGTCAGTCATATGATCTCCGACGCCCGCCTAGTAATGGCACACCGAGCAATCGCGACTCACCCCGCGTTGCACATGACAGCTTATGCACCAGCCCATCTTCAATGTTGGCACCTGGTTGACCTGCGTCATCCGGTTCACCTGGCCGTGACAAATGGCGCACGACTCGGGGCCGGTCCCCAGCACCTTGATGTGCCGCATATGCGGGAACCGCACGAACTCCGGGACCCAGTACACACGGATCCACTCCGGTGGCTGCCGGTCACTCCAGGCCTTGCGGACCTTGGCGATCTCGGCCTGGTGCGCCGGGGTGGAGCCTCCGATGATCTGGTGGCAACCGATGCAGGTCCGCAGCGCGGGAATCCCGGGCTCGCTTGAGACTGCCACGGTAGAGTGGCAATACATGCAGGGGATCTGGTCCTGACCGGCGTGGATGTCGTGACGGAAGAAGATCGGCTGGCGCGGTCCCGGCAGGGCGCCGGTGTCACTGACAACGGGAGCTTTGTACCCTGGGGGGGAGGCGGATTGGGCACCCTGCCCCGCCAGCGATGGAGCGCCAACGGTTACAGCGATCGCCAGCGCGATGCCGGTCGCAGTCCTGCACCCTTTGGTCGTCGCCAAGGCGGTGGCCTCGATCGAAAAATCCTAGTGTGGTTAGGACGGCAAACGGCTTGGTACGGCAACAGCTTGCGGGCGCGAAGAATGTAGCGCGCCCGGCGAAGACCGCACAAGGCCCGGCTAGTCGGGGCGCGACAGGAGGTGGTGCTTGAGGCGGATCACCTCGACGAAGCCCTCGACGGTATCGAGGTCGGGGAACTCCATCCAACACCAGCGCACCCCATCGGCCAACTCCCCGTCCCGCACGGCATGCTTCACACGTTTTGAAAGGCCGTTGGCGAGCACCAGCTCCTGTTCTTCCGCCCCGTTGAGCACGAAGGTCCCGCTCACCGCCGACTCCATCGGATGGAGGAAACCGAGCTTGCGCCCGCCGACCTCATACATCCAGACCCACTTCCAGGCGGTGCCCATGAACACCACCTGTTCGGTAACGTGGCGCAGCGCGCGCACTCCTTCGCGCGCGTGTTTAAAGCGACCGGCCGCGAGCGTGGGGAGGTCTCGCGCCGGCGCGTCGGATTTCGGGCGGGTGCGCGGGTTCTTGTACAAGTTGCTGGCCCAGTAACCGTTCGGCTGTCGGGACATGAGGGTCGCTTTCGGAAGACTGTTGTCGGCGTTCGCGGCTTCGGTGAACAAGAACTTACGGGTGTGGTCAACTCCAACCGGTATCTCTCAACGCAACAACGAGTTGCGGGGAACCGGATTATTTCAATCCGATGCGCTGCACCAACTCGCTGAAGCGCGCATCGCCGCGCAGGGAGGCAAAACCGGGATCCAGGTGCAGATAAATCAGGCCAGCCGAGCGGGCCTGGTACGCGCGCTCAAGGCAAGCGAAGGCGCGATCGAGATTCCCCACCGCGGCGTAGCCCATGGCCATGACTTCGGCCCGGACGTAGTGGTGTCGCGACTCATCTTCCAACCGGTTGAGGATTTCCTCCGCTTCGTCGCCGCGCCCGAGCGGCGCCAGTGCTCGGACGATGAACGCATCGTAGGAGCGCACGCTCGTTTCCAGGCCCTGCCCATGACGGAACCATTCCAGGGCTTCCTCGGGCTGTCCTTGCGCCAGGCACGCCGCGCCGATGTCGAGATAAGACGGGAAGTAGTCCGCGTTGAGCTCGATGGTCTTGTGAGTCTGCGCGATCGCTGCCGGGTAGTCGCCGGCGTACAACAGGAATCGGCCGAGCCAGCGGCTGTATTCCGGGTACAACGGATCCAGGGTGAGCGCCTTGCGCATCTCCTCGACCGCCTCGCCGAGCTTCCCGACCGTCGGCAAGACGCTCCCAAACGCCCAGTGACCCTCGGCATAGTTCGAGTTAAGCGCCACGGCGCGCCGCAGCTGCTGTTCGGCACCGGCAAAGTCCCATTCGTACCAGCACAGCACTTTCCCGATCGACGTGATCGCCTCGGCCAGCTCGGGGTCTTGTTGGAGCGCCCGCGCTGCAGCGGCTTTCGCCCTGGGATAGGCGTCGTCGGGAACAACCCAGTCATCCGCCAGATTGCACCAGCAGTCTGCGATGCCAGCGTAGGAGCGGGCGTAGCCCGGATCCTGCAGCAAGGACTGCTGGAATAGATCCAGGCCTTTTCGGAGCCCCGGGTCGGTGAACTTGTTGAAGAAGAAGCGACCCTTCAGATACAGGGTATAGGCCTCGAGGTTCTTGGTGGGCGCCACCAACTGGCCCGCGTCGCTGCCCAGCCGGAGCTTGAGCGCGTCCACGATGGCCCGAGAGATCTCGTCCTGGATGGCGAACACATCCTCGAGCTGCCGGTCATAGGTTTCGGACCAGAGGTGGTAGCCGTTTTCCACGCTGATCAGCTGGGCCGTAATCCGGATCCGGTTCCCGACTTTGCGGACGCTCCCTTCGAGCACCGACGCCACACCGAGCTTCTCCCCGACTTCACGGATGTCCACTTGCTTGCCCTTGAAGGCGAAGCAGGAGCTGCGCGAAGCGACCTGCAATCCCGGTACCTTGGCGAGGGCGTTGATGATCTCCTCGGTCATCCCGTCGGAGAAGTACTCGTTTTCCGGATCCGCGCTCCGGTTCGCCAGCGGCAGGACGGCGATCGCTTTCGCAGCCTGGACGGTCCGCTGACTCTCCGACGGTGTCCGCTGCGGAACCCGCAGCGCCTCGGCGAACTCGGCGGCGGTGGGGAACCGGTCCACCGGCGTGCGGGCCAACGCCCGCGTGACCGCCTCATCCACGGCCTCCGGGACGTCGCGCGTGGTCCGCACCTTGGGGATCGGTGAGACGAAGCGTTTCGCGATGATCGCCTGGGCCGTGGGTCCCGTGAACGGAGGCTCGCCGCTCAACATTTCGTACAAGACACAGCCGAGGCTGTACAGGTCGCTCCGCCCGTCGACGTCGCTCTCGCCGCTGCCCTGCTCCGGACTCATGTAGGCAGGCGTGCCCAGCGCCATACCCGTCTGGGTGATCGAGCCGTTGCCGCTCAACGCCTTGCCGATGCCGAAATCGGCGACCATCGCCGCACCCTCGTGCAAAAGGATGTTCTCGGGCTTGATGTCCCGATGCACCACGTGGTGGCGATGGGCATAGTCCAGTGCGGCGGCGACTTCGCGAGTGATTTTCAGCGCCTCCTCGAGCGGCAATTGGCGCTCGTGCTCGAGCCGCTCGCGCAGCGAGCGCCCTTCCATATTGGGCATCACGTAGAAGAGCAGCCCATCGGCCTCGCCCGAGTCGTACACTGGGAGGATGTGGGGGTGGGTGAGGCCCGCCGCCATCTTGATCTCGCGCAAGAACCGCTCGGCGCCGATCTCGGCCGAGATCTCCGGCCGCAGCACCTTTAACGCGACCTTGCGGTCGTGGCGGAGGTCGTGGGCCAGGAACACGACGGCCATGCCGCCCTGGCCCAGCTCTCGCTCGAGGCGATAGCGACCGAGCAGACCGCTCTCGAGGCGTTGAGTCAGGGTGGTCACGGGTGGGTAAGATGTCCTTGGAGAGGAGTCGGTGCCAGGCTGAGACGGCGAATCAGGGAAACGACGCGAGCTGCCGCATCGCTGCCCGGAACCGAGTTTGATCGAGCAACCGAGCGACCGACTGGTCCGGCACCGCCATCCGGCCATCCTTGGCCATCGTCAGTTTGATGACGTCCTGGTTCCGCCCGTACCACCGCGCGCTCGGCTCGAGATCCGAAGGGTAGACGCACAGCGGCAGTGCCGCGACGGCGAGCGGCGCCTGCGAGCCGATTCCCGACTCGGGCATCGTCCCCGCCCACAGGTCGGCTCGGTACTCGGTCGCGATCCGGTAAATGCGGCACACCTCGGAGAGGCCCCCAACCCGGTGGACCTTGACGTTCCAGACCCGGGGCCCGCCGAGATCCGCGATCTGCCGGGCATGACTCGCGCTCTTCAACGTTTCGTCGAGACACACCGGCGTCCGCAGCACGTTCCCGAGCCGCGTGTGGCCGACCAGCTCGTCCGGGCCGAGGGGCTGCTCGATGTAGAGGAGGCCGGCGTCGTCGAGGGCGCGAAGATTCGCTTCGTGCTCCGGCCACGTGTAGGCGCCGTTCGCGTCCACGGTGAGCGGGAGATCGGCGCCGGCCATGCCTGCGCGTGCCGCTCGCACCGCCTCCACGTCCCAGCCAGGCATCACCTTGATCTTCACGCGGCGGTAGCCCTGTCGCAATGCCTCGGCGACGCGGCGCGTCAGCGTCTCCGGCCGCCGGTCCTCCGGAACGCCGAGGGCCACGCCGCATGGTACCGCCGTCGCCATCGTCACCGCGAGCCGTTCGCCCAGCAGGGACGCCATGCCGGTGTTGCGGCGGTGTGCTTCGAGGTCCCAAGCGGCCGTCTCGACGCCCGCTCGGGCAAACGGGTTGCCGCGCACACCTTCGCGCAGCACCGCATCGACGTCCTTTGGAGCCGCGAACTCCTGGCCCACGACCCGCGGCAGCAGGACGCGCTCGATCAGGTCGCGCGCCGTGGCGAGCGTTTCCTCGGAATAGAACGGCAGCGCGAATGGCGGCGACTCGCCATAGCCCACGTGACCCTCGCCGTCGTGGAGCGTCACCACGAGGGAGCGGCGTTCGGTGATCGAGCCCCCCGAGATGATGAAGGGCTCGATCAGCGGGAGGGTCAGCTCGAACAGTTCAGCTTTTGTGACGCGCACGCGGCACATCGAGAAAGTGCAGTTCGCCGCCCCGCCGATGGATCGCCCCGCGCCGTTCCAGCTCCCACAGCGCGGCGATCAGTCCTTCCACGGGGTGAAACACGAGCTGGTGCAGCGCCCGCCCGGTGCGCGAGCCTTCCCGGGCCGCGTACTCGTCGAGCGGCAGCTGGAAGAAGGTGTGTAGCTGGACCGCTTCACACCCGCTCAGGGCGTAGGCCAGCAGCATCCGCCCGGAGCACACGTTCCCGGTCCCGCAGAGGCTCGGGCGCGCGGAGTGGGCGTGCTCGCGGCCGAGCAGCGAGAACGAGCTCAGCACGCGGAGATTGCGGTCGCTCAAATCCGTCCCGCCATAGGCGACGCCTCGCTCGACGTCGAACAGCCGGTTGAACACCACCAATGCGTCGGCCGAGGCGCCGGCCAGCATCATCTCGTGCTGGAAACCCTCCTCGAAGCGCGCATTCATCAGTTTGAGCGCCACGCGCGCCTCGATCGGCGCCGCGTTCCGAATCAGCTGCGGCACCTCGCGCAGCCAGCGCAGCACTTGAATGCGATCCTCGGCGAGTGAATCACCTGCCAGGGTAGGCGAGAAGTCCTTTTCGAGAAGGAGCGGCGGCTCGCCCCAGGCCTCGGCCAGGCCGGACGTCGTGTGGCGGTATTCCGATTCCACAAACGGCACACCGAGGCGCGGAAGGTGGTACTTCACTGAGGGCACGACGAGCAACTCCCCCGCGCGCGCGAGGTCCCGGCCGGTGCGCACGAGCGCGAGGTACTCGTGGAAGGGGCGATCCCACCCTCGGCCTTTCCAGGTGACCGTCCACCCACGATCGATGCCCGTCACGACCCGCCGCTCGACTTTCATTCGTGTCTCGTGAATCGCCCAGGCCGCCATCGATTGGACACCGGTCTCGTCCTGCGCGATCACGGTTTTCAGCACCACGAACGCCAGGCCCGCCGCCGCGTCTTCCGCCAGCTGCTTTTCGTTGAGTGAGAGCTGACCCGAGCCCTTCCCGATGGGGTGCGGGATCGTGCACCCGAGATAGCGGGCGGTGAGATCGATGTGATACTGCTCGCGCACATGGCCCGCGAAGTCGCGGGGCCATTCGTCCTTGAAGCGCTCGAAATCAGCGGCCAGCTGCGCGCGCTTCATGCACGGCTCGGCAGACAGCCTCGCGCTCTCCCTCAAGCAGGGGCGGCCCCCACGGATCGTCGCACGCGTCAGCCGGGATGGCTCCCTCGGCCGCCATCGCCCACAACATGCGCCGCACGTAGCCCTCCATGGGAGGGACGAACGTCGCCTGCGCAAAGCAGTCCATGGTGCGGGTCAACTGCAAGAAGTGGGCGGTATCGCCGCTCGCATGGGCCTGCAGCAGCGCGATCTGCAAGTCTGTGAGTGCGGCGCCCATGCCGATCAGCGCGCTCTGCGCTCCAAGCACGAGCGAATAGCCGAGGAACCGATCTTCGCCGGTGATGAAAAGCTTCTCCGGGTGGGCGTGCATCAACCCGGCGATCCGTTGAAACGTGACGACCGAGTCGAGGGTGGCCACCTTGATCCCGATGACCGCTGGGAGGGCGAGGAGTGCCTGGATCGTCTGGTCATCGTACGCGACACCGCCTGCAGCCTCATAGAGATAGAAGGCGATGACCGGCAACTCCGCCCCCAGGGCAGCGTGCCAGCCAACGGGATCGTCGGCGCGAGGGAACGCGAGCAATGCGTCAGCGCCGCCGGCGCGCGCCGCGCGCGCCATCTCGAGCGAGCTCGCGCCGGCGACCACCACGCGGTCGGGCAGCGCCGCGCGCCAGCTGTCGAGCACCAGGCGCCGTTGCTCGGCGTTCAACTTCGGTCCCCTTCCCGTATGCGCCCACACGGCGACACCGGCGACGGCCTGGGTCGCCATCCACGTGGCGCAGGCCTGCTGTGCATCCGCTGCGAGGGTGGTACCGCGGAACGGCACAGGAACGGCCGGGATGAGACCCCCGCCAAGGCGAGTGATCAGGTCCCCAACGTTCATCGATTCCGGAGCGTATCGAGAACGTTGCCCGATTCGACTCGTGCCCGTTGCTCGGGCGAGAGATCCAGCAAGTCGAGTTTCGCCACGCTCGTCTCGGGGATGCGCAGCGGCTGCCCCGTCCCGAAGACGAATCGCTCCACCCCGACGGTCTCGAGCAGGGTAGCGAGGTGATCCTCCGGTGGCCCCCAGATCCAGCAGATATCCCACCAGATGCGCCCGGCTTCGGCGGGGGTCGAACCGAAGTGGACCTCCTCGACAAACGCCCGGTCGGCGTGCGTGACGACGAGACGCAGGTCTGCATCACTGCGGATCAGCGCGCGCACCGCCGCAGGCTGAAGCTCTGGCGTCACGTCATTGGGGTGACGCTGCCGGCCGTCCTCGAGGCGCACCGCCATCATGAGCGGCAACCCGACAGCGCCGCATGATGCGGCCAGGATGCGGAGCTCCGGACCCGCGGGCTGGAGACCAAAACAGCCGGGATCGCAGCGCACCGCCGCCGCGCGGTGCTCCACCGCCTCGTTGAGGACATCCTGCCAGTGCGCGAGCCCCGGATGCACCACCGGCACGGGTTTCAGGCGTGGAGTCGCCCGGCACGTTTCGTACAGCCAGGGATTTCCCTCGGTGGGATCGCGCCAGAACAGCCCCGGAAGGTGTGTCACCCACGCCTCGTCGATCGCCACGCGGCTCATGGCAGCGAGCAACGCCTCAGGCGAGGTACCGGGGATGCGGGCGTAGGGATAGGCGCCCAGGAACGCGTTGACGTCGATGCGCATCAGTCGCTCGGAAAGCTGCCAGGCGGGAAAATGCGCGCCGCGTTCTTCCACGCGACGAAATCGAGGTCGCCGGATGGCAGGAGGTGCTCGAGATACCGCAGCTTTGCCCAGCCGGTTTCCATCGTCATATCGCTGCCCCACAACAATCGCTGGACGCCGACGGCATCCCGGCACGCTTCGAGCATGCCGCCATCCACGCCGCTCCCCGAGAGATCGAGGCAGACGTTGCGATACGGACGCACGACCGCCAGCGTGTGGCGCCAGTCGCCACCACCGCCGATGTGGGCCAGGATGAAGTTCACCTCGGGGTGGCGCCTCGCAAGCTGACACAGCTCGACCCCATCCGACGCTTCCTGCCCCGGCCAATCCCGTCGCCGTCCCTGCCAGATGTGGTGGAGGATCGGGAGCCCGTGCTTCTGCGCCACCTCGCACACCGGATCGAGGAGCGGGTCGTTGGCCCGTCGACTCGCCGCGAGCTTGATCCCGATCATCCCGGCGGCGCGACAGCGCGCGACCTCGGCCACGGCGTGGTCGGTGTAGTTGGGGTTCACGCACGCGTAGCCGCGGATCCGATCTGGATGCTGGCGCTGGAGCGCAAGCGAGAAATCGTTGCCGTACACGATGTCGGCCCGCGACGGGAAATAGGTCGGCGAGGCCCGACCGAACGTGCCGAGGGTGGAGGTCACGTGCACCGTGACGCCGATTTTTTCCCCGGCCTTCAGACGGCTGGCGTTGTAGGCGCGCCAGTCGGCTCGCAGGCTCTGCTCGGGAAAGAAATGGGCGTGCACGTCGATGAGCATCATGAAATCTATTCAATCCCCCTCAGGACCTCTTCCAGCACTCCCAGGGCCGTGTCGACTTCGGGCTCGCCGTGCGCGAGCGATACGAAGTTGTAGGCCGTCCGCTTGAACAGCAGGCCCCGCCTCGCGCACCCGGTCGCCACGGCACTGGAGATCTCGTCGTTGGTGAAATGGAGGAAGCACATCTCGGCCACGCCGCCCACGCCGGTGAGACGGTGTGGGAACTCACGCTGCAGTCGATGCAGGCCGTGCAACAGCCGGGTGCCGACCCGATGCAGGTGCGTGCAGACGTCCTCCTGGTCGAACACCACGAGCGTCGCGAGCGCGGCCGCGAGGGAGACCGACTCGGTGGCCAGCGTGGAGGAAATCCAGGTGCGACTCGCTGCCGCCATCACGTCCGCCCTGCCGCCCACCGCCGCCAGGGGAAAGCCGCTGGCGAACGCCTTGCCGATCACCACGAGATCGGGCCGCACACCGTAACGCTCCACGGCGCCGCCGACCGCCAGCCGGAACGCCGTCTTGATTTCGTCGAACACCAGTACCGCCCCGAGCCGCTCCGTTTCCACCCGCAGCGTCTCGAGCCATTCGCGCGTCGGCTCCGCGACCACGACCGGTTCCACCACCACCGCCGCCAGGTGGTCGGCGCGGTACCGGATCATCTCTCGTGCTCGCTCGGCGTCGTTGAACGGCAGCTCCGCGAACACGGCCCGTGTCCCCTGCGGCACCCCCACGGTCCGGCCCTGACACCAATCGAGCCAGCCGTGGTAGCCGCACCCCAAGACCTCTTCGCGCTCGGTCCGGACACGCGCGATGCGCACCGCGGCGGCGACCGCCTCGGCGCCGGTCTTCAGGAACCGCACCCGTTCGATCCAGGGCAGCCGGCGCGCGAGTGCTTCGGCGAGCTGCTCCTCCGCGACCGGTGGCAACGGGCCCACCACGCCGGCGGCGAGCGCGTCGGCGGCCGCCTGGTGTATCGCCGGGTGTCCGTAGCCCAGGGCCACGGCCCCCAGCGCCATCACAAAGTCGAGGTACTCGCGGTTCGCGGTATCCCACACGCGGGCGCCCGCGGCACGCACCAATTGCGCGGGCAGGCCGGGATCGCCGGCCACACCGAACAGCGCCTCGGGGCGCTTACTGCCGGTCGAGGTGAATCCCGGAACGCGCCAGTCGCTCACGGTATTTCACCACCTCGATCGCCATCGCGCGGAGCAGCTTCGCTTCGCGCTGGTCGAGCGGCACCCGGTGCGTGATTTCCCGCACGGTGCGCATGATGTGCTCGCGGTCACGGAACTTGAAGAACTCGATCGACTCGAGCGCTCGCTCGGTGTCGGCGAACAAACGCTCGATCTCCTCCACGGTCGCCGCCTCCACAACTCGGCGGGGTGGCTTGAACGGCCGGGTCTCGTCGCCACGCGCCACGGCCAGCTCGTACAGCATCAGCACCACCGCGTGACCGAGGTTGAGCGACGCATACGACGGCGTTGAGGGGATGGTGACGATACGATGGCAACGGTCCAATGCCTCGTTACTGAGCCCTTTGTCTTCGCGACCGAACAGCAGCGCCACCCAACCCGCCGCCGCAGCCGCATGGATCTCCCCCGCCGCTTCCCGCGGCCGTTGCAGGTTCCGCTTGGCCGTCCGCCCGCGTGCCGTGAATCCGACGACGTGCACGCAGTCGGCCAGCGCCGCGTCGAGAGTGTTGAACTGCCGCACCCGCGTCAGTACGTCGTGCGTCTGGTGCGCAATCCCCTCCACGCGGTGCGGCTCGTACTCACGCGGATTCACGAGCCGCAGGTCCTTGAACCCGAAGTTCTTCATGGCGCGCACGACGTGCGCGATATTGACGAGGTCCTGCGGCTCGTGAAGGACGACGAGGACACCCATCGTCGTCATCCCACGAGCTCCAGCACGCCGAATCGCTCCTGATCGTGCCGATCCCCTCGCAACCACACCCATCCGTTCCCTCCGCTCCAGACGAGCTGACCGACCCGCCGCTCCCGTCCCGGGAGCATCTCGTTCACGATCAGGTCAAAGCCCACATGGCCGCCCACGGGCGTCACCAGCCCTTCAGGCCATGGAATGGCGAGCGTGACGGCATACCCCTCCGCGGTGCGGCGCCACGCGCCACGAACCGCCCCGGCGTTCCCGACCGCTCCGCCAGCAGTGCGAACCCGGCAACCGCTCCCACCGTTCTCAGGAACGATCATGTACCCGGTGACCGGTTCGGCTGTGCCATCCAGCGCGCTGAGATACACCTGCAACCCGTCCGAGTGGATATCGTCCGGCTCATTGTCCAGGAGCAGCGGTGGAGCGGTGGCGGCACGGAAGCACGTGTCCTGCTTGACCACTTCCACCGCCAGATAGAGGGCCGAGTCATCCCAGTTGGCGTAACACCGGGCCGAAAAATCCTCCGGGCCCGTGTAGGGTTCTTCCGCGCGGCGGTACTGGTCCTCCAGGTCCAGCCGCAGCGGCTCGGACGGGTCGAATCCCGCGAGCGTGCCGTCGAGGGACGGTGGCGCGTCGACCCGCAGCGCAGCCGCCAGTGGCTGGGTGGGAGGCTCGAGATTGAGCAACCGGTCGAAGGGTGGCGCGGCGGCGGTCATGCCCGCGAGGGCGACGCGACCACCGGGTCCGTCGATCTCCCACTCCCGGCCGGCGAACCGGTGCCGGTCGGTGCCGTGCGGGGTGTCGACCTCGATCAACTCTCCTCGCACGCGCACCGCTCGCACCGCCTCGCCCCGCGAACCGAATTCGAGAGCCGTGACGAAACGCAGGTTCCGGCCGGTCGCGCGAAGCACGTAGAACCGCTCGCGCTCGCGACGGTTGGGCGCGCCGGGGGCGTCGGCACGGAGCAGCTCGCCTGAGAAGACAAAGTGCGCCGTCAACCGTCGGCCGTCTGCCGTCAGCTCGAGGACAATGGGACCCGATTCTGGAGACTTGAGTCGCAGCACATGGGATACAAATTCGTCGGCGAGCTCTATGTCTTCCCAGCGGCCGCCCGTCACGTCTCCTCGCCCCGCGAAGTGCCACGGCAGCTCCACGGTACGATCCTCACGCCCCGTGAGCTCGAGGACATCAAGCAAGTAGTCCCCCCCGACCACGACTGTCCGGGTCAGCTCCCCGAACCGGCCGCGCGCCCAGCCCCATCCCCGCTGCTCGTCGAACCCTTCGCCGCGCGCCTCCCCGGCCGGCTGCGACACACCGTCGATGCGAGGTGCGTTGTGGGCGAGCGTCGAGCGATACCAAAAGAGGTCGCGGGTGACATACGAACCGGTGCCGAAATCCGGGAGCCAGTAGACCCCGCCCACGTGCAGCAACAGGTTCAGCCGGTCAGGATGCCCGTGCCCTCCACCCACCGCGCCGCACTCGAGGCCAACGTAGCGCCCGCCGGTGCGCAGCATCGCGAGCCCCTGTCCCGCCATGAACACGCTCGGCGGTGCCCACGCCACCTCGGGCGTTGGCAGCTGTGGAGGCATCTCCAGGAGCGCCCACCACGACAGCTGTTGTCGGGAGCGCGGGGCTAACTGCGGATCGAGCGGCGCATCGTGGAGATAGGATTCGAACAACTCCATCCGCTGGGGCGGCGCGGCGTACGCTGCGTGCAGCCAGGCCGTGAGCTCCTCCGAGCGAACCGGCCCCCACTCGCCGCTTCCCAACCGTCCGAGGCCTACCTCCCACAGCTCGAGGTACATTGGCTGCGCCAGCGACACCCCAAAGCGGGCGTCCTTCCGCGCCGGGAATGTGAAATCGGGAAGCGCGGTGAGCGCCGGGGCGCGCAGCGCCGTGGCGAGACGCGTGGCCAGCGGCCCCTCCCCAAAAAAGTCCGCCCCGGCCTGCGCCGCCCACGCGGCACCGGTGAGCATCCCGCGCAGGGCGAACAGATGGTAGTTCTCCCCCTCGTACCACAGCCCGTCTTCGCGATAGCCGCGCAGGTGGGCGACCAGTCCCGTCTCGCTCTCGACCGCGCGGCGCGCGAGGTCTTCATCCTCGAACCACACCGCGATGGCGCACAGCGCCGCATCATTCCAGGTCTGGCGATTGGAAAACCCCTCGTCGTACTCGCCGATGAGGTTTGCCACTTCGTCGGCGACGCTGTGCACCGCACGCGTCGTCGGCTCGTCCAGGTGCCCCGCTTCGCGCAGCAACGCCGCGGCGCCGAGGTAGTTCAGAATCCAAATGGACTCGAGGTAGGTCGAGAAAAACAGCCGAGAGGGCCCCAGCACGTTGTCACGGTTTGGGTAGCGAAAGTACCGGTCGCCGTAGGCACGCAGGATCTCCGCTGAGCGCGCCGCGGCGGCAGGGGATTCGTCCGTGAGCGCGGCGAGGGCCGCGAGCTCGACGGCCCGCTCGGCGAGCCAGAGGTGTTGATACTTGGCCCAAGCGCGCGTATGCCGCTCGCCGCGATAGCGCCGGTTGCACGACGGGCAGGCGTGTTCGTCCGGGCTCCACGGGTCGAAGACGAGCGCTGTTCCGTCCTCGGGGCAGCGGCCGCCATCCACGGAGAGCAACGCCTTGACCTCCGGAATCGGGGGCAGGCGCTCGATGATCCGCGCGTTGCGCGTGGCGACGTGTCGGGCGAGGCCCTGGAGATCAGCCGAGCCGGCGATCTCGGCCCGACGTGCCGTGAGCTGCTCGGCGGTCACCACACTCGTGCTCCTTCCCAACTCCAGCGCACCGGCAGGATGGTCGCATCGGCCTGGCGCGCCGCGTCGGGCGCGGCGCGCCCCTCGTCGCGCGCGAGGAAGAACATTGACCCTCCCGCGCCGGCGCCGGCCGCCTTCCCGCCCAGCACCTTCACCTCCCGCATCGCCCGTTCGAGCCGCTGCATCTCGGCGGTCTGCATCTCGGCGGCGAGAGCCCGCTGATGAGTCCAGTTTTCGTCGAGCAGGGCGCCCACCCGCGCGAGGTCGGCCGCACGCAGCGCCTCCGCCATCGTCTGCGCGACGTCCTTCATCCCTTCGAGCGCTCCGGTGACCGCCCGGTCGCCGCGCTCGTACGCGCCCATCACGCGGGCGATCGTGGCGCCCGAGACCCGTGAGTGACCGGTATAGCACAGTACGATCCGCCGCTCGAGCGCCCGCGCGAACGCCGGATCGAGCGAGATCGGCTCGATGCCGACGTCGGGATCGCGAAAGCTCAACCGATGAAATCCGCCGAGCGCGGCCGCCAGCTGATCCTGACGGCCGCCGGGAATCCCGGCTTCCCGTGTCTCGAGCAGCCACGCCTGCTCGGCGACGTCACGCGGCTCGAGGCGCTCCTGGCGGGCGGCGGTGAGGCCCGCGACGAGTGCGACGTCCAGTGACCCGGAGCTCCCGAGCCCCGATCCGGGCGGCACATCCGAGCGAGAGGTCAGGGTGAGGTTGCCGAGCACCGGGAACATCCGCAGTCCGGCCTTGAGCAGGTGCAGCTTCCCGTCGAGCACCAGCCCGCCGGCGTTAGCGCATTCGAATGTCTCGCCCAGATCCTCGGAAACGAGTCGCACGCACGTGCCGCCGATGGTGAGCTCGACCTGCGTCTGCAGCATGATGGCGGCGTTCACGACCACGCCACCGGCTCGCGCCGAAAACGGGGGAACGTCCGTCCACCCACCGGCGAAGTCGAGTCGCACAGGCGCGGCGGCCCGGTACGCAGTCGGTAGATCCGAGCGCCTCACCACAGACTCAGGCCTCGATCCTCATGGTGCTGTCCACCAGCGGGCTACGGTCACCAGCTCTCCGCGCACGTCCATCGTCACGCCGCGCACCCTCCGGTTCATTCCCGCCACTCCTCGCGCATGATACAACCAGGCGACGGGCAGCCGGTCGGCGAACAACCGCTGGGCCGCGACCGGATCTGCCGGCGCGGCGAGCCCGGCAAGGTCGGCGAGCGGCGTAAGGTAGCCGAGCCCGGGATCACCGGGGATGCCCATCACCGCGGCGTCGAAGTCGTGTCGTGGACCGTATACGCGATCGAGAAACGCCGACAACTCGAGCTGGCGGATCGACACGGCGAAGCCCACCGCCGCGAGACGCGCCTGGAGCAGCTGTTCGAGCGCCGCCTCACCGCTCCCGACCGTGAGCAGCTCGAGGCGTGGCCGCCGGCCCGCAAGCAGGCGTCGCGCCGAATCGGGGGCGAACGGGATGGGCGGCACCGGGACGTAGCCGGGAAGGAACGGAGGCACGGGACCGTCGGCCGGCGTGCCAAATCCGTAGAGAAACCCGTGCACGATCTCCGCCCGGTCGATCGCGAGCGAGGCCGCGACCCGCACGCGCTCGTCTTCAAACGGCGGCCGGCGCGTGTTGAATACCATGCCGTACGCGAAAATCAGCGGATAACTCAGGACCGCCAGGTCGGGATTCTTCCGGGCGAAGTCGGCGTGGGCCGCGGTGATTCCCGCAAAGTCGAGCTCTCCCGCCGTGAGCGCCGCGAGCTTGGTCATGGGCTCGTCGACCACGACGACGATGAATCGCTCGAGGCGCGGCGGGCCGCCCAGCGCCGCCGGAAAGTCCGGGTTTCGCTCGAACACCCAGCGACGGTGCGGCTCGTGCGCCACGAACCGGAACGGCCCGTTGCCCACCGGGCGCTCGTTCCACGCCGCGCGGCGCAGGCTGGCGGTCGGCACCGTGTCGAGGAGGTGCGACGGCAGAATCGCGAGATCGGCGAACACGTCGGGAAGACGAGCCTGTGGCGCTGCGAATCGGAGTACGACGGACGTGTCGTCGGGTGTCTGGACGTCGGCGATCGACGTCAGGTCGGTGAGTCGTGGGTACCCGGTCGCGGGGTCGCGCCCCGCGCGCAGCGTCCAGGCGACGTCGCGCGCCACGGTCGAGCGTCCGTCGTGCCACAAAAGATCCGGAAACAGCGTGAAAGTGAGAGTGAGGCGATCCGCCGACCAGGTCCACCGTCGGGCGAGATACGGCTGAGGCACCAGCGCCGAGTCGTAGCGAACCAATGTGGTGAGCAGCATGTAGCGCTGCACCTGCTTGGCGAGAGGATGCACCGTGAGGAGCGGATTGATGCTCTGGAGATCAGCCCCCGATGCGTAGAGCACCGTCGCCCCGCGGCGTGTCGCGCCGCCTACGGCCCCGCACGCCCACGTCCCCCCGATCACGAGACACAGCAGGATTCGAATCGCTCGCGAGCTCACGCGCTGATTCTAGCGGCGCGCGCGCGGTGGCGCGAGATTGCGGGATGCAGCGGATGCTGGTCCGCCGCGCGCTCACCGGGCTCGCCGTGGTGGTGGGCGTGGTCTCCCTCACCTTCGTGCTGCTGCACGCCGCGCCCGGCGACCCCGCCGAGCGCCTGCTCGGCCCCACCGCGACGCCCGAGCAGCTCGCAGCCGGCCGTCAGGCCCTCGGGCTCGACCGGCCGCTCGGCACGCAGTACACGGCCTGGCTCGGCCGGTTCATTCGCGGCGATTGGGGTGTGAGCCTCGCCACCGGGCGGCCGGTGCGGGCCATGCTCGGGACCGCATGGCCCGCTACCGTCCGGCTGGTCCTGCTGTCGCTGCTGCTCAGCTACCTGATCGGCCTCGTCATCGGCACCATTCAAGCGGCGCGCCACCGTAGCAGACTCGACACCGCGCTGTCCGTCGTGAGCGTCACGCTGGTCGCCCTGCCCGGCTACTGGCTCGGGCTGATGCTCGTGGCGCTGTTCACCTACCTGCTGCGGCTGTTGCCCGCATTCGGCGCGTCCGGTTTCGACACCGACTACCTCGGCCGCTGGGCTCGCTTCGCCGATGGGTTGCGTCACCTGGCGCTGCCGCTTGCCACCCTCACCCTCATCGGGATCGGGGGCGCCGCGCGGTTCGTGCGCGGCGCGATGCTCGACGCGCTTGAACAACCGTTTGTCGCGACGGCGCGCGCCAAGGGACTCACGACGTCGCGCGTGGTGGTCTCCCATGCACTGCGGCACGCGCTGATTCCCGTCGTCACGTTGCTGGGGCTGTCGCTGCCTGCCCTCTTTTCCGGTGCCGTGTTCGTGGAAGCGGTGTTCGCCTGGCCGGGGGTGGGCCGCGTGCTGGTGGAAGCGGTACAGGCGCGCGACTATCCGGTCGTCATGGCCGCGACGACGATCAGCGCGCTGCTCGTGGTCCTGGGCAATCTGGCGGCCGACATCCTGAGCGGACTCGTGGATCCGCGCCTGCGCGCGCTCGAGGAGCGCGCCACATGAACGCCCTACTGCGGGACCGGCGTGGCGCCATCGGTCTCGCCCTGCTGGCGGTCGTGGTGGCAACGGCCCTCGCCGCGCCACTCGTGACGAGCGGGGATCCGGATACGCCGGGGGACGTCGTGGCGACGAAATTCCTCGCCCCGTTGACCCGCGACGTCCATGGCGCCGTGCACCCGCTCGGCACGGACCGCCTCGGCCGCGATGTGTGGGCACGTCTCGCCTACGGTGGTCGCATCTCGCTGGCCGTGGGATTCCTCTCCGTCGTGCTCTCGATCAGCGTAGGCGTGGTCGTCGGGTCGCTGGCGGGGTGGTGGCGCGGCTGGGCAGGAGCGGCGCTGCTCGGTCTCACCGATTTTGCGTTGGCCGTGCCGCGCGTCGTGCTGCTGCTGCTGCTCGCGGCGCTCTGGCAGCCGAGCGCGGTCCTTGTCGTGCTGCTGCTGGGGGTGACCGGGTGGATGCCGGTGGCCCGCCTGGTGCACGGCGAGGTGCGCGCGCTCGCCGCGCGACCGTTCGTTGAAGGCGCCAAGACCAGCGGCGCCGGCTCGCTGCGAGTGCTCGCCCGCCACGTATTGCCGAACGCGCTCACCCCCGTGATCATCGCCGCGGCGCTCGGCGTGGGGAACGCGATTCTGCTCGAAGCGGGACTCTCCTACCTCGGACTCGGGGTCCAGCCACCAACCCCGTCGTGGGGCAACATGATTGCCGCCGGACGTGACACGTTGGTCAACGCGCCGTGGGTCGCGACCGCGCCGGGGATCATGTTGGTGCTCGTCGTGGTGGGGTGCACGTTGGTGGGAGATGCGTTGAGAGACGTATTGAGTCGTCAGTCCTCAGTGATCAGTGGTCAGTCGTCAGTTGCCAGTCGTTAGCGCTGACAACTGACAACTGAGGACTGACGACTATCTAGCTACGCGCTCCAGCACGTCCGGCACAATCTCATGCCCACCGTCGAATCGCTCGACCCGAAACGAGATGCCGTGCTCGCGTAGCCGCTGCTCGTCGCGTGAGAGCACCTTGGGCGTGATGTACTGGTCCTCGCTCCCCACCACGAGGGTCACGTCCGTCTTCTCCCAGCGTTGGCGCGCCGCCGCCAGGTCGAGATCGGGCGGGACCTCCCCGCCCCAGAGTATCAAGCGGCCCGCCCTCACCTTCCCCTGCGCCAGCCAACGTGCGGCGGTTGCGGTTCCCTGGGAGAACCCGAGCACCGTGACCGGCACCACCGCGCCCCGCATCACTTCGTCATACAGCGCGTCGAGGTAGCGGACATAGTCGTCGATTTCTGCCAGGCGGTCTTCGCGTGTCATCCAGCTGGCTCCGATCTTGTCGTTCCGCCCGGTCTCGGCGTAGAAGCGCGAGAGTCCTTCGGGGGCGACGATGCATCGTGCGCCGTCATCGAGCGGCGTGAAGCCGCGCAAGAATCGGGCGGCGAGCTGGCCGTACCCGTGCAGCACAATCCAGACCTCGCGCGCTGTGGCCGCGACGGGGCCGAGCGTGAAGTAGCGAGCCGTGCGGCGGACACTGAGGTGGTGTTCGGTCATTTGCCGCGGACCACCACCGTCACGATCTCGTGCGGCTCCGCCGCGAATCGGACCAGCCGTCCACCGTCCTCGAGCACGAGGGGCACCGGCCCCTGTTCATCGAGCCGTGTGCGGAATGCCGCGTTCACGGGGCGCGCGAAGCGCCACGCCCCGGCGGCCCTTGCGGCGCCCGGGTTGTAGCATCGCAGGGCCATCTCGTTTCCCCGCCCTCCCTGCGTTGGCTTCAAGGCGGAAAACACCAGCCCCGTTCCCTCGAGTGTGATGCCGCCAGGCGGCGTCGACAGCCCGAGCGCGTCCCGGATCCACACCCCGCGAATCGGCGTGAACACGCTCTCCCACACTGACGGCACCACGTCGGCGGGGAGTAGCGGAACGAGCGCCAGCTCTACGCGCGACATGCCGGGACATTGCGCGCCGGGGATGGACGTCGGCCACGCGGCATGACCGGGCCGGGTGGGAAGGTCGCCCCGCGACAGCGCCCCGATGGCGCGCAACACAGTGACAAGTATGTCACCGCTCGGCGTGTGCTCGTACTCGAAGAAGCCGGGGGCGAGGACCCCCAGCCCCCGATCCTCGCTCGATACGGTGACAAAGCGGTGGGCCGGCGCCGCGCGTACCGGCGCCTCGAGCATCGAACTCCCGATCGCGGATGAAACGGGGGCCCGCTCCGCCTGCCCGAACTGCACCCCCGCGATCGCATGGCCCGGAAACCCGGTCGGAATACGTGCCCGCAATCGATGGTTCGACGCCTGGTTGTCCACGTCGAGCAGGCACTGTACTGCCGGACTATCGGCGTGCACCATCACGGTGAGCCGCACCGCGATGCGCCCCCGTCGCCCCGGGGACCGGCGGCGCGGCGCCGGCAGCGGATCGCCCGCGCGCAAACTCCATCTCGCTTCGAGCGCCGCGACGAGCGGCCCAGCCGCGAGGCGCCGGACGCGAATCGGCCCCTGGCTGCGTACCACCCGGTCACGCGCCGGCGGGCAGTAGGTATACGCATCCCCTGCGTCACCCCCACTCTCGAGTCGCAGGAGATCGAGCCAGCGGCCTCCGGTGCGTCGATCGAAGAGCATCAACGCGCCGGTCCGGTCGAGCGTCACCACGACGAACTGGTTGACCAGCGAGCGCCCCTGCACCTCCACGGACTCCACGGGCGCCGTGCCGGATGCGGGCCCGGGCAGGAGCGTCAGCACGCCGCAGCCGGGGAGTGCAGGGGGTCGTACGGCGACGCGGACCCGATCCACCTCGTCGTGGTCCGGGTAGTGACGGACGGCGTCGAGCCGTTCGTGTCCGGGACGGCGGTCGAGAATCTGCAGGGGAACCGCCCGACCATCGATGGTCCGGAGCGAAAATGGCTCGAACCCGCGACCGCTGCGCGGGAGCCGGGCGCCGGGCGGGCCGACCAGCACGTCGCGGCGGAAAAAGGTGCAGTCGGCGATCACGATGCCGTCGCGCAGCCGCGGCACGGGGTTCCACAGCACCAGCGCCGGCGACTGCGCGGCCGGTTGGTCCCGGGCCTGATCGGGATCGTGTCCGACCAGGTCGAACACGGCTTCGCGGATGACTTCGTCGGCGTAGTCCTGCGTTGCCTCGAGGCGCAACTCCGCCTCACGCGCCACGGCATCGCTCGTGGTGCCGCAGATCGTATCGTGAAACTGACATTGGACCAACCCCCGCCACGCCATCTCGAGCGACGGTCGGCGATCGCGTCCACCGCGCCACCGCGCCAGCGCGGCCAGCGGCTCCGCGACGCGCTCCAGCCACAGCTCGAGCGAGGCGGCACGCCGTTTGAGTGGCGCGCGCGTCCCATGGGCGCCCTGTAGCGACCAGGCATAGCCCGGCGACGCCCGCAACTCTCCGGCGAGCAGCGGGGCCGTTTGAAACTCGTGGGCCGCGATCGTGAAAAACTCATCCAGCCGCGATACGCGGACTTCGTTCGGCCGCTCCAGCTCGGCCAGCATGTCGCGCAGTCGGGACACGTCGGTCGGCGCGGCATGGTGGTCCGCACCGACGAACACCGGGATGTGACGGCCCCCGGCACGGGCCACCAGCTGACCGCGCACCCACGCCCACGCTTCCGGCAGTCGTTCGGCGTCAACCGTCAGATCCACGCCGACCTCATACCCGGATGGCGGCAAATGCCAGAGATGGACTTCGGCGCCGCCGGCCCCACGCCAGCGAAAGCGATCGCGTTCCTGGTCAGCCGCGCCACCGAGTCCGCGCCACAACACCCCGGCCGCGATGCCCGCCCCGCGGGCCAGGTCCGGCCAACACGCCGGATGCCCGAAGGCGTCGGGGGAGTACAGCACGTCGAGTCGACCGCCCCACCCCGCGGCATCCGCGGCGCCGAGCAACAGGTTGCGCACCAGTGATTCACCGGACGGAATCAGCTCGTCCGGCAACACATACCATGGCCCTACCTGCAGTCGGCCGGCACGCACCAGGTTCCGGATCTCATCGACCCGCTCGGGTCGTGCTCGCGTGTAGTCCTCGAGCAGCACGGTCTGTCCGTCCAGCAGAAAGCTGCGGAATCCCGGGTCGAGACCGATCCGGTCGAGCAGATCGTCCAGCACGGTGACGAGACGAGCGTGCAACGCGGCCCGCGGGAGGTGCCACTCCCGATCCCAATGGGTGTGGAAAATGAGGTGAAACGTCAGCGAAGCCATGCGACGTCACACCAGCGCGGCGAGTTGATCCACGTCCTCCGCCCGCGGGAGATGGACGTGGCAGACACGCCGTCCCCGCGCGAGGAGCGCCCGCATGTCGCCGATCGCCTGGGCTCGCTCGAGGCGTCCGAACGTGGTTCGCATCTCGGGAATATCCAGGTCCAGGGTGTGATCGGCGGTGACGATGAGAAACAGGCCGGTGTCGGGCCCGCCTTTGTGCAATTGGCCGGTCGAATGGAGGTAGCGTGGGCCAAGGCCGACCGTGGTCACGATGCCCAGGGCGCGGCCCCACGCCAGCCGCGCGCGTTGTAGCGACGCCTCCAGGTCCGGTCGCGGTGGAAGATAGGCGAGGAGAGCGAGGTAATCGCGCGGCCGCGCCGCGCGCTGGAGCGCGGCCGGCGTGAGGGTCGCCGGCGCCTCGCCCCCAGCCGCGTCCGGTTTCGCGAGCTCGGCCCGGGCCATCGTCTTCGCTTCCTCGACATTGGGCTGATCGAACGCGTCGACGCCGAGTCGCTTGCACAGCTCCCAGGTGGCGTACTCCCACCGCAGAAACTCCCGCCCGAGGTCGAGTGGGTCAGGCGAAAACTCCCGCACGGTTTCGACGTCGTCACCCGACGCGCCCGGGTCGCCCACCAGCGGCACGACGCCACGGCCGTCTTTCCCGGAGCTTTCGGCCACGAGCTGCTCGATCCAGCTCGCGAGCGCTCCCACTGCCGCCGGCGGCCGGAGGGCCAGCTTATCCCGACCGGCGGCCACCGCCGCGGCCAGCGAACCGCCGATCGCGCGGGCCTCCTCCACACTCGTGGACCCCGCGCGCTCGAGCAACGCGGCACCGTCAATTCCCGCGAGCGCCGCCGGCAACATCCCCACCACCGTCAAGGCCGCGTAGCGGCCTCCGACATCGGGGGGATGCGGAAACGTCATCCGGAACTTGCGCTCCACAGCGAGTCGTTCGAGGGCGCTACCCGGGTCCGTGACGGCGACGAACTGCTCGGGGCGTGCGCGCGCGGCAAAGTAGTGATAGGCAGCCAGCGTCTCCACCGTCGAGCCAGACTTGCTGACGATCAGGAACAGCGTGCGCTCGAGCGGATGGGCCTGCTCGACCGCGCGCACCGCGGCGGGATCGGTGCTGTCCAGCACGTCCACACCGGGGACGCCGAAGCTCTTGACCAGCACCTGCGGCGCGAGGCTCGATCCGCCCATTCCGCAGATCAACACGCGATCGAGACCGTCGCGCCGGACCGTCGTGGCGAAGCGGCTCCACTCCAGCCACTGGCGCTGCGAGTCGGGGACGGCCCGGGTCCAGCCCAATCGGTCGTGCATTCGTCCGCTAAGCTAATGCGGCCCCGACGCACCCGCGCGCCACTCGCGCCCTCGCCGGGCCGGAGACTGCCCACTACCTTCTTGCCCGTACTCGCATGAATATCGGTTCTCGCTTCACCCGCGCGTTTGTGGCGACGGCTGGGACTGTGCTCGCAGCCCTCGTGCTGCTTTACCTCCTGCGGCCGATGCCCCCGGAAGTGCTCACGGCCGTCGGCTGGACGCTGACGGCCCTGGTGCGGACGGCGGGACTCGCGATCGCCTGGTCGGCCAGCCCCGACGCGCAGCGCCGTCGCGCGTGGGGCTGGCTCACCATCGGCAGCATGCTCGATTTGGCGGGACAGTTGTACGCGGACCTCGTCATCGCTCGGGGCGGCGAGCCGGGGAACTTGTCCGCCGCCGACATCGGGTACCTGGCGGTCTACCCGGCGTTCTTTCTCGCCGTGTGGTATCTCCTCCCCAGGCATCCGCTGCGCCAGCTGACGACCGAGATCCTCCTCGACTCGACCTTGCTGACACTGACCGCCGTCGCCTGGGCGTACGAGTTGTTCCTCGAGCCGGTCGGTAAGGGCGCGCCAATCATCGAGGTGCTCGCGAGTGTGGCGTATTCGACGGGCGGCCTCGCGTTGATCTGGCTCATCGGGATGGTGTTGCTGCAGCCCACCCGGTTCCCATCGGGGGGCGTGGGGCTCGCGGTCGTCGGGCTGATTCTGTACGGGTTATCGGACCTGGTGTTCGGCACCGTGGCGTTGCCCCAGGGCACGGTCACGGGCACCGTGCTGGATTTCGGTTGGAACGTCGCCAACCTGGCCCTCGGCACGGCGGGCGCGCTCGTCGCGGCACGGCAAGACGCGCGGCCGCCCGAACCGGTGGACCGCACCAGCGTGGCGCCGCGCCTCTTCGCCGTGATGGTGAGCCTCGCGGGGCTCGTGGCGCTCCACGTGCGCAGCATGCTGACGGGCTCCATGGGGGTCGCCGACGTGCTGCTGCTGGTGGCGGGCGGGTCCGTGATCGCCGCACGCGTCGCGTACTCTCTCTTTGTCGACCGGCGGTACGAAGGGGCGCTGGAGCGCGAGGTCGAGCGTCAGACCCAGAGTCTCGTCGACTCGCTCGCCGCGGCGGCTGGGGCAGAACGGAATCTGCGGCTGGTCGTCGAGGCGTCGCCCGACCCCATCGTCCTGGTGAATCGAGACGGGCGCGTGGTCGATTTCAATCCGGCGGTCCCCGCGGATGCGAGTGCGTCCGGTGCCGCGCCCGTCGGCCGCTCGGTGCTCGAGAACCTCGACCCCGACACGGCCGGCATCGTGCACCAGCATCTCGATGCCGCCTTCGCGGGCGAGGTGCGCCGCTTCGAGATCCCACAGCCGCGCGCTGACGGCGGCCGCGGCGTGAGCTCGGTCGTCTACGCGCCGATCCGGGAACACGGCGAGATCACCAAGGTGCTCGCCATCGCGCGCGACGTCACCGAGCTGCGCCGGGCCCAGAGCCAGCTGCAGCAGGCCGACAAGCTCGCCGCCATGGGCCAGCTGGTCAGTGGCGTAGCGCACGAGATCAACAACCCGGCGGCGATCATTTCGGGGTTCGCGCAGACGCTGATGCTGGACGATCTCCGGCCAGAGCAGCGCGAGATCGTGGAGATGGTGCGGGATGAGGCCATGCGCATTGGCCAGATCACCACCAACCTGCTCGCGTTTGCCCGCATGAGCGGGCCGGAGCGCTCGCTGGTGGATGTCAACGAGCTGGTACGCCGTACGCATACGCTGCGCGCCTACCATTTGAACACCCTGAACATCGGTGTGCAGCTCGATCTCGAGCCAACCGATCCGCGCGTATGGGCCAACGTCTCGGAACTGCAACAGATGCTGCTGAATTTCCTGATCAATGCCGAGCAGGCGCTGGAGTCATTCAACGGCCCGCGCGGCATCACGCTGCGCACGCATGCCGACGCGTCCGAGGTGCGGATCGAGTGCCGCGATACCGGACCGGGCATTCCGCCGGGGATCCGCACCCGTATCTTCGATCCGTTTTTCACGACCAAGCCCGAGGGGATCGGCACGGGTCTCGGTCTTTCCATTTGTTACGGTATCGTGAAAGGCCACGGCGGGCGCATCTGGGCGGAGTCCGAGCCGGGCCGCGGCGCGTCGTTCATCGTCGCGTTGCCCATCGATCTGCGTACCGCACCACGGCCGACCACCGAAACCACGACGGACCTCACGCCCGAGGCCGGCACCCTGAACGTGCTAGTGGTCGACGACGAGCCAGGTATCCGCCAGGCCACGGCCCGTTTCCTGAACCGGAGCGGTATGCAGGTCCGCGCGGTGAGCGATGGGGCCGAGGCGCTGCGCGCGCTGCGCAGCCAGCCGTTCGACGTGATCCTGTGCGATGTGCGGATGCCGGGGATGAACGGGCGCGATTTCCTGACCCGGCTGCGCGAACAGGCGCCGCGCCTCGTGTCCACGCTGATCTTCGCGACTGGCGACACCCTCGAACCGGATACCGCCGCGCTGCTCGCGGACGCGGGCGCGCCGTCCCTCGCGAAGCCCTTCGACTTCGACGCGTTGGAGCGACTGGTGCGGGAGGTCGCCGCGCAGGCCGACGACCGCCGCTTCCCGGAGACCTGACGCAGCGGCCGCCTACTCGATCCCGAGACGCTGCCTAAGCGCCAGCGGGAGGAGTGGAACCGCGTGACGAATCGGGACAGAGAGCGCGAAGCCCGGCGCTTGCGGCAGCCCGGCGCGGTGAATCGAGATCAGCTCGCCGTTGGCGTTGAACACGGGACTGCCGGACGAGCCGCCAATTGTCATCCCGTCGAACTGGATCACGTTTTCGGTGACGCGGGAAATGATCCCCGCCGTCATGGACGTGCGCACAGACGACGAGCCCAGTCGCGAGAACCCGGCACCGGCGGGGAAGCCGATCAGCGCCGCCGGCTCTCCCTGGCGCGACTTGGTTCCGCTCCAGTCGATGGCCGTGAGATAGGGTCCCTGGTAGCCGCGGATCTTAATCAGCCCGATGTCGCGCTCCTGGGACGTGGCCACGATGTCCGCGAAGCGCGCGTTCGCCTGGTCGGCCATCGTAACCCAGATCGTGTCCGGCTGCGGGTGGCCGCTGTCCGTCACGACATGCCAGTTGGTGAGCATGTAGCCGTCGGCACTGACGACGAACCCCGTGCCGTTGAAATAGTCCCGACCGAACTTCACGGTGATCAGGCCCACCGCCGTCTGGTTCTGCTGCGCGATGCTGGCGAAGTCGGTGCCGCGGATCGCCCGCATCCGCGCGTCGAGATTCGCCGACTGGACCTCGGTCGCCTGGAGCTGCCGGCGCAGGCTGTCGATCGTACCCGACGACGGCGCCCGGCGCTGCGCGTCCGCCAGCTGATCGCGCAGCCGCTGCAGCTCCCGTTGCGACTCGAGCCGTTTCGACTCTCCCGCCGAGAGCTGCTGGCCGACGGCCACCTGGGCCCGATCGAGCGCCAGGCGCAGCTCGGAGGTGTGTACCTGCGCCGACTCGAGCTGAGCGCGCAGGCTGTCCACCGTCGCCGCCGGCGCCGCCGCGGCCCGCGCCGCTGCCAGCTCGAGCCGCAGCCGTTCGGCTTCCGCCCGCGCCGAATCCTCCGCCGAGTGCCGTTCCACTTCCGTCTGGGCCACTTGCTCGGTCAACAGCCAGTAGACGCCGTACACACCGCCGCCCAACAACAGCACCAGGACGATCACGATGGTCGTGAGCCACCGGAACTTGCGATGCGAGTCCTTCCCGACCTCTTCAGCCACTGCCTTGAGAAACGCCGTGGAGCCCCGGCCGCCGCGCTTTCGTTCCTCCCGCGCCTGCTCTAACGCGTTGTTGATCAGCCCCATCACCGTCTCGTGACCCATCCCCTGGGACGATGGGGCCGCGGCGGCAGCGGAGGCGGCCGGTGGGCGAACCGCAGCCTTCAGCGGACCGGTCCCCATGCCTTCCACGACGAGCACCGGGCCGCCAGGGCCCAGCGAGATGCGGTCGCCGAGCCGGATGGGCATCGGGCTCGTGATGCGATCGCCGTTCAGGAACGTGCCGTTCTTGCTCCCGACATCGCGCAACGCCAGTCCGCCGCTCGGCCCGACGGTCAGCTCGGCGTGGACGCGAGACACGATGCCCTCGCTCCCCTCGACCGGCCGCACCTCGCACTCTTTGCCGCGCCCGATGCGAATACGCGTGCCCTGAGCCTCAAAGCGCTTGCCGGTTGCGGTGGCGATAAGCGTCACGCCGTACGGGCGGGCTTCGGGTGCCCGAGGGGGAGGGCGAACAGCGGCCCCCGGAGCCAGAGGGGGAGGGGGAGGAGCGGCATCACCGTCGAACGCGCGGACCTCGGCCAACGTTTCCTCGACCGCCTCACCGGCGGCGACAACGAGGAGACGCGGGCCGGTCTCGCCAAGCCGGACTTCGTCGCCCGGCCCGAGCGGAGCCTCTCCCTCAACACGACGCCCGTTCAGGTACGTCCCATTGCGGCTGCCGAGGTCCACCAGACGCCATGCGTTGCCACTGTGCCGCAGCTCGACGTGCCGCGTCGAGACCACTCGAGCGTCGTCTCCAGTGAACGGGATCGTGGCCGATGGGTCGCGCCCCACCCGCACGATGGGATCGCGCAACTCGAGCGTGCGGCCGCTCGCGATCAGCTGAAGCTTGAGGTACGGCATCGCTGCAGGAAACCCGTCGTCAGGAGGGCGTGTCCGCGAAAGGGCCGTCTCGCCGCTCGCCGGGCACGCGACGCGGGTCGTCGCGGCGATCGAGACCCGCACGGCGGTCCAAGACCCCGCCACGCCGCTCTATCAACACCGCTTCGGTGCCCTGGCGACGCTCATCGCGACCGCGCCGGTCCACACCGGAGCGCCGGTCGACCAGCGCCCTGCGCTCGGGACTACGCCGGCGGTCGCGGGTGTAGGACACGGAGCTGGACATTGGGTCGTGGCCTGGAGAGGACGCCGCCTAACCTACGGGCCCGGTCCCACCGTGGCTAGAGCCGCGGTGGGCTTATCTTGCAGTGCGTGGATAACCTCGCGCACACCCTTGTCGGCGCGACGCTCGGCCGTGCCGTGGGCGCCGGACGCGTGCCCGCCGCCGGCTGGATCGGCGCCATCGCGGCGAATGCGCCGGACTGGTCGGAATTCCTGCTCGGATTCTGGCCCAGTCGCGGCAGCATTCCCTACTACGTGTGGCATCGCGGCATCACTCACTCGCTCGCCGGTGCGGCGATCAGCGCAATGGGAATCGCCTTCGTCGTGTGGCTGCTCCTCGCCGCGGTGCATCGCATCCGAACACGCAGGGACGATCGTACCGCACCCCGCTCGCGGATCGGGGTGCTGGCGCTGCTCGTTGGCGCCACGGTCTTCAGCCATGTCTACATGGATTGGCAGGGCTCCTACGGCGTGCGTCTGTTGCTCCCCTGGGATGCCACGTGGTACTACGCGGATTGGGTTGCCATCGTCGATCTGTTCTTTTGGCTCGTGCCGCTCGTGGCACTCGCCTGGGGATCGGAGCGGCACTGGCGGGACCTCCTGCCCACGGTACTGCTCGCGGCCCTCATCGCGACGGTGGTGCTGGTCGTGGACGGCGTCCCAGCCTGGCTCCGCGTTGGGTGCGGCGTGATGCTCGTGCTCGGCGCGGTAGGCTGGGTGCGACACTGGTTCGGCGTCGCGGCACGGCGCCGCGTCTCAAGGTTCGCGCTGCTGGTCCTCGCCTGCTACGCGGGCGCGCAGGGCCTCGCCAGTGTGCGGGCCAAGGCCGCCACGCGCCACGCGGCGGTCACGCGTTTCGGCTCCGACGCGCAGTGGGCCGCGCTCACGCGGATCGCGCACCCGTTTAGCTGGGAGCCGGTTGTCGCCTCGCGCGATACCGTCGCCGCGCCAGGCTGGGTGCTGCCGCGCCACCTCGACGACCCTCGGGTGCAGCATGTCCTGCGGGAAACGCCGGCCGGACGCGCACTCAGCCAGTTCGCGCGTTTCCTCACGGCGACCGTGGACTCTGGATCCGGGGGAATCGTCGTGACCCTGCGCGACGCCCGCTACGCCCGCCCCCCGGCGACGGGCTGGGCAGTGGTGACGGTCCCGTTACCCGTGGACGCGCCCCGCTGAGGGGCGCTCGGATTAGATTCGACCCCCGTGGCTCCCGATACTCCTCCCGTCGATCTGCTGACCGGCCTCACCCCGGCCCTCGAGCCCGATTTCCGACTCGACAACCTGGTCGCGCTGTCGCGCGAGCGCGCGCTGTACCGCGCGTGGGACCGCCGCCTGAAGCGGAGCGTGGCGCTGCGGGTGCATCTCATCCCCGATTCCCCGGGCCGGGCCTGGTTCCTCCGTGAGAACGAAACGCTGGCTGCCCTCAACCATCCAGCAGTGCGTCACGTGTACGCGGCTGGGGACGTCGGCCCGTTTTCTTACCGCACCGCGAACTGGATCGACGGCGAGAGCCTAGCCGAGGCCATGCGGCGCGGCCCGCGCCCGATTCCCAGCGTCATGTCGCTCGTGCGAGACCTGCTCGGGGCACTCGAGCACGCGCACGCGCGCGGTGTGATCGTCCGCCGCATTGTGCCGACCACGCTGATCATCGAGCTCTCGGGTCGCGCGGTCGTCACCGACCTGCGGTACGCCAACTGGTGTCTCTCCCACGTCCCTGCCGACGATCCGGCGCACGCGACGCCGTTCGCGGCACCGGAGGTCCGACTCCGGGAGCCGGGGGAGCCGGCGAGCGACCTGTACGCGGTGGCGGCGATCGTCTATTACGCACTCACGGCGCGCGAGCCTGATCCGACCACGCTCGCCGCACCGCGCACTGTCCGTCCGACGATCCCGATGGCGGTGGAGCGGGTGCTGCTGCGGGCACTGCGCTCCGCGCCCGGCGAACGCTATCAGACTGCCACCGAGATGCTCGAGGACTTCGTGAGCGATGCCGGGCATTTCCACGAGCCCGCCGCCGCGCCAGTGACAGTCGAGAAGGATTTCGAGCGCCGACTGCGGCGCGCACTGGGCGACGATTACGAGCTGCTCGAGAAAATCGGCTCAGGCGGGTTCGGCCGCGTGTACCGGGTCCGCGACCTCGGGCTCGAGCGAGAGGTGGCGATCAAGGTGCTGCATCCCGGGCTCACTGCGGATCCCGGGGTGATGGAGCGATTCCGCCGCGAGGCCCAGCTCGCGGCGCGGTTGCGTCATCCCAACATCGTGAGTGTGTACGACATCCAGAGTCGCGCCGGGCTCCAGTGGTACGTCATGGAGCTGGTCCCCGGCGCCAACGTGGCCCAGATCACGAAGAAAGACGGGCCGCTGGCGGTGCAGAAGACCGTGCGGATGTTGTTCGAGGCGCTGGGCGCCCTCGAGCACGCGCATGGCCTCGGACTCGTGCACCGCGATATCAAGCCCGAAAACATGCTGCTCGAACCGAACGGGCTGCTGCGCATCACCGATTTCGGTCTGGCGCTGGCCCTGCGGGGCGACCGCTTTGGCGGCGCGTCCTCGCACAGTGGCACTCCCCAATTCGCGGCGCCGGAGCAACTGCTCGGCGAGCGCGTCGACCAGCGCGCCGATCTCTATTCGCTCGGCGCCGTCGCCTACTTCGCGCTGCTCGGCCGGCCGCCGTTCGAGGGGCCCACGCCCGAGGCCATTCTTGCCAAACAGACGACCGACGCCTTGCCGCCGCTGCGCGACGCGCGGGACGACGTGTCCCGGGAGCTCGAGGAGGTCCTGCGACGGGCGGTGTCGAGCGCGCCGGAACAGCGCTTCCAGACCGCGGGGGCCTTCCGCGAGGCGCTGGACTACGTGACCGGCGGCGTCTTGAAGAAGATGCTGGCGTTGCTCAGAGTGGGCTGACCACCCCCAGCACCCCCGCCGCCTTCTTCACGTCGCGCGGCTTCACCCACAGGATCGCCCCGAAGCGCCCCGCCCCGGCACTCACCGCGTCCAACGCGGTCACATTGATCTTCGCCGCCGCAAGCCGCGCGTAGGTCTCCGCCACCGCGCCGACCCGGTCATCGCCGCTGATCAGGAACGCCTTCTTCGGTCGGCTGACCTTGACCTTCGCCGCCTTGGCGGCGGCGAGAAACGCGACGCCGTCAGAGGGGAGGAAGTCGAGCTGCGAACGACGCCCCTCGGGAAACCCTGAGAAGGCGAGCAGATTCACCCCGGCGTCGCGCAGCGCACCGAGGATCCGAGCGCCCTCGCCCGGCTTGTCCGGAACGAGCGCGTAGTAGTATTCAACCAGCGTGACGGTGTCGAACATGACTGCCTCCGGTGAGGAGTCCACCGCCACGTATGCCTGCTGCGGGGTCCCGCGTCAAGGGTGGAGCGCCATTACCGCCAGCGGAAGATCTTCAAGGCCACCGCGAAGCTCACCACGCCCCAGCCGACGACGACGCCGAGCGGTGCGGCCACGCGAGTGAGCGACGCGCCATCGATCATCACTCCACGCAACGCGTCATTCAACGCCGTCAGCGGCAGGGCCTGCACCACCGGCTGCATGGCTTCGGGAAACCGCGCGTAGGAGAAAAACGTCCCCGACAGAATCCACATCGGGAGCATCACCAGGTTCATCAGGCCCGAGACGGCTTCAACCGTCTTCGCACGGCTCGCGACCAACAATCCCAAGCCCGCAAACGAGAACGCCCCGACCACGGTGAGCACCGCGAGAGCCCCCAGCGACCCCCGGACCCCGACGTCAAACATCACCCACCCGAACCCGACCAGCGTCGCCACCTCGAGCACGAGAAACGCGAGTCGCGACACCATGTACGACATCAGGTACTGACTCTTCCTCATCGGAGTGGCGAGGAAGCGTTTGAGCAGACCCTTGGTGCGGGCCTGCACGACCGCGAATCCGACGCCCCACAACCCGCTCCCCATCAAGTTCATCCCGAGCAGGCCGGGGATGAGAAAGTCGATGTAGCGTGACCCGGTTTCGGTGACGCGATCGTCGAGCACCAGAACGGGATCGACGCGGCCGCGCGCTTGCTGCAGCGCTTCGTCCACTTCCAGCCGGGCGAGACGGCTCTCCGTGCGCGTGGAGTCATACCGGTACACCATCGGACTGCCCGGCACCACCACGAGCGCGACGCGTCCGGTGCGCAGGTCGGCTCGGGCCGCCGCGCTGTCCAGCACCACGGCCGCGAGGCCGGGTGCGGCGTCGAGCGTGGCTGCCGCGACGCTGTCGCCCGGACCGCGCGCGACGGCGACGCGCAACTCCTCTGGGCCGCGGTTCTTGAACGCGATCCCGAGCGCGAATGCGAGCACGATCGGGAATCCGAACACCCAGAACAACGCCTCGGGTTCCCGGTAGAACCCCCGGATCGAGGCCAGCGTCAGTTGGACGATGGGGCGTTCAGTCATCGCGGATGTGGCGACCCGTGAGGGACACGAAGACATCCTCGAGCGTCGCGTGGTGCGTGGTGAGCGACGCGAGCGTGACCCCCCGGCGCTCGAATAGCCCCATCAACGCGGGCAACGTCCGATGCAGCTCCGCCACCGTGAGTGAGGCCACGCCCTCGCGGGTGCGCACCGCCCGCACCCCCGGGAGCGCGCGGAGCTCGCCGTCCAACGCCTCCGGCGCGCCGTCTCCAGCGATCGTGTACTCCACGACGTGCTCGGCGCCGAGTGAGCCGATCAGATCGCGCGGTGACCCCAGCGCGATCATCACCCCGTGATCCATGATCGCGACGCGGTCGCAGAGTCGCTCGGCTTCTTCCATGTAGTGTGTGGTGAGCAGGACCGAATTGCCCGCCGCCCGAAACCGCGCGATGACGTCCCACAGTTGGCGCCGGGACTGGGGGTCGAGCCCGGTCGTCGGCTCGTCGAGGAACAACAACTCGGGTTTGCTCACCAGCGCGCAGGCCACCGCGAGCCGCTGTTTCTGTCCGCCGGACAGCTTGCTGTACCACGCCCCCCGCTTCTCGCCCAGCTCCACGAACGCCAGCACTTCGTCCACGGTGTGAGCTTGGGCGTAGAAACTCGCGAACAACCGCACCGTCTCCTCGACGGTCAACTTTTCCTGAAGCTTGGTCTCCTGGAGCTGAATGCCGAGTCGCTCGCGCAACAGCCGGTCGGCCGCGCCGCCCTGCCAGCGCTGCCCCAGCACTACGACATCGCCCGCGTCGGCGGGCGTCAGTCCCTCGAGGATCTCGATGGTGGTAGTTTTCCCGGCCCCGTTGGGTCCGAGCAAACCGAAGCACTCGCCGGCCTGGACCGTCAGATCAAGCCCTCCGACGGCGGTGACGTTACCGTATCGCTTGACGAGGCCCACACACCGGATGGCGGGTGGCCGGTCGTTCACTCGGGAGGCTGCTGCATTTGTGAGGGTCGCGGCTCCTCCGGGGTCGATGCGGCCTTGAGGGCGTGATCGAGCTGGAACCCGAGGCTCACGAGCCCTTCGTGCAGCATGCGCAGCTTCATTTGCAGGCCCTGCGAGCGACCGGCCACCAGGGAGAGCGACCCGGCGACGTCCGCCAGGGTCCCGATGTTCGCCCGTATGGCGCGCTGGCGCATCTGGGACAATTCGCGCGCGATCTGGCTCGAAAGGTTCTGGATGACCGGGACGCGAGCCGCTTTGCTGGACTCTAGCTCGAGCACCAGTTTCTTGATGTGGGCAAGGGCCGTGATGAACCCCTGCACCTCGTCGATGCGGCGCACCTGATTGGCGCTGAGCTTGGGTTGGGCCATTTCCTGTTTACCCCGCGGTCGCTTCCTGGAGTGCCGCCTCGAGTACGTCCATCCCTTCGTCCACTACGACGTCTTCCACGGTCAGCGGCACGAGGATCCGAATCACGTTGCCGAACGTGCCGGCGGTGATCAGCAACAGTCCCCGCCGCAGGCACGTCGTCTGGAGCGTTCCAGCCAGCGCCTTGGCAGGGGTCTTGGTCTCGCGATCCGACACCAGCTCCATCGCGACCATGGCGCCCAGGCCCCGCACATCCCCGATCGCCGTGAATCGTTGCGCGAGCGCGGAAAGCCGCCCGCACAATCGCTCCCCAAGGCGCGCCGCCCGCGTCACAACCTGGTCTTGCGCCATCGTATCCATGACCGCCACCGCGGCCGCGAGCGCCACGGGGTTCCCGGCAAACGTGCCACCCAGCCCCCCGACGTGCGCCGCATCCATGATATCGGCGCGCCCGGTGACGGCCCCCAGCGGCAGGCCACCTGCGAGCGATTTCGCGGTGGTGATGAGATCGGGGACTATCCCATAGTGCTCGGCGGCGAACATCCGGCCGGTGCGCCCGAAGCCGGTCTGGATCTCGTCGTCGATCAACACGATCCCGTGGTCGCGGCAGAACCCCGCGAGCATCGCCACGAACTCCGGGGGCGCCGGGACAAATCCCCCTTCGCCGAGCTGCAGCTCGACCAGCACGGCCGCGATCGAGTCCGGGTCCACGTGGGAGGCGACGAGCGCCTCGAAGCTCTCGCGCTCGGCGCGACAGCAGCGGGCGTCCGGCCGTGCTCCCTCGCAACGATAGCAGTACGGGTACGGCAGACGATACACCTCAGGGGCGAACGGCCCGAATCCCTTCTTGTACGGCATCACCTTGGACGTCAGCGTCATGCCGAGCAGCGTGCGGCCGTGAAACGCGTGCTCGAAGCACACCACGGCGGACCGCTTGGTGTGGTACCGGGCGATCTTGACGGCGTTTTCCACCGCCTCGACGCCCGAATTCACAAACATCGTCTTCTTCGGGAACTCGCCGGGCGCCAGCGCATTGAGGCGCTCGGCGGCCGCCACGTACGGCTCGTAGGCGGCGACCTGAAAACACGAATGGATCAGGCGATCGAGCTGGTCCTTGGCAGCCGCGACCACCGCCGGGTGTCGATGCCCGGTGTTCAGCGTGCCGATGCCGCCCGCGAAATCGATGAGCTGGTTGCCATCGACGTCCGTCACCACCGCGTTCGTGCCCGAAGCGAGGACGATGGGCGCCGCCAGCGCCACACCGCGCGGTACGGCGCGTTGTCGCCGCTCGATCACCGCGCGGCTCCCGGGCCCGGGGATCTCGGTCGCGAGTCGGATGACGCCCATCGCCGCTGGAAGCTAGCCGATGCCCGGCATTGCGTAAGGTCGCGTGCTGTGTAGCATATTTCCGGTCCGATGTATCGCAGCGCAAAAAACATCAGGAGGATTGCCATGGCCAGCGCACGTTGGCGTGGTGGTATCGCGCTCGTGATTGCGGGAGCGCTACCCTTCACCACGGGCTGCAAAGGCAAGGAAGGCGGCGCCGGGGGCGGCGCGGTCACCAAGATCACCATCACACCGACCGCCGACGCCTTGGCCGATGCGAAAACCTATCTCGCGCAGCTGTGCCCGCAGCCGATCGGGGGCGAACTGAACTTCATGGTGTGGGAAGGCTACACCGACGCGAGTTTCGCTAAGCCGTTCGAAGACCAGTGTGGTGTGAAGCTCAATTCGACCTATATGGCCTCCAGCGACGAGCTCGTGGCCAAGCTGCGCGCGGGCGGCTCCGAAACGATCGACCTGATTTCCCCATCGAGCGACGCCATCACGCAAATCATCCAGGCCGGGCTGGCCCAGCCCGTCGACCTCAATCGGGTGCCGAGCTATGCCGATCTGATGGCAAGCTTCCGCGCCCTGACGCTGGCGAGAAGCGGCGATACGGTGCTCGGTGTGCCCTGGGCGTTTGGGCCGAACCCCTTGATCTACGACACAACCAAGGTCAAGCCGGCGCCCGATTCCTGGGCGGTGCTATGGGATCCCAAATACCGTGGCAAAGTCTCGCTCCAGGACGACATCGCGACCCTGTGGATGGTCGCCCAGTTCCTCGGCATGGATCCCGCGACCGACCGAGCGCACCTCTACAACCTCACGGACGACGAGCTGGCCCAAGTGCGCGCTCGCGCGCTGCAGCTGCGCCCGCAGGTTCGCAAGTACTGGGCGACGGCGGGCGACATGATCCAGCTGTTCCAGAACCACGAGATTGTGATGGGCGAGGGATGGCCGCTCGTGACGGCACAGCTCCGGGCAGCCGGGTTCCCAGCCGGCGAGGTGATTCCGAAGGAAGGCACCACCGCGTGGGCCGACCACTGGGTGATGACGCGCGGGGCGAAAAACCTCAACGCCGCGTACGCGTGGCTCGAGTACACGGCTCAACCGTTCACGCAGAAGCTGATGGCCGACGTGACCAACTACATCGTGGCCAACCCGGGGGCGAAGACCTACATGACCCCCCAACAAGTGGCGACGCAACGCGACATCGCCGACTACGGCACCCTCGTGAACTTTTGGCAGTGGAGCCCGCGTCGCGACAAGTACACCGAGGTCTGGAACCAGGTCAAGGCGGGCCAGTAGCTCGACCAACCGGGTGTGGGATGCGGGTTGTGGATATGGGAAGGGGCCGTCACTTCCCACGATCGCACATCCCCTCCCACCCCCGCGGATTTCCGTAGCCGATGACCGCAGCGCTCGTGGAACTGCGCTCCGTGACGAAGCGCTTCGGCGATTTCGTGGCGGTGGACGGCGTGTCCCTGGCCATTGCGCCCGGGGAGTTCCTCACCCTCCTCGGCGCCTCCGGCTCGGGGAAGACGACCACCCTGCGTATGATCGCCGGGTTCGACCAGCCCACGGCGGGCGAGATCTGGATGGAAGGGCAGTCGATCCACCTGCTCCCGCCCAACAAGCGCAACGTCAACACCGTGTTTCAGCATTACGCCCTGTTCCCACACATGAGCGTGTGGGACAACGTGGCCTACGGGCTCAAGATGCGCCGCGTGGCCAAGGCGGAGATCGGCGAGCGGGTCGGACAGGTGCTCGAGATGGTGCATCTCGAGCAGCTCGCCCGCCGGGCGCCGCGCCAGCTGTCGGGCGGGCAACAACAGCGTGTGGCTCTGGCCCGCGCGTTGGTGAACCGACCCAAGGTGCTGTTACTCGATGAGCCACTCGGCGCGCTCGACCTGAAGCTGCGCAAGGAGATGCAGCTCGAGCTGAAGCACCTCCAGACCCAGGTCGGCATCACGTTCGTGTACGTGACCCACGACCAGGAAGAGGCGCTCACGATGTCGAACCGCATCGCGTTGATGCGTGCGGGGAAAATCGAGCAGACCGGCACACCCCAGGAGATTTACGACCGTCCGGCCACGAAATACGTGGCCGATTTCATCGGCGAAACAAATCTCCTGTCGGCGCGGGTGCGGACCGTCGCGGGCGACCGCGCCACCCTCGACGTCGAGGGCCAGGCGATCGATGCCCAGGTCCAAGCCGCCGGCGCGGTCCCCGCCATCGGGAGCCTGGTCTGGCTGTCGGTGCGCCCCGAGGCCATGACGATCCTGCGTGACGGCGAGTCCCCACTGGGAGGGGGGCACAATGTGCTCGTGGGCACTGTCCTGGAGGGGATCTACGCGGGATCCATGACCCGGTTGCGGCTGCGGCTTGCGGGGGAGACGACGCTGGTGCTCCATGTGGCCCCGACGGGGACTGCCGTGGCGCCCGGCCAGCAGGTGCGAATCGGCTGGCCTGTGGCACGCGGCGTCTGTCTCGCGGCATGACCCCCCCCGAGTCCACGTCCGCCCTGCCGGTCCCGGACACTCGGCTCAGCTGGCTGGATCGTTTGCGCGGCCGGCCGCGGTCGCGCACGGCGCTGGCGGCCGCGCTGCCCGTCGGGTGGGTGACGGTGCTGCTGTTCGTCCCCTACCTGATGCTGCTGATCTATTCGCTTCGCACCCTCACCCCCGCCGGCAACCTGATTCCGTGCCGTGGACTGGACTGCGCGTGGACGCTGGCTAACTACGAGCGGCTGTTCGGTACGTGGGTCTATCCTGCCACGATCCTGTACTCGGCGAAGATCGCGTTCAGCGTGACCGTCCTGTCCTTGCTCCTGGCGTTTCCGCTCGCCTATCTGCTCGCGTTCAAGGTCAAGCGCCACAAGAATCTGATGTACATGGCGGTCATCATTCCGCTGTGGGTGAGCTATCTGGTGCGCGCCTACGCGTGGAAGATCACGCTGGGCCAGGAGGGGATCCTCAATGGACTGCTCACGCACATCGGGCTGATCCGCGAGCCGCTCGAGTTCCTCCTGTACAGCAAGTGGGCCGTGATCATCGCGCTGACCCACATCTACACGCCGTTCACCCTGATGCCGATCTACGCGGTGCTCGAGGCGATCCCCGTGAGCCTCAAGGAGGCGTCGCAAGACCTGTACGCCAGCCGGATCCAGACTTTTTTCCACGTCATCCTGCCGTTGTCGCTCCCCGGAGTGCTTGCGGGCAGCACGTTCGCCTTCGTCCTCAGCATGGGGGATTTCGTGGCCCCACAGCTTCTGGGCGGTCCCGACAGCGCGCTGATGGTGTCGAACGTGGTGGTGAGTCTGTTCGGAGTGGCATACAACTGGCCCCTCGGGGCCGCCATGTCGGTCGTAGTGCTCGCGCTCGTGATTGTGTTGCTCACCCTCGCCAACGCCCTCGAGCGCCGTTTCGACTACCGGGGCGAACCCGGGCGCCCGGCGAAAACCGATGCTTTAGGGGCGGTCGTCACGGAGGGTCGCGCGTGAGCGCCCCACGCCGGGCGGACTGGCCTTCCCGCCTCCTGTGGATCGGTGGCGGCGCCGTTTTCGTGTTCATTTACGCGCCGCTGCTCGTCGTCGTGATGTATTCATTTCACGACTCGCGCATCATCGCGTGGCCGCTCCAGCTCGGCACGCTGCATTGGTACAACGTCCTCTGGCACGATCGCGGGATGATCGGGGCCGTCGTCGCAAGCGTGAAACTCGCCGTGCTGGCCGTGATCATCGCACTCGCGGTGGGCGTGCCGGGGGCGTTCCTGCTCGACCGGCATTCGTTCCCCGGGAAGACGCTCTTCCAACGCTTGGTGCTACTGCCCCTCATTCTACCGGGCATCATCACCGGCGTGGCCCTGCTGAGCTTCTTCACCGCCATCGGGCTCAGCCCGGCCAGCGGGTTCCCGGTAATCCCGGGCTGGCCGGTGGTGCTGGGACACGGTACGGCCCTGGTCTCGGTGGTCGTGACGCAGGTTTTCGCCCGGCTGCAGCGTATGGACCGCTTCCAGGAGGAAGCATCCATGGACCTGTACGCCAGCGGTTGGCAGACCTTCTGGTATGTCACGTTGCCCAACATCAGGACCGCCGTGCTTGGCGCGGGGCTGTTGGTGTTCACGTTGAGCCTGGACGAGATCGCCGTCACCTATTTTCTCATCGGACGGCAGAACACCATCCCACTCGAAATCTGGGGGCGGCTGCGGCTCGGGATCACGCCGGAAGTCAACGCCATTTCCACGATTATCTTCATCGTGTCCGTGATCGTCATCGTCATCTGGGCGCGCTTGATGCGCGATCCCGAAGGAGCGCGAGCATGACCGTGCAATCGTACCAGATGTTCATCGGCGGAGAATGGGTCGCCGCCGCGTCCGGGCAGCAAATGGACGTGATCGACCCGGCGACCGAGCAGGTGATCGCGAAGGTGCCCGCGGCCGGGGCCGCGGACATCGACCGGGCGGTCAAGGCCGCGCGCGCGGCGTTTCGGGACAGCTGGAAGGAGACAACCGCGCAGGAGCGCGGCCGGGTGCTGTTGCGACTGGCGGAGCGGCTGCGCGCCCGCAAGGCGGAGCTGGCCGAAATCGAAACGCGCAACAACGGGAAACCGATCGTCGAGTCGGAGTACGACGTTGACGACACCGCCACCTGCTTCGAGTACTATGGCGGACTCGCCACCAAGATTCATGGCGAGGTCCTACCCGTCCCGGCGCAAGCGCTGGCCCTGGCCATGAAGGAGCCGGTCGGGGTCGCAGGACAGATCATCCCGTGGAACTATCCGCTCCTGATGGCCGCCTGGAAGCTCGCGCCGGCGCTCGCCGCGGGCTGCGCGTGCGTACTCAAACCCGCCGAGCAGACGCCGCTCTCCATCCTCGAGCTGGCGAAGGATTTCGATGCCGTCGGCCTGCCGAAAGGCGTCGTCAACATCGTCACGGGGGACGGCCCCGAAGCGGGCGGGCCGATCGTGGCGCACCCCGACGTCAACAAGATCGCGTTCACGGGCAGCCAGGCGGTCGGGAAGCTCATCATGAAGAATGCGGCCGACACGCTGAAGCGCGTGACCCTCGAGCTGGGCGGCAAGTCGCCCAACATCTTCTTCGCGGACTCGGATTTCGAGAACGCGGTGGACGGTGCCTTGTTCGGCTGCTTCATCAACCAGGGAGAGGTGTGCTCCGCCGGAAGCCGCGTGTTGGTCGAGCGGTCGATCTACAAACGGTTCGTCGACGCGGCGGCCGAGAAGGCGAAGAAGATCCGTGTCGGCCCCGGGCTCGACCGGCAGTACAACATGGGCCCGCTCGTGAGCAAAGAGCAGTACGACCGCGTCGTCAGCTACCAGGCGGTGGGCCAGCAGGAGGCCAAGCTGGCCGCGGGCGGCGGCAAGGTGGCGGCGCACGGCAAAGGATATTTCGTCGAGCCCACGATCTTCTATGACGTGGACAACTCGGCGCGGATCGCGCGCGAGGAGATCTTCGGTCCGGTGATGAGCGTGATCCCGTTCAAGGACGAGGCGGACGCCTTGCGGATCGCCAACGATTCGAGCTACGGCCTCGCCGCCGCGGTGTGGACTCGCGACATCTTCAAGGCGATGCGGGTGGTGAAAAACCTCGAGGCCGGCATCATTTGGGTGAACCACATGCAGCCGACCTACGTCGAAGCGCCGTGGGGCGGCTACAAGATGTCCGGATTCGGCCGCGAGCTGGGCCGGTGGGGCCTGGAGGAATACCTGGAGACGAAGCAGGTCTACATCAACCTCGACGAGAAACCGATCGGCTGGTACAGCTGATGCCCGCGCGGCTCGCCCCGCGTTCTTCGAGCTTTCTCGACTTTCGGACTTTCTTCGGGGCTTCGGCGCCCCAGAAGCGTTGCCGGCCTCCATCAACTGTCTAGTATCTCGACAGTTTTGCCTACGCTCAAGATCAGCCGATAGTACATCAAACTAGTTACTAGCAATGACTTATCCATGGGGGGTTGCCGACGTTGTGACCCCCCAGGCTACCTTGGGTCAGCCCCCCCAACCTTCCCGCGGGCGGGCGTCCTGGCGGCTGACCTTCCCCTAGAGCCGCCACCCCCATACTGCGGCCGGGGGCGAGGGAGCCAAGGGTCGGAAGCCCTTGGTGACCGGACCGTGAGCCGCTGACAACGCTTGAGGAGTCAATGCAAGTCCTCGTGATCGGTGCCGGCGCGGTGGGGACCGTGTCCGCACTCAGGTTTGCTCGCCAACCCGTGTTTCGCCAGGTCGTCATCGCGGACGCCGTTGCTGGGCGCGCGCAGGCGCTGGCCGATCGCATAAACGACCCGCGCGTGCGCGCCATCACGCTCGATGCCTCCCGCGAGGAGCTGGTCGTCCAGGCGATTCGAGAGACCGGGACCTCCCTGGTGCTGAACGCCGCGTTACCCGCCACCAACCTGATCGTGATGCGCGCCTGCCTCGAGGCGGGCGTGGACTACATCGATCTGGCCAGCGGCGGTACGGAAGCGGACGGCATCCCCAAGCTGGAAGATCAGTTCGCCCTGGACACCGCGTTTCGCGCCCGAGGTCGCCTCGCCCTGCTCGGCATGGGGGCGGATCCCGGCACCTCGAACGTGTACGCGGCCCATATCGCCAAGCACCTGCTCGAAGAGGTGACGGCACTCCATGTCCGGGACGGAGACGACGCGGTGTATGGAGGTCCGGGCGGCATGGTAGCGTCGTTCAGTCCGTGGGTGTTCATCGACGAGTGCCTCTGCCCACCCACGGTATTTCGTGAGGGACGGCTGGGCCTCGCCGAGCCGTTGACGGGTGGCGAGCGCTTCGAGTTTCCGGAGATTGGGCCATTGACCTGCTACTACGTCGATCACGAGGAAGTGACCACGTTCGCACGGTTCATCCCCGGCCTGACGACGGCGGACTTCAAGTTCACCCTGTCGGACGACACGTTTGAAACCCTGCGCGTGCTGCATCGAACGGGGCTGTCGCGCAAAGTGGCGGTGCCGGTCGACGGCGTGGAAGTCGTGCCACGCAACCTGGTGGTCTCCCTGCTCCCCAAGCCGGCCGATCTTGCCGGCAAGCTGACCGGCCGGAGCTGCGTCGGAACACTGGGGAAGGGATTCCAGAACGGCGAAATGAAAGCATTCTATGTGTATTCCGTGGCGGACCACGAGCGGGCGTTCGCGGAGCTGGGCGTGCAGGCGACGGCATATCAGACCGGCATCCCGCCCGTTGTGGCAGCGGAGCTGATCGCCGAGGGCGTGTGGCAGGGCAGCGGCGTGATGTCGCCGGAGCAGTTCGATCCGGACCCGTTCCTGGACCGGTTGCCGGCGGCCGGGATGCCATGGAAAGTGCGGCAGATGACCATGGACCGGCCGGTGAAAGAACGGTTGCGGATCCTGGCCGCCTAGGCTAGCGCGGGTGAGGTGGGCCTTCGGGGGTGACATACGCCGCCGTGATCCCCCCGTCGACGCGGAAATCCGCTCCCGTGATGTAGGACGATTCGTCGGAGGCGAGAAACAGCGCCGCTTGCGCGATCTCCCGGGCCTCACCAAACCGGCCCATGGGGATATGTACCAGGCGGCGCTGCCGTTTTTCCTCCGTCGAGAGGAATTTGTCGAGCAGTGCCGTCCGCACCGGGCCGGGCGACAACGCGTTCGCCCGGATATTCTCCCGCGCATGGATGATGGCGATCTCCCGCGTCATGGCCAGCACGGCGCCCTTGGACGCCGTGTAGGCGATCTGCGGTGTGGCGGCGCCGAGGGTCGCCACGAAGCTCGCGACGTTGATGATCGACCCGCCACCCGCGTCCCGCAGATGTGGAATCCCCGCGCGGCAACAGCGCGCCACACCCTTCACGTTGATGTCGAGCACGAGATCCCAGATCTCGTCGCTGGTGTTCGCCACGCCGTCGTCGTCGGCCGGCGACACCCCGGCGTTGTTGTACAGCACGTTGACCTTCCCGAACGCCCGCTTCGCCTCGGCGTAGAGCCGCTCGACCTCGAGTGTCGAGCGCACGTCGCCGGCGATGAACTGCGCCGATCCGCCCGCCGCGCGGATCTCGGCCGCGACCTGCTCCCCCGCCGCGGTGTTGACGTCGTTTACGACGACCGCCGCCCCCTCCCGCGCGAATAGGCGAGCGGCTTCGGCGCCCAGTCCCGCGCCGGAGCCGGTGATGACGGCGACTTTGCTATCGAGACGGCCCATGGTTTCTCCGATCCGGAAGGCGCTCTCGGCAATCGGCTCTCGGCCATCGGCCTAGCTGACTGCCGACAGCCGAAAGCCGATGGCGCCTGCTGTCATTCACGCTCTCTCAAAATTGCGAAGCAGATCCACGTCGGTCACCCTGCGATCGTACACCATCTGCTCCTGCCGCGCCGTGTTCACATAGTGATCCACCACCACGTCCCCGAACGCTTCCCGAGCGATGGTCGATTCCTCGAGCAACCGTGTGGCCTCGTACAGCGATTTCGGCACCTCGCGCACCTTGGGATCGCGATAGGCGTCCCCGGAGTAGATCCCCTCGAACGCGAGGCCATGGGTGACGCCGTAGATGCCCGCCGCAATCGCCGCCGCAAAGGCGAGGTAGGGGTTGGCGTCGGCGCCCGGGCAACGGTTCTCGACGCGGATCGCCTTGGGTGAGTGGCCCACGAGGCGGAGTCCGCAGGTGCGGTTGTCTACGCCGGCCACGAGCCGCGTCGGCGCGAACGTCCCCGCCATGTAGCGGCGGTAGCTGTTCACGTATGGCGCGTAGAACACGCTGAAGTCGCGGCCGCAGGCGAGCTGCCCCGCCACCCATTGCTGGAGCTGTGGCGACATGTGCGCCGGCCCAGACTCGTCGTAGCCCACCGGCTCGCCGGTTTTGGCGTCCCAGATCGAGCTGTGCAGGTGGAACGAGCTGCCGGCGAGGCCCGTGTTCCATTTTGCCATGAAGGTGATCGACTTCCCCATCAGCGCCGCGACTTCCTTGATGCCGTGCTTGAAGATGACGTGGTGATCGGCCATCAGCACCGGCTCCTGGTGCGCCAGGTTCAGCTCTTCCTGCCCCGGCCCCCATTCGCCCTTCGAGTTCTCGACGTCGAGGCCGATAGCGTCCATGTGACGCCGTAGCGCCTGCATGATCCGTTCTTCCTTCGTCGTCTGGAGGATGTGATAGTCCTCGATGTAGCGGCCGATGGTGTCGAGTCCACGGAAGCCCTTGTCGAACGCCTGCTCGTAGGTGTCGTTGAAGAGATAGAACTCGAGCTCGGAGGCCACGCGAATTGTCAGCCCGAGGTCGGCGGCCCGCTGCACCTGCGCCTGCAACACCTGGCGCGGGGCGACCGGCAGCGCCTTGTGGTCCTTGCCTTCGACGTCGCCCAGCACCAGCGCCGTCTTGTCGAGCCAGGGAATCACGACGAGGGTCGAGTGATCGGGGCGGATCGTGAAGTCGCCATATCCCCGGTCCCAGGAAAACAGGGCGTACCCCGGCAACGGCTCGTTCTCGATATCGCAGCCGAGCAGGTAGTCACACCCCTCCCATCCTTCGTGCGCCTGGGTGACGTAGGTACGGCCGGTGTAGCGCTTGCCGGTGAGCCGTCCTTGCTGGTCGGGGAACACGGCGAGCACCGTGTCGATCGTGCCCAGCTCGATCATGCGTCGCAGGTCGGCGAGACTGATGTTCTTCATGGCGCTGTCTCGAAGTAGATGTTCTTGATTTCGGAGTAGTGATCGAGCGCGTGCATGCCCAACTCCCGCCCCAAGCCCGACTGCTTGAACCCGCCGAAGGGCCCCTGGAGGTGCACGCTGGACGATGAGTTGACCGACAGCACGCCGGTCTCCAGGGCGCGGGCCACGCGCAGACCGCGTTTCAGATCGTTGGTCCAGAGCGACCCCGACAACCCGTAGATCGTGTCGTTGGCGATCGCGACGGCCTCGTCCTCGGTGTCGAACGGAATGACCGACGCCACCGGACCGAAGATCTCTTCATCCACGATGCGCATCCCCGGCCGCGCGTCGGCAAACACGGCCGGCCGCAGGAAGTAGCCCGGTCCCGCGATTCGCTCGCCGCCGCACACGAGGCGCGCGCCTTCCTGCTTCCCCAGCGCGAGATATCGCTCGGTGACCTCGCGCTGGCTGGTGGAGATCACCGGGCCCATCTGCGTCTGCTCGTCGAGTGGGTTCCCCACGACGGTCCGCTCGGCCGCCGCGCGCATCGCCTCCACGAACGCCGGATAGATCGTGCGCTCGACGATGGTGCGCGAGCGGGCACAGCAGTCCTGCCCCGCGTTGGCGAACACCGAGGCCGCCGCCTCGCCGGCCGCCTGCCCCACGTCCACGTCGCCAAACACGACGCACGGGGACTTGCCCCCCAGCTCGAGCGACACGCGCTTGATCGTCTGCGCCGCGGCGGCCATGATCGCGCGCCCGGTGGCGGTTTCCCCCGTAAAGCCGATCTTGGCGACATCGGGGTGGGACGACAGCGCGGCCCCGACGGCCGCGCCCGGTCCCGGCACGACGTTCAGCACACCGGGCGGCACGCCCGCCTCGAGCGCCAGCTCGCCCAGGCGCAGTGCGCTGAGGGGGGTGAGACTCGCGGGCTTCAGCACGACCGTGTTCCCGCAGGCCAGCGCTGGAGCGATTTTCCAGGTAGCGATCACCATCGGGAAGTTCCACGGCACGATCAATCCCACCACGCCGAGCGGCACGCGCAGCGTGATATCGATGCCGCCCCTTTTTACGGGGATCGTTTCGCCAAAGTGCTTGTCCGCCGCGCCGGCGTAGTAACGCAGCGTATCGGCCACGTGGTTCGCTTCCCACCGGGCATCGCCGATCGGCTTGCCGACGTTGCGCGCCTCGAGCACCGCGAGCTCTTCGGCGTGGGCGCGCACCCGATCGGCGAACGCGAACAGGACGTCGGCCCGCGCCACCGCCGTGCGGGCCGCCCAACCGGGCAGCGCCGCCTTGGCGGCGGCGACCGCCGCCTCGAGCTCGGTCGGGCCCGCCGCGGCGACTTCCTCGAATGGCTCGCCCGTGGCCGGTTCGATCACGCGGATGACGCCCGGGCCGCCCGGGCGTCGATCCGCGATCAACAGGTTTCGCATCCCGAGCTATGCGCCGGCGACGTGCGTCTCACCCACCTGCTGCTCCATCGCACGCAACGCCGCCTCGTCGGCCTTGGTGGGTCCCTGGAAGCGCCGCTTGGCATCCAGCTGCCAGTAGAGGAACAGGCCTATGGTCAGGGCCACCATCGTCCACAGCACCAGCTCGTTCGGCGGCAGGCTGAAGATCACCGCCAGGAACACGCACCACACGATGCAGATCACGTTGACGAGCGGCCCCCACTTCCCCAGACTCCAGGGCGCCGTGTCCTTCGTCGTGAACTCGCCCTTCCCGCGCCGCTTGTTCCGCCAATTCAGGTACACGGGGAACATGTACGCGAGGTACAGGGTGATGACGCTGATCGAGGTCACCACGAAATACGCAGCGGCGTAGAGGCAGAGGAGCACCGCCAGGATGCTCGTGATCACGATGGACCAGATCGGCGTGCGGTATTTCGGATTTACCCGCCGGATGAGCGTGTACCCCGGCATGCCGCCGTCGCGCGCGAATGCGAACCACATGCGACCCATCGAAGTGATGGACGACAGGCCGCAGAGCCACATCGCCACGCCGATGATGACCGCGATCACGTTGGCGAAGAACGTGCCGAGGTTGTTGTATACGATGTACAGCACCGGGTAGGCGTCGTTGGCGGTGCTGGCGACATCGCCGTTCGGGATGGTCCAAGTGAGAATCAGCAGCATCACGTAGCCCACCACGGCCGATACCGCCACCGAGAGAAACACGCCCCAGGCGGAGCTCTTGCGGGCCATGATCGTCTCCTCCGCGACGTGGGCCGAGGCATCGTAGCCGGTGTAGGTCCACTGAGCCTGCAGCAGGGCCAGAACGAACACGAGCATGAAGGGCGCGGCCCTGTACAGGTTGGCGAGCCCCGGGATCAGTGCAAAGAGGGGCGAGGCCATCTTGAAGTTGCCGAACACCAGCGCGGGTTCGGGCGTCCCGGTCCCCAGGTCTGCCGAGGCGGCGTCCAGGGGGTTGACGACGGTGCCGTTCGAGAACAGGAATCCGAGGCTGTTGTGGTGCTTGCCGAAGAAGGTGAGCAGGACCGCGATGATGGCGACGCCGGCGATATGCCAGTAGACGCTGAAGTCATTCAGCTTGGCGGTAAGCCGGATCCCGAACACGTTGATCAGTACCTGCGGGATCATGATCAGGACCATCACGAAGATGTAGAAATACCAGTCGGTACTCAGGGAGAGGCCGAAGATCCGCGTCAGCGCCCCCACGATGTAGATCGCGGCGGCGATGTTGATCCCCGCGGTGATCGTTATCTGGCCGATCATGTTCATCCAGGCGGTGACCCACGCCCACGTCTTGCCGCCCAGCCGGTACGCCCAAAAATACAGGCCACCGGCCGTGGGATACGCCGAGGCGAGCTCGGCCATCGAGGCGGCGACGCACAGGGTGAAGACGCTTACCAGCGGCCAGCCGACGGTATTGATGACCGGACCCGCGAACTTGAGACCGTACCCGTACAGCAGGATGGCGCCGGTGAGGATCGAGATGATCGAGAACGAGATGGCGAAATTCGAGAAGCCACCCATTTCGCGGAACAGTTGCTGGGCGTAACCCATCTTGTGCAGGTCGCGGATATCCTGCTGGATGAGCTCGTCACGCGTCTGCGTGCGGTCCGCCATACAGCCTCCTGTCCGATCAGGGTGGGACGGCCACTTCGGGGCGATGGGGAAGAGACAATACACCCGGCCCCGCCCTCGGCAAGCGTGAGAAAGACAACGGGCCCGCTCCGGAGAGCGGGCCCGTCGCGTGTGCACGCGCCGACGACTATTCCGACGCGGTGGCGCCCAGCTCCCGCGACCAGCTGAGGGTGATGCCACCCCAAACCTTCACGGTGTGTGTATGGCCAAGCGAAGAGACCTTCACGAAATCATCGTTGCACCATTGCACGTGGAACTGAGGAGCGATCGACACTGGCCCGGCGGAAAAAGACGTGGACGCGCCGAGGTCCGCGTGAGCGAGGCCGCTCTTGGCGAAATTCGCCGCTTCCGTCGGCTTACTCGTGTTCACCTCCTGCCCCGCCGAGATCCCGGCAGTTGCCGTCAGATTGACAGTAAACGAAGGCGACACGGCGACGGGATAGCTCACACTGGGCTGAATGAACAGTCCCTTGACGTTGTCGATATCGTACCACGCGGCCAGCGTCGGGGTGAACGGTAGGTTCCCGAGCGAGACGGAGGCGTACACCTCGCTCGTGTTGAAGATGTTACTGATGAAGGCGTTGTTCTTGTTGTAGGTGTATGCGACCCAGCCGGCTTTCCACGAGACGTTACCGGTGGTGCGGCCGTACTCTATCCAGTAGTCGATTTCGGCGATCCCGCTGCGCGCGCCGCCGGTCTCGCTGATATCGGTGGCGCCGTCATATTTCGTGGGTTCGATGTTGGCCCAGACACCGGCGGTGAAACCGTACGCGCTGAGCCACAGATCGGGCTGGATCACGGGCTTGTTGGTGAGACTGAGCCCGCGCCAGTTGTAGGCGCTGTTGAATGCTGCGTCAGCGCCGATCGTGACCTGCGCCGTCACCGGCGTCGCCCACAGGACGGTCGCCAACATTCCGATCAGTCTCAGTCTGCCTCGCATGATTCCTCCCCGTTGCGGGATTGCGGTGTTCGGGGCTCGGGCACGTGGCAGCCCCTCCGTGAGCCAGTTCCGGGCCGATTATACAGTTATGGCCGAAAAACCACTAGGGCGGAGTTCTGGGTGCGTGGTGGATGACAGGCCTTCAGGGCGTCTCGGCAGACTCCTGTTCGGGGCCGTCGGGCGCCATGCGCGCGAGCTGCCAGCTACGCCACAGATAGTAGATCGCCGGAATCACCACAAGCGTGAGAATGGTCGACGTGATCATCCCACCCACCATGGGCGCCGCGATGCGTTTCATCACGTCCGACCCGGTCCCCGTGCTCCACAGGATGGGCGCGAGACCCGCCATGATCGCCACGACCGTCATCATCTTGGGCCGCATCCGTCCCACGGCGCCTTCTTCGATCGCGGCCACGAGATCCGCGAGCGACCGCTTCCCGCCACGCGCCCCTTTCTCCTTCCATGCCTCGTCGAGATAGACGAGCATGACGACGCCCGTCTCGGCCGCGACCCCCGCGAGCGCGATGAATCCGACCCACACCGCGACGCTCGTGTTGTAGCCCAGCGCCCAGTTGGACCAGATCCCCCCAACCAGCGCGAACGGCAGCGCCAGCATGACGATCAGCGTCTCTCCCACGCTCCGGAAGTTGAGGTACAACAGGAGGACAATGATGCCAAGGGTCAGCGGCACGACGAGCTGCAGCTTCTCGCGCACCCGCTCCATGAACTCGAACTGCCCACTCCAGGTCAGGCGGTAGCCGGGCGGGAGCGTCAATTGCGCGGCCACGACGCGCTGCGCGTCGCGCACGTATCCGCCGAGATCGCGCCCTTCGATGTCCACGTACACGGTCGTCACAGGGAACGCGTCATCCGTCTTCACGGCCATGGGCCCCTGCACGACGCTCACCGCCGCGATCTGGCCCAGCGGGATTTGGATGCCCGCCATCGTGGGCACCATGATCGCGCCCAGCTTTTCGGCGTTGTCGCGCAGCTCCCGCGGGTAGCGGACGTTGACATCGTAACGCTCGCGCCCTTCCACGGTGATCGCGGCCGTCATGCCGCCCGCCGTAGCCATGATCACGTCGTGCAAGTCGCCGGCGTTGAGACCGAACCGGGCGGCCTGGGCGCGGTCGATCTGCACGTCCACGTAGTATCCCGACACGTTCCGCTCGGCGAACACGTTGCGCGTGCCGGGGACGTCCTGGAGGATGCGCTCGACGCGCTCGCCCAACCGTTGCAGCGTGTCGAGGTTCGGGCCGTACACCTTCACGCCCACGGGCGTCCGGACGCCGGTGGCGAGCATGTCGATCCGGTTCTTGATCGGCATGGTCCACGCGTTGGTCACGCCGGGCAGCCGTACCGCGCGGTCCATCTCGCTCACGAGCCGCTCGGTGGTCATGCCGGGACGCCACCGGTTGCGCGGCTTCAGAACGACCGTCGTCTCGTACATATCGAGTGGTGCTGGGTCGGTGGCGGTGTTCGCGCGGCCGACTTTGCCGAACACCGAAGCGACCTCCGGGAACGCGGCGAGCACGCTGTCCTGGTAGCGCATGATCTCGCGCGCCTGTGCGATCGAGACGCCTGGGACGGTGGTCGGCATGAACAGCAACGACCCTTCATCGAGCGGCGGCATGAACTCGCTGCCGAGCTGGCTCCACGGGAGCACCGTGGCCCCGAGCACGACCGCGGCGCCGGCCACCACCCGCCATGGATACCGCAGCACCCATGCGATCACGGGCCGATAGGCGTGCATCAGCCAGCGATTGAGCGGGTTCGCCTCCTGCGGACGGATCCGCCCGCGCACCAGATATCCCATCAGCACCGGGACGAGCGTGATCGAGAGCAGCGCGGCCCCCGCCATCGCGAACGTCTTCGTGAACGCCAGCGGCTTGAACAGCCGCCCCTCCTGCTGCTCCAGCGAGAACACCGGGAGGAACGAGACGGTAATGACCAGCAGCGAGAAGAAGAGCGGGGGACCAACCTGCCCGGCGCTGTCGCGCACGATGTCCCAACGTGACCGGCCCGTCGGCGTCTCCGCCTCGTGTTCGAGGTGCTTGTGCATGTTCTCGATCATCACGATCGCCGCATCCACCATCGCCCCCATCGCGATCGCGATCCCGCCCAGGCTCATGATGTTCGCGCCCACGCCCATCGAGCGCATCACGAGGAACGAGATCAGGATGCCGAGCGGCAGCGTGACGATGGCGACCAGCGCCGAGCGAAAATGCAGCAGGAACACGATCGAGACGAGCGCGACGATGAGCGATTCCTCGATCAACGTTCGGTTCAGGTTGTTGATCGCCCGATGGATCAGGTCCGAGCGGTCGTACACGGGCACGAGCCGCACGCCGGCTGGAAGCGTGCGCTGGATCTCGGCGACTCGCGTCTTGATGGCTTCGATCGTCTTCAGGGCGTCGCCGCCAAACCGCATGATCACGATGCCGGCGACCACCTCGCCGCGCCCGTCGAGGTCGGCCGCGCCTCGCCTCGGCGCGGGACCCACCCGCACCGTGGCGATGTCCGCCACCCGGATCGGCGTGCCGGACATCGTGCTCCCGACCGCCACGTCCTCAATGTCGGCCACGGAGCGGAGGTAGCCGAGGCCGCGAATCATGTACTCTCGGCCCCCCATCTCGATCACGCGCGCGCCCACGTCCGCGTTGTGAGTTCCGATCGCCTCCACCACACGCATCACGGGAATCCCGAACGCGCGCAGCCTCTCGGGATCGACCTCCACCTGGTACTGCTTGACGTACCCGCCCAGGCTTGCGACCTCGGAGACGCCCGGGAGTGCCGTGAGCTGGTAGCGGATGTACCAATCCTGGAGCGTCCGGAGCTCGCCCAGGTCGAGCGAGTCGCTCTCGAGCACGTACTCGAACACCCAGCCCACGCCGGTCGCGTCGGGGCCAAGCGTCGGCTCAACACCTTGCGGCAACCGTTGCCGCAGTCCGTTCATGTACTCGAGCACGCGTGAGCGCGCCCAGTAGAGGTCCGTGCCGTCCTCGAACAGGACGTACACGAGCGACAGCCCGAAAAAGGAGTAGGCCCGTACGACGCGAGAACCAGGGACCTTGAGCATCTCCGAAGCGATGGGATAGGTGACTTGATCCTCCACGATCTGCGGCGCCTGCTCGCTGAACTCCGTTTGGATCACCACCTGCACGTCTGAGAGATCCGGGTAAGCATCGATCGGGGTGGTGCCCACGGCCCAGATGCCGGCGATGACTAGCGCGAACGTGGCGAGCCCCACGAGGAAGCGGTTGCGCAGGGACCACGCGATGACATTGGCGATCATGGCCGGGTCTTTTCCTGCTCCATGTTCATCCCCGGCATCGCGGGCATGCCTTTGCCGGCCGTGAGTCGCGATTCCGCGTCTACCAGGAAGTTGGAGGAGGCAACGATCCGCTCACCCTCCGTGACGCCGGCCAGGATCTGGAATCGTTCTCCCGCGCGCACCCCCAGCGTCACCTCGCGCGGGGTGAGGGCGCCGTCAGGCCCGACAACGAACACCAGATTCCGCTCGCCGGTCATGACTACCGCCTCAGCGGGAACGCTGAGCGCCGCGGCGTCGAGCCGGGCGTCGAACAGCAGCGTCGCATACATCCCCGGCTTGAGCACGCCGTCGGGGTTCGACAGCACCACCCGCACCCGGCCAGCCCGGCTCTGCGGGTCCACCACGGGCCCAATGAAGGTCACGCGCCCCGAAAAGCGGCGGCCCGGGTAGGCAGCGAGCCCCACCCGCGCCGTCGCGCCGACCCGGATCAGGGCCAGGTCCTGCTCGAACACGTCGCCCTCGATCCACACGGAGGACAGGTCTGCGAGCCGGTACAGCTTCATCCCGACCATCACCGCTTGACCCGCGACCACCATCTTCTCGAGCACCACGCCGTTCGTCGGCGCCCGCAGAGCGAGCGTCTTGGTGACTTCGGCAGTCCGCTCCAGCCGATCGATCTGATCGGGCGAGATGTCCCAGTACATGAGCCGGCGGCGCGCGGCGGCGAGCAGGGCCTGTGCGTTGCGCCAGGCATCGCCGTCGCCCGAGTCGACGGAGACCGCCAGTCGCTTGGCGGTGAGCAGCTCTTCCTGCGCCGCCACGAGCATCGGGCTGTACAGCAGGAGCAGCGGCTGGCCCTGACGGACCGGCATCCCGGTCGCGTCGACGAACAGGCTGTCCACGAAACCGTCGATCTTGGTCGTCACGTCCGACAATCGGGATTCGGCCGGTACGATTAGCCCCACCGTGCGCACGGTGCGCGCGATTCCTCCGCGCTCAACCACCGCGTAGGTGACCCCGATCGCCCGAGCTTGGGCCACGCTCAGGTGCACGGGTTCACGCCCTGACGTCATGCCCGTGTCGCTCGCGGCTGGAGCGGCGGCGCCCATCCGAGCGTGCTCTTCCGCCGTCATGCCCGCCATCCCGTCGGCGGGGGATTTGCTCCGGCAGCCGGGCAGCGCCAGGATCGGAAGGATGAGCAGCGGCACGATCCGGTTCATGGCTGTTCCTCCAGCGGTTGGCCCACCAGGGCTTCAAGCTCCCCCACGGCCTGGTGGTAATCGGCGATGAGGCGGTAAGTCTCGGCCTCGTAGCCGTTCACGGTCATTTGATTGTCAACCAGCTGCATGAAGCTCACGCGCCCGACGCGGTAGCTCGCGAGCGCCGCCTGCACGGCGGCACGGGCCTGCGGCACGATGCTGGTCCGATACAGATGGGCGAGGTTCTGATCCCGCGCGGCGCGCGCCCGCAGCTCAATGATCCGGGCGGTCGTCTCGTTACGGAGATTCGTGAGCTCCGCCTGCGACATGGTCCGCATGGCGGCCATCTCCCGACGCATCGCGAGTTGTTTCGAGCCTGCGAAGAGCGGGAGATTCACTCCGATCATGATGCTCATCATGTCCTCGAACGCGGGGCGTGCCTGGTAGGCGACACCGATTTGCAGGTCGGGGTAGAGCTCGCGGCGCGTCGCTCTGAGAGCGGCATCTGCGGCCGCCACACGTTCCGTTCCGGCGCGCAGCGCGGGGCGCGTATCGAGGGCTCGGGCGATGAGCGATTCGACCTCGGGGAGCCGGCCGGCCGGCTCGGGCAGCTCGAGCGCCTCGACGGAACTCATCGCCTCGCGGCCCAGCAGCGCGTTGAGGCGCGCCACCGCAGCGACCCGTTCCTGTCTCATGCGGGTGATCTCTTCGGCCATCCGCGCGACCTCGACCTGGGCGCGCAGCACGTCCTGCTGCAGCGCGGACCCGACGGCGTACATGGTCGTGCTGACATCGCGGAAGTCTCTTAGCAAAGCCTGGGTTCCCAGCATCACGTGGAGGGCGCGGTCCATGTAGGCGACGTCGTAGTAGGTCATGCGAACCTGCGCCGCGAGCATGCGCGACTGCTCCTCCGCGTCGGCAGTGGCGGCCGCAGCGCGGTGCCGGGCGGCGGCGCGTGCGCCGCCCAGCTTTCCCGGCCAGGGCAGCATCTGCATGAGCTGGACCTGGTTCATGGTCATGGGATCCATGGTCGAACCGAACTCCGACACCATCCGGTTCATCAGCGCGAACTGAAGCTGGGGATCGGGAAGCGCGCCCGCCGGGCCGACCCGCTCCGCCGCCGCCACCGCCGAGAGGCGTGCAGCTTGGAGCATCGGGTTGGTCGCGAGCGCCGCTTGCAAGGCGTCCAATAACCGCAACGTGTCGGAAGGGGCCGCCTGAGCGGCCACGCCGCTCGTCAGCAACGCGACGAGCAACGCGGTCGCGCTCACTGGCCTGAGATGACCGTTCACGGGGACCTCAGGCCTGGCCCCGGACGGGCGTGGCGAAGTAGTTGTAGAAAACGCCGATCAGGGTACCCTCGAACAGGCCGACGAGAGCTCCTTCGGCGATGCCGATCAGCCATCCCCCAAGCGTCGGGCCCGACCCTACGAACAGCGCCATCCAAGGGTCCGGACGTCCGAGCAACGTGCCCAGCGTGAAGCAGGCCAGGATCGCGAGGGCGCCAGTAGCGGCGCCGGCGAAGGCCAGCGCCCGAGTATTCAACGCGGTGTTCATTGCATCCTCCTCGACCCCAACGTGGCCGTCGGGGTCAGCACCAGTTCAGGCCACGGTCGATCCGCAGCCTCGCGCTATCGCCCGCAGGCGAGGAGGATCAGCTGTTGGGTGGAGGAGTCGGCGGACCTGACTGGAAGAGATCGGCAATCGGCGTGAGGCGCCCATCGCAGCTGCGCGTAGGCGTCAGAAAACCGGGCAGCGTCATGCTGGCAGGCACCAGAGCAGGCGCACCCATGATGCATCCGGTCGCTGCGAGGCAGATCACGCCCGCATGCTGACAGCCGGTCTGAACGGGCGCCGCCATGACCTCCTGGGAGGCGGCCGCATCGGGACCATCGCAGTGTGGACGACCGTCACTCACGTGGAGGGGTTGGTTCGCCATCAGCCACATCACCGCCAACACTACACAGGCGAGGGTGCGCCAGGCGTTGGTGCGCCACTCAGCAGTCATGTGGCGCAACGTACCCCGAAGGAGGGAGGGTCGCCTGAGGAAGCCGTGAAACTTGCTTCATGCTTGGGAAACCTAGGACCCCACCCACGCATTGGTCAACACCATGCGGTGAGGACCAAATCGACTTCGCCAGGACGCGCTGGGTCCACAGGTCGCCACGGTCAATCGGCATGCTACCTTGTGGACGCAAAGGAGGGATCATGCGGAGACCATTGGGAGGCGCGCTCGTCTTGACGCTGACCACCGCGACCGTGTTGGTCGCCCACGACTTGTTCCTCAAGCTCGAGACCTACTTCGTCCCACCCGAGGCACCCCTTCGCGTCCTCGTGCTGAACGGCTCGTTCATCCGAAGCGAGGCTCCGGTGGCCCCCGATCGACTCGCGGACCTGAGCATGGTCGGTCCCATCGAGCGCCGCTCCCTCCCTCGAGCCGCCTGGATGCCGTCGGGTGATTCGACATGGCTGCACCTCCGCACCGGTGCACCCGGGACATATGTCATCGGGGCGTCGCTGGGTCCGCGGGAGCTCACGCTCTCGGCCGAGGAGTTCAACGGCTACCTCGAACACGATGGGATCCCGGACATTCTCGAGCTACGCTCGAGCCGGGGTGAGCTCACCCACCCCGCACGGGAGCGCTACCACAAACACGTGAAAGCGATCGTCCAGGTAGGCGAGACGCGGACTGATGCGTTTGGGACCCGCCTCGGGTACCCAGCCGAGATCGTACCTCTGGCGAATCCCTACGGCCTCCACGTCGGGGATACCGTTGCGCTCCGTTGCCTGGTCGAAGGGACGCCCGCCATTCGCCAGCTCGTGATCGCGGGAGGTGAACACGACGGACGACAAAAACCGGAGACTCGGGCGCGCAGCGATGACGACGGGGTGGTCCGATTCGTCCTGGACTCGCCCGGCAGGTGGTACATCAAGTTCATCCACATGGAGCCGACGACCGGGCGTGGGGTCGACTACGAATCGAAGTGGGCGACCCTGACGTTCGAGGTGCGCTGAGAGACTGGTTGGGTATCAGCGCGCGAACGCCTCCGTGAGCACGCGGCCGTCCGGAATGGACAGCGGCGCGAGCCCCAGCAGCCGCGCCAGGGTCGGCGCGATGTCCACTGTCGCCGCTCGCGATCCGTAGACTCCCGCCCGTACGCCCTTGCCCCAGAAGATCAGCGGAACGTGGGCGTCGAGGTCCGATGGCTGTCCATGTGCTGCGTAGGCGATCCCGCCGCTGTACGACCACGCGTTCCACTCCGCCAGTGTGACCACGAGTACCACGCCGGCGTCCGGAACGAGCTGGTGCAACCAGCGCCGCGCCACCGGATCGGCCGCCGTATCGGCGGCGGCGCGGTCGGCAGGCAGATCGACGCGCGCGACACCGGGAACGGCGCGGATGCGAGTCGCGACGTCGGCCAGGACGCTGTCGGTTCGCACGCCGGTCGCCGCCAGGCGGCCGTTATCCCGCAGGAATAGCAATCCGGTATCGAAGTCCAGCCATTGGCGCGGCGCCGCCGCGACCGTCATCCGATCGAGTTGCTGATTGGTGGCAGCCACCAGCGTATCGATGTTGACCCAGCGCGCGTCGGGGTGCCCGTGCGCGCGCGAGTGCTCCGGAAACGGCGTCACGCCGTGGTCGGCCGTGAGCACGACGAGCAGCTTGTCGCGACCGTAGCGGGCGAACAACCGCTCGAGGAACCACCCGAGGTAGCGGTCCAAGCGCAGCACCTGATCGTGGAGCTCGCGTGAGTCGGGGCCGAAGGTGTGCCCGATGGCGTCGGTCGTGGAAAGGCCGACCGAGAGCAGATCCGTCGTGTTCCCCTTGCCCAACTTCATCGCATCGGCGCCCGCCAGGGCGAACGCGAGGATGAGCGAGTCCATCGGGGGCGACCCCGCGTACGCGTTCGCGGCTCGCGCACTGTCGGTCGGCAGCCGATGCGGGAACATGACGTCGTGGCCGCCGTTTTCCCACGTGGCGCTGTCTGGCTCGGCGTAGGCGCTATCCGGCAGCAGCAAGCCGAACTCCCGCCCCGCCGACTTGAACGGGATGCGGAGGGCGTTGAAGGCCCGCACCCACGGCGGTAGCGAGTCCCGGTAGTAGGTGCTTGTCGTGAACATCCCGCTCTGGTACCAGTACACATTTTGGCGCGACGAGCCGATCGGCAGGATCGCCGCGCGATCCTTGCGGGAAACCGACAACGCGCGGCTGGCGCTATCGGCGGCGTGGAGCCAGTCGAAAAAGGCCGTGCCGCGGAACCGCCGCGGCGACGCCCCGGCGCCTCCCGTCTCCACCAGCGACACGGTCGAGTCGCCCACGCCGAGCGTGTTGGTGATGATCCCGGTATGCGACGGCCAGCGCCCCGACAATACAGTGGAGTGGCCGGGCGCGGTCTCGGTCACCGCGTGATCCTGGAAGGCGTTGGTGAACACGGCACCTTCGACCTGCAGGACCGCGAAACCCTCGGTGAGCTGTCCCCTCCAGCGGGGGAGGTAGTCGGGACGGAGCTGATCGACGGTGATGACGACGACCAGCCTGGGCTTGATGGGCGCGGGGACCGCACCGGGCCACAGGAACGCCGCGGCGAGCGCGATGGCGAGCGTCATAGGCATTCCCAAAACTAACTGTCTAGGCGAGTTCCGCGACCGGTGCGTGACGCACCTGCGAGGAGAGCATCAGCGCAACGGCCATCGTGCCCGCCGCGATCCAAAACGGCACGCCGTGGCCCAGAGTCTCGTACACGAGCGTCGCCCCGATGGGACCGACAATGGCCATGATCCCGCGAAACGTCTGCTGTACGCCCATCGTGAGCCCGAGCTCGTGCCGGTCGGTGCGCTGGCTCACGAGGGACGAAGTAGCGGGGAACAGGAACGCTGTCCCGGCCGGCACCAGGAGCAGGCACACGACGAACACGGAGAAGATCTTCGGGAACGGGAGCAGCGTGAGTCCGAGCACCATCAGCGTCGCGCCGAGCCGCAGCGTGCGCACTTCACCGAACCGGGCGTTCACCCATCCGACCGGGCCGATCCGCAATACCACCCCGACCACGCTGAACACGGTGAAGACGTAGCCCAGATTCCTTTCGGTGAACCCAAAATTGTCGATAAGGTACAGCGACATCACGCCGATGACCGAGTTGAGCGCGAGCATGCCCACGGCGTAGATCCAGATCATCTGCGAGACGGGGCGCCCCGGGTGGCGGATCACCTCCCACAAGGCGTGCGCGATCGGGCGAGGCGTCTTGGGTGGCAGGGACGCACCACCCGGGGCAACGTGCGGGACGGGCACCCGGGATTCGGGAAGCCACTTCCACGCGAACACCATGTTGATGAGCACCAGTCCGGCCGCGACGAGTCCGGGCGCCGCGACCCCAAAATTGCGGGCGAGGGCGCCGATGACCGCGCCGATGCTTACGCCAGCACTCGTCGCCGCCGAGAGCCACCCCAGCGCCTTGGCGCGCTCGGCGGGCTCCATCGTGTCGGCGACATAGGCTTGCGCGACGCCCGTCGTGCCCCCGCCCAACCCTTGCACGATGCGACAGAAAAAAAGTAGCCACAGGGTATTGGCAAATCCGAAGATGACGTAGGCGATGGCGGACCCCCCGAGGCCGACGAGCAACACCGGGCGTCGCCCGTAGCGGTCCGAGACGCGCCCCCAGATGGGGGAGGAAACGAGCTGCGCGATGGCGAACGCTGAGAACAACAGCCCGACGATCCAGTCCGCGGCCCCGAAGCGGCGTGCGTATGGAGTGAGCAACGGCGCGATGATCATCAGGCCGATCATGTCCACGAAGCACACGGCGATGAGCACCCACAGCCGCTTCATCGTCTCGCCCCGATCCCCAGCACCACGGCGCTGACCACCATCAGCACCACCCCGAACGCCGCGGCGACCCCCATTTCGTTGACCCGCAGCGCGGCGTTGATCTCCATCGCGATGGGGCGGTTGCGATACGTGTACAGGATGATCGACGTGACGAAATCCCCCAGGGCCGCCACGAACGCGAGACTCGCGCCCGCGGCCAGCGCCGGTTTGAGCTGCGGCAGGGTCACACGTCCCAGCGTCCGCCACGCCCCCGCGCCGAGGCTCGCCGCCGCTTCCTCGAGCGCGGGATCGAGTTGACGGTACCCGGCGAGAATCGCCCGCCCCGTCACCGGGAGATTTCGCACCAGATAGGCGAGCGGCAGGATCACGATCGTGCCGACCAGCACCCAGCGCAGTTGCAACGGAGCCGAGACGCTGAACGCCGTGGCGAGCGCCACCGCGAACACCGTACCCGGCAGCGCCCATGGCAGCGCCAGCAGGCCTTCGATCATGCGGCGCAGCGGGGCTCGGCGCCGCACGACGAGCCACCCCGCGGCGAGCGCGATCGCGACCGCGGCCAGGGTGCTCGCCGCCGCCATCCAAAGAGAGTTCACGAGCGGCTCCAACCGCTCCGGCTCCGCGAGCAGGCGCCGGTAGTTCACGAGACTCAGCACCGGCGGCAGCGTCTCGGTTGTCCAGGTCGCATACGGCACGAGCGACACGAGGATCAGCGTGAGGTGGGGCAACAGCAACAGCATCGCGAGGCCCCAGCCCACGATGGTGGTCCCGGTGCGTACCAGCGGGCGCCGCAGGATGCGGCGCCGCGGAGCGGTCCCCTTCCCCAATCCGACCAGGATGTCGTCGCCCTCGGTGCGTCGCAGCAATGCCAGCCCGATGAGAGCGATCGCCGCCAGGGCGACCGTCTCCACCATCGCGAGGGCCAGCTCCCCATTCTGCTTGGAGGCGAAGATCTGGGTGGTCATAACCCGAAACCCCCCGCCAAACACGTAAGGCGCACTGAACGAGCCGAGCGACGTCATGAACGTGAGCAACGCGGCGCCGGCGAGCGACGGTCGGAGCAGCGGCAGAATCACCCTGAGGAACGTGCGGCCACGGTTGGCGCCGAGTGCTTGCGCCGCCTCGAGCATGGCAGCGTCGAGCCGCGCGAGGCCCGCGCGAGTGAAGAGATAGAAGTACACGTACATCGAGTACGCGTGCACCAGCAGAATCGCGCCCGGACCCTGGAGGTGCCAGGGCGCGCCCTCGAAGCGGAACACGAACTGCAGGAAGCGCGCGGCGAAGCCCGACTCACCGTACAAGAACAGAAACGCGATCACCCCAACGAACGGCGGCAGCACGGCCGGCAGCGCGATAAGGGAGCCCAGCAGCTTGCGGCCGGGGAACTCGAACCATTCGAACAGGAACGCGAGTGGCACGCCCACGACCGCCGCCAGCGCTACGCTCGCGAGCGAAATCCATACGCTGGCCCACAGGGCCCGCCATTCTCCACCGCGGGCCGCAAATGCGCGCAGCGCGTCGCCGTGCGCCGCATCCGCGACCACAATGAGAATCGGGTACAGCACCAGCCACGCGAGCAGCAGGGTGAGCAGTACGGCCGGGAGCGTGGACCGCCGGCGAACCGCGCGCTCGCCGATCACGCGGCCTCCCCCCCTTCCTTGAACGCCAGCCGGCGGGCCGCCTCGAGCGTGACCCGCTCCCCCACCCGTGCGGCACCCGGTTCGGCGAGCACTTCCACCCGATCGCCCGCGTCGGTCGTCACCTGATAGAACGCCGCCGCTCCGGTGTAGCGTCGCTCCGTCACCACGCCGTTCAGTCCGCTGCCTGTCGCACCGAAGCGCAGCTGCTCCGGGCGCACCAGCACGACCTGGCCGTCGGGCACGCCGAGCGCGCGCGCCGCCGCGCCGCGCAGCACGTTGGCCCGGCCCACAAACGTGCCGACGAACAAGCTGGCCGGCCGCTCGTACAAATCCTCCGGCGTGCCCACTTGCTCGAGCTGCCCCGCGTTGAGAACGGCGATCCGATCGCCAAGGTCGAAGGCCTCGTCCTGTTCGTGGGTCACGAACACGGCCGTGATCCCAACGCGCTTCACGAGCTGGCGCAGCTCGCGGCGCGTGCGCTCTCGCAAGGAGGGGTCGAGGTTCGAAAGCGGCTCGTCGAGCAACAACACACGCGGCGCGGGGGCGAGGGCGCGCGCCAACGCCACGCGCTGCTGCTGTCCGCCCGACAGCTCCTGCACCTTGCGACGCTCGAATCCCGCCAGGTCCACGAGTGTCAGCGCCGCAGCGACGTCGCGCGCTCGCTCCACCGCTGTTCCACGGTCGCTCACCCCGAACGCGACGTTGTCGCCCACGTCGAGGTGCGGGAACAACGCATAGTGCTGGAACACCATCCCGACGCGGCGCCGGGCCGGCGGCATGGCCGTCACATCCTCCCCTTCGATCGCGACGCGACCGGTATCGGGCGGCTCGAATCCCGCCAGGAGGCGCAACAGGGTCGTCTTGCCGCTGCCGGAGGGGCCGAGCAGTGCCAGGATCTCGCCCCGCTCGATGCCGAGCGACACCGGGCCAATCGTGACCGTCGGGCTGAACCGCACGCCGAGGCCGTCGAGCGCGAGGTAGGCGCTCACCGTTCTGGCCCTTTGGTCCCCTTCCCGCGCACGTGTTCATCCCAGTAGCGCATCCACTCGCCCCCGTGCCTGGCGAGCAGATCCCAGTCCATTTCCGCCACCGTCATGTGCGTCCGGACGTCGCGCACCCAATCGGGAAGCGAGTCGATGGGCAGATCGATACGCGCGGGCAACCGGTACACCTCGCGGGCGGTGAGCAGTTGCACTGCTGGGCTTCCGACCCATTCGACAAACGCGCGCGCGGCGTCGCGGTGCGGGGCCCCGCGGATCACCCCGATGGCGTCCTCGATCGCGGGTGCCCCGCTCTTCGGAAACACGTAGCCGAGTGGGAGGCCGTCGCGCCGATTGAGCTGGATGTCGGGGAGATCCCAGATCGTCACCAATCCCTCTTGGCGCACGATCTTCTGGTCGAGCAGCGGTCCGTTCAGGACGTATTCCTTCGTCTGCGCATCGAGCCGGCGCAGCCACGCGAACCCCGCGGCGGTGTCGCCGGTCTGCCGCAAGCTGCGCTCGATGATCATGCCCCACACCGCGCGCATCGTCCCGCTCGCGATCGGGTCGCGGATCAGCACTTTGCCCTTCCATTTGGGGTCGAGCAGGTCGTCCCAATCCTGCGGCGCGTCGGCGGCCGGCACCGCCCGCTCGGCGTACACGAGGACCGCCGGGGTCTCGTATACCGAGAAATAGAGATCGCCGGGGCCATGCCCGCGCGGGTCGATGGCGGCGGCCCAGGACGGCCGGAACGCCTCCAGCAGCGAATCGGCGCTGCCCAGCGCGAAGATCGTCGACGGCCCCCCGAACCACACGTCGCCCTGCGGATTGGCGCGCTCGGAGCGGACCCGGTCGTACACCTCCTGCGAGCCCATGTCGAGCCAGCGCACGTCGATGTCCGGGCGCAGCTGCTCGAACCGGGTTTTGAGCAGGGTCAGGAGGTCGCGGCCGTGCGGGGTGTAAATGACGAGGGGCGTCTTGCCATCGGACGAACAAGCGAGCGTTATCAGCGTCAACAGCGCAGATACCGCTCGCACCACGCACCGCGCACTTGGGTGATTACGGAACATGTCTCGCGCCGAGATTCAGAAGGTTGGCAAAGAGCCGATACGCCCCCACCACACCCGCCGGGAGCTGCCGGAAGAAGCTCAACCCAGAGTACACGTACGTGCCGCGCCCCAGCGGCGCGACGAGCAACCCACCCTGGCGCGCCGCATCACCCGGATCGTGCGTCTCGAGCATCGGGACGTACGTCGAATCCCAGTCCCGCGCGAAATACAAGCCGCGCTCCTGCACCCATCCCTGCCAATCGTCGGTCGTGATCTCGTTCGGGGAGTGGAAGACGGGCGCGGTCGGAACGAGCGGCGCCACCGGCGCGGTCTCGTCGCTGACGCGGTCGTGTGGCCGCGCGATGTTGATCGGGTAGGGCGCGAAGCCGCCCTCGATGAACGGATACTGCTGGTACTGCACCACCAACAGCCCGCCGCCGCGGGCGTAGTCGAGCAGTCGGCCGTTGTGGGCGATGAGCGCCGGGTCCATTTCGTACGCGCGGCTGCCGATCACGATCGCATCGTAGCGCGACAGGTCGCCACGGGCGAGGGAGTCGGGATCGAGCAGCACCACCGGCACCCCGACCTGTTCGAGCGCCTCCGGAACGCGATCCGCAGCGCCGCGCACGTACCCCACCCGCGCCAGCCCCGGCAGCAGGATCGGCGCGACCCGGATGTCGACCGTGGACGGGTGTACCGACGGTCTGGGCCGGATGTGCGGGTAGTCGATGATGGAAAGCGCGCCGTCGCTCACCACGCCATCGGCGCCCGTCGCCATGGCCCGCAGGACGACGGTGCCGGTCACCGGGTTCGCGGGAGGCCGCACGGTGAAACTGATGCTGCGCGATTCGTCCTCCCGGCTGAACGTCAAGGTTTCCGGCAGAACCGGGGCCCACCCACGCGGCACGACCAACCGCACCGCAGCGGTGGCGGCTCCGCGAGTGCGGTTCGTCACCGCCACCGTGACCACCCGCTGGGCGCCGATCGCCGCCACGGGCCACACGATGAGACTAGGCGTGATGGCGACGTCGAAATGCTCGGTGACCAAGAGGGGGCGACGGATCTCCCCGTTCGCCTGATCGCGATAGCGATACACGACCTCGTGCATGAGGGTGACCGATGCCCCACCGACGGTGCCCCGGACCTGCGCCGTGAGCGGCGGTGGCTCGAATGGCAGGCCGCGTACGTCCGCCGGAACGCCGGTCCAATCGTATAGCGCTCCCTGCATGGGTCGCCGCAGGAAGTAGGGTTGCGACCGCTCGGCGTCCGGAGCCACGATGACGACGAAATGGCGCACCAGCAGGGTATTTGGGGCCACAGCGCCGCCCGCAGGTTCCATCCGCTCCACCCGCCAGCCATTGGGTGCGATGAGTTCCACGGCCTCCACCGGCAAGGGGGCGAGACCCGCGTTCCAGACCGTCACCTCCACCTGCAGCCGTTCTCCCGGCGTCAGGATCGCGTCGTCGGCGATGGCGTCCACTGCCACGCCGGCGGCGCCCGCGAGCGCGCCTTCGAGGATCGCCCGTTGCTCCGTGTCGCCAGGGCCGAGCGCCTGCATGGCACGGGTCAGATAGGGGACGATGCCGGCTGGCCGGTAGGGGTTGAGTCCGGCGCGGGCCGAATCGATGAGCGCGCGGACCCTCTCGTGCCCGCGCCAGACGGTGTCCACCCCGTCGAACAGACCGCCCGCATCACCGACCTTCGACGCGACTAGAGCAAGGCGGGTCTGTGCGGGACCGGGGTTCTGCAGCCGGCCCATGTCCTGCGACCGGTGACGACTGCGCCCCGCCATCGCGATCTGGTGGTAGGACTGGCCGAGCACCGGATCCATCCCGCCGGTCGGGATCGTCAGGCTGGCCGTGGAGTCGAAAAATCCTCCGCGGTAGAGCTTGACGGGTCCCCAGGATGAGTCCCGCAGCACATCGAACGCCTGGCGCGCGAGGATTCCCGCCACCTGATGCTGACCGTGCCCGTCACGTGGGGTGCCCGTGAAGATCGACACGACGATCTGCGGCCGAAACCGCCGGATTGTTTCCAGCACGTCGCGGAGCAGCGAATCGCGAGGCCAAAGGCGGAACGTCTCGTCCGCGGATTTGGAGAAGCCGAAGTCGTAGGCGCGGGTGAAGTACTGGCGGGCACCGTCGAGGGCGCGCGCGGCGAGCAGCTCGCCGCTGCGGATGGTCCCCAGCTCCGGGCCGAGCTCCTGACCGATCAGGTTCTGGCCGCCTTCTCCCCGGTTGAGCGAGAGGTACGCCGCCTGAGCGCCGAGGCCGCGCGAGAGCCAGGTGAGGAGCTGCGTGTCTTCGTCGTCGGGATGCGCGCCGATGATCAGGACGCGTTTGTCAGCGCCGAGCTGTTCCAGGGCGTTGGCCAACGCCGCGACGCCGCCCGTGCCGGCGGGGCCAAGCTGCTGGCCCCAGACGGTACCGGCGGCGCCGAGAGAGAGAGCCGCGAGGCCAAGGAGCGCGCGATGCACTATCTGGAAAGATACACGGTGCCACCCTTCATAACGAACTGCATCCGCTGAAGTTCCGTGATGTCCTGCAGCGGATCGCCCGCCACTGCCACGATGTCCGCGAAATGTCCGGGCGCGATCGATCCGAAATTGTCCTGCTGACCCAGCAGCTCGGCGGCGAGTGCGGTGCCGGACTTGATCGCCTGCATCGGGGTCATCCCGTACTGGACGTAGTATTCGAACTCCCGTGCCTGGTTGATCTCGGTCCAGGGAAACCCGCCGACGTCGCTCCCCAGGACGATCTTCACCCCCTTGCGGAGGGCCCGTCGGAACGCCGCGCGCTGGTAGTCCACCATTGGTATCCAGATCCCGCCGCGCGGAGCCGCCACGTAGTGGATGACGGTGACGGTGGGCACCCAGTAGACGTTCTGCCGGATCATCACGTCCATGAGCGAGTCGGTCATGCCGTCCCCGTGCTCGATCGAGTTCACCCCGGCGCGCAGCGCCGCAGCGATCCCGTCGGCCCCGATCGCGTGCGCCGCCACGCGCCGCCCAAGCCGATGCGTTTCATCCACAATGGCGCGCGCTTCGTCGTCCGTGTAATTGACCCAGCTCCGGAGCGTCGAGTCTCGTGTGAAGTAGTAGCGCCGGTCCGCGTAGTATTTGATCCAGTCGGCCCCATGCGACACCTGCTCACGCACCGCGAGCCGGGCGCCCTCGACGCCGTCCACCGGCTGCACCCCGTGCGGCAGCTCGAGCTCCCAGTTCGGGGACAGAATCGGGTACATCCCCGTCGGCGCCATGGCGCGGGTGGAGGCGTAGATGCGCGGCCCAGGCACTTCGCCGCGGTTCACCGCACGCTTCACGTCCACATCGGCAAACATCGCGCCCTCGGTCTCGACGTCGCGCAACGCGGTGAAGCCATGCTCGAGTGAGAGTCGTGCGTTCCGCGCCGCGAGGATCGCGCGGTAGGCGATCGATTGAAACAACAACTGCTCGTCGTACGCGGCGCTCGTCGAATCACCCTGCAGCAACAGGTGGGTGTGGGTGTCAATCAGCCCCGGCAGCACGGTCATCCGGGACAGGTCGATCACCCGGGCGTCGCCAGCCTGCGCCTGGATCTGGGCGAGCGGTCCGACGGCCGTAATCCGGTCCCCCTCTATCAGGATGCCCATGTTGGGCCGCGCCTGGTCGGTCAGGCCGTCGATGAGGCGTCCAGCCTTAATAAGAACCCGAGCTGGGGATGCCGCAGACGAATTCTGAGCTTGTAGGACGGCGACCGATACGACAAGGAACGGTGCCAAGATCGCGGCGCGGCGCATGTCGGTTTCCCTCTAGAAAGGAGACGCCAATTTCCCGCTCGCCCTGTCCGTGTCAACCCGTACATTCAACGCCCACCCATCCGCCTGAGGCCGTATGCCCGTCCGCGTCGTGTGCCAGTGCGGCACGTCCTACGAATTAAAAGATGAATTCTCCGGACGCCTGGTGAAGTGCCCACAGTGCGGACGGGAGAATCGTGCTCCCGCCCTGGCGCCCGCAGCGGCGCCGTCGACTACGGGAGATCCGGCATTCGCCCGCGATGTGTTCCTGCTGCGCCAGCAGGTGCTGAAGATCTCGGAGAAGTACGACGTCTGCGACGAGCAGGGGAACAAGGTCGTGTTCGTCGAGCGGCCGGCGCACTTGCTGCAGAACCTCGGGGCGATTTTGGCCAGCATCCTCGCTGCGACTCTCGTGGCCAGCGGATTCGCCGCGTTGGCGCAATTGACCAAGGGTACAGTCCTCGAAACGGTGTTCGTCATTCTCGCAATCGTCGGGGGCTTCGCGGCGCTGGTGGTCGTCGGAGTTGGGCTCTCGGCCAAGCGTCACGTGACGTTCTACCGGGACCAGACCAAACGGGAGCGGCTCCTCGAGATCCTCCAGGACAAGAAATGGCAGCCGATCACGGCCACCTACACCGTCCGGGACCCGGCGGGGCACACCATCGCTCTGTTCTGGAAGAACTACCTCTACAGCCTCGTGCGTAAGCGGTGGTACGTAAAAGCTCCCGATGGCACGGTGCTCTACCTGGCCAAGGAGGATTCGGTGATTCTCTCGCTGCTGCGGCGGGTCATCGGTCCATTGTTCGGCGTGTTGCGCACCAATTTCATCATCGTGCGTCCCGATGGGGATGAGATCATCGGGGAGTTCAACCGGAAGTTCACGATCCTTGACCGCTACGCGCTTGACTTGAAAGCTGATGCGCAGCGTACCTTCGACCGCCGCGTGGCCCTCGCCCTCGGCGTCATGCTGGACACCGGCGAGCGACGGTGAGCGCCCGCGCGCCTCAGCCGCCCCAAGACGGGCACCCGCGAGCGGAAGAGCCGATCCTCATCACCCCGTCCATGCTGACAACGCCGGCGCGGCGCGTGCCTGTCGACTTCGAGCGCGGGATGTCCTTCACGCCGACCCTCACCCTCGCGCTCATCGTCGCGAACGTCGCCGCGTTTGCCCAGGAGCTGAACATCGGAGCCTTGAACGACCGCGACAGCATCGTGGCCGCCGGGGCCTTGGTGCGAGACGGCGTGGCGGCGGGCGAGCTGTGGCGCCTTGTGACCTCGATGTTTCTGCACGGGGGCGCAGATCACCTCATCGGCAATGTGATCGTGCTCTACATCGTGGGCATGGCGAGCGAGCACGCACTTGGGACGGTGCGCGCGGCATTTGTGTATTTCGCCGGGGGGTTCTCGGGCTCGATCCTCTCGTTGCTGATGCGCCCCGGTCCGTCGGTTGGGGCTTCAGGGGCGATCTTCGGCCTCCTCGCATCCGTCGTCGTGGTCCTGTATCGGTACCGGGATCGGTTCCACCTGCGCGACAAGCGGACCGGCTTCGTGCTGGCCGCATGGGCGGTCTACCAGGTCCTGAGCGGCTTGGCGACGCCGTTCATAGACAATTTTGCCCACCTTGGGGGAATTGCCGGAGGCGCGTTGGCGACCTTCGCCGTCACGCCCCGGCTGCTCCGGCAGGGCTCATCCTTATAGATTGCACGTATGACCACCACCGCTGTCGAACCCAAGCGCCCCGTCAGCGCCGACGAGGCACGCGAGGTCGCCGAAGCCGCGCGCGAGCAGGAGTGGGCGGCGCCCAGTTTCGTCAGAGATCTGTTCCTCGGGAAACTACGGATGGACCTCATCCATCCCTACCCGGTGCAGGACCCGGCGGACGCCGAGCGCGCCCGGCCGTTTCTCGAGCAGCTGGACCGGCTGTTGCGCACCGTCGACTCCGACCGCATCGACCGCGAGGGTGAGATTCCGGAACCGGTGATCCGGGGACTCAAAGACCTGGGCGCCTTCGGGATCAAGATCCCGCGCGAGTATGGCGGACTTGGCCTGTCGCAGCTGTCATACATGAAGGCGATCGAGCTCGTCTCCTCGATCGACGGCTCGATCACCGCCCTGCTCTCCGCCCACCAGTCGATCGGCGTCCCCCAGCCGCTCAAGATGTTCGGCAGTGAGGCGCAAAAGCAGAAGTTCTTCCCCCGCCTCGCTCGAGGGGCGGTGTCGGCATTCGCGCTGACCGAGCCGAACGTGGGGTCGGACCCGGCCGCGATGGAGACCTCCGCCGTGCTCTCCGAGGACGGCCAGGCGTGGATCCTGAACGGCGAAAAGCTGTGGTGCACCAACGGCACCATCGCCGAGCTCATGGTGGTCATGGCGCGGACGCCGTCGAAGACCGTGAACGGGAAAGAGAAGAAGCAGATCACCGCGTTCATCGTCGAAGCGAGCTCGCCCGGGGTGAAGGTCACCCACCGGTGCCACTTCATGGGCTTGAAGGCGATGTACAACGGTGTCATCACCTTCACCAACGTGCGCGTGCCCAAGGAAAACGTGCTGTGGGGTGAGGGCAAGGGCCTGAAGCTTGCGCTCATCACGCTGAACACGGGGCGGCTCACGCTTCCCATTTCCGCGGTGGCCTGTGGCAAGCGCTGCCTCGAGATCTCCCGAACCTGGGCGAACGAACGCGTGCAGTGGGGCCGCAAGATCGGCCAGCACGACGCGATCGCCCAGATGCTCGGGACGATGGCGGCCAACACGTTCGCGATGGAGGCAGTGGCGGAGCTGTGCGGGGCGCTGGCCGACCGCGGCGCATCGGACATCCGACTCGAGGCGGCGATCGCCAAGCTCTACAATTCTGAAGCGGGCTGGCGCATCGTCGACGACACGGTGCAAATCCGCGGGGGCCGCGGCTACGAGACGGCCGACAGTCTACGGGCGCGCGGAGAAGCGCCCGCCCCGGTCGAACGGATCATGCGCGATTTCCGCATCAATCTGATTTTCGAGGGGTCGAGCGAGATCATGCACCTGTTCATCGCCCGCGAGGCGGTGGACAAGCACCTCCAGGTCGCGGGCGACGTGGTGATGCCCGGCAAGGCACTGGGCCAGCGGCTCGCCGGCCTCGTGCGCTCAGCGCTGTTTTACGGTTGGTGGTATCCGTCCCGGTGGATCGGCTGGAGCTTCTGGCCGAAACACGCCGAGTTCGGATCGCTCGCTCCGCACGTCCGGTTCGTGGAACGCTCGGCCCGCCGCCTCGCCCGCGGCGTGTTCCACGCGATGATGCGCTTCGGCCCAAAGCTCGAGCTGCGCCAGGGCGTGTTATTTCGCCTGGTGGACGTCGGCGCCGAGCTGTTCGCGATGGCGGCGACCTGCTCGCGCGCTGCGCATCTGGTGCGCGAGGACCCGACCGCGGGCGCGCATGCGATGCGGGTGGCAGATGTGTTTTGTCGCCAGGCGCGCGGCCGCGTGCGGGCGAAATTCCAGGGACTATGGCGCAACGAGGATGTGCAGACCTACAACGTGGCGCAGGAAGTCCTCAAAGGCGAGCACATCTGGTTGGAGCGCGGGATGGTAGACGTGAAGTACTAGGCCGCCTGATGGGCGATCATGATGCTCTTCAGTCGTTCGGGGCTGTCACTCGTCGCGTCGCCGTAGGGTGAGGGATGGCCGGCGTCGTCCGGCACGACGTGGAGAGTGACGAACTCGTAGCCCCGCGCGCGGATGCGTTCCAACGCATGCTGGCTCGCCACCGGGGTCGCGATCGCCGTGCGCCGGCCCCCGAGTTCGGTCACTGCCCGCGCGGCCGCCAGCACCTTCCACGGATAGATCACCTGCCCGTCGACAATGATGATCTGACGGCCGTCGAGCCGTTTGATCGGCCGCAACGTGCGGTACAGTATGAGATCCTGCCGCACGCGGGCGCGGGACTCTTCGATCGCCGATTGAAGCTTCTCGACCAGGTTCATGCCAGGCTGGAAGTCGGGGTCCATTTCCGCCGGCGCCGATTCCGCCATGGCGCCGATCGGCGCCAGGTTGGAACCCAATCGGATGTACGAGGCGATGATCACGTCGAACGACGCCCCCATCGCCCGAGCGGCGTTGGCAGCGATTTCGACCCCTTCCGGCGTCACTCCCAGCAGCAAACACGACACGTATCCCTGAGCAACCAGCAGCTGGCCCAAGGCGGCTCCTGCCGCGGAGCGAGTGGGATACAGGCTGTTGCGGGGAGGTGTTGGCACGCTGGCAAGATAAGGTGATTCAGCGTTCGGAACAGAGGAAACCGGTTACCTTATCCTCGGCCCACGCCCCCAGGACCCCATGCCAACCGAATCCTTGACCATCGTCGACAACCGCACTGCCAAGAGCTACGAGATCGCGATTCAGGATGGGGCTGTACGCGCAGCCGACCTGCGTCAGATAAAGACCGACCCCGACGATTTCGGGCTCATGAGCTACGATCCGGCCTATCTCAATACAGCCGCCTGCAAGAGCGCGATCAGCTTCATTGACGGGGACCGGGGCATCCTCCGCTACCGCGGGTACCCGATCGAGGAGCTAGCGGAGCGCAGCACGTTCCTCGAGACGGCCTACCTGCTACTGAACGGCGAGCTGCCCCGCCCCACCGAGCTGGACAAGTGGGTGTTCGACATCATCCACCATACGATCATCCACGAGAACATCAAGAAGTTCATCGACGGCTTCCACCACGACGCGCACCCGATGGGCGTGTTCGTGAGCACGGTGGCGGCGCTGTCGACGTTCTACCCGGAGGCCAAACACATCGACGATGCGGACGCGCGACGCGACCAGATCCACCGCCTGATCGCCAAGACGCCGACGCTCGCGGCGTTCGCGCATCGCCACACCATCGGGATGCCGTACGCCTACCCCGATAACGAACTCTCGTATGCCGGCAATTTTCTGAACATGATGTTCAAGGCCACGGAAGTGCAGTACCGGCCGCATCCGGTGCTGGAGCGCGCGCTCGACGTGTTGTTCATTCTGCACGCCGACCACGAGCAGAACTGCTCCACCAGCGCGATGCGCGCGGTCGGCTCATCGCACGCGGATCCGTACTCCAGCATGGCCGCCGCGGCCGCGGCGCTGTACGGCCCGCTGCACGGCGGCGCCAACGAGGAAGTGCTGCGGATGCTGCGTGAGATCGGAGCGAAGAACCGGGTCCCGGCCTACATCGAGCGGGTGAAGCGCGGCGAAGTGAAACTGATGGGGTTCGGCCATCGCATCTACAAGAACTACGATCCCCGCGCCCGGATCATCAAGCGGGTCGCCGACGAGGTGTTCGCGGTGACGGGCAAGAATCCCCTCATTGACCTGGCGCTCGAGCTCGAGCGCATCGCGCTTCAGGACGACTATTTCGTGACGCGGAAATTGTATCCCAACGTGGATTTCTACTCCGGGATCATCTACGAGGCGATGCGCTTCCCGGTGGACATGTTCCCGGTGCTGTTCGCCATCGGGCGCACCCCGGGGTGGCTGGCACAATGGGAGGAGATGCTGCTGGACAAAGAGCAAAAGATCGCGCGACCCAGGCAGGTGTATGTTGGGGCGCCGGTGCGGGAGTATCTCCCGATTGAAAAACGCTGACGGCGTAGGGAGAAAGGCGTAAGGGGGAACACGTATGGAGGAGGCGTAACCGTTACGCTTTTCTCCCTATGTCGTTGCCCCCTACGACTTCTTCTCTACGCCGTGCCTTACCGCCGTCGACTCCCCCCACTCCGTCCCCGCACCGTCAGCGACCGGCGCGGCGTCGCCGGCGCGGCGTGTTTCGGCTGCAGCGGCGGCACCGACGGCTCGAAGCCGGGGACGATTTCCCGCGGGAAAATCTGTCCCACCAGCTTCTCGATGTCCCCCATCAGGAGCCACTCATCCGGCGACAGCAGGGTGAGCGCCAGACCGAGCGCACCGGCCCGGGCCGTGCGGCCCACGCGGTGCACGTAGGTTTCGGGATCGTTCGGCACGTCAAAGTTGACCACCATGCGAATCCCGTCCACGTCGATGCCGCGCGCCGCGATGTCGGTCGCCACGAGGATCTCGGCCGTGCCGGCCCGAAACGCATCGAGCGTGCGCGTGCGCTGGCTCTGGGCCTTGTCCCCGTGAATCGCGTTCGCGGCGATGCCCGCCCGGCGCAGGAACGTCACCAGTTTGTCCGCACCGTATTTAGTCCGGGTGAAGACCAGCGTCTGGCCGACGGGCTTGGCCTGGAGAATCGCCGCGAGGACGTCGCGCTTCTTCAGCTTGTCCGCGGCCACGATCACGTGCTCGATCCCCTCAGCGGTCTGGGCGCGCCGACCGATTTCCACCGAGGCGTGGCCGGACAGCGCCCGGCGCGCCAGGGCGTCCACTTCGGCCGAGATCGTCGCCGAAAACAGCAGCGTCTGCCGTTCGTCGGGGAGCGCGCTCAGAATGCGGCGCACGTCCGGCGCGAACCCCATGTCGAGCATCCGGTCGGCCTCGTCGAGGACGAGGATTTCGAGCTTGGAATAGTCCACATGACCGCGCTCCATGTGGTCGAGCAGCCGGCCGGGAGTCGCGGCGACGATATCCACGCCGCGCGCCAGCGCTTTGGTTTGGGGCTCCATCCCCACGCCGCCGTAAATCGCCGCGGCACTCACTGAAACATGGCGCCCGTACGCGCGCGCCATCTGCAGCACCTGCTCGGCAAGCTCACGGGTCGGGACGAGGATCAGCGCCCGCAACGTGTGCGGCCGTTTCCCCGCGGCCAGCCGCTGAAGCATCGGCAGCAGGTACGCGGCGGTTTTCCCCGTGCCCGTTTGAGCCGACCCGATGAGGTCGCGGCCCGCCAGGGCGAGGGGAATGGTTTCCAGCTGAATGGGGGTGGGGTGCTCGTATCCTTCTTCGAATACGGCACGAACGAGTTCGGGCGCGAGCCCGAGAGCAGCAAATGGCATACTACACATACTCCTTACCTACACACACGCGCACTCGTAGCGACGGAATGTCGCTACTGCCTAGTGTCGCTCTACGTATTCTTGAACCTGGGGAATGAGACCGGGCGTGTGTACAGCGCCGGTACCCGCTCCTGAGCGGGACCGTCCTTCGGAAGGATGCCAGCTCGCGGTTCTCTTCAACTGCGAGCGGGAGCTTAATCAACTCCGGAGGTTACGTCAAGGGACGCGCGGCTCCTCCCCCCACCACCACATCCGGGGCAGAGAAATTTGGCGCGGCCACACCTCGTTCAGTGTATCGCCCTCGTACAACCGCCCGTTCTTCATCACGTAGCGAATCTTCTCGGTGTTGTGGATGTCGGCCAGCGGATCGGCATCGAGCACGATGAGGTCCGCGAGTTTCCCGGGCTCGAGGGAGCCCAGATCCTCCTCCATGCCGAGCGCCCGCGCCCCAGCCCGGGTGCCCACCTGCAGCACCTCGTGGTTGGTCATCCCGCCAGCTGACATCGCCCACAGCTCCCAGTGACAGCCCAATCCGTCCAGCTGACCATGGCACCCCATGCCCACGTTTCCTCCGGCGCGGAGGATGGCGGCGGCGCTCGCGGCGATGCGCGGGAAGACGTATTGGTTTTCGCGGAACCAGGATCGCCGCTCAGCGCGTTGGTCGATCTCTTCGTGCGGCACGAAGCGGCGGATCTTCGCGTTGTCGTGAATATCGTAGCGCTCGTAGAAATAGTTCTCGCTGAACGGTCCGCCGTACGACACGAGCAGCGTCGGCGTGTACGCGATCCCCGACTGGGCGATCAGCCCCACCGCATCCTGGTACAGCGGCATGATCGGGTAGCTGTGTTCGTGCCCCGGATACCCATCCAGCGCCTCGGTGAGGTTCAACTTGAAGTCGAGTCCGCCTTCGGTCGTGGGCATGAGACTCAGCTCCTGGGCCGCCATGATCAGCCACTGGCGCTGCTTGCGGGTCCCCACCATGTACTGCTTGATCCACCGTGTGTGGTAGAACTCGCTGTAGCGCCGGAGGGCGTTCCGCGCATCGTCGAGGTTCTGGAAATTCTCATCCCAGAAAACACCGGGACCGGTGTGATAGATGCGCGGGCCGAGGAGCTCACCCACTTCGACCTGGTCGGCGTACGTGAGGACGTCCGTCGTGGCGGTTTGAACATCGCGCGTGGTGGTGATGCCCCAGGCGAGGTTCGCGAGGTACTTCCATACCTGTGTTTGGTGGATGCCCCACGTGGCCCACGGGTGGGCATGGACGTCGATGAACCCGGGAATGATGGTCTTCCCGGCGACGTCGATCACACGGACGCCGGCGGGGACAGGGCACGCGCCCGCTGCCCCCACGCACCCGATGCGGTTCCCCGTCACCACCAAGTCCCCGCCGTTGATCACTTCCTCGCCCTTCATCGAGACGATGCGGGCCCCGCGGAGGAGAACGGTGCCGCGCGGCATGTCGCGCGACACGCGAATCGAGACGTCGATGCGCGACGCCTCATAGGCCGGCAGTTTGGTGAGCGAGTCGACCCTGGCCTTTGCGGCCGAGTCGGGTTTCGGTCTGGTACTGTCCGCCTCAGCTTTTTTCATGGAGTCGGCGCGGATCGAGTCGGTGCTCGCCTTGATCTTGGCGGCCGAATCGGCGACGATCGGATCGTAGCGGAAGAAGCTTGCACCGATGGACCAGGTGGCGAGACTGCCGTTCGCGCTCCACCCGATGAAGTCGCCGCCGATACGCGTGAGCCGTTTGACCGGAAATGGCGCCGCGGATGGATCGGACACATTGATCGTCGGCGTCTCGCCGCCCACCAGCGGCACCGTGACCATGTAGACGTTGTTGCCCTGAAGTGCTAGCACCCGGTCGCTGTCGGGGCTGATGATGATCTCCCCCGCTGGATCGGGCTCGGAGCCCGGCCCGGGGTAGGTGTAGCCGTTCACCTTGACGTGGCTGCGGCGATCGGTACCGTCCCAACGCACCGAGACGAGTCCCTCGGACCCGGCGTGGTAGTAGATCCGACTCCCGTCACGGGTGAAGTGAGGTCGCCCCGACCCGTCGTACGGGGTGATGCGAGTGAGCGGCCCACCGCCCGCCGGCACCCACACCAGGTCGTATCCCGGTCCGAAGCGTTCTCTGATGCGCGGCTGGCGCGGCCCCTTCACTGCCACGACGCGCTGCCCGTCCGGTGACCAGACCGGCGAGTCGAAGAATGCCGGATCCGGCACGAGGCGCGTCCGGGCCCTGCCGTCGGCCCGGGCCTTCATCAAGGCCCCACCCTGACTCGACGTCCAGGTGACGTAAGCCACCCATTGCCCGTCCGGCGACCATGCCGGTGCCTGCTCGTGGACCGTGTCGTCCGTGAGTCGGCGCGGCGTGCCGGCGGGCAGGTCCATCACGTACAACTTGTCGAGCGCACTGAACACGATCCGCTGGCCGTCGGGCGACAGCCGAGTGTCCCGAATCTGACGCACGCGCACGTCACCCGTGTCCACACGGTTCTTGAACTGGACCAGTGGCCCCAGCCGCTGCTCCACGTGCGCGGTGAACGGGATCGCGGTCGCCTGTCCGGTTGGAATATCGACGCGCCAGAGCCTGCCACCGTAGGACGTGATCAGCGTCCTGGAATCCGGGGTGAACGCGCTGCCGGGCATCAGGTCACGCGTGTAGCGCGATTCCTGGTCGTCGCGAGTGACCGGGTACACCAGCCACGTTTCGTCGCCGGTCGCGAGGTTGCGCAAGCGGAGGCCGTTCTCGGCGTCATAGCGCGTCGCGTAGACCAGCCACTTTCCGTCAGGCGACGGAATGGGCCGGATCGCGCTGCCGTACAGGTCGGTCTGCTCGAAGATCTTGCCCGTCTGGCGGTCGTAGATCGCCACCTGCCACAACGGGAAACTCAGGTCATAGCCGAAGCCGCCGCGGTGGCGGGACACCCATACGTAGCGCGGATCGGCGCCGAAGGCCGCGCCGAGCGTGTTCCAGCCGGGACCGCGAAACGGTCCGCTGCCAGGGCCGCCGCCGGTCGCCTTGATCATCGCAGTGCCCGAGCCGCCGCTCTTGTGATACAGCCACAGCTCGTACACGCTGCCCAAGACGCCGGTGGTACGAGACGCCACGACATAGTTGCCGTCCGGGGTCCACTCGGGGCTCGCGTACAGATGGGCTCCCCCTTTGGTCAGCGCCGTGGGGTTCGTCCCGTCGGCGTCGCAGGTCCAGATCTGCTCGGAGCCCGACCGGTCGGTGAGGAACACGATCCGCTTGCCGTCAGGCGAATAGCGGGGTTGCGTGTCGAAGGCCGGCCCCGACGAAATGCGCGTCGCCGCGCCGCCTGCCACCGGCAAGGTGTAGAGGTCGCCCAAAAGCTCGAAGACGATCGTCCGCCCGTCGGGCGAGACGTCGAGCGACAGCCAGGTCCCCTCGGAGACGTCGAAGGACACCGTGCGGGTCGGGGTGAGCGGCAAGGAATCATTTTTCTTCGTGGTATCCCGAGTCGTGTCAGCAGTCCACCGCGGCGCACCGGCTGCCCCGCCGGGGGCGCGGATGGCAACTATGGGAATGACGGCGGCGAGGAGCGTCGCAGACAGGACTCGGCGCATTGAGGTGGCTCCGGGTGGTGAACGACGAAAGTTCAAAGCGAGTGGCGTAAGGTTGAAGACGTATGGAAAGAACGTCAAGGGAACACGCCGTTTCCTTACGTGTTTCCCCCCTACGTCGTTTTCCCTACGCCCTGCGTTTCGGCCATTTGCTTTTTGAGAAGTAGCGTCGTCCCCACCAGCACAATCACCGCAAAACTGAACCACTGAATCGCATACGAGAGATGCGGCCCATTGTCCGGCGCAAGCGCGCGCCAGCGGAGCGGCGTGGGACCGGTGCCGCGCGAGTCGGCGGGAACCAGCTGTACGACGAATGGGAGAACGGGATAGGGCAACGAATCGGCAAGCGCGGCAGGATTCACGTCGCCCCGGTCCCGCGGCGCCGCGAATCCGAGTCCCACGACGTCTGCGGTGTCGGGCTCGCGCCAGGCCGCGTGATTCACGCGCCGGGCATCGGGCGAGGGTGCGAAGCCGCGATCGACGAACACCGCCGAGCTGTCGGGGAGCCGCAGCGGAGTGAGCAGGGACACTCCTGGCGCGCCTTCCCAGGTGCGGCCGGGCCACACGCGCTCGTGCGTCCAGTCGTAGATCCCGCGCGCGTGAATGCGCCGATCGTGCGCCTCGTCGGCCGTGACGGTGCGCCCGACGAGCTCGAGCGGCGGCTGGTTGCGTGCCGCGAGGATCTCGGCGTTGCGGGCACGGCGCACCTCCAGACGGGCCAGCTGCCAGATCCCCAGGCGCACGCACAGCGCGGCCACCGCGAGCGCACACACCGCGGCGATGACGTCGCGCCGGCGCAGGCTCATGGCGCGGCCGCCAACAGCGCGAGCTTCGCCGCCCGCGGCAGCCGCTTGATCGCAGCCTCACGTCGGAGCGCTGCTCCCCGCGTGGCGCGTGCCTCGCGATACACGAGCCGCACCGGCAACCGCGCGCGGGTGTAGCGGGCGCCCGTCCCAGCGCGGTGCGCGGCGAGACGCCTGCTCATGTCGTTCGTGACACCGGTGTAGAGTGAGCCGTCGCGACAGCGCAGCATGTATACGACCCAGCGCAACGCGCGCGTCAGACCCGCTCCAGGGCCTGCGCCAGGTCGGCGATCGTGTCGTCCGGATGCTCGATGCCGACCGACAGGCGGATCATGCGGTCACTGATCCCCGCCGCGTGTTTCGCCTCCGGCGAGACGTCGGCGTGCGTCATGGAATAGGGGTGCTCGGCGAGCGACTCGGTCCCGCCTAGGCTCACCGCCAGCTTGACGAGCCGCAGCGCGTTGAGGAACCGGAACGCCTCCGCCTCGCCGCCGCGCACTTCGAACGACACCATGGCCCCCGGGCTCAGACACTGGCGGCGATACACCTCGTGCTGCGGCTCGCCTTCCCGGAGATGCCCGAGATAGTAGACCTTCTCGATCTTGGGGTGCTGCAACAGGAAGTCGGCGACGTAGCGGGCGTTTTTCATCGCGGACGTCATGCGCAGCTTGAGCGTCTCGAGGCTGCGCATCAGTAGCCATCCGGTCCACGGGTCGGCGAGGGTGCCGAAAAACGTGCGCAGCACTCGCACCGGGTCCATGACCGTCTTCGCGCCAAGTGCCGCGCCGGCGATCACGTCGCTGTGCCCACCGATGTATTTCGTGGCCGAGTAGATGACAATGTCGGCGCCGTGCTTCAGGGGTTGTTGCCACAACGGCCCAAGGAACGTGTTGTCCACAAAGATCAGCGGACGTCGCCCGCCCTCGTCGTGTCGCCGCGCAAATTCGGCGCAGGCCGCCAGGTCCACCAGTGCATTGGTCGGGTTCGCCGGGGTTTCCACCATGAGGACCGACACGCGACCCGACACCTTGGCCTGGGCGAGGCTCGCCTCGAGGTCGTCCGCGCTGGCGCATGCCGAGGCGCGGAACGGAACCGGCGTGACCCCGAAACCGGGTAGCACATGTTTCAGCAGGTGGTCGGTACCACCGTACAGCGGCGTGCTGTACAGCACCACGTCACCGGGCCTGACGAACGCCATGAGGGTCGTCGCGATCGCGGCCATGCCGCTGTTGAACACCGCACACGACTCGGCGCCGTCCCACAGCGCGAGCCGGTCCTCGAGGATCTCGAGGTCGGGATTGTTGATGCGGCTGTAGATCAGCCCGACCGCCTCCGTCTCCCCACGTTCCCGCAGCCCGTAGGCGATCTCGAAAAACGCCTTGCCTTCCTCCGCCGTCTTGAAGACGAAGGTCGACGTCTGGAAAATGGGAACCTTGAGCGCGCCTTCGGACAATTCCGGCTTGTAGCCGTACGTCATCATCAGGCTTTCCGGGTGGAACGCCTGCTTGAGCCGGACGAATGTCTCGGAGTTTCGGTTGCGTTTTGGCATCTAGGGTAAGGCTCGCGCGGCCTCCGAGGCCGTCAGGGTCCCGTCACGACGAAATGCACCGTGTCCGCCACCAATGGCTGCAGCGGCACGTGCCACGCGTCCCCCAGCACGGCGATGATCCGGTGGGGTCCCGGGGCAACGCTGTCCCAGTGGAACTCCGTTTGCGCCATGCCGCGATGGATGATCCCGGTGACCCCGGCGGGGATGGTGTCCGCGGGCGGAGTGGGATCCACGTCGAGGAAGAGATGGTGGTGCGCGATACCGGGACGTTGTTCCGACGCCGGAGCGAGCTCGATCCCCGACGTGCCCAACGTGATGTGCACCGCCGGCCCCGGGACGGTGTCGCCCTCGGACGGGCTGGTGATGCTCACGGACACGGCGGGCTTCTCCCGGCATGCCACGAACAGCAGTGCACCGAAGACGACCGCGCGCCACACGCCCCGTTCCATTGCTCTCATTCGAGCCTCGCATCGAGAGTAATCGTCACGTTCCCCTTGAGCGCCCGCGAGACGGGACAGTTGTCCCGCGCCGCCTCCGCCGCCTTCTGAAAGCCCGCCTGGTCGAGCCCGGAGACCCGTCCCCGCACCTTCAGGGCCATGGTGGAGATCGTCGGCTTTCCACCTACGGCTTCGATTGTGCACGCGGCTTCGGTTTCGACACGGGTGGCCGGGGTGCCGGACTTCTCCAAATCCGCCGAGAGTGCCATGGACAGGCAGGACGCGAAGGCGGCAGCGATCAGCTCCTCTGGTGTGGAGCCGGCGGCTCCTTCGAAGCGCGTCTGAAATGAGTAGGGGCTGGCAAAGGCGCCACTCGACGCCCGGTAATTCCCACGCCCGTCTTTGAGTTTCCCTTCCCAGACCGCGCTGGCTCGACTGGTGGTCATTCCGCACTCCGCGACGCGAGGGGGGTTGCCGTAATCTGGCGGGGCGTTGCACCAGACGCTACGCTATCTACTGACTCGCTTTCCCGGAGAACACCATGGCCACCAAGCGCAAACCGAAGCGCCCCGCGAAACGCGCCCGGCGCCCCGCCTCTCGAGCCGCACCGCGACGGCGCAAGCGGCACCGCCCCGAAACAGCTCGGGCTCGCATGCTCTCGGCATCGCTCACCGTGGACGCCCTAACGCGCAGTATCGCCTGGTACGAAGGGGTGCTCGGCTTCACGGTAAAAGACCGATGGGAAACCGACGGCGTGCTACAAGGCGTCGAGCTCGCGGCGGGTGATACCCAGGTGACCTTGAACCAGGACGACTGGGCCAAGGGTCGGGATCGCGTCAAAGGCCAGGGCGTGCGGTTCTATTTCTCCACCGTGCAGAACATCGACCAGCTGGCGGCCGACATCACCGCCCGCGGCGGGGTGCTCGATTCGCCGCCACGCACGATGCCCTGGGGATCACGCCTTTTCGCGATCACCGATCCGGACGGCTTCAAGCTCTCGTTCGTGCAGCAAAAGCCCTGACGGGTGGACCCGAGCCCGGTGCTCCGTGCCCTCGCGGAGACGTTTGTCCCGGGGGCGGAGGCGGTCCGTCTCGCCGACCACCTGGCCGAAACGATCGCGGCTCTCCCTCACCGCGCGGATCGCGAGGAGCTGGCGCGGCTGCTCCGCCTGATCGAGAGCCCCGTGGTGAACGCGTTGCTGGCCGCGATGCCGCGCCCGTTCACGACGATGTCCGTGCCCCAGCGCGAGCGGTATTTGCGCGGCTGGGCCACGAGCCGCCTGCCGCTGCGCCGCAAGGCGTTTCAGGCGCTGAAGCGCATGGCTACGGTCATCTACTATTCCGCTCGGGACTCGAGCGGCCGCGGCAACCCCTCCTGGCCACGGCTCGGCTACCCCGGGCCGCTCGGCCCGCCACCCACCACGCCCAAACGTATCCAGCCCCTGGAGATCACCGACGACGAGACGCTCGACTGTGACGTTGTAGTCGTCGGGTCGGGCGCCGGCGGTGGTGTAGTGGCGGGCGAGCTTGCCGCCAGCGGGAAGACCGTCGTCGTCCTCGAGAAAGGTGGCTACTACAACGAAGCCGACTTCACCCAGTACGAAGGCGAGATGATGTCCCGCCTGTACGACGCCGGTGGCCTGCTCACGTCTCGCGACCTCGGCTTCATCATTCTTCAGGGCAGCTGCCTGGGCGGCGGCACCGTCGTCAACTACACGACGAGCTTCCACACTCCCGAAACCGTGCGCGAGCAATGGGCCCGCGAGCATCGGCTCCCCCATTTTGCCTCGTCTGAGTTCACCCGATCGCTGGACGCCGTGGCGCAGCGGATCGGCGTGACGACCGGGCAAAGCCTCCCCAGTGGGCGCGATGCCGTCCTGATCCGCGGCCTCGAATCGCTCGGCTGGCACCACGGATTGCTCCCCCGCGACGTGCGCGGGTGCTCCCAGGGCGACGACTGTGGCTACTGCGGCTACGGTTGTCGCCGCGGCGCCAAGCAATCGACGCTTGTCACCTACCTTCAGGACGCGTTCGACCGCGGCGTGCGCATCATCGTGGGCGCGAGCGTCCGCCGGGTCGTCATCGAAGCGGGACGCGCCGTGGGGGTTGAGGCGGTCGTGCGGCACCCGCGGGCCCCGCGACCGTTCACCATCGCCGTCCGCGCCAAGGCGATCGTCGTCGCGTGCGGGGCGGTCCATTCCCCGGCGCTCCTGATGCGCTCAGGCGTCCGCCTCCCGGCACTCGGACGACACCTCGCGCTCCACCCGGCCACGGCCGTGTTCGGTCTGATGGACGAAGCGGTGCGCCCCTGGACCGGGACCGTCCAGGCCCACTATTCGGACCAATTCGCCGACCTCGACCGCGGCTACGGGTTCAAGTTCGAAACCGCGCCGCTGCATCCGTCCTTGTGCGCGCTTGCTACGCCATGGGAATCGGGCATCCAGCATGCCGAGGCAATGTCCCGCCTGCCGCATACTGCCCTCGTGGGGATACTGTTGCGCGACCGGGATGGCGGACAAGTGCGGATCGACGGCGAGGGACACGCCGTCGTGTCGTACAGAATCTCTCGGTACGACACTCAGCATCTGCGCCGCGCTCTCTTGGAGGGAGCACGTCTGCTAGAGGCGGCCGGCGCCCAAGAGATTTGGTCCACCCAGCCGCGCTGGCTGGCGTACCGGCCCGATGGGATCGGGACGGCCCGCGCCCGCTGGATGGAGTCGGTGGACCGTATCGGGTTCGGCCCCAACCAGCTGCTGCTGGCGACGTTCCACCAGATGGCGTCGTGCCGCATGGGCACGAGCGCGCGGGACTCGGTGGTGACGCCGGAGCACCAGGTGTGGGGCATCCCCGGGCTCTATGTCGCCGACGCGAGCACGTTTCCGTCGGCGTCGGGGGTGAACCCGATGTTGACGATCATGGGCATCGCGCATCGCGCTGCGGGAGTGGTTGCTTCGAAGCTATGAACGAGGCGGAGTTGGCTGTCAGCTATCGGCTTTCGGCTCTGCCGATGGCTGATGGCCGATAGCGCCCTTTTCACTCAACAGGAGAAACGGATGCTACTCTTCCTCACCGTAGCCACGCTGGCGCTACAGCAGTCCGTCGCTGATTCGTCTCTCTTCCGAGCCCTCGGCCTTCCCACGCCAACCCGCGTCCGGTCGAGCTCTGGCGGGCCGGGCCCGGACTACTGGCAGCAGCGGGCGGACTACACGATCCAGGCGACGCTCGATACCGCCACGAACGTGATCACCGGAACCGCCCGCATTCACTACGTGAACAACTCCCCCGATTCCCTCGGGTTCGTTTGGGTCCAGCTCGACCAGAACCTCGCGGCACCGACATCGGTCGCGCACATCCTCAATCAGCCGCCGCTGAAGTTCGCCGGCGGGCTGGTGTTCGATTTCTCCCCGAAGGGGTTCGTCGGCGGGATCACCGTGAGCCGGTTCGCCTCGGGTGGCCGAGAGCTCGCGCGCACCGTCACGGGCACGATGATGCGTGTGGACTTGGCGACACCGCTCCCGTCGGGCGGCACGATCGACTTCGATGTCGCGTGGCGTTTTCCTATTCCACCCTATGGCGCCGGGCGGATGGGCCGGGTCGGCTCGCGGTTCTACGAGATCGCGCAATGGTATCCGCGCCTCGCGGTGTACGACGACGTCCGCGGGTGGAACACGCTGCCGTACATCGGGTCGGGGGAGTTCTACCTCGAGTACGGTGACTTCGACGTGACGCTCACGCTTCCCGCTGGGTACGTCCTTGCCGCGACAGGAACAGTCATGAACCCGACGGAGGTGTGGACGTCGGAGCAGCGCGCGAGGCTGGAGCGAGCCAAGACGGCCGAGGAGCGCGTGCAAATCATCACGAAGGCCGAAGCGGTGACCAACGGCGCTCGGCGAGTTTCCGGCACCAAGACCTGGCGCCTGGCCGCGCAGCGCGTTCGCGACGTCGCCTGGGCCGCCGGGGCCGATCTCCGTTGGGACGCGAGTGGTTGGAACGGGATCCTGATCCAGACCTTCTACCACCCCTCCGCGGCCCCCTGGGAGGAAGCGAACCGCATGATGCGCTCGGCCATGCAGCACTTCAGCGAGACCTGGGGGACGTATCCGTGGCCGCAGTTCTCCACGGTCGAGGGTCTCATCGAGGGAATGGAATACCCGATGATCACCTTCTGCCCGTCGCTCGAGAAGCGCGAGGATCAGTTCTGGGTCCTGATGCACGAGCTCGGCCATCAATGGTTTCCGATGATGGTTGGGAACGACGAGCGGCGGTACCCGTGGATGGATGAGGGGTTCAACACGTTCATCGACTACGGCGCCGCCGAGGAGTACTTCGCGGGAACGGCGTACGCCGACACGGTGCGGCGCGAGCTGCTCGCGGCGTACAGGCTCGCGGCGGTGCCCGGGGTCGAGCAGCCGATGATCACCAAGCCCGTCGAGGTGCGCGAGCTGTATTGGGGGGCGTACCAGAAGCCCGCCCTGATGCTCACCCTGCTCCGCGACGCCGTGCTGGGTCAGGACGAGTTCCAGCGCGCGATGCGGGAGTTCGTGCGCCGCTGGGCCTTCAAACATCCGCAGCCAGCGGATTTCTTCCGGACCGTCGCCGATGTGACCGGCACGGACCTCGACTGGTTCTGGCGCACCTGGGTGTATACCACGGCCCGTCTCGATCAGGCCGTGGACTCCGTGCACGCGCCGGGGAACGATACGACCTACATCTACCTGTCGAACCGCGGCCAGATGGTGCTTCCGCTCACGCTGCAGCTCCACTTTGCCGACGGAACGAGTGAGCCGCGCCGTCTGCCGATCGAGATGTGGAATCTGGGGAGTCGGTTCGTGGCGCGTGTGGCCACGGCGAAGCTCGTGGTGGGCGTGGTCGTGGATCCGGCGGCGATCTATCCGGACGTAGAGCGGGCGAACAATCGTTGGGGAAGATGAAGAGTCAGTCGTCAGTCGTCAGTCGCATCAGGCTGACGACTGATCACTGACGACTGACGACTTTTTTTCAACCGGCATCTCCGCCGCCAGCCACACATCCCAGCCCCCTACCAGCGCACGCGCGTTGGGGAAGCCGGCCTGTCGTAGCTCTCGCGCCACCCGGGCACTTGTCGCTTCGTTGCTTCAGGCGCAGTAGGCGACGAGCCAGTCATGCCGCGGCAACGCCAGCTCGGCGGCGCGCGTGCGGGCGTTGTCGGGCGGCAGCCGAACGGCGTTCTGCGCCTGCAGCTCGCTGTCCTCCCACGCTCGATCTTTCCGCACGTCGATCATGATCACTCGCTCGCCACGAGCTTGGAGCGCCTTGAGCTCGTCGAGCGTGATCCGGTCACGAGAGGCCACTGCCGGCTCCCGGCCGGACGTCGGGGGCGAGGCCGGCGCCTTGGGGGAGGCCCGGTTCGTCCCCGCTCCCGACCGCGTCACCATCAGTGCGCCACCGTGTACGACTACCGACAACAACACCACGAGTGCGGTGATCGAGAACAAGCGCTCGGCGCCTGGAATGCCCGCGAAGATCGGGAGCAACACCAGCAGCAGCGACGCCAGCCCCCGCGGCCCGTACCAGGTTATCAGCCGCCGGCTGCGCGGTGTGAGGCCGGCGCCCGCCAGCGCGGGGAGCAGGACAAGCGATCTCGCGCCGAGGGCGACCGCGGCGAACCCGAAGCTGCGCCACTCGAGGCCTCGTACCCCGGTCCAGATCAGGGATGTCCCGAACGCTACAAAGGTGAGTAGCAGAAACATCTCGGCCGTGGCCTCGCCGTAGTCCAAAAAGCAGTCGCACAGCTCCGCGTCGAACGCGGCGACCGTCAATCCCGCCGCGAACGCCGCGAGCAACCCGCTGCCGTGCATGGCCTCGGCGGCGGCATAGGCGGCGAACGCCACGCCGAGCGCGTAGATCGACTCGTAGTCCCGGCGGATGCCGACCCTGCGTCGCATTCCTTCGAGCAGCGCCACCGCCGCGAATCCAACGACGACGCCGGTCCCCGGGCCCAGCACCAGCAGCTGGAGCCCGATCTGACCCCACGCCGTCGCGGCGTCCGGGGCCTGGCCACTCTGGAGCGCCATCGCGACGAGAACGATCGGGAGCAGCACGAGATCGTTGAGCCCGCTCTCGAGCCGCAACGCAAGGCGCGCGTCATCGGGCAGGTCGGGGCCGCGCAGGAGGCCCCGCACCATCACGGGATCGGTGGAGGCGAGCGCGGCTCCGAGCACGGCGGCGAGCGCCGGTGGAAGATCGAGCATGCCCCACGCCGCCACCGCAATGAGCCCCGCGGTGAGCAGGGTCCCCGGACCAAGCACCAGAAACGCCAGCCGGGCGTGGGCGCGCACGGCGCGCAGGTCCACCGACACCGCGTCGGTGAACAACACCAGCACGAGCGCCAGAGTCGCGATGGACTGGAGCACCGGAGAGGCCAAGGTGAAGTCGACGAGACCGAGACCGGCCGGGCCCAACACCGCCCCGAGCACCAGGAACAGCGCCACCTGTGGGAGGCGGACGCGGTCGACCAGACCGGACAGGAGCGCGGCCACGATGATGACGACGCCCACGAGCGCGAGCGTGGCGACGAACGGGCTCATACTAATGGATGCCGCCGCCAGCGAACTGCTTGACCAATTCGCCGATCACGCCCTTCGCGTCGCCGAACAGCATCCAGGTGTTGTCCTGGACGTACAGCTCGTTGTCGATACCAGCGAACCCGGGGTTCTTGCTGCGCTTAATGGCCAGCACCGTCCTGGCCTTGTCCGCGTCGATGATCGGCATGCCGTAGATCGGCGAATCCTTGACGTAGCGGGCGGCCGGGTTGACGACGTCGTTCGCGCCGATGACGACAGCCACATCGCATTGGGGCATCTCGGGGTTGATCTCGTCCATCTCGACGAGCGCCGAGTAGGGGATGTCGGCTTCGGCGAGCAGCACGTTCATGTGGCCCGGCATGCGACCCGCGACGGGATGAATGGCGAACTTGACGGTGACGCCGCGCTTGGTGAGCTGGTCGTACAGCTCCCGCACCTTGTGCTGGGCCTGTGCCACGGCCATGCCGTAGCCTGGGATGACGACCACGAGCCGCGCCTGCTCGAGCAGCTGGGCCGCACCCTCGGGCGACTCCTGCTTCCACTCCTTTTGCTCGCCAACCGCTTTCGCTTTCTGCACCGTGCCGAACGCGCCGAACAGGACGTTCGTGAACGAGCGGTTCATCGCCCGACACATGATGATCGACAGGATGAGACCGCTCGAGCCATCCAGCGCCCCCGCCGTGACCAGCAGCATGTTGTCCAGGACGAAGCCCATGGCGACCGCGGACAGCCCGGCGTAGGCGTTCAGGATCGAGATCACCGTGGGCATGTCGGCGCCGCCGATCGGGATGATGAGCAACACGCCGAACAAGACGGAGAGCCCGATGACGATCGGAAAGGCTGTGGTGGCCCACGGGGCGGTGGGATGCAAGACGAGCAGGACGCCCAGGACCACCGCCCCGCCCAAAACCCCCAGGTTGACGAAGTTTTGCCCCGGATACGTGACCGGCCGCTGCGGAATCCAGCGGACCTCCTGCAGCTTCCCCGCGGCCATGAGGCTCCCCGTGAACGTGAGAAAGCCCAGGATCACCTCAACCACGAGGGCGCTCATGCGGAACGTCGTGAAATGCTCCGGTCCTTCGCCCAGCCAGAGGTAGTACTCTGCCGTGCCGACCAGTCCGGCCGCGAGTCCACCGAAGGCGTGGGACAACGCCGTCCGCTGCGGCACGGCGGTCAAGGGCACGCGTGATAGCGGCACGCCCACGAGGAACCCGGCGGCGATCGCGAGCAGGATCCAGGCATGGTGGACGATCTCTGGCTGGATCCAGGTCGCGAGGATAGCGATGGCCATCCCGCCCACGCCCGCCACCACCGCGTGGCGCGCGGTCTTCGGGTCGTTCATCCAGTACAGCGCAAAAATGAACAACGCCGTCGCGGCGATGGCCGCAAACTGCCCGATGGCGTGGGTCATTTCTTCTTGAACATCTTGAGCATGCGGTTCGTGATCAGAAACCCGCTGACGATGTTCGTCATCGAGGCGAACAGCGCGACGGCCCCCAGGATACGGATCGTCTTCGGGTAGTCGGCGCCGGTCACCACGAGGGAGCCGACTACGGCGATCGCCGAGATGGCGTTCGTCAACGACATGAGCGGCGTATACAAGAGCCGCGACACACGCCGGATCACGCCCAGACCGATGAACGTGGCGAGGACGAACACGAACAGCATCGACCAGTAGTCGTTCATGGCTTCAGCACCTTTCCGTCGTGCGTGACGCACGTCCCCTTGGTGATCTCGTCCGCAAAGTCGAGCTGGAGTGTGCCTTCCTTCACGACGTGATTGAGGAAGTTCGTGACGTTCCGGGCGTACATCTGGCTCGCGTGCAGCGGCAGGGTGGCGGGCAAATTCGTGGGCCCGAGGATCGTGACTCCCCTGTGCTCGAGCGTGTTGCCGGCTTGGGTCAGCTCGCAGTTTCCGCCCGTCTCCGCCGCCAGGTCCACGATCACCGAACCCGGGCGCATGGCCTCGACGGCCGCGCGCGTGACCAGGATCGGCGCGCGCTTCCCCGGGATCGCCGCGGTCGTGATCACCACGTCTGCGTCCTTCACGGCCCGGGTCAGGAACTCGAGCTCGCGCCGATGCTGGTCCTCCGACAGCTCCTTGGCATAGCCGCCGGCCCCTTCCGCCTCCACCTGCTGCTCCATCGCGAGAAACTTGGCACCCAGACTTTCGACCTGCTCCTTGACCGCGGGTCGCACGTCGAATGCGGAGACGATGGCGCCGAGGCGCCGGGCGGTGGCGATCGCCTGTAGCCCGGCGACGCCGGCGCCCAGCACCAGGACGCGCGCGGGCTGCAGTGTCCCGGCCGCCGTCACGAGCATCGGAAAGAACTTCGGCACCGTTTCCGCAGCGAGCAGCACTGCCTTGTAGCCGGCCGCGGTCGCCTGGGAAGAGAGCACGTCCATCGACTGCGCCCGGGTGATGCGCGGCAGCAGCTCGAGACTGAACGCCGTCACCCGCCGCTGGGCCAGTTGCCGCACCAGATCGGCACTGGTGGCCGCATTCAACAATCCGACCAGCGCGGCGCCCTCGCGCAGCTTCCCAGTCTCGGCCACGCTTGGTTTCTGGACCTTGCAAACAAGATCGACGGCCCATGCGTCACCAAGACTCGCGCCGGCGGCCCGGTAGGCGTCATCGGTGAAGCCCGCGGCGACGCCGGCCCCTTGTTCCACTACCACCGCGTGCCCGTCCTTCACGAGTTTCGCGACCATGTCGGGTACCAATGCCACGCGGCGCTCGCCCGCCACGGTCTCTCTCGGGACCCCTACCTGCATCCGCACCTCTGGTTCGGATAATTGTGCCGGAGAAGCTATACAAGATTGGCGGTGGGGAAAAGCGGAGGGCATCTTGAAGGGATGAATCGTCGGATGGCCCCTAAAGGACTTCCTCACGGTCGCGGATGGGCGGATAGACGGATGGTCACCATCGTGACCGCACTTCTATCCGCCCATCCGACTGTCCGCCCATCCGCCCTTCGAGCGCTAGCGAGTCCTTTAGGGTTCGCCCAATGCCCCGACGGCACGCCCCCGCCGTGCCGGGCGTCGGCGGTCCGCCCCGCGCCCGCTCCGCCTGCCAATAGCGTCGCGGTGCTGTACTTCGACAACTCCTCCGCCGACACGGCCGACGCCTACCTCGCCCAAGGTCTGACGGAAGCGCTCATCGTGCGCCTGGGCCGAATCGAGCGGCTGGCTGTGAAATCCCGCGCCGCCGTACAGCGATACCGCCCAGCAGCCGGCGATCCGTTGGGAGCCGCCCGCGCCCTCGGCGTCCGATATCTGGTCACGGGGAACGTGCGGCGCTCAGGGGAGCGCCTCCGGGTGGCAGCCGAGCTCGTGCGCACGCGCGACGGCGATCGCCTTTGGGGGGAGGAATACGTGCTGTCGGGACGCGATCTCTTCTCCCTCGAGGAGGACATCGCCGGGGCGGTGGCGACCGCCGTCGTGGGCCGGCTGCTCCCGACGGAGCGGTTGAGCATCGCCCGGCAGCCGACCGCGAACCTCGATGCCTACACGCTCTACCTGAAGGGCCGGTTCGAGTTCAACCGTGGCACCGTCGTCGGCTATCGGGCGGCCGTGCAGTACTTCAAGCGCGCCATCGTCGCCGATTCCACGTTCGCCTCAGCGCACGCGGGGCTGGCGGAAGCCTACGGCTGGTTGTCGGACACGCAGCAACCGCCGCGGGACCTACTCCCCGACATGCGTGCCGCCGCCCGACGGGCCGTCGCCCTCGATCCTACGTCCGCGGAAGCGCTGACCTCCCTAGCGAACATCCAGTGGGGGTTCGATTGGGATCCGGCGAGCGCCGAGCGCACGCTGCGCAGGGCGATCGCGCTGCAACCGACCTACGCCCCGGCCCACTCCTATCTTGCTTACGTGCTCGTCCATCTCGGTCGCGTCAACGAGGCTCTGGCTTCGGCCCGCCGCGGCCTCGAACTCGACTCTGCCACCGCCGGCGACGAGTACCTGGGCACGCTCTTCCTCACCGGTCGGTTCGATGAGGTGATCGCGCAGGCGGGGGCCGTGCTCCGCAACGAACCGACATCGCTAGTGGCGCACAGTGCGCTGGGCCTGGCGCTCGCCGAACGAGGAGATCTCGCTCGAGCGATCAGCATCCTTCGGCGCACGCTCGAGCTCCAGCCGGAGAACCCGATTGCCCTGGCGGTCCTCGGCGGCGTGTACGCGAAGGCCGGCTTGGCGGCCGACGTCCACCGCATCCTCCAAGAGCTCGGCACACGCGCTCAAATGGAGTACGTACCACCGATCCTCTTTGCGGCGCTCCATGCCGCGATCGGCGAGCGCGACAGCGCCTTTGCGTGGCTCGATCGCGCGGTGGAGGAGCGATCTGCCTCGATTGCGGACCTGCCCGTCCATCCGTGGTGGGACCCGTTGCGCGAAGATCCGCGGTTCCGGGCGCTGCTCGTGCGTGTCGGCTTGGCGGAATTGCCGAAGGACTGGCAGAGATGAGTGCGGTCCAACGGTCGGACACTCCGAATGTCAGATGGAGAGTCGTACTGGCAGCAACGCTGTTGTCCGTCAGTCCAACGGTCCGCCTGAGCGCCCTGCAGTGCCCCGACGGGACGCCGCCGCCGTGCCGGGCGACCGCCGCCACACCAGTGCGCGTCGCCATCGACCCCAACGCCGTCGCGATTCTCCCCTTTCGGGTCAGCGGCCCACCCGAAGCACAGTACCTCCGCGAGGGGATGCTCGACCTCTTGAACGTCGCGCTGGATGGCTTTGCCGGTTGGCGCGTCCTCCAGCCGAGGGCCTTTCTCCGGCAGGTCGGCAGCGGCGCCGTTGATGTTCTGCAGGCGGCACGGCTCGCTCGCGCAGCGGGCGCGGCCACCTTCATCCTTGGCAACGCAGTGGTCCTCGGCCCGGAGCTGCGCGTCCAGGCCGAGCTGTACGAATCGGCGCGCGGAACGTCACTCGCGTCCGTGCGCGCACGCGGGACCCTGGCGCTGCCCGCGCCGGTGGCCGACAGCATCGCCGGCGGACTGGCCCGGCAGCGGCTCACGCTCCAATCCGGCGTCGCACCACGCGCGCTGGAGGAATACACGACCACCTCGCCGATCGCGCTCCAGGAGTACCTCATTGGGGAGCAGTTGTCGCGCCGGGCACTTTGGCAAGAGGCCGCGGAAAGCCTGGCGGTGGCCATTGGCCACGATTCGACGTTCGTGCTGGCCTACTATGGGCTGTATCGCGCCACGACGTGGGGCAACTCCGGGATCCCGTTGCATCAGGGGTCAGGCCCGGCCGTGTTTACCTACTCGATCGACGACGTGGTGCAACTCGCCCTGCGACATCTCGATCGTGCCCCGCCACGCCAGCGCCGGTTTTTCGAATTCCTGTCCGCGACCAATCGCGCCGATGCGCTGCGGCTCGCCGATGGATTGATCCGGGACTATCCCGATGACCCGGACGCCTGGCTCGAGCGCGGCGACGCCTACTTCCACGTCGGATTGGAGAGTGGTGAATCACCGGCCATCCCCCTCGAAAGCATGCAACGCGCCATCGAGCTCGACCCGCAGGCTCCGGAGGCGTACCTGCACGTGGCGCAGCTGCGCAGCATGCTGGGAGATTCCGCCGGGGCCTGGGAGACATTGGATCGTCTGCGCGTCCTGGCTCCGACATGGAACGCGACCATCGGAATGGATCTGGCCATGCGCGCCTGGTGGCGTGGCATCGCCCCCGATTCGCTGCCCGCGCCGTCGCCGGAAGTCGCCCCGAATATCGGCCGCTATCTGCTGTTGATTGGTGACCGGGAACCGGCGCGCGCCGTAGCCCTCGCCGATTCCTTCGCCGCGCTCGCGGCCGGACCAGCCCACGCTCCCGCCAACCGGGTCACCGCGCTCCTGCGGCGGCACGTCTACTGGATCGCGCAGGGACGATACGCGGCAGCCTGGGATCAGCTGCGACAGGCAGCTGTGTTGGACCCGGCAGGCCAGGAAGTCCTTGGTGCCACTGTGATGCATCAGCTCGTGACCGGGACCCACGCTGCGGAAGCCGCCGATGCCGCGCGGCGCCTCGCGGCGTCCTCGGGAGCGCTGCCGTTGTGGGGGGCGACCGTGCTCGCATGGCGGGCCGCCGCGCTCGGACCGCTCGATTCCGCCGCCGCGACGGTTCGCCAGATCCTCTCCACCGGAGAATACCCGACCTTTCGCACCTCGCTCGGTGACGGCCTCCTGGGCCTCGTCGCGCTGCGCGCCGGCGACACGGTCGCCGCTCATCGCGTGCTGGCCAGAGCGAACGCAGCTTGGATCGAGACGCGCAACATCGAACGGTTCTTCCCGGCCCCTGCCCTTGCCCTTGAGGCTGCGCGGCTCGACATCCACGCTGGGAATCTGGATGCCGCGAGCCGACATCTCTTCGAATCCAATGGACAAGTCGGCGTGATGTTTCGCGCTGCAGCCGAAGCGCTGCGCGGCCAGATCGCCGAACAGCGGGGGGACACCGCCGCCGCGATCCGGGCCTACCGGAACTTCACCGAGCTGTGGAAGGATGCCGATCCCGAGCTGCAGCCGCGCGTCGCGGCGGCGCAGGCCGCGATCGAGAGACTGCGCCCGGAGTAACATTGACCCACCCTGTTCTCGGAGGAACGTCATGACACTGCGTCCCCACGTCGCCGGGGCCCTGGCCGCGCTGCTGGCCGCCGCCCCCATCGACGCGCAAACACCACGCGACATCGTCGCCCGCGCCCTCGCCGCCATGGGCGGCGAGCAGGCCTTGCGCGGAATCCGCGCCGTGACGACTGACTACTACAGCATGACATTCGCGTTGGGCCAGGAAGAAACCCCAGAGTCGCCGGCCCGCGCCTCGGTTCAGGTCGGCCGCCTCACCGCGGACTACGCCGGCAACCGCAGAACGGGCAGCTTCGAGGTGCGGACGGTCGCCGGAGCCGTGAACCGGCTGCGGCGCATCTTCGCGGCCGGGATCGGCATGCTCGAGACCAACGGCAACCTGGCTCCAGACCAGCCGGGCACGGTCGCCGGTGAGGAGGCCTCACTGCGCCGGGCCTTGGGGCGACTGCTGCTCGCGGCCCTCGACAACCCCACGGCGCTGACCGCCGTCCCAGAGAAAACGTGGCGCGGCGCGCCGCACGACGGCCTGCGCTACGCCACCGGCCCCGACACGCTCGACCTGTACTTCGACCGCCGGTCCGGGTTACCCACGGTGACGGTGGTCGTTGCGGATGACCCAATCCTGGGCGACCGGCGCACGGAGAGCTGGTTCACCCGCTGGCAGGAGACCGCGGGCGTGCGGTTTGCCCGCCAGTCCGACGTGTATGTGAACGGTCGCCTCAATACGCACTCGGTGTTCACGGCGGTCACCGTGAACCCGGAGCTCCCGGAGTCGCTGTTCGCGATTCCGGAATCGATCGCAACGCGGGCGCAGAAGGCGAACCCCGTGCCGCCACCCCCGGTGGTCACGCTCGCGCAGCTGGCGCCTGGGGTGTGGCGCGCCGAAGGCGGGACGCATCACTCCCTCGTCGTCGAGCAGTCGGACGGCTTGATCGTCGTGGAGGCGCCGCAGACATCCCGGCGCTCGCAGGCGGTGCTCGACACGCTGCGCGCCCGATTTCCCGCCAAGCCCGTCATGATGGTCGTCAACACCCATCACCATTGGGACCACTCCGGCGGGGTGCGGGCCTATCTCGCGGCAGGCACACCGGTGGTGACCGCAGTCGGGAATGCCGCGTTCGTGCGCACCCTCGGGGTCGTCCCGAAGACCGTGGAACCCGACGCCCTGTCGCGCCGCGGCCGGCCACCCCAAGTGCGTACGGTCGACGACAGTCTCGTGATCGGCTCTCGCGATGGTCGGGTCGTCGTGTATCGACTCCCCACCGCGCACGTCGAGGGCATGCTCGCGGCGTACGTGCCTGCCGCCCGCCTCCTCTTCAACAGCGACGTGCTGTCGCCCGGCACGCCGCTGGCACCGGCCGGGAGTAAGGAAATCGTCGCCTTCGTAAGAGCGCGGGGAATCACGGTGGAGCGGGTGGCGGGAGGACACGGAGGAATCGCCACCTGGGCGGATCTGGAACAGGCCGCGGTCCAGTAGATACGCGGAGCTGCTGCCCGGTCACGACCCTTTCGGCAGCCGATCCCGTTCGCGCTGCTGGGTGAGCAATCGCTCGGCGAAATCGACCCGCTCGGCGAGCTCACCCAGCTGGCGCTGCACCTGCTCCATCTGCTGCGTGAGCTGCTGCACCTGCCGCGATGACGCCGCGCCGGCGCCGACCACGGTTTCGCCCACGTGCCAGTTGCGCAGCGGCAGGTCTTCAGCGTCGCGAAACTCCCCCGCGACAAGCGTCACCATGTCGTACAACCACCAGATGCCCAGGCCGCCAAAGGTGAGCACCATCGCCACCCCGCTTTGCGCGCGCCCGACGTAGAAGCGATGCAACCCGAACACACCCCCGATCACTCCCAGGACGAGCGCCACGCTGCGTGAGCGCTCCGAAACCTCTGGAAGTTCGCCTTCCTCCTCGTCTTGGGGATCGTAGGGGCCGAGGAGGTTCGCGGTCATGCGAGCAAGATACCCCCCTGACCGGCGCTGTCACTTCGCGATGGCGTCGGAAAGGAGCGCGTCGAGTCTCGAGCGCGGCACCGCGCCTGTCTCCCGTGCGGCCTCGCGTCCCCGGGCAAACACGACCAGCGTCGGGATCCCGCGAACGTTGAATCGGGTCGTCGTGCTGGGATTCCGGTCGGTGTCGAGCTTCAACACAAGCAGCTCGCCCTGTCGATCGTGAGCCAGCTCGTCCAGGATCGGGGCCATTGTTTTGCAGGGGCCGCACCAGTCGGCGTAGAAATCGACCACCACGGCAACGTCCGTTCCGGCAATGACGGGTTGGAACGTATCGTCCGATATAGACAGCGGCCGATCGAGGAGGATCGGGCGCCCGCACTTCCCGCACTTGGGGTGGTGTTCGACGCGGGAGAGATCCACGCGGTTGAGGGTGGAACAGAACTGGCACGCGACGGTCGCCTTACGCTCGGTCAGCGGGGCCCCAGTCGTGTCATCGACGGTCATGATGCATTCCTCACAGACGGAAACGGTTCGACACCTACATCAACCTCCGCGGAGCACCAGCCGTTCCCGTTCTTCGTCGTACGTAACCAGCAACACGCGCCTGGCGCCGAGGGTGAGCGTCGTGTCGAGGGCGAGCCGAGGCGGTGTCGCGGCCAGCGTTGCGTCCCCGTCGTCTTGGTCACTCTCGGGCTGCGCCGAGGGCGTCTCGAGCGTGAAGCGAACCGATATCCGATGCGGGCCAGGCTCGACGATCAGGTCCTGGAACACGTATAGCGGTCGGTCTTCCCGCGCGCCGGCCCCGTGCACGAGGCGATCGACGAGCGGAACGCTGTCGAGCGATACCACGAGCCGGTACGGTAGCAACCGTCCTTCGCAGACCTCCTCCTGCCGCATGTGCACAGGGAGCCGCTGCAGCTCTTCAGGGCTCCGCCGCCGACAATCGCGTACCTGCTCACCGCGCGTCCGCCATGCGAGTCGCACGATCGCCCCGATATCCCGCTCGGCCGTGTACGGAGTGAACGAGAGCAGGCGCACGCCCGCCAGCACCGAGATCGCAACGACCGCGCCGCCCGCGATCTGAAGGATGCGCCTCATCGCCGCACCTCCGCCGGGGTCGTGGGGACTTCGCACAGTTGCTCGAGGTCGATGTCGCTATCCGCGGCCGCTGCTTCGAGCGCCGCGATCGTGGCGCGAAACGCCTGGAGCTCGGCGCGCACGCGCCCCCGCTCCCCCTCCGCCGCATGGGCGAGTTGCACCCGGCGCCGATCCACACGGTCCCGCAGCTCCGCTTCCCGCTCGTGATACAGGCGCTGTTCGAGCCACTTCGGCCCCTCGCGGTTGCAACAGTCGCGTGGCGGGCAGGACATGACGAGCACGCCGCCTGCGCCGGCACGCAGCAGATACTCGATCACCGAGGTGTGCAGGTTGCCACCGCAACTCACAGGGTAGACCACCGCGCCATCGAACTCCGCTTCGATCGCGATCCCCCCTGCCCCCCGCTCGCATACAACGATCACCACGTCCCGGCCGCTCGGGTGCCGTTCGGCGGTGAACGCCCGCACCCTCGAGAGCTGGGCGCGTCCCGTCCTGCCCTCGGGCCCGACCCCCATCGGTGCGCAAGAGCCGGCGCAGATGCCGCAGCTCACACACCGCGCCGGATCGACTCGCGCCATCACCGCCGAGCGGCCGTCGGCGACCTCGGCCGGCTCGCGGTCGATCATCGCGATTGCCTCGTACGGGCAGTCGAGGTAGCACTGCTCGCAGCCCGTGCACAGCCGCTCGTCCACGACCGACGCCGGTGGCCGGCGCGAGAGAGATGGCCGAGTCCACCACGGCACGGCGAGCGCCACCGCCGACAGCGCGAGCCCCAGTGCCCACGCGCCCTTCGGTCCCAGCGCCCGCGCAGCCGGGAGCCAGAACGCGTAAAAGACGTCGTACGGGGCGGGGCCGGGGAGGGTGAACAGATCGGCCGGGGGCGTGTTCGTCACCGGCCACACGACGGCCAGCGCCAGCAACAGGCCGATGACCCCCCACAACAGTCCCCGTGGCGGCAAGAGCCCTGGTCGCGCGACTCTCGATACATGAACCCAGAGCAGGATCCCGAGTCCGATCGGCAGCGCGACGTGAGCGAACAGGTTGAGGAAGAAAAACGCCCCGGGCAATGCCAGCTCCCCGGTGAAGGCTCGGCTGATCGGCTCGGAGAAGATCGGGACGACGTCCAGTAGCCGCGCACCCGCTTGGGCGAGTACCTGCCCCTGGACATCCCAGACCATCACGAACCCCGTCCAGCCACACACGAATGTGACAAACACGAGAATCAGCCCGGAGACCCAGGCGAGCGTGCGCGGTCCCCAGGTGCGCCCTTGCACAAACATCCGGAGGGCGTGGAACGCCACGGCGACCACTGCCGCATCGGAGGCGTACCGGTGCACACCACGCATCCAGCGCCCCACCCAGACCTGGTCGGTGATGCGTACGATTGAGGCGTAGGGTGCACCGATGCGATACAGGAACAGCAGGTAGATGCCCGTGACGAGCAGGACCGCAAATAACGCGACGACCAAAGCCCCGCTGTGATACAGCGGGTTATAGCGCCACCCGTACAGGCGGTTCGTCGCGGCGTCCGCCCCGGCCAGCAGCCGCCGCAGTAGGCGTTGGAGGTAGACCAATCTCCTCTGGCGTGATGGGGTTGCTGGGTCGGCTTGCAGCAGTCAAATTATCATATTATCATGATAAAGACAACGTACAGCTATCATGCTATCCCAGACTGCTGAATATGCGCTGCGAGCCGTGCTATACCTCGCCGCCTCAGGCTCCGATCAGCCGGTGCGCGTCGGCGAGATGGCGCAGGCGCTCGCCATTCCCCAGAACTACCTGTCGAAGATCCTGCACCAGCTGGCGCGCGCGCGGGTCCTGAGCTCGAACCGGGGCAAGACCGGGGGGTTCCGGCTCGCCGTTGCACCAGAGCGCATGGCGCTGGCGCAGATCGTGGTGCCCTTCGATCGATTGGACGAGCGCCGCCGCTGCCTGCTCGGCCGCCCACAGTGCGGCGATGACACCGCCTGCGCGGCCCACACCCGGTGGAAAGATATCGCCGAGCGCGTTACCGTGTTCTTTCGCGAAACCACGGTCGCCGATCTACTGCAACACGACCCGGCCGTGCCGGTGTAACCCCACCCCTTCGACCGGACGAAAGGAGGCAGCGATGGCCGAAAAACCTGACGCTCAATCTAGGGGCGAGCCCGTGCCCCTCGGCCAGCGTCTTTTCGACAACCCGTTCCTGCTGCTCGTAGCGGGGATCGTCGTCGTCGCCCTCTTCTACACGGGGTGGGGACTGTACGAGATCCTCACGCTCCCACCCGCCCCCCTGCCCTGACCGAGGAGCCGACTCATGCATACCGGGATCAAGTCACCGCCGGGCATCTGGTGGAAACCGGCGCACGGGGCGGAACGCCTCTGGGTGGCCGTCGCCTTCGGGTGGTGCATCGTGCTCTTCGCGATGATGCCGCTGTGGCACCTCAAGGGGCAGCAGAATCCGTCCGGCATCCGCCACCGCGTCGATCCCACCCGGTACTACCAGCGCGTCCAAGAGTTCATCGCGACCTACAAGGTGGGCGAAGAAGCCGGCTTTCCGATCGTCGCGCCGCCACCCGGCAGCGACGTCTACCTGCTCGCGCAGATGTGGAATTGGACACCGATCCTCAAGCTCCAGAAAGGCGTGGAGTATACGCTGCACCTCTCCTCGCTCGACGTGAACCACGGATTCAATCTCAATCCCGTGAACATCAACTTCCAGGTCGTCCCCGGCTACGACTACGGGCTGCGGGTCGTCCCCACGGAAGCGGGCGACTTCCGGATCGTGTGTGACGAGTTTTGCGGCATTGGCCACCACGTCATGGTGGGCAAGGTCATCGTGACTGACAGTGCTGGCGTCCCCACTCCCTCGACCGGAGGTGCACAGTGACCGCCGCCGTCGCCGCGGATTCCCGCATCTGCCCCGCCACCGGCCTGAAGATCACCACCACGGCGGAGCGCCTCATCCGCGCCAACGCCGTCGCGGCCACCGTGGCCCTGCTGATCGGCGGCATCGCTGCCATCCTCGTTCTGCTGACCCGCTGGCAGGCGGTGCACCTGCTCCCGGCGAGCTGGTTCTACCGGATTCTCACGGTGCACGGGATGAGCATGCTCATTTTCTTCATCCTGTTTTTCGAGATGGCGGTGCTCTACTTCGCGAGCGCCGTGCTCCTCTCCAGCCGCGTCGCGGCGCCGCGCCTCGCCTGGGCCTCGTTCTGGCTGATGGTACTCGGGGCCGTGATGGTGGAATACACGATGTGGGCCGGCAAGGCGGACGTCCTGTTCACCTCGTACGTCCCGCTCCGCGCCGATCCACTGTTCTACCTCGGCGTCATTCTCTTCGCCGTGGGCGCGCTCATCGTCGTGGGGATCTTTTTCGGCACGCTCGTGGTGGCGAAACGCGAACGGACGTACGAGGGTTCGGTGCCGCTCATCACGTTCGGCGCCGTCACCGCCGCGATCATCGCCGTGATCACCCTCGGCCACGGTGCCGCGATCTACATCCCCACCTTCCTCTGGTCCCTCGGCATCATGAATGTCGACCCGGAGATCTACCGCTTGGTCTGGTGGGGGCTGGGTCACGCCTCGCAGCAAATCAACGTGGCCGCGATGGTCTCCATCTGGTACCTGCTCGGCGCGCTCACGATCGGTGCGCTCGTCCTGAACGAGAAGGTCAGCCGGACCGCCTTCGTGCTGTATGTGTTGTTCATCTCGATGGCGGCGGCGCACCACCTGCTCGTCGATCCGGGCCTCTCTCCCGCCTGGAAGGTCTGGAACACGAGCTACGCGATGTACCTCGCCGTGCTCGCGTCGATGGTGCACGGATTCACCGTCCCTGCCGGCATGGAGCTGGGCCAGCGGGTGCGCGGCCTCACCAAGGGCCTGTTCGAGTGGCTGCGTAAGGCGCCGTGGGGCGATCCTGGTTTTGCGGCACTCATCACCTCGATCATAATATTCGGATTCGTGGGCGGCATCACTGGTGTGACGTTCGGGACCGAGCAGATCAACATCATCGCCCACAACACACTCCGCATTCCCGGGCATTTCCACGCAACGGTGGTGGCCGGGACGGCGCTCGCGTTCATGGGAATCACCTACTACGTCATCCCGCTGATCTTCCGCAAGCGGGTGGCGTTCTGGGGGCTCGCCAAGATCCAGCCGTGGCTGTTCGCTATCGGAATGTTCGTCTTCTCCACGATGATGACGTTCGCCGGCACCTTCGGCGTCCCGCGCCGCCACTGGGACATCACCTTCTCCGGCGCACCGTTCACGGTGCAGTTCAGCCCTGCGGTGGATCTCGTCATGGGCATCACGGCGATCGGCGGACTCATGGCCGCGCTGGGTGGCGGGATCTACATCCTGATTACGGTGTGGTCCGTCTTCTTCGGCCAGCCCTTGCCGGCCGACGGCACGTTCAGCGGACCAGGACTGCCCCACGGGCTCACCCACCCGCCCAAGCCGCTGCCTCCGGACGCCGAGCGCCACAGCAAGAAGACGCCGGGCACGCTGGTGCTGGTCTTCATCTTTCTGGCGGCGTTCATCGCGTACTATTTCATCAACTGGAAACTCCTGTCGGTCGTATGGAGAATCGGCTGACCGCGCGGCTCGCGACGCGCCACTGGGCCACCCTGGTGGCGCTCGCGGCCATCCTCGTGATCACCCTGCTGTGGTGGGGGCTCGCGCTCTGGCCCCTGCCGGCGGACGCGCCTCCCTGGATCGCGCGCGCGCGCTCGGTCTGTTTCGGCACTACGCGGACCGGCCTGCCCGACGGCACCGGTTGGATGACCCTGATCGGCCAACCGATCATGATGGGCATGTTGCTCGTGTCGATTTCGGGGAGCATCACCATGCGGGAGGCCCTTGGAGGCGTGACACGGACGCGTGTGGGACGCCTTGGCTTCCGGTCCGTCGTATTGCTCGGCATTGCGCTGGTGATCGCCGCCGGGGCGCGCGTGGCGCACGGATACGGACTCGTACGGCCGCAGGCTCCGCCCGCCGCGGCGCTCGTCCTGCCCACCAATTACCCCCGGCTCGACCGCCCCGCCCCCGCCCTCGGATTGGTCGATCAACTCGGCGATACGATCACCCTGACACAGCTCCGCGGTCGGCCCGTCCTCGTGACGTTCGCCTACGCGCATTGCGAGACGGTCTGCCCCCTCGTGGTGCACGAGGTATTGCGTGCGCGCGCCCGACTGGCGGCGCTCGATCCGGCGGTGGTGGTGATCACCCTCGACCCGTGGCGCGACACCCCCGCGCGTCTCCCCGCGATTGCCGCTCAGTGGCAGCTGCCAGACGGGGCGCTCGTCCTGGGCGGTGACGTAGCGGCGGTGGTGGCCGCGCTCGATCGCTGGAATGTGCCGCTGGCGCGCGAGCTGCGCACCGGGGAGGTGACGCACCCCAACCTGGTGTACGTGGTGGACCGGACCGGCATGATCGTGTTCGCGACAACAGGCGATGCGGATGCCATCGAGCAGCTGGTGAACAGATTGTAGCAGCTCCACCAACGACCGGTGCAGAGCCGACTGCCCTACATCGGTGAGATCCCGGACGCCCTCGTCCGCACCCAGATGTTCAGCGCCATGGTCCCCGCGGCGGCCACCTCGACGACGCGGCCCAGCGTTGCCAGCGACACAGGTCCACCCAGGACGGCGGCACACACAAGCCACACGCCGGCGTTGAGCAGTCCGAGAGCGAGCCAGGCGAGGCCCTCGCGTCCCCGCGCGGCCGGGCTCATTCCAAAGCGCGGGAAAATCCAGTAGGCGACCCCCATCACGAGCTGGACGAACCAGCCTACGAGCAGCAGTTCGAGGTGCACCGGCAGCCAGCGCCACAGGCTGGGCGCAAACCCAACCCCCTTGTTGACCAGCAACAGCGCCCCCACGGTGAATCCCGCGCCCAGGTAGACCAGGGCAGCGCGCACAAACCACACGCTCACGCTCGGCATGGGCGCCCTGTCACCGCTCCTTCACGCGGGGCCACGTGTTGACGATGAACCCGACGCCGGCGAGCCACTGGCTCACGGCCGAGAGGACCAGCAGCCCACCGGCCTGCAGCGGCTCGGCCACGATCCGTAGCAGGAGGCCGGCGTGGAGTAGCGTGAAGGTCGCGACGGCGAGCCCGTTCATTCCGCGGGGCTGCTCTTTGGAGAACTTCGGAAACATCCAATAGGCTACGCCGAAGATCATTCCGGTGATCCAACCGACTACAAACAGGTGGATGTAGATCGGCGTGAGCCACAGCGGCCCACCGGCCGCCTGCCACACGCTGGCCGCCAGGGCCGTCACGAAGTAGACGAGCGAGAGCTTGATGTACCAGCGAGTGAGCGGGGGCACAGCTATCCGACGATCGCCTCCGCTTCGATTTCGACCAACATCGCTGGATCCACGAGGCCGGACACCTGCACCATCGTGCTGGCCGGGCGGATGGCGCCGAAAATCTCGCCGTGCGCGCGGCCGACTTCCTGCCAGCGCTTGATGTCGGTCACGTACAATCGGGTGCGCACCACATCCTGGAGCGTCGCGCCTGCCCGCACCAGAGCACGTTCGATGTTACGCAGCGCCTGCCGCGCCTGCGTGTACGCATCGCCGATGCCGACGATGGCCCCCTCGGCGTCCGTGGCCGTCGTGCCCGCGACGTGGATCACGTTACCGACCCGCACCGCCCGCGAATAGCCGACGACCGGCTCCCACGGCGTACCGCTGGAATAGTTGTGTCGGTTGAGCACTGCGTCCCCCTCGTGAGTCGCCATCGGCAATCGGCAGTCGGCCATAGGCTACAAGCCGACAGCCGAAGGCCGACTGCCTTGTTTGCCTAACACATGTCGCAAAGCCGGCTCGAGCTCCGGATAGCGAAACCGGAATCCCGTCCCGAGCAGCCGGGCCGGGACGAGCCGCGCCCCGGTAAGCATTGCCTCGTCGGCGGCCGCGCGGCCGAAGATGAGCCGCAGCGCCAGCGGCGGAACCGGGACCATCGCCGGACGTCCGAGCACGCGCCCTAGCGTGCGGGAGAATTCCGCGTTCGTGACTGGGTTCGGTGACCCGGCGTTCACCGCGCCCCCCAGACCGTTCGTCTCGAGCGCGAACCGGTACGCGTCCACGAGGTCGTCGATCGCGATCCAGCTCCAGTAGCGCCGGCCTCGCCCGATCGGCCCGCCCAGGCCGAGGCGGAACGGCCACAACAGCGGCCGCAGCAATCCTCCGCGGGTAGACAGCGCCAACCCCGTGCGCACATGCACCACACGGATGCCGGCGGCCCGCGCCGGCGCGGCCGCTTCCTCCCACGCGCGGCATACCTCAGCGAGGAATCCGCGTCCCGGTAGACTCGCTTCGGTCAGCAGTTCTTCGCCGCGATCACCGTAATAACCGCTGCCGGACGCGCACACCAATACACGTGGTCGTCGAGTGAGCTTCGCGAGCGCCGCGGCGATCAGCGCGGTGCCGCTCAGTCGGCTCGCCGCGATTCGGTGTTTCTTTGCCGCGGTCCAGCGCCCCAGAATCGGCTCGCCCGCAAGGTGGACGACGCCATCCACACTCTCGAGCCCGACATCGTCGATGCTGCCTCGATCCGGATCCCAGGTGACGTCGCCGGGTCGGGCTGGAGTGACCGGCCGCACCAAGCGGCCGACATCGTGGCCGGCCTGCTGGAGCATTGGGATCAGCGCGGAGCCGATAAGCCCGCGGGAGCCCGACACGAGAATTCGCATCTGGGGAGTAACCTACGCCGTCTCCGACGCCCCGCAAATCGCGAAATGGCAGTGAGATACGGGCCATCTTGACGAAACATCAGAATTGTCATACTGTATCGTAACAACAATACAGTCATGGACACTCGTGTTCGACCAGATTGATCCCCGCAGTCCGACGCCGTTGTACGCGCAGATCGCCACGCGCCTCAGGTTGGCCGTGGCGGCGGCAGAGCTGCGCCCCGGCGACGCGCTCCCCTCGGTGCGACACCTCGCGGCGCGCCTGCGGGTGAACCCGGCCACGGTCGTACAGGCGTACCGCGATCTCGAGACGGAGGGGTTCGTGGAGATGCGACAGGGCGCGGGGACATTCGTGCGGGACGTCCAACCGGACAAACGCGCGAGCGAGCGCGCCCGCCAGGCGGCCGCACTAGTGCGGCACATGGTCACCGAAGCCGGGCGGCTCGGGCTTTCCACCCAGGAGCTCGTCGCCGCGGTCGAGCGGGAGCTGGAGGTGAAGAACCCATGAGCAACGCCGTCGAGATTCGCGACCTCCATTACCGGGCCGGAAAGACCTTCGAGATCCGGGACCTCGCGCTCAACGTGCCTACCGGCTCGATGTATGGATTTCTCGGTCCGAACGGCGCCGGCAAAACCACAACCATTCGCCTCATGCTCGGGCTGCTCCGCCCGCTGAGCGGTCGCATCGCCGTGCTGGGGGGCGAAATCCCGCGCGAAGCGCCTCGCGTACTCGCCCGCACCGGATACGTCCCGGAACAGCCACACCTGTACCCCACGCTCACCGTACAGGAGGCGCTGCGCTTTCACGCTGCCTTCTATCAGACGTGGGATTGGAAATGGGCGGAGGAACTGCTCGTGGTATTCCACCTCGACCGCACCCGCCGGCTTGCCAGCCTTTCCAAAGGTGAAATGGGGAAGCTCGAGATGCTGCTCGCCCTCGCGCAACGGCCGGAGCTCTTGGTACTCGACGAGCCGACCGACGGGCTCGATCCCGTCGTGCGCCGCGACGTGCTCACCGCCCTCCTGGAATACGTGTCGCAACAGAACGCCACGGTGTTCATCTCGAGCCACCTGGTGCACGAGCTCGAGCGGATCTGCGATTGGGTCGGCGTGATGGACCGCGGCCGTCTCGTCGCCGAGCTCCCGATGCACAACTTCAAGAACGGCATCAAACGGCTGCGCGTCGCCAATCCCCCTGCCCTGCCGGGCGACACCCCGTTCGTCCTGCTGGCCCGCGAGCAATCGGATGGCGGCGTAGAGACCTGGGTCGTGCGGGGCTGGCAGGCGCCCATGCGCCAGTACTTCGAAGCGGGCGGGGCGAGCCTCCGCGACGTGGTGGATCTGGACCTCGAGGAAGGGTTCGTGGAGCTGCTGCGGACGTTTCGGGAGCCTCAGCGCTAGGAGCGGGTGATGTTCAAAGCGATCCTGTACACCCAATGGAAGTGGACGCGGCTGCCGCTGCTGGTGCTGGTGCTCGCCGCGTTCGCGTTGCCGCTGCTCTCCGCGCGAGGAGCCAACGCCGCCGGCCGCGACAACTGGCTGATCGAGGAAATGCTCTCGAGCCTCCAATCCTGGGGTTTGATTTACCCCCTGCTCGCGGGCGCCGTAGGATTGATTCTGGCGCGCACCACCTGGGCGGCCGATCACCAGGGCAAGCACATCTACGCACTCTCGCTGCCGGTCCCGCGCTGGGATTACGTGCTGATGCGCTTCGGCGCCGGTGTGATACTGCTCGCGGCACCGGTGCTGGCACTGTGGGCCGGCGCCCTGGTCGCCACGGTCGCCACCACGCTCCCGCCGAGCCTGCAGGCGTACCCCACGATACTCGCGTTGCGCTTCGGCCTGGCCGCGCTCGTGGCCTACGGCGTGATCTTCGCGATCTCTGCCGGGACCAACAAGACCGCCGGGTACATCCTCGCCGGACTCGCGGGGCTCGTGTTGGTGCAGCTCTTCCTCGATGCCGTGGGAGTCGAGACGCAGTTCCTGCAATCGTTGCTGACGAAGCTCGTGCTGTGGCCCGGACCGTTCGAGATCTTCACGGGCCGCTGGATGCTGTTCGATGTGTGACCGACTCCGCCGCGGTGTGATCGCGGCGTTGATCCTAGGTGCCTCCGGCACGGCCCAGGCGCAGACGGCTGCCGAGTTTCGCCAACGTCTCGAGGCGCTGTCCCGATCCTCGCGCCAGATCAGCGAGACGCTCGCCACGCTCAACTCGACCCCCGCTCCGCTGGTGGACACGATCCGCACGGGAGGGCTTCTGGTGGTGGCGGCGCGCTCAGTGTCCGGCCGTGCCCGGGCCGGCGTGGACAGCGCCTGGGAGAGGCTCGCCCGCACCTACGGAACTCGGGCCAACGCGGCGGCCGGCACGCCCATCGTGCTGCAGTACGAGGACCAAGTCGAAGGCGAGCTGCCGTTCGACCAGGCAAAGGGAATAGGCGTGCCGATCCCAATATCAGCGAGGGTGGACCTGGTCGCCGATCGAATCGTCACGGGGGCGAGTCCCACTATCTACCGGACCGCGGACCGGCGTCTGCAGGATTGGGCTCCTCATCCCCCCAATCCCTCGATCCTCGAGGCGAACACGGTTGCGCTGTACGCTGAGATGGCGACGTCTCCCTGGCACACGGCGCGGGAGTGTTTCATCGGTCGGCTGGACGAGTGCCGCCGGGCGCTCGGCATCAGTGGGGAGGATCCGGTCCTCGACTGGTTCGACGCGACCGACCGTCGGCACTACGTCCTGGAATACCTGAAGTACCTGCCCGCGTCGGAGTCGCGATTAGCGGCCTGCACTGGCAACGATGACGCGGCGTGCATTGCCCTGATGCGACTGGCGCCGCGCGAGCCCGACCCTCCGCTCGGAATCACAACACGAGTGCTGCTCCTGGCCCTCGCCCTCGATGCCGGAGGACGGAACGCATTCGACCGGCTGCTCGACAACCCGGCGCGACCGCTCGAGGTCCGGCTCGCCGCGGCGGCAGAAATTCCCGTGGATTCCCTGATCGGACGCTGGCGCAGTCGAGTCCTCGCCGTCCGTCCAAAGACCGTGGCCGCCGACGAGCGCGCCGCGTGGGGAGCGGTCGTCTGGAGCGTGCTCTTTGCGCTGGCCGCGCTGCGGAGTTCGAGATGGCGCTGACGGGACCACGCTGGCTCGCCATCGCCACCCTCGGGTGCCTTGCGCTTGCGGTCGTCTATTGGCCGGGAAGTGTCGAGGAGGACCCCGCGGATGCTGGCCCCGCCAATTGGATCACGGCATCACATCACGCCCCGCAGTTTCGCGCTACGCTGGACCGCGACCTAAAACGGGGACTCGTCCTGCTCCACCTGCGCGACCGGATCCTGGATTCCCTGGCGGCACGTCACGAGGATGCGGCGCCGGTCGCGTTTCGGATCTCCCCGGCGCCGGGCGACACGGCTTCGCGGCGCCTGGCAGCGGCAACCGAAAGCCTCGTACGGCTCCTCCAGCCGTCCCTCCCGCTGATTCGGACCGTCGTCGTGACTCGTCCCGATTCGAGCTACGCAATGCCGTCCGGAGACCGCGTCGCGCTCTGGGGAACGTGGTACGTGATGCCCGGTGCCACAAACGGACGTGTGTGTCTCGTGCTACCGACACAAGACGACCTGCGTCGGAGTGTGTTCTTCCTCTTCGAGCCTGCGGCGTCGGTCCCACAGGATGGGGGAGCGGCGTTGTTGCGGGCCCTGGGGCCCTGCGCGTTCTACACGGCATTCGGAGCGCCTGGCGCGGGTGTCGAACGGTGGCTCCGCGCGCAAGACTATGAGACGGCCCACCGGGCGGACTGGGAACACCCGCCGGCTCGGCTGCAGCGCGTGAGTGTCGCCGAGCTCTCGGAGCTGATCGGGGGGGGGCGCGTGTGGGAGTTTCTGCGAGCGGCGTCGAGCGGCGCATTTGAGCTCGGGCCGTTGAACCTGCAGTCGCGGGCGTGTGCCCACGGTCGTCTGGATCAATGCCGCGAGGTCGGGCTCGCCCCCTTTGGCGATCTCCGGTCGCCGGTCGGCCGACAGTACGCTATCGCCCGCCAGTGGTCGTTCCTCCGTGAGGACCTGGGCGAGGTGTTTCTCAGCGAGCTTGTCCGGCTCAAGGGACGCGAGCAGTTCGCACAGTTCTGGCACTCGGATCTCCCCGTCGACAGCGCCTTCACGCAAGCCTTCGGCGTGACCATGGAGGAGTGGACCCATCGGTGGTTACTCGGCAACATCGAGCATCCCCGGTTCGGGCCGGTGGTCCGATTCGGGTCCGTGGTATTCGGATTGGGCCTGGCCGGCGTGGCGGTCGTGGTTGCCGGCCTACTGACCATGCGGCGCCAGGTCGGCTAGGCCCTCGCGCCCGTGGTGTGCGCCAATGCCCGCGCGTCTTCCAACGCGGCGGCGACCGCGGGGAGACCCTCGGCCAGTCCCATGGCGATCGCTCGATCCAGCTCGAACCGCATCCGGGTAACGCCCCCCAGCCGCGCCGATAGCTCGGCGGCGACCCGCTCCCGCCGGGTGGCAATGTCCCGCATCGCCTGAAGGCGTCGCTCGAGCACCGCGATCCGCTGCTCGCGCCCCGGCGATGGCGCTTCGCCACGCGTGTCGGCGAGCCGTCGCTCGATCTCGTCGCGGCCAGGCTCGAGCTGGCGCTCCAAGGTGTACAGCCGGCGGGCATCATCGGCGGCATGGGCCACGAGCGCGTCGATGGCAGGCAATAGATCGCCGAGTTGCTTCCGCTCGACGCCCGGGAGTCCCTGCACCAGCGCCAGCATCGCGGCGCGGTCGTTGCGCGCCTGCTGGATCGTGCCGCGATGCGGGCCGAGCTCCGCCGAGTCGAGCGGCTGTGGGGACGCCACCGCCGCCAGTGCGGATGTTTGCCGCGCGAACACGTCGCGCCACGCAAAACCCGCCATCCACACGCGACTGTATTCCGTGGCGATGATAAATCCCCCGACAATTGCTCCAATCGGCCCGAACAACACGCGGTGCGTGACGAGGTCGACCAGGATCAGCGTCAGCATGCCGCCCAGGCACACACCGGCGACCAGGCGAAGGCGGCGGATCGGGCCAAGCGCGGTGAGCGCCTGTATTCCGGACGAGCGTCGCAGCGCGCGCGTCGGCGGGTCGAGGGCGATCGGGCCAAGGGCACGCTCGAGTTCTTCGGCCGACGACCACCGCTGCTCCGGCTCCTTTTCAAGACACCGCATCACAGCGCGGGCGAGGTCCGGGGGGCAATCGGGCCGGGCCCGCGTGACGGATGGGGGATCTTCCATAAGCTGCTGCATCAGGACGGCGGCCGCCGTGTGGGCGTTGAACGGCACCTGTCCGGCGAGCATCTGGTATCCGACGACACCCAGGGAATAGAGATCCGCGCGGTGGTCGATCGCGCGCTCACCGCTCGCTTGCTCGGGACTCATGTAGTGCGGTGTCCCGATCACCGCCCCGGTTTGCGTGAGACCCTGCGCGTCGCTCCCCAGCGCCTTGGCGATACCGAAATCCGTGAGGACGACGCGCCGCTCCGGACCGTCGAGCAGGATGTTGTCAGGCTTGATGTCGCGGTGGATGATGCCGGCGCGGTGCGCGGCCGCGAGACCGCGGGCCGCTTCCCCGAGGATCCGGCGGGTTTCCGCCGTGTCGATGCGGGGCTGGCGCGCGAGCTGCTCCGCCAGGCTCCCCCCCTCGACGTGCGGCATGATGAAATAGGCGAGCCCCTCCGCATCGCCGACGGCGTAGATTGGGATGATATGGGGATGTCGTAGCCCGGCGACGGCCTCGGCCTCTCGCCGGAATCGCTCGCGGGCGCCGGCGACTTCCAGCAGCTCGGCACGCAGGATTTTGACGGCGACGCGCCGCTTCAGCTGCTCGTCGGTCGCGGAGTACACCAAGGCGAAGCCGCCGCGCCCGAGCCGGTCCCCGAGGGTATATCCATCCCCAAGCGCTCGCTGGACGCGTCGCCGATACTCGGCCTCGTAGCTATCGATCGCAACCATGCCCCGGCCAAGCTACTCCGCGGCGAGAACCCAGGCGAGCGTTATCCCGTAGTCAACCGTTGTTTGCTGACCGCTGACGGCTGATTTGCCTGCAATAAGCGGATAGATCGTCGCACGAGCGCACGCTATGTTCTCCACCGTGACGCCTGCCCCAGCCGTTTCGACCCTCGACGCTACCCGCCGCTGGCGCATCGTGCTGGCGCGCGACCGTCGCTACGACGGCGTCTTTGTGTATGCGGTCCGCTCGACCGGGATTTACTGCCGGCCATCCTGCCCGAGCCGCCGGCCACGACGCCCGCTGGTCGAGTTCTTCCCGATTCCGGAAGCGGCCGAAGCCGCCGGGTTCCGCGCCTGCCGGCGCTGTCGTCCCGGCGTGGTGCCTCCCCCGGATCCCGCCGTGGCCGTGGTGCGGGACCTGTGCCGCGCGATCGATGCCCAGCCGGATGGCCCGGCCAATCTCGCGAGCCTTGGTCGCCGGGCGGGGCTGTCATCGCATCAGGTGCTGCGCGCCTTCCGGCGCGTGCTGGGCGTGAGCCCACGAGAGTACCGCGACGCTCGCCGCCTCAGCCGGCTCAAATCATCCTTGAAGGAGCATCGTCACGTGAGTCCCGCCATTTACGACGCCGGGTACGGCTCGTCCAGTCGCGTCTACGAGCGCGCCGCGACGGCCCTCGGCATGACCCCGGCGACCTATGGGCGCGGCGGCCGGGGGTCGACGATCCGGTACGCCGTCGTCGACAGTCCCTTGGGGAAGCTCCTCGTGGCCGCGACGGAACGCGGCGTGTGTCGCATCAGCCTCGGCGACGCGGCAACGCCGCTCGAGCGCGACCTGCGACGAGAATACCCCGCCGCCGACATCCGGACCGACGCCGGCCCGCTCACCGGGTGGGTGAACACGATCCTGCGCCACCTCGAAGGGCGCGAGCCGCACCTCGATCTTCCCCTCGACATCCGCGCGACGGCGTTCCAGCGGCGCGTGTGGCGGGACCTGCAGCGGATCCCCTACGGCGAGACTCGGTCGTACGGTGAGGTGGCGCGGCGCATCGGAAGCCCGACGGCGACCCGCGCGGTGGCGCGCGCCTGCGCGACCAACCCGACCGCGCTCGTCATCCCCTGCCACCGCGTGGTGCGGGAAGATGGGAACGTGGGCGGATACCGCTGGGGACCGGATCGAAAGAAGACGTTGCTGGAACGGGAGGCGGCGGGCTAGTTCAGGCGGGCTAGTTCACCGGAATCCAGTAGCTCACCTTCACCGCGAAGAAGTTGTCTCCCTGGGCCCCGAACGCATCTCCCAGGTCGCGGAACCCCACCAATCGCCCGCTGGGGTCGGAACCGAAGCGGTCTTGCGCCCACACGAGATAGAGCGTGCTCCCCGGCCGCCACTCCCAGCGCAGCACGGCGTTACTGCGGAACGACAGAATGTTGAAGTCCGGGTTCCTGATGCTGAGGGTATCACCGTCGGTCACGAGGTAGCTGCCGTCGGGGTCGCGGGCAATCGTCGTCCCGTCGGTGCCGTACTCACGCAGGCGGAAGCTACGCGCCTGGGCCAGCTCGCCGAACCCGTAGTAACGCCCGCTCGCGGCAAACGGCTCGCCGTACAGCTCGAACGTCAGGTCCGGGCCGATCGTGTAGTTCGCGCGCAGCTGGAGCGAGAACGTGCTCTGGTCGATGCGGGCGAAAACGTATCGGGAGTTGTAGGTCGCCGCTGGGCCGCCGGTATCGAACGTCGTCACATACTGGCGGGGGGTGATGTCGCGCAGATAGTTCGGCGTCGCCGAAAACTGAAACCGGGTCGAGGGCCGGATCGAGAGCGCGCCGGAGAGCCGGTAGGTCTCGCCGCGCAGCTCATCCTCACCGTAGTAGACCCGCGCGTTCCAGGATGTCTTCGCCCCGAATGGACCGCTCAACTGGACGACGTAGTTCCACGATTGCGGCGTCGCCATCGTGGACCCGCCGCGCGTCGCGGAATGGTCGAACGCACGCGGGAAGAAATCGAAGTACGTGTTCAGCGACCAGAAGTTGCGGAAGGTCGCCTCGGCGTACAGCTCGGCCACGTGGTACTGGCGATCCCCGCCAAAGTCGAATTCCGTGCCGTTGTACAGGCCGACGGTCCAGTTTTGGAACTTGCCGCTCGGCTTGGTCTGCCGATACCGGACGTTCGCGAACCCGAAGCGGCCGTCGGCATTCCCGAGCCGGCCGACGTCGTTCGGATCGTATCCGGGGGACTCCCATCCGTATCCCAGCGTATACAGCCAGCTGCCGCTGGTCTTACCGAACTCGATGTTTGCTACGGTCCCCGCGAGGGACGTGCGTGTCGTGTCGAAGTCGATGTAGTCGGCGTCGGGCCGCTGGAAAAAGTGCACGCCCGAACGCTGCACGCGGTTGATCGCCGCGGCGTCCCCCTGGATATGGCTGAACCCGAGCCAGCCACGCAGCTGGTAGGCCCCCTGGTCCCAGCGGAGCACCCAGTCCGCGCCGCCCGAGTAGGCGCGCCGGTTGTACCGTCCGGCGAGCGGCGAGCCGGGCTCGAGGTCTCGGTGTACCGTGGTGAAGGTGAGGCCAACCACGGAGCGGGAAGCGCCGAACTCCTGCTGCAGCCGCGCGACGCCGTAGCCACCCGGCGGGGCCACCTCACTCCGGCTGAAGGATCCCACCCCGAGCGAGTCCACGGTATACGACTCGGCTGATTCCCGACCGGTCACCGCTGTGAGCACGCCGAGCGACATCCCCGAGGCAAGGCGCCCCGTCACCTTGGCGGCGCCGAGGATGGTCGCGTTTTGCGGGCAATCCGTGAAGTCGCCGGCGCGGGGACAGCCTGGCGCCGCACCGATGCGCCTCGAGTAGAAATAGCTCGGGCCGTTGCCGCGGAGCAGCTGGCCGCCTTCGGTAAAGAACGGCCGTCGTTCGTCGAAGAACACCTCGAACGCCGAGAGGTTGACCACGGCGGGGTCGGCCTCGACCTGTCCGAAATCGGGGTTCACCGTCGCGTCGAGCGTCATGTTGGGGCCGAGGCCCATCTTGAGGTCCGCGCCGGCACGCCCCCGGAGGTTCGCCCCCTTATCGAACGGGTCCCCGGCGACGGTCCCGCCCGTTATGCGCGCATCGCTCGCCGCGTATGGCAGGAGCTCGAGGCGCCGCGTTGGCTTGATTCCCTCGATGCCGACCAACTCACCCATGTAGGACGACCACCCCGTGCGGTTCGTCGGCACGGGAATCCAGAACACATCTTCGCTGGTGGCGGGGTTCCAATGGTCGGCGTTAAAGCCCCACGTTTGCACCGGTTGGTCGGTAAAGCGGAGCTGCGAAAACGGAATGCGCATCTCCGTGGTCCAACCGAGGGAATCGATGATCGCCTGCGCTTCCCAGACCGGATTGAACCCTGCGTCCAGGTCGAATTCGTTGTCGCTCGGGTGGTACCAATCCATCCGCACACCCGACGCCGTGACCCCGAAGGAGTACGCCGTGCGGCGATCGTGGTAGGTGTCGAATGAGACCCACAGGTGGTCGGCCTGCGACGTGTTGTCGCGCCGGGACAGCGGAGCCTGGAGCTTGGAGGGGTCCCTGCTGTACATCCGCGCCCCGATGTACAGCGCGGCATCGTCGTACAGAATCCCGATGCGCATGCTGTCAGTGGGCGGCGCGCCTTCCACGGGCATCTTCTGCACAAAGTCGCGAATCCAGGCGGCCTGCGCCCAGGCCTGATCGTCCAGTTGGCCGTCCAGTCGGAATGCCCCACGGGTCATGCGCACAGCGGACACTTGTTTGCGTGGAGGGTCCGGGGGCGACGAAGCCGGGGGTTCTTGTCCCGCGGCAGGAGCGATCGCGATGAGAACGCCGGCAACGCCGGCCAGCAGCCACTGTGTCATGTGGTCAGCGCGACGGCTGCTGCCGCACGACTTGCCATTGGCCACGTTGCACGTCGCCTGATTGCTCGTGGAGGGACGAATAGGTTCCGGCGAGGGTGTCGCCTCGCAGGCGGCCCGTGAACGTCGTCCGAAGCGTGCAGCCGCACGTCGGATCGGTGTAGGGAGCGAGCGAGCCGCTGACCTGGCCGCCCGTGACCCGCACGAAATTGATGGTCAGGGCCTGAATCGTGCCGGGCGTCGCGGGACCCGTAGGCTGGACCTGGCCCGCTTGAGGACGCGCGTTGTACCGCGGCGACATGACAACGTCCCCCGTCGCCGTGTCGCTGCCCGCCGTCAGCTTGAAGGTGATGCTCCCACTCCGCCCACTTTCGCCACTGGAGTACTCGCCGAACCACTCCCCGGCCAGCCGTGACACGTCGGTTTCCTGCCCAACGACGGGAACTGGCGCCTGGTACCCGCCGCAGGCGATGAGGAACGCAACGAGGGCAATAGAAGTGCGGTTCGGAGCGGTGTTCATGGCAGGCCTCAACAGTGGGCGGGTCGAGCTACTAGACGCTTCGGACAAACAGAAGGTTGCAGGTCGTTGGAGAATTCTGGTATCGGTGGGCAGGACCGCCTTACGAATTCCCAAACCCTGACGTGACTCTAACTTGCCTGGCCTGCCACAGGTGCCGCCGGTCGTGGGCCGCGAGGAACGCGAGATAGCCGCCGACCGGTATCCGAAACAGCCGGGACGCGGGCGAAACGACGATCGCACGTTTGAGATCGAGGCCGGCGGCGGCCTGGATGCGCTCCAGCAACCGATCCCGCGACGCGGCCAACGTCTTGAGCACGTCATCACGCATTAGGACGCCGGCGGCGGGTGTAAAGATGGGAAAGGTGCGCATGCGACGTTTCGGCGGCGGCTCCATGGAGCCGATCATCCACCGAGTAATCCACCCGTAATGGAAGGGACCGGGCGCAAGCCACCCATGGGTTCGCGCGTTGTCGATCGCCCGGTCGATCGCCGGCAACGCCTGGTCCGTCGTCGCCAGATGGGCCAGGCACTGGCCGATCGACCATTTCTCCGGTGCCGGCCGCCAATTGAACTGCTGTTCGGTAAGCGCCCCGGCGAGTTCGCTCGCTTCCTTCTTGGTGTCCTCGAACTGGCGAGCGGGCGCCTGCAGCCCACCGGCATTCGCGTCCATGCGTTCCCTCCAAACGGGTTCCCTGCCAAAAGATATCGCGCGCAGTAGGTTTCGTCGTGCTTCCTTCCGTTCGCCCGATCCTGCGCGCGATCGGCGCCACCGTCGTGCCGGAAGCCGACCGGCTCGACGAGGCGGAGTGGGCGGCGCTCGAGCGCATAGTCGCCGACGCGCTCGCGGTCCGTCCCAGGGCTGTGCGGCGTCAGTTGCTCCTCTTCGTTCGGCTCGTGCAGTGGCTCCCCCTCGTGCGGTACGGCCGCCGCTTCACACAGCTGGACGCCGCAGGCCGCACCCACTTTCTCGAGACCCTCCAGAACTCCGCGATCCTGTTGCTGCGTCGTGGTTGCTGGGGAGTGCGCACCCTTCTGCTGATGGGCTACTACGGACGGCCCGAGGCGGCGCGCGCGATCGGGTACGCGGCCGACCCACGTGGCTGGGAGGTGCGGAGGTGATCGCCCGCGGCTACGACGTGGTGATCGTCGGCACCGGGGCGGGTGGCGGGACAGTGGCGCAGGCGCTCGTTCCACTGGCAGCCGCGGGACGCCGGGTGTTGGTGCTCGAACAGGGGCCGCGGTTTTCCGACAACGAGTTCAGCGGCCGCGAGCTCGACATGGCCCCCCAATTGTACCGCGACGGCGGCGGATTTCTCACAGCCGACGGCACGATGACGCTCGCGTTCGCCCAGGCGTACGGCGGCTCGACGCTCGTCTATACGGGGACGTCCCTGACCGCGCCGGAGCGGGTGATTCGCCGCTGGAACGTTCCCGGTCTGGACCACGCAGACCTGGCGCGTCGCTCGCAACGCTATCTCGTCGAGAACAACGTCCACCTGCTCCCGCCGGATGAGATCAACGACAACAATCGCCTGTTCGCCGACGGCGCTCGCGCGGCGGGCTTTGAGGTCGAGCAATTCCCCGTGAACGTGCTGCGGTGCAAGGGAAGCTCGTTATGCAACCTCGGCTGCCCGAACCAGGCGAAACAGGGCACGAACCGCGTGCAGCTGCCCGCGGCTGAGCGGGGGGGCGTCGAGGTGGTCACCCGAGCACAGGTGATGGAGATCGGCGTCGACCGGTCGCTCACGGTGCGCGTCGCGCCAAAACCCGCGGGCGCGAAGGGGGCGCCGTCGGAGTGGGAGCCAGGTGTGTACCGCGTCCAAGCCGGCGCGGTGGTGCTGGCAGCCGGGGCCGTGGGATCTCCCGAGCTGCTGCTGCGCTCCCGGTTGCCCGGCGCCCCACCCCGCATCGGCACCGGCTTTACTTGTCACCCGGCCTTGATTCTCGTCGCCGAGCATGCGCGGCCGATCACCAACGACGTGGGACATCCCAAGAGCTACTTCGTCGATCGCGCCGCTGAGGAGGGGTTCGTCCTCGAAAGCTGCATGTATTTCCCGTTCACCACGGCGAAGGCGCTCACCGGCTTCGGCACCGGGCACAGCGCCATGATGCGCGCGTTCCCACGGTTACAGCAGATCCTCGTGCTCGCGGTGGACCACGCCACGCCCGAGAATCGTATCGCGGTCGATCGCGCCGGAACCGCGGTGGTGCACTATCGGTTCACACCGGAGACGTTGCACGGCCTGGTGCGAGGCAACCGCGCGGCGGCGCGGATATTCTTCGCGGCGGGAGCGGGGCGTGTGCACGCCCCGTTCGCCGAACCGCCCGTGCTCACGGGAACTGACGCCGAGATGCTCGACCGGCGCATCGCCATCTCGCACTGGCTGCCCGGCAAGCAGACCATCTCGGCGGCCCACCTGATGGGCGGCTGTGGCATGGGGCGCACGGTGGCCGACTCGGTGACCGACGCCTGGGGACGGGTGCACCAGTTCCCCTGGCTGCGGGTGGCCGACGCCTCGCTGTTTCCGGATGCGCTCGAGATCAACCCCTACGTGACCATCATGGCGCTAGCGGACCGCGTGTCGGAGGGACTCCTCGCCGACGCGCCCGCGCTGCTCGAGTGACGGGTTCAGGCCCGCGCGGAGGCCACGAGGCCCGGCCGACGGTCCCGCTCGAACAGGTGCCGTTCGATCCAATGCGCCTCGCCGCGCGGCACGGACGTGCTCGTGGCGAGCGGCAAGCCCGCGCCCGCAATGAAGGCCACGGCCTCCTGGACGATTTCCGGGGCCCGCACGATGGTGCGGTGCCCCAGTCCCGACGTTGTCACTAGCCGTGCCCCGGGCCACGCTGCCGCGATCGCCTGACCGTCCTCGGGAGGCACTACGGTATCGCCTGCGTCATGGATGACCAGCAGTGGCGCTCGCCGCCTCTTCGCCATCGCCGGCACGTTCAGGTCGTCCCACCGGAACGCCAGTCGGCGCTCGCTACGAGCGCGCATTTCGGCGACGACCGACGGGCGCAGCGCGATCATCTCCGCCCAGCGGAGCGAGAAGCTCACGGGGTCGGCAGCCGGTGCAATGAATACTGCCCGCTCGACGGCCACCCCCCAATGCATCGCCAGGGTCGCGGCGGACGCGCCGAGGGAATGCGCAATCACGCCATGGGCCGGACCAACCGCCGTGACCACCCCCCGCAGCGCGCGTGCGAACTCCGGCATCGAGCTCAGGCGACCTTCGGAAGCGCCGTGCCCCGGCGCGTCGAACGTGACGACATGGAACCCCGCGTCAACGAGCGGCCGCACGAAGGCCGCCAGCCGGCCGCCGCGCGAGCCCCAACCGTGGACCAGGTACACGCACGGTCCGTCACCCCACGACCAAGCGGCAATCCGCCTTTCCTCGACGATTAGCGAGATCGGCCGCGCCAGCTCGAGCTGCTCGCGCTGGGGGTGCGTCAGCCGCGTCCGCGGTGCTGTGAAAAACATGCGCTCGGCCCATGCGGCGGCCCGGGACGGCGCAACGAGCTGCAGCACGCGAAATAACAATCGAAGGAGGGACATCCCTAGTCTCCTGAGGGGCGGCGCGCGGCCGCGAGGAGCGCATCGAAGGCTCGGCGGGCGCGAGATTCCGCTTGGAAATCGCGCAACAGCCGGGAGGCGTGGTGGTAGCCAAGCATGACGCCATACATGTCGTGAGCGAACTGCTCGGGATCGGCATCGCGGCGGAAGACGCCCAAGACGACCCCTTTCCGAAACGATGTCGCGATCACGTCGAGCCACTGGCGTTGAAACTCCACGAGCCGATCGCGCACGAGACCAGGACGATCGTCGAGCTCGGTCGCCGCCTGCACGAAGAGACAGCCACCGGGCAGCGGGCTCGAGCGACCCCAGTCCAGCCAACGCTCGAACAGGGCCCGCATCCGCGGCTCGCCGCGAGCCGCGGCGAGCGCCGGGCGCACAACGTGCTCGACGAAGACGTCGGCACCGTGTTCCAACACCTGGATTTGCAGTGCTTCTTTGGAGTGGAAATGGGCGAACAGGCCGCTCTTGGACAGATCGAGCTCGGCGGCCAACTCTCCGATGGAGAGCCCGCCGAGCCCGACCTTACTCGCTAACCCGGTGGCGCGCTCCAGGATCGCCTGGCGGGTGGTTTCGCCCTTTCGCATGGCGGACTAAATAGCACGAACGTTCGTTTTTGTCAATGAGTTAGTAGTAACATGTTGTCAAAAAACCGTATACGCGATTGCGTGGCATTGGCCACACACGTTTGTGCCGACCAACGCTCAGGCAGAGTGCCGATATCTTTCCCGGCTATGGCCACAGCTCTCGACGCCATCCTGCGGCCCAGTACAGTCGCGGTCATCGGCACCTCGCGCTCGCCGCACACGATCGGCCACGAAATCCTCGCCAATATCGTGAACTATGGTTTCACCGGCGCGGTGTACCCCGTGAACCCGAACGCGCCGACGATTCACTCGATCAAGGCCTACCCGAGCGTGGCAGCGATTCCCGATCCGATCGACCTCGCCGTGATCGTGGTCCCGAAGGAGCGCGTGCCGCCGGTCGTCGAGGAGTGCGGCCAGAAGGGCGTCCGCGGCTTGGTCGTGATCTCAGCAGGCTTCAAAGAGGTGGGCGGCTCGGGCGTCGAAGCGGAGCGTCAACTCGTCCATGCCGTGAAACGCTATGGGATGCGAATGGTCGGCCCGAACTGCATGGGGGTGCTGAACGCCGACCCAGCGGTGTCGCTCAACGCGACGTTCGCTCCGACCATGCCGCCGTTCGGCCACGCCGCCTTCGTGTCGCAATCCGGTGCGCTCGGCGTGAGCGTCCTCGACTACGCGGTGGAGTACGGTATCGGCATCTCTCAGTTCGTCTCCGTTGGCAACAAGCCCGACGTCAGCGGCAACGACCTCCTGCTGCAGTGGGAGGACGACCCCACCGTCGGCGTCATCCTGATGTACGTCGAAAACTTCGGGAACCCACGCCGGTTTCTTGAGATCGCCTCCCGCATCACAAAGCGGAAGCCAATTATCGCGGTGAAGTCGGGGCGCTCCAAAGTCGGGGCGAAGGCCGCTTCGTCCCACACCGGGGCGCTCGCCGCGAGCGACGCGGCCGTGGACGCGCTGCTCGCGCAAGCAGGAGTGCTGCGCGCCGGCTCGATCGAAGAATTGTTCGACATGGCGATGGCCTTTCAGGGCCAACCGCTGCCGCGCTCCAGCCGCACCGCGGTGCTCACCAACTCCGGCGGACCGGGCATCCTCGCCGCCGATGCGCTCGAGCCGCAAGGCATGGAGCTGGTCGAGCTGTCGCGCGAGACTATCGCACGACTCGAGCCGCTGTTCCCCCCCGAAGCCACGTTGCGCAACCCGCTCGACATGATCGCCTCGGCCAAAGCGGCGGACTATCGTACCGCGCTCGACGCGCTGCTGGCCGACGCGACCGTGGACTCGGCCGTCGCCATCTTCGTCCCGCCGCTTGGTATTCGGGCCGAAGACGTCGCCGAGGCGATCGTCACCGTGGCCAAGCAGTACCCGGCCAAGCCGGTCCTCGCGGTGCTGATGGGCCGCGAAGGCCTGCGCGCTGGCAGGGCAGAGCTGCACCGGGCAGGGATCCCGGCCTACATCTTTCCGGAGTCCGCCGCCCGGGCGCTGGGCGCGTTGCGCCGCCACCGCGAATGGCGCGCTCGCCCGGACGTTCAGGTCCGGCAGCTCCCCGTCGATCGGGAGCGTGCTCGTCGCGTGCTGCACGCGACCGGCGACCGGCGCAAACTGTCTGAGCTCGAGGTGTTAGAAGTACTCGGCGCGTACGGCATCCCTACTGCGCCAGCGCGCCTAGCGCGCGACCCCGAGGACGCGGTACGGGCCGGGAGCGAGGTCGGCTATCCGGTCGTGCTGAAGATCGTGTCGCCGCAGATCATCCATAAGACGGAAGTCGGCGGGGTGCGCACCGGCATCGCGACGGCGGTGGAACTGAAGCAGGCGTGGGTCGAGATGTTCGACGGCGTGAGTCGTGCCGTGCCCCAGGCCGCGATCGACGGGATGCTGGTCCAACGAATGGTCCACGGCGGACGGGAAACGATCGTCGGGTTCAGCCACGATGCTGCCTTCGGGCCGCTCGTGATGTTCGGGCTGGGGGGCATCTATGTCGAGGCGCTGGGGGACGTCCAGTTCCGGGTTGCCCCGATCGGACCACTGGACGCCCACGACATGCTGCACGGCATCCGCGGGGTGGCGATCCTCAACGGCGTGCGCGGCGCCCCGCCTGTTGATTTCGCCGCCCTAGCCGACGTCCTCCAGCGCGTGTCTCAGCTCGCCGTCGACTTCCCGGAGATCGCCGAGTTGGACATCAACCCGCTGCTCGCGTTTCCGGACGGGGTGACGGCGGTCGATGCACGGATTCTGCTCGAGGAGCATCCCTAAGCGCCCCCGCGGCCGGCCGTGAACTCCGTCAACGCTGAGCCTCCCGTCGCCGCACCGCTGCCCACGCCGTGGCATGCGCTCGCTCCCGCAGAGGTGTGCCGGCGGCTCGACATGACTCCGGCGGGGCTCGATGAACAGGATGCGACGGCGCGGCTCGCGCGCGTTGGACCGAATGAGCTTCGCCCCCCTGCCCCTACTTCCGCCTGGCGAGTCCTCGTCGAACAATTCCGGAACGTCGTCACTCTGCTGCTCGTAGCGGCCGCCGCCGTCGCCTTGGTCAGCGGACACACGCTCGATGCGGCAGCGATCGTCGCCGTGCTGCTGCTCAATGCGGCGATCGGATTCCTGACCGACCTGCCGGCGCGCCGGGCACTCGAAGCCCTCACGACGCTGCAAGTGGCCCGAGCGACCGTAGTGCGCGGAGGTCGCCCGCGGGACATCGAGGCGCGTCAGCTCGTGCCCGGTGATGTCCTCGCGCTCGAGGCGGGTCAGGCGGTCCCGGCCGATGCCCGCCTAATCGCAGCTACGGAATTGCGTACCGTCGAAGCCGTGCTGACCGGTGAGTCGCTGCCGGTGGAGAAGGCGGCGTTCGCCGAGCTGCCCGCCGACACGCCGCTCCCCGACCACCGAACGATGGTCTACCAGGGGACCATGGTCGTGGCGGGTCGGGCGCGGGCGGTGATCGTGGCGACCGGGACCGCCACGGAGGTTGGACGGATCGGCATCCTCGCGGCGGCCGTGCCCGAGCGCCAGACGCCGCTCCAGCGCCGCCTCGATGCGCTCGGTCGCCGGCTGGCGCTCGCGGCGGTGGGCGTCGCCATAGCCGTGGCGCTGCTGGGGTGGCTGCAGGGCGTCCCGGTGACAGCCGTGCTCGCGTCGGCGATCGCCCTCGCCGTCGCGGCCATCCCGGAGGGACTCCCGGCGGTGGTCACCGTGGCCATGGCGGTGGGCGTGCGCCGTATGGCCCGGCGACGAGCCCTTGTCCGGCGCCTGCCGATCGTCGAGAGCCTCGGCTCAGCGACGGTGATCTGCACCGACAAGACCGGCACCCTGACGACCGGCGAGATGACGGCGACCGCGTTGTCTCTGGGCGGCGGCCGCGAACTGGTCATTACGGGCGTGGGGTACACCCCCAGCGGCCTCTTCCTGGACAACGGCGTGATGGTCGATCCCCAAGCCGATCGGCAAGTCGTCACGGCGCTGCGTATCGCCGCGCTGGCCAACCGAGGAGAACTGGTGGAGCGCGACGGGGTGATCCACCCACACGGTGATCCGACCGAGGTCGCCCTCGTCGTGGCGGCGAGAAAGGCCGGATTCGATCGCTCGGGACTGCTTGGGTCCGCGCCGGAGATCGCGGAGCTCCCGTTTTCGAGCGCTCGCATGTACATGGCCACATTCCACGCCGAGGCCGGGGTAGTCCGCACCTACCTCAAGGGTGCCCCAGAGCGCGTGCTCGAACTGTGCGACCGCTGGCTGACCCCCACGGGCGAGCAGCCATTGAGCAATGCCGTACGTGCGGCGCTGCACCAGCAACGCGAGGCCCTCGCGGCCCGCGGCCTGCGAGTCCTGGCGGTCGCCACCGGCGACGTCGCGGGAGCCACGGAGGACGCGATCCGCAACCTCGTGTTCGTCGGCGCCTTCGGATTGACCGACCCGCCCACGCCCGGCGTGCAGGAGACCATTCGGGCGATTCGCGCGGCCGGCATCCGCCCGGTCATGCTCACCGGCGACCACCGCGGGACTGCGGAGGCTGTGGCGCGCGCGCTCGGCGTCTTGAACGGGACCGACGAGACCCTCGACGGCCGCGATCTCGCCGCGCTGTCGCCCGCGACCCTGGCCGAGCGCGTCGCCCACGTCGGAGCGTTCAGCCGCATTGGCCCGGAGGACAAGCTGCGGATTGTCGCAGCCTACCAGGCCCGCGGCGAGGTCGTGGCCATGCTGGGGGACGGCGTCAACGACGCCCCGGCGCTGCGGCAAGCGGACATCGGAGTGGCGATGGGCCGGCGCGGCAGCGACGTGGCGCGGGAAGCCGCTGATCTCGTGCTGCAGGACGACCGTCTCGAAACGGTCGCAGCGGCCGTCGAAGAGGGACGCGTGATCTTCGACAACATCCGCAAGTTCGTCTTCTATCTGTTCAGCTGTAACCTGGCCGAGGTGCTCCTGTTCCTCGGCGCCGCGGTCGCGGGGTGGCCGTTGCCGCTCCAGCCGCTGCAAATCCTCTGGCTCAACCTGGTGACGGACACATTCCCAGCGCTGGCGTTGGCGCTCGAGTCCGCCGAACCGGACGTCATGCGCCGGCCGCCGCGCGCCCCGCGTATCGCGATCCTATCGGGCTCGATCCTGCGGGCGACGGTGACGTACGCGGTGCTCATCGCCTCGAGCGCGCTGGCGGCCTTCAGCTGGGGGTTGGTCCGCTGGCCCAACGACCCCACGCGGGCGATCACCATGGCCTTCGTCACGCTGGGGGTGGCTCAGATCTTTCACCTCGGCAATGCACGCAGCGCCAGCCCGGTTGTGACGGCCCGGCGTGCGCTCAGCAACCGCCATGCGCTCGGCGCGGTCGCCCTGTCGGCCGTGCTCCTGTGGCTGGCGGTCTCCTGGGGCCCGCTGGCGCGCACGCTCAGCACACAACCGCTCACTGCGCCTGAATGGGCCGTGGTCGTGGGACTCGGGCTCGTGCCCGGCGTGCTCGGTCAAATCGTCAAGAGCGTGCGCGCCGGCTAGACGAAGCCTAGGCGCCCCCCGGCCGGGTGAGCAGAATCGCCGCCCGTGTTGCTCCGCGGAGCACTTTGTCGCACACACTGCCGCGCAGCAGCCGCCCCAACCCACCGCGGGCGTGCGAGGCGATGGCGATGAGGTCCACGCGACCAGCCGTAGCGGCCCGAATAATAGCCCGCGCCGGGTCGGTGTTTGCCACGACGCGCGTGGTGACCGACACTCCTTCCTGGCGCAAGCGAGCGGCCACTCCACCCAGATAGTCGACCGCCAGTTGTTTCTGCCGGGAAAGGTCCGCCCGATCGAGCCGGGTCACCGGCGCCGGACGGGCGATGGCCAGACGGGGGAAAATGACGCGCAACAACGTGAGGCGCGCGTTCCAGAGCCGCGCCGTGACGACGGCGGGAGCGAGGGCTTCCTCCGCGAGATCGGAGCCGTCGAGCGGCGCCAACAGGTGACGGAAGCGCCGCGCCCGCCCGATTCCCGGGTCGCGCCGGCCGGGACGCACCGCCAGCACGGGTACATTCGCGATCCGGAGGAGCTCGTCGGCAACGCTCCCCAGCCAGAATCGGCTCACCCCACCCCGCCCGTGGGTGGCCAACACGATCATGTCCGCGCCCGCTTCCCGCGCGTACGCCGCGATCGTCTCGCCGGTCCACCCGAGCCGGATCGCCGCGCTGACCTCGAGCTTCCAGCGCGCACGAATCCGTCCCGCTAGTTCCTGGAGGGTTTCTTCGGTTACCGCCGCCCGCTCCGCGGCCAGCGCCACATCGACCGTCGGCGCGCCGGGAAAGTCGACGAGGGGAACGGGTGGGGACTGTACATGCACGAGGTGGAGCGCCGCGTGGGAGCGCGCGGCCAGACCGAGCGCGACCGGAAGCGCCTGCACCCCGAACGGCGAGCCGTCGAGCGGGACGACGATCGCGCGGAGCACCCCCCGCTCCGGTCGAAGCAGCCCCACTCGTCGCTACGGATTCCCGGGCAGGTTGCTCGTGGCTGCCGCCGGTCCCCCGCCGCCGTATTTCTGGAACCAGCTCATCATGTACAGCTGCGTCCGCATGAAATTGGACGGCTTCGAGCTGGTGCCGTGGTACTCCCCGTTGAACCGCAGCATCACTGTCGGCACACCACGGTATTTGAGGGCGGAGTAGTACTCGTCGGTCTGGGGAATCGGCGTGCGCAAGTCGAGCTCGCCCGTCATCAGAAGCGTCGGTGTGGTCACGTTGCCGACGTACATCAGCGACGACTGCTTGAGCCATTGCTCCGGCTTCTCCCAGAACGGCGCATCGAAGAAGTTGTACGTGAAGTACGGTACGTCTGTTTGCCCGGCCATGCTGATCCAGTCGCTCACCGGGCAGCGCACGGCGGCGCCGGCGAAGCGCTGTGTGTGACCGATCACCCAGCTTGAGAGGACGCCGCCGCCTGAGCACCCGGACACATACATCCGCGTGGTGTCCACGTAGCCGCGACCGATCACGGTGTCGACGCCCGCCATGAGATCGTCGTAGTCGACACTCGGGTACGCCCGGAAGATCGCGTTCCCAAACGCCGACCCGTAGCCGGTGCTGCCGCGCGGGTTCACGTACAGCACGACATAGCCGTTCGCGGCGAAATTCTGGAACATGTAGCTGAACCCGACGTTGTACATCGCGTGCGGACCCCCATGGATCTCGAGGATCAGGGGATATCGTTTGGTGGCGTCGAATGACGGCGGCTTGACAATCCACCCCTGCACCCGCGCCCCACCGCTCGACGCGTACCACACCTCCTCGAACTTGGCGAGTCGGATGCGGCCGAACAGGTCGTCATTGACGTTCGTGAGTCGTGTGATCGGCTCCGGCCGGCGCAGGTTGAAGCGGACGACGTCGGCCGGATTGGCGGGGGTGCTGCGGGTCCCTACGGCGTTCAGGTTCCGGTCGAGCGAGCTGAACGACAGCATGTGCTCCCCGGAAGTCACCTGACGTGGGCCGCTGCCGGCGGCCGCCGCGAACCACACATTGCTCGTGCCGTGGTGCGCGACGGTGAAGTACAGCCCACTCCCGTCCGGTGCCCAGCGCGCGGCGCCGGGATCACGATCCAGGGTTCCCGAGATCTTGCGCAGGCCGCCGCCGTCGATCCCGATCAACCAGAGGTCGGCCGTGTGATAGCTCACGTCGGCTGAGTCGTAGCCGGCGAAGGCGACGGTGCGGCCGTCGGGAGATACGACGGGGCTCGTCCACGCACCCGGTCGCGTCGTCAGTTGACGCACTGTCCCACTCGCCACGTCCACCAGGTAAAGCTGTGAGTTGCGGTAGTTCCGGTCGGCCTGCGGGTCCTTCAGGCCGTCCAGGACGATCCCCCGACCATCGGGAGTCCAGTCGTACCCGACGCCGGAGGAGAGTCCGTCGAACCGGGCGCCAACGTTCCAGTCACCGCTCGTGAGCTGGCGTGGCGTGCCGCCGTCTGCCGAGACGCTGAACAAGTGGAGGTAGCCATCCTCCATGAAGCCACGGCGGTCCTGACGGTAGTGCATCCGGTCCACCACCCGCGGCGCCGCCGTCCAGTTGGCGCCCGTCGGGGCCGTCGGCATGCTGATGGTCCACGGGGTGGTTTTGCGCACCAGCATGGCGAACGCGAGCCACTTCCCGTCCGGCGACCACTGCAGCTCGCTCGGCGTTTCGACCACCCGGGTCACCTGGGACGTGGCACCTTCGGCATCCATCCAGCGGACGAACAGTTGCGTGCCCTTGGGCTCGCCGTCGGCGAAGTAGGCGATTCGCGAACCGTCGGGGGACCAGCGAGCGTTCGATCCCTTGGTGAGGAAGCGGTTCTTCGTGCCATCGATACTCACGATCCAGAGCGCCGACTCCCACTTGTCCTCGAGCCGGTTGACCCACGTGCGCGTGTAGACGATCTGCGAGCCGTCCGGAGAGAGCCGGGGGTCGCTCACCTGCTCCCAGTCGAGGTAGTGTTCGACGGTAAGCAGCGTGTCGGACGCGGTCTCCTGGGCTTTCACGGAGCCAAGCAACCCGACGGCAGCGGCCATCACGAGCGTTGTGACGCGGTTCATGGGTTCTCTCCTCTGGGTGCAATCCGACGACTGACGGCTGACAACTGACGACTTGTCTACGGTTTCAACACAATCCACTCGACCTTGTTCAGCAAATTGACCACTTCTTCCGCCGACTCGCTCTGGTAGGTGAAGCAGTGCCCCGTCGAGTCCTCAGCCACCCGCTGCACACCGGCGAGACGCGCCGTCGCTTCGGTGACCCAGGGCTGAAAGGTGGCGCGCATGCAGAACGCGACGCGATAGGGCCGCTCGAACCGTAGTGGCTTGAGCTCGCCCAGCCGCACCCGGCGCACGGCGCGCGTTGCGGCGCTGCGGATCCACCGCTGCACCGTCGCGGGGTGAAACACAGCGGCGGCGCTGCGACTCTGCGCGAGCTTCGTCGTCACCGTCTCGATGGGGCCCAGCATCGATCGTGTCTCGGCCGTCAGCACGTTGTCGCCCGCCGCCAACGCCAGGGGAACCCCCATCTCGCCGCCGATGAATGCGGTGATCCCCGCTTCGTTCAGCGCAACCCCGTTGACCGTGAACGAATCGAACGCATAGTTGTGAGAGATGATCCCCGGCGTGCCGGCGTTCGCGTGCGCGCCGATGATGAACAGCGCATCGATGCGCGGGTTCATGCCCGTCTGCATCACGTTCGGCTTGGGGTAGCCACGGATGAGGATCGCCTCCGGATCCAGATCCTCCGGATGGATATTCCGGAACAACGTGCCGCCGTGCCCCTCGTTCACCACGAACTGCGTCGCGCCCGCGGCGCGCGCGCCCGCGATCGCCGCATTGACTTCGTCGGCGAGCTCCTTTCGGAACGCTTCGTGCGACGGGTCGTGTCCGCCACGTGCCCCGGGGCGCATCTCCGTCCCGTTGCGAACCGCGGCCGCGAGCCCTTCCATGTCGGCCACGATGTACACCGTAAACCCGCGCGGCTGCATCAGGGCCTCGAGCTTTTGCCGCGCGGCAGCGTACTCGGTGACACCGTAATAGGCTTCGGGGGGCGTCGTGTCGCGCGGCGGGGGCGGTTGGGCGGGCTGCTGTTGCGGCTGTTGCGCGGCGAGCAGCGCCGGAACGACACCGAGCGCCAGGAAGCGCAGGGCGCGCCGGCTCAATGGAGCACCACGCGCTCGATCGCATCGAGCAGGTAGCCGATCTGTCGCCCATCGTCTGTCGTGAGGCGATACGAACGATTCCCGGTCTTCTCGAGCCCGCTCCAGTTGAGCGAGTCCACTCCCTGGACGATCGCCTCGGGGTAGCTGCGCCGGAGCGTCAGCTCGACGCGATACGGCTTGTCGAGCCGGAACGGCGTGAAGTCGCCCCGCATCGCCCGCCGCACCGCGACGGCGGCCGAGTCGGCGAGCATCCGGCGCACGCGGGCCGGGCTGAACGTGATCGCCGCCATCCGTCCCACCGCGTATTTGGTGATGATCCCGATGAAGGCGTTTCCCAGAATCGCCCTCGTCTCGGCGATCTCGGCGTCGTCCCCGGAAACAAGCGAGACGGCCACCCCGAACTCCGCGGCGATCAGAGCGTTGATCCCGACCTCGTTCAGGCTCTTGCCGTTCACCGTGAACGAATCGAAGGCAAAGTTGTGCGCCAGAATGCCGGGGTGGCCGGGACCCGCGTGGGCGCCGGTGAACATCAACGTCCCCACCGTCGAGTCGATCCCGGTGATCATGAGGAGCGGCTTGGGGAAGCCGCGCACCAGGATCGCCGCGGTGTCGAGCTGCCAGGGGAGGACGTTCGCGAACAAGTTGCCGCCGTGCCCCTCGTTCACGACGAAGGATCGGGCGCCGGCGAGCCGGGCGCCCGCGATCGTCGCGTTCACCTCGCGGGTCAGGAGCTCGCGGAAGTGGTCCCAGTAGTCGGGGCTCGTGAGCGTCCGGTACTGCTCCCCTTCGTTTCCGGCGATCACCTCATGAATGTCCACCGCGCTCCCCATCCCCTCCATGTCGGGAACGATGAACACGCGGAACCCTTGCGGCGGTGGGAGCTTTGGCGGTGTGTAGGCGGGGGTTTGGGCGGCCAGCGCGAGACCTGGCGCGAGCAATCCGATGGCGAGAAAGCGGCACCAGCTGAGTCGCATCTCTCCTCCGCGGGGGGCAGCTGTGAGGTAGTAGGTGACGGCGGACGGCTGACGCCGATTCTACAGCTTATTCGCCGCTTCCGCTACGAATCCCTCTTAGCCCATCAAGCGCATCACGGGTTAGGCGACAGGGAGACTCTTCGCTTCTCCCCTACCAATGTTCGGTGATCGCACACGCATGGCGCGCTTCAGGAAGCCGGCGACACGGTCCAAGGACAGTGCATGAAGTTGCTTGTCGGTCGGCAGCTGCCTCCCTGCTAGGGGCAGGAAGTATTTGTCGCCCTTGTCCGAAAGAAACCAGAGACCACCCATGTGTGATAACGCGTCATGCTCGCCCGTGGTGCGGGCGCCGCCCTTGACTCGTGGCTGGGTGGTGATCGTCCAGACGCGTTCTTCGAAAGTCACCATCCGGGTCATACCTGGGCCCTCCTGTCTTCGACTTCCAGTCTAATCACGTGTTGCCAGGCTGCGCTGCCCACTTGGACGGCGCGACCGCGCCGTCCGCTTGACCGCCGGTTCGGGCCGGAATACCCTTCCCTTGCCTATGCCAATCTACGAGTACCGCTGCACCAGGTGCCGGAAGCGCTTCAGCGACGAGCAAACGATCAGCGCGCACGACAAGCGGCGCCCCACCTGCCCGAAATGCAAGTCACGGGCGGTGGAGCAGATCTTCTCGACGTTCTTCCCCCAGACGGGGCGCAAGAGCTAGCGAGCCTCGCAGAGCACCGAACCCGACATCATTGTTGGACTCACCGGTGCGGCCGCCTGCTCCAGCCAGAGTCAGCGACTGCTGCGTGTTCTGCTCGTACGGGTCTGAGAAGTGCCCGCCGAAGCAGATCGGATAACTCCCTCGTGGCTTCCGCCGACGGACCCCGCACTGCAGTTTCTCATCATGCACCCTCCGGACGATCGGCAACCGGCGGACGAGTGGGCACGCGAGCTGCACGAGATCCGCCGCGCGCTCGCCACCGTGCCCTTCCCCACGCTCGAGGCCGCGAACGTTTTCATTCAGGAGCGCGTGGCCGGCTACAATGCCCGACCGCAGAACGATCTGTCCGGGCTCTCTCCCGGGCAGATGGCGGATCTATTGGCGGGGGACTGGGAGTCCCGCGGGCCGCTCCGGCTGGTCACTGACTTGTCCCTCGCTGACCTCGACGGTTCAATCCAGCTCGTCAACACCCGGCGGCTGCTCGAGGCGCTCGGCGAGGCGAAGGCGGTACGGCTCACTCCGAAGGGCAATTTGCCGCGCGCGTTCGTCGCCGAGCTGCTAGACCGGTTTTGGTGGCCGGAGCGCTATCTCGAGGATATCCGCGCCGTCTGCAAGGTGATCAACGAGGGGGACGTCTGGCCGCTGCACGTCACCCGGGTGGTGCTCCAGCTGGCGGGCCTGGTGCGGCGGCGTGGGGGTGCCCTGCGGGTGACGCCGGCGGCGCGTCGCCTCCTCGCCGAGGAGCGGGCCGGGGAGCTGTTCGCCCTGCTGTTCCGCACCTACTTTCGCCGACTCAACCTGGCGTACGTCACGTGGCTTGACGAGGCGCCGGAGATCCAGCAGATGGTGCCCTACGCGCTGTGGGTGGTGTCCCAGCTGGACGAACAGTGGTGGTTACCCGACGAGTTGGCGGAGCGGCTCTTGCCCCCGGGGGTTCATCGGGGGGTGGCGCAGCGCCGGCCGAAATGGGACGGATACCCGTTATCGCCCACCTACCTGGCGGTGCGGGATCTGGTGGAGCCGTTCGCGGATTTCGGGCTGCTCGAAACCCGGCCTCACGAGGTGGCGCCGCAGAAGGAACGCCTCCACCATGAGTTCCGAAAGACGCCGCTGTGCGGACGGTTCTTGCGGTTCGACTTCGGCACAGAGTCGCCCACGGCGCGCGGGTTGAGGTTCCGGGTGGTGCGGTAGGACGGAGTGTCGCGGCTGTGATCGACGCAACCAGACGCGATCCTATATGGTCGGGATTCATTCGGCACCGTGATGCTTGCAGCCGGGAGGGCCGTATGGGACTCAAGACGGGCATCGAGTGGACCGACGCGACGTGGAATCCGGTGACCGGCTGCACCAAGGTCACCGCGGGCTGCGATCACTGCTATGCAGAAGCCCTCGCCAAGACGCGGCTCCGGGAGATCTACCTGCGCCGCAGTCCTGTCCTCGACACGCCCGAGAACCACGACGATCCATTTGCTGTCCGACTCTGGCCAGACCGCCTAAGCGATCCAGCACGCTGGTCGGAACCGCGGACGGTGTTCGTCAACTCGATGTCGGATTTGTTCCATCACGACATTCCCGACTCGTTCGTACTGCGCGTATTCGAGACCATGCTGAGGGCGGACTGGCACATCTACCAGGTCTTGACGAAGCGCCCCTCGCGCGCGGTGCGATTCTGGAAGCGCCACGGGCCGGCACTCGGGTACGACGAGGTACCCGAGCACATCTGGATGGGAACCTCAGTCGAGAATCAAACAGTGGATTACCGCGTGCGTCACCTGAAGCTGCTCTCGGCCAAGATACGATTTCTGTCGTGCGAGCCACTCCTCGGACCCTTGGAGCTCGACCTCGAGGGAATCCACTGGGTGATCGTCGGCGGTGAGAGCGGACCCGTACGGCGCGCCATGGAGCCGCAATGGGCAGAGGCGATTCGGGATGAATGCCTGGAGCGAGGAGTTCCGTTTTTCTTCAAGCAGTGGGGAGGGCGCACACCGAAGGCCGGCGGTCGACTGCTTGGCGAGAGGGAGTGGAGCGAGCGTCCTGCCCTAGCAGAGGCGATGGCGGCATCGACCCCCGCCTGACTCCCTATAGATCCAATTTCAGTTGGTCGTCCGCGTATTTGCGGACCTGGTGCCAGAACTTGAGACCCATTTGGTGACGCGAAAAGAGCGCCAGGTAATAGAGTGGTAGCCGCCTGTCGTAGGACCGAATCTTCACCATGGCTTCGAGCGACATCGGCAGGTAGCCGATTCCCGCCATCCGGGTCGAGTATTCCGTCGCCAAGAACGTGACGATCGACTCTCCCGCCTGCGCCGCCGTCTTCCATCGTTCCCGCCAAACGCGGTCGCCAAGCAACAGGTCTATCGTCGGGTCATTGTCCTGGACATAGGTGCGCTCATTGCGGTTGGCGTCCACGTAAAGGGCGAGAAGAATCAGAAAGTCGATCGAGCGGCCGTCAGCCAGCCGGCGCACGGTATCGAAATGGATGTTCAACCTGTAGGGATCGAGGAAGCAGAAGGAGAGAGTTCGCTTGGACGCCGTCGGGATCTTTTCAATGATCCGGTCAACGACCGCATTCGCGTCGCCTGGTACATAGTGAGCCTCAGGGCGCCCATCGAGTTGGTCAACTCGTGACTTGAGTGCCTCCAGAGCGGCCGCGCTCTCATTGGCGAAGATGTGCGTGTCGAAGCGATCGGGCACGCGGAGGGCGATCATCGGCGATCCCAGGACGATCCTGCCCGTCCCTCGCACCCTTGAGTGACCTGGGCCGGAGAACAAGTCTAGATAGACGCGCCGATCCCAGAGGTTCTTCATTCCGGTGGCGAACATCTCCGCGTACATCCCGACGCAGCGGTACTTGTCGGCAGCCCACGGCCCAACGTCGTAGGTGAGCAATCCATCGTCCTGCACTGTGATGAAGTAGTCTTGCTTCCGCTTCTTCCGCCCCGTCACGGATCTCTCAGAGCTGGGCTGGCCGCTGGACTCACAATTCCCCCCGAAACGCACGCTGCGCCAGCGAGTCGAAAAGGTTGTCGGTTGCTTTCACCACTTCCAAGACTCGGGCTTCAACCTCACGTACTTTCAATCCTACCGCGGCGTACCGTTGTTGCCTGTCCGGCGGCGCTGCTAGGACCGGGAATCCTCCAAGTTGCGTCCGGTTGATCGAGGCGATGCCAGTAGTTTGCTTCGCCGCTTTCAGAAAGTACCGCTTGCCATATGAACTACCGAGCAATGCGCTGACGTAATCGGGCACGAAGCCCTCGTTCTTTAGTCGCACCCGGAAGACGTGGTTTTGATGTATGCATCCCTCAATTTCGCCACGCCAAACGGCGCCTCGCCCCAACTTGTCGGGATCGCCGCCTTCGGTGAGCAGGATGTCGCCTGCCCTGAGCTCGTATTGTTCCAGTTCGTCAGCTGTAGCTTCTATGGTTTTCACCTCGGTAAGATCGACATAGCCATCCTGGACGTTCGCTACGCGGAGGTACGGGACCCTTACGCGGGATCCTTCGCGGAACTTCCGCCCCTTCGTAACCCCTGAAACGATCCCCGAGACCGCCTCTAGCCTCACCAGCTCCCACCCCTTCTCATTCCTCACCGGATCCCCGAACATCTCCAAGAACTCCGAGCGCAAGAACGCATCCAGCAGCCGCTGACTCTCCCGCCGCTTGCGCCGAATCGCATCCGCTTTGTCCAACACCGCCGCGATCCGCCGCTGCTCGGCGAACGGAGGGAGTTGAATCTCAAAGCGGGAGATGACTTCTTTGGAAACTTCAGCGAACGTGCTCCCCGATCCCCGACCGGCGATGCTTGGAGCTTCGTGACGTAGGCACCAGAAGAGAAATCCCGTGTCTATGTCGGGGCCGGGTATCAAGCTCTTGAACCCTTGATTTGTGCACACAGGTATTCCGGCGATCGCGACCAGCCCGATGGGGGCGCGCGACGAGAACAGCACCGCTCCGGGAGGCAACATCGTCGCCGAGCAGCTCCGGTAGCCCTCTTGAGTGATGCGATCTGCCGTGCTCATCAGCAACGGCTCATCGAGGCTGCTCAGGTCACGCGGAGTCGCCCAAGCGATGTCTCCTCCCCAATACTCAGGCCGGTCGGTCCGAGGTGTTGCTCCCGACACGACCTGACAGCAATCGCCGAGCCTCACTGTTCGCCGGCCGGCCCGCAAGGCGGCGGTCACTAAAGGAAACGCTCCAGCTCGTTCAGGTCGTTCATGATCTCCGCTTCCGAGTCGTGTAAACGGCGCAAGATTTCGCGCGGCGGCTCGTACTCGACCTCCTCGTACGCCACCTCCTTGTACCGATTGATCGACAAGTCGTACTTGTTCTCCCGAATCTCCTCCACCGGCACGAAGAACGCCTTCGCCGTCCGATCTGTATCCTGCTTCGGATCCCGCGCCCGCCACCGCGCGATCACATCGGGAATGTCGTTCTCGGCCACCTTCTCGCGCTTGTCGTCGAGCGACCAGCCGTCGGCCTGCATGTCGTAGTACCAGACGTGCTCGGTGCGGCCGCCCTTCACGAAGATCAACACCGCCGTGCTCACCCCGGCGTACGGCTTGAACACCCCGGCCGGCAGCTTGACGATCCCCTGCAGCTCGCACTCCTCGACCAACAGCTTGCGCAAGTCGCGGTGCGCATTGCTCGAGCCGAACAGCACGCCGTCCGGCACGATCACCCCGGCCCGGCCGCCCACCCGCAGCAGGTTGACGATCCGATTGACGAACAGCAGCTCGGTCTTCGTGGTCTTGAGCCGGAGGTCCTCGTTGATGTCCCCCTTGTCGATGCTCCCTTTAAAGGGGGGATTCGCGAGCACCACGTCGTAGCGGTCTTGTTCCTTGTAGCGCTTGGAGAGCGTGTCCATGTAGCCGAGGTTGGGCCGGTCGATGCCGTGCAACAGCAGGTTCATTAGGCCGATGCGCACCATGGTGGTATCGAAGTCGTAGCCCGAGAACGTCTTTTCCTTGAGCGCAGTCCACTGGCGTGGATCGGTGAGCCGGTCGCCCACGAGGCCGCGTTCGATGCCGTCCTCCCCCACGAACCGGTGCTCGGGCGCTGTGTGCTGGGTCAGGATGCGCTGGTAGGCGCCGAGCAGAAAGCCGCCCGTGCCGCACGCCGGATCGCAGATTTCCTCGCTCAGTTTTGGATCTACGAGGCTCACGATCAGCTGGATGATGTGCCTGGGCGTCCTGAACTGGCCGTTCTTGCCGGCGCTCGCGATCTCGGAGAGCAGATACTCGTACAGATCGCCCTGCACGTCCTGGAACGTCTGGCCGGCGTCCTGCCGCTCGCGCTCCAGCTCGGCGTAGATCTCGTCGATGATCCCCACCGCCTCGACCAGAAGCGAGGCCTTGGGGACGATGAACACGGCATCCTGCATGTAGCGGCTGAACACCTGGCCGCCGTTCTCTAAGCCCTTGATGAACGGGAAGACGTGGTCGCGCACGTGCTCCAGCATCTCCTCGGGCGGCAGGTGCCGGAACTTGGACCAGCGTAGCTCCTGGCGCGGGCGTTGAGCGCCGCGCCGGGTCTCGTAGCGGCCATCGAACAGCGACGTGAACTTCTGCTTCAAGAACTCGGCGTCGCCGCGGCGCTTCTCGTCCAAGGCGTCGAGCCGCCGCATGAACAGCAGGTAGCTGATCTGCTCGATCGCCGTGAGCGGGTTCGCGATCCCGCCCGACCAGAACCGGTCCCACAGCTGGTCGACCTTGGAACGGAGCGCGGCTGTCAGCATCGCATCATCCTGATGGTACCGGCGCCCACCTGGCGCCTCGGCCCGACCCCTGCACGGCCAACTTCCCCTCGTCACGCAGCCGCTGGAGCACGTGCCGCACCATGTCCCGGCTCACGCCGGGACACTCAGCCTCGATCTCGGCGATCCCGAAGGCCCGCGTGCGCCGTGCGACCGCCTGTTCGACGAGGTCCGTCTTGGACCCACGACCGCTACGGATCGCTCCCACGCGCTCCTCGAACTCCCGATACGCCCGGATCAGCACCCCCCACAGGTACGTCAACCACGGGAGCGGGTCATGCTTCCCCTCATGCCATCCCTGTGAACTTGCTTCGAGCGCTTCGTAATACGTTTGCTTCGACTGCTCGATGACACGCTCGAGGCTGATGTAGCGGCCGACCTCGTAGCCGGCGCGGTACAAGAGCAGGAGCGTTAACAGCCGCGCCACCCGACCGTTGCCATCCCCAAAGGGATGGATGCACAGGAAGTCGAGCACCGACAACGGAACGAGTACCAGCGGTTCCCGTTGCTCGTCCGTCGCGCGGGCAAAACCGGCCGTGAGCCGCTCCATGAACTGGGGTGTCGCGACGGGCGATACGGGAACGAATCGCACCCACCGAATGCTGCTGTCCAGGTTCCGCTCCACGATCTCGTTCGGTGCCATCTTCCACCGCCCACCCGCGCCCGGGTGGTAGCGGTACAGCATGCCATGGAGCTGAAGGACGACGTTGGTCGAAAACGCCATCTCCGGCGCCGACTCGTGAATCAGGTTCAGCGCGTCGCGGTACCCGGCGATCTCCTCCTCTGAGCGGTCTCGGGGAGCGGCAGGCCTCAGCACGAGTGCTTCGATTCGCGCCCGCGGCGCCGTGATCCCCTCGATGCGGTTGGACGACTCGCTCGATTCGATCAATGCCGCCTCGCGCAATGCTTCCAGGACCTCCGGCGCCTGCTTGCGAAACAGATCCTGCCGCCCGCGGTACTGGCCCAGCGCTCGCAAACTGGCGCCGTGCTGGGCGGAAAACCTGAGCGTGTCGAGAAACGGGAGCTCAATGGACGTCATATCCGGACCAGAAACGTGGTAATGAACAGCTAGAAATGTGGTAACCTAGAAATGAGGTAACAATGGTATCTTATTACCACGTTTCCTGCAAGCCATTACCACATTATTCAGGCCGCGACCTCTGTGGCGAGGCTCAGGATGTCCTCTATCTCCTGCGGCGGGAAGACGCCCCGGATGCCCTGGGGGTGGAGCTGGGTGAACGGCGCATCCACCAAGTCACGGCGCTCCACCCGTCCCCGCTGCAGCACGAACGTCCGCAGCGTCTGGAGGAAACGAATCTGGAGCGCCGAGTAGGTGGTGTGAGCGGCGAGGAATTGCTCGAACCGTCGCGTCACGTACGTCGACCAGCGCTCGAGCGGGGCCACACCCAGCACGTGACGGATCAGCTGCACGAAGCTCGCCGTCCGCACGTCGTACACTTTGCGTAACCGTTGCTCATCGATCCCCGGGTCCTGCCGCCCCAGCAGCTCGGCCAGCTCCCGGATGTCGCGCTCGGACACCTCCCGTCCGGCCTGGAGCCGCTGCAGCACCGGGTTCTGGGCGAGGAGAGCGCGCACCGCCTCCTCGACCCGCTGGCGGTACGAGGCAATCGGCATGTCGCGCCCGTCCGCGCCTACCACCACGCGCTCGTGCACCGCTGTCACGTCGGCGAGGTTGAGCGAGACCATCGCGCCGGGCCGCTCCTGGCGAAACCGCATCAGCGGCGCCAACCGCGCGGCCAGATCGCGCAGCTTGGCGTCGTCCACAGACGTCCACCAGGCCGGTTGCTGCACCGCGTCGATCACGGCGCGCTCTCTGGCGACGAGGTTGACGCCCAGCGGCAATCCCGACACTTGCTCGACGATCGTCGCCCGCAACACGTCCGCCGCCTCGCGGTTGCCGCCGAGGAGGGCGGTGCCCAGCTCCACCACGTCCGTTTCGAAGCGCAGCGCCTTGAAGTCGGCGTCAGACTTCGCTCGAAGAATGGGCGCGATGGTCTGGCGCAGGTAGTCGAGCTGGTCTCGTCCCACGCGCGCCCAGTAGCCGTCGTCGCGCAGCGGGGCGAGGTCCGCCTGGCGCTCGAGCACCACCACGTTGTGCGGAGGGAGCGCCGCGAGATCCGCTCGCAGCTCGGCTTTCACGGCCAGGGCGACCTCGCTCGCGCCCCGGGCGAGCGCCAGCTCGAGCTTGTCCAGCCGTGCGCGGAACAGGCGCACCGGCATGGGGACCTGCACACCGGGCTCGCGCCCCTTGGGGTGCATCTGGAAGTACTCGAAGTTTCCCCAGCAGTCGATGATGAGGAACCGGTCTTTCTCGAGACACCATGGCTTGCGCAGGGCGGGATCGATCTCAAGCACCCGGGTGCCGCGGCCGATCATCTGCCAGAATTTGACGTGGGAGTAGACCGGCTTGGCGAAGACGAGATTGACGACCTCGCGCACGTCCCCACCGGTATCGAGCATATCCACCGAAATGCCGACGCGCGGCATGTCCCGGGTCTTGAACTGATCGAGCAGCCCACCCTTGCCGTGGGTGCGCGGGTCGTCGGAGACGATGACCTTGGCGAGCGTGCCCCGATGCTCCGGGTACAGCTGATCGAACAACTCCAGCAGCCGGCGTGCGTGCCGTACCGAGCAGGCGAAGATGATGGACTTGCCGGGGAGCGTCCCCGTGGCATCCTTGATCGCCTCCTCCATGAACTCGCGCACGATCAGGGCGTTCGTGCCGCTGTTCGTCACCTTCTGCTCCAGGTCCGTGCCTTCGAAGTCGATCGCGTCGGGGTCGAGCCCCTCCAACACGAGCTGCTCGCGCTCCGGCTCGTCCAGCCGGGGCCCCCGAATCCCCTCGACCTGGAACTTGGTGCGGACGTTGAGCACCTCGAAGTCGCACAGGTACGGCGGGTCGTGCGCCACGGCCTCGTCGTAGCCATAGGCGAAGGTCGGGTCGTGAGCCGGGCAGTCGAACAGCGCGAACGTGTCGTGGTCCACGAGATCGCGCGGCGTCGCGGTGAGGCCGAGGGTGAGCCCGTAGAAGTACCGCACCACCTGCTGGTAGAGGTTGTAGATGCTGCGGTGGCTCTCGTCGGCGACGATCAAATCGAAGAAGAACGGCGAGATCCAGGTGTCCGGCGTGGTGCCCGCCTGGATCAGATTCAGCATCGTGGGATAAGTCGTGACGTAGACGCGGCGGTCCCGGGCGAATCCCGCGTCGCCCGGTCGAGGCCACAACGGCGCCGCCGGAAGGTGCTCTTTGAACGCATCGAGCGCCTGCTCCTGGAGCGCCAGGCGATCCACCAGAAACAGCACCCGCTTCACCCAATGGGCGCGCAGCAGCGCGTCCACCAGCGCCACCGCGGTTCGGGTCTTTCCCGTCCCCGTGGCCATCACCATCAGGAACTTCCGGCGCTGCGCCTCGATCGCGTCGAGCAGCGTGCGGATCGCCTCGATCTGATAGCCCCGGCCCGCGATCGTCGTATTGATCAGCTCCACGGAGAGCGCGCCGCGCGACGCTGGGCCAGCCATTCCAGGTCGTCGCGCGTAGGAAACCCGGCGACCTTCGCCGGCGGGTAGCGCTCCGAGTCCCAGAAGAACGCATCGTAGCCGTTCGTGTACAGGATGAATGGCAGCGGCCCGCCGGCTCTCCCCTGGATCTGGTGGGCGTATTGTCTCGCTTGCTCCTGGCCGATTTCGGCATCCCGGCTCGTCTTTTTGGCCTCGACGACGGCAACTGGCTTCCCACCGAGGAGCAAGGCGTAGTCGGCGAACCGATGCCCGGCGTACGCCGCGCGGCGCTCGCGAACGGAGCCAGGGCTGTCGCCTCCCACGTAGATGTCCAGCTCCTGCACGACCTGCGACGGATCGGCGACGTCCCACCCCGCGAGGGCGAGGCGGCTATCGATCAGCTGCCGGCGCGTTTCGGCTTCGGAGTAGGGCTGCGGGGTTTGGGTCATGGTGGGCCGGTTCAGGATGGCTTGTCGGGCTCAGCGGCGCCAGAGTTGGACTTGCGGGTCGTAGCAAGAAAAAGAGCCGACCCTCAGGCCGGCTCTCGTCAAGGCGGGACGGCGACCGCAGGAAGTACTCGAGTGCGACCGAAGGAAGTACTTGGCCCACTCACTCGCCGCAGCACACCGTACGACCGCGCAGAGCGTTCACGCCTTCCCTGACGATGAGCGGCACCATGGCAAGCGCTGCGGTTGGGTCGGCCCACCACCAGCCGACTGTTGCGTTGAACGCGAGTCCAGCCAGGAGGATAGCCGAAAGATAGGCGCAGATCTGCGTCTGCTTTGCTTCGGCAGCGATGGCACCGCTCGCAAGACGAAAAGCGACGCGCCGCTTGGCACGGGCGAGCAGAGGCATGACGATGAGCGAGGCAGTCGCGATCACGATTCCGACTCCGCTGGCCTCTGGAGCGCGCCGGCCAATCAAAGCATGAGCCGCATCGTACGCCACGTACGCGGCGAGCGCCAGAAAGCAGAGCCCGATCAGTCGCACTGTGTGCCGCTCGCTTCGCGCGCGGGTGCGCGGGTCGACGTCGGCACGCAGACGCCACAACGCCGCGACGCCTGCTGTCAGTTCGATCACGCTGTCCACGCCGAAGCCGACGAGCGCAACGCTTCCGGCTAGGACGCCCGCACCAATCGAAAGTAGGGCTTCGAGGCTGTTGTACAGCAGCGTCGCCCAGGTTAACCACTGGCCGCGACGGACGACGCGCCGGCGCTCCGTGGTCGCAATCGAGGTCACAGCATCAATGTAGCGGGATCGGAGGGACTTGACTCATCCCGGCCGACGGCCGAGTATTCAATAACCTCATTGAATACTATATGGCGACATCCAAGATCACTGGCCGCTCCTTCAAGGACACCATCTACGAGCAGTTCGCTCGCATCGGCAAGGCGCTCGCGAGCCCTCGCCGTCTTGAACTGGTCGACCTTCTCTGCCAGGGCCCCCGCACCGTCGAATCGCTGGCACAGGAGACCGCGCAAAGCGTGGCAAACACCTCCCAGCACCTCCAAGTGCTGCGCGCGGCCCGCTTGGTCACGGCTGAGAAGGCTGGCCTCTTCGTGACGTATCGGCTTGGCGGCGAGGACGTGAGCGAGTGCTTCCGGACGCTCCGCCGGGTGGCTGAGTCGCATCTCCCCGACGTCACGCAGGTGACTCGCCAGGTTCTTCACGAGCGGGGTCTCATGGAGCCGGTGGATCGCAAGGCCTTGGTTGAACGCGTGCGGCGCGGGGACGTCACGGTACTCGACGTGAGGCCCCGCTCGGAATACGTCGCCGGGCACATTCCCGGCGCCGTGTCGGTGCCGCTGGCGGAACTGAAGCGCCGGCTCGCGGAGCTGCCGCGCAATCGCGTGATCGTGGCCTATTGCCGGGGGCCCTTCTGCGTCCTCGCCGTGGAAGCCGTCAAGCGATTGCGCACGCGAGGCTTCAAGGCGGTCCGTCTGGAGGATGGCGTCCCGGATTGGCGCGCCCAGGGCTTTCGGGTGGCGGTGGGAGAACGCCCATGAGCAAAGCGCTGTTCATCCTGAATGACCCTCCGTATGGCACGGAACGGAGTTACAACGGCCTGCGCCTGGCCGGGTCCCTCTCCAAGCGAGACGGTGAGCAGGTCAAGGTCTTCCTCATCGGTGACGCCTCGTCCTGTGCCAAACGCGGCCAGAAAGTGCCTAAGGGCTATTACAACATCGAGACCATGCTGACCGCGGTCACGCTGCACCGAGGGGAAATCGGTGTCTGCGGCTCCTGCATGGATGCCCGAGGTATTGCCGACCCGGACCTCGCCGAGGGATGCCGGCGCAGCAGTATGGACGAACTCACAACCTGGACTCAGTGGGCCGATCAGGTCCTGGTGTTCTGAGGAGGCGTGGTGGCTGATCGGAAATCCGCGCTCGTGCTTGGTGGAGGCATCGGAGGCGTGGTCGCAGCTCACCGCCTGCGGAGCCGTCTGCCGAGGGACCACCGGATCGTCCTCATCGACCGGGAGCGCCACCACTTCTTCCAGCCCTCCCTACTCTGGCTGATGATCGGACAACGGGAGCCCGAACAGATCCGCCGCCCACTGGATCGGCTACAACGGAAGGGGATTGAAGTGATCAACGGGGAAATCGAACGGATCAATCCAGCCGAGAGAACCGTTCGGGTCTCCGGGCGAGACTGGAAGGCCGACGCGGTCGTGATCGCACTGGGCGCGGACCTCGCGCCCGGCCAGATTCCCGGATTAGAACAAGCCGGTTACAACCTCTACAGCCTGCAAGGCGCAACGGCGTTGCGGGACGCGCTCCGGCGGTTTGACGGTGGCCGTGTCGTGGTGCTCACCGCCGCTCCGGCGTACAAGTGCCCTGCGGCCCCCTACGAGGCAGCCATGCTGATCGAGGGCCAGTTCCGGCGGCGCGGCATTCGGGATCAAGTGGAAATCGACTTCTATGCGGCCGAGCCCGGTCCGATGGGTGTCGCGGGGCTGCAGGTGTCAGCCGCCGTCCGCCAGATGGTGGAACAAAAGGGGGTGCACTACCACCCCGAGCACCAGGTGCAGTCAGTGGACGGCACCAGCCGACGAATCGCCTTCACCAATGGCGCCACGGCTGAGTACGATCTGCTCCTCTACGTCCCGCCCCACCGGGCACCCGCCGTGGTACGGGAGGGCGGGCTCGTGGGAGAGAGCGGTTGGATCGCGGTCGATCGACAGACTCTCGAAACGCGGTTCCCGTTCGTCTACGCGGTGGGGGACGTGACGACGATCCCGCTGAAGCTCGGCAAGCCCCTGCCCAAGGCCGGGGTATTTGCTCATGGCCAGGCCGGAGTCGTGGCGCGGAATCTCGCCCGTGCCTGGATGAGTCGGGGCGAAACCGCGCGGTTCGACGGTCACGGCTCGTGCTTCATCGAGGCCGGCGGGGGAAAGGCGGGGTTTGGCAGCGGCGACTTCTACGCTGAACCGACGCCGGTAATAAAGCTCCACCCGGCGAGCCGCTGGTGGCATCTCGGCAAGGTGTTGGTCGAGAAGCGCTGGCTACACAGGTGGTTCTAACAACCAAGCAGGGAGCAAACTGGTTATGACCGATCCTGCTAGCGTTCAAGCATCCTTGGAGCTCACGCTCAAGGACGAGATCGTACGTATGTATCAAGAGGTAGCGAACAACCCCACCGGCGAGTTCCACTTCTTTCACGGCCGTGATGCGGCCCACCTGTTCGGCTACGCGCCGGAGTGGCTCGACCGCGCACCTGCCAGCGCTGTCGCGTCCTTCGCCGGCGTCGGCAACCCGCACGAGCGCAGCAACCTGCAACCAGGGGAAACCGTGCTCGATCTCGGGAGTGGAGCTGGACTCGACGCGATTATCGCCTCGTGGCGTGTCGGCCCAACCGGCCGGGTCGTGGGCATAGATCTGAACCCCGCCATGTGCCTCAAGGCCCAAGCCCACGCCGCGGCGTCTGGTGCAAAGATGGAATGTCAGGAAGGTCGCATGGAAGAGATTCCGCTTCCTGCTGCCTCGGTGGACGCGGTAATCTCCAACGGGGTGATCAACCTTTCGTTCCGCAAGCGCCGGGTCGTGGAGGAGATGTTCCGCGTGCTGAGGCCGGGCGGCCGGATCTCGATTACGGACATCGTCAGCGCCAAGCAACTGTCTCAGTCAATAGTCAACGACCCCAAACTCTGGGCTAGTTGAATCGGTGGTGCTCTCCCGGAGGGAGAGATGTTCAGGCTGCTGGAAGAGACAGGCTTCAGTCGTGTCCGGTCGGCCGTGGTCCCGAGGTTCCGGTTCCGCAAAGAGTCGACGCAGAATTCAGCCGAGGCCTACGGCGTCAAGGCGGTCATGATGACCGCATTGAAGCCGGCTCCAGACTGACGCATCGCCGGTTAGGCACGCCGCTTTCGCCACGAAGGCATCGCTGCGCTCCGCGCGGCGTGACCCGCTAGTTCAGATGCACGTTGACCAGCGGCAGGACGCGCGACAGTCCCCGATTGTTGCGCGCGTTATTGATGAGACCAAGCTGCACCCCGTGCAGGCGCTTGGCGTAGTTGTAGATGCCGATCGCGAGACCGAACTGGTCCCCTTTGATCCGGTTGTAGCCGGCGACCGACACGCCGCGCAGTTCCCACGTCCGTGTTCGAATCGGACTGACGGCCAGCCCCCGAATCGCGCCGCCCTCCACGTGGAGACCACCGATGGCCACGCCGCGCAGTTCTTGCGACCCGACCACGGCGAGGCCGCCCAGCGCGAGACCGGTGAATTGCCCGTTGGAAACGACCGCCAAGCCGGAGGCGCTGACACCGCGCCCCCGACCGTTACCGACGACGGCGAGCCCGGCGACGCTGATGCCGTCAACGTTCCCGTTCGACACGACCGCGAGGCCGCCGGCGGAGATGCCCCGGACCGACCCGTTCCCCACAACCGCAAGCCCGGCGACGTTCACTCCGGCTACTGGACCGTTTGAGACCAGCGCCAACCCACCGGCCGAGATCCCCAGCAACGCGCCGTTCCCGACGACCGCAAGACCGCTCAGGTTGAGTCCCCTGAGGGTGCCGTTCGAAACCGTCGCGAGGCCGGAGACGTTGATTCCATCCATGCCGCCGTTGGCCACGACGCCCAAACCCGCCACGTTCAGCCCGCGCATCCTGCCGTTCGCGACGGTGCCAAGACCCGACACGTTCACCCCCTCCAGATCACCATTGGAGACGACCCCGAGTCCCGCGAGCGTGATGCCGCGCGTGTTCCCGTTTGACACGGCCCCAACCCCGCCCACCGTGATGCCCTGGAACCCGCGCTCGGCGACGGCACCGACGAGTCCCACAGTGACCCCGTTGAATCGCCCGCCGACCGGTCCCGTGATCCCAACCGCCAGGCCGTTGACCACCATCGTTTCGTTGTCCGCGGCGTTCCAAATCGTGAAGTTCACGCCATTCACGCGATCCACGGCGTGATCTCGGAAGTTGATGCGCAAGCCAGTCCAGCGACGGGAATTGCCGACGCTGAGCCCCACCCCCGAGATGCCGAGGTTCAGGCTGCGGTGGCCTGGCCGCCGATAGGGAGCATCGGCGTCAGGATCTTGAGCGGGGAGGCGGGATGGAACGACAAATGCAGAGACGAGGATCACCAGGGCGGCACCGGATGCTCGACGCATGGCGTCCCGTACGGCACGAGCTCCGTCGGGGTTCCATCCGGCGAGACCGGAGCGGCGTACATGATGAAAGCTGAACGCGCCCGGAAACGTTAGATTGTCGACCCATGAACACACCTAAGCAGTTGCTGGCCAAGTTCATCCAGTGGTTCGATACCGCGGCATCCCCTTCCGAGGGCAGTCCGGCGGAGCACCGCGTGGATTGGGTTCGCGTCCTGCCGTTCGTGGGGATGCACCTCGCCTGCCTGGCGGTGATCTGGGTGGGGGCAAGCTGGACGGCGGTGGGGGTAGCCGTCGGTCTATACGTCGCCCGGATGTTCGCGATCACCGGGTTCTATCATCGGTACTTCTCACACCGCACCTACGAAACGTCCCGGCCGATGCAGTTCGTCTTCGCGGTGCTCGGCGCGACGTGCGTGCAGCGCGGCCCCCTGTGGTGGGCGGCCCACCACCGCAAACACCACCGGGTCGCCGACACCGAGGCCGATGTCCACAGTCCGCGCCAGCACGGGTTCTGGTGGAGTCACATGGGGTGGATCACCTCGCCCGAGAATTTCCCCACCGACTTGAAGCAGGTCCCGGACCTGGCCAAGTACCCCGAGCTCCGCTTTCTCGACCGATTCGACATCGTGGTGCCGCTGGTGCTCGCCGCGACGCTCTTCCTCATCGGGGGGGCCGAGCTGCTGGTATGGGGGTTCTTTGTCAGCACCGTGGTGCTGTTCCATTGCAGCTGCTTCATCAATTCGCTGGCGCACCAGCTGGGGCGGCGCCGCTTCCCCACCGACGACGACAGCAAGAACAGCCTGCTGCTCTCTCTCATCACGTTCGGCGAAGGGTGGCACAACAACCACCACTGGTACCCGGGCGCGGCCCGGCAGGGATTCTACTGGTGGGAGGTGGACTTCACGTTCTACGGGCTCTGGTTGCTCTCGAAGCTCGGCATCATCAAGAACCTTCACGCGGTGCCGGCCAGGGTCCTGGAGCGCGCCTGACCGTGCGGCTCGCGATCATTGGCGGGGGCATCGCCGGGCTGGTCGCCGCCCATCTGCTGCATCGCGATCACGCGATCACCCTGTTCGAAGCAAACGAATATCCCGGCGGGCACACCCACACGCTGCCGGTTCGGGTGGGGAACGCCACGTGGGAGGTGGATACCGGCTTCATCGTCTACAATGAGCAGAACTACCCCCGGTTCACCCAGCTGCTTGCCCGACTGGGCGTTGCTTCACAACGCTTCAGCATGAGCTTCAGCGTCCGCGCCGATCGCGCGGATTTCGAATACAACGGCACGACCCTGAACCAGCTGTTCGGTCAACGGCGCAACCTCTTGAGACCGTCGTTCTACCGGATGGTACGGGACATCCTGCGGTTCAACCGCGAGGCGCCCCGCGCCATCCTGGACGGAGCCGCCCAGGCCACGCTCGTGGAATACGTTTCGACCGCACGCTACTCCCGTCCATTCGTGGAGCACTACATCGTCCCGATGGCCTCGGCCCTCTGGTCCCAGCCGCGAGCGCGCGTCCTCGACATCCCGCTCGCCTTTCTGGTGCGGTTCCTCGAACAACACGGCATGCTCGCGCTACGCGATCGACCCGAGTGGCGCGTCGTCCGCGGCGGCTCGCGGCGCTACGTCGAGGCGCTGATCCGACCCTACCGGGACCGCATTCGGCTGCGCCACCCGGTGCGGGCCGTGACGCGGCAACCCACCCACGTCGACGTCGACGGGGAGACATTCGACGCGGTGATGTTCGCGTGTCACGCCGACCAGGCGCTCGGGATCCTCACCGACCCGTCACCGACGGAGCGCGACATCCTGGCCGCATTCCCTTATCAGGCGAACGACGTGGTGTTGCACACCGACGCGTCCTTCCTCCCGCGCCGCCGCGCCTTGTGGGCGGCCTGGAACTATCATCTGGCCGACGATCCCGCGGCGCCGGTCGCGGTCACCTACGACATGAATATCCTACAAAAACTCGACGCACCGGTGACGTTCTGCGTGACCCTCAATCGAACGGCGGACGTGGCCCCAGAACGGGTCCTGCGACGCTTGACCTATCACCATCCGATCATCACGACGGCGAGCGTCCGGGCCCAGCGGCGGCATGGCGAGATCAGTGGTGTGAACCGAACGCACTATTGTGGTGCGTACTGGGGAAACGGCTTTCACGAGGCCGGCGTGACGAGCGCCATCGCCGCGTGCAAGCCGCTCGACGTGACGCGGTGAGGAGCGCGATCTACACCGGCAGCGTCCGCCACCGGCGGTTGCGGCCGCACCCGCACACGTTCCATTACCGGTTGTTCATGATGTACCTCGACCTGGACGAGCTCCCGGATGTCCTCGACCGCCGCTGGCTCTGGTCGGCGCGCCGCGCCGCGCCGGCCTGGTTCCGCCGCGCGGACTATCACGGCGATCCCGCCCTGCCGCTCGGCGAAGCGGTGCGTCGTACCGTCGAGCGAGAAACGGGATCCAGCCCCGCGGGGCCGATCCGCCTGCTCACGCATCTGCGCTATTTCGGCTACTGCTTCAACCCGGTCAGTTTCTACTACTGCTTCGATGCGCGCGACACCCGGGTGGAGGCGGTCGTGGCCGAGATCACCAACACGCCGTGGAAGGAGCGGCACGCCTATGTCCTCCCCCGCACGCCATCGATGAACGGCGTGCTGCGTTGCCGGTTCGGCAAGGCGTTCCATGTCTCCCCGTTCATGCCGATGGACCATCAGTACGATTGGCGGTTTGCCGAGCCGGGACGCAGGCTCGGGGTGCACATGGAGAATTTCGACGTCCACGGGAAGATTTTCGACGCCACGCTGTCGCTCGCCCGGCAGGAGATTTCGGGGCCCGCACTGGCCCGCGTACTGCTCGCCTACCCATTGATGACGGCATCGGTCGCATGGGCGATACACTGGAACGCCCTGAAGATCTGGCTCAAGGGCAACCCCTTCCACGCGCATCCCGCGAAGCGCTCCGCATGAACACGCTCGACGCCATCGCCCGCCGCGTCCTGCTCAGCCGTTTCGCACGGCTGACGCACGGCCGTCTCACCGTCGCGGAGATCCGCGCCTCCCGCTCGTTCGGGCCGGGAGACGGTCCGTCCGTGACGCTGGTCGTCCACGATCCTCGGTTCTATCACGCGGTCGTGCTGGGCGGACACCTGGGTGCGGTGGAGGCCTATCTCGACGGTTGGTGGGAGACCGACGACCTGACGGCGCTCGTCCAGCTGATGGTGAAGAACCGCGATGTGCTGGACAGCCTTGAGTCGGGTTGGGCGTTCTTCGTGCAGCCGGTGCGCCGGTTGTGGCACGCGCGGCAACGCAACTCGCGCACCGGTAGCCGCCGGAACATCGCCGCCCACTATGATCTGGGCAACGAGTTTTTTGCCGAGTTTTTGGACGAGACGCTGACGTACTCCTGTGGCATCTTCGAGCGGCCGGACGCGAGCCTGCGAGACGCGGCGATCGCGAAGTACGAGCGTATCTGCCGTAAGCTCGAGCTGCGGCGGGGCGACCACGTGCTCGAGATCGGCACCGGCTGGGGCGGGTTCGCCTTGCACGCCGCCGGCACCTACGGCTGCCGTATCACGACGACGACGATTTCGCGCGCGCAACACGCGCTCGCCACCGAGCGCGTCGCCGCAGCGGGGTTGGGCGATCAGATCACCATCCTGCTCCAGGATTACCGAGACCTGGCGGGGCGCTACGACAAGCTGGTGTCGATCGAGATGATCGAGGCGGTCGGGCACCGTTTTTACCGGACGTTCTTCCAGAAGTGCGCCGCGCTGCTCGCCCCGGGCGGCCGGATGGCCTTGCAGGCGATCACGATCGACCCGCACTTCTACGACCGGGCGCGACGCGACGTCGATTTCATCAAGCGCTACATCTTTCCCGGCGCCAACATCCCCTCGGTCCCCGTACTGCGCGAAGCCGCGGAGCGTTGCGCCGGGTTTGCGCTGTTGCACCTCGAGGACATCACGCCGCACTACGCCGAAACCCTGAAACGCTGGCGCGAGAATTTTCTTGCACGCTGGGACCGCCTGCGGGCACTGGGCTTCTCCGAGGAATTCCGACGCCTGTGGCAGTTCTATTTCTGCTACTGTGAGGGCGGCTTCCGCGAACGGTTCCTGGGCGACGTGCAGATGCTGTTCGTGCGCGCGGAGACCGCCGGATGATCCAGCCGCTGCTGGTCGGCTGGGCGGCGCTCGCCGTCCTGATGACCGGGCTGTGGCTGCGCCAGCTGCAAACCCACAATGCCACATCGGTGGACGCGGCGTGGTCGGTCGGGCTGGGCCTCTTGGCCGTGGGCTACGCCGTGTTCACCGACGGCGCCCCGGGCCGGCGCCTGCTGGTCGGCGCGCTGGCAGCGCTGTGGGCCGGGCGCCTCGCAGGGCACCTCATCGTCGACCGGGTCCAGGGTCGCCCGGAGGACGGTCGCTATCGCGCCATGCGCGAGCACTGGGGAGCGCGGGCGCCGCTGTTGTTTTTCTTCTTCTATCAGGGCCAAGCGGTGGTCGCGACGCTGTTTTCGATCCCGATGCTCGCCGCCATGCGTGGCGGGCCCCTGGATGGCTGGGCGCTGGCGAGCCTGGGCGTATGGCTGATCGCGGTCACGGGCGAGGCGGTGGCTGATCGCCAGCTGGCGCGCTTTCGGAGCAATCCGGCCAACAAGGGGAAGACCTGTCGCGCCGGCCTGTGGCGCACCTCGCGCCATCCGAACTATTTCTTCGAGTGGACGCACTGGTTCACGTACGTGCTGATCGGGCACGGCGCCTGGCTCACCTGGCTCGGACCGGTGGTGATGCTGCTCTTCTTGTTTCGCCTCACCGGCATCCCCTTCACCGAGCGGCAAGCCATTCGCAGCCGCGGCGACGACTACCGGGCTTACCAGCGCGAGACCAGCGTTTTCTTTCCCTGGTTTCCGAAACAGGCCTAGCGTGATCCTGGGACTGTTACCCGAGCCGCTGATCCGCTGGGGGATCCGCCGGTTATTGGCCCACCGGCTGCGCCAGGAAGAACGCCGCCTGAGCACTACCACCATCGAGGCCGAGCTGTCGCAGGGGCCGATTGCGCTCGTCCCCGAGGCGGCCAACCGGCAGCACTACGAGCTGCCACCCGAGTTCTTCGCACTGGTGTTGGGCGCTCACCTCAAATACAGCGGCGCCTACTGGCCCGATGGCGTCACCACGCTCGACCAGGCCGAGGAGGCGATGCTCGAGCTGGCGTGCACCCGCGCCCACCTTGCCGATGGACAACGCGTGCTCGAGCTGGGCTGCGGGTGGGGAGCGCTGTCGCTCTTCATGGCGCGGCGCTATCCCAACAGCCGCATCACTGCGATCTCGAACGCACCCGCGCAACGGGAATACATCGCGGCACGCGCACCCGCGAATCTCGAACTCGTCACCGCAGACATGAACACGCTCACGCTCGACACCCGCTTCGATCGTGTCATGAGTATCGAAATGTTCGAGCACATGCATAACTGGCGCGAGCTGATGCATCGCATCACCGGATGGCTCGAACCCGGCGGGAAGCTGTTCGTCCACGTGTTCTGTCACAAGCACTACGCCTACCCGTTCGAAACAGACGGTGCGAGCAATTGGCTGGGCCGCCATTTCTTCACCGGCGGGCTGATGCCGTCGCTCCACCTGTTACCTCGATTTCGCGGCACGCTGGTCCAGGAGCGGATCTGGGAAGTGAACGGCGTGCACTACGCACGCTCCGCCGAAGCGTGGGCACGGAACCTCGTGGCGCGCGAGGCGGAGGTGATGACCGTCCTCACGCGCGCCTACGGGACAGCCGCCCACCAGTGGTTTCATCGCTGGCGGGTATTCTTCCTCGCCTGCGCAGAGCTGTTCGCCTATCATAACGGTATGGAGTGGCTTGTCGGGCACTACCGGCTCCGCAAGCCCTGACCCCTCACCGAGTCGATCATGCCCCAGACAACGCTGCCCGAGCTCGAATCGCATTGGATGCCGTTCACCGCCAACCGCGCCTTCAAACGCGCACCGCGGCTGCTGGTGTCAGCCGCGGGGATGCACTACACCGCGGCCGACGGTCGCCGGATTCTCGACGGGACGGCGGGGCTGTGGTGCGTGAATGCCGGTCATGCCTCCGAGCCGATCGTCCGGGCGATCGCGGACGCCGCCGCGCGGCTCGACTACGCTCCGGGATTCCAGATGGGCCACCCGGGGAGCTTCGAGCTCGCCAGCCGGCTCACCACGATCCTGCCCGGCGATCTGGACCGCGTGTTTTTCACCAACTCCGGCTCCGAAGCGGTGGACACAGCGCTGAAAATCGCGCTCGCCTACTACCAGGCCAGGGGAAAGCCGGCGCGGGCACGGTTCGTCGGCCGCGAGCGGGCCTATCATGGCGTCGGCTTCGGCGGCATCTCGGTGGGCGGGCTCGCAAACAACCGCAAGGCGTTCGCCGCCCAGCTTCTGCCGCTCGTCGATCACCTGCCGCACACGCACGATCTCGCCCACCAGGCGTTCGCGCGCGGGCAACCGGAGTGGGGAGCCGAGCGCGCTGATGCGCTGGAGGCGATCGTGGCGCAGCGTGGCGCCGAGACGATCGCGGCAGTGATCGTGGAGCCGGTGGCCGGCTCCACCGGCGTGCTGGTGCCGCCGCGCGGATACCTCGAGCGTCTGCGCGCCCTGTGCGACCAGCACGGCATTTTGTTGATCTTCGATGAAGTGATCACCGGCTTCGGGCGCCTGGGTGCCCCGTTCGCGGCGCAGGCGCTGGGCGTCATCCCCGACATGATCACCGGTGCCAAGGGGATCACCAACGGCGCCGTCCCGATGGGAGCGGTGGCGGTCCGACGCGGAATCTACGACGCAGTGGTCGATACGGCCCCGGGCGGCATCGAGCTGTTCCACGGTTACACCTACTCGGGCCACCCACTCGCCACCGCCGCGGGGCTCGCGACGCTGGACGTCTACCGCACCGACGGACTGTTCGATCGAGCCAAGGCGCTGGCTCCCCTGTGGGAAGAGGCGGTCCATTCGCTGCGCGGGTTGCCGCACGTCGTCGACTTGCGCAACCTCGGCCTGATGGCGGCGATCGAGATCGAGCCGCGTGCCGGTCAGGCGGGGGCGCGGGCCTACGATTTGTTCGTGGACTGTTTCAACCGGGGAGCGCTGGTGCGCGCCGCCGGCGAAACGGTCTGCCTTTCGCCACCCCTGATCGTCGAGCCGGGACAGATCGACGAGCTGTTCGGGGTGGTGCGAGCTGGATTGAAGCAGCTCGCGTAGCCCGGGTCGCGATCAGGGCCGCGTTGCCGTCGACTACGAAGCGGTGAACAGGTAGACCACGGCACGCAGCACGGCCAGCGCGAGCGCCACCGCACCGACGAACAGGAGCAGCAGTACCAGGCAGATGGCAAAGAGCAGCCGGCGGCTCGAGTGGCGGGTCGCGCCTGGGTCCGCGAGGTGCGCCTCCAGCAGGCCGACATTCTTGAGATTCGCCTTCCACGCCGCATCGAACAGGTCGCCCACCACGGGGAAGGCACCGATCAGCGCATCGATTCCGACGTTGAGCAGCATCCGGACAAGGACGCTCCACGGGACCCCGGAGCGCGCGGCCTCGAACACGATGTACGTCGCGACGCCCGCACCGACCGCGTCGCCGAGCCCCGGGATGAGCCCCACCAGCGGATCGAGCCCGAATTCGAAGCGTGTGCCCGGAATCCGGATCCCGGCGTCGTACAACCGGGCGAGATTTCGCAGTCGCACGAGCCGGCGCTGCAGCTCGTCGCGATCGGGGAGGGTCTCGGCCATGGAATCAGGCTACTCGCCGCGGGGGGCGCGCGGAAGCGAGACTCGATCAAAAAAACGGGCCGGCGCGCGCCGGCCCGTTCACCTCGGAAGACGGAGCTCGCTACCGACCGAGGGTCATCGCCGCCCGGGCGTAGATATAGCGCCCGTTGTACCCGAAGGGCGATGCGGCCGCCCACGGGAAGGTCCCGAAATTGTTATTGAACTCTTTGGCCGTGGTTCCCCCGCCCACATCAACGAGGGAGCTGGGCTGGTCCGGATAGGTATCCAGAAGGTTGCGAACGCCGATTGCGAGGTCCACCTGGTTGAAGCGGTACCCCACTTCCGCGTCGAACAGCGTCTTGGCCCCGTAGTTGTCCCGACAGAGATCGCAGAACCCCGGCTGCGCCGAAGAGAACTTCCCGAAGTAGGACCCCCGGGCGAGCCCATGAAACCGCCCCGTCGAATACTGGGCCGTCACGGTCGCCCGCCAATCCGGGCGCTCCTCGGTGATGCCGATGTAGGTCAGCGAATCGACCACTCCGGGCTCGGCCGAGTTCTGCAGCACGGCCGGCAGCGGATCGACCTGCGTGATTTCGTTCTTGGTGAAATTGAAGACGCCCGTGAGGTCGAACGTCCCGATGCCGGCAGGTACTCGCAGGTTGCCCGTGACGTCCAACCCTTGCGTCCGCGTGTCCAGCCCGTTCGAGAAGTATTGGACCCCACCGACATTCGTGAACCCTCCCGCCGCCAGAATCGCGAGAGTCGTGTCGTCATCGAACGTCGCCCCAAGGAGGATGCGGTCCTTGATCGTGATACGGAAGAAGTCCGCGGTAAGCGTGATGTTCTCCGTGGGACTGAACGCAAGCCCGGCGCTCAGGTTGACCGAGGTCTCTTCCTGCAGCGGCGTGGCCCCCAACAGGCGGGACGCCGAGTCGGCCACCGGGAAGACGCCGACCTCCACGAACTGGCCGCCGATGACATTGGTGACCACCTTGCTGAAGTTGATCTGCCCGAGCCCCGGCGCACGGAACCCGGTGCTGCCCGCCGCCCGCAGCGTGAGCTGGGCCGAGGGCTGAAAGCGCAGCGCGAGCTTCCCCGTCGCCCGCGAGCCGAAGTCGCTGTAGTTCTCGAAGCGTCCCGCGAGCGTCGCCAGGAATTGCGGGGTCAGGTTGGTTTCCAAGTCGACAAACACGCCGACGTTGGTCCGATTCGCGTCCGCTTCGTCTGTGGGAGCGAAGCCGGGGAACACCTGAGAGCCACCCGGTGCATCGCTCGAGTCCTGCCCGCGGTGCCCGCCGTCGATGTAGGAAGCGAGCTCCCCCCGAACGATCTGATAGGACTCACGGCGGAACGTCGCGCCGACGGCGACGTTCACCGGCGCCTGGAGACCCAGCTCGATGGCCTTCGCCGCGGAAGCCCCCACCGAGAGCTCATCACGCTTGAGCCGCCCGGCGAAGAACGAGGTTTGGTTCGGGATCCCGGGGTCGTCCCCGGTGCCGAGCGTGCTGTCCGGCCCCGGCGCGCACGGAGCGTTCGGGTCGAGGCACGGCCCGAGCGACGCGTTGATGGTATTCCGCAGATTGTACTCGAAGTCGTTGTGGCCGAACGAAGCGCCAAGATCGACCGACCAACCGCTCGCGATGGCCCGGAAGCCCCCCGCGGCGGAGTAGTCCGTCACGTCTGGATGGAACTCGGGGAGGAACCCAAGCGGGTAGATCTCGGGCCAGTTCCGCGCGCTCGAGGCGTAGCGCCGGTATCCGTTCCCCGTCCCCTGACGGAAGCTGTACGAGCCGAACCCGTACAACTCGCTCGTGCGGGCGTCGGTCAGCGGCAGGCGAAGGTTCGCCAGCGTCATCACGTCCTTCTCCAGGCCGTCGCCCCAGTGGTGGTTCGGTTGCGGCACCGCGTTGCGTTTGACGATGACTTGCCCTTTGCTGTTGATCGAGTCGAGCAAGCCGGTGCCGCCGTCTTCGAACGGATCGGCCCACGCGCGATTCGTCGCCTGGCGGTCGAGGAACTCCCCGAACAACGCCAGCGAGCCCCGGCCCAGCCCGATGCCCCACCCGCCGTTCACATCCACCGTGGTGCCATCATCGGGATAGTCCTTGGGGATGTACCGCCCGGTGGACGCATTGATGAATGGCGTGAACGGGCCCTCTTTTACGACCAGGTTCACGACGCCGGCGATGGCGTCGGAGCCGTATTGAGCCGACGCGCCGTCGCGCAGCACCTCGATCCGGTCGATGGCGCTCGCCGGGATCGCGTTCAAGTCGACGCCCGAAGAACCGGCGCCGGTGCCGTAGGCAAACGTGTTCACCACGGCGGTCTGATGACGCCGCAAACCGTTGACGAGGACGAGGGTGTGATCCGGTGAAAGGCCGCGCAGCGTGAACGGCCGCACGATGTCCGTAGCGTCCGTCACGCTCTGGTGTGGAAGGTTGACCGAGGGCGAAACCGACTGGAGCATCAAGCCGGTTTCATTGGTCCCCTGCTGGGCGAGGACCTCAGCGGGGTAGATGTCCACCGGAACGGCCAGCTCCTCGGCGGCCGTATGGCGCGCCCGGGAGCCGACCACGACGTCGACCGCCGAGAGGCTGATAGGCTGGCTCACCAATGTGACGTCCTGGGTGACCGTCGCCCCGGAGCCGACACTCACGGACACGGCCCGCGCCACATATCCCAACAGCCGGACCCGCAGCGTGTAGGTCCCTGCCCCGACCCCTCGCAGCTCATATCGTCCTTGGCTGCCGCTGGTGGCGCGCAACATGGTGCCATCGAGCGTGACCGACGCATTCTGGAGCGCTGCGCCGGCGCTGTCGGCCACGCGGCCAACGATCGTCCCACCCTGGGCAGCGAGGCTCCGAGCGGGGACCAGGAAGAGGACCGTGAGACGGGCCGCAAGACCAAGCGCCCGGCGCAAACGAGGTTCCATGATCCGCATACGAGACTCCCAGTAGTGAAGGAAACAGTCCGATGCCGCTATTGTGCTCCGGTTTGGGTTTGGTCGCAAGCGTCTCAACGAGACAGATCCGCCGTCGGCAGAAACCGCGGCGCCGTCCTCGGCTTTGCCGCCTGCTCGTAGCCGTAAGCGAGCCGAATCAGTGTCGGCTCGCTCCACGCCGCCCCTATGAAGGACATCCCCACCGGCAGCCCGTGGGCGTAGCCCACCGGCACCGTGATACTCGCGTACCCCGCGACCGCGGCGGCCGTCGACGACCCTCCCAGGAAGTGGTCGCCATTCACGAGATCGATGGGCCACGGCGGGCTGCCCGTCGGCGCCACCAGCGCGTCGAGTCTATGCTGGGCCAGCACGACGTCCAGTCCTTCGGTCCGGGACAGGCGCCGACAGCGCGCCAGCGCCTCTATGTACGCGTCGTCCGTGAGCGGGCCCTTCTCCTGAGCCATGACGAAGATCTCTTGGCCGAAAAAGGGAAGCTCCCGGTCGCGGTGTTTCTCGTTGAAGGCGATCAGGTCCGCGAGCGTTTTGTGCGGCGCGGCCGGCCCGAGCCCCGCGAGGTAGGCGTTGAGGTCTGCCTTGAACTCGTACAGCAGCACCGTGAACTCGGCGTCGTCGAATTCACCGCTGTGCGGAACCTCGGCAGGATCGACTAGCACTGCCCCCGAGCGCCGCAGCACCTCGAGCGCCGCCTCGACCAGCCGGTCGGCGGCCGTGCTGTACCCGAAGAACTTGGCGCGTGCCACACCGATCCGGGCGCCCTTGAGACCGTTCGAGTCGAGGAACGTGACGTAGTCCGTCCGTCCCCGCGTCCCCGCGTCGGCCGTCGCGGGATCATCGGGATCCGCTCCGGCCAGCACGCCGAGGAGCGTCGCCGCGTCGGCCACGGTGCGCGCCATCGGTCCCGCCGTATCCTGACTGTGCGCGATGGGAATGATGCCCCGGCGGGACACGAGCCCAAGCGTGGGCTTGATCCCGACGAGTGAGCTCGCCGACGACGGACACACGATCGAGCCGTCGGTTTCGGTTCCCACCCCCACCGCGGCGAGGTTCGCCGAGATCGCCGTCCCGGTCCCGGAGCTCGAGCCGCACGGATTGCGGTCCAGCGCATAGGGGTTCTTGCACTGCCCGCCGCGGCCACTCCAACCGCTCACCGAATGCGTGGAGCGAAAGTTTGCCCACTCCGAGAGGTTCGTCTTGCCGAGGATGATCGCGCCCGCGTCGCGCAGTCGCTTCGCCACGAACGCATCGCGCGGCGCCGGCGCGTCCGCGAGAGCCAGCGAGCCCGCGCTCGTCATCATCCGGTCGGCCGTCGCGATGTTGTCCTTGATCAGCACCGGCATCCCATGCAGCGGTCCCCGCACACGACCGGCGCGACGCTCGGCGTCCGCCGCGGCGGCGAGCGACATCGCCTCCGGGTTCGTCTCGATCACCGAGCGCAGCGTTGGGCCACGGCCGTCGAGCTGCTCGATGCGCGCCAGGTATGCTTCGCACAGACGTCGCGAGGTGTACTTCCCGCTGCGCAGTCCCGCCTGCAGGGCGGCGATGGTGGTCTCCTCCAATTCGAACGGCGCAGGGGTGAAAGGGTGGGGAGGAGCGGTGTGAGAAGGCCTGGCGGCGAGCGGCCGGGCGGCAGCGGCGAATCCGGTGGCGGCCGCGAGCCCCACGAAATCACGGCGGGTCAGGTCGTGCATGGCATTTCCTCGGTGAACGGGTCCCTGAAGCGAAAGGAATGTGCATGCCGCTGGCGCGGCCGGCCACCTGCGGCGAGAATATCGTCCGTCCTTCCCTATTCGAGGTCACGCACGGATGAGTGACGTCTCCCGCATCCTGATCGGCGGTCGGTGGATCAGCGCCAAGGCGCCCGACACGCGCGAAATCCGGAATCCCGCGACGCTCGAGCTCGTCGGCGTGACTCCCGAATGCGGCACCGACGACGTTGCCGCCGCGGTGGAGGCCGCGAGGCGCGCGCACCCAGCATGGTGGAAGGTCCCCGGCGTCGAGAAGGCGATTGCGCTGCATCGCATTGCGGAAAAAATCCGCGGCAAAGAGCGCGAGCTGGCCCGCCTCATGACGTTGGAAACCGGCAAGCCGCTGATCGAATCCGTGGACTGTATCGAGTGGGTGGCGGCCTGCTTCGACTACTACGCCGAGGTGGGACGACGGAGCTACGGCAATTCGATCCCTCCGGTGCAGCCGCACCAGGTCAACTTCACCATCAAGGAGCCCTATGGCGTCGTGGCGGCGATCGTGCCGTTCAACTTCCCGCTGCTGTTGATGGCGTGGAAAGTGGCCCCGGCGCTCGCGGCCGGAAACACGCTCGTTTGCAAGCCGCCGCATCAGAATCCGTTGTGCAACCTGTTGTTGGCCGAGTGCTACGACGAGCTGCCGCCCGGCGTCGTCAACGTGATCACCGGCGGCGCGCGCACCGGCGAGCTGTTGGTCCGGCATCCCCAGGTAGACCTCGTCGCCTTCACCGGATCGGTGGCGGCCGGCCGCAAGATCGCGGCACACGCCGGTCAGGAGCTGAAAAAGGTGAATCTCGAGCTTGGCAGTGTGGACCCGTTTGTCGTGTTCGCCGACGCCGATCTGGACGTGGCGGTCCCCGGGGTCGCGTGGGCGCGGCTGCTCAACGCCGGACAGGTCTGCACGTCCGCGAAGCGGATCTACCTCGTCGCGCCCGTCGCGGCGGAGTTCACGCGCCGGCTCGAAGCGTACCTGCCCACGCTCACCGTCGGCGACCCGCAACGCCCGGAGACCGACATCGGGCCCCTGATTTCCGCCGAAGCGCTGGCGCTGGTGGAACAACAGGTCGCTGAGGCCGTACGCCAGGGCGCCACGCTGCGAGCGGGAGGCAAGCGTCTCTCACCCCCGGGTTTGAAGGGTCATTTTTTCGAGCCGACGATCCTCACCGATGTGCCCCACGGCTCGCTGCCGACGACCGAGGAGATCTTCGGTCCCGTATTGTCCCTCACGGTCGCCCGGGACGCCGACGAGGCGATCGCGATGGCCAACGATTCGCACTTCGGCCTGGGTGCCAATGTGTACACGCGCAGCCTCGAGCTGGCGATGAAGGCAATGGAGCACATCAAGGCGGGCACGTTCTGGATCAATGATCCGCTCACCGACAACGACGCCGGACCGTTCGGGGGGATGCGCTGGAGCGGCGTGGGGCGCGAGTTGGGAGAAGAGGGCCTGGACGCGTTCCGCGAGCCGAAACACGTCCACATCGACTACGTGATGGAAGCGAAGAACTACTGGTATCCCTACCGCGACCGGAAGCCACCGGCGCACGGATAGGCCGGTTGGCAGGGTCGGATCAGGTGCCGGCCGTGGCCTTGTCGATCATCACCCGCCGCAAGGTTCCCCGAAGCCGGGAACGCACACGGGTCACGAGAATCAGCGCCACCACGGCGAGTCCCACCACGAGCCCCCACCACATGCCAGCCGGTCCCGCCGGCGTGCGCAGCCCCAGCCACGCGGACAGCGGCAGCGCGATCACCCAGTAGCCGAGAACGTTGACCAGCATCGGCGTCCGGGTGTCGCCCGTACCGCGAAGCACGCCGATCGACACGACCTGCGTCCCGTCGAACACCTGAAACACCCCAGCGATCGGGATCAGCGTCGCCGCCAGCCGGGCGACAGCTGCATCGGTCGTGTACGCCTGGGCCAGCGCCCCCGGTACCGCGAGCATGACGATCGCGCTCAATGCCATGAATCCCACCCCGCACACCAGTGCCGCCAGTGCCGCCCGCCGCGCCTCTGCGGCATCCCCCCGCCCTACCGCGTGCCCCACCAGCACCGAGGCGGCAATCGAGACGCCGAGCGGCACCATGAAGGTGATCGAGGCGATGTTGAGGGCGACCTGATTGGCCGCCATTGGGATCGCGCCGAGCCATCCCATCATCAGCCCGACCACGTTGAAGATGCCAAGCTCCAGCTCGTACTGAATCCCGATCGGTGCGCCCAGCAACAGGATTCGTCCCAACGGCCGGAGCGCGAACGACTCGGGTCGGAACGGCAGGAGCTGGGCTCGCAGCCGCCGCCACGAGAACGCCACCATGAAGAGCGCCAGCGCCCAGCGAGACAGTGTCGTCGCCCAGCTCGAGCCGACCGCGCCGTAGGCCGGCACCCCGAGGTGCCCGAACACGAACACCCAGTTGAGCGCCAGGTTCAGCACATTGGCGGCGAGTGTCGCCCACACCAGCGGCCCGACGCCGCCAGTCGCCTGGAGCAGGACGCGGACCAGCACCACCACGTAGAAGGGGAGGAAACCGCCGATCGCGACCTGCGTGTACGCCACGACGGTCGGCACGATCTCGACTGGCTGGCGCAGGGCGATGAGGAGCGGACGAGCCGGCAGGAGCGCCACCGTCGAGAGAACGGTGAGACCGAGGACGAGCACGAGGCCGCGCTGCACGCCGCGCGCCACGGCCGGCTCGTCCCGCGCGCCGACCGCCTGGGCGACCACGGGGTCGAGGCCGGTCAGCACACCCATCCCGAAGATCGAGACCGCGAGAAATAGCAGATTTCCCAACGCAACAGCGGCCATCGCGTCCGCCGAGACGTGCCCGACGACGATCGTATCGACCACCCCCATGGCCATCCAGCCCACCTGGACGGCGACAACCGGGAGGGCCAGTCGTACCATCGCGCGCAGCTCGGCGCGGAAGCCGTGGAGGGCCGGGAGGGTCTCGGACATGGGCGGGAAAACTACGAACGGAAACCGAAAAAGCCGAACCGCCAGGGCTCGGCGATTCCGCTGGGTCATTCGGCCCTGCATGATCCAGCGGGCCGTTTATCGTCTCGAGCGGCAGATCGGTCTAGCGGGGCACGTACACGTCGAAACTCACCGACCAGTGCTCCAAAGCAGCGTCGCCGATTGGTTGCGCTTTGCGACGGGGTCGTGACAATGTCGCTCCCGCGCCGCGGGGCGCTGCCGTCTCGGCTCCACGACGACCGCACGCCATGCGCGGAGATGGGTCTCGCGGGTGATGCACGATGAACCACTGCGGGTGAGCCACGTCACCAGAGGCCGCTCATCCGTCGCAGCCACCGCCGCGACGGGAGTCGCCCGCGCCCGGGCCGCAACCCCTTTTGACCCTTGTCGTTCCGGTGCCCCAGGCACCCTACTTGCACCCACTGACACAAAGTGAATCTTGGTTGGGTTAGCGGGGATAGGGTATCAGGAGAGACATGCGGCTCAGCACCTTAGAACAATCGGTATCAAAAAACGCCCGGATCCTGCGCCTCGACAGTATCCGGAGCCGTATTCTCTTTTTCGCCGTTGTGGCGACGCTGATTCCGTCGCTCTCCACGGCGTGGCTCTCCTACACCCAGAACAAACGCTCGCTCAACAACAAGATCACCGAGCAGCTCGAGAGCACCAGCCGGCAGAGCTCGCGCGAGCTCGAGTTGTGGCTCAAGGACCGCCTGGCGGAGCTCCGGGTGTTCGCCATTTCGGAGGCGGTGTCGGAAAACCTGGATCAGATCCCGCGCGGCGGTGGGGGGCCGGCGGTACGCCGGATGAACGACTACCTCAAGTCCGTCCGGGAACGGTTCGCCGACTACCTCGAGCTGATGGTGGTGGACCCGCAGGGTCGCGTCATCGCGACCAGTGCGAGGTCCTCCCGGCCGGTCCAACTGCCCACCGATTGGACGAGCGATATCGCCGCCGGCCGAACCGCCCTCGGTGAGCCGTACCGCGACGCAGACCTGGGAGCGACGCTGCTCGTGGCGGCCGTCCCGATTGCCGTCCCTAGCCGACGCTTCCTCGGGGCATTGACGGCCAAGCTCAGTCTCGTCGACCTCGAACGGACGCTGCGGGACTTCTCCTTGGCGGACTCGGGGCGGGTGTACCTGGTGACCAGCGACGGTGCGCTCGTCACCAGCGCGGCCGGGCCGGGCGCGAGGCTGACGACCGCGGCGATACAGCGACTGTCAGAGCAGGACGGGCACGTGACGAGATATCGCAACCACACCGGGGACCTAGTGCTCGGCAGCCTGCGCCGCGGGTCCGAGCAGCGCCTGGCGGTCGTGGCGGAGATCACGGCCACCGCGGCGTTCCGCGAAGTCACCCGCATGCGCAACCTCACCTTGTTGCTCGTGTCCACCTTGCTGGTGGGGATCGGCCTGATCGCCTACCTCCTCGGCCTGTTCATCGTGCGTCCGCTGGCGCGGCTCACGAAGGGCGCCGCCAAGGTGGCTGCGGGCAACCTGGACGTGGATCTGCCGGTGCTCTCCGGCGGCGAGGTCGGCTATCTCACCGAGGTGTTCAACAACATGGTGGTCCGTCTGCGCGAGGGGCACCAAGCGCTCGACGCCGCCAACGAGACGTTGCGCCACAAGAACGAGGAGCTCGAGACGCTCTCGGTGACTGACGTCCTCACCGGACTGCACAACCGCCGCCGCCTGATGGAGTCCCTCACCGACGAGGTGCGGCGCTCGCAGCGGCTCAAGCACACGTTCTCGGTGTTGATGGTGGACGTGGACCACTTCAAGAAATACAACGACACCTTTGGTCACCTGGCGGGCGACGGCGTGCTGGCACGGGTCGCGGCTCTGTTGCGCGAAGCGACGCGCGAGGTAGATGACGTCGCGCGCTACGGCGGCGAGGAATTCCTCGTGATGTTGCCCGAGACCGGTATGACCGAGGCGCTGGAGATCGCCGAGCGGGTGCGCGCGCGCGTGGCCGCGGAAGTGTTCCCGGGCCGGCGCATCACGGTGAGCATCGGGGTCTCGGAATTCCCTTTGTACGGGAACACCCCGGAACAGGTGATCGCGGCGGCAGACGAGGCGTTGTACGAGGCAAAGCGCGAGGGCCGCGACCGCGTGCGTCGAGCCGGCCTGAAGCTCGTGCGGGAAGCGAAGCCGAAGGAGCGAGCGGGGTGAAGCGCCCGGTGCGGTGCCCGTCTAGCGGGCGCGGTCGGGCCGCCGGCGCACGAGGTTGTAGAACACCCAGCCCGCGTGACCGCTGTCATCGGCGACCCGCATCCATTGATCCACGTACGAGAACCCGGTGAGCGGCCAGCCCCCGTCGAACGTCGTCAGCACGCGGTAGCCTGTGCCCGGGCCCTCCCGCAGCTTGCTCCGCCCGACAGTCTCCAGCCGCAACGGCACCGCGAACAACTGCTCGCCGGGACGGAGCGCGACCGGGTCTGCGCCCGTGAACCGTTTGCGCCCCAGCCCCGCCTGGGTCTTTGCCTGGTTGGCGAGCCAGAGCGCCCCGCCGTAGTTCTGGCGGTTGAACTCGTTGGTGGCGTCCTGGACCAGCTTGGCCGCTTTGGCGACTTCAGGGGCGGCCTGCCCGCCCGCCGACCGCCGCAGCGACTGCACCGCGATCTCGGCTTCCGCCATCGCCGAAGCCGCTTCGGCTCGCGTCGCCAGCGTCTGGACTTTGGCCATCGAGCGCAGCACTTCCCGACGCGCTTCGTCGAGCTGGGTCTGCAGCTCCTCAATCTGGGCGTCCTTGTCCAACAACAGCAGGTCCTGTCGCGACACTCGTTGTTCGAGGTCAGAGTCCCGCACGGTCACGGTCTCTGTGACGACGCGGGCCGGCGACGACACGACCGGCGCGGGCCCAGGATCCGGGGGCGTGCCCTTGGAGCACGTGGCCAACGCCAGCCAGACTGCGAACAGGGTGACAGCGGAGCGTCGTGGCATAGTGGGCCCTAATAGTGCGGTGTCGGCGGTGTCGCGATCAAGATCGCGCCGCCCAGAGGCCACCGCGCCGTCTCGCGGAACGCGTTGTGGGACAATACGTTCCGGCTTCGAACCGGGTTCGGTCATTTCAGGACATTCGCGATCCTTTTCGGGTCGTCGGTGCCAATGACCATCCGGTTCTGATTGGCGACGTAACTGAAGTCGACGTTGATGCCGGCGTCCGCGATGCGTCGAAACACCTTGGCCGCGACTCCCGGTTGGTCGTCCACGCCGATGACGATCACCTGCCGCTCCTCGCGAACCCGGATACCGACCGCCCGGAGTGCCCGCTGCGCCGCTGGGGCGTCACGCGTAAGCACGTGCAGCGTCCCCTCAAACTCGGCGTAGCCGTCGAGATTGATCCCCGCCTTGGCTATCGCCTCGATCGCCGCGGCGAGCGCGCCCGGGCGATCCACTTGCAGCGTGGCGGTCAAGTCGGTGGCGAGGTGTGTCGTCAGGGGCGGCTCCAGGCTTCGAGCGGCCGTGAAGGTAGCACGGCAAACGGCCCGCCGCTTTGTTCGCGACGGGCCGTTCTCCTCCCCTGGGCGGACGCCCTTGCGACTACGGAGTCGCTTTGACCGCGCGAGCCCGGTTCACCCGGCGACGGTCAGCGCGGCGAAGGCAACGAGCACACCCAACGCAACCAGCGGGATGAGCACGTCCTTCATGGTGGGGAGGAATCGAGCTTTCATAGGACGAAAGGTGCGACTCGAGCACGGTGGGGTGCCGTGACCCAGGTTACCGGGGATTGGGTCGCGGTTTTTCGGTACCCGCTGCGTTGGTTTGGTTACCGCCGCGGGCGTGGTGATCGGTACAATCGCATCACGATGATGACCTTCGAAAAGCTGGACGCTTGGAAGGTGTCCCACGAGCTGGTGTTGGCCGTGTGGCGGGCCACGGAAAAGTGGAGCGGCCCGGACGGTGAGTGCCTGCGCGACGAGCTCCGTTCCGTGGCGCTCCTGGCACCCGCCAAGCTCGCCAATGGCTCCGGACGGCTGACGCGTAGGTCGTTTCAACGCTGCGTGGATCTCGCGCTCGGGTACCTAATCGAGCTCGGCTATCTGCTGCAGCGAGGAGAGGAAACTGGGCTCCTGACCGGGGTCCGGCGTCGCGAGCTTGATGCCGTGCGGGGGCGGGCGGTCTTCTACACCACCAAACTGTTCGTTTCGTTGACGGAAAACCCCGAGACCGGGCCCGAACCCTAGAAGCGGAGTTGGATGCCGATTCGTGCGGTGCGAGCGGGACCGTGGAACCGCCACGGGCCCAGGAACGAGTCGTAGTAGGCATCGAACGCTTGCAGCTGTTCCGCCGTCGAGTAGAGCCCGTCCCCGTTTCCGAAGCGGCGCTCGACTCGTTGCAGCGCTACGCAATTCACCGGGGTAAACCACGTGGCGCATGCGCTCAAATCTATCGTGCCGCCAGGCAGTAAGGCGCCGATCTCGTTCGCCTCGTTAGCCATGTTGGCAAGCTCCGGAGCGGCGAGTGCCTGTCTGTACAGGGAGTTCTCGACAGTGCCCGTCTCGGCATAGGCGCCAAGGATGTTGGTGAACCCGAACAGGTTTCGCAGGTCGGCGTAGATCATCCCGCCGATTCGTCCCGCCTGGAACCCCTTGGAGATCGTGAGGTCGAGCGTCTTGGTCCAGGGAAGCCGCGAGCTGTTCAGCGGCTCGTTCGGCGTCCCTCCATTCAGGTCCGGAGCGATGATCCCCCCGCCAAAGTTCTGCAGGCGGGTGTATGGAAGGCCGTTCACCACGCGGACGGTCATGGTCGCCGCAACGTCCCGCGCCACCGTCCCCACCACGCCCCCCGGCTGCCATTCGGCAGGCTCTCGGAGCGTCGCCAGTCCCGCCAAGGCGTGCACCGTGTTGTTGGCATCCTGGCCGCTCCGCAGGAACGAATAGGCGATCGCGCCGGCAAGAGCCGATCCCTGATTCCAATCGAGCCGCGCGTCCACGCCGATCCGGTGGCCATCATCGACCACCGTGAGGGCGTTGATGTTGAATGTGTTCCCAGGGACTGCCGGATCGTCAAACGTCTGGAACCGGCCCGCAACACCGACAAACGTCTTGTCGTATACGGCCACCTCCATCCACAATCCGGAGGTCAGCCCCTGCCGGATCCCCGCCTCCCACAGAGTCGACTTGCGGTAATCCAGATCGCGACCGAACAGCTCGGTGGGCGTGGAGAAGGCAAAGTCTGAATTGGCATGGGTGAAGAGCACCCCGAAGCTCGGGGGCTCCACGATTTGTCCGTAGCCCAGCCGGACGCTCGTCCGCGGCGACATGCTGTACCCGAGCCGCACCCGCGGCGACAGCATCCCCTGCCCGCCCGCCTGCCTGAACACGCGGGCCAACGAGCCGGCATACGCCGTGTCGCTCGTAGCGGCATCGATGTTCCAGGCGGGATCGGTGAAGATTCGCCCCGGCACGTTCGAGAACTCCCCGCCCTTCGTGAAGTAGTCGTACCGTGCCCCGATTTCGAGCGAGAGGTCTCCCAGCTCCAGTCGGTCTCCGGCGAACAGTCCGAAGCGCTTTGGGTGCGCCAGGATCGCCTCCAGGCCAAACAGGCCAAGCAGCGCGCCGTCGTAATGCGACAGGTCGGTGCGAGTGACGTCGCCCCCGACGGTGACCCGGTGCGCGCCGCTCGCCTGCCAGTCGAGAAGCAAGCGGCCGTTCAACCGCCGCTCCCAGGTCATCGCCAGCCGGCTGTCGATGCCTTGGGTCGGCCAGCCACTGATCAGCCCGAACGGATTCAAACGAAATGGTTGTGCGTTTCGGAGATCGAGCCGGTCGAGGAACGGCACCCGCAGCCCGGAATTGGTGCGGATGTTCCGAATGATCCGGTCGGTGAGCGGGAACGGCAAGCTGTCCTGCCCGGTGAACCGGAGTGACGCGAATTTGATGCCGAGGAACGGGTCACGCGTAGCGATTTCCGAACCGGGGTCGAGGGGGCCCGAGAATCGGCGATCCGTTCCATAGGAGAGATTCACGTTCACCGCGAGTGCGCCGCCCCCCAACCGTCGCAACACCTGGCTCCAATTCAGCACGACCAGGCGCGACGACCCCCGGGCCCCCTGATAGAGAGCGGCATCCCCGATGAGCGGGCCGGGGAAGAATCGCTGTTGGTGATCGCTTGCCACCCCGGTAAGCGACACGCTCGAGCCGGTGCCGTAGAAAAAGAGCAGCTTCCCCTGCCCCGCGCGTTGCGTGGACCAGTCGAGCGGGCGTCGTAGCCCCCCGCACGCAAACCCGAAGTTCTGGGCCGCGTCGCACCGCCCACTCGCCTGGACGAACTGCGGCAGCGTCGCCGAAACGCCCTGGCCACCGAAGTCCGTCCAGGTCACCGTGGTGTCCGCGCCGGCGACGACAAAGGTCGGCTGGTCCGCGGCACCGGAGCCCAGGTATCGGGAACCCTGTCCCAGCACCGCGGCGGACAGAAACCACCTCATTCGCTGCAAGCCCGGCACCGGGCCACCCACGGCACCCTCAAAGCGGTTGTACCCGACGCTCGATCCGTCGCCAAACGGCTCATCGGTATCCGCGCGGAAGCGCGCGGAAAACATCCGGCCACCACTCTTGGTGACGTAGGCGATCACGCCGCCGCGTGCGTCGCTCGCCAACGCCGCAGGTACGCCGGTTGTCACGGACAGCTCCGCCAGCGAATTCGTGCCGAGGGCAAGACTCTGGATGCCCAGCGTCTCGAATCGGACCGGGGCGCCGTCGACGTAGACGCTCGATTCACCGGGGGCGGCGCCACGAATCGAGAGCCCGGCAGGCGAGCCGATGCCCAGGTCCGTGCCGCGCGACACCACCCCCGGCATGAGGGTGAGGGCATGTCGTGCGTCGTCAACGGGCAGCGCGTCAAGCAGATCGCCAGGGAAGTCGCCGCCGGATGAGATGGCGTCGCTCGCCATGCGCCGCGCCCCGGGTGCCTCCAAGGCCACGCCGCTGCGCCCAAGGGTCAGGTTGAGTCGCGTCGTCGCGCCGGCGCGGACGCGTATGCCGGACTCCCCAGGCTCCGACGCCGGGAGCTCTGCTCGCACCGCGTAGTCGCCCGCGGGAACGTGGTCGATCGCGTAGCGGCCCTGTTCGTCGGCTACGGCGCCGAACGCGGTGCCAAGCAAGGCGACCCGCGCCCCGTTGGCAGGCGCACCGTCGGGTCGGGTGACCGTTCCACGAAGGTCGCCAAACACTCCCTGGGCGCTTGCAGTGCCAAGGACTCCGACCGTGAGTGCGAGGAGCGCAAAAAGGTGATTGAAGCAGCGATGCGGAGTCATGCAATACACTACCAAGTCCGGCGCTGGATCGCCTTGACGAGCAATTCCGACCGGAGTAGTCTCTTGCAGCAAAACGATTTGAGAATGTTTCTCATCAACAGCAAGGTGCATGCTCAATCAAACGCAGGATTTGCGAAGCGCGTTCCGCCTTGGGGCACTCATAGTCCTACTGGCGGGAGCGCCCCCGGCCGTGGCCCAAACGGGTCTGCTCGTCGTCGCCCACGGCGCCCACGGCGCCCACGGCGAATGGAATGCCCGAGTGCGCGAAACAGCGAGGCAGGTCCGCTGGACATATGGGCCGATGGCAGTGGCCTTCCTCATGGGAAGCGAGGCGGACTCCGCCGGCTGGGACCGCGGGGTCGATGCCCTGCTCGCCGCGCAGGCAAAATCCATCGTCGTCGTTCCGCTGATGGTCTCATCCTACGGGGGCCATTACCGCGAGATCGAGTACTACGCAGGGATCCGCGACAGTGTCGCCGGTCACCACATGGAAATGCGGCACCGTCCACCGCCCGTGCCGACGCGGGTGACGCCGGCGCTCGATGCCGCACCGGAGCTCGGAGCGGCGCTTGTCGCCCGTTGGAGCGCCCTGTCGGACCAAGATCGCAACCGTCCGGTGCTCCTCGTGGCCCACGGTCCAAGTAACCCGGACGATGCCGAGCGTTGGCTGGTCAACCTCCGGAGCGCCGCTGGTGCACTGCCGGGGGCGGGTCTCCGGGCCCCGTTCACGGTCGCTCTCCTGTGGGATGACGCGGATCCGCCACTGCGCGCGGCGGCGGTCGCGGCGATGCGGGATACGGTGAATGTCCTCGCCACGGCGTCACGCGATTCGGTGACGGTGATCGCGGTGCTCATTTCTTCAGGCTCTATTGATCGGCAGAAGTTGCCCGTGGATTTGGAGGGGCTGCCCGTCCGCTACACGCCGACCTCGCTCGCTCCTCTCCCCGCCCTCGCCCGCTGGATTGAACGGTCCGCGGCCGCCGCACTCGGCGCTACCTCTGAAGGCGGCCGGTAGCGGCGCTCCCCCTAGGCGCGCTTCTAGGGGAGGCGGTGCAGCTCCACGCGCCGGTTCTGTGCCCGGCCCGCCGCCGTGGTATTGCTCGCGATCGGGCTCCCGGGTCCAAACCCCCGCGCCACCATGCGAGCCGGGGCGACCCCTCGGGTCGCCAGGTAGCCGCGCACCGCCTCGGCGCGGAGCTGCGACAGACGGATGTTCAACCCGGGCGCGCCCACATCGTCGGTGTAGCCCGCGATCTCCACTCGGGTCTCCGGTTGTGCGTTCAACGCCGTCGCCACCCCATCGAGCACAGTGAACGACCCCGGGGTCAGGATCGAGCTGCCGGCTCCGAAGGTCACCCCGTGCAGGATCATCGACCCCCGCTCGGAAAACAGCGGGAGCACGCTGTCCCGGACCAGCGCACAACCGGCGGCGTTCACGCGAACGCCGGGCGCGGATTGGGGGCAGCGGTCCAGTTGATCGGCCACACCGTCGGCATCGGCATCCATGGGGCAACCTTTGGCGTCGACCGTCGCCCCCGATGGCGAGTTGGCGCACTGGTCCAGGCCGTCCGAGACACCGTCCTCGTCGCGGTCGATCGGGCACCCGGAGCGGTCCACTTGCGCGCCCGCGGGTGAAGCGGGGCACCGATCGATCCCGTCCGCGACGGTGTCGCCGTCGCGGTCCAACGGGCATCCCCTCCGATCCACCACAGCGCTGGCCGGCGTCGAAGGACAGGCGTCCAGCGGGTCGCTCACCCGGTCACGATCGGCATCCCGCTGTCCACGGCCCAAGGCGAACATCGAAAGGCCGAACGAGCCCACGACATGGCCTGCCCACTCGCCGCCAAAGCGGCGATCGGTCTTGGGCGCAAAGATGGCGCGCCCCTCGACGCGCAACGCCACGCCATACATGACGAAGAACCGGTTGCCGATGGCGCCGTGCACGGCGTGGTCGGCGAAGTCGTAGGGGGCGCTCGCGGCCGATCCGTAATCGATCCGCGTGTACCCGCCGAGCAGATACGGTCGGTTCCGTCGGCCGGGGGCCACGGTCAGGACCAGGCTCGCGGCGCCCCAGCGCACCGTCGTGAACCCGAACTGGTTCTGGGTGTGCGGCTGGGCGAGGCCGAATTCGGCCTCCAGCTCCAGGAGGTCCGTGAAGGCGTACCCGATGCGCGCCCCGGCGCCGATGCGGGGATCCAGTGCCATCAGGTGGTCGTAGCGAGTGTAGCTGCCGTAGCCGCCGAGCTCGAGCTGGTGCGCGCGCTGGGCCGCTAGGCCCGCGACCGCGCCGACCAGCAGCGCGGCGACAAACATGGTCGATCGCATGCAGGGACCTAAGCGTATTTGATCCGACCCAGCGGTGAGCCGGATCACCGGACCGTCAGGTCAGTCGGCTGGGACTGGAGCCGCCAGCGTGCCGGGGGCCGTCGCCGGCCGGCGAATTCGACTGAGCCGGTGTTGCAGCGCGTCGAGGTAGGTATAGAACACTGGCGTCACGTACAACGTGATGAGCTGCGAAAAGGCCAGTCCCCCGACTACGGCAAGGCCCAACGGGCGGCGCGACTCCGCCCCCGCGCCCCATCCAATCGCGATCGGCAGCGTCCCCATCAGCGCCGCCATCGTCGTCATCATGATGGGCCGGAAACGCACGCTACAGGCTTCGACGATCGCATCCCGCGGCGATTTGCCCTCCCGGCGCTCGGCTTCGATGGCGAAGTCGATCATCATGATCGCGTTCTTCTTCACGAGCCCCACGAGCATGATGATTCCGACGAATGCGTAAATGCTGAGTTCGGTTCGAAACACCAATAGCGTCAACAAGGCGCCAAAGCCCGCGAACGGCAATCCCGAAAGAATCGTGAGCGGGTGGATAAAGCTCTCATAGAGGACCCCGAGCACGAGGTAGATGACCAGCACCGCGAGCAGCAACAGGAATGCCAACCCCTGCTGGCTCGCCTGGAACGCTTGCGCGGTGCCGGCAAAGCCGGTGCTGATGGTCGCGGGAAGCGCCTGACGCGCGAGGCGTTGGACGGTATTCACCGCGTCGCCGAGCGATGCGCCGGGGGCGAGGTTGAACGACAACGTCACGGAAGGCAGCTGTCCGCTGTGGTTCACGCTCAGTGGGCCGACGTCGGAGGTCACGGAGGCAAGCGACGCGAGCGGGACGAGCGCACCCTGCGGCGAACGGATGTGCAACATCCGCAGCGCGCCCAGGTCCTGTTGATACTCCGGCAACAGCTCCAGGATGACCGAATACTGGTTATTGGGCGTGAAAATCGTCGAGACCTGGCGCGTGCCGTAGGCGTCGTACAACGCGCGTTCGACCTGCTCCACCGTGAGCCCCAGGGAAGCGACGCGGTCCCGGTCGATGTGCACCCGGACCTGAGGGTTCTTGATCTGGAGGTCCGTCGTCACGTCGACCAGGATCGGGACAGTCCGCAGCCTCGCCTCGAGCTCCGCCGCGCTGGCATACAACGTTTCGATGTCCCCGCTCTGCATAGTGAACTGATAGAGCGTCTTGCTGGACCGCCCACCAATGCGGATCACGGGCGGCACCTGCAGGAAAGTCCGGATCCCCGGAATCGCGGCGAGCTTGGGTTGCAGCCCTCGAACCACTTCCTCGGCGCTGAGCCGCTCGGCGCGCGGTTTGAGGCGGATGCTCAGACGCCCCTGGTTCATGGTCCCACCCCCGACCGACGACATGAAGTGCTCGATGTTCAGGTCGTGCGAAAGGACCGCCGATACCTGTTGCTGGTGCTGCACCATCGCGTCGAACGAGCTGCCTTCCAGCGTCTCTGTAGTGCCGGTTAGAAAGCCCGTGTCTTCGTTCGGGATGAAGCCTTTGGGCACCAGAGCGAACAGGCCAACCGTGCCCAGGAGGATTACGACCGAAAATGCCAGGGCCGCTCCCCGGTGATCCATCACCCACGCCAGGCTGCGCTCGTACAGCCGCAGGCTGCGCCGGTACACTCCTTCGCTCACCTCGTAAAACCGCCCGTGCCGCTCTTCCCGCGGTGGGCGCAGGAACCGGCTGCAGAGCATCGGGGTCAGCGTAAGGGAGACGAACCCCGACACGAGGATTGCGATGCCGATCGTGACCGCGAACTCCTGGAACAGCCGTCCCAGGATGCCGCCCATGAACAGCACCGGAATGAACACCGCGGTCAGGGACAGCGTCATCGAGACAATGGTGAACCCGATCTCCCGGGCGCCGTCGAACGCGGCCTGGAGCCGCGGCTTTCCCATCTCCATGTGCCGGACGATGTTCTCCAGCATCACGATGGCGTCGTCCACAACGAATCCGACCGACAGCGTAAGCGCCATGAGCGAGAGGTTGTCGAGACTGTAGCCGAGCAGGTACATCGCGGCGAAGGTGCCGGCGATCGACAGCGGCAGCGCCAGGCTCGGGATCACCGTGGCCGAGAGATTGCGGAGAAAGAGGAAAATGACGAGCACGACGAGGCAGAGGGTGATGAACAGCGTCACTTTCACATCGTGCACCGAGTCGTTGATCGACAGCGAACGGTCATACAGCGTCTGCACCTGCACTGACGCCGGGAGCTGCGGTCCGAGCGTCGTCACCATTCGCTTCACCGCGTCCGCCACGGCGACGGTGTTCGTCCCTGGTTGCCGCTGGACGGCGAGACCAATGGCGCGCGTGCCGTCGAACCAGCTCGCGTTCCGGTTGTCTTGAACGTCGTCGAGCACCCGCGCCACGTCTTGGAGGCGCACCGGCGCGCCGTTCCGGTAGGTGACGACCAGCTGCCGGAATTCCGGGGCGCCCTCGATTTGCCCGTCGGCGCGCACGGTGTGGGCGCGGTGCGGCCCCCACAGAATGCCGGTGGGGAGGTTGGGGTTCCCTGCATCCACCGCCGCCGCCACCTCGTCCAGTCCGATGCCCCGCGCCACGAGCGCCTGCGGATCGATCTGGACGCGCACGGCGTACTTCTGTGACCCGAAGACCTGCACCTGTGCCACCCCGGAAACGGTCGAGATGCGCTGGGCCAGGATCGTTTGCGCATACTCGTCGAGCGTCGACAAGGACAGCGTTGGTGAGCTGAGCGCGAGGAAAATGATCGGGGCGTCCGCGGGGTTCACCTTCCGGAAGGAAGGCGGCAACATGTCCTGTGGCAGCTGTCGCTGCACCCGCGAGATCGCGGCCTGCACGTCCTGAGCGGCCGCATCGATGTCGCGCGACAGGTCGAACTGCATCGTGATCGACGTCCCGCCCTGGGTGCTGTTGGAGGTCATCGCGTCGATCCCGGCGATCGTCGAGAACTGCCGTTCGAGGGGTGTCGCAACGGCGGCCGCCATCGTCTCCGGATTGGCGCCGGGCAGATTGGCGGAGACGGAGATCGTGGGAAAATCCACGTTCGGGAGATCGCTCACCGGCAGGAGGCGGTAGCCCATCACGCCGAACAGCAGGACCCCGATCATCACCAGCGTGGTGGCAACGGGGCGACGGATGAACAGGCCGGAGATGTTCATGGCTGGCCTCCCGAAGTGTCCTCAGCGCCCGAGGCGGTGCGCACATCGACTTTGGCGCCGGGCGTGACCCGCAGCTGGCCGTCGGTGACGACGATCGTCCCGGGTTCGAGCGGGTCCTCGAGCACCGCGAGCCCATCCACGGTCCGCTGCACCGTGACCGGCCGCTGCCGAGCGGTCCCGTCGGCGTCGACCACGAACACGTAGCTCCCCTGTTGCCCAGCGAGCACCGCCTGGGCGGGAATCACGATCGCCTCCGCCTGCACGCCGAGCACGAGGGTGACGTCGACGAATTCCCCCGGCCAGAGCCGCCCGTCGCGGTTTGGAAACCTCGCCTTGAGCATGACCGTCCCGGTGGTGGAATCGACGTGGTTGTCCACGAAGGAAAGCTCGCCTTCGAGCGCTGCGGCCGAATCGTGGGCGGGGACCGCAACGACCCGGAGTTGCCCCTTGCCCCCCAGACGACGCTGCAGCTCGGGAAGCTGTGCCGCCGGCACGGCGAAGCGCACCACGATCGGCCGAAGCTGATTGATGGTCACCAGGGTCGCCGACTCGTTGGCCCGCACCAGATTGCCCTCGCGCACCAGCAGACTCCCGGTGCGACCGGCAATGGGCGCCCGAATCGTGGCGTACTCGAGATTGAGACGGGCCACGGTAAGGGCACCCGAGTCCGCCCGAACGGTCGCGCGCAGCGCGTCCGCCGTCGCCTGCTTCTGCTGGTAATCCTCTTCGGTGACGGATCGGTCGCGGGCCAGCACGCGATACCGTTCCGCGTCCCGCGCCGCGTTCTCCGCCTGGGCCACATCCCGACTCAGATTCGCTTCGGCCTGCTGCAGCGCGGCCAGGTACGGTCGCCGGTCGATCTCGAGCAGGACCTGACCCTGCGTCACCTCGTCGCCCTCGGCGAACCGGACGCGTCGCAGCATCCCGCTCACCTGCGACGTCACGTTCACCGAACGGATCGGCTCGACCGCCCCGGTGGCCGCGATCTCGTACGGCACGGACCGCACCTCGACTCGAGCCACACTGACAGGGACGCGAGGCGGGCCGCCGGCCGTTCGTGCGGTGCATCCCACAGCTGCGAGGACCAGAACCAACCGCAAAACGAACAGGGCGGAGCCTCCGGACAATGTGGGGACCATCTTGAGGATACGCACTGCCTGCCCCCGGCGTGGAATCCCGGGGGGGGCCTACACCAATCCCGGACCTGGTGCCGGGAATCGTGCAGCAAGGCGCTACGGCGCGCCAGCGGTGTCCAGGCGGGACCGCCCCTGAAAGGCCGCTTTGGCGCCGTACAGTGCCTCATCGGCCGCGCCCAGCAGCGCTTCGACAGCGTTGCCATCGCGAGGGTAGACGGCCACGCCCACGCTCACCGAGACCGGCGGTTGCTCTCCATCCCCCGACAGGCGAGCGGCTACTCGCCCGGCGACCTGCCGGGCCGCGGCATCCTCGGTCTCGGGCAAGATCAACGCGAATTCATCCCCGCCGTAGCGGGCGGCGGTGTCGATGGTGCGACACGTGCCGCGCATGGCGTCCGCCACCCGGCACAGCGCGCGGCTGCCCACCAGGTGGCCGTGACGGTCGTTGATCTTCTTGAGATTGTCGACATCCAGCAACAGCACGGCGAAGGGACGCATGGTGCGGCCGGAGCGCGACAACTCGAGCTCGAGCACCTGAATCAGCCGACGGTAGTTGGCGATCCCGGTCAAGGGATCGGTCACCGCCAGGTGGCGCAGCTGCGCCTCCACCCGGCGGCGCTCCGTGACGGCCGCGGCGAGCGTCGCCGCGATCAGCGCGGTGGCGCTCATGAAGGCCTGCAGCAGCAGGATGGAATCGTTCCGCGTCTCGCGCGCGAATGGGCCAAACCCTCGCAGCGTTCCCCACAATGCGATAACGGAGAGTACGACGATGGCTGTGGCCGCCGCGCGGCGACCAAACCGGAACGCCGCCCACAGGAAAAATGGGATACACAGGAACTCGAGCGGATAGGTCTTGGTGTCTCCCGGGAACAGTCCGCCGAAGACGAACAACGTCACGAGCGACAGGCCCGCGAGGAGCGCCACCGCTTCGCCCATCTGCCGACCCGTGACCCGCGGTGAGCCGCCGATCCCCCACAACAGGACCACGGGGGCGACGATCAGGACGCCGGTGGCGTCGCCCAGCCACCAGGTGAGCCAAATCGAGCCGAAGTCCGACCAGCGGGCGAAGCCGCCGAGCACGAGGCTCGTGATCCCGATCGTCGGACCAAGCGTCGTGCTGGCGAGCGCGGCGAGGGCGGTGAAGCGAAAAATGTCTCGCGTGCGCGCAAACGCCTGCGCCCCATTGGCGAAGCGGTTGACGAGGTACGCGCCGACCAGCGCCTCGAGGGTATTCCCCAAAGCGATGCCGACTGCGGTCAGGGGGGATCCGAACGTCGTCGCGTTCACCAGGAAGGCGCCCATCAACACCGCCGGCCATACCTCGTACCCGAGGATGAGCAGTGCCGACAAGGCGATGCCGCTGGGCGGCCACACCGCGCTCGCGCTGGGATGGACGGACGCGAGCGCGAGCCCGAACTTCCCGGCAGCGAAATAGACGGCGGTGAGGCCGACAAGGGCCCCGATGCGTCGCAGCGACATGGTCCTGGTCATGAGGATCCTATCCTGGTACCTCTCCTCCTGGACGGGCCTTGCTGGCGGTGACCGGCATCACCATAGGACTTCTCCTTTGCCTGAGGAAGAGCCGATGAGCCAAGCCGAGCACGACCGGCGGATCGACTATGTGGAGTTCGCCGCGACCGACCTCGACCGCACCAGGCAATTCTACATAGATGCCTTCGGCTGGCGGTTCGAGGACTACGGGCCGGACTACACCAGCTTCCAGGACGGGCGGCTCGCCGGCGGATTCGAGCGAAAGCCGTCGGTCCGGGCCGGCGGCCCGCTGATCGTCATCTATGCCCGCGATCTCGCCGCGCTGCAAGCGTCGGTGACCAAGGCGGGTGGGGCAATCGTCCGGCCACCGTTTGCGTTTCCTGGCGGGCGGCGGTTCCATTTCACGGACCCGAGCGGCAACGAGTTGGCTGTATGGTCGGACGCGTGACGCCAAGAGGGAGGTACCGATGAATCAAGCCACTGCTGCTGCACTGGCTCGCTGGGGAATGTTGCCGCTGCGCATCGTCGTTGCACTCGTGTTCCTGATGCATGGTGGCACCAAGCTGTTTGTCTGGGGTTTGAGCGGCACCACAGGTGCGATGACGCAGATGGGGATCCCGATGCCGGGCCTGGCCGCGGTCGTGGTGACGTTCGTGGAATTGCTCGGTGGCTTGGCGATCCTCACCGGTTGCTTCACGCGCTGGGCCGGCGTTCTGCTCGCGATCGATATGACCGTGGCGATTCTCAAAGTGCGGCTCAGCGCCGGCTTTCTCGGTGGCTACGAGCTCGAGCTGACACTGTTGGGTGCCGCCCTGACGCTCGCAGCGGTTGGGGCTGGCGGTGTCTCCATCGATCGGCTCCTCGATCGAGGCAAAGCACCGTCGTAACAAAATCTGGGGCGAGCGGAGGTTGCGCGTGGGTTGTTAGGGTAACGACCGCTCAGGATGCCGCAACGCCCGCCGCTCCGACACCAACTCGGCGACCAGCGCCGCCAGCCGATCCGCCACGCCCGTCAGCTCGCGCACCCGCTTCTGCGTGCTGTAGTGATACGCCGTGCGAGCAGTCGCGAACACGGTCGCCATCCACAACGGGATGATTACGGCCAACGCGCCCGGGATATGCAGGGCTCCCGCGAAGGTGACCAGGATCGGCCCCATGGCGCCACCGCCCATTCCGCCGCCAATACCGCCGAAGATGCCGCCGATCAGGGCGCCGAAGTTCTCCTGAATCGTGATGCGGGTCCGGCCGCCGCGTACCGACACCGAGACCTCCAGGTCTCGTTGCGCCGAGCCGCGGCGCGTGGCGACCCATGAGAACGAGCGACCGAACTGGCTCACCTGCCCCACGTTCCGCAACGACCGCCGGATCTCATCGACCAACACCTGCCACTCCGTGTCCGGCAATTCGCCCTCGACGACACGCTCGAGGGTCAGGGACGTGGGACCGCCGAGCCAGCGGTTGCGTTTGGGCGCTGCGCCCACCACGACCGACGCGCCGGGTGTGTTCACCGACTGGACCGCCGCGCGCACCGCGTCCGGCGCGATCCCGACCTCGGCCGCGAGCGCCTCCACCCCGCCGATCGTCATCGCGCCTCCCACGGTCGGCGTCGACGCTTCCAGCTCGCTCGCGCGTTTCACGATTTCACGCACTTCGTCGTCACTGTAGCGCCGCCGTACGGCGGGGCCGATCCCCTGGAGGTCGTCGAGGAGCGCGGCGGGCGTGGAGGTGCGCTGGTCGTGTCGGGTGGCGAGACCACGGACGAGGGCCGCCTCGATCCGACTTCCCGGCTCGGCCAGCCGCGCGCGGTGCACCGCCGTCGCCTCGAGGAAACGTCCGGCCCGGACCGCGTCCTCCGTCGGCCAGCGTCCGGGAGTCTCCCCTATCAGCATCTCATAGATCACGACGGCCAGGCTGTAGACATCGGTGCGCATATCGAGATCCGTGAGGCCGGCCGCCTGCTCGGGACTCATGTATCCGGGCGTGCCGAGCGGGAATCCCGTCCGGGTGAGGTTCGGGCCCCCCGCGGTGCTGATCGCTTTGGCGATGCCGAAATCCGCCACGACCGGGTGACCCTGCGAGAAGAGGATGTTCTCGGGCTTGATGTCGCGGTGCAGGACACCCATCCGATGAGCGTAGGAGAGCGCATCGGCCACGGGCGCGGCGATCGCGAGCGCCGCCGCCGCCGACAGGCGCTGCCCTCCGGCCAGCCGCTGGCGCAGCGACCCGCCCTCGATATGGGGCATGACATAGTAAAGGAACCCGCCCGCCTCGCCGGAATCGTGCATGGCGAGGATGTGCGGGTGGGTGAGTCGTGCCACGATCTGGATTTCATTGAGGAATCGCTCGACGCCGATGATCGCGGCGAGACCGGGGAGCAGCACCTTGAGCGCGACCTCGCGCTGATGCCTGGCGTCGTAGGCCAGATACACGCTAGCCATGCCGCCGCGGCCGAGCAGGCGGCGGAGCTGGAACCGCCCGGCGAGCGCGGCCTCGAGATCGGCAGGGAGGTCCGGTGGCACGGGGCTGGAATATATTCGAAACCTCGGCAGGGAGGCTTCCGTCATTGAGGAGACCCTCTCGCTGTGCCACTCCTGACTCGGGATCGTCCATCATGAGGAAGACGGAGTTGCGACTCGCGCTCGCCGCCGCGGGGCTGTTGGGGTGCGGCAGCGCCAACAGCGAAACGACCACCCGCGCCTACCGGGTGGGTGTCGTGGACCGCGGCGATGTGCGCGTGTTCGTGGAGGAAACGGGCATCGTCGAGCCCGAGCGCCAGATCGTCGTGAAATCTCCCATTTCGGGCGTGGTACAGCGGTTGGCGGTGCGCGAAGGAGACCGGGTCCGTCCCGGGCAGCTGCTGGTTCGCATCGTACCCGACATCGCGCAGGCCAACACGTTTGCCCGGCTCCGGGCCGACATCATCGCCGCGGAGATCGCGCGCGACAACGCCCGCCGGGAGTACGAGCGCGCCCAGGCGCTGGCCGCGTCGGGCGGGATCACCCAGTCCGATCTCGACCAGCGCCGTGCCGCCTCGGAGCAGGCCGACAACGAGCTACGCGCCACGCGCGACCAGCTGCGTCTCGTGGAGCAAAGTGGTGTGATCGCCGGCGATACCGCCCAATGGGCCAGCGTCACCGCGCCCACGTCCGGCGTCGTCATCAACCGGGGCGTGGAACAAGGCGAGACGGTGGTAGGCGGGACCAGCGCATTCGGCGGCGGGACCGAGCTGTTCACCATCGCAGATCTCACGAGCCTGCGCGTACGCTCGGCGGTAAACGAAGTGGATATCGGCAAGGTGGCGGTGGGCGACAGCGTCACGCTCACGGTGGACGCATTCCCCGGCGACACGGTGCGCGGGATCGTCCGGCTGGTGCCGCCGGCAGCCCGGCTCCAGGAGCGAGTCCGCGTGTTCGATGTCGAAGTCGGCGTACGCGGCGGAGACGGCCGTGGTGTGCTGCGGCCCGGCATGACTGCCAACGTGCGCATCACGGGCCCGGAACGGCAGGACGCGGTGCGCGTGCCGGTCGAAGCGGTGTTCCTCTCCGAAGGCCGTCCGGTGGTGTTCAAGCTCGACGCCGGCCACCCACACAGCACGCCCGTGACCCTCGGGTTGTCCGATCTCTCCTTTGTCGAGGTGCTGAGCGGGTTGTCGCCCGGTGATTCCATCGCGCTCGAAGACCCGGCGATCGCGGCCGAGCGCGCGCGCAGCCCGTCCAGACGGCGTTAATGCTGATCCAGGCGCGCGGCCTCACCAAGGTCTACCGCCTCGGCCGGGTCGACGTGCCGGCCCTGAACGGCGTCGATGTCGACGTCGCCGGCGGCGAGTTCGTGTCCATCGTCGGTCCGTCGGGCTCGGGCAAGAGCACGCTGATGCACATCCTCGGCTGCCTCGACACGCCGACCAGCGGCGCCTACCGCCTCGACGGCGAAGACGTGGGCGGCCTGCGGGGCAAGCGACTCGCCCGGGTTCGCAATCACAAGGTTGGCTTCGTGTTTCAAACGTTCAACCTGATGCCGCGGATGTCGGTCGAGGAGAACGTGGCCCTGCCCCTCAAATACCGCGGCGGCGTCCCCGTGACCGAGCGACGCGCTCGCGCCCGCACCCTGCTGGCCCGGCTGGGACTGGATCACCGCATCGGTCACCGCCCCGACGAGCTGTCGGGGGGCGAGCGCCAGCGGGTGGCCATCGCGCGCGCACTCGTAGGAGAGCCGGCGATCCTCATGGCGGACGAGCCCACGGGCAACCTCGACTCACACGCCGGCGCGGAAGTGCTCAAGACCTTCGCGGAGCTGCACGCCGCCGGGCATACCATCGTGCTCGTTACCCACGACGCGTCGATCGCCGCCCGGGCCAACCGGACCATTCACATGGCCGACGGACGCGTCGTGTGAGTCTGCTCGAGTCCCTGCTCACCGGTCTGGATGAAGCGCGACGCCATTGGGGCCAGACCGCGCTGTCGCTCCTCGGGCTCGTGCTGGGCACCGCCAGCATCGTCACCGTGCTGGCGTTGTTCGGTGGCCAGACCGCGTTGACGCAATCCTTCATCGAGGAAGTCGGCGGCGTCGGCACGATCATCGTCTCGAACCGCGATCTGCCGATTCACCCCTCGGCACGCGAGATGGGATCCGATCGACTCACCTACCGCGATGCGGAGTTCCTCAAGCAACGGGCGACGACCCTCGCGGCCGTGAGCCCGGGGTGGTCCAACCAGCTGGGGTACCGAGTCGGAAACGCGCATTTCCAGGGCAATGTGATCGGCACGGTCCCAGACTATGCCGTGATCAATGACATTCGCCCGCTCGTGGGGCGGTACCTGAGCGACCTGGACGTGGCACGCCGCGCCCGCGTGGCGGTGCTGGGCTGGAAGTTCGCTGATTCGCTCTTCGGGGCCGCGCCCGCCGCGCTCGGACGGCTGGTCAGTCTGGGTGACCGCAACTATCGCGTGGTCGGCGTCATGGAGCGCGAGGAATTCTACTTCGCCCCGTGGGCCGGAAACGCGTTGGAATACCGCAACGAGCGGGCCTATATCCCGATTACCACCGCCATCGGCCTCTACACCGCGACCGACGTGCTGGACTTCCTCACCCTCAAGGCACGTCCTGATTCGGGAGTCGCCCGGGCGGAGCCGCAGGTGCGTAGCCTGCTGTTCGCGCGGCACGGGGTAGAGGACTTCGACATCCGCCCCTCGGGGGCCGGCGCAGGGCAGAGCGATGCCCAGTTCTTCCTGCTCTTCAACTTCATCTTTCTCGTGGTCGGCGTCGTGTCGCTGTTCACCGGTGGGATCGTGATCGCCAATATCCTGCTCGCCTCGGTCGTCGAGCGGGTGCGCGAGTTTGGCACGCGCATGGCGCTGGGCGCCACGGCGGTCGGGGTCTTCGCCCAGGTGTTGGCGGAGGTCCTCGTCGTCACCATCATGGGTGGCCTGCTCGGACTCGGCTTGGGCACCGCCCTGACCGGGACCGTCGCGCGTTTCATGCAGATGCCGGCGGTCGTCAGCCCGTTCATCGCGACGGTGGCGATCACCACCGCCGCGGCGGTGGGGCTGCTGGCCGGCGTCTACCCGGCACTGCGTGCGGCGCGGCTGTCGCCGGTGGAGGCGTTGCGCTATGGCTAACCCGCGCGCCGCGCTGCTCGGGGCGGTCGAGTTGGTGGGAGACGCGCTGCGCGAGATCTGGGCGCACCGGATGCGCTCCCTGCTGACCCTTTCCGGGGTCGTGTTCGGCGCGGCGTCCCTCGTGTCGATGACTTCCTTCGCCCGTGCCATGAAGGTCATGGCGTACGCCGATCTCGAGGCCATGGGGTTCCCCCGCAGCTTCACCGCCATCGACCGCGGCCCGCGGTCCGACGCCACGACCGCCGAACAGCTGCGCCACCAGGGCCTGCGTCTCTCGGACGTGGCCGCGCTGCGGCAGCTTCCCGGCGTGACGCGCGTGCTGGGGCGCAATCCAGGAGGCGAGTACGTGGTGGCCGGCCCGGCGGGCCAGCGGATGGTGCGGGTGGATGGCGTCGATGCGGGCTATCTCGAGGCGCGCAACCTGGAGATCGTGTCGGGTCGCAGCCTGCGGCCGCTCGACGTTGCCCACCGGGCCCGAGTCGTGGTCGTGGGGTCCGAGCTGGTCGCCGATTTGTTCGGGCAGGCGCCGCCGCTCGGCCGCACGCTGACCATCGATGGGACGCGCTTCCTCGTCGTGGGACTCGTCTCGCCGATCCCGTTCCAGATTGCCCCCGTGAACTTCGATTGGGCGGCGCGGCGCATCTATGTGCCCTACACCTACCTCACCCGCTACTACAATGGAGAGGGTCGGGTGGATATGGCGTTGGTGACGGCGGCCGACACGGCAGATTTCGCCACAGTATTGCAGGCGGGGCGCGTGCTCTTGCGCCAGCGCCATCTCGGCAGCGAGGATTTCGAGATCGAGAACGAAGCCGCCGACGTCCAATCCGACCTGGCCATGGCGGACGACATCCTGGGTGGGTGGAACGGCGTGATGTACGCCATCGCCGCCGTCACCCTGCTCGTCGGCGGCATCGGGCTGTTTAGCGTGCTGTTGATCTCCGTCCGCGAGCGCGTGCGCGAGATCGGCATCCGCAAGGCGCTTGGCGCGGACGAAAGCGCGATCCTGCACCTGTTCCTCGCCGAGTCCCTCACGCTGGCCGCGCTTGGGGCGCTGCTCGGCATCGGCGGTGGGGCCGGGCTCATCATCGTCACCGAGCTGATCGGACGGCAATTCGGCAAGCCGTTCGCGATCGCCATCAATCTGCCCGGCGTCGTACTGGCGATCGGATTCTCGCTCGTCGTCGGACTGTTGTTCGGCTGGTACCCCGCCCGTCGAGCGGCGCGGCTCGATCCCATCGAAGCGATCGGCGGCTGATCAGGCGTCCGGCAGGACCAGCGCGGGCAGCGACCGCTGAATCGACTCTCGCTGGCCCTCGAGCCACGGCGGCAAGATGAGCCGCTCGCCCAGGCGTCCCGGCTCTTCGTCTCGATCGAACCCCGGCCCGTCCGTCGCCAGCTCGAACAGCACGCCACCGGGCTCCAGGAAGTAGACGGACGTGAACCAGAATCGGTCGATCGGTGGAGTCGGCTTGAGCCCGGCCGTCGCGATGCGCTCTCGCAAGGCGAGCTGCTCGTCGGTGTCGCGCACACGGAACGCCACGTGATGGACCCCGCCGGTGCCCCAGCGACCGCGCCGCTGTTCCGGTAGCTCCCGCAGCTCCACGAAGGTCCCCGCCACGCCACTCCCAATGCCGAATCGCGCCCATTCCTCCTCTTCGCCCAGCGGCGTGAATCCCAGGATGTCGGTCAGTAACGCCGTCGTGTCGGCGCGGTTGCGCTCCCACAGTCGTACGGCATCCATGCCGCGCAGCTGGTGTTCGATAGGGACGTCGCTCTGCTCCCAGGGCACGAACGGCCGCTGCCGCGCTGTTTCGACCAGCGCGAGCGGGAGGCCATGCGGATCGCGGAACGGGAGCACCGGCTCGTCGAACCGGGTCTCTACATCACCAATGGCCACGCCGTTCGTGTTGAGCCGTTGTCGCCAATACGCGTGACTGCCCGGGGGCACTGCGAAGACCACTTCCATCACGAGACCGGTGCCCGGCTGGACCGGCGCCATCTCGGGCCACGGAAAAAACGTAAGGTCGGTGCCAGGAGTGCCGGCACGGTCGGCGTAGAACAGGTGATAGGTGTCGGTGACGTCCTGATTGACACTTTGCTTCACCAGCCGCAGGCCCATGACTCCCACATAGAAGTCGAGGTTCTGCTGCGGGTCGGCGGCGATGCAGGTCACGTGGTGGATGCCGTGAACGGTGGGCGGCATGAGGGGAATGTAACGTCCCCATGCACGTCGCTTTCAGCGCTTGCGGTCCAACACCTCCCGCACCTTGCGAGCCAGCGAATCTGGCGTGAATGGCTTCTGCAGATAGGCGACCCCTGACTCGAGCACCCCGTGGCGCACCACGGAATCGTCGGTATACCCCGAAATGAAGAGGATCTTGAGCTCGGGCCGGAGCGCTGTAAGCTGATCGGCGAGCTCGCGGCCGCTCATCTCCGGCATCACCACGTCGGTCAACAACAGGTGGATCATCCCACTCCGCTTTGCGGCAATCGCGAGCGCCGCCTTGCCGCTTGGTGCCTCGAGTACGGAATAGCCGTTGCGCTCGAGGATCTGCCGGGTGACCGCGCGGACGGACGCCGCGTCCTCCGCCAGCAGCACCGTTTCGGTGCCCTTGGCCGGTGGCGGCGGTGCCTCCGCGCTGCGCTCGCCTTCAGACTCCTCAACATGCGGCAGGTAGACCTTGAACGAGGCACCTTTGCCGGGCTCGCTGTAGACCCAAATGATACCGCCGCTCTGCTTCACGATCCCGTACACCGTCGCGAGGCCGAGGCCCGTGCCCTTCCCATGCTCTTTGGTGGTGAAGAACGGCTCGAAGATGCGCCGCTTAGTCTCGTCGTCCATCCCGACGCCGGTGTCGCTCACGACCAACATGACGTAGCTACCGGGAATGACCGTGCTGTGTTCCGCGGTGTAACCGATGTCGAGTTCGACGTTTGTGGTTTCGATCGTCAGCTTGCCGCCGTGCGGCATGGCGTCCCGAGCGTTCACCGCCAGGTTCATGATCACCTGCTCGATCTGTCCAGGATCGACCTTCACGGCTCCGAGTTTCGGGGCCAACACCAGGGCGAGCGTGATGTCTTCCCCGATCACCCGCTGCAGCATCTTCCCCGCGCCCGACACGATGGCGTTCAAGTCGAGTACTTTGGCCTCGAGTACCTGCTGGCGGCTGAACGCGAGCAGCTGACGGGTGAGCGCCGCGGCGTCCGTGGCGGCCTTCTTGATCAGGCTGAGGTCGTCGCGTCGCGCCTGGTCCGCGGCCGGCAGATCGTCCAACAACATTTCGCTGTAACTCGAAATCACCGTGAGCAGATTGTTGAAGTCGTGGGCGACGCCTCCTGCCAGTCTTCCCACCGCCTCCATTTTCTGCGCCTGACGGAATTGATCTTCCAGCAGGCGTTGCTGCGTGACATCCTGCTGGATCGCCAGAAAGTGCGTCACGTTCCCGCCCGCATCCCGCATGGGCGATACCGTGGCCGCGTTCCACCATAGGCCGCCGTCTTTGCGACGGTTCTGCATCACGCCACGCCACTCTTCACCTGCCGTGATCTTCGTCCACAGATCCTGGTAGACTTCTGGCGGCGTGGTCCCGGACTTGAAGAGTCTCGGGTTCTTGCCGAGGGCCTCCGCGGCGCTGTACCCGGTCAGCTCGGTGAACTTGCGATTCACGTACTGGATCGTGCCGGCGGTGTCGGTGATGACGACGCCGGCCGGGCTCTGTTCCAGAGCGAGGGTAAGGTGGCGGATGCGCTCCTCGAAGCGTTTGCGATCGGTGATATCCTTCGCGACCCCGAGCACGCCGACGACCCGGCCGCCAGCGTGACGGGGGACCTTCGTATGCAAATACGTGCGCGGGCCGTCCGGCCCCGGAAAGGTCTGCTCCTCGGTCATCGGAGCATCGTCGCGCATCACGCGCTCGTCGGAGTTCTGAATCGTCTTTGCGAGCTCCGGCGGCATGAAGGAACTGATATCTCGCCCCAAGATCTCTTCCTTGGGCAGGCCCAGGGCATGTGCTCCGGCCGAATTGATCAACACGATGCGGCTCTGCGCATCCTTTACGAATATCAAGTCGTTGGCCCCCTCGATCACGGAGTGCAGCAGCTCATGTCCGGCGCGCCGCGCCTCTTCCGCGTTCTTGCGCGCGATGCCCACGGCGATGCCATCCGCGACGGCCGCCAGGGCATGCTGCACGAACTCACTGAACGGGTGCCGGGCGAACACCGCCATCACCCCGACGATGCGGTCCGCGACGATGAGGGGATAGCCGGCGAATGCGACCATGCCTTCCCGCTGCGCCCACTCCTGATCGTTTACGCGAGGATCGCCGATGACGGAGTTGGTCAGGTGCGGCCGGCGCTCCTGGGCGATCAGCCCGATCTTGAACTGCCCGACCGGCACCCGACTGTGGGGGCCGTCCAAGTGGGTGTACAGTCCGGCGCTGGCCTGAAGCTCGAGCACTTCGGTGTCCTCGTTGAGCGTCCAGATCCTCGCGAACGCCGCATCGAGATGCCGCGCCAGCGCTTGGGTACAGCGCTGCAGGATGTCCTTCAACGACTCCCCCTGCGAGAGGACGATGCCGACCTCGGCGTTCAATTCCGCCAGTCGGGCGCGCTGTGAGAGCGCCGCCTCGGTCAGCTTCCGCTCGGTGATGTCCTCGCCGATGCTCAGGGTGCCGGTGGCCCGGCCCTGCTCATCCCGAATCACCGTGTTGTGCCAGGCGATCAGCCGCTCCTCTCCCGCCTTGGTGACAATCGAGTTCTCGTAATGCGGGTGAGACCCGCGTTCGAGTTGCTCGCGGAGCACGCCCCGCATGCTCTGGCGCTGCGCCTCGGGAAGGAACCCGAACCACTCTCGGCCGAAGACCTCGTCGCGCGTGTAGCCCGCGAGCTTGAGGAGGTAGGGGTTTACGTAGTCGACTTTACCCTCCGCATCGAGCCCCAGGACGATGAGGTTGACCGTTTCGAACAGCGTCCGCAGCCGCCGCTCGCTCGCGCGCAGCGCCTCCTCCGCGTGTTTCCGCTCGCTGATATCCGCGATGAACGCGATGACGTAGGTGCCCGCGTCAGTCCCGAAGGGGTTGAGGCCGATCTCGACGGGGATCTCGGTGCCATCCTTGCGGAGCGCAAACAGGTCTCGTCCACTTCCCAGCACCCGCGTGGTAGGTTGGGCAGAAAAGGCAGCGAGGAATCCAGAGTGACGCGCGCGGAATCGCTCCGGGATCAACCGCTCGACCGGCTGCCCGAGCAGCTCTTCGCGCGCGTACCCGAGCATGCGCTCGAGCTCCCGGTTCAGCAGGACGATGTGGCCGTGTCCATCGACCATCAGGACGCCGACCGGGGCCGATTCGACGGCCGGGCGGAACAGCGCGGCCTGGCCGGGGTCCCCCGGCACGGCGGCACGAAGGAGGTCGTCGAGTCTACTGGGGTCTCTTGCCAGGATCAGGTTGCTCCCGTGTCGGAGAAGGCGGCTCCTGCAGCGGGACCGTCCCAGCCGCCGCTGAGCCCAGTCACCAGGGATTCCTCCAGCTGAATGGCTCTATCATAATGCCGGCGTGTGGGTGTGAGAACCTCGCGATGGGCAACCGCCGACGGATTCGAGCGGCATGGCGACAGTGATTAGCGTATCATGTGTTTCAAGGTCGTATCCGCGTCAGTGTCCTACCTACACGCGCAATCCGAGGCACGGCTCGCCTGGGGTGAGAACGCCACTTTCCCGAGGAACTTGCCGACCGCTCCCGAATAACGCATCCTAAATGCTCAGGGCGCCCGATCCGCGCCCAACCTCGTCGACCCTCCCCCAGCGTGGGTCCTCGCGAGGCAAAGGGGGGCAGACTCCCGGATCGCATCGCAGAAGCCTTTGGTCGCCGCGTGGCGACGCTGCTGGGGAGCGTATGCCCGTGGCTCAACCAGAGGACCGAGACGATGCCGACCAATAAAGACTTCAAGCGCGTCGTTCGCGCGCGCATGACCAAAACGGGCGAGTCCTACACCACCGCCCGCGCTCACCTCCTCATCAAAAAGCCCGCGCTCGCTCCCGCGCCGAGCGATTTCGCCAAGCTCGCTGGTATGAGTGACGCCACCATCAAGGAGAAAACCGGCTGCACCTGGGACCGCTGGGTGTGGGCGCTCGACGCGGTGAAGGCGCACGACTGGGAACACCGGGAGATTGCCGAGTACGTGCACGAGAAGTACAAGGTGCCGGGGTGGTGGTCGCAAAGCGTCACCGTCGGCTATGAGCGCATCAAGGGGCTGCGCGCCATCGGCCAGCGTCGCGGCGGCGCTTTCGAGACCAGCAAGAGCCGCACGTTCGCGGTGCCGCTCGCCCGGCTCTACCGCGCCTTCTACGACAAGCGTGTGCGGGCACGCTGGCTGCCCGGAGTGGATCTGACGATCCGCGTGGCGACACGGGACAAGTCGATGCGGATTACCTGGCCCGGCAAGACGTCGGTGGCGCTGTATTTCACCCGCCGGGGCCCGAAGAAAGGCCAGGTGGCGGTGCAGCACGTGAAACTGCCGAACAAGGAGACGGCGATACGGATGAAGCAGTACTGGGAGGAGCGTCTCGACAAGCTGGGGGAAATGTTGACACCGGCTGCGAGACGCAGGAAATCGGTGGCGTAGGAAGAAACGGGACGGGCCAGCCCAAACGGGCTGGCCCGTACTCGTTGAAGGATCCAAACCTCGCTACCGCACCGGCAGCCCGCTCGGAACCGCCGGCGGAACGAGCCCGCTCAGATCCCGTGCCGACGGATCGGTCAGCGACTTGAGGAACGCCACCACGTCGTGCAGCTCGTCATCCGTGAGGTCGAGCGGCCGCTGGAGCTGGAACGCCAACCGCTCGAGCACCGCGTTGATCGTAGCGTTGTCGCCGTGATACATCCCCTGCAACGCCGGGGCAAGCTGGGTGACGTCGTACCCGCGCAACGCGAGCGGCACATCATTGTAGTGCCGCACCACGGCATCGAGGGTCGGATAGGCCCCATCATGGAAGTACGGAGCGGTGAGCTCGACGTTGCGCAGTGGCGCGATGCGGAACGCGAAACGATAGAACTCGATCCCGTTGACGTCGGCGTGGCCGAAGTCGAGTGGGATCCCCGAGCCCATCCCGGGCCCGAGCTGCGGCGCGCCGACATTCACGAACCCCGCACCGCCGAGCAACGGACCGTTGTGACAGCCTGAGCAGCTGGCCTTGCCGAAAAAGAGCAACGCGCCGCGCTTCGCTTCCGTCGTCATCGCGCTGGCGTCCCGCTTCAAAAAGCGGTCGAACGGCGAGTCGGTCTTCGTGAGGGCATCGGTCTCGAAGGCGGCGAGGGCCAGGGCCGCATGCTCGAACCCGAGGCGAGCCGAAGGAGTATGCGGGAATGCGGCAGTGAATCTCGCCACGTACTCCGGGACCGCCAGCACGCGCCGCATCACCGCCTGCCAAATCTCCTGATACTGACTGTCACCGATCTGCGCCAGCTCGTTCGGGTTTCCGAATACGTCGCTGTCGCCTGGCGCGCCGCGCATTTCCCGCCGATTGGTGACGGGGAACATCGCCTGGACGGTGAGGAGGTTCGGGAGGCCCGCCGGCAGCGCGGTACCCGCCGGGGTCGAGAACCCTCCGTTGAACCCTGAGATCCGGCCGTCCCAGAACATGTAGAACAGTCCGAGCCCGGCATTCAAGAGCGTCGGCGCATTGCGGGGTACGAATTCGCGGCCCGGGCCGAGCTGCCGCGCCGGACCGACTCCAGTCCCGCCGGTGCCTACCGCCAATGACTGTCCGTCGCCCATCGAGGTCGGCGTGTTGTGACACGTCGCGCACGCGATGTCGCGGTTGCCGCTCAGGATCTTGTCGAAGAACAGCGCTTGGCCGAGCGCCACGCGCGCCGAGTCCTGGGCGGGCGGGCGCCCGATGGGAACGACGCCCCATTGCTGCAGTGTCTGCCGCAGCTCGGCGTCGAGCGATGACGAGACCGAGATCGAGCGGTCGGTCTCCGTACATCCGCCGACCAGGACGAGGGACCCGAGGCACAGTGTACGTACGATGCGTGTCGTCATGATCAGCCTCCGGGTCAGCGCAGCGGAAGGGACAGGGAGATTTGGTGAGTGACCGTCGAGACGCCGGCGAGCTGGAGCAGACCACCCGGCGTTGCCACAAAGTTCCCCGGGGGCAGCGGATCGATCGGCTGGCCGATAGGAAATGTGATGTCCGTGCCCGGTCGTCCCGCGCCGTTCGTGGCGCGTCCCCGGTAGCGCACCTCAAACTCCGGGAAGCGCAGACTCAAGCCCCATGTCGGCGTCCATTCCACCCACCGTTCCCGCAGCCGCCGCTCGGTGACCGCCACGCGGTCGCTCTGGGCAAGGCGATAGCGAATCGCATGTACAGCGAGACCGAGCTGGAAACCGATCGCCTTCTGGATGTCCACCAAGGGCGTTTCATGGCTGACGCCGAGGCGAAGTACGGCGTTCGAGAAGCGGAACCGGTTCTCGCTCGTCCGGCCACCCGGGGGGATGATATCGCCACGCGTCGTGACAACCGGCGCGGCTGCGACACCCCACGTCGTGTTCCACACCGGCTCGTACACGGCCTCGATCGCAAACACCCCGGAGCCGCGTGCCTTGGAGAAACCGAGTCCGAAGTTGTACGCGGTCGAACGCCCCTGGCCGGCAGAGGTGGCCACGATCTCGTCCTGAGGGATGTGCGGCTGGGACTGACGGTTGATGGTCGCGAGCCAACCGATCCGCCATCCCGATACACCGAGCGGACGCTGGTAGGCGAGGTGCATCCCCCAGGTGGCGGCGCGCTCGAGGCCGTGTTCCACCCGTGGCACTTGAACGAATTGCTGGGTCCCCGGATCCCAAAACTGGTCGATATAGACGACGTCCTGCGTCATCCTCAGACGATGGTGTAGCACGAGCGCTTCGAGTGAGCGATTCCCTGGCCACTCCTTGAGCAGCCCCAGACGGAGGTCTAGCCCGTGGCCGGACTGACTGACCCGTTCACTGCCAGGATAGTGCAAGGCCACGCCGTCCATCATTTGGAGCCGAGCCCACTGCGCGCTGCCGCCGAGGGAGAGCCCACCCCCGGTAAGGACCTTTCCCAAAGACATGAAGGCGTAGGTATTGCTGCGGGATTGCTGAGCTGGACCCTGGCCCGGAATCTCCTGAGCGATCGGGCTGCCGCGGAGGAAGATGATGGGCGGCGCCTGAAACGGTCGACTCGTCTCCACCTCTTGGAGGGCCGCGGAGACCCCGCCGAACCAGCTGCCCGCGCGGAGCAGACTCGCGAGCGGTAGCGTGCGCCCTCCTCCCGACTCCCGGGAGATGCTATACAGGACTGGGGAGCCGAACAGCCGACTGGCCCTGACCCTCGCCCCCAGGGCTGGGTTGCGGAACGGGTCAAGGAGGGAATCGGCGAGGGCGATCGACACGCCCCCCATACCGAGTGTGTGGGAGGGGAAGAGCAGAAACTGATCCCCCAGCGCAAGCGGGACCGTCCGGATTGGGACCAGTTGTGCCGAAGCGGTGGCCGCGAGGGCTACGACGAAACCAAAGAGACAGAGAACGCGTTGGCCACGCCGCCACGTCCGCCCGGGACGGGGGGCGACTGGGCCGGTGGAAGGCATACGACACCCCGCATGGTGAGGTTATCCGATGGAGATACCTCTCAGTGCGGGCGCGGCGTCACATCCGTATAGCGGTGATGACGCGGCCACAACCACTCAGCGCGTCGCCCGCGCGATCTCCCCCCGCGCGCTGTCGATGAGCCCCCCTCGACCACCATGGCGCAGCAGCTCGATCCGGCCGAGCACAGCCCCAAGACCGTCGAGCAGTAACATGCCGGCGGTACGTCGCTCCGCCCACACGTTCAGCACGTAGCCCCAGCCGATCTCGTAGCCGCGACGGGCGCGCCGGGCGCGCCGGGCGTTGCGACCCCAGTTCTCCCACTTGTCGGCCGTAAGCTCGAGGCGAGTGCCGCTCCCCTCGGGCACGAACCGCAGCTCCACTTCCTGCGCTGTGCAGGGGTCGCGCGAGGCGTGAAACGTGAAACGCACGCTGCGCGGGGGGTCCCAGGCGAGGATCTCTCCCCATTGGAATCGACGGCCATCGTCGTGCTCTTCGTAAATCTTTCCGCCAACGCGCTGCTCGAACACGATGGCTTTGACGCGCGGCCCGCCGATGGAATGCGACTTTCGCGGCCACCAGGTGGCGAAGTCGGCCGTAAAACGCTTGAAGGCGACATCGGGACTCCACGACACCGAAACTGCCCGGTGGATTGGGGCGAGGGACTGGGAAACCGTGAGTGTGGCGGTCATCGTGGTGGTCTCGCGGGTGGGGTGGGATCGGCGGCGGCGTAGGCCGTCAACACGTCATCCCACAGGGATTCGATGTAGTGCCGCAGCTCGGCGAGCCCGTCGTGGCGCGCGCGGTAATGGCGACGCGCCCCCTCGCGCCGGTCGGCGACGAGTTTGGCGTGTCGCAGCACGCGAAGATGCTGCGAGGCCGCCGGTTGAGAGATCCGGGCGAAGCGCGCCAGCTCGCCGACGGTATGGGAGCGGCGGCGCAGCCGTTCGTATATGCCCCGCCGTGTGGGGTCCGCAAGGGCCGCGAGCGCTGTGTGATAAGCCATTACTTATATAAGTAACTACTTACTATGCATTCCGCAAGGGGCCGACCGGAGGGTTAGTTGAGATCAGCGGGGCAACAGGCAGCCAGCCCGGCGGCACGCAACCGACGGGTGAGATCGGTCAACGAGAGGCTCCCGCGACCGAGGGCGGCATTCAGGAAGGCATGGGTCACTGCGATTACGAGCCGGACATGGTCGGACGGACCGCCGGGCAGGCTTACCGTCAACCGCCGATCGACGGCCGGCGCGGGGCGGTCGGTCGAATCTCGCACGATGAGCGTCGCAATTCTCCGCCCTGCCGCCGCCGGTGGATCGTCGACCGGGCGAAGTTCCGCCAGGGCACCGATCGCCCTCCTGCGGACCGCCAGCCGGCGGGCGGCAGACGCGCCGGCCCCCGCTCCTGCTACCACGACCTGCGTCGAATCCACAAACGGAAGTGCAAGCGCTGCCTGGAGCGCTGCTTCAAGACCGGCCGGAACGACCACGACCACGTACCCATGGCTCGCGAAGTACCGAGCCAGTACGGTGTCCTGGTCGGCGTTCCCATCGGCGGGCGCGAACAACAACAATGGAAACCGCCCCGAATCGGGTGCCGCATCGCGGCACGGCGCCGCGAACGCTGGCGGACGCCGGCCGCAGGATGCCGGATACCACACGGTCATCGGCTCGCCTGGAGGCGCGAGCGCGCGAATGCCGACATCGCGACCCCCCGCCTGCAGGCCGTGCGGCAGCTCCACGCGCTGCGCGCCGAGCCGCCCGCCCCCCGCCAGGGCCAGGCCCAGAACCACTAGCGACCCCCGGCGCCCCGTCCTCATAAGGCCGGTCCTCACGGGCCCAGCCCCTTACGGAAAGGGTCGGGGCATCGGCCGAGGCTGCGGCCACGGCCACGGATTCACCTGTCCCCGACCCAGGGCACGCGCCGCCATCGCCCGGAGGTCGGGATCGCTGCTTTGCAGCATCTCCACGAATGCGCCCCGTGCCGCGTCGTCGTCCATCTGCGACAACGCCCACAACGCGGTCCGGGCGACGTCGTGATCCGCGTCCTTCATCGCATCGCGCAGCGCCGGGACCGTGGCCGGATCCTCGATTTGCCCAATCGCCCAGGCCGCCTTCTGGCGGACCTCGGACGAGGGGTCCTTCAGCGCGCTCACCAGCGCGGGCGGCGCCTGATCGAGCCCGGTCTGTCCCAACGCCCAGGCGGCCATCCCGCGGACCTCCGCGGAGCTGTCCTTCAACACGGTCGACAAGATCGGCACGGCCGCCCGGTCGTTGATTTGTCCCAGCGCCCACACCGCCATCGCGCGCACTTCGTGGTCGCGATCGTCCCGGAGCGCCGCGGCGAGCGGCTCGACCGACGCGTGGTCCTCGATCTGGCCCAAGGCCCACGCAGCGCGGGCGCGAACCCCGGGCTCAGCATCCTCGCGCAACCGGCGCGCGAGCGCCGGCACCGACGCGCGGCTCCCGAGTTGTCCCAGCGCCCAGGTCGCCATCTCGCGCACCTCGCGATCGGCATCGCTCGAGGCTTTGGTCAGGCCGGGAACGGCATCAGTGGCCTCGAGCTGCCCCAGCGCCCACGCCGCGATGCGCCGCACCGCCATGCTCGCATCGTCCAGCGCGTCGGTGAGAGCAGGAATCGCGGACCGCGCCTCGATCCGGCCCAGCGCCTCGGCGGCCGCGGCGCGGACGCGTTCGTCCGTGTCACGGCGCAGCGCATTCGAGAGCGCGACGACGGCCGTGGTGTCCTCGAGCCGGCCAAGCGCTTGCGCCGCGGTCGCGCGCACGGTCGGGAACCGATCGTTCAGCGTGCGACGCAGCGGGGCCACGGCCCGAATCTGCTCCAGCCCTCCCAACGCCCACGCGGCGACCGCGCGGACGTCCGTGTCATCGTCGGTCAACCGATCGATCAGGGGATCCGTCGCGGCCACGATGTCGCCCAGCCCCAGCGCGATGGCCGCCGCGGTCCGCGTCGCCGGCACTGGCTGCGTCAATGCTCGGAGCAAGCCGGTGGTGGCCACGGGAGATTCCGCGCGGGCGATGAGCCGGGCCGCGATGGCGCGCACGCATGAGTCATTCGAAGCCAACCCATCGAGCAGGACGGGAATCGCCGCGGCGCTGCGCTTGTGTTCGAGCGCCCAGCGCAACGCGTCGGACGTGTCGGCCATAGCAGCTGGCGGGATCCACGGCCCCATGCCGTAGTGTCCTTCGACCGCGCGGCTCGCGAGACCACACAGAATGCGCGGCGCCCCGCTCGCCGCACTGAGCACCTCGCGCGCCCACCGCGCCTCGTCCGCGGATGCGCTTGCCGTCGCTTCGTGTTTGGGGGCGCGGGCCATTCCGGGTCCCGCACTACCGGTGCAGCACAGCACCACGATCGCCGCCATCAACCCGCGCTTGCCGCGGTCCGTTCTGTCATTGCCACGCATTTGGATCTCCCGTTCTAGGTGGTGCTGAATTTTCAGCATCATGCTGAATAATCAGCATTCGATGGTGAAATGTCAAGCACTCCAGGAGTGCCCGGAATTGAAGGTGTTTGGAGGGAGAAACACCAACCGGGCGCCGTGGTTGGCCGCCCGGTCGGGAGTCAGCGAATCATCGGCATCGGCCAGGGCCACGGCCAAGGATCGCCATCGCCGCCGGCCAGCGCGCGCGCGGCGCGCGCCCGGAGCTCCGGATCGGGGTCCTGCAGCGCCTGGAGCAGCGGGGCCTGTGCCCCTTCCCCACCGATCTGGCCCAGCGCCCAGAGCGCCGCCCGTCGCACGTCGCCCGAGGAATCACGCAACGCGAGGCCCAAACGGGCCACCACGATCGAATCGCCTATGTGGCCCAGCGCCCAGGCGGCTCGCAACCGCACATCGGCCGACACGTCCCCCAGCGCCTCCATCAGGGCCGGTGGGGCCTGGTCCGGTTCGATCGATCCGAGGGCCCACGCCGCCCGACCCCGCACCTCTGCGGAGCGATCCCGAAGCACCGCGGTCAGGATGGACACCGAGGCCGGATCCCCGAGCTGACCCATGGCCCACACCGCCATCGCCCGGACATCTTCAGAATTGTCTCGCTGCGCCGCGGTGCCCAGAGCGGACGTCGCCTTTCGGCTGCCGATCGACCCCAACGCCCATGCGATCATCTCACGCACCTTCGGGTCGGGGTCACGTTCCAAACGGGCAGCCAATGGCTCGACCGCGGCGGCGGCTGCTAGATGCCCGAGGGCATAGGCCGCGTCCTCGCGCACGGAGGCCACCGAGTCCTGGAGCGCTCGCACCAGTGCCGCGACAACCCCGGCCGTATCAACCGCCGTCACCGATGGTGAAGGCGAGGGTGATGGTGAGGGCGACGGCGAGGGCGACGGCGAGGGCGACGGCGACGGCGAGGGTGAGGGCGAC
>CAZQWQ010000023.1:0-9732 GCA_964596925.1 uncultured Gemmatimonadaceae bacterium | reverse complement strand
TCTTCGAGGATGCGGGCATCACGACCGGGATGAAGGTGCTCGATATCGGCAGCGGTCCGGGTGATGTGGCCTTCCTCGCCGCCGAGCTGGTCGGCGCGACCGGTCGCGTCGTCGGCGTCGACATGAATCCGGCGGTCGCCGCAGTGGCGCGCGCCCGGGCGCAGGCAGCGGGCATGACGCAGGTGTCCTTCATCGCCGGCGACATCCGTGAGGTGGAGCTGGAGCACGACTTCGACGCTGTCGTCGGTCGCTTCGTCCTCAAGTATTCGGCGGACCCCGTCGCCACCCTGCGCGCGGCGCTTCGCGCGGTCCGCAACGACGGCCTCGCCGCGTTCTACGAGGCGAACCTGGGCTCGGCGGTGGTGTCGCAACCGATCTCGCCGCTGCATCAGTGGCTCGGCCGCTGTTGCAGCGAGACGTTCGCGCGTGGTGGGGTGGAGCTGGTGATGGGCACGAAGCTCCACCAGGTCTTCCTCGCCGCGGGCCTGGAAGCGCCGCGGATGTGCACCGATGCGCTCATCGGTGGCGGAAGCGACTGGGTGGCGCGCTTCGTGTCGGTGTTTGGAGCGAGCCAGCTGCGGAGCATCCTGCCGCTGATCCTGCAATACGGCATCGCGACCGAGGACGAGGTCGCGATCGAGACGTTCGACCGGCGCTACCGGGAGGAGGTGCTCAGCCAAGGGAGCGTCATCCAATGGTTCCCTTGCGTGGGGGCTTGGGCACGAAAGCGCGAGCTGGGCGTGTGATCTGCCCGGCATGCCATCGCGAGAACGCCGCCGACGCGCCGGAGCGCGATCCTCGCGCCTACACCCCGAAGCACCTGGCCGAGAAGATCCTCAGCTCGCGCGCCACCCTGCAATGCGCCCGCGACTGTTACACCCGCTTCGGCATGACTGCGCAGGCCGCGCGGGTGGTCGAGGCGATGGGGTAGGGGTAGCCGCGTCGGCGCTACCGCGCTACGCAGCCTTGCGTGCGCGAACGATAAGGGGACGGCGCCTCTTGCCCGCCTGCCATAGGTCATACGTGACCTGCATCCTGAGCCACACATCGGCGCTGGTATCCAGCCACGCCGACAGCCTCAGCGCCATGTCCGGACTGATAGCCGCCCTGCCGTTGAGTATGCGAGACAGCGCGACTCGCGTGATCCGAAGTTGCTGTGCGGCTTCCGTTACAGTCAAGCCGAGGCCCGGAAGAACATCGGCCTTCAAGATCTCCCCTGGGTGTGGCGGATTGTGCATACGGCTCATCTTCCTTCCCTCAATGATATTCCTGATAGTCGACGAGAACGGCATCCTCACTTTCGAAGGCGAACGTCAGCCGCCAGTTCTCGTCAATCCATACCGCCCAGTGGCCCTTCAACGACCCCTTGAGTCCGTGTAGCTTCCAGCCGGCAATGTTCATGTCCTTGGCGCCCGTGGCTCCATCGAGTTGGCCGAGTTGACGTCGCAGCTTGGCCGCGTGTCGCGGCTGAATACCGGCGTTGCTGCCTGTGTGAAAGAACTTCTCGATTCCCTTGTGGCGAAAGCTCTTGATCAGGCGCGACGAGTGTAAAGCATTGCTATACAATCGTCAATGGGGATGTCATGTGCGTCGGCGGCTGCAAGAGTGTACCTGACTGAACTCGAGAAAGTACGGATTGCGTGCCGTTCGAAGTGGTCGACGAACCGGCGGGCTAGCGGTCCTGGTATTGAGTCCCTTGGCGGGCGAGACTGCGCACCGTCTCTTTGGGGGACCTCCAAGATGAGCTTCCTCGAAACGGTCGACCGCGCATGCACGTTCCTCGGACGCCATCGCCGCGTATCCCTGCGCGCCCTCCGCCGGGAATTTGATCTCGATCCGGAGACACTCGCCGAGCTCAGCGACGAGCTGGTGCAGGTCCAGCACGTTGCCGTTCTGGAGGGCGATGTCCTCGTGTGGGCGGGTCAAACGCCTCCCGCCGCGCCTCCCGTCGACATTCCGTCGCCCCAACGCGACCCGCGTGCGTACACGCCCAAGCACCTCGCCGACAAGATCCTGCAATCGAAGTCCGCGCTCGAAGGCGAGCGCAAGCAAGTCACCGTGCTATTCGCCGACGTCAAGGGCTCGATGGAGCTGGCCGAGCAGCTCGATGCGGAGGAATGGCACAAGATCCTCGATCGATTCTTCGCGATCCTCACCGACGGCGTGCACCGCTTCGAGGGCACGGTGAACCAGTACACCGGCGACGGCATCATGGCGCTGTTCGGCGCGCCGATCGCGCACGAGGATCACGCGCAGCGGGCGTGTTACGCCGCGCTCCAGCTTCAGGAGGAGCTGCGGTGCTACGCGGACGAGCTCCGTCTCGGGCGCGGCCTAAACTTCTCCGTCCGCATGGGCCTCAACTCCGGCGAGGTCGTGGTCGGCAAGATCGGCGACGACCTGCGCATGGACTACACGGCGCAAGGGCACACCGTTGGGCTGGCGGCGCGGATGGAGCAGCTCGCGGCGCCCGGCGATATCCTCTTGACGGAACACACCGCGAAGTTGATCTCCGGTCTGTTCGCCCTGCGCGACCTTGGACAATCCCGGCTCAAGGGCGTCACTGAGCCGCTGCGCGTGTACCAGCTGGAAGGCGCCGGGCGGTTCTCTAGGCGCTTCGAGGTGGTGCGCACCCGTGGCTTCTCGCGCTTCGTGGGACGTGCGAACGAGGTGCAGAGCCTAGAGGCGGGGCTGGCGCGCGCCGCCGAGGGCAACGGTCAGATCATCGGCGTGGTGGGTGAGGCCGGCACCGGCAAGAGCCGCCTGTGTCACGAGTTCGCCCAGCAGTGCCGCGCCCGGGGTATCCGCGTCCACGAGGGTTGCGGCGTCGCGCACGGCAGGATGATTCCCTTTCTTCCGGTCCTCCAGCTCTTGCGCGGTTACTTCGGGATCACGGAACAAGACAGCGATCACGACGCCCGGGATAAAATTGCCGGCGAGCTGCCGCTCGATGAGACGTTCAAGGACGCGCTGCCGCTTCTCTGCGAGTTCCTCGGCGTGCCCGATCCGCAACGGCCGGCGCCGCGCATGGACCCGGAGGCACGACAGCGGCAGCTCTTCGAAGTGCTGCGACGCCTCACCCACGCGCGCGGCCAGCGCGAGCCGGCGGTGATCTTGCTCGAAGACTTGCAGTGGATCGATGGCGGCAGCGAGGCGTTCCTGGAGAACATGGTCGACGCGCTGCCCGCCACGCGCACCTTGTTGCTGGTGACCTTCCGCCCGGAGTACCACGCCGACTGGACGCAGAAGTCGTATTACCAGCAGTTGCCGCTGCTGCCGTTGGGAGCGTCGGCGATCGCGGAGATGCTGACCGATGTGTTGGGCAACGACCGATCGCTTGCCGGAGTGGCCGCGCGGATCCGTGAGCGCACCCGGGGTAACCCGTTCTTCATCGAGGAAGTCGTACAGTCACTCGTCGAGAGCGGCACACTGGCGGGAGTAAAGAGCGCCTATCAGCTCATCAAACCGATCGACGAGGTCACGATCCCGGCCACGGTGCAGGCCGTGCTCGCGGCACGCATCGATCGGCTCATGCAACGTGAGAAGCTGGTGCTGCAAACCGCGGCGGTGATTGGCAAGGAGTTCGCCGAGTCGGTCCTCGCGCGGGTAGGAGATCTGCCGGCGGCGGAGGTGAGTGCGGCGCTGCGAGCGCTTTTGGCAGCGGAGTTCGTATACGCAGCGTCCCTCTATCCCGAGGCCGTCTATGCCTTCAAGCACCCGCTGACGCAGGAAGTGGCCTACGGCTCCCAACTCAGCGAGCGTCGGGCGCGGGTACACGCCGCGGTCGCGCGCGCATTGACAGAGGTGTACGCAGCAAGGCTCGACGAGCAGGCAGCGCTGCTGGCGCACCATTGGGAAGGGGCCGGCGACGTGGTGGAGGCCGCGCGTTGGCACGAGCGGGCGGCGCGCTGGGCGGGGGTGAGTAATCCCGCCGAATCGCTCCGTCACTGGCGCCGGGTGCGTGCGCTCCTCGAGACCGTCTCTGCGTCGGCAGAGAGCACTGCGCTCAGCCTCAGAGCGCGCATCCAGATCTTGGACTTTGGCTGGCGCTTGGGTCTCTCCGACGAGGAGGCGACCGCGCTTTTTGCCGAAGGAAAGGCGTTGGCGACGCACAGCGGCGATATGCGTTCACTCGCAATGCTCATCGGCTCGTACGCCCGAGTCCGGAGCGAGGCCGGGAATGCAGAAGAAGCCATCGCCCACATGCTGGAAGCGGCTCGAGTTGCGGAACAGACGGACAATGCGCGATTGAAACTGACCCTTCGGGCGCGCCTGGCCTACTCGCTCTTGACCGCCTCGCGGTATCGGGACGCGCTGGCCGTCGCCGAAGCGGCGATCGAGTGGGCGCAGGCCGATCCCCAGTTGGACGCGGAGCGCAGGGGCTTCGGCCCCTCGGTGTGGCTGGTATCGTTTCGAGGATTTGCGCTCTCGTGGGTGGGCCGGCTCGCCGAGGCTGCCCGCGAGTTGGATCGCGGTGCCGCCCTGGCGCGCCGGCACGGTGAGCTCGAGACACTGTGCTTCAACCACGTCTGGCAGGTGGAGCTTGCTCAGTTCACGGGCGACGCCAGCGCCGCGATGGAGCATGCGCGAGCACTGGTCGAGATCGCGGAGAAGACCGGAAGCGAGCAGTTACGCGTTCTGGAGTATTACGAGATCGGGGCGGCGCATTGCCTGCGCGAAGAATGGCAGGCTGCCGTTGAGGCTCTATGCCGGGCGCTGGTGCTGGCGCGTGAGCGACGCACGTTTCTCGACGCTGAGGCGGCCCTCCTGCTGCGGCTCGCCGAAGCGTACGTCGGGAGCGGGGAGGTCATCGCCGCACGCGCCGCCGTCGACGAGGCGTTGCAGGTGGGCCGCCAGCGGCACAACAAGGCGACTGAAGGCCTCGCAATGCTCGACTACGCACGCATTTGGTTACGATCGGAGGGCGCGAAAGCGCGCGAGCAAATCGAGCATGGGTTGGCGCGCGCGTTGACCCTGATCGAAGAGGCGGGTGCCACGAGTTACACGCCGTTCATCCACCTCGAGCGCGCCGAGCTGGCGCGGCTGAGCGGCGACGCCGCCGCCCGCCAACGCGAGTTACGCGAAGCGCACCGTCTGTTCCTCGAGATCGGCGCCCCGATCCGCGCTGCCGAGGTCGCCAGGTATCTCGAGTCATGAAGTGCGCGGCCTGCGGTCACGAGAATCGAGAGGGAGCGAAGTTTTGCAGGGAATGCGCTGCCCCACTCGCAGGTGCGATCTCCTGCCCGAAATGCGGCATGCCGAGTGAGAGACGACAAAAGTTCTGCGACGCGTGCTGAGCACTTGTAGGTGTGGAACATGACCGGTGTTCCACATGTGTTCGAACGACTCCTCATGTCCCGCCAGCGGGCCACTCCCCGCAGTGTTTTCCTGCTGGGCCCTAGACAGGTAGGGAAGTCCACCTTGCTCGGGCTGATGAAGCCCGACCTCGTCGTGAACCTCGCCGATCCCGGGGTGTATCGTCGCTACCTGGCGCACCCGGAGCTGCTGTTGGAAGTCCTGGACGCGGCACCGGGTTCGACGCGGATCGTACTCATCGACGAGCTCCAAAAGGTCCCCGCTTTGCTGGACGCAATCCAGGTCGTTCTGGACTCCAAGCCGAAGCGGTTTCGCTTTCTCCTGTCCGGATCGAGCGCCCGCAAGCTGATGCGTGGGCAACCCGGAGCGACGAGCGGAGTTGCTCCGCAGCTACGCCGACGTGTGCTTGCGCGAAGAAGTCCAGGCCGCGGCGCTCGTCCGTGACCTGGGCGGCTATTCCCGCATGCTCGCCTTCGTGGCGGCGGCGTCGGGTACCACCGTCAACGTAAACGCCTTGTGTCGTGCCGCCGAGATCCAGCAGGAGACGGCGCGAAGGTACCTCGACGTCCTCGAGGAGACGCTCGTGATGTTCCGCATTCCCGCCTGGAGCGGCTCCGACCGCGCGAGTCTCATCGCCCATCCGAAGCTCTATCTCTTCGACATAGGGGTGCAAAACGCCCTTCTGCGCCGATGAGAGACGCCGTGCTGTGGCCTCTCCCTGACGTGTCGCGTTGGTAGTTTCCGTCCCGTTTGCGGATAACGTGTTCGGATCTCTCCGCCTCGAGAAGATCTGTCGGATATCCTATATCTGGGATAGAAGCGGCACCGGTGGCAGGGAAGCAGTTGCTCAGACCGGTTCGATGGGTTGCGAGTAGTAGAAGGGATCTCCGGGCGCTACCAAAGAGCGTCCGGCAGAAAGTAGGATTCGCGCTCTATTTCGCGCAACATGGCGAGAAGCATGAATCGGCGAAACCGCTCAAGGCGTTTGGAGGTGCTGGGGTTCTCGAAGTCGTCGAGGACTACGATCGCGGCACCTACCGCGCCGTGTATACGGTGCGCTTCTCTGAGGTCGTGTACGTGCTCCACGTCTTTCAGAAGAAGGCCAAACACGGCATCGCGACGCCGAAGAGCGACTTGGATCTGATTCGCGCGCGTCTTCAAGAAGCCACGCGGCTGCACGCCGCGCACGAAGGAGTGTAGAGAATGTCGAACAAGCGCCGACGGATTCGCGTGACCGAGGGGAGCGGCAACGTATTCGCCGATGTGGGGATCGAACAACCCGAGGAGTACCTCGCGAAGGCGGAGCTCGCGCGGCAGATCATCGGGGCGCTCGAAGCGAGGCGCCTGACGCAAGTCGAAGCGGCGCGCATCCTCGGGATGAGTCAGCCGAAGGTCTCCGCCCTCCGGAACGGCCGCCTCGACGGGTTCTCAACGGAGCGATTGATCCGGTTCCTGACCGTCCTCGGACGCGACGTCAGCATCGTCGTGAGCGCAAAGCCCCGCTCTCGCCGCCGTGCCTCTCTCACGGTGAGAGCCGCGGAGTGACACCAGAGAGCCCGAGTGGTCGCATGCCGAACACGCTCCAGATTGGAGCAGTTCGTGCAGCACCCGCATGATTCTTGACGTCCCATCCGTCCCGATTCAGCACAAAGTGTCCGCTTCCACCGATTGCTGCTCGTTCTGGCATTTGTGTCCGTCGTGATAGTCCCCGCACCCGAGACGCTACGCGATGCACTGCCCGTCCTGTGACCACGACAACCTCGGCGACCGCCGGTTCTGCGCGGAATGCGGGGCCGCGCTCACGCCGGGCTGCGTGTCGTGTGGCGCGGCGAACCAGCCCGGCGAGAAGTTCTGCGGCGGCTGCAGCACGCCGTTGAGCGGTACGCCCGTGCGGGCGCCTGCGGGAAGCGATCGCAGGCCAGGAGCAGCCGCGACCACGCCGGAGGATCCCGGCCTCGCCGAGCGCCGCCACCAGCCTGGCGCGGCTCTGGCGGCGCCAGGGCAAACGCGACGCCGCCCGCGCCCTCCTCGCCCCGCTCTACGCCTGGTTCACCGAAGGCTTCGCCACGCGAGATCTGAAAGACGCGCAGGCGCTACTGGAAGAGCTGCGCGATTGACGGGGCGGGCTGGACGGTATATCCGATGTATATACGGAGGCGCGAGAGGTGATTACGAGGATCCGAAAATGGGGTAACAGTCTGGGACTGCGAATTCCTAAGGGATTGGCGAGGAACGCGCGCGTCCAAGAAGGCACAACCGTGATGTTGGCGGTTAGCCACGGCCGCCTGGTCGTCGCACCTTTGGAAGCGCGGGCGTATGAGTTGGAAACGCTGCTTGCGGGCGTCACACGCAAGAACGTGCATACCGCGGTCGATACGGGTGATCCGGTTGGACGGGAGAGGTGGTAATGCCGCGCGGCTATGCTCCCGATCGCGGCGACCTCGTCTGGTTGGAGTTCAATCCGCAGGCAGGCCACGAGCAGGCAGGGCGCCGCCCGGCGCTCGTCATCTCCCCTGGGGTGTACAATCGGCGCGTTGGGCTGGCGCTGTTCTGCCCGGTTACGAGCCAGGTCAAAGGTTATCCGTTCGAAGTGGCGTTGCCGCCGGGTCTGCCGGTCAGCGGCGTAGTGTTGTCGGATCAGGTGAAGAGTCTCGATTGGCGAGCGCGAAGGGCGAGGCGTATCGCGAAGGCATCGGCAGCCGTAACGGATGAGGTCCTCGGCAAGCTCAGTACCCTAGTCCGCTGAGGGGTAGCAGCACCGGTACCCACGTGACTGTGAGCGGTTCCCCCTGCGGCCACGAGAATCCCCCTCACGCGAAGTTCTGCCTCGAATGTGGGGCGCCCGCGGCGCCCGGGGAATCCGCACCCCGTACGCTGGCACCGACGCCCTCTGAGCCCGAAGCCGCGTTGCCGGCCGGCGAGCGCCGGCAGCTGACCGTCCTCTTCTGCGATCTCGTCGGCTCGACGCCGCTGTCGCAGCAGCTCGACGCCGAAGACTGGCGGGACGTGGTGACGCGGTACCAGAAAGCATGTGCAGACCAGGTCACGCGCTTCGGTGGCCACGTGGCGCAGTACCTGGGCGATGGGCTACTCATCTACTTTGGCTGGCCCACGGCGCACGAGGATGATCCGGAGCGGGCGATCCGCGCCGGGCTGGCGATTCTGGACGCGATGGCTGCGCTGAACGCCACTCTCGCCGCCGGCGACGGGACGCGCCTGGCGGTGCGTATCGGCCTGCACACCGGTCCGGTGGTGATCGGCGAGATGGGCGGTGGCGCCAAGAGCGAGGTTCTGGCGCTCGGCGACACCACCAACGTCGCGGCGCGCGTGCAGGGCGCGGCCGAGCCCGACACGGTGGTGATCACCGCCGCAACGCAGCGCCTGGTCAGCGGCCTCTTCGTGGTCGAGGAGCGAGGGCCGCAACAGCTCAAGGGCGTACGCGAGCCGGTGACGCTTTACCGCGTCGTGCAGGCGAGCGGCGTGCGGAGTCGCCTCGCTGTCGCGGCGGGACACCTGACGCGCTTCGTGGGGCGCGACATGGAGCTCGGAACTCTCGTCGATCGCTGGGAGCGGGCGCAGGACGGCGAGGGACAGAACGTCGTCGTCCTCGGCGAAGCGGGGGTCGGCAAGTCGCGGCTCGTCTACCAGCTGCACGAGCACCTGGCGGCGGTGCCCCACACGTGGCTGGAATGCGGCGCGACGCCGTACACGGAAGGGACCCCCTTCCATCCGATCATCGCGCTGGCGACGCAGGGGCTGGCGTTCGCGCCCGAGGACACGGTGGCCGACAAGCTCGGCAAGCTGGAGGTCGGACTCGGTCCGCTCGCCTCAACGGAGACCGTGGCCCTGCTCGCGGACTTTCTCGGCCTGCCGCCACCCACGCGGCTGCAGCTGAGCTCCGAGCTGCAGCGGCGCAGGACCATCGACCTGCTGGTGCAGTGGAACCTTTCCATGAGCGAAGTGCAGCCGCTGATCCTGTTCGTCGAGGACCTGCACTGGTGCGACGTGTCGACGCTGGAGCTGCTGGGGCACCTGATCGCGCAGAGCCCGACGGCGCGGGTGCTGCTCCTCGCCACGGCGCGCCCGGAGTTCACGCCGCCCTGGCCGGCGCGTTCCAACCTGACCACCGTGCAGCTCGCCCGGCTCACCAAGCGCCAGGCGCGCGACATGATCGCGACCCTCGCGGGCACGGGCTTGCCCGCCGCCACCCTCGACGCGCTCGTCGCCCGCGCCGACGGCGTGCCGCTCTACGTCGAGGAGCTGACCAAGGCGGTGATGGAGCCCGGGGCGGCGCGCGGTGTGGAAGCCATTCCGGCCAGCCTCGCCGACTCGCTGATGGGGCGCCTCGATCGGCTCTCCACGGCGAAGGAAGTGGCGCAGCGGGCGGCGGTGCTGGGACGGGAGTTCGGGTATCCGCTG
>CAZQWQ010000022.1:0-4696 GCA_964596925.1 uncultured Gemmatimonadaceae bacterium | reverse complement strand
CGTTCGCTCGGAGTGCGCGGCTACGAGCTCGAGGAGCCGGCCGAGAGCGAGCGGTCGATCGGAGTGAGGACGTGGAAGCTGAGGTGGCGGGGGAGCGGAGAGCCGGTCCGGAGAGAAGAGACGTTCTGAATGAACCCGGTGGAGGGTGCCGAGCGGGACGCGGCCTAACGGATCGGGCTTCAGCTGCAACAGACAGCGCTGACCGTCAATGCCACGCCGCAGAGTCTCGACGCCAGAACGCTACCGAATTCGGGAACGCCCAGCTGTCTGTTGTCAGCTGCAAGCCCTTGTTAGACGGCGCGTCCACTACCGTGTCCGGTCCCCGTCATCCGCGCAACCGTTCTGTCCTGTCGCAGAATGCTCCGTGCCCAAAAGGCGCGATCTCACCTTCAGCCAGTAGGCGTAGCTATCCCGGCCCTCCGCGCTAGAGATCTGCTCATCGACGTGATTCGCGAAATCGCTTGGGAAGAAGCCGCGAGCCTCCTCGATCCACCAAGCACGCCCAAAGGGATTTCCCAGAAACCAGCTCGCGTAAGTCTCGACTGACTTCCGCCACTCTTCTGCGGTAAAGATGCCTTCTTCTGCTAGCTCGTAGTTTCGATAGAGCGTGTTCATCGAGGTGAAGAGAAACGCATCCATCGCCATGAAGTCTGAGTAGGTCATCTCCTCAGGGCATTCGATCGCTCTCGCGATCACATCTCCGGGGAGTTCGCCCATGAGATTTGCCCAGATCTGATTCTGAACCACGTTGCCTTCGTTGACGAGTTCCATCCGAGCAAGCGATCTGTTCTGGTTGAGCTCGTAGGCGACCAGAATGAGCCCGGCCAACAGCGCAACGTTCGCAAGCGGTGTCAGCCAACGATTTAGCTGGTCGAGGTTCAAACCATCTCCGCTTCCGCTGATAGTCGCCGTGCGCCGTCTAACGGATTGGCATTGAGCTGCCGGCCGCCCGTGAATGTACCCGTCACTTCGGCCGGCCGCCGCCGAGTCCATCGAGGTCGCCGAGGGCGCCCCGCCGGCGGCCGGCCGCTGGAGAGTGCCCGCAGGCCCCGGTGTGGCGGCCGGACAGCTCCAATGCCGTGTTAGGCCGAGGCCCGCCCCCCGCACCACCCCCCGCCACCGAAGCCCGCGAGCCCGAGCCGGAACTCTCCCCACTGAAGCGCGCCTGGTCGCTCGGAGCTCGGTCGCTCCCCTACCCGCTGGAGCTCGAGCGGCGCGTGCTCGCGGTGAGCACGAGGACTCCCTTGGGCGCGGTCGAGAAACAGCGATTGGATCCTCCCATAGCGCCGCTCCCCCGCAGGCTCCGCCTGCTCAAGACTCCGTCGCAAACGGTGTCTCGGAGAGCCTAAGTCCGCGCCGCCGGACTCCACGGGGCAACTTGCGCTCTCCCAACCGGAGAACCAAGCGCTCGCTCGGAGTGCGGGGCAACGAGCTCGGGGAGCCGGCCGAGAGCGAGCGGTCGACCGGAGTGAGGACGTGGAAGCTGAGGTGGCGGGGGAGCGGAGAGCCGGTCCGGAGAGAAGAGACGTTCTGAATGAACCCGGTGGAGGGTGCCGAGCGGGACGCGGCCTAACGGACCGGCGTTCAGCTGCGCGCCGCCCGTGCACCGATGATGCCACGACCGGCGGGCGGCCGGCGAGTCGACCCCGAACCCGGCCGCCCGCCGGCTGGAGGTCCCCGCAAGCCGACCGGCGGCGGCGCGTCAGCTGCAACGCCTTGTTGGGCGGCGCGCCACTATGGCCCGAGCGTGTGCAGGATCTTTTCGCAGTGCCTCGCCGAGGTCTGTCGGAAGACTGGGAGGTAGAGGTCGCGGCGCATCGTCTCCGGGCGAACGAACAGAGGATGGGTTTCCCCAGCCTTGATGTCGCGAATTGCCTGGTTCGTACGCGTGTGACACGTGGCAGTGATCTGGAGCGACTCGCCCAGCTCTCGATCGGGTATTCGGACCGAATAGAACCCGTGACTGTCGGTCTCGACCGGGCGAGCGACCGAGGTCTCAAGGGAGCCACCGGTCGACAAAATGATCTCCACCGAGCGCAGCGGGGCGCCCGTGTGCGTGTCAAATACGTTGCCCTCAAGAATCGGCGATTCGGCCCGTGCGCCATGCGCAAGAGCAGGCAGCGCCATAAGCAACGACAGGAAGACGACCCTTCGCATTACCACACCTCCTCGCCGCGCCGCCCAACGGACCGGGCATTGAGCTGCCGGCCGCCCGTGAGTGTACCAGGTTCCATCCGGCGGCCGCCCGGCGGACCCACCCTGAACCCGGGCGGCTGCCGGCTGGCGGACCCCGCAGGTCGCGGAGTGGCGGCCGGTCAGCTCCAATGCCTTGTTAGGCAGCGCTTCCGCCGCTGGGAGACCGCGGGCCAGACCATGTAAAGTCACGCTCTGTAGAGGATCGAGGAGTCTCGGGGGCTGAAGTCGACACTGCGCTGGAGACACCAGGCTGGCCGGAAGCGAAGTCGACCCGGATAAGAATCGCGTCTGCTAGCAGCTCACGAATGAAGTCGACGGCTTCGTATGACACCTGCTCTGCTGAGCGTGTCTCCGACGAGTATGGCGGCCTTAGATAGAAGTGCCAGTGAAAGAGGCTACCCACCTGAAGTGTGATCTGGTCGCCGTCATCGGAGACGATGAGATCGCCGACCGCACTATGGGAAGCCGGAATGGTGACGACGAGCCGGTCGGTGACCTGTTCGCGGAAGGGTCCGGGTAGTTCCTGGCGGAACACTTCCAGGAACGCCTGCGCGAGTGGAGAAAGCGCCTCAACCTGCTCGCGAGTAAGCATGTGCTTCTCTGCGCTGCCTAACGGATCGCGGCTCAGCTGCACCAAACAGCGCTGACCGGCAACGCTGAGGCTGAGCCGCTCGACGCCAGAATGCTACCACGCTTCGATTGAACCGAGCTGTTTGGTGTCAGCTGCAGCCGCTTGTTAGGCCTCGCCCTTCTTCTGCCCGAACTCTTCGAAGAACGCGTCATCGAGCTCGTACGCGGTAACTGGCCGGAGACCCAGCTCGAGCTCCGCGAACATGTCGAGGAGTTTTTCGCCGTCGACAAGCTCGATGGGCGGTACGCCGTCGCGTGACGCTTCGCGGCGCGCTTCGTTCGTGAAGGTGCCTGTTGTGAGAACGATGCCTTTGTCGGCGCGCCCCTGCATTGCCCCGCGGAAATCTCGGACCTGGGTCGGGGAGACGGACTTCGAATAGCGCTTGCACTGGAAGAGCACCTTGAAGCTGACGAACGGATTGACTTGGAGTGTGCCATGCCCGTCGATTCCGCCGTCGCCGCTGCGCCCCGTGACCACCACCTGGATGAAACCGGCCTCGCGAAGCAGACGCTGGCAGAGACGCTCGAAGCCGCTCGGGGGAAGCGAGAGAAGAATGGCCAAGAGCCTTTCGCGGTGGTTGCTGGAGGTGGCTTGGCTTGTCTCCGGGGCAGGTTGGTCGGCGGAGGGAGGCGGAGCGCCCTTCTGTTTCTGGCGTTCGTCTCGGAACACTTTGACCCACTTCAGGAAGAGCTGCCGAGCCTCGGCGGATGTGAGATGTGTCTGCTGGCCGCGGTCGGTCAGGCTCCAAACCCCGCGCTTCGACTTGTCAAGTAGCCCCTCGCGTGTCAGGTAGAAGCGAGCCCAGGCCACCTGGTTCGGGAAGCGAGGTGATCCGGACTCCGTGAGTTCGGCCTGGACATCGTCCGACACAGCGAGGTCACCGGCCACTTGCTGAACGACCTCGCTCGGGGTGCCGGACCCGCCGAGCGTGCGAAGAGCATCGAGGATGGGACCAAAGTACCTGACGAACTGCGCGCCCTCGAGCTGCTCGGTCTGCTTCTTCGACATGGCTCCTGCATTCTTGGGCGAGGGCTAACGGATCAGCGCTCAGCTGCGAGCCACAGCGCCTCCGAGCCGGCGCTGAAACAGTGATGTCCGCCGCCAGACTCTACCACGGTCCGATTGGAGCGAGCTGTGGCTCGTCAGCTGCAGCGCGTTGTTAGCCGGCGCCCCTCCGACGCCAGACCTGGGGGTTCCGTGCTCCGTGGAGGCACGCAATGACAACGGCTTCGTTTGGGTAGAGGGCGTAGAAGACGCCGTACGGGAAGCCGCGCAACAGGAGCCGACGAACTGTGCCTTCGACGACCGCGCCGCGCTCGGGATGTTCGGAGATGGAGTCTACGCAGGCTTCGACTGAGTCGAGGAATCTGCGGTCCAACCCCGGCCCTCGTTGGCGGTACCAAAGGTGGGCCTCGGCGACATCGGTCCGCGCCTCGGGGGTGAGGCGGATTCTCACTCTCGTTCGAGCTCGGCTCGGACCTCAGACCAGGGCTTCGCGGCAGCTGGATCGCGCTCGTGCTCGGCGAGGCGGCGCCGGAGCTCCGCGCGCTGCTCCTCGGTTACGGGGAGGGCATCCGGATCTTCGACGAAACTCTCCCAGAGCAGCTCGATCAGCTCGATCCGCTCCGTCGCAGTCAGCTCCCGGATTCGCTCGGGCGACAGAACACTCACGAGGAAAGGCTGTCCTATTCCGGCAGTCCGCGCAAGCTCGGTAGATCGTGGCGCCGGCTAACGGACCGGCGCTCAGCTGCGCGCCGCCCGTGTACTGCGATGGTACTCTGGCGGGCGGCCGGCGCTCTTGCGACTCAACCGGCCGCCCGCCGGCTGGAAGCCCTGGCAGGCCCCGGGGCGGCGGCGCGTCAGCTGCAG
>CAZQWQ010000021.1:0-240891 GCA_964596925.1 uncultured Gemmatimonadaceae bacterium | reverse complement strand
TCAAGAACGCCGGCGTCGTCTGCGAGTTGGGGATCCCGGTCCGGGCGTAGATGTTGTTGGTCGGCGACAGGGTCGTCGTGCTGGTGGGCACCCCGATCAGGTCGATCGCCCCCTGCACCAGCGAGACGGTCCCGTTGCCGCTGGCGAAGCCTGGCGCCGTCGCGGTCACCGTCACCGGCGTCGTCCCGGTCTGCCCTTCCAACGCCTGCACCGTGTAGCTGAAGACGGTGTTGTTGTTGGGCACGAACACGTTGATCGAGCTGCTGCCGGCCACCGACGCACTGGTGGAGAGCAACAGGTTGTTGTCGCCGCTGGTCAGCGTCACGGTCGTGCCACCGTGGTTCGAGGCACCCAGGCTGCCACTGGCCGCGACCTGTAACCCGCTCCCCACTGTCACCGCGTTCACCGTGATGCCGGGAAGCGGGTTCACCGTCGCGTTGATGCTGTCCGCCAGGAGGTTGGTGGCCTGAGCCAGGACTTTCGTGGTGCAGGGCAGCGTCGCGGACCCACCGTAGGTGAGTGTCGCGGTCGTATTGACCAGCCCGGTGGCAATCGTAACGGGTGAGGTAGCCGCCACGCATGTGAGGTCTGAAGGAGTCAGACTCACGCTGATCCCCGGCGCCGGCGCCGCCGCTGGCACGCCACTGCTTTCGAAATTGATCGTGATCGACGCGCCGAAGCTCGCATTCAGCAAGGCCGAAGACTGAACGATGTTCAGCGAGGCCGTCGTCGCGGCATTGGTGACACCATTCAAGTAGGCCGCGTTGGACACTGTAATCGTGGCCGGGCCGGGTAGCACGCCATTCAACGTGGCGTTGGCTGTCTGTCCGCCGGCGGGGATGGTGACCGACGGGGTCGCGACGCTCACGTTCCCAGGCGCGCTCGAGACGACGCTGAAGGTGACCCCGCCAGCCGGGGCCGGCGCCGGGAGCTGTACCGGCAGGGACGCGGTTTGGCCGTAGGGAACATTCAGGTTCTGCGGGACGCTGATATTCCTGTTTTGGACGACGACAGGCAGCGTGCCAGACGTGTAGCCTGCGGCGCTCGCTGTCAGGTCCGCCTGGCCGGAAGACACGCCAGTGATCGTCACGCTATCCCGGGTCATGCCTTGCGGGATCGTCAGGTTCCCGGGGGCAACGGTGAACAAGGAAGTGTTCCCGCTGGCCACCGTGACGGCACTCCCGCCCACCGGTGCCGTCTGATTGATGTCCACATAGACTTTCGCCGACAGACCGATGCCGACACCCGGAACCCCAGCGAACGACAGACTCAGCGCGGGCGACCCAATGCTGGCCGTCGCCGAGAAGGTCACCGGCGTCAGCGCCCCCACAGTCGCGGTCGCCGTCTGACTCGGCGCCGTGGAACCGAGGGTCCACGTAGTCTGCGCTCGGCCGTCGACGCCCGACGGGCCACTTGCCGGGGCGAACGACCCGCCGTCTGTCGTCGTCCAGTTCACCGTGGCGGTGGGAACCGGGTTGGCGAAGCCGTCGCGCACCTCGACCACCAGCGGCTGGGCGAGCGCGGCGCCTCCCGCCCCACTTTGATTGTCCCCGGAGATCTTGGTGACACTGGCGGGCTGCCCCGCGACGCCGGTGGCGTTGAACGTCACGGGCGCGAGGCCGGCAACCGTCGCCGTGATCGAATTGGGACCGACTGTCTGGCCGAGAGTAAACGTGACGCGCGCACGTCCCGCGGCATCGGTGAGGGTCGTGGTCTGGCTCGGCGCACCGCCACCGAGCACGACTGACCAGGTCACCTGCGTGCCGCTCACTGGGTTTGCGCTCGCGTCAGTCACCCGCACCACGAGCTGCTGAGCGAGCGCGAGACCGGCCGTGTCGGTCTGAGCATCGCCCGAATCCTTGACGATGGCGGTCGGTGCGGTTGACGTCACGGTCGCGGTGAACGTCGCCGGCGACCCGGTGAGCCCCGTCGAGGCCGCCTGCACCGTGAGGGCGCCGGAGGCCGTGGGGGTCACCGTCACCGACGCGTTCCCCGCCGAGTCGCTGGCCGTGGAGGTGGCCGACAGGTTGGCGGCGCCCGCGGTCACGCTCCACGCGACCACCCTTCCTTTCTTGTAGGGCGCGCCGAGCGCGTCCCGCACTTGCACCGAGAGCGGCTGCGGCAAAGGCACGGCGACCGGTCCGCTTTGCAGGTCACCGGAAACTTTGGCAAGCGCGGCGGCAGGTGGCTCGAAATGCACCCGCGTCGAATCCTTGATGTGGGTCGGCGTCTCGGCGATCAGCCACACGCTGTCCCGCACGTTCGTGGCCCCCATCAACGTCGCCGTGAGGAAATTGACGTTCACCACGCCGCGCGTGGAGTCGCTCAGCCGATAGCCGACCGGCACGCCCGCGAGGGGCGTGTTGGAGGAGTCGTAGACCACGGAGTGCAGCGTGAATGGCGTGCCGCCTTCGGCTGTGGTGTCGGCCGGCAGCACCTGGATGCTTCCCGCATTCGCCCCCGTGCCGACGTAACGAGCGGTGAACGGCGCCGGCGTGGGATTCGGGCCTGAGTTGATGGTGAGGGTGGTCGTGAGGCGGTACCACATGACGTCAGCGCCGTAGGCCTGAACGTCCACGTCGAAGGTCTCGGACGACTGGCTGAGGGGAACCGACAACGCCAGCACCGCCGAGTCGCCCTGCACCTGCGAGCCCACGGGAATGATGGTGGTGTCGTACGCGATGGTCGACTGCCCGGCCGGCCGGAAGATGACGACGATGCTGTCGAGCGGAATGTCCGGCTCACCGGACGCCGCGGGGCCGGTCAGCGCGCTGAGGTCAAGCCGCAGCGCGCCGGGCCGCTGGGGCCCGGCGACCTGCTCGTCGCTGCACGTCAGGACGAGAAAGGCCAGCGCAACGCCGGCCCCGATCCGTAACGCTCGAACCACAACCCCACTCAGCGGCGAGACTTCCGCTTTTTCTCAGGCTTCTTTGTCGGCTTCGTCTTGGTGCCGCGCGCCGCTTTGCGCTTCACCTTCAACGCTGTCTGCACGTCCGACAGGACGCGGTCGCCCTCGTCGGGGCCGATCAGCCCGCGACGCACGGCATACCGCACCAACTCCTCGGCATCCTCGACTTCAAACTCGCCGATCCCCGCCGCTCCCCGGATTGCCTTGACCAAGGCGTCGGCAACGGGACTGCGCAGCACGCTCGCAATCCCTGGGAGAGCCTCGAGCAGCGAGGAAATCTGCGAGCCGCCGAGTTCAGCTGGCATTCGGGCGCGTCACTCCGCCGTTGAAGGTCGCGCCAACCTACAACTCACCCCGGGGACCGTCAAGAATTGCGACGCTCGCCTTCTCCTTAACGCTGATAGCGCACCAGGACCGAAAGGCCGGTGGCGGTCAAATCCGTCTTGCCGCTGCGGCCCGGCGTTGGGTCGTACACCCAGCCGGGACCGAACCGCGCCGTGGCCGTAGCCGAGAATTGATCGTTGATGCCGACGCGGGCGTTCGCGCCGAACGTGAACAGGCGGCCGCCGCGCAGGTCGCCCGGGCTCCACTGCCGGAATGCCACCAACGGCTCGAGCACGAGACGCGGCGACATCTGATGCCCCACCCGCAGCTCTGCGTTGAACACGTTCTCCTTGGTGTCCACGCTCGGTGAGCTGCCGTCGCTCCCCGCCGCCCGGTAGAAGTCCCAGATGCCGACGCCGAGGGTGGTGCGACCCCACGTGTACGTGTATCCCACGTCGGCGATAAACCGAGGCCCAGGATTGAACCAGCCGCTCACCAGGCCCGATCCGGAGAATTGGTCTGTGGAGAACGTACTGTACGTCGCACCGAGCAGGAGCCGCGCCCGCTGACCAATGAGTCGATCGGCGCCGACGCGCAGTCGCGCTTCCAGACCGGGGGAGTAGGTCACCGGTTGGTCGCTGAACGGCTCGTAGCTGGACGCGTAGCGCACACTGCCCGCGAACCCCAGGTTCCACCCGCCGGTGGGAACCGCGTAGGCGAGGCCGCCGGTCACGGCGAAACCGGTCCCCAGGCTGCTCACCGGAAATGAGAGGAACGGCGAGCTCATCGAGCTGGACACGACGAACTCAGAGGTCGTGAACGAGTGCGTTCCGGTCGGCAGGTTGATCGACAGGGAGGCAACGGCGCGATCGCGACCCAGCGTATAGAGCAACCGAAGCTGGGTGTCGGTCAGCCCGGTGAAGGTCTGGGTCGTGGATCCCGTGACCGAGTTGTGCGCGAGGTGGGTCGTCACGTCGACCGACATTTGACGACCGATCGGAGCCACCAGCACAAGCGGGATGCTCCACTGCGACACGCTGGTTACACCATTGGTGCCGACGCTGTCGCTGAAGCCGTAGCGCTGGTATTCGAATCCCGCGAGCGTATTCCATCGTGTGTACAGAGCGGTGGATCCCTGCGCCGCCAGTGGCGTAGCGCCGGCGCCGATCGCCAGGAGAACGAGTCGAGTCCGCATGGTCGTTTCCTTAGGGGCGCCGGATGATGATGATGATGGTGCCGATCAGGCCCGGGTTGCCGCCCGGCCCCTGGCACCCTGCGACTTCGCACACCGGATCGGGTCGCGAGGGTGGAGTGATCGATCCCGTGGTGGGGGTCACATCCACGATCGAAGCGCCGCTCGGGACAGCGTTGTTGATGGCGAGCGTCAGCGCGGTGTTCGCGTTCGAAGAGGCGGTGCTGGGGGGTGTACCACCGCCGACGATGGTCGCGATGTCTGCGTCCCCTGTGCCGCTGGCCGTCTGCGCTGCTTCGCTCGACTGCGCCTGCTGGGCCGCGGCCTGGAAGCTCGGGTCGCGCCGCGCGGCAGCGCGGAAACTCACGCTCGCCGCACCGAAATCACCGCGATCCTGCGCTTCGAGCCCTCGACTGTAGAGCAGAAACGCCTGCAGGTCGCGCGTGGGTCGCTCGCTGATCGCGATGCTCTCGGCGGGAGTAAGCAGGACGCCCATCTTGGAGAGCAGCTGGAACACCACTGATTTCTCCAAGTCGAACAGCATGCTCAACTGATTCTGCCCGGATCCCGTGGCCGCCACTTGCGCGTCGGTGGCGCGAACCATGGCTGCGTCGAGGCGCACAACGGCGTTCGGCCCGTCTTGGAACTGGCCCTGCACCACCTGGCCCGCGCCCACCAAATGGCCCGAGCGTGCGCCGGTGGCCGGATCGACGCGGCCCGAGGACGTGAGCTGCATCTCGTCGAGCAGCGCCTGCAGCCGCTCACGCTCGACGAGCCGCAGACTGCGCACGTGCGAGAGATCGCTCACGACGAGCGCGGCAAGCCCGCGCTCCAGCGGGCGTAGCGTGGAATCCTGACCGGTATAGCGGAACGGGAACACGGCGACCGTGGTCGGGTCGGGGGGCGACCGGCCCAATTCGGCCTCCTGCGCCAGCGCCGCCCGGGCGGACGCGTGCAACTCCTTGCGGGCAAGCAGGGCGAGACGCCCGTTCAAGAGTTGGCGCACCTCTCCACCGGGGTTCCCGGCGAGCAGGGCACCGTACACCGCGCGCGCCGAGTCGAACTGCTGCAGCCCCTCGTACGTGAAACCAAGATAGGCGCGGGCCACGCGGTTCTCGGGCTGCTGCAGCAGCACGTTGCCCAGCGCCGCGCGGGCTTCGGGATAGCGGTTCGCCGCGACGTACGCTTTGGCGAGCCGCAAATTCAGATCGGGGTCGGTCGGGTGCTGGGCGCGTTGTGCCTCGAGCGCGGCCAGGTCGGCCGGGCTGAGCGACGCCGTGCGGGCACTGCCCGAGGCGCAGGCGGCGAGCATCACGCACGCGATGGCGACAGCCAGTGCGCGCGAGCGGGAGGTGATCATCGGCTCCTCTCGGCTGAAGCAATACACGTGCCGCCTGCTCCGACCAGGGTTCCCAGGATAGTCCCGGCGGGGTCAGTCAGCGGTGACGCGCCGGCGCGGGGTCCGGTGAGCCCGGTCACGGCGCAGAGGCGGGTTCGCGCGCGCCGGCGGTGGCCGGCGCCAGATCTTCAACTCGGATTGGGCAAGTAACTCACCCAGTACGACTCTCGTCCGGGCGTCGAGGGGCATATCAAAATGGACGTCAAGCCGGTACTCGGCGCGATCGACTCCCTGCCCGGTCAGTATGTACCCGTTCCGCTCCGGCTTCACGAGATCCACCTCGATTTCAGCGAGGCGTTGGAACTCGGGGGCGTCCATGCTGCAACCTCCAGTTCGAGATAGAGATACGCCCGTCGCGTAGAGTGTCAAGGCGGCGTCGGTAAGCCTCGCGACGACGCCAGTTTATCGCCCTGCCCCGAATGAAAACCCCAGGTACACGTTTCGACCCGGCGCCGGCTCGTAGTAGCGACCCCGGGCCGCGTTGATCACCACGGAACCCACATAGAGCCGGTTGAACACGTTGTTGATCCCGAAGAACGGGGCGAGGCGCGTTCTCCCCACTCGCCCCTCCCAACCGAGCCGCGCCGTCGTCATCCACCATGGGCTCGTCCGCACCGCAAGGGTGTCATCCACCAAATAGCCCGATGCGTGCGCGGTTTCGATCTCGATCCAGGCGCCTCGCGCGACGCTTGGCTGCGCCCTGAGCGTCACGTGAACGGCGTGCGAAGGAATTCCCGGCAGGGTCCGCCCATCGAGCACGAACGTGGTCGTGGTGTCGGGACTGAACGCGTATTTCATGTAACGGAAATCCGAGTAGGTGTATGCCCCGCCCAGCGCCAAACCGGGCAGGACGTTGATCTCGCCGCCGACTTCCAGGCCGCGGTGCCGCGCCGTGCCCGCGTTCCGGAAAAAGCGTCGCTGGGGCGAGCTCGGCACTTCGTATGAGATCAACTCGTTCGCGACGTTCGCTTGAAACACGGCCACGTTCCAGTTGGCCCGGCCGGACGCCGTGCCGCGGGCGCCCGCCTCGTACGTCCACGCCGTCTGCGGATCGAGCGCCGGGTTGAAGCCGCCGGCGGTGTCGGGTCGGTTGGCAAGCTCGGTCGTGGTGGGCGTTTCAAACGAGGACCCGACGTTTGCGTAGATGGTCACGTCGCGCGCTGGATTCACGGCGAGCCCCAGCGAGCCCGACAGCGCCCGCATGAGGCGCTCGCCCGAGTCGTCGGGGTTCGCCGCAGTCACGAGCCTGTCGGTGACCCGGAATGTCACCCAGTCGTAGCGCAGCCCGGCCGTCAGCGTCGCGCGCGAGGAGAGCTGCAGCGCGTTCTGCACGAACGGACCGATCTCGGTCACGTGCTCGAGTTGGTCGAGGGCGCGCACGGTGTCCGGACGCCCAGCTACGTTGCCGGAGTTGACGCGATCGTCGCGCTGACGCTGGAAGTCGAACCCGAGGGTGAGCTGCTGGGCGAATCGGTCGCGGCCGATCGAACGGCTCACTGACAGGCGTGCGCCATAGGCCGCCCGGCCCAGGTCCACGAAGGCGAACGTGGTAGGGTTCTTGAGGTCGCGTTTCAGGCCGAAGACCGTCACGGCCGCCTCTCCACCGCCCGACAGCTCTCGGCGCACGGTGAAGCCGGCCTGCAGCTGCGACACGTCCTTACCGGCATGGCTGCTCAGGTTCAGTGCCGGAGCGGAATCGCGGTTGGCTTGCAGCTCGGCCAGGGTGAGCGACCCTGGGTTGTCGGCCCTGGGGTCGTCTCCCACCGCTGCAACCGCGGCCACCGACCACCCGGTCGCCAAGGGGAGCTGCAGCCGCGTGCTCAGGTTCCGAATATCCGCCGCGCTGTGGTCCCGTTCTCCCTCGTAGTCCAACCGTGACACCGAGAATTGCGCGTTGCCCGTGCCGACTCGCACCGCGGTAGTAGACTGCCACTTGTTCCATGTCCGACCGGCGTGTCGATCGAACCGACCCGCGATGAAGCGCAGCTCCGTCCGCAGCCGCTCCGCCGGCTGCCGGTTGGTCCAGATGTTGATCACGCCGCCCGAGGCGTTGCCGTACAGCGCGGACGCCGACCCGTGCAAGACCTCGATCCGATCCACATCGCCAAGCTCGAGGTTCGTGAGCTGGCCCTGGCCGTCGGGCAGGGTCTGAGGAATGCCGTCGATCAGGACCTTGATCCCCCGCACCGCGAACGCGGACCGACTGCCGAAGCCACGGATCGAGATGCGCTGATCGAGCGAGAAATTGTACCGGTTCGCGACGAAGACCCCGGGGACGCCGGCGAGCGCTTCATCCAGCCCCCAGGTGGGGCGGGCGCGATTGATCTGCTGGCGTCCGACGATCTGGATCGAGAGGGGGACCTTCGCAAGCGGGAGGGTGGTGCGGGTGGCAGAGACCGTGAGCACGGGCAGAGTGTACGTGGTGAGCACCGTATCGGGCTGCTGGGCATACGCCGGCATTCCCCCGATACAGGCGAGCCCCACCGACAATACCGACAATCCCTTCCGGGTCCTCATGCGGCTCCTGTCGATCGTTTTCCAGGAAGGTTTTGTACTCGGCGTGCGGCTGGGCGTCAAGGACGGTCCGGGAAGCGCTCAGGCGATTGGTTTGAGCCCGTCCCCGCGCGTGAACAACATGGTTCGCATTCGCCCACGCAAAGTCGCCTGCACGACATTGACTTGGTCGTCGAACAGTTCGAACAGAAACGAGTTCAGCAGCCGGAACCCCGTCGGTTCCGCGGCAGGCGCTTCGAGCCGGATCCACATCACGTCGCCGGTGCGCTCGATCGTACACCGCTCGGTCGCGAGCGATCGTCCCGTCCGGTCCCGCAACGTGAGCGCCGAGCGCGCGTACCGACAGGCCGCCGAATCCGAGGGGACCGCTCCGCGGGCCAAGGCATCCGCGAGATCCTCGGTGAACACCCGAACGGCCAGCTGAAGGGTGTGCGTTCGGGATTCCCAGGCGATAGTGGTGAGGGTGGAGTGCAGTGGGTGCGGCGCCTGCGGCAGACCTGCAAGCAGGAGGACCCGCACCAAAGGATTCACCACGGGCTGCGCTCCACCGCCCAGCGGGTTGCCACCAGGATCACCGTTACGGACACGCCCACGACGCGCAGCCGCAAGGCGCTTGGCCAAGAGGCCCGTCGCCGGAGCCGTTCCAGCACCGCGTCCGCGCCCAGGAACACGAGCGCCGCCATAAGCAGCACCAGCACCTGTCCCAGTTCGATGCCGACGTTGAAGCCGAATAACGGCACGGCTACCCGCTCGACGAACAGCTCTTTCAAGAAGTTGGCGAACCCCGCCCCATGCACCAGCCCGAACAGTCCCGAGAACACCGGTCGATAGCGCCCGCCCCACAAGGAGCGCGCGCGGTCATGCACGAGGAGGTTTTCGATTCCGGTCGCGACGATGGTCACGGGGATCAGGAACTCGACCCACGCGGTGGGAAGCGCCAGGGTGTTGGTGACCGCCAGAGCGAGCGTGATCGAGTGCCCCACCGTGAACGCGGTCACCACCCAGAGGGCGTCACGCCAATCGCGCGGCCGGTAGATGGCGGCGAGGGCGAGGAGGAACAAGACGTGGTCCGCCGCCGCGGAGTTCGCGATGTGGCGGAACCCCAGCCCAGCGAACGCAAGGAACTCCGACACTTAGCGCGCCTCCAGGGCAGCGCGGGCGGCGCCCGCCTGCGTCGGGTGGAAGGTGGGACTGATCGCCAGCGCGCGCGCCATATGCCGTCTCGCGGCCACCCGGTGACCGAGCGCCCACTGAATTGAACCCATGTGATAGAACAGCATGGCGTCCTCGGTACCGAGTGCGAGCGCCTGTGCCATTGCAGGAAGCGCTTCGCGATCGTGCCCCGCGTGGTGCAGCGCCCAGGCGAGCAGGTCCCAGCCGTAGATGTCGCGCCGGGAGTGGATCTCCTCTTGGACTTGCGCCAGCACCTCGGGAACACGGCGTTGGTGGTCCAGCAGAAACAGTGTCCAGGCCCGATGGAAGCCGCCCGGCTGCGCCAGCGTGACAACTTCCATCGTGTGGAAGTACTCCTCGGCCCTCGCCGAGTCTCCGAGGGCCGCGTACGCGTCACCGATCAGGCCCAGGGTCGCGGGATCGGGAGCGATCGCGATCGCGCGCTCACCGAGCTCGACCGCCCGCCGCCATCGGCCACGGGCGACCTCGAGGCGGGCCATCGCGGAGAGGAGTCGCGCATCCTGGGGAGCGACTGCGAGGCCAGCGCGGAATGCCGAGCGGGCAGCGCCGAGATGGCCCCCACGCAGCTCGAGATCTCCCACGCGCAGGTGGAACCACGCCAGCTGCTCCCGCGGCAGCTTGGGTCGGGTCACGGCGGTGTCTCGCGCGTTGGTCAGCAGCCGGCGCGCCTCCTCGATCTGTCCTTGGAGCTCGAGCCAACGCGCCAGCCGCGGCGCGACGGCGAGGTTGGACCGCCGAGCATAGAGCGCGCCGAAAATGCGGCGCGCCGCGTGGTACTCCCCCAACTCCATGTGGATCTCTCCGAGAACGGCGCGCGCCGACACGTCTGCCGTATCGAGCGCGACGAGCCGCTCGGCCACCGCGCGCGCCTCCGCGAACCGGTGCTGGGTCATCAGTGCGGAGATGAGCGTGCTGTACCCGCGGGCGTTGCGCGTGTCGCGATCGGCGAGTGAGCCGCGCGCCAACGCTTCGGCGCGCAGTACATCCTCGGGATCGCCCGTCTCCCGCCCGCGCTGCAGATGCAGTGCACCCAGCTGCGCGCGGTCGAAGGCGCTCGTCGGGTCGCGGCTCAAGCGCCATTCGTAAAACGAGATGTTCTGTTCGCGAATCTTCGACTCGTCGCGTACCGGCTCCGGCGGGGCGCCCGACCCCTGCCGCACCGCCAGCACGCCGAGTAACCCTGCCGCGAGCGCGAAGCCCGCGGACAGGGTTACCAGGATCGGCCGTTTCGGGAGCACCCGCACGTGTCCCTCGTCGGAGTCAGGGTCAGTGAGCGGCGGCGAGGTACGGGAACGTCGTGCCGAAGGCGACATCGTTCGCGTCCACGTTGTCGTCCGCCAGGCCTGGGCTGGTGTTGTTCTGGTCTAGCAGCGCCCCGAACACGGCCTGCAAACCGGCCGTCACGACGTCGTCGTCGAGCTTCCGGCCGCCCCAGCCGTTCGCCAGGGCCCAGGTGAGCCAGCCGGCCGTGTTGGTCGCCTTGTCGGACTGGACGATCAGCTCATCGGGCAGCAGCACGGCAGCGAGCGTCTTGCCCACGGTCGTGTCGCGTCCCGCGACGTTGTCCACGAAGCCGCGGATGATCGGCGTGAACGCCGCCACGTCGATCGTTGGAGCGGTCGCGCCGTGGAAGCCGTGGTCACGCTTGGCGAGAAACACCTCGGAGACCAGCGGGTTGCCCAGGCGTTGGACCTGGTTGTACGTCCGGTCCGGATTGGTGATGACGACATTCTCGTCGCTGCACCCGGCGGACACGATCGCGACGGCGCACGCGGCGGACACGAGCAGCCGCCGTCCGATCCGGCGCGAAATGGTGGTCAGGTTCATCGCATGACTCCTTGTCATCGGTCGGTTAGCGGCTCATCGTCGCCCAGACGCCGAAATTCGGTCCGGACGTGCCCGTGAGGTCGCTCACGGGTAGCTCGATGATGATGGACTGCACGTTGAACCCAGTGAGAAAATCGACACCCGGGGTGCGCCAGGAGCTGGCGCTCGGCGTTTCGGGCAGTTGCGACAGCGGGCCGGTTACCGGCTTGCGGTCCGGGATGATGCGAAAGAACTGCTCCAAGTCGATGAAAAACGGATCGTCCCGGGGCCCTACATACACCTGCATCCCCGAGGCGGAGCCGATCGTGGTGCGCGTCGCGCCTGTTACGCTGGGCGCCGCCGTCGAGACCTTGTTCATCATCGCGCCCACCACCGGCGGCGCCACGGGTCCACGGACCTCGACCGTCTGGGCCCCGCTATACCCGTTGAAGGTCACCTGAATGACCCGGTCTTCGATGCCGTCGGCGTTGTTGTCGATCTTGAACTGATACAGGATGTTCGGATCGAAGTAGGTCGTCGGGGTTTCGGCCGGCGATAACACGCCCCAGCTGTTCATGACCAGCACGATGCGCCCCGTGGTGGGGCTCGGGAACACGTACAGATCGGTCATGTCCATCTCGGGATTCAGCTCGACGTCGGGCGTGTCCTGGTGATCCGAAGCCAGGGCGACGCCGACGGCGCCTGCGGCGCAGGTCGCCACGAGGGCGACGGCCGCGAGCCGCTTCGGGCGCAGCAACGACTTCCAATTCATGGGTGGACTCCTCCAAAAAGGACGACGGGCGTAGAGCAGTGACATCGTCTCTACGCCCGTCGGGAGGGATCGGATTGCGCCGCGCTCTTCAGCTCGACGATGCTCGCTGGCGCTACATACTGTCATTACTTTCCGGCACCTTGGCATACTCGAGGCGTTCACGGCAACGCCGCGGCGCAGCGAAATGAACGACCTGCTGCGGCGCTGGGGCGGTTTCGCCGCCGGGCCGCTCGCGGCCGCTCTGGTATTGGTCCTGGGACCGGTCGCATCGGAACCCGCCAACCGTGTGGCCGCGCTCGCGACGTGGATGACCGTCTGGTGGCTCACCGCCGTCGTGCCGCTGGCTGCCACAGCCCTGCTCCCGCTCCTCCTGCTCCCGCTCGCCGGGATCGGGAAAATCGATCAAGTCGCCGCGTCGTATGCCGATCCAATCATCTTTCTTTTTCTTGGTGGCTTCTTCCTTGCGGCAGCGAGCGAGCGGTGGGGCTTGCACCGGCGGCTCGCCCTCACCGTCATCGCCAGGGTGGGCACCGACACGCCCCGCGTGATTTTGGCGGTGATGCTCGCGACCGCGTTTGTGAGCATGTGGATCTCGAACACCGCCACCGCCGCCATGATGCTTCCCACCACCGTGGCACTCATCGAGCTGGCTCGACGCGAGGCGCCGGAGCGGGCGGCCTCATTTGGGACGGCGCTCGTGCTCGGGATGGCCTACGCAGCGTCCATCGGTGGCGTGGCGACGCTCATCGGCACACCGCCGACCGCGATCTTCGCCGCCGCCGCGGCGAACCTGGCCGGCCACCCTGTAGGATTCGCGGAGTGGATGGCCGTCGGCGTGCCGATTGCCGCACTGATGCTCGCGGCGTGTTGGTTTCTGCTCGTGCGCGTGCTGTTCCCGCAGCGCGGCGCGCTCGGCGGCGTGGAGCAGCTCGTGGCGCGGGAGCGAGCGTCGCTCGGCGCGTGGAGCGCGGGGCCGATCGTAACCGTCGCCGTGCTCGCGCTGGCCGCGGCGGCCTGGGTGTTACGCGAGCCCAAGCAGCTCGGTGCGCTCACAATCCCGGGGCTCGCGGACCTGATGCCCGCGCTGTCGGACGCGGGCATCGCCATCGGCGCGGCGCTTGTGCTCTTTGTCGCTCCTGTATCCCTCACCCAGCGGCGCTTCGCCCTTGACTGGGAAGCCGCGGCGCGAATCCCGTGGGACGTCCTGCTGCTGTTCGGCGGCGGGCTCGCCCTCGCTGCGGCCTTCGACAAGAGCGGGCTCTCGGCGTGGCTCGCCGGTCACCTCGCCGGCCTCCGCGGCGCGCCACAAGTGGTAATCGTTGGGGCGGTCACGTTGTTTTTCGTGTTGCTCACCGAGTTGACGTCCAACACTGCCACGGCGGCAATGGCGATGCCGCTCGTAGCAGCGCTCGCCCCGGCACTGGGCGCCGAACCGGTCCGCTTGATGGCCGCGGCCGCCCTGGGTTCGTCGCTCGGGTTCATGCTCCCCGTCGGCACGCCGCCGAACGCGCTCGCGTATGGCACGGGCGCGGTCACGGTTGGGCAGATGGCGAAGGCGGGAGTGTGGCTGGATCTCATCGGAGTTCTAGTGATCACAACTGTGGTCAGCATGTGGGGCTTATAAGGACCGTTGCGCCCCGCCCTAGTCGGTGTGGTGCCAGGCGCCGAGTAGGCGCGGAGTCTCTGTCGGTTGCGGGGAGCCGCCCACGGGCTCTTCCGTGAGACCGCAGTTGTCCACGAAGCCGAGCGACGTGATCTCCGCATCGACCGGGAGCACCGTGTAGACGCGCCCCTGCGCGTTCGTGTTGAAGGTACCCATCGACATCGGGGCTTTTCCGTTAGCAATCGCCCACAGCTGGTAGGTGCGCCCGGGCGGCGCCGCCGGCAGGTCGAAGGCCAGCACGATGAACTGTCGCTTCGCGTGATTCCAGAACACGCGTGCGGTGGGCGGGCGGTCGGTGCCCGCGAGCGACACGACATGCACTTCGGGGCCCGTGAGCGCGACCAGCGTCGACTCGGCCGCCACGCGCGCCGAGTCGATGTGGGCGAGGCTCGACTCGAGCCCGCGCACCCGACCCGAGAGACGCCATGCCTCGACGCCGGCGCCCAGCGCGAGCAGCAGTCCGGCCGCGGCGGCGAGCCACGCGACTGGCGCGCGACGCCGCTGGGTCACGATGGGGCGCACGCGCTGGGCCTCCGCCACTACGCGGGCGCGTAACGTCGCCGGCGGCTCGGCCGCGGGCGCCCCATGGGCGAGGAGGCCGGCCACGTCGGTGAACGACCGCACCTCGGCCCGGCACGTGTCGCAGCTGGCGAGGTGTGCCTCGAAGGCAGTCCGATCCTCCGCCGTCAGCGCACCCAGCGCGTAGGGCGCGGCGTACTCCTGCCACAGGTGGTCGGTCATGACGCTCCCTCCAGCAGCGGGCCCAACAGCCCCCGCAACTTCTCCATTCCCGCCCGCATGCGGGTCTTGATCGTCCCCAGTGGCTCGGCCAGCCGCTCGGCGATTTCGCTCTGCGTCAACCCCTCGAAGTATGCGAGCTCGATGGCCACGCGCTGCGGTTGGGGCAGCGCACCTAGGGCGCGGCCCACGAGGAGTCGCGCTTCGCTCAGCTCCGCCCCGCGTCCCGGATCGATACCCGGAGAGGCGATAGGCGTGGCGACGCCGTCCGACAACAGGGCCGCCCGCTCGTGGACCTTGGCCCGCCGACCGCGTGCCCGGACCAAATCGAGCGCGCGGCTCCGCGCGATCGTCGCGAGCCAGGCCCCCACGCTTCCGCGCGCAGGATCGAAAGAAACCGCCGAACGCCAGGCCTGGCCGAAGGCGTCCACGACGACTTCTTCGGCATCCGCCGGCTCGCGCACGATCGCCAGCGCCAAGGCATACAGCGTCTGCCCGTAGCGATCGTACAGGTCGCCCAGGGCGCGATCCTCCCCCCCGGCCATCCGTCCCACCAACTCGCGGTCTGGTGCCGGGGCATTGGGCTGAGTCGCCATCAAACTCCGAGGTATGGGCGTCACGCTCACCGCACGGCCCCGAAGATGCTCCGGTCTCAAGGAGAGTGCAACGCACATCACACTTCCTACGCCGCCTGAGGCGACGCGGATTTTAAGCGGGGTGTCGCAGCAGGCGGTTCCAGCGAATGCGGAAGGGGTCCATGGCGACACTCATATAGATGATGAGTGGCCGCCCTTCGATGTGGGAGCGTGGGAGGAAACCCCAGAAACGGCTGTCCCAGGAGTTGTCCCGGTTGTCTCCCATCACCCAAAAACTATTCGGCGGGATAACCAACGGACCCCAGTTGTGTGGGCTGGGGCGGTACTGCTCGGGGTCGGGGCCGACGTAGTGGGGCAGTTGGCGGGCGCGCATCTGCTCGAGCACCGACGTTGGGGTCTGACCGGCGCCATCGGCGAGGTGAAGAGCATACGGCTCGTCCAGCCGTTGGCCGTTGCGGATCAGCGTGTCGTTGACCATTTCGAGGGTATCGCCGCCGATGCCCAAGAGCCGCTTCACGACGTCGAGGTTGGGCGTCGAGTCTTCGACGGATCGGAAGATCACGATCCCATCGCGCTTGGGTTCCGCGTAGCCCGGCAGCCGGCCGAACCGGATGCCGGTCAACGGGATCTGGAACTGTCCCCCGTACCCCGTCTTGTCCACGAAAAGGAAATCCCCCACCAGCAGCGTGTTTTCCATGCTGGGCGAGGGGATGCGAAACGCCTCCACGACATAGGATCGCAGCACCATCCAGATCACGAGGGCGACGGCCGCCGCCTTGCCCCAGCTGCGGGCTTCGGCGACCAGCTTTTCCTTCATGCTCACGGCCGCTCGACCCAGTCTGCGATGAAGATGTTCGTTTCCCCTTGGACCGCGCTGTGGCGGTTCGAGGCCCAGACGAGCTGCCGGCCGTCAGGGGAGAACATGGGGAAGGCGTCAAACTCCGGGCTCGTGGTCACCGGCTCGAGGCCCGAGCCGTCGAGGTTGACGAGGTACAGGTCGAAATTGCGCGAGCGCGGGTTCTGGTGGTTGGACGCGAAGATGATGCGCCGGCCGTCCGGCGTGATGTACGGGGCGAAATTCGCCCCGGGAAGGGTCGTGACCTGCCGCTGGTTCGAGCCGTCTGCGTTCATCACCCAGATATCCATCCTCGAGGGACGGACCAGCCGCTGATTCAGGAGAGCGCGATACTCCGCGCTGTCGGCCGCCGTGCCGGGGTGGGAGCCGCGGTACACGATCAGCTTGCCGTCCGGAGAGAAGAACGGTCCGCCGTCGTACCCAAGGGTCTGAGTGAGCCGCTTCAACTGCGTGCCGTCGGTGCGCATTGTGTAGATGTCCAGATCGCCGTTGCGCAGCGAGGTGAAAACGATCGTTTGGCCGTCCGGCGACAGCGTGCCTTCGGCATCATAGTCGGGATTGTTGGTAAGGCGCGCCGTGTGGGCCCCGCTCGAATCGGCCACGTAGATGTCGTAGTTGTACAGGGCCCAGACGTAGCCGCGGGAGTAGTCGGGCCGGGGCGGGCAGGCGCGCCCCAAGTGCTCCGTGCTCGCGTAGAGGATCCGGGCGTCCCGCGCGAAGAAATAGCCGCACGTCGTTCGGCCCAGCCCGCTCGACACCCGGCGCAAGGCTGTGCCGTCGACGCTCATGATGTACTGCTGATCGCACCCCGTGTCCCCGGGAGTGCGCTGGAAGATCAGCTGCGTTCCCGACGTCGAGAAATAAGCCTCGGCGTTCTGTCCACCGAAGGTAAGTTGGCGAATGTTCCGGAGGTGCCCTTCCCCGGAATCGGGCGGTACGACCACCGCCTGCTGGAAAGCAGCGGCAAACAACACGAAAAGTCGGAGCATAGGCCTCGCAAACTAGGGGGGGGTGGAAGCGGAGGCAATCATGGCGCCTAATACCCCATTCGGGATTACATTACGGCCACGTATGGGCGATCCCCAATCCTCCCGCCGCAAGCAATCACCGCCGCCCGATGCCCTCGGGGCACTCTGCGTCGAGGGGAAGGAATCCGCCGACTACCTCTGGCAGGTCCCCGACGACGCGGGCGTTCGCCGACGGTTGCTCGAGATCCTGGACCTGATCGTGGTGGAAGCAACGAAACAGGGGCGGCGCGAAATGCCGGCGGTCGCCGAAGAGCTCAAGATCGCCGCCCGTGCCACACCCAGCCCCCAGCAGGTTGATCTGCTCGTCAACGGATTCGACCGTCTCCTGCGCCTGTGGGAAGCCGCCAGGTCGGGCATCTTCTGATTCACCTGCCGGCCCTCGCCCGGAGGGTACCGAGCCCCGCATGACCGATACCCGGACGGTCGCCGCCACCGCCCTCGACCAACTTTGCATCAACACCGTTCGCACGCTCGCGATGGATGCCGTGCAGCAGGCGGACAGCGGTCACCCCGGCACAGCTATGGCGCTCGCGCCGCTCGCTTGGGTGTTGTGGCCACACCATCTTCGCGTCGACCCTGCCGACCCCGCCTGGCCCGACCGCGACCGTCTCGTGCTGTCGTGCGGCCACGCTTGCATGCTGGTGTATGCGACGCTCTATCTCACGGGGTTTGATCTCTCGCTCGACGATATCAAACAGTTTCGTCAATGGGGCAGTCGCACCCCGGGACACGTAGAGCACGGAGTGACTCCGGGGGTCGAGACCACCACCGGACCGCTCGGCCAGGGTGTCGGGAATGCGGTGGGGATGGCAATCGCCGAGGCGCAGCTCGCCGCGCTGTTTAACCGGCCCGGCCATGCGATCGTGGACCACCACACCTACTTCATCGCCTCTGACGGCGACCTCATGGAGGGAATCAGCCACGAGGCGTGCTCGCTCGCCGGCCATTTGAAACTCGGCAAGCTGATCGGGTTCTACGACGACAATCACATTACGATCGACGGCGACACCGCCCTGGCGTTCTCCGACGACACGGCGAAACGGTTCGCCGCCTACGGCTGGCAGGTGCAGCACGTCGCCGATGGCAACGATACGGACGCGATCGACGGGGCGATCAAACGTGCTCAGGCGGTCGTCGACCGCCCGTCGCTCATCATCCTGCGCACCCATATCGCCTACGGCAGCCCGAACAAGCAGGACACCGCCGACGCGCACGGGGCGCCGCTCGGCGCCGAAGAGGTCAAGCTGACCAAGCAACACCTCGGCTGGCCGTCGCTCGAGCCGTTTTACGTCCCTGAAGACGCCTTGGCCCAGTGGCGTCGTGCGCGAGAGCGGGGCGCCCGGCTCCACGCCGAGTGGCACGCGCGTTGGGATGCGTATCGCCGGACGTTCCCCGAGCTCGCGGTGGAGCTGGAGCGGCGCCTCGCGGGCCATCGCCCCGAGGGTTGGGACGCCGAGCTGCCCACGTTCGCTCCCAAGGACGCCCAGGCGACACGCGCCGCGTCTGGCAAGGCGCTGAACGCCATCGCCCCGAAGCTTCCGGAGCTGATTGGTGGATCGGCGGATCTCACCGGATCGAACAACACGCAGATCAAGGGTGCGGAGGACTTCGCCGCGGGCCGCCATGCGGCCCGCAACTTCCGCTTCGGTGTCCGCGAGCATGCCATGGGCGCGGTGCTGAACGGCCTCGCCTACCACGGCGGCTTCATCCCGTTCGGCGGCACGTTCCTCATTTTCTCCGACTACATGCGGCCGGCGATCCGCCTCGCCGCCCTCACGCACCTCAAGGTGATCTACGTCTTCACCCACGACTCCATCGGCTTGGGTGAGGACGGCCCCACACATCAACCGATCGAGCAGCTCGCCGCGCTGCGCGCGATCCCGAACATGACGGTGATCCGGCCGGCGGATCCCACGGAAACCGCCGAGGCGTGGCGGGCCGCCATCCGGCACGAGCACGGTCCCGTGGCGCTGGTGCTCACGCGACAAAAGGTGTCGGTCATCGATCGCGCGCAATTCGCTTCGGCGGCCGGACTGCACCGGGGAGCCTACGTTCTCGCCGACGCGCCGGGTGGAGAGCCGCAGGTGCTGCTGCTCGCGACCGGCTCTGAAGTCGAGATCGCGTTGGGCGCCCACGAGCGACTGCTGATGGACGGCGTGGCGGCGCGCGTGGTCAGCATGCCGTGCCTCGAATACTTCGCCGCGCAACCCAGGGACTACCGTGACAGCGTCCTGCCGCCCTCGGTGCTGCATCGGGTGGCGATCGAAGCCGCGGGACCGCAGCCGTGGTACCGATGGGTGGGCGACCGCGGAGCGATCATTGGCATCGAGCGATTCGGCGCCTCATCACCATACCAGCGGATCTACAAGGAATTTGGGCTCACCGTTGATCGGGTCGTGGCTGAGGCCAAACTCCTGGCGCAGCTCAGCTCGGACTAAGCCCTGTCGGTGCCGAACGACGATCGGCGCTACGGCAATCGGAGCTTCACGATGCGTCCGCCGGGTCCGACCGCCCATCCGACTCGTGATGACGCGAACCCAACGCTCCAATACGCCAGCGTATCCAAGCTCGTCCAGCTGGCCCCGCCATCGGCTGAGTAGTCGAGCCCTTTCGGTCCCACCGCGACTGTCCGGCCCCCCCGACCCGGCACAGCCGTCGCGCCATACACGGCACCCGGGAAGGTCGGCCGGCCGGCGAGCCGCCAGGTGTGGCCGCCGTCCGCCGTGACGGCAACGTTGTCGCTCCGCTCGGCGGGGCTGCCCAGGTTCCCACCCAGCGCCATCCCATGCAGGGTGTCATGGAACGCGAGCGCGGCGATACCGGCGGCGCTGCCGCCCACGATCGGCGTGGCCACAATTCGCCAGCTGTGGCCCCCGTCCCTCGTGGCGAGCACGCGGGCGGTGTCGGCCGCCCCGGTCCCGATCCAGGCGAACCGGTCGGCCAGCGTTACGACGCAGGTGCCGCTCGCCGCGAACGCGCCCTCCCCGGCGAGCGCCGGTGGCAACGCCTCTTCGGGTACGGCAGACCAGTGGCTCCCGCCGTCCTCGGTGACCCGCACGATGAACCGTCCCGCCACCGCGTCGCTGAACGTCACCCCACGTCCTCCGTCCCAAAACGCGAAGCAGTCGTAGAACGCGCTCGAGTCGGTGTTGCTGAACTGCCGCAGCCAGCTGCGCCCCCCATCGGTTGTCTTGTAAATCCGCGAGCGGGTACCGGGGCCGGCGGCGAGGAGGTAGGCCACGTTCGCATCGACGGCGTGGACGTCACGGAACTGCAGCGAGTCCGCGGCCGCACCCGGCACCGTGAGACGCTCCCATGACTCGCCCCCGTTCGTGGTGCGCAGCACCGTCGCCGCGTGGCCGCTCACCCAGGCGAGCTGCGCGCTCGGCGCGCTCACCGCCTGGAGCAACGCCGTGGTACCGCTCGTCTGTGGCTCGAGAACCGGTACCGTCGCCGTAACGGGCAGGTCGCTCCGCCTGCCCGGGCGGCACGAGAGCCCTCCAGCGAGTGCCACGAGCAGAGCGAATGGGATTGCCCGCTCCAGGGTGGGCATGAGCTACGTCCGCACCTTGTCGAGCACGGCGAGCGTGAGCAACGCCGGGAGGTAGATGATCGAAACGATAAAGACCAGCCATGCGCGCTTGTTCGCGTCGAACAACATCAATACCCCCGCGGCGGCGTACGCGATGCCAAGCACCAGCGCACCGAAGAAATACACACTGCCCGTGACGCCGAGAATGGTGGGTAACAGACTGACCGGCAACAGCGCCAGGGCATAGAGCAGCGCCATCTGCGCGGTGCGCTGGCCGCTCGCGTCCTCAACCGACAACATCCGGAGTTGCGCGGTGCGGTAATCCTCGCGGTACATCCACGCGAGGGCGAGGAAGTGTGGGAGCTGCCACAGAAACAGCGTCCAGAACAGCGCGAACGCGGGAGCGTCGAGTCGCCCGCCTGCGGCGGTCCAACCGCCGAGTACGGGGAGCGCGCCCGGCACCGCGCCCACCAGCGTGTTCAACGTGCTGCGCCGTTTGAGCGACGTGTAGAACCACACATAACTCACGAGCGTGAGCGTCGCGAGCCCGGCTGTCACCAGATTGACGCGCCACGCGAGCAGCCCGATCCCGACCGTGGCCGCGGCCGCGGCGAAAGTGATCGCCGCGCGCGGCGAAACGCGTCCCGCCGGAAGTGGGCGGTTGCGGGTCCGTTGCATTTGTGCGTCGACGTCCCGCTCCCGAACCATATTGAGCGCGTTCGTCCCTGCCGCGACGAGCGCAGTTCCGATCAGTGTGGCGGCGAACACGCCGAGCCGGAACGCCCCGTGCGAGCCGAGGTAGTAGCCGGCCGCGGCGGTGAGCACCACGAGCTGCGTGATGCGAGGCTTGGAGAGCTCGAGAACGGGATCCACAGCGAACTGAAATCTCGCCGGGGAAGCGGATGGGCCACCAGTAGGCTATACTGTCCAACTTCCAATCGCTCCCATGCTCAACGAACTGAAAGCCAAGCTCCAGGCCGAAGTCGAGCGGCTCAATCACGAGATCAACTTCGTTCTGCCGAAGGAGATCGAGAAGGCTCGCGCCCATGGAGACCTGCGGGAGAACTCCGAGTACAAGGCCGCGCTCGAGCGACAGCAGTTCGCCACGGCGCGCGTGCATCACCTACGCTTGCGGCTCTCCAAGCTCTCCGACGTGTCCGAGAAGGACATCCCGCGAGACCGGGTCGGCTTCGGCTCTCGCGTGACGGTTCAGGACCTGGAGACAAAGAAGAAGGAGACCTATGCGTTGACGCTCGGCGAGTTTATCGAGGCGGATGACAACGCGGGAGGCGAAATGCCGGTCTCCATGGCCTCGCCGCTCGGCAAAGCGCTGCTGGGTGGGAAGATCGGGGCGACGGTGGCCATCACGCTTCCGATGGGAAAGCGGAAACTCAAGATTCTGGAGCTCGTGACGGTGCACCAGCTGGCCGGCGGACACTGAGCCGCAGGGCCGCCGCCTTTACAACTCCAACCGAAACAGCATCGGTCCACTCGGCTCCCTCGAGCCCTCCCTCCCTTCGACGCTCAGCGCCACTCCCATCACAAGCCCTGCGTCCGATGGCATGTCCATGGCCATGATCATCGGCGCGTCCGTCTCCATGACCATGAGCGCGGCGCTGCGCATGCCCCGTTCGGTGACGAACCACAGCTGGTAGGCCTGATCCGGGGCGTTCGGTGCGAAATTGTGGCAGGTGACGAGCCAGCGGTGGGAAACGGTATCGGCAAAGATCGTAAGGGCGCCGACGCGAGACCCTGTCGCGACCGGGATCGTGACGACGCGCGTCCCTGGGCGTCGCAGCAGGTCCAGGGTGTCCTGGGTCGCCGTCAGGCGCTGTTCGAGTCTGGCGACTCGACGCCACAGCACCCCGGACGCCCCCACGGCGAGTACCATCACCGCGGCCGCGGCAATGGCCCACCGCGACCACGGTCGCGCGGCCAACGCGCGCCCCAAGACCCGTTCCTTGAGCTCCGGCCGCGGCGTCCCATTCGACGGCCTCGCGCGAACGCTCAGCCTTGCGCCACCAGCGACCGCGCCGGCGCAGTCCATCGAGGGCGCGGTTGCGGGCGATCGACGGCACCCACGGGATGAGCGGTCCGCGCCGCGGATCGTGTTGGTGAATCCGAGTCCACACCTGCACGAACACGTCGCTCAGCACTTCCTCGGCTTCATCCGCGTCGTGCAAGATCCGATAGGCGACCCCCATGACCCAGGGCGCAACGTGATCGTACAGCTCCGCCAGGGCCGCCTCCTCGCGCGCGCAGCCGCGCAAGCAGCGAGCGCTCTTCCTCTTGACTGAGACGCCGTGGCTGGGTCACTTAGATCTCCAAAGTACGCGCCCGGCTCGCGTAACGCGCTGGGTCTCTACCCCGTTCCTCGAGGTCCCACCATGACCGCCATGCCACGTCAGGCTCTCGCCCTCACGATCCTCTCCCTCTGCGGCATCGCCGGCGCGGCAGCGCAGGCCGACCCGGATCGCAGCGTCGCGGGCGGTGGGACGATGCCGCCGGGCTGGAACGCGCGCACCGACCGCGGGGCACCGCTCAGCGGCGTGAAGTTCGAGATCATGAATCCTGGGCAGCACGTCACGCTCGGTCCGGCCGCGATCTTCTGGCGCGACGCCGACACCACCTCCGGCACCTACACGGTCGAAGCAAAAATCTGGCTGTTCAGCGTCCCGCGCCATCCGGAAGGGTACGGCCTCTTCATCGGGGGATCGGACCTCTCAGGAGCGGGACAGCGCTATACCTACTTCATTATTCGACACGATGGCGCATTCCTCATCAAGCGCCGTGTCGGCGACTCGACCTCGTTCGTAACGCCGAAATGGACCCCGAACCCGATCGTGGCGAAGCCCGACTCCGGCGCGACCGGTGACCTCCCCAAGTCAATCGAGAACACACTGACGATCCGGGTGGCGGGGGGAACGGCCTCATTCTCGATCAACGGGACGCAGGTGTTCAGCGCACCCGCGACGGACGTGGACGTGAAGGGCGTGGTCGGGTATCGGGTGAATCACAATCTGAATGTGCACCTGGGACCCCTGGGGATCACCAGGCAATAGACGCCAAGAATCTCTAGGGAGACGCCGAGCTCGGCGTCTCCCCATGCGTCTGCGGCGTCTTGGCGTCTACCAGCGACACCGCCAGGACTAGCACCATCATCGCCCCAATCAGAATCACATTGAACGACTCCAGCACGTCGCGCGCGTGACGTCCCACGATCGTGGGGGCGCTGAGGGTAATGCAGGCGAAACTCCCCCACCACAACGCCCAACGCCACGCCCGACCCGGCGCGGCCGCTGGGACGCGGCGCAGCGCCCACCATGCAAACGTGTACGGCACGATCAGCACGACGTAGTGCGCCTTCCAGGCGAGCGGATCGACCACCACCATCGCGCCGAGCAGGATCGCGAGCTCGGCGGCGGTGCGGCGGTCGGTCCAGTCGGGGGGGTGACGCCGGAATCGCCACGCGAGCCACAACGCCACCGCGAGCGCCGCGCCGAGGAACAGTCGTCGCACGGTCTGGCCCGACCAGTCAGCGACGGCATAGTGAACCGGGTCGCGGGCGCTCCCCGAGGTGGTGAGCAGCCGTTTCGCCGCCGCGGGAAACGACTGGTTCATGAAGTGCGGGGTTGGGTCGGCGGTCTCCCGCACCGCCACCGCGCGCCAGGTGCGCCAGTGCCCGAGCGCGCGCGCCGGTCCGAAGACCGCCGCCGGTAGCACCACGTTGAGCGCGACGAGGAACGCCACGGTCCAGCCGAGCGCCTTCCAGGCTCGCTTGTACAGCAGATAGGGCACGAGCAGGATGGGCACGGCCTTGGTGCTCGCCGCAATCGCGAGCGAGAGCCCGCCCAGGGCCGGCCGGTGAAGGCTAAAGAGATGGAAGGCGAGCAATACCAGGAACAGAATCTGCGCGTTGATCTGGGTGTGTTGCAGGTGCTCCTGAAACAGGCGCGCCGTCATGAGAAACGGGACCAGCACCATGCTCGAGCCGAACGCCGGCAGGCCAGGATCGCGCGGCCAGAACGTCAGCGTCTCACCATCCTCGAGAAAGAACCGCGCCGACAGTGTGCAGCATCCCCAGATGGCAAGCGCACCGCCCAGTTGCCACAGCAGCAGCGCCAGCGTCGCCGACAGCTTCGCAATGAGCGCAAGCACCGCGCCCACGAAGAAGAAGAACGGAGGCCACGTATTGAGGATCAGAGAGTAGGGATCGCCGCCGGCGAGCACACGGTCGCCGACTTTGACGTAGCCTTCGAAAATGACCGCGTGCTGCCGACCGAGCGAGCGCGCGATCTCCGCGGCAGCGGCGACCAGCACCAGCGCGTAGATGGCGCCGAGCACGAGCCGGGTGGCACGCGCGGTACGCAACACCGGCCAGGCGTCGCGCGGCAGCACGAAGCGAAACCCGCTCACCGCGTGTGCGGCTCCAGCACGAAGGTCAGCCGACCGTGCGCGGCTCGCAACACCCGCTCGACCTCCTCGGGCCGCTCGCCGCGCGCGACGATGAACCCCGGATAGCGCGAGCCTTCCGGCCAGGGCACGAGCGACTGGCCGGGATGTGCGGTGATCATGATGTCGTCCACCCCTGGCAGGGCACGCGCCTCGGCGAGACCCCGCACCTCCCGAAACACCCCGGCGCCCGGCACCGGAATCATCATCACCCCCGCGGCATGCCGTTCGCGCTCGAGCGAAGCGATCGGCAGTCCGAGCGCGTGACGCAGCACCAGCTCCTCGAGTGACATCCCGTCGCCAAAGCACAGCACGGCGCTGCACCGCCCGCCGATGGGACGTGCGGCCAGCTCGATGAGCCAGGGGCCACGCTCGTTGTGCCGCAGCTCGATGTGCACCGGGCCCGCGCGAAGCCCCAGGGCGCATGCCGCCGCGGCGGCGCACGCCGTGAGCGCCGTCTGCTCCCGCTCGGGGTGCCGGGACGGAGTCACGTAAATCGTTTCCTCGAAGAACGGGCCGTCCAGCGGGTCGGGTTTGTCGAACAGCGCGAGACGGTGGAGCTCGCCATCGATCAACAGCCCCTCGAGCGCGACCTCGTAACCCGGCACGAACTCTTCCACCAGGAATTGGCCTGCGGGACCCCCACCCCGGCACCCGCTCGCGTCGGACTCCTCTAAGATCGCCGCGAGTCGCCGGATGGCGACGACCAGGGCCGCGGGGGTGTCGGCACGGATCACGCCCCGGCTGGCGCTGAGACGCAATGGCTTGATCACGCAGGGATACGGAGCCCGCGATGCGAGCGTCGCCCGATCGTCGTCGATGTGGTGGAGCGAGAACCACGGAATCGGGACGCCGTGCTGCGCGAGCGTTACCCGTTGGCGCTGCTTGTCGCGCGCCGCGAGGGCGGCGGCGATCGGGTTGGTCGGGTGTCCCAGCGCTTCGTTGATAGCCGTGGCGAGGACGACGCTGTCGTCGTCGACGCCCAGGGCGGCGGCGATCGGATGGCGGCGCGCGAATTCGAGGGCCTGCTGCGCCGCCCGCTCCGGATCCTTGAAATCGAAGGTGAGTAACGCCTCCGGGCGGGATTCCTCGAATGTACTCGGCTGCTCCGAGGCGACCGTCAGGTCCACCTCCAACCGGCGCGCCGCCTCAACGAAGGCGGTCGTTCGGTACGTGGCGGTCGGTAGCAGCAGCAGGAGACGGGACAGACTACTTCTTGGCGGTCGCGAAGTACGGGTTCGTCCCGGAGGTGTGGTCGGTGATGTCCATGATGCCCTGTACTTCCGGGATGTGCTGGGTCAGCATCCCTTCGATACCCTGGCGCAACGTGACGCTCGCCATGCCGCACCCCTGGCACCCGCCGCCCATCCGCAGCAACACGACGGCGTCCTGCACGTCGATCAGCTCGACGCGTCCGCCGTGGCGGGCCACCATCGGGTTCACCTCCTGCTCGAACAGGTCATTGACCCGTTCGTACAGCTCGTCGTCCGAGAGGCGAGCCGCACCGGTCGTCGGGAGCTTCTCGGCGACCGGTGGAACATTCGCCGCGAGCGCCTGCCGAATCGCCGCCCCGACCGATTTCCCGACCACCTGCCACGGCGTCGGCGTGTCCTTGACCACCGTGACGAGACCTCCCGCGACGATGATCTCGGTCACGCCCGGGATGGCGTATAGCGCCTCCGCGAGCGGAGAGCCCGCCGCGTCTTCCCGCGACGAGAAGCGGCGCAGTCCGGCGTACACCGGGCGGTCGACTTGGAACTTGCAGCGCCCCTCGTCGACGGGCTCAGCGGAAATGGCGATGGGACCGTCCATGCCGGGAAGTATCGTCACCGGGTCAAGCGCCAGCAACGGGTGAGCGGTATCCCACCGCTCACGCCTGCGAAGCCCCTGCTCGAAGTTCGCGCGCCGCCGCCACCAGGTTCTTGAGCGCCGGGATCGTTTCGGCCCAGCCGCGCGTCTTGAGCCCGCAGTCGGGGTTGACCCAGATCTGCCGCGCCTGCAGCACCTTCTGCATGGAGCGCAACGCGGTGACGATCTCGCTTACGGCCGGCACCCGTGGCGAGTGGATGTCGTAGACGCCGGGACCGATCTCGTTCGGGTAGCTGAAGCGCTCGAACGCCCGCAACAACTCCGAGCCCGAGCGGGCGTTCTCGATCGAGACCACGTCCGCGTCCATGCGGGCGATCACTTGCACGACGTCGTTGAACTCGCTGTAGCACATGTGGGTGTGGATCTGCGTCGCGTCGCCCACGCCGCTCGTCGCGAGCCGGAATGCACTCACCGCCCACTCCTGGTACGCGGGCCACTCAGCGCGCCGCAACGGCATCCCTTCGCGCAACGCCGGCTCGTCGATCTGGATCAACCGGATCCCCGCCGCCTCGAGGTCGGTGACCTCGTCGCGGATGGCGAGTCCGAGCTGCTTCGCGGTGTCGCTGCGCGGTTGGTCGTCCCGCACGAACGACCACTGCAGAATCGTCACCGGCCCCGTGAGCATCCCTTTCACCGGCCGCTTGGTCTTGGACTGCGCGAACGCGCTCCAGCGCACCGTCATCGGGCCCGGGCGGGCCACGTCGCCGTAGATGATCGGCGGCTTGACGTAGCGCGTTCCGTAGGATTGCACCCACCCGTGCTCGGTGAAGGCAAACCCGGCGAGTTGCTCGCCGAAGTACTCCACCATGTCGTTACGCTCGAACTCGCCGTGCACCAGCACGTCGAGGCCGATCTCCTCCTGCAGCACGAGCGTCTTGGTGATCTGTTCCTCGATGAAGCGTTCGTAGTCGGGGGCGCTCATCCCGCCGTCGAGGAACTTGCGTCGCGCGCCTCGGACTTCCGCGGTCTGCGGGAAGGAGCCGATGGTCGTCGTGGGATACAGCGGTAGCTCGATCTGCCGGGTGCGTCGCTCGACGTAGGGCGACGCGCGCCGCAGATCCGCGTCGGTCACCGCCGCCACCCGTTGCCGCACCAGGGCGTCATGGGTGAGCGGAGATGCGCGGCGCGCCGCCGCCGCCCGGCGATTTGTCTCGAGCGCGGCGGATACCACCGGACGCCCCTCGCGCACGCCGCGCGTGAGGACAGCCACCTCCCCCAGTTTCTGCTTCGCAAAGGCGAGCCAGCCGCCGAGCTGGGGATCGAGCTGGGTTTCCAGATCGAGATCGATCGGCACGTGGAGCAACGAGCAGGATGGGGCCACCCACAAGAACTCGGGCCCCACCCGTTGCGCCGCCCGCTCGAGCAGAGTGAGCGCCGCATCGAGGTCGGCCCGCCACACGTTGCGGCCGTCCACGACACCGAGGGAGAGCACCCGCCCGGCGGGCCACTGCGCCAGCGCCGGGTCCAGTTGGCCGGGCGCCCGCACCAAATCCAGGTGCAAGCCGTGCGTCGGCAGGGCCAGCGCGGTGGGGAGATTGGCGTCCAGACCGGCGAAGTACGTGGCCACCAGGATCTTGGCGCCGCCCGAGCGCTCGGCGAGATACCCGTACGCCGTGCGGTACCGCTCGAGCTCCTCGGGCGTGCGATCCAGGGCGAGCGTTGGCTCGTCGAGCTGCACCCACGGCGCGCCCGCCGCCGCGAGTCGTCCCAGCAGTTCGGCGTACACCGGCAGCAACCGGTCCAGCAAATCGAGGCGGTCGAACCCGCTCGCCTTCGCCTTGCCGAGCAACAGGAAGGTCACCGGGCCCACGAGCACCGGCTTGGTCTTGATCCCCAACGCCAGCGCCTCTACGAACTCGTCGACCGGCTTCGTGGATGAGAGCCGGAACGCCTGGTCGGGCGAGAACTCCGGGACGAGGTAGTGGTAGTTCGTGTCGAACCACTTCGTCATTTCCATCGCCGTGACGTCTCGAGCCCCGCTTTGGACGCCGCGCGCCATCGCGAAATAGGTGTCGAGGTCCACTGCGGTTCCCGCCCAGCCGTAGCGCGGCGGCACGGCGCCCACCAGCGCACAGGTGTCGAGCACGCGGTCGTAGAAGGAGAAATCGTTGGAGGCGGGCAGGTCGATGCCGGCATCGCGCTGCAGGCGCCAATGCCGCGCGCGCAGCCCGGCGCCGGTCGCGAGCAGCGACTCGCGCGACACCTTGCCGCTCCAGTAGCTCTCGGTGGCGCGCTTCAGCTCGCGCGCGGCGCCGAGGGGCGGAAAACCGAGGGTATGGGAAGTGGGCATGGAGCGGAGAATCTAGCTTAGAATAGCCCCGGTGTGACGGGTGGGGCCCGCCGGCGCCTATGCCCGAGACGACGACGGGCGGACGTTGCAGCCGTCCGCCCGTGCGGTTCGTTGATGGCCAGGTTTCTGGATCGCGAAGGCCGTTTGCCAGTTACCTACGGCGTCACCACGCCATGTAACACGGGCCTGAACAGCACTTGCCGCGGCGGCGTGGAACCCGTGACGTTGAAGCTGTTCTCCACGTCGAAGTCGACGGTCACCACCACCGTCGGCGGCTCGAGGTGGATGGGGCCGGCGAACTGAACTTTGATTCCCGATTGCATCCCGCTCGGCACCTTCAGGGTTCGAGCGTCGCTCTCGCCGTCGAGCGTGACCTTGGCAGAGTCCACGATCAGCCGTAGCTGGACGTAGTCACCTGCAGGGATCGTCGCGTCGCCAATCAGAGTGGTCGCGCCGCCCTGGAGCGAGAGCAAGTCGTACTCGGTCGAGGGGCCCGAGGTAATCGTGTCGCGTGCGGTTCCGTCAGCACCGATCAGATAGACTGTGGAAATAAAGGCGGACGCGGCGATGATCGCCGGGTCTGGAGCGTCCGTCAAACGGATGTACACGTGGCTCATTTGAGGTCCGGCGCCGGACTCGCACCCGGCAAGTCCGGCCATGAGTACCAGCGCGAAGCCTCTGGGGATCCGCATGGTCGCTGCTCCTGAGTGTGAATGAGTCTTTGCAAAGCACCGCCCTAAAGAGCGGCGTGGCAGGCACCGGGTAACGCCCGTGCCGCCGGGTCAGGGCTTGTGAGGATTTCCCTGGCCTCTCCCCTTTCCGCGTGGATGGGGAGCGAGGTGCGCCTCGGCCGCCCGAGCAAGTCCTGCAGCCGCCGCTGCGGGCGGCGAGCCGCCCGCCATCGCGGCTTGCACCTGCCCTGGGAGGCTGACGAGGTCGCCCACGGGTCGACCGGACCGGATCGTGGCCCGAACCAGGGCCACGGTCTCTGCTCGCGGAACGCCTAGTGCGGCGAGGGTGCCGGCTACCAAGAGCGCCGTGGTCGCCGGGTGAGAGTGATCCGCGGTGCGTGCAATCTCTCCGATGTCGCTCGTCGCCAGACCCGCCGCCATGGCGAACGAACCCGCCTCGACGGCTTCCGCACCCGCGTTGCCGGTCTCCGCCAACACTGTGGCCACCGCGTCGAGTTGGTCGAACACGGTCCGGACGGCAACCAGAATCCGATCTGTTGAAGCCCCTTTCGCCACGCCTTCGAGCGTCTTGTCGACGAGCGGTGCACCCGGCAACCCGTGCAGATTGGCGGAGTCCAGGAGCACCGTAACGGCGGCCGCGAGCGACGCCGGCACTCGGCCGACAAGCCGGGCATCCACGCGGGCCTGCCCCGCGAGTTCAGTCGCAAGCACCATGGCCAGCGCCAGGAGACTCGCCCGCCGTGTCACATCACCCGTCCCTGCTCGAGGCTCACGCTCACCACACTATTCTTGCGGCCGAAGCCGTCGTCGACGGTTGGGGCCGCCGGATCGACGACCCACCGCTGCCCGTCCACGACGAAGGCGTACTGATGCTGGCCGACCGGCAGCCCGAGCGTGACGGTCCAAACACCCTCGTCGCTCACCCGCACGAGGGGTGTGGTACCCAATTCCCAGCGGTTGAAGGTCCCGGCCAGGGTGACCTGTTTCGCGGCTGGGGCGAAGAGGATGAACTTCACGAATACACTTTCGGGGGCGACCGCCGTCGCTTGTGCGCGGGCCACCGGGTCATTGGCGGACCCTGGTTGCCCAAAAACCAGTGCGATAACCGCGGCCGCCGCCACCGCGCCCACGACCCAAGGCGGTACGCTCGGTGCCGTCAACCAGCGCCAAAGGACCGGGTCGGTGTTCGCCCTGACGCGCCTGGCGGCTGCGTGCTGGCGCACCTCCTGCATCACCCGAGCCTCAAGCCCCGAAGAGAACGTCACGTCCCGCCGGTCCATCGCCTCGAGCAGCCGAACGGCCTCTTGTGCTTCGGCCTGCAATTCGGACGGGAGCGAGGACAACGTTCGCTCGCCGTCTAACAACTGCTTCACCAAGGGATGGAACTCTCGACTCATTGCATCTCCTTGAGCAACTCCCGCAGCCGGTCGTAGGCGCGGTGCATGCGCATCTTCAACGCCGCGACGGTCGTGCCGACGCGACCGGCAATCTCTTCGTAGGACAACTCCTCCATGTGCTTCAGCACAAAGACCTCGCGCTGCTCGGGCGTCAATGTCTGCAGTGCCCGCTCAATCCCTCGTCTCCGCTCGGAGCGCTCCAGCGATGCCTCGGTGTTCTCCTCCGCCGGCACCTCCGGCACTTCGTCCAGCACTGCAAAGCGCTGATCGCGACGCCGTTCCGCGAAACAGCGATTGCGCAGGATCAGAAAGAACCATCCCGCGAAGTTGTTCGGGTCGCGGCACCGGGCCAACTGATCGTATGCGCGGACGAGCGCGTCTTGCACGGCGTCCTCGGCGGCGTCCACCGAGCCGAGCATCCGCGTGGCGTAGCGCGCGTAGCGATCCTGGTAGCGGCGCACGAGCACGGCGTACTGCTCGACGTCACCTGACAGCACCGCTTGCACGATCACTCCGTCGGGCGGCCCCACGGCCGGTCGTTCCACCCGGTCTCCCTCAGTCACGCCTGGTTACCCAGCGGATGCTAGGAGGCCGGGTCAACCCCGGCAACCACTTGAAGATGTCGACACCCTTCGTTCGGTAACACCCTTCCCAGGGAGACCCCCGTTACCTGGCCATCGCCAGCACGCTCTTCACTTCGGCTCCCTTGCCGGGAGTCGTCCATCGACCGGGGGATCACTTGTCGGTACACGCCGTCGACACCCAGCTCCATCCTGATTACTCGCTCGTGGCCCGCATGGCGGCTGGGGAGGCTGCCGCTCTCGACGAGTTGCGGGAACGCCACGAACGCACGATCTACGCCTTGGCTCTCTCGATCCTGATGGATCCGATCGTGGCCCAGCATGCCGTATCGGAGGCATTCCTGGAGGCGTTTCGGCTGGCCGGCGGCTTCGCCCCCGGCGAAGTCACCGTGTTGGCCTGGTTGACCCGCCTCACCCGCCAGCGCGCGGAAACCGTGGCCGCCTACCGCTAGATCCGGGGCGACCAACCCGCGAGAGGGGCGCACTTGGCTGCGCCCCTTCGTATTTTGCGGGCTCCATGTCACGATCGCCCGCCCTCGTCATTATCGCCGTGCTCGCCAGCGGGAGAGTCAGCGGCACACAGACCGACGCCACTGTCGGCATCGGGTTGGGAACGGTGCGATTCGCCGGCGGAACGAGCTTTGGGATCGCTTCTCTGGGCCCAACAGTGCGTCTGGTCGCACCTGGTCGAGAAATTTCTCTCGGGGGCACGGTGAGCGCCCTGCCGAGAGGCCACTGGTACACCCAGGGGCGCGCGGCCTTCTGGGCGGCGACACCGGCGCTCGCCAGCCGGTGGCGGCTTGCGGTCGATCTCGGACTCTCCGGCGCCACGCAAGGGGTTGGGACAAGCACGGGGGCGGGGCTTCTGGTCGGCGAAGCGCTGTGGGTCGCAACCAAGTGGGGACTGGGACTTGGTGCCGGTCCTGCGTCCGGGTGGATCACCCGCGAAGCCCCTGTCACGGCTTTCCACGCCCGCCTGCGCGGGTGGTGGCAAGCCCCAGCAACGCCGCTAGCGTTCTCGGTCGGCCTGGCGCCGACGCGTTTCCCACGCGATTGGTTCACCGACATCGATGTCAGGGTATCCACCCGGCGCGACAGGTTGGAAGCCACCGTTTCGGCATCCGCCCGTGTGAGTGGAGTGTACGGGTCGAAAGCGGCGGCCCTCGCTACGGCGGAGTGGCGGCTATCGCCGAGCGTGTCGATCGAGGCGGGCGGCGGCAGCGTGCTCCCCGACCCCTACCAAGGGTTTCCGCGCAGCGGCTTCATCGCGGTCGGCGCTCGGTTCCATTTCCCAGCGCGCGCCCGGGGGGCACGCGTGCACCACGCCGGCCCGCTCACGATCACGCGTCGCGCCGGCACCATCGTGCTGCAGCTGCGACGGTCTGGAGTCCGTTCCGTATCTATCGCGGGCGACTGGAACGGGTGGACACAGGTACCGCTCGCACAGGTGGGACCGGACGTTTGGGAGGTGGTCCTTCACCTTTCCAACGGAAAGCATTCTCTCATGCTGTTCCTCGACGGCAAGGCATGGGTGATCCCTGAAGGTGTGCCGACCATCCCGGATGGGCTGGGAGGACGTGTCGCTGTGCTGACCATTTTGTGATGGAAGCGAGTCGGGAAGAAACCGCCGTGCGACTGAGGGTGATGTCCGTCGCGGCCACCCGACCTTAGTTTGCAGTTGCCCAATGAGCTTCGGCCCAGATATCACCCGGCGGGATTTCCTGAATGGCGCACTGCTCGGCGTCGGCGGTGCGTTGCTCGGGTGCGGCCCCTCCCAGCAGGGCGCGCGAGCGGACGGGTCGGAAGCCAGCTGGGCCCTCAGCCCGGATTGGTACGGCTACGGCGGAGTCGGAGACTACCGCTTCTCCCACGGCAACACGCCGGAAGTGGTTGAGACAGCGCATCGACTGCGCGATCGCGCGTCGCCCTCCGCCTTCGATCGAGTAGAGAGCATCGAGGAGTATGACCTTGTGATTGTCGGTGCCGGCATCGCCGGGCTGGGAGCGGCGCTGGAATATTCGAAGAGGAGGAGAGACGGCCAGACCTGCCTCATGTTGGACAACCACCCGATGTTCGGCGGCGAGGCCAAAGAAAACGAGTTCGACGTAGGTGGAGTTCGGCTGATCGGGCCACAGGGCTCGAACAGCTTCTTCACGCCCGACATCGTGAGCGACCCAGCGCGAGCCTACGGGGACCCCCGCTTCTATGCGGAGCTGGGTGTGCCGAGGGAGTTCGAGTTCCGCGATGGAGATGCGGTGGATAAACCGCTACGGTACGGTCGCGACAACTACGAGCACCTGGTTCGGGGACTCCTGGAGCACACGAGCCTCGGGCACTTCTTCAGCACGAGCCCGTCGGCAGTGGGGACCTGGGCCATCGATATGTGGGAGCGGCGCCTGGCCGACACACCCCTCTCCGAGGCTGCACGTAGGACGCTGCTCCAGTGGTACGCCTCGGGCGCGACGCGGCAGTTCGCATCCGATGAGCAGGCAGTGAGGGAGCTCGACATCATGTCGTACCAGGAGTTCCTGGAGCAGGAGCTCCACCTGGGGCCGGAAGCCGCGCGCTACGCGGACCTGCTCCTGGCTTCCGCCTGCGGCCTGGGAAGCGATGCCGTCTCGGCCTACCTGGCCTACAAGCTCCCAATGCCAGGCCTCACTGCGCCTATTCCCCCGGACCTACGGAGGGCGTCGTTCCCGGGGGGCAATTCGGGCTTCGTCCGCTATTTCATCAAGCGGCTGATCCCGGACGCCATCGCCGGGACGGACAGCTTCGAGGACATCATCACCGGGCGCATCAACCTCGATGCCCTCGATTGGACGGGCCAGCCGCTCCGCGTGCGTCTCCGCTCCACGGTCCTCAGCGTGGAGCACGAAGGCGACCCCGCATCCTCCGGCACTGTGCGGATCGTCTACACTCGCCAGGGCCGGCTCTACGGGATTCGGGCGAAAGCGGTGATCATGGCCACGGGCGGGTGGATGAACCGGTACGTGGTTCGCGACATGCCGCCGGAGTACCGCGAGGCGTACGGGCAATTCGTGCACGCACCCTTCCTCGTGGCGAACGTCGCGCTCACCAACTGGCGCTTCCTCCATCGGCTCGGGATCACCGCCGCGATCTGGGACCGAGGCGAGGGCGATTTCGGGTATACCTGCAACATCAGGAACCCGATGCAGGTGGGCAGCTACCGACCGCCGCTCGACCCGGAACAGCCCACGATCCTGACGTTCTACACGCCCTTCCATCACCCCGGACTACCGCTGCAGGTGCAGACCACGCGAGGCCGCGCTGAGCTGCTGAACACTTCCTATCCGGAGTTCGAGCGGAAGATCTACGCCCAGATGATGAAGCTGTTCTCGGCGTCCGGGTTCAATCCTCGAAGGGATGTGGCCGGGCTGATCCTAAACCGCTGGGGGCACGCGTTCTCGGTCCCGTTTCCGGGCTTCTTCGGTGGCGCGTCGGGCCGGGCGCCCCGGGACATCATCCGGAACCGCTATGGGCGGATCGCCTTTGCGCACTCCGAGCTGGCCGGTTGGCAGCACTGGGGGACCGCAGCGGAGGAGGGGCGACGGGCATTCACCCAGCTCGCGGATGCCATCTAACAACGGCGTGCCGAGCCCCGAAGCACTCAGGGCTCGGCACGCAGAGACTCAATGGCGGGGACTCAATAATTGAAGCGGAGCGAGACCCCCATTGTGCGCGGCTGGTTGGTGAGGTAACCCACGCGGGCGCGCAATCCCCGCTCGCGGTCCAAAGCCAGGAAGGCCCGCTCGTCGGTCACGTTGTTGACGAAGAACGCGACTTCCCAAGTGTTCTGAACCAGTCCCGTCCGCAGATTCACGAGGCTATACGACGGCAGTTCCGGATCGAACGTGAACGTGCCCTGTGTCAACGGCCCGCCGATGGTGTCTCCCCCGAACGAGTTCAAGTTCACGGTGCCGATCCCCGGAGCCTGGTCGTCGATCAGTGTGAAGCGCGAGCCCACGTACTGAAAGCTGCCACCGACGAACGCCCGCGACCCCGCGCCCACTGACCACCCGTAGGTTGCCGCGGCGGTGAACTGCGCCCGAGGCACGCTGGGCAAGCGGTTGCCCGTCTCGATGCCCGGTAACACGGTCCCGGACCCGTCGGTCAATGTCGACCGCAGCTTGGCGTCGTTGAGGCTGGCCGAAATGGAGAAGTCGAGGTGCTCGTTAGGGTTGACCGTGATCTCCGCTTCCACGCCCTGACTCCGGGCCTTCGGCGCGTTCAAGATCAGCCGGGATGAGCACGAGCCCGCGGTAACGGTCAACTGGAGGTCGCGGATGTCCATGTAGAACGCGGACAGATTGATCGAACCGCGACCGCCCATTACTCGAGACTTGATCCCCACCTCGTAGTTCCACGCCGTCTCATCCTTCCAGGAATCATTGCCGCTGAACGTGGCCAGGTCCTGGGGAGTGCACAACGGAACGTTGAGCGGATCGTTGATCCCGCCCAGCCGGAACCCCTGCGACACCTGAGCGTTCAGGGTGAGGTCATCGGATACCTTGTAGCTGGCGATGAAGCGCGGCGCCACGCCGTTGGCACTTGTCGTCCCGGGTTGGGTCACTAATGACGTCCCGGTGTTGTCGTTCCCGAAAATGCCGTCGAAAATCTGGCTGCGGTTCTCGTCGAAGTCGTAGTAGCGCATGCCGCCTGTGAGATTGAGCCGTTCACCCACGAGCAGCGTCGCTTCGCCGAATACGGCCTTCTGCTTCAAAGAGTAGTCCAAGTCTGACCAAAACAGATGGTCCTGGGGAGCTCGCAGTCCCCGGGTGAATCCTGGGGGGGCGCCAAGCTCTGCCGCCGCGGGTCCATCAAATCCGGACACGAAGAGATCCTGGCCGTAGTGTCGCTTGTTGTTGCTATAAAAACCGCCCACCAACCACCGCACGCGGTCCCCGCCGCCGGAGAGTCGCACTTCCTGTGTAAAGACCTTCGACTTTGTTGCATCGTCGAGCGGCGCGTCGAGCGTGTATATCGGCTCCGAGAGGCCGATGGAGCCGCCGGTGATGCTGGATGTCAATGCCCCGGCATCGCGCACGACCAGGATGTAACGGCGAGTGAAGGATGAGATCGAGGTGAAGCTCAACCCGCCGAAATCGTATCGGAGATTCAAATCGCCGAACATGAACTCGTCGGTGAACGGCTCCTCGATCTGGGTGAAGAGCTGGCGCTGACCCAGCGTCACCGCTGGCCGCGTTGTCGTATAAGGGTTGGCCAGAATGTTGAATGCGTCGATGCGGTTCCAGCCGTCCATCTTTACCTTCTGATAGACGAGGCGCGGAGTGAGGCTGAAGCGCCCGTTCGGAGCGAACAGGAAAGCGGCCCGCACGCCGGTCCGGTTGCCGCCGTTGACGTCCTGGTTGACCTGGAAGTTGGGTTGCACTCCGTCCATCCAACCGCCCAGTGCGTTGCTATAGCCCGCCACCCGGAATGCCGCCATTTCGCCCAGCGGCACGTTGAAACCGACCTTGGCGTTGTTGCCCGCGGCGCCACCGCGAATCGTATTGACACCTACCTCACCAAAAGTGCTGGATACACCGAGCTCGGGTTGGTTACTGATGTAGCGCACGGTTCCGGCCAGCGAGCCAGAGCCGAACAGGGTGCCTTGCGGGCCGCGGAGCACCTCCACGCGCGAGATATCAAACAGGTCCAGGTCCGGCGTGAACAGGGAGAGGGAGATGGCCGCGTCGTCCAGATAAGCGCCCACGTCTTCTTTGACCCCTGGCTGGTCACGGGCGACCTGCCCGGAGGAGGCTCCGCGTATGGCGACCTGACTCTGACCGGGCCCCAGGTTCTGCACGCTGAACCCGGCCACGTTGACCGCGATGGCCTCGATATTTTCCGCCCCGCGAGCGCGCAAGAGCTGCGCGGTGGGCGCGGCGATGGAAAGAGGCACGTCGACCAGCGACTGCTCGCGGAGCATGGCCGTGACGGTGATCGCTTCAAGCGTCAGCGGCTGCAGCACGAAGTCAACCGAGACTGCCGCGTCCGCCGCGACCTGAACGTCCTTCCGGGGCAACGTTCGCACGCCGGGCAGCAACGCGGAGACGGTGTAGGCGCCCGGCGCGAGGTCGGACACGGCGTAACGGCCATCGGCGGCCGTGGTCGCGCGAGTGGAAGCGCCCGTACTCTGGTTCATGACCCTGACCGTGGCGCCCGACAATGGGACGCCGCGGGCGTCGCGCACCACACCCGTGATCCGACCGCTCTGGGCACCCGCCGGGACGCCGTACAGGACGGCGGCGAGTGCGGCGAAAGTCAGGAACCGGCTTCCCAAGTTGACCAAACTAGCTCGCTTACCCACGGTCCCTCCTTGTTGCATGTGAACCACACACTTGCACAGAGGCCTATTGTGCCTGCCGTTTTGCGCGACCGCAAGGAGGGGGGGTCAAGCCAGGCGGGACTTGAGCACAAAGCCTTTGACCTGCTGCACAGACCGATTCTCTTACCGGATGTTGCAATACAGTCGCGCACCGGCTTCGCGCGACGGGTCCAGGTCGAGCCGCACCGAGTCGCCTTGGGCCAGCAGCGTTTCGGCCCACCACGTGTAGTCGTTGTCGCCGATGTGCGCCTGCGCCCAGATGACGTAGGGCCCCGGCGTCAGCGAATCGAAGCGGTACCACGCCTCCGGTTCTGTCGCGACTGCCCGCGCTGCAGCGGCGATCAGGACACGATTGATAGTCGCCTCCGTACGGTCGAGCAGGGCTTCTAGACTGTCCAGACCCAGTTGGGTCGCGATGGTGCGCGGGGCCCCCGGCCCCCAGCGCCGGCCCGCGCGTTCGAGTCGACTTGGACGGCGGATGGCGAGAGTGGCACGTGCCTTGGTCATCGGCTCCACCCAGAGCCGGTCCGGTCTGCCATGCCGCAACAGGGTGGGCATGCCGTCCTCGATTGCATGGAATTGTTGCTCGTAGGTCTGACACACCGCCGACAGGGCGTCGACGAGAGAATCGGAACCTCGCAGCAGCCGGACCCGGCTGCCCGCAGCGGCCTCGATGGCCCCTTGCTCGGTGGCGAGCGAGATGTGGCCTCCGATCACGATGGGCTTCGGGCCGGCGCGACAGCCGGCCGGGAGCATGGCGAGCGCGGCCAACCATACAAGGCGGTGCACGCCACAAATTGCCGAGGCGCCGCGACAACCGATAGAGCGTGGTTCGCGTGCCCCGAGGCAACGAAGCGGGGCTAGCGCGAAGCGGTCGCACCCTCTAAGCTGGCCGGCCATGATTGCCAGGGACGCGCTGGCGCTCGGGTATCACCTGACGAGCCGACTGGGATACGTGTTGTGGGTAGGTTGGGCGCTGCGTCGCGAAAGGCGCACCGGCCACTACGCCCGCGCCCACGGCGCCGAGGAAGGATTCCGGCGGTTCCGGCGTGTCGCGACCGCGCTGATGAACAACGACGCCGTGAGCTTCGTGGCACTGTGCCTGCTCACGCGGGGGACACTGCCGATCGCGGCCCCCTGGTGGCTCGTGGTCACGCTCGGCGCGATACTCTCCGGGGTCGGTATCGGTGTGAAGCTGTGGGCGCGGGCCGCGGCGGGAGCTGATGGCTACTACTGGCGCGACTTCTTCTTTCCACCGACCGCGCCGCTCCCGCCGGCCGCCGGGCCGTATCGCTACCTCCACAACCCGATGTACACGGTGGGGAATCTGCAGCTGTGGGGGCTGGCCCTGGGCGTGGCCTCGATCCCGGGGCTCGGCGCGGCCCTGTTCGACCATGTAGCGATTTTGGTTTTCAACCATATCGTGGAGCAGCCGCACGTGAACCGTCACTACCGTACCGCCGTGGGACGGTGAGGGCGGCGTGTACCCTCGGTCACATGCCGGTGGGTCACGACTTTTCTGCGGTTGAGGACATGTAGTGGTTATGGGGTAGTCAGCTCGGAGACGTTCATCACTCGCCGCACTGTTCAAGGAGGTAATCATGCGGACCGTCAATCGAACCCTTCCTTTCTCTCTGCTGTTGGCGACGGCGATGTCCGTCGTTCTCGACGGTTGCGCGACCAAGTCCCAGACCGGGGCGGTCGTTGGCGCCGCGGGCGGCGCCGTTGTCGGTGGGGTCATCGGCAGGGCCACGGGCAACACGGCGCGGGGAGCTGTCATCGGCGCAGTGGTCGGCGGCGCCGCCGGCGGCATTATCGGCGCGCAGATGGACCGGCAGGCCAAAGAGCTGAAACAGAATATCCCCGGCGCCGTCGTGGAGCGGGTCGGGGAAGGCATCACGGTCACATTCCAATCGGGCCTGCTCTACGACTTCGACTCCGACGTTGTGCGGGCCGAGGCGCAGAAAAACCTGCGCTCCCTGGCGTCGAGCCTCGACAAGTATCCCGGCTCCGACATCCTCATCGTCGGTCACACCGACCAGGTGGGGCCGTCAACATACAACCAGGGCCTTTCGGAGCGACGCGCCGCCGCGGCGACGTCGTATTTGGTCTCGCAGGGGGTGAGTCGGGCCCGGGTGAACACCCGCGGGATGGGCGAGACGGATCCGGTCGACAGCAACGAGACTGAGCTCGGTCGACAGCGCAATCGTCGAGTGGAGGTCGCGATATACGCCAGCGAGGCGTATCGGGCGGAGGTGGCGCGGCAAGCGAACTAGGCAGTATTGCTTCAAAAAAAGCCCTTCGGCCGCCGGAAACGGCGGTCGTTGGGCCGCTCGAGACCCATGATGACCGATCCGAAGAGTTAAGTCGCCTTTCATCCCGCCGCCGGATGTTCCACCGTAGCTCTCGGCGTCACCTTCCAAATTGCCGTATCGCATACCGAAGCGCCTTGCGTATCCCGACAACGCGCTGAGTCGCGACGAGCCAAATGGTCTGCAGCTGCGAATCTGCCGGGCCACAGGAGTCAGCAAATGGTTCCCCGGACACATGCGGCGATCGCCGCCAGTCTATTCACGGCGACTCGCGTGCTCGCGCAAAGTGTCGCCCCTGGCGTCGGCGCCTGGTCCCCAGCGCTTGCCAGGGCCACTGCGGCGACGGTGACCCTCGAAGTGCAGGGCGTGTGCTGCAACGTGGGCGGCAGCGGGGTGCTGTTGACGGAAACAGGTCTCATCGCAACGAGCGCGCGCGTCATTGAAGGGGCACGGCGGGTTCGTGTGTGGCTTTCCACCGGCGAGGTCTTCGATGCGGTGGGGGCTCTCTACTATGACCATCGGCTCGATCTGGCACTCATCCTCATCCCGGGCGTCGGATTGCCGAGCGCGCCGACTGCCAACTCCGACAGCCTGATTGTAGGACAGCGGCTGGTCGCCATTGGCGTTCCCCCCGACCAGGTGGCAACGGTGACGGACGGACTGCTCAGCGCGGTTCGCACTGAAGACGGCGTCCGTCGACTTCGACTGTCCGTTCCAATCCCAATGAGCTCCAGTGGTGGTCCCATCGTCAACGAGCAGGGTAAGGTCGTGGGACTCGTTGTGGCCGCCGTACGCGGCGGCACACAGCATTTCAACGATGGCATTCCGATCAACGACGTGGGCGGTGAATTGAGGCGTCTCCAAGGAAAAACGCCAACTCCGTTCGTGGAAATGGCCTACGCGGCAATGGCCTCCGAACGGGCCGCAGTGCCGTCGCCGGGCGATTCGCCAATCGGTGTTGCTGACGGCATCGCTCGGACCAATCCGGCCCTCGACCTGGATTTCCGTCCCTTGAGCGGTGTCAGCCTTTTCTTCGAGGAGCGGTATTCCGGTCAACTTCGCGTGCGGGACCGTACGGGCTACATCCTGTCGTTGTCGCCGGGCGGAAACCTGGTGCTGGAGCGGACCAATAGACGAGAATGGTGGGACCAGGCAGCGAGCGGCTCTCTTGCCGACCAAGAGCTCCGCACGATCTACGGCATCGGCAACTCCGACCGGTCGTTCTCGGCCTACACGCTGAGACCGCTCGTCAGCACCATTCCGACCGATTCGTGGGAGCTGCACATCGAGGGAGGGCAGTATCGGTACAGCTCCGCGGAGGGAGTTCGCGAGGGCGAAGCAGCACCGGGGATCGTCCCACGCGAGATGCTCTCGGCGATTCTGGCGGCCCTTCCCGACAGCCTTCCTTCTGAAGTCCACGTGTCCGTGCTGGACGCCGTCGAGAACCGCTACCAAGTGGTCATCGTGCGGTTTGGGAGACACGAGTCCCGGAGAATTCCCGTTCCTCGAAACGGGGGTGAGTGCGGTGCGGATGTCCCGACTCGGAACGTCGCGGTCGACGCTGTCCAAGGCACTCACCTCGCAGGAACGGAATCGGCAACGATCGTGGTGTTGGCTCGTCGACCGCATGTGATCCTGGGGGCGGCCGCTCGCGGAATCACGTCGAGCCTGACGTGCGCGGTCATACCTGGGGTCGTTCCCTGACGCACGCCCACGCCTCACTACTCCTCTTTCCACCACCAGTACCTGGAATTCCGGGCTCCGCCTGACGCGAGGTATCGCGTTGCAAGACATCCCGCACACTCGGCCGCCACCTCAGGCGGCCGTTTCTGCAACCGGACCCTACCAGTAGGCCGAGTCGGCCCGGCGGTCGTTCTAGGGAGAGTAGGCAAAACTCCTCTAGCGCGCGCTTGTGCTGCGATATAAGAGTGCCGTGCCAGATGCAAAAGTGGTAAAAGATGCAAAAGCTGCAAAAGTACGATTGCTTAACCAAGGCTCATCTGTGTGGAGGGACCGTGCCCCCTGGTTCGCCCTGTCACCATCGTCCCTCCGTCGGAGCGTGCGTCGTCTTCACCTTCCTCGTCTTCGCGAGCCGCGCCTTCGCCCAAACACCGGACTCCGTGCCGCTTCTCTGAGTGTACGCCTGGGCTGGAGAGTGAACCCGCGATGGGACCTGGCGATCGTCGGGCACAGCCTGTTGCAAAACGAGCATCAGGAGTTCATCCCTTCCAATTCACCGCGCAGGATCGAGCGTGGCGTCTACGGGAAAGTGGCCATTCGGTGGTAGGTTCCCGGCATGCCTGAATCGATGCTGATGCACGCGGCCGGCTGGATGCCGCGCTGCGTGCGTTGGCTTTCGCTGTTGCTGTGCGCCACCGCCAGCCCGGCCGGGGGAGGCGTTGCGTGGAAGACACTCGAACATGCGGCGTCGCCCAAAGAACACCAGTCGCCCAAAGAGTACCAGGTGAAGGCGGTGTTCCTGTTCCGTTTCGCTCAGTTCGTCGAATGGCCGCCGACAGCGTTCCCCGAGGCGCAAACGCCGTTGGTCATTGGCGTGCTGGGGCAGGATCCCTTCGGGACCTATTTGGACGAAATCGTGCAGGGTGAGACGGTGAACAACCACCCGTTGGCCGTGCAACGTTACGCCAGCGTGGAGGAGATCACGACCTGTCACATCCTCTTCATCAGCCGGTCGGAAGAGGACCGCCTGGAGCAGGTGCTGGTCGGTTTGAAGGGACGCGACATCCTCACCGTGGGCGACGCTGATCGCTTCTCCGTGCGCGGCGGGATCATCCGATTCGTCACCGAGCAGGGCAGGATCCGCTTGCGCATCAATCTGAAGGCCGCCGAGGCCGCGAACTTGAAGCTCAGCTCCAAGTTGCTCCGTCCAGCCGAGATCGTGTCCCCCGGTAACGAGTAGCGGATGACGCTCCAGAACGCGCCCATCCGGCGGAAGCTGATCGCGATGACCCTGCTCACTACCGGACTGGTCCTGCTACTCACGTGCACGGCCTTTCTCGCATACGAATTCCTGACGTTCCGGCAGACGGCGGTGCGGCAGTTCTCTACGCTGGGGGAAATCATCTCGGCCAACAGCACGGCTGCCCTGGCCTTCGACAATCCGAGTGACGCCGGGGAGATTCTGTCCGCGCTCAAAGCCGAGCCGCATGTTGTGGCCGCGGCCCTGTACGACGGGGAGGGCCGGCTCTTTTCGGTGTATCCGGACAGTCTGCCGCTCGACGCGGTTCCTGCCGCGCCGGGCAGAGACGGGTACCGGTTCGAGCGCGCCTACCTCGTTGGGTTCGAGCCGGTCGTGCAGGGTGGCAACAGGCGCCTGGGCACGCTGTTTCTCAGCGCCGACATGGGGGCGATGTCTGACCGACTGCGCCTGTATGGCGTCATCGCCGTGTTGGTAATCGCCGTTTCCTTTCTGGTGGTGTATCTGCTGTCCCACAAGCTGCAGCAACAGATTTCGATCCCCATCCTTGCACTGGCCGAGACCGCCAAAGCGGTTTCCGACCGTCGGGACTATTCCGTCCGGGCCACCAAACTGGGCGAAGATGAAGTGGGGCTCCTCACCGATGCCTTCAACCACATGCTGCAGCGCATTGACGAGCAGAACCAGGAGGAGCGAAGGACGGAGGCGATACGGGTCAAGAGCCTGCAGTTGGAGACGCAGAACGTGCAGATCCAGGAAGCCAGCCGCCTCAAGAGCAAGTTCCTCGCCAACATGTCCCACGAGCTGCGTACGCCGCTCAACGCCATCATTGGGTTTTCCGAGCTCATCCATGACGGCAAAGTGGGTCCGGTGGCCCCGAAACAGCAGGAATACCTCGCCGACATCCTCACCAGCTCACGGCATCTGCTCCAGCTCATCAACGACGTGCTGGATCTCTCCAAGGTCGAGGCTGGGAAACTGGACTTCCATCCGGAGCCGGTGGACCTGTCCAGACTGGTCGGGGAGGTGCTGGGGATTCTGCGAACGGCCATCGCTTCCAAGGCGATTCACGTCGAGTCGCACGTCGACGCGAGCCTGAGCGATGTCGTACTCGATGCGGCCCGGTTCAAGCAAGTGCTGTACAACTACGTATCGAACGCACTCAAGTTCACCCCGGAGGGCGGTCGCGTGATCGTCCGGGCGCTGCCGGAACCGGCAGGTTCAGCCTTCCGGTTGGAAGTGGAGGACAACGGTATTGGGATTGCCCCGGAAGACATCGCCCGTCTGTTCGTCGAGTTCCAGCAGCTCGACGCGGGCGCAACCAAGCAACATTCCGGGACTGGCCTTGGGCTTGCGCTCACTAGGAAGTTGGTCGAGACACAAGGCGGGACGATCGGCGTCCGAAGTATGCCAGGCCGCGGCAGCGTGTTCCACGCGGTCTTCCCACGCCAACCCCTCCTCAGCGCCCCGATAGTGGCACCGCTCGGAACCGGCGCAGAGGGGGCTCCCGCGGAGGCGCCGGCTCTGCTCGTCATTGAGGACGACGTCCGCGACCAGGCGACGCTGGTCCGAACCCTGACGGAGGCCGGGTACAAGGTCGACGTCGCGGCGACCGGAGCACAAGCACTGGCCAAGTGTCGGGAACGGGCCTACGACGCGATCACGCTGGACCTCCTCCTGCCCGACATGAGCGGGCTGGATGTGTTGCGGGCGATTCATTCCGAGGACTCCCACCGCGACGTTCCGGTCATCGTGATCACGGTTGTGACCGAGAAAGAATCGGTCGCCGGCTTCGTGGTCCACGATCTCCTTCCCAAGCCACTCGATCGCTCCGCACTTCTGGCCTCCTTGAACCGAGCCGACATACGTCCGGACCGCTCAGGGAAGGTCATGGTGGTGGACGATGACCCCGGGTCCCTCAAGCTGATGTCCGCCACACTGGCTCAACTTGGCTACCGGGCGCACTGTGTGGCGAGCGGGGATGAGGGCGTTCGGGCGGCGCGGGAGTCCCCTCCCCTCGCCGTCGTGCTCGATTTGATGATGCCGGGTATGGATGGCTTTGAGTTCTTGGATCGATTCAGGCAGGTACCGTTGTGTCGCCGCGTCCCGGTGATCGTGTGGACCGTCAAAGATCTCAGCGCGGCGGAGACCGCTCGTCTGCGCACGTCCGCCCAGGGGGTGGTCGCCAAGGGCCGGGACGGGGGCGCCGCCATCATGGATGAACTGAGCGTATTTCTTCCTATCCGTCGGAACCCGATGGTGACGGGATAGCCTCTGACGAACGAGAAGCACGAAGCCCCGGCCGACGGCGACCGGGGCTATTTCTCGTTGCGGTTCCAGTGGCCAGGGGCAGAATCGAACTGCCGACACGCGGATTTTCAGTCCGCTGCTCTACCAACTGAGCTACCTGGCCGGATCAAGCAGGAGAAGAACTTAGCGAGCCCGGCGATGCGGTGGGAGGTGCACACCAAGGCACGCGGGGGAGAATCACGGCCACGCGAAGATGAGCGAAGGGGCCGCGCCGGCGCGTGCCTGCGCCACATCCCTCGGCTCGCTCCAGAATCCACCGACCCCCACGGTCGTCAGGCGGATCTCCCAACGCGCGTGCGCGTCCGGGCTCACGGGAACCGCGACATCCAGGCGCCACAACCGCTTTGACTGCGGCGGGAGGGCCACGAGCAGTCCGGCGCCCACACCTGCCTTCACCCCGCTATTCACGCCGAACGGCGCATCGCCCGCCCAGACCATTCCCGCGTCGGCGAAGCTCGCGAGGCCGAGCCCGACGTGCCGCGTGAGCCGGCCGAGCGACCAGCGCTCCTCGATGCGGGCGACGCTCCGCGCCTCGCCGACGACGCGGGAATTGCTGTATCCCCGCACCCCACCCGGCAAGGCACCAAGCGTGAGTTGAAAGGGAATACGCATTCGCCACCCGCCGGAGAATTCGGCGCCGGCGATGAGGACATGTGCGTCGGAGGGCTTCCAATACCAGGCCAGCCGCCCACTGGCGACCTTCGAATCCCATCGGTTCGCGCTCGGATCGTGGCGCGCTTCTCCTTCGACGCGCACCGCGGCAAAGGAGCGCGCGGAACCCAGCCCGGCGTAGATGTCGGCCGAGAGGAAAGTGTCCTTCCCCCGTCCCACGACGGCGCCAATTTGAACGCCCCTCGCCACATCCTGCACCGCCGTGAGCGCATCGAACCCGCGCGCCTTCAGAAACAAGAGGTTGCGCACGCCGACCACGGCGTTCAGGCGCACGTTCTGGTAGCGAGCGAACGGCCCGCCGAGTGGCGCGCTCGTGTCGGCGACGAGCCCCGAGTCGGAGATGACCACTGCCTGCGCCGCCGGCGTGACACGCTCATACGTAAGCAGACCTCCAAGGAACCCGATCCGCCGCCCGAAGCCGATGCGCAGCACGCTCCCGATGTCCACGAAACGGCGCACCACGCCAAGGGCGATAACTCCGGTATCTGGCCGGAAGAAGGACGCATACGCATTCACGTTGCTGTAGCCGACGTGCCACGCGCTTCGCTGGAGGTCCGTGAGGAAGGGGTGGCCGAAGGCGAGCGTCAGCGTACTGCCGAGCGGCGCGCGGTAGCCCACGAACGCGAGCGTGTATGGTCGGCCGAACGCCTGATAGGCAACGGCCTGCACGCCCACGCCGGTGCGGTAGTGATAGCCTTCCTCCACCCTGGCCGCGACGGACAGCCCCTGTCCTCCCACGTTGCCGTTACCGAAGCGGAGCGCCGCGGGACGCCAGCGCCGAAAATGCATGGAGAAAACCGTCGGGATCTCGTCGACAGTCTCGACTTCGATACGCACGCCGCCCACGGAGTCCGGCACCGCGCGGACCGTCGCCTCGGCGAGGAAGGGCTGCAGGCGCAGAACGCGCTGCGATTCCGCCAGCTGGGTGGCCGAACAAGGCCGTCCCACTTCCAGGAGCAGATAGCGGCGGACCACGTCCGCTTTCGTGGTCGTGTGTTCCAACCCCACGCCGCGGGCGAGTGCGCGGAGCGACCGGGGAAACCGGACGAACGAAGGGTCGTGAGGGGCAATGGCGATCGCAGAGACGATCTTGCCGTCACACTGAGCCGCGACGGGCCTCGGCGCCACCACAAGTAGTGGCACGACGAGCAGAGGCGGAGCGTAACGCACCAATCACCATCGAGCGCAAACGGCATCAAGTCAAGCAATGTGGTGGGAACGAAAAAGGGGCACGGTCTCCGTGCCCCTCCCCGATCGTCCGCCCACGGGTCCGCGCTACGGTCGGAATTCCACCAGCTGCATCGCCGTCACGCTCGAGCCGTCCTCGTCGTTCAGCGTCACCGCCAGCGGAAGTCCCACGTTCGGGCTGACGCACATGTCCACCATCACCTTCTGGTTCTTGCGCCACACCCCACGCAGCCCGTTCACGCCGGCATGCTGACAGGTCGACTCCACCTTGAACGCCGTGGTCTCGCCGCCCTGCGTGGACTGCCAGTAGCTGCCGACCTCCCACTCGTGGCCCATGAAGAGAAACCCCCACGCCGGATTGAACAGGGTCAACCCCACCGGCCCGAGCGCGGCCAGCTGCATGATCGGGATCCCCTCGTTCGGCGCCAGGGTCACCGACGATTGATAGCTGTCGCTGCCGAGGCGGCCGTCCACGGTGAGCCGGTAGCGGCTGCCGCCCGCCGGTCGCGCGTCGAAGCTGTAGCTCCCGGTTTTGTTCTCGCCGCCGTCGGCCTGCCGCACGTCGTAGCGGAAATGCTCCGTGCCTTTGAAGCTGTACATCCCCCACGTGAACGCTCCGGTGATTGGGGCGCTGTACAGCGCCGGAAGGGCGCCGCCGCTACGTGGCGGCGCCGGCGCGTTCGCCTGGTTCAGCGGCTCCACCGCGGACGGCGCCGAGGCGCCGCCGCCGCCGACGTTCGTCGGGCACGTCCCAACGCAGTCTCCCACTCGGGCCGGCCCACCCGTCAACGTACCCGTGGCCGACCCCTCGTCGGCCGATGTGATCTTCAGCTTCCCGACCGGCGTGGTGGTGCGGCGCAGCACGCGGCCCGTCGCCGGGTCCTTGATCTCGCGGCCGGGCCGGGTGACATCGTATTCCGAGCCGACGCGCACGCCGGCCCCGGAGCCGACGTTGATGATCACTTCACCACCCGATACGTCCGCCACCAGCGCGCGAATCTCGACCTTCGTCTCCTGGATCCGGCTTGCCGAGGCGACCAGCTCGCCCGTGAGGCTGTCCACCGCGGTGCGCGTCGCTTCCCCGAGAATGGTGTTCGCGAAATTCGAGCTACTCATGTCGAACACCCCACCCGCGGCGACACCGCCGACCGCCGCGCCGCCCGCGAGCGTTACGCCGGACCGCTTCGACTCCCCATGGCCGGTCGCGACGCCGAGGATCTCCGCCGTCGTGGTGCTCACGATGCGGGCGTCGATCACCACCACTGCCTTGGCCGATTTCTTCCCGATCCCGCCCAACCCTATCCCGCCGACGCGCACCCCCCCGCCCACGCCGAGCTTCTTGTCGTCGCGGCCGAACTGGGTAATGCTCCCGATGATGATGGCGTCCACGCCGAGCAACCGGGCGAGCTGCACCGCCGATGACGGGTCGGCGCGGCCGCTCTGCTGGAAGTTTTGCTCGCGCAGCACCTGGTCGAGCTGCTTGCGCTCAATCACGGAATACGTGCCGTTGCGCACCAGATTGGTGACCAGCATGTCGGCGATCCCTTTGCCGATGTCCTGGTCGCTGCCGAACGCGTCGTACACGTATTGATGCACGGTGGCGTAATCGAAGTCGAGCACGGCGATGCGGCGTTTGGCCGGTGCTTGCGCGGTGAGCGTCCCGGCGCCGATCAGCGCGGCTAGGGCAAGGGCGGTAATGCGCTTCATGGCGGCTCCTATGCGGGGTGACACGGTGTGCGGACCCGTGAGGATACTAGCGCGGCCCAGCGAACTTTCAACTCGGCGCTTGGCAGGGCTTGCCGCTGGGGCGTAGTTTTTCCCCATGGCGATCGCCTCCTACCCCAATCTCACGGTCCTGGAACACCCGCTGATCCGACACAAGCTCACCTTGTTGCGTGACCGCCGCACCAGCACCAAGGACTTCAAGCAGCTCGTCAACGAGATCGCGATGCTGATGGCTTACGAAGTCACCAAGGACTTGCCGTTGCAGCCGGTCGACATCGAGACCCCGCTCGAGCGGATGGCAGGAGTACAGGTGGCGGGCAAGAAACTCGTGCTCGTGCCGATTCTGCGCGCCGGCCTCGGGATGGTCGAGGGCATCACCCAGCTCATCCCCTCGGCGCGGGTGGGACACATCGGCATCTACCGTGACCATGACACCCTCCAACCGGTCGAGTACTACTTCAAAATCCCGCCGGACCGTGACGCGCGGGACTTTTTCGTGCTCGATCCGATGCTCGCCACCGGTGGCTCCGCCGCCGATGCCGTCGCGACCTTGAAACGGGCCGGCGCCCAACGCATCCGGTTTCTCTGCCTCGTGGCGTGCCCTGAAGGCGTGCAGAAACTGCTTGCCGCGCACCCCGACGTCCCCGTGTTCGCGGCGGCGCTGGACCGTCAACTGAACGACAAGGGCTACATCCTCCCCGGATTGGGGGATGCAGGCGACAGGTTATTCGGCACACGGTAGTCCCCTCGCAACTGTTTCCCGCCACCCCGTGTCACACAAATGACTGTCCCCCGTACGGAGCAGCGTGGACGAACGTGATCTGATCGCCCGGGCCCGCGCGGGGGAGCCCGCCGCGGAGCGGGCGCTCTATGACGCACATGTGGACCGCGTGTACCGCCTGGCCTACCGCCTGGCAGGGGACGATGATCTCGCTCGCGATTTCACGCAGGAGACGTTCATCCGCGCGTTCCAGCGGCTCGACACGTTTCGCGGCGACTCGCGGTTGGCCACCTGGCTGCACGCCATCACAACGACGGTCGCGCTGAACGGGCTGCGCAAAGTCAAGCGGTTCCGCACGCGGGAAACCGCGCTCGAGGCCGCCGACGGAGTGGCGACGAACAAGCGAACCGCCGAGCCGGATCTGAAGACGCGGTTGCGCGACGCGATCGATGGGCTGCCGGAGAAGTACCGGGTGGTAGTCGTCATGCATGATGTCGAGGGTTACACGCACGAGGAGATTGCCACCGCGTTGGATGTGGAGGTCGGCACCTCCAAAGCGCAGTTGTCCCGGGCACGGGCCAAGCTGCGCGTGGCGCTGGCGGATTTCGCGGGAGAATGGGTGTCATGAGCGACGATCGATTCGAACTGCTGCTGCGCGAAGCGGCCCAGGACTATCACCGGCCGCCCGCAACCCCACGCGAGGAGCTGTGGGCGCGGATCGAGGCCGAACGACGGCGGCAGCGCACCGCGCCCCGGGTCGTCGGGCTCCGTCCGTCGTGGCGTTGGGGTCTTGGCGTGGCGGCCGTCCTGCTCCTCGGCGTCGCCATCGGCAGGTGGATCCGTCCCGCGCAACAGACCGCCGCACCGGCCCAGGCGCCGAGCGCCCTAGGAGCGCGCAGCGACCTCGGCTACCGGCTCGCCGCAGCGCAATACCTGACCAGAACGGAAACGCTGCTCACCGGCTTCCGCGCCGATGCGCGGGCGGGGCAGCTCGATTCGCAGTTCGTCGCCCAAGCACGTGACCTGCTGTCATCCACCCGCTTGCTGCTCGATTCGCCGGCGGGACGGGATGCGCGGCTCAAATCATTGTTCGAAGACCTCGAACTCGTTCTCGCGCAGATCGCGCTACTCCCCGCGGTGCGCGACTCGGCAGACGTGGAGCTGATCACCCAAGGTATGGACCAATCGAGCGTGCTCACCCGGCTGCGGTCCGCGAACCCCGCGGGCCCCGCTCCAGTGGGCGTGCAAGGAGCACTTTGACGATGTACGCGATGTCGCTATTGCTCGCTGCCGTTAGTCTGTCCAACCAGAATCCGACCACGGTCGGCGGCGACTTGGATCGCTTGGGACGCGCTCTGCCCCAGCTCCAGATGCGCCTCGCCAATCTCCCGCTCCCGGACCTTGCGGCGCTCGGCGATCTCGCGGCACTCGGCGACCTCGCGGCGCTGGGCGACCTCGCGGCCCTGGGCGACCTCTCGGCGTTCGGCGACCTCTCGGCGTTGAGCGACCTGTCGACGTTGAACGGCCTGTCCACGCTCGGCGATTTTTCGGTCCTGAGCGTGCGGGCGTGGCCGCCGCCGGCCTGGAACGACCAGGACCCCGGCGATGCGCTGTACCGCGCCGCTCGGCAGCTCATGAACCGCGGTCGCTACGACGACGCGGCGAGCACGTTCGCCGACCTCATCAAGCGCTATCCGCGCTCGGAGTACGCCGCGGACGCGCACTATTGGCAAGCCTTCTCGCTCTACAAGACTGGCGACGCGAGCAACTACCGCCTGGCGCGCACCGTGGTGGAGCAACAGAAGACTCGCTATCCCCGAGCGACGACGCGCAGCGACGCGGCGACGCTGTACGCCCGTATCCAAGGGGAGCTCGCCCGTCAGGGGGACCCAGAGGCAGCCGAATGGGTGCGCCGCCATGCGGAAGCGACGCCGCCGACACCACCGACACCACCGCAGCCACCGCAGCCGCCGCAGCCGCCGCAGCCGCCACGCGGCTGTCCGTCCGACGATGACGACGACGATCCGCGAATCGCCGCCCTCAACGCGCTGCTCCAGATGGACGCCGATGCGGCGGTGCCGATTCTGAAGCGCGTCCTCACGCGCCGCGACGCGTGCAGCGTGACGCTGCGGCGTAAGGCCGTCTTCATCATCTCGCAGAAGCGCACCGAGGGCACCGAGGACATCCTGCTCGCCACGGCGCGCACCGACCCCGATGCCGAAGTGCGCCAGCAGGCCGTGTTCTGGTTGTCGCAGGTCGGGAGCGAGCGGGCGGTGACCGCGCTCGATTCGATCCTGCACACGACGACCGATCCCGAGTTGCAGGAAAAGGCGATTTTCGCGCTGTCGCAGATCCGCGGCGCGCGGGCCGGGCAGATCCTGCGCGATTTTGCCGAACGGGGCGATGGCTCGCCCGACGCCCGACAGCAGGCAATCTTCTGGCTCGGACAGCAGCGTTCCGCGGAGAATGCGGCGTTCCTGCGCGGGCTCTACGCTCGCCTGTCGGACGACGATTTGAAGGAGAAGGTGATCTTCTCCATCAGCCAGATGCATTCGGCGGAGAACGCCCGCTGGTTGCTGGACTTGGCGCAGAACGAGCAGGAGCCGGTCGAGATGCGCAAAAAGGCGCTCTTTTGGGCCGGCCAGACCGGTGCCGCGCTGTCGGATCTTGCGGCGCTGTACAACCGAACGAGCAACGAGGAAATCAAGGAACAGCTCATCTTCGTCTACTCGCAGCGGCGTGAAGGCGAGGCGGTGGAGAAGCTCATCGACATCGCCCAGCACGACCCCAACCGCGAACTGCGCAAGAAGGCCGTGTTCTGGCTCGGCCAATCGCGCGACCCGCGCGCGCGCCAAGCGTTGCTCGACATCATCAACCAATGACGCCCCGGTCCGCGTTCTCGGCGCTCGCGCTGGTCTTGGCAGCGGTCGGTCCGTGCGACGGGCAGTCCCTCGCCACGCGCGTCGCCGCCACGTCCGACGGCTGGGTCCGGTTCACTTACGCGGCACGACCGGGCGTGTCGGGCAACGGGCGCAACCTCATTCAGTGGGACTGCGGCCGCGGCAATTGCCGCCAGCAGGTGGAAGGAAGTTTCTCCGACGTCTCGGACGGAGATTGGAAAGGCGACTGCGATTCGGGACCGGTGCGAATTGAACTCCGCATGCGACGGGGCGCGGTGTCCAGCTTCCGCGTCGCCGTCGGAGGCACCTGGGTCGGACGTCCCGACGTGACCGATCTCGGAACCGTGTCGGCACCAGAGGCGGCCCGCTATCTCCTGTCTGTGGCGCGCCGGTCGGCCGGGAACACGGGTGGCCGAGCGATCTTCGCCGCGACCCTTGCCGACAGCTCCAATGTGTCGTCTGAATTGTTGCGCATCGCCCGCGATCCCGACGTGGCGACCGAGACACGACGGCAAGCAGTCTTCTGGGTTTCTCAGGCCGCCGAGGTCGCAGCCACTCGCGGACTCGATTCCCTCGTCAATGAGGACATGATCGACCGCGAGGTGCGCGAGCAGGCGGTGTTTGCGCTGTCGCAGCGGCCTCGTGAAGAGGGCGTACCGGCGCTGCTCCGCATCGCACGCACGCACCACGATCCGATGCTCCGCCGCCGAGCCATCTTCTGGCTCGGCCAGTCAAATGACCCACGTGCTCTCGCCCTGTTTGAAGAACTGCTGACAAGACCCTGACGGCGCCGGCCCTGAACCCTGCCGGGCTTTCGGGGCATCGTTAGAAGAAGCTCTTCAGGCTGGCGGCCATGTTTCTCGTCCCGGTTCTGCTCCAGACGCTCGCGACGCAGTCCCCGGTGGACTCCGTCGCGTTGCGTCACGCCGACGGGCGCGTTCCTCCCACGGTCACCGCCGTCCGCATCCAGCAGCCGCCGTCTCTTGACGGCCGGCTCGACGACGGCGCGTGGCAGGCCGCTCCCCCCGCGGGCGGGTTCCGCCAGATCGATCCCACGGAAGGGGCCGCCGCGAGCGAGTCGACCGTCGTCCGAATCGTTTACGACGACGACGCGGTGTACGTCGGCGTGCGGTTGTACGACAGCGAGCCCGCTCGCATCCTCCGTCGCCTGGGTCGCCGCGACGACAACCTGCAGAGCGACATGCTGTACGTCGACTTCGACAGTTACCACGACCATCGCACGGCGTTCGAATTCGCGGTGAACCCGGCTGGCGTGAAGCTCGACGACATCACCAGCAATGACTTTTTTCTGGGCGATCGTTCCTGGGAGCCGGTCTGGGACGTGGCCACCGCCGTGGATTCGCTCGGCTGGGTGGCGGAGATGCGAATCCCGTTCTCGCAGCTGCGGTTTCCGCAACGGCGTCAGCAGCTCTGGGGCGTGCAAGTCTTCCGCTGGGTCCTGCGCAAAGGCGAGATGACCCAGCTCGCGTTCGTTCCCAAGAACGAAACCGGCTATGCCTCGCGCTTTGCGCACCTCGTGGGGCTGCACGACATCCCGGCGCCCCGTCGCCTCGAAGCAATCCCCTACACCCTTGGCCGCGGCACCTTCGATGCCACGCAGGCACCCGGAAACCCGTTCGACGACGGCAGCCGCTATTTCGGCGCCGCCGGGGTGGACGTGAAGTACGGCCTCACCTCGAACCTGACGCTCGACGCTTCGATCAACCCCGACTTCGGCCAGGTAGAGCAGGACCCGGCCTTCGTGAACCTATCGGCGTTCGAGCAGTTTCTCGAGGAGCGCCGACCGTTCTTTGTTGAAGGCGCCTCGATCTTCGACTTTGGCGGCACGGGGCCTTACATCGGATTCGGAGGCACCCCGCGGTATTTCTATTCGCGCCGCGTCGGCCGCGCCCCGGGGCTGGACCCCGACGTGCCCGTTGGAGGATACGCCGACGTGCCCGCGAGCTCCACGATTCTCGGCGCTGCGAAACTGACGGGGAAGACCGCCGGTGGATGGTCGCTCGGTCTCCTGGATGGTGTCACCGGACGAGAGAATGCGCGTGTGGACTCCGCCGGCACCCATTGGACCACACCGGTGGAGCCGCTCACCAACTACTTCGTCGCTCGCGTGAACCGCGAGATCGGTGGGCACACGGGAATCGGTTTCCTCGGCACCGCCGTGCAACGCCGCCTGGACGACCCGGCGTTCCGCGCGTTGCGGCGGGGCGCACTCGTCGCGGCCGGAGACTTCTTTCACCGCTGGCACAACAACACTTACTCCCTGCTCGCGTCGGTCGGCGCCGCCCTCGTCAGCGGCGACACCCTCGCCATCCAGGCGACGCAGCTCGCCTCTACGCGCTACTACCAGCGCCCCGACGCGGCCTACTTACGCTACGACGCGCGCCGCACCACCCTCAGCGGTCTCTCCGCGGACTTGAGCGTGAACAAGGAGGGCGGGAATACCAATTGGGCACTCGGATTCTCCACCACCACGCCAGGGTTCGAAGTCAACGACCTCGGCTTTCAGACGCGCGTGGACCGCATCTCCGGGGCCGCGTTCCTTGGGCATCGCTGGACTCGCCCCGGGAACCTGTTTCGCCAGGCGAGTCTCTCCGCCAACGTGGGTCCGAGCTGGAACTACGGTCGAGATCTCATCCAGATGAACGTGGGGGGCAGCGCTTTCGGCCAGCTCTTGAACTACTGGGGCGGAAGCTTTTTTGGGTCGTACCAGCACCAGGCCGTAGACGACCGGCTGACTCGCGGCGGGCCGCTCGCCCTCTCACCCGCGGGTTGGTCGATCGGCGGCAACGTGTTTTCCGACCAGCGCCAGTCCGTCAACTTCGGCCTCTTCTCCGCGTATTCGCGGGACGCCGCCGGCGGGTGGAATCTGCAGCTCAACCCGAATATCTCCTGGCATCCCTCGAGCGCCATCGTGGTGCGCCTGGGTCCCAGCTACAACGTCGGACGTAGCGCCGCGCAGTTCATCGGCGCCTTTCCGGACTCGTTAGCCGTCGGCACGTTCGCGGCCCGCTACCTGTTCGGGGAATTGTCGCAACACCAAGTGGATCTCACGACGCGCGTCAGCGTGACGTTCACCCCCACGCTCAGCTTCCAGCTCTACGCCCAGCCGTTCGCCTTCGCCGCTGACTACGTCCGATTCAAGGCGCTGCGCGCCCCGCGAACCTTCGAGTTCGCGGTGTACGGCCGTGACGATGGTTCGACGGTGACCTTTGACCAGGCGACGAACAGCTACGCTATTGACCCTGACGGGGCGGGTCCGGCAGACTCGCTGCGGTTGGAGAATCCCGACTTCCGAGTGCGCTCGCTGCAGACCAATGCGGTGCTGCGCTGGGAGTATCGGCCGGGCTCGACCCTGTTTCTTGTATGGACGCAGAGACGGTTCGGGGCGTTCAGCGATCCAACGTTCGACGCCGGCCACGACTTGGGTCGGCACCTGCTGCGCGACCCGCCGACCAATGTGTTGCTGGTGAAGCTGAATTACTGGCTGAGCCTCTGAGCCATATATTGCCAGGCTTCCGCCTCGGAACCACCGATGCAGCTAGCGACGCGCCGCGTCTATACGGGTCGGGTGCTCAGCCTCGATGTGGACACCGTGCGGTTTCCCGACGGCTCTGAGGGTGAGATCGAGATCATTCGACACTCGGGTGCCGCCGCGGTCGTACCGCTGGCGTCGGCGCCGGCGGGCGCCGACCCGGTCATCCTGATGCTGCGCCAATACCGGTACGCCGCTGGCGGCCCGTTGTGGGAGATCCCGGCGGGACGCCTCGACCCCGGTGAGGCACCCGAGGCATGTGCCCGGCGCGAGCTCAGAGAGGAAGCGGGCATCGAAGCCGGTCGTCTCGAACGATTGACGACGATCTGGACGACGCCGGGATTCACGGACGAGGCCATACACCTGTTCTGTGCGACGGACTTGAAGGCCGTGGAGCACGCCCGAGAACCTGACGAATTCATCGAGGTAGTCCCTCGCCCGCTTTCGACGGTGCTCGCGGGGATTCGTGATGGGGACATTCGCGACGGAAAGACCGTCTCGGCCATCCTTTATATGGCGGGGTTCATCCTTGGGATATAACGACGCACTGTCCGCCCCAGAGGACGGTTGACCGATCGAAGCGGTCTGTAACCCGTTTGTTAATGAAGTCTTAACATTAGGTCACCGCCGGTACACTTCGTGCCGTGACATTGCATCGGGCTTAGAGAGGAGGATCAATGACGGCAGTGCTCAAGGGAACCGTCACGCCGAATCCGTCGGCGCGGGCGCTCGAGCGCCAGACGCTGCACGAATTGGAAGACGCCCAGGTAGTCCAGCGGCACCTCGCCGCCGACGCGCAAGCGTTCGGGACGCTGGTGGACCGTTACCAAGGTCGCCTGCTCAACTTCGTGAATCGGACCATCGGCGACCGGGAACGCGCTGAAGACTTGGTGCAGGAGGTCTTCGTCCGAGTGTTCCGGCATCTGCACCGGTTCGACCAGACGAAGAAATTCTCCACCTGGATCTATACGATCGCTTCGAATCTGGCGAAAAACGAGCTGCGCAACCGTAGCCGCAATCCGCTGGTGTTTTTCCAGACGATCAAGCGAAACTGGGAAGCGGACCACCGCCCGCTGCAGTTCGAGGACACGAGCGCACGCCCAGACGATCTGTACCGCAAGCGCTTCCTGAAGGACGCGGTGGAGCAGTGCGTGGGCCAGCTGCCCGAGCATCACCGTGTCGTCTTCGTGCTCCGGGAGCTCGAGGGCAAGAGCTACGAGGAGATCGCGGAGATCACGGGTTGCAACCTCGGCACTGTGAAGAGCCGCCTGAATCGAGCCCGGAACAGCTTCGCCCAGCTGATCGAGCCCCTGGTCCAGTAGGCCTGGAACCCGAGTGTCGTCACCGGGTACGACCCAGCCTCTATGACCTGTCAGGAATTCCTCGCCCGTTACACTGATTTCCGCGACGGGCTCGTTACCACATCGCGGGAGGCGCGGCGCTTCTCGCGTCACCTCAAGATGTGCGCGTCCTGCCGCCGGTACGATGCCGCCCTGCACCACGGGGTGGGCGCTCTCCAGACCCTCCCCAGCACCGAGCCGGATGCGGCGTTCCGACGTCGCCTCGAGCGGCGACTGAGCACGGAGCGAGCGCGCGCCGGCCGGCCGTTCCTACCGACACGCCCCGCCCTGGCTGCCGCGGTTCTTGTGGCGGTCGCGTTGGGGTTACTCGCTTGGGAAGGCGCCCGACGGAACCCGACGGCGAGCGCTCCGTCGCTCCCTCCAGTGCCGTTCCCGAAGCCGGTGGCACAGGCAGGGCTGCCGTTTGTGTCGTTCCAGGATCCGCGTACCAGCGTCGTGTCCGGGAACCCGTATCCTTATGGCACGGCGTTCGTCGAACCGGCGAGCGCGCACCGCTAAGCCACTTTCGGAACCACGTACCAAACACTTTCTTCCTCCGCCGGCCGGCGATACCTTGCGTCGGTATGGCGGCGCTTTCGTTCGACGCGCTCCTGCGCGCGCTCAAGCGGGGCGACCCCGATCCCGTCTACTACCTGCACGGTGAAGAGGACGTCCTGAAGCTCGAGGCGGTGCGTGCCCTTGTGGACCGCGCCGTCGACGCCGGGGCACGCGATTTCAACCTGGACCAGCGCACCGCGTCCGATCTGGACGCCGAAGCGTTGCACGCCCTTCTGAACACACCGCCGATGCTCGCCGAGCGCCGGGCGGTGGTGTTACGCGGCGTGGAACAGCTCCGCAAGAAGTCCAAGCCGCGCGACGCGCTGCTTACCTACCTCGAACACCCGAGTCCGACCACCCTGCTGGTGCTGGTACAGGGAGACGCCGAAGCTCCGGAACCGGACCTCACTCGGCACGCCACGACGGTCGGCATCGAGCGATTGCCGCCCGAGCGGGCGGTTCGCTGGGTGGCGCACGCCGCGGGGGAACGAGAGCTCACGATTGAACCGGGGGCCGCCGAGCTCCTGGTGGGAGCGCTCGGATCGGATCTCGGAGCGCTGCGGCAAGAGCTGGACAAGTTGGCGGTGCTGGTGCAAGGGCGCCCCGTCGGGACCGCGGATGTCTCGGCACTCGTCGGTGTCCATCACGGCGAAACGCTCCAGGATCTCGTCGACGCGACCCTCGCCCGCGAGCCGGCCCGCGCCACACGGCTCGTGGAGCGCGTCCTCGCCCAATCGGGGATGACGGGGGTGCGCATTGTCAGCGCCCTGGGGACGGCGTTGGTGGGCGCGGCTCTGTCCCGCGCGGAGCTGGATCGTCACACCCCCCGCGCGCGCCTCGCCGACGCGCTGTTCCGTCACCTGCTCGCCGCGCGGCCCTTCGGGTTGCGTGGCTACAAAATCGAGGCTGGGCAATGGGCCGAATGGGGTGAGCGCTGGCGCGCACCCGAGCTCCGGAGCGCATTGCGGCTCGCGCTGGCCACCGATCGGGCACTCAAGAGCACCGGTGTGTCCAACGAGGGCGAGTTGGTGCGGCAACTCATCCTGTCGCTTGCCATACCAGCGCGGGCGGCGGCGTGAGCGGCAGGCTCCAGCCCATCGTGCTGACGCTCGGGCTCTTGGCGCTGTGGCAGCGTCTCCCTGCCCAGTCCCGATTTGACTCACGACTCCAGACGGCGATCGATCTCGCTCAGGCGGGTCGAGCCGATTCGGCACGCGCGTTGGTGCTCCAGTTGCTCGCGACGCTGTCGGCCCAGGATGCGATCTACCCGCAAGCCCTGTTCGTGCAGGGGGGGATGCTCGCCCCGGACGCTCCGACAGCAGCCACCAGCTTGCAGCGTGTCGTGGTGGAATACGGGATGTCGCCGTGGGCGGACGACGCCCTGTTGCGACTCGCGCAGCTGTTTGAGGCGCAGAACGACCCAGCAGGAGCCGTGCAGGCTGTAGAGCGGCTGCGGCGTGACTATCCCGACTCGCCCGTCCTCTCCCGGGCCCAGTTCGTGGGGGCGCGGGCGGCGTTCGACCTGCGAGACCCGACGCGGGGCTGTGGCTACGTTCGCGACGCCCTCGCCGGTGCCGGTGACGACGTGGAGTTCAAGAACCAGGTGAGTTTTTACGCAGCGCGCTGCGCCGGGTCCGAGCCCGCGACGCCGGTCGCGGATTCGACCCGGCGCGGGGCACCGCGCTTCGCGGTGCAGGTGCTCGCGGGCAAGAGTGCACCGCAGGTTGATGAACTGTTGACGCGCCTCAAGAGCATGGGCTACGACGCCCACGTGGTGCGCGATTCGACCGGATACTTCAAGGTACGCGTGGGCCGCTACGCGACACGCGACGAGGCGCAGCGCGCCCTCGCCCGGCTCAAGGTCCAGTTGGGCGGCCAGCCGTTCCTGGTGACGGAGCCATGAGCCCCCAGGCGGCCTCCGGGACCGCCGGCCCGCCTGCCGCCGACACTCCGCTGATGCAGCAGTACCGCGAGATCAAGGCGCGGCACCCGCGTACCATCCTGTTCTTCCGGATGGGCGATTTCTACGAGATGTTCGAGGACGACGCCAAGCTGGCCGCACGCGAGCTCGGCCTCACCCTCACCTCGCGGAACAACGGCGGCGCCGCCGAGGTGCCGCTTGCGGGCGTCCCCGTGAAAGCCGCCACGGAATACCTGCGGCGCTTGATCGCGAAAGGGCATCGCGTCGCTATCTGCGAGCAAGTGGAGGATCCACGGCTCGCCAAAGGCTTGGTGCGCCGTGAGGTGGTGGAAACGCTGTCGCCGGGGGCGATCCTCGCCGACGATTGGTTGGAGCGCAACCGCAACAACTTCCTCGTGGCCCTCGCCCCTCGGAGCGACGCCGTCGGCGTGGCCGCGCTGGACCTCACCACTGGTGAGTTCGCGCTCGAGGTAGTGGCGCCTGAAGATCTCGCCGCCGCGCTGGCGCGCTATGAAGCGCCCGAGCTGGTCCTCCCCGCGGCCACCCCTCCCCCAGCCGCGGCCGCCGGCTGTGTAACCGCTGAACGGGAGGCGTGGGAGTTTGACCCCGAGCTGGCCCGGGAAGACTTGATGCGGACCTTCGGCCTCGCTTCGCTCGATGGCTTGGGCGTGGAAGCGGGTGACGTTCCCGCCTTAGGCGCCGCCGGCGCCCTGCTGCGCTACGCGCGGGAGCTCAAGCCAGGAGGGCTGCCCCACCTAGCGCGGCCCAGGATCGTCCGCCGTGGCGACCTACTCCCGCTCGACGAGATGACGCGTCGCAATCTGGAGCTGGTTGAGCCATTGCGGCCCGGCGCCGCTGGGGTCACGCTGCTCGAGGTGATCGACCGGACCCTGACCCCGATGGGCGCGCGTTTAGTGCGCCGATGGCTGCTCGCACCGCTGGTCGATCCCGTCGCCGTCAACGCCAGGCTCGACGCGGTGGATGTGTTGTACGCGGACCCACGCGGTCGGGACAGGCTGCGGGAGGCCATCGACGGCGTCCGCGACCTCGAGCGGCTGGCCTCCCGAGCCGCGATGGGTCGCGCCGTGCCGCGTGAGCTCGGGTCCCTGCGCGACTCGATTCTGCGTTTGCCGGACGTGGCGGCCGCCCTCGACGCAATCGAAGGACGTGAGCGCGCGGCGCTGCTCGAGTGTGCCGCTGACGAACTGGATCCGCTCGCCGATGTCGGAGCGGACCTGGAACGCGCGTTGGTGGAACGCCCCGCTGCGCAAGCGGCTGATGGCGACGCCATCCGCCCGGGGTACGACGCGGAGCTCGACGACCTGCGCAACGTACGCGACGGCGGCAAGCAGTACATCGCCGAGTTGCAGGCGCGCGAGCGCGAGCGCACCGGGATCGGCTCGCTCAAGGTTGGCTACAACCGGGTGTTCGGCTACTACATCGAAATCACCCGCAGCAACCTCGACCAAGTCCCCGCGGATTACGAGCGGCGCCAGACGCTCACCGGGGCCGAACGGTTTGTCACCCCGGAGCTCAAGGAGTACGAGGCCAGGGTACTGGGCGCCGAGGAGCGGATCGCCACACGGGAGGCGGACTTGGTGGACGGTCTGCGCCGCCGCGTCGGGGAAGCGATCGCCCGGGTGCAGCGAACCGCCGCCGCCCTGGCGCGCCTCGATGTCTGGGCCGGCTTCGCCGACGTGGCGCAGCGGGAGCGCTATGTGCGGCCTGACGTGAGCGACGCCTTCACGTTGCTGCTCGAGGGAAGCCGTCATCCCGTGGTGGAGCGCATGATGCCGCGCGAGACGTTCATCCCCAACGACGTCAGGCTCGACGAGGCCGGGCGCGTCATCCTGCTCACCGGCCCCAACATGGCCGGCAAGTCCACGCTTCTGCGCCAGGTGGGGCTGTGCGTGCTGCTGGCGCAGATCGGCTGCTTCGTTCCAGCGGGACGAGCGGTAATCGGAGTGGTGGACCGCCTGTTCACTCGCGTCGGCGCGTCCGACAACCTGGTGCGCGGCCAGTCCACGTTCATGGTTGAGATGAGCGAGACGAGCGCGATCCTGCATGGCGCCAGTGCCCGGAGCCTCGTGCTGCTGGACGAAATCGGCCGCGGGACTTCGACGTACGACGGTGTGGCGATCGCCTGGGCGGTGACTGAGTGCCTGCACAACCAGATCGGCTGCAAGACGATCTTCGCGACACATTACCACGAGCTGACGCAATTGACCGAGGAGCTGGCCCACGCGCGCAACTTCAACGTCGCGGTGCGCGAAGCGGGAGAGACGATCGTATTCTTGCACCGGCTCGAACCCGGGGGCGCGGACCGCTCCTATGGCATACACGTCGGCCGGCTCGCCGGGCTCCCCGGCCCGGTGGTGGCGCGGGCCTGGCAGGTACTCAAGCTGTTGGAAGCCGGACACCACGTGGCAGGTCGCGTCGCACCCCTGCCGACGGACGCCTCCCAGTTCGGCTTGTTCGGCGGGGAGGCGGGTTCACATCCTTTGCTCGCTGAGCTGGCCAAGCTCGATGTCGACACGCTTTCGCCGCTCGAAGCCTTGACCCGCCTCGCCGACTGGCAGCGGCGGCTCCAGGGAGACGCGTGATCCGAGGCGCGGCGACATTCGTGCTGGTGGCGACGGCCTGCGGCGGCTCCGCCGCGCCGTCGAATTCCGCCGCCGCCCCGGCCGAGGAGCCGCCGGTAGCCTTGAACGCCGAGCCGGCCGTGCAATACCCCCCCGATTTGTACGACCAGCGCGTCGAGGGAGACGTCGTGTTGCGCCTGTTCGCCGACTCGACCGGCCAACTCGTGCCGGAGTCGACGCGTGTGGCCGAGTCGAGCGGGTTTCCGCCGCTCGACTCCGCCGCGGTGAAGGGAGTCGCACGGTTGCGCTATGCCCCGGCGCGGCGAAACGGACTCCCGGTGGCTACGACGTTTTTGCAGACGCTGGAATTCCGCCACCCGCGTGGCGGAGGCGCGCCCCGGGCGGCCACCGACAGCCGTCCGCAGCGGCCCGACACGAGCGTCAGGAATCGGAGCCTCGACCGGACACCGCCGGATACGGCCAGAGCACGCCGGGATGCCGGCGGAGTCTCGCCGGATGGCACGCCGTCGCCAGATAGCACCAAGGCTCGGCCGGACACGAATGGCCCCGCACGCTAAGCCCTACGCGAACGTCCTCGAGACCATCGGCTGGACCCCCCTCATCCGCCTGCAGCGGGTGACACAGGGGATCCGCACCCCGGTATTCGCAAAAGCGGAGTTCTTCAATCCCGGCGGGTCGGTGAAGGATCGCATTGGGCTCGCGATGATCGAAGCTGCCGAGCGCGACGGTCGTTTGAAGCCCGGCGGGTTGATCGTCGAGGCGACGTCGGGCAACACCGGCATCGGCTTGGCGCTCGCGGCCGCCGTCAAGGGTTACCGCTGCGTGTTCACGATGCCGGACAAGATGTCCCAGGAGAAGGCCCGGCTGCTGCGCGCGCTCGGGGCCGAAGTGATCATCACGCCGACGGCAGTCGCCCCCGATCACCCCGACAACTACATCATGAAGGGACGCGCCATCGCCGCGGCGCATGACAACGCGATCTTCGCCGACCAGCATTTCAACCCTGTAAATCCCGAAGTGCACTACCGGACGACTGGTCCCGAGCTGTGGACCCAGACGGAGGGGAAGCTCACCCACTTCGTCTGCGCGCCCGGGACCGGCGGCACCGTGAGCGGTGTGGGACGCTACCTCAAGGAGCAGAACCCGAAGATCCGGGTGATCGCGGGGGACCCGGTCGGATCGATCTACAAGGAGTTCGCGGCCACGCACGAGAAGAGCGAAGGCGCGCCGTACAAGGTCGAGGGGATCGGCGGCGACAAGATCCCAACCTCACTGCACTTCGATGTGGTGGACGAGTGGATCGCAGTGAGCGACCGCGATGCGGTCCTGATGGCGCGCCGGCTGGCCCGGGAGGAGGCGTTGTTCACGGGCGGCTCGACGGGCGTGAACGTCGTGGCGGCACTCGAGATCGCGCGGCGGCTCGACGATCCGAGCGCCTGCGTCGTGACGGTGCTGGCGGACACCGGAGAGCGATACCTCTCCAAGGTCTACAATGACGAATGGCTGCGCGAGAACCAGCTGGTGGAAGCTGAGCGCCGCACGGTGGCCGAGCTCGTGACCCACAAGGATCACGGGGCGCCCCCGCTCGTGAGTGTGGCGCCGCAGGCGACCGTGCGGCAGGCGCTGAACCTGATGAGCACCTACAACGTGTCGCAGCTCCCGGTGCTGGACGGCACCGATGGCGTCGGCTCGGTCAGCGAGCAGGCCCTGATGGCGCGCGCGCTCGAGGAAGCGGCGACCCTGGACCGGGCGGTTCGAGAGCTGATGGATCCTCCCTTCCCGGTCGTCGACACCGACTGGCCGCTGGACCGGTTGAGCGCCTTGTTGTCGCGCCAAACGCCGGCCGCGCTGGTGCGCCGCGACGGGAAGCTCACCGGGATCGTCACCCGATACGACCTGCTGCATCAGCTCGCCGGCATCCGGTAGATGCGGATCACAGTGCTGACCGGTGGCGCCACGCCGGAGCGAGCGGTGGCATTCGCCGGCGCCGGACAGGTGGTGGCGGCGCTGCGCGGTAACGGGCACGACGTGCATGTGGTGGACATCGCGACGGGCCTGCTCACGGAGGCCGACGAGCACCACCTGCTGGTACCCGAGGTCGGGCTGACGCCCCCCACAGTCGCCGATCTGGCCGAAGGCGAGCGGCGTATGCTCACCGAAGGCCTGGCTGACCTGGCGGTGGTTCGCGGCGCGGACGTGTTGTTTCTCGTCTTGCACGGCGGCGCCGGCGAAGGCGGGATCCTGCAGGCGCTACTCGAGGTGATCGGGATTCCCTACACCGGCTCGGGCCCGCTCGCGAGCGCCCTCTCTGTAGACAAAGATCTCTCCAAGAAGTTGTTTCGCGCCGCTCAGGTTCCAGTCCCGGCGTGGTTCATGACGCCCCCCGCAGTCGAGCCTGCGGACGTCAAGCGAACGCTGGGATGGCCGGTCATCGTGAAGCCGTCCAAACAGGGCTCGACCGTCGGCCTCACCCTGGTCAAGCGTCACACGGAGCTCGCAGCCGCGGTCGCCGAGGCCCGGCGCTGGGACGACGAGGTCATGATCGAAGCCTTCATCCCTGGCCGCGAGCTGACGGTGGGCATCCTCGACGACCAGCCGCTCCCCGTCGGCGAGATCATTCCTCGCCACGAGCTGTTCGACTACGAGTGCAAGTACACGCCGGGGATGTCGGAGGAAATCTTCCCCGCGAAACTCGAGACCGCGGTCGCGCGGCAGACCCAGGAACTCGCGCTCGCAGCGCATCGGGCACTGAAGCTCGGCGGGTACTCTCGCATCGACTTCCGTCTCACGTCTGCCGGAGACATCTTTTGCCTGGAGGCCAACAACCTCCCCGGCGTAACGCGCACGAGCCTGTATCCGCAGGCCGCGCGCGCAGCCGGGATCGATTACCCCGAGATGTGCGAGCGTATCTGCGGCCTCGCACGGAACTTTGGAAACGAGCACCGGGAATAACAGATATGGGCCCGGATCGCAGCGACGGCATCACCCCCTGGGTGAGGCGGCTCCTGGTCGCCAACCTGATCGCCTTCCTGCTGCAGCGTACCTTGTTCTGGGCGCCGCGCTTCCTGGCGGTGTTCGGGTTCTCTCCGCTCGCAATGTGGTCGCGCCCATGGACGCTGGTCACGTACCAGTTCATTCACAGCAGCATCCTGCATCTCGCGTTCAACATGATCGCGCTCTTCTTTTTCGGCCCCCCAGTGGAGGCCCGGCTCGGCGCGCGACGGTTTCTCGGGTTCTACCTGTTGTGCGGTATCGGCGGGGCGGCGCTGTCGGCGTTGCTCGTGCTGCTGGTCGGAGATCAACTGGTCGTCGGCGCCTCGGGCGCGGTGCTCGGGGTGACGGTCGCCTTCGCGTGGTACTGGCCCGACGCCCCGGTGCTGGTGTGGCCCTTTCCGGAGCCCTTCGCGGCCAAGTGGCTGGTGACCTTCATGGTGGCGATTTCGCTCGCGCTCGCGTGGATCGGCGCGGCAACCGGCGTGAGCGATGGGGTCTCCCATCTTGCCCACCTTGGCGGTATCGGGACCGCCCTCCTGATCCTGAAAGCGCAGGACTGGCGCACGGCGCGTCACGAGCGCCGGTTGCGGCGCAGCGTCGTCCCCGGTGCGGTGGTTTCATCGGCGGCGCTCGTCGCCAGTTCGAACGACCCCGGGCCTCGGTCCGGCGACGCGCGCCGCCGGCCCGCCGATCGCACCCAGGCGGAAATCGATCGCGTCCTCGACAAGATTTCGGCCAGCGGCATCACCAGCCTCACGCCCGCGGAGCGGAAGTTCCTGGCCGAGATGAGCCGCAGGATGCGCGACAGGACCTAGGCCGTGCTGGTCGGCGCGCTGCTCCTGACCCTCGCCGCGCAGGACACGGCGTACGCGCGCGCCGAATCTCTCCTGGCCGAGCACGACCTGCCAGCCGCGCGGCAGGCGGCCGAGCACCTCGTCGCTGCGTATCCCCGCGACGCACGCGCACACATGATCCTGGGCCGCGTGTGGTTGGCATGGCCCGTCATCGGCCGCTATTCTGCCCTGTCAGAATTCCGCGTCGCGACCAAGCTCGCCCCAGACGACCCAGGGCCCCTGTATTGGCAGGTCCGCGTGGGGCAGTACCTCGGGAGCGACGAAGGCGAGGTGGTCTTGCGCGAGGCGATCCTCCGGATCTTCCGACTCACGCCGGACTACGAGGACTGCTGGGCGCTGTTCGAGCAGCTGTATCACAATCAGAGCATCTGGCGCCGTGCCGACCACGCGCTGGCCCTCCATCCTGACGACCTCGTCGCGCTCGAGCGCCGGGCGCAGATCGCCCTCGCACTCCAGGAGCCGGGGCGCGCGGACTCGCTCGCCGCGTTGCTGCTCGCCCGACGGACACCCCATGTTCCGGCTTACCTCCAACGAGCAGAAGCCGCGTTTACCGCGGATCGCGACCGCGCGGGGTATGCCTGGTACGATTCGGCGTTGGTGTACGCGGACGTCGACTCGACCGGCGCGTTGTGGGACCATGTCTGGATGATCGCCGCCCCCGCCGAAATGGCGCGCGAGCGAGCCACCTCGCCTGGGGAGCGGCGGCAGTTCTTCGCGTGGTTCTGGGACCGCCGCGACCCGAACCTCGTAACCCCGGAGAACGAGCGGGTCGCCGAGCACTTCCGCCGGTTTGCCTACGTGCGCCACACCTACCACCTGCTGCACCCGTTTGCGACCTACCACACTTCCCCGGAACGCCGGGCGGTCGTCGGGTCCTTCGAACGGGATGCCCTTGGGGCGTGGGCCGGAGAGCTCGAGGGTCTCTACCCGGAGCACTCGACGGACGGGTTTCTGGCGGCGCATCGTCTCGGGCCCGACGTGCGCCATGCGAACGACACGGTGGGCGCCCGGACCGTCGCCTCACTCGCCAACCTCGACGCCCGCGGTCTCCTCTGGATCCGACACGGCCGGCCCGATGAGATGCTCAATGGCGTCCCGGATGTGTGCCGACCGACCCAAGCCCTGCCGGGGCTCGACTTGGAAGGGTGGCGCTACAACACCGCCGAGGGGACCCACTGTGTCGCTCTGCACCGGCCCCGGGGCGCAGGGGACTTCATCCTGGCTCCGGTCAATGGCCGCCAGGCGCGGAGCGCCAGAATCCTGATGGCCAGCGACCGCACCGCTGTGCCTGCCACTCTCCAAGCCCAGGGCTGGAGCGCTTTCTTCAAGAGCGACGCAGACGGCAACACGGATATGTACGTTCGCACCCAGCCCGAAACCGCTGCCGTCGTGCTCTGGGACACGGGCGGGGCTGGAGAAATCGTCCGAGCGGCAGGCGCCGGCATGGTGTCGGTCAGCGCTCCGCCCGGGCTGTACGCCCTCGGCCTCGACGTGGACTCCGCGGGAATGCTCGGACGCGTTCGACAGCCGGTCCGGCTCCCCCGCTTCTCCTTTACCAGCCTGGGGCTGTCAAGTTTGGTGCTGGCAGCGGGTGACACCCTCACGGACCGGACCACAGCGCTCGAGGGAATGGCGGCGGACCTCGCGTATCCCGCAGGCCGCGCTCTCGCCGCGTACGCGGAAGTGTACGGCCTGACCCGTGATCGGCGGGACCGGGCGACCTATCGCGTGCGCTATAGCTTCACGCCGTTGCGCTCGATCGTAGCGCGGGTGCTCGGTGGTGGATCGCCGGTGGTGTTTGAATTCGAGCGTCAGGGAGTGTGGCAGGGGAGAATCCCGGAACGGCTGGTGATCGAGCCGGGACGACTCCCGCCGGGGCGCTACCGAGTGACGCTGGCGGTGACCGATCTTCCGTCGAATGTCAAGTCGGAAACGGTCGCGGTGGAAATCACCATCCGCTGAGGCAGGCTTGTCCGGCCGGGGCTTCGTTCCCAAATTGGGTGGCAACCCGGTCCATGTTAATCAATCTCGTTCCCGAGTTTCTCACCTGCCTGGCCGCGCCGGATCCGGTCGCGGCCTACCACTCCTACCTCGAACGTCACCAGCCGGCCCTCGCGAGCTATTGGCACAACTACGTCCTGGACCTCGAGTCGCCTCACGCCGAGCGGGTGATCGGCGACACGCTCCGTGCGGAGCGGGGGGACCTGCTGCGGCTGCTAGAGGATGTGGACGTGGCTCGCATCGCCGAGGACGCACTGACGCGCTCGCGGGAGCAGCTTGAGGCCGACTGTCCGGTGGACCTCTACCTCATGGTCGGTGTCGGCGCCGCCAACGCTGGGGAGCTGGTGGTCGACGGTCGCGGTATCGCGTTCGTGTGCCTGGAGCATTTCACTGGCCGGGCGAATCCCCACACCAACGGCTTGGGGTTGGCTCCCCACCTGTTGCCGCTGTGGATCGCGCACGAGGTTGCGCACGCGGTGCGGTACACCTCGCCGACGAGCAAAGCCGAGTTGCGGCGACTCGTGTCGGAGGGGGGCGGCGTCTACGATTACTGGACCACAGGCAGTCGCGCCAGTTTGCGCGAATTGCTGGTGAACGAAGGACTGGCTGTGGCGGCATCGCAGGCCGTGGCGCCGGGCTTCGAGCCGTGGGAGTACTTTGGCTACAGCCGTCGTCAATACCGCCGCGTCCGCGAGTTGGACGCGTTTCTGCGCCGCGCGGCGGCATCCGAGCTCGACCGCAGCGGGCTGGGCCTGCGATTACGCTTTCTTTCGGGTGGGATGAGCCCCGCGTCACGGCTTGTCGGGGGTAAGGTGTTACCCGAGCGGTCCGGCTATTACCTCGGCCACCGGCTGGTGGAGAGCCACCTGGCCGAGCGCGGCCTCGCAGCCAGCATCCGAGCCGCGGCCCAGGACTTTCAGCAGGCGGAGGACCGCAGCCTGGGGATTCAAACAGCATGAGCCCGCGCGGCACTCCGGGGGAGGAACGACGACACAATCACACCCTACGGGAGCTGCTCGAGGAGCTCGTCGGACTGGCCCGCGACCTCGCTCGCCGGAACCGGGGTTTGAGCCCGGAAGAGCTGGACCAGGCGCAGCAGCGTCTGGAATGGCTGGCGGACGAGATCGGGCGAGAAGCCGCGAAACTCGAGCAGCCGAAATAGCCGGGCCGAGCGGGGTCCCGCGGGTTATCTTCCCCCCATGCGGGGGTCACACGGCGAGTTCAAGGTATCGGTGCGCAAGGAGGACCTGGTCTTCGCCGCCGCGCATTTCATCACACTGCCCGGACATCGCTGCGAATCGCTGCACGGCCACAACTATCGCACCTCGGTCGAGATCCACGGCGGGCTCGAGCCCGAAGCATGGTACGTCTACGACTTCGTGGCGTTGAAGCAGCTGATGCGCCGACTCACCAACGAGCTGGACCACAAGGTGCTACTCCCCACCACAAACCCGTCCGTCGCGGTGCAGCAGCAGCACGGCACGACCACGGTTTCCTACGACGGTGTCCAGCGCTACAGTTTTCCCGCTGGGGACTGCGTGTTGCTCCCCATCCCCAACACGACGGTCGAGATGTTGGCACAGTATCTCGCCGGTCGCGTGCGAGACGCGCTGAAGGCCACCGGTGCACCGCACCTCACCAGCATCGAAATCGAGGTTGAGGAGAATTTCGGCCAATCGGCAACGTATCGAGAGGAGTTGGCCTGGGACTAATGGCGAAGGAAGCCTCCCTTACCGACACAGAGATCCACAAGCGGCTCGGATTGCTTCCAGGATGGCGTTATGAAGGTGGCGCGATTCGCCGGGCATACCAGACCGATGGCTGGCCCACGACACTGATGCTCGTCAACGCGATCGGGTTCTTCGCGGAGGCGGCCGATCACCACCCCGACCTGAAGGTCAGTTGGGGGTCGGTGGAGGTCGCGCTCAACACTCACAGCGCCGGCGGGATCACGGAAAAGGACTTCGAGCTGGCGCGGCTGGTCGAACAAACCGCGCTCTGGCGCCCCGGAGAAGGGAGTGCATTCCGAGGAACTCCGAAGAAGTTCGTGAAGAGAGACTCGTAGAGACGCACTCGCTCACTTCCCGACACAGAAGCTGGCAAACACGCGGTCCAGTACGTCCTCCGGTGTGACCACGCCGATCAAGTCGTCCAGCGCACCGACCGCCGACCGCAAGTGCGTCGCTGCCGCCGCCGCATCTACGCCGTGCCCGCGCGCGTCGTGAAACGCTTCCAACTCCGTCGCCGCGAGCTCGAGCGCGGTCCGGTGGCGCGCACGGGTCACGACCGGTTCGACCTCGCCCAACCCTACCAACCGCCCGAACGCTTCCTGCGCGAGACGGCTCCGCAGGTGGCCAAGCCCTTCGCCGGTGACCGCCGAGACCGGGATCTGCCCCTCGCGGCCGGACAGCGACGTCGCGACGTCGACTTTCGTCTGTACGAACACCACGGGCACCGCGAGCCGCGACAGAAACTCCTCCCGACCGGTGCCGGGCGTTTCCTCACAAAACAAGACCAGGTCCGCTGCCGCCAGATACTTTCGGCTCACCTCAATGCCGATCTTCTCGATGCGATCCTGACTGTCTCGCAGCCCCGCCGTGTCGACAAGCCGGAACGGAAACCCCTCCAGCACTGCGTGGGCCTCGATGGCGTCCCGCGTCGTTCCCGGTATCTCGGTCACGATGGCGCGTTCGCTGCCGAGCAGGGCGTTGAAGAGCGAAGACTTCCCGGCGTTCGGCGGCCCGGCGACAACCACCAGCGCCCCGTCATGCAGCCGCTCTCCTTCCGGCGCGGTCTCGAGCAGGCGCGCGACGCGATCACGCGCGTGGCGCCAGGCGCGCTCGACCCGCTCCGGGCTCACCGGACCCTCGTCCTCCTCGGGAAAATCGATCTCGTAGGCGATCAGCGCCTCGAGCTCGAGAATCTCGCCGCGCAGAACTTCAAGACGCCCGGATAGTCCCCGGTCGAGTTGTTGCAACGCGCGGCGCCGTTGTGCGGGCGCTCCGGCCTCGATGAGGTCGGCCGTGGCTTCGGCCTGGAGCAGGTCCATCTTACCGTTGAGCACCGCACGACGGCTAAACTCGCCGGGCGCGGCTGGCCGCGCGCCGGCGGCGACCAACGCGGCCACTGCTTCGGCCGGGACGAGGAGTCCCCCGTGCGTCGAGACCTCGACCACATCCTCACCGGTGTAGGAGCTTGGTCCGTGGAAGCAGACGGCGAGCACATCGTCGATCGGCTCGCCGGTCGTGGGATGGTGGAGGCGCGCTCGCCACACGACGCGTGGTGCATCGGGGCGGAAGGGTCGCAGCACCCGTCCGGCGAGATCGAAGGCACCCCGCCCCGAGAGACGGATCAGGGCGAGTGCGGCGCGTCCAGGAGAGGTGGTGAGGGCGACGATCGGGTCGGACAGCACTCCGGCCTCCCGGCGCTCGTCGATGCCTTACGAGGCGCCGGGAGTGCGCGCCTGCGCCTTCATCCGGCGCTGGGAGATCTGCCACTGTTGCGGCAGACTGATCAGGTTCTGCACAGCATAGTACAGGTTCAACCCCGACGCGAGCTTCAGGAACACGAACGTGAGCACCGCGGGCATCACATACAACAGCATCTTGGCTTGCGGGTTGGGCGGCAGACCGCGTTGCCCGATTTTCGACACCGCGAACATCGACAGCCCCATCACGACCGGGATGATGTAGTAGGGGTCGTGACGCGCCAGGTCTGGCAGCCACAAGAACGGCACGCCACGGAACTCGATCGTGTTCGAGAACACAAAGAACAGCGCCAGCAGGACCGGCATGGGGAGCAGCATGGGCAGGCACCCGCCGAGCGGGTTCACCTTGTGCTCCTTGTACAGCTTGAGCATCTCACGCTGCAGCTTTTCCGGCTCGCCCTTGTAGCGCGTCTGAATCTCCTGCATGAGCGGCTGCACCGCCTGCATCCGCATTTGCGATTCCATCGCCCGCGCCTGTAGCGGCCACAGCAGCAGCCGAATCAACACCCCGAAGAACACCAACACCCAGCCGTACGCGAGGCTCAGGCGGTCGTGCATCCAAAAGAGGATCTTGACGACGACAAGCGAAACCGGGTGAATGATCGGACGGAAGAACGACCATCCATACGGGTTCGCGTCGTCGAGGCCGTGGCCGAGATTGGCGAGGCGGCGGTGCTCAAATGGCCCGATGTACACGTCGTAGCGGAACGTCCCCACCGACGGCAGCGCGAGCGTGGTGACGACGTGCGCCCGCGTAGCGAGCGCCGACGTACTGGCGCCGAAGAACGAGCTGACCGCCACCGGCGTTCGTTCTGCACCGGTCATGACCGCCCCCACGAACGGGCGCTCGTTTTGCCCCGGCGCGAGAACCGCCGCGAAGAAGTACTTCGATTTCACCGCGATCCACTCGAACGGACCGCCCAACACCGCCCGCTCACCAGGGTCGAGCGAAGCAAAGGTCAGTTTCTCGGTCTTTTCAGCCTTGGTCACCACCGCGTATTCGTTGTAGTCGGTGAGCGGGTCGGCCTCCACCGACCGCAGGCCCTGGCCCAGGTCCAGTACCAGAACCGCCCCGATGCCGCCGAGGCCATCGATGCGCCCCTCGACCGCGAAGCGATAGTCGTCCCGCGTAAAGTGATAGGTCAGAGTGACCCGACCGGAGCCGATCGGCGCCGTGAACGTGAGCGCCGTGTCGCCGCCCGCGACGGCAAGCCCGGGGCGACTGGGGACGAATGTCAGGTCGGCGAGGGACACCGTGTCCGATCCCAATACCAGGCGCTCGGCGAACAGCGGGCGACCTTCGGGAACCAGCTCCACGCGTCGTGCCGAGTCCCCGGGGGCAAACGAGTGATACTGCAGCAGCTCGACCGAGACGAGCTGGGCCCCGCGTGTCGTGAACCCGAGACGGGACACAGGGTTCGTCACCCACACGGTTTCTGCCGGGACTTGCGGGGACTGAGGCGCCTGGGCGGGGCTCTCGGTCGGGCGAAGGCCGGCGGGCGGACTACTGGTCGGAGGGGCCGGCGGCTGAGCGCCGGTAGGGATGCTGTCCGCTGGCCTGCCCGGTGGCCGAACGGCCCTTTTGGAAGGAAATAGGATGCCCGGCAACACTGCCACGATGAGCATCAGGGAGATGGCCAGAATGACGCGTCGCTGATCCACGGTTCGTCCTAGGGGACCGGGTCGTATCCACCCGGGTGGAACGGATGGCACCTCAGGATGCGTTTCAACCCCAGCCAACTCCCACGGAGCGCACCGTACCGCTCCACCGCTTCATGGGTGTAGCGTGAGCAGGAGGGGGTGAAGCGACACTGCGTGAACATCAGATGCGACAGCGTCATCTGGTACCCGCGAATCAATCCCATGACCACAAGCCCCGGCCAGCGGCGCGGGTTCATCGACCGATCCCGCTGGCGGCGTCCGCCAATTCGGCGCGCAGCACTGCGAAACCGGCGGTGTACGCCGCGGGTTTCGCGCGCACGACCAAATCGACCGCGGGCAGCGCGCCGACGAACTCGCGCCGCAGAATCTCGCGCACGCGCCGCCGCAAACGATTGCGGGCCACCGCGGTTTCTCCGAAACGGGGAACGACGATCCCGGTCCGCGCGTGGCCCTGCGTGTTCGGCCGCCAGGCGATGTCGAGATGGCGCATGCGCACGCGGCGTCCCGTCTCCCAGCAGTGCGACAAATCTGTCCCGCGCGTCAATCGCGCACGCGGAGGGTACCGCTCGGCCGTCAGCGGCTCCGATGCTTCGAGGGGAGCCTCACCGTGAGACGCTTGCGCCCCTTCTTGCGGCGGCGGGACAACGTCGCGCGTCCCCACCTGGTACTCATGCGCGCGCGAAATCCATGCTTATTGATGCGGCGTCGATTGCGCGGTCGGTACGTCGGCTTCCCCATAGTGTCCTCGTGTAAGGCGGGGAAACCTACACGTCGTGGCATGGCCGTTCAAGGTTGACTTTTCCACATGGTGCCCGTAGTTTCGGCCCGCCCTTGCAGAACGTCCCACCTCATTAGTGTCATTGATGGAGCACGCAGCGAAAGACGCCTGGAAGCGCCTCCTCGACGAGGCGCGACGTGAACTTCCCGAGGCCACGGTGCGCACCTGGCTCGAGCCCGCGGTACCGCTGGGGCTGGAGGACGGGCGCCTCGTACTCGGAGCGCCGGACCAATTCGCCGCCGAGTGGAACGACACCAAGCATGCGCCGCTCCTCGCGCGCGCGGCCGAGCGTGTGTTCGGCCGGCCGACGGCGGTGGTGTTTCGCGTGCTCGAGGATCGGCAGCAGCGGCCTCAGATGGATTTCTTCGTCGCCCCCAAGCCTTCCCCCCAGGCCATGGCGAGCGCGACGACCCCGCTCAACGAGCGCTACACCTTCGAAAGCTTCGTCGTCGGGAAGTCGAACGAGCTCGCGGCCGCCGCGGCGCACGCCGTGGCGGAGGCGCCGGGGCGAACCTATAACCCGCTCTTCATCTACGGCGCCACCGGCCTCGGCAAGACGCACTTAATGCAGGCGATCGCGCACGCGGTGCTGAAGCGCAATCCGGAGACCCGGTTGCTGTACGTGGGCGCCGAGCAGTTCATCAACGAAGTGATCGAGAGCATCCAGGCCCGGACGATGCCGGAGTTCCGGCGTCGTTATCGCAACGACATCGATCTGCTCTTGGTGGACGATGTGCATTTCCTCGAAGGCAAGGAAATGACGCAGGACGAGTTCTTCCACACCTTCAACGCGCTCTTCGAGGGCCGTAAGCAGATGGTCTTGACCTCTGATCGGCCGCCGAAGGAAATCCCCGGACTCGAGGACCGGCTCATCTCCCGGTTCGAGTGGGGCATGGTGGCAGACATCGGGCAACCGGACCTCGAGCACCGCATCGCGATTCTCCGGAAAAAGGCGCACCAGGACCACCTCGAGCTCACGATTCCAGACGACGTGTTGCGGTTCATCGCCGAGCACGTGCGTTCGAGCGTCCGCGAGCTCGAAGGGTGCATCATCAAGCTCCTGTTATTCGCTTCCCTGAAGAATCGCGAGATCACGATCGAGCTGGCGCGTGAAGCACTGGCCGACAAGATCCGCCAAGGGGATGAGGGCACCTACCCTGGACCCGCGACCCCGAGCATCAACCGGGTGCAGGAAGTCGTGGCGCGGCGATGGGGAGTCACTCCCGAGGGCCTGCGCTCCAAGGCCAGGACAAAGACGCTAACGGTTCCGCGCCAGATCGCGATGTACCTCGCTCGGGACATGCTCGGCATGCAGTTGGTCGAAATCGGCCAGGCGTTCGGCGGCCGCGACCACTCGACCGTGATCCACAGCGTGGACAAAGTCGAGCGTCAGATGATGCGCGACCGCACGTTCAAAGAGCGGATTGAAATGGCGCGCCAAGAGTTGTCCGCACTGTAGCCCACATGCGGTGCGGGAAATGTGGGCGCTGTGGGGGAGTCGACGACGGATGTGGGGACGTGGGGAAAATGCCCACGATGCCCAACAGTGACCCAACATCGGATTGGTGGGTGAAGCGCATGCCGAGCCAGCGGTTGACTGAACCAACCCACATTTCCCGATGCTCTACTACTACTACTAGTATTTCTATATGAAGTATAGCAGTAGGACTCTTCCCATCACACATTGAGGATTTGGATCGAACGGCATGAAGTTCACGATCACGCGGGAACAGTTGCAGGAGGGGCTGACGGCGGTCGCTGCGGCGATCCCCGCCAAAACCACCCTCCCGGTGCTGTCGAATGTGCTGGTGGAGGCCACGAAGCAAGGTCTCCGCCTCTCCGGCACCGATCTGGATATCGCGGTGAGCACTACGGTGTCGGCGGACGTGGATGCCGAAGGCGCCGCCACCCTGCCCGCCAAGAAGCTGAGCGACATCGTGAGAGAGTTGCCCTCGGCGCCGATTCGGTTCACCGGTGCAGGTGAGCAACGAGTAGCGATCGAATGCGGGCGGGCACGCTTCAAACTCCTGGGCCTGCCGCGCGAGGAATTCCCGTCCTTCCCGGCGGTCAAGTTCGACAAGGCCTGGAAGGCGAGCGCCGGTGTCGTTCACAAGCTCGTGGCGCACGTGGCGTTTGCCGCATCGACGGAGGAGAGTCGTCCAATTCTGAATGGCGTGCTGTGGGAGTTGCGGCCCGATCGCATGCGGATGGTGGCGACCAATGGTCACCGTCTGGCAAAGATGGATGTCCCGGCAAGCGGCGGCTCGACGGCCGATTTGATCGTGCCGCCCAAAGCGCTGGAGCAGATCCGTCGTCTGTTTGGACCCGAAGACGCGCTGGAGGTCGCCAAAAGCGACAACCACATCGGCTTCCGCGCTGGCGGCAAGCTGGTCTACTCGCGTCTCATCGAGGGGCCGTACCCGAACTACGAGCAGGTGATCCCGCGCGAAAACGACAAGTCCGCCACGGTGGACAAGGCGGCGATCAGCGGCGCGCTGCGACGCATGAGCGTGGTGGCGAGCGACCAGACGCACCGTATCCGCCTCGGCTTCTCGGGAGGGTTGGTCAAGTTCTCCGTACAGACACCGGACCTCGGCGAAGCGCAGGACGAGCTCGCCGTGACCTACGAAGGCGAAGCGCTCGAGATCGGCTTCAACGCGACGTACCTGCTCGAGATCCTGAAATACATGCCCACTGACGAGGTGCGCTTCACGTTCAAGGCCCCAGAACGGGCGGCCACGATCGAGCCGGTGGGTTGGGACGATCCGGCGAGCTACCTGGCCCTCGTCATGCCGTTGCGCCTGGTGGATTAGGGCGGCGTTCGCGGCCCTGTTGTCGTGTCGCGTGTCGTATCGCGTACGCTATCGGGGACGGGGGTCCCTGCCGTGTCCGGCAGGGGCACCGGGATCGTCAAGGTGTCCTGCATCAGACTGTCGAGCACCGGCGGCACGATCGGCGGCAAGAACTGGGGAACTGGTATGCTATCAAACTCTTCTTCAGGCGGTATGTACACGTCCACCCCGTGATAGCGTGCGAGAATGAGATCGCGGCGGTGCAGCATCCGGCCGGAGCGGTAAGCTGGGTTGGACCTGAGTGGAAACGGGAGTGTCGCCGCGAGTGCTGCGGCTTGGGCTTCCGTGAGGTTGGCCGGTGACGTGTTGAAGTAGTGCTCACTCGCGGCGGTTACTCCCCACACATCTGGGCCGAGCTCGACGAGGTTGCAGTACAACTCGAGGATCCGGTCCTTGGGTAACGCGAACTCGAGGCGCACCGCCGTCACCGCCTCCTTCACTTTGCGCAACGGGTTGCGCGAAGGCGACAGATAGAGATTCTTCGCCAGCTGTTGCGTGATGGTGCTCGCGCCGCGCAGTCGATCGCGCCGGTTCCAGAGGGTGCGCACCATCTTGCCGACCCCCGCACCACGGTCCAGGCGCAGGGCATCCCGGATCTCTTCAAAGTCGAGACCGTGGTGTGTCTGGAACCGCGAATCCTCCCCGATCACCACCATGCGCTGCAGCACGGCCGGAAGGTCGTCGAGGGCCGACGGCCGATAGCTGACCGCAGTACCTCTCAGACGCATCATCGCCGTCTGGTTCGGCCAGTGTGTCCGCCACCACACCGGCGGTGGCCACACACCGAACAGCCAGCCGGCCGCCAGGAATGCGATCCATAACGCAGCGCGGCCGACCACCCAACGCTTTCTTCCCATGACCATGCGCGATCCTCAGGCCGTACTGGCCTCGACGGTTTGTTGACAAGGTCACGAGCGATGCGCCCATTGGCTAGGGGATCCCTGGCGCCTCCCACAACCCGTTCCTAGGTTTTCGCCCGGTATGGATACCGCCGCACTGCAGCAGCGCCTGCAACAGGCGCTGGGAAAACAGTTCACGGTCGGGCCGGTGCTTGGGCAGGGCGGGTTCGCAGTCGTGTTCCGCGCTCGAGACCACTCCCTGAACCGTGATGTGGCCGTGAAGGTCATGGACGCTGCTGGCGCGCCCTCACCATTGCTCGCCGAGCGCTTCGTGCGCGAGGCGCAGACCATCGCCCGGCTCGAGCATCCCAATATCGTCCCGATCTACGAGGTGGGGCAGCCGGGGGACCTGCTCTACATCGTGATGCGTTGCGTGGACGGCCCCAGCCTGCGCCAGCTCCTCGGCACCAACAAGCGGCTCTCGATCGGGGACGCGGCACGCGTGGCCCGCGCAGTCGCCGATGCCCTCGCCTACGCCCACACCGAGAGCATCGTCCACCGGGACGTGAAGCCCGACAACATCCTGCTGGACAAGCGGGGCCACGTGTTGGTCACCGATTTCGGTATTGCCAAAGCCGCCCAGGCCGCGACCGCCGCACAGCTCACGACGGAAGGGATGATCATCGGCACGCCGCAATACATGAGTCCCGAGCAAGCGGCGGGCGACGAGGTAGACGGACGCTCGGATATCTACTCGCTCGGCATCGTGCTCTATCAGATGCTCACGGGAGGGCCGCCGTTCGATGGGGATTCTTCGGCGAAGATCATTGCCCAACAACTCACCGCGATCCCACCCGACATCCGTCGGGCCCGACCCGACGTCACGCCGGAGCTCGCCGCCGTCCTGGAACGCACGCTCGCCAAAGACCCGGCGGACCGATACCAGACCGCCACTGACGTGAGCCGCGCTCTGGTGGGCGCGCTTCCCACCGCGGCACGCGACCGGGTGCAACCGCGCCGCCGGCAGCTATTGCGCCTGGCGTTCAAATCACTGGTGGGAGTTGGCGCCGCGGGCTGCCTCGCGGTGATCGCGTTCGTGGCCGGTGCCGTCGCGGTGTTTTGGTATGCGCTGAGCGAGCCGGCGCAGGTCGCCAGGGGCGCGGCCGTTCCCGACAGCCTCGCACAGACGCTGATCGCGCGCCGTGTGCTGGTGCCGGGCGATACCGTCCAGCTCGCGTTTCAGCCCGGTGACCGCGGCGACTCCATCTTGTTCGTGGTGTCGCAACGGCGCGTCGCCATCGTCACGCCGCACCACTCGCGCGGCTATCCGCGGGACAGCGTCGCCTACTCGTTCGACGTGCACTGGAGAGCGGGCCTCGACCTGCGATACATCCTCACGCTGACCGGTGGGAGCCGGGATACAGTGTACCCGGAGATGTCACCACGCGGCGCGTGGGCGTTGTCGCAGCACGTGGCCCGGCTGCTCCCGGAGGACTCGACCACGGGCGCCGGCCTGCAAGTGGACACCCAACTCCCGGGAGGGGGACCGCTGCGGATCCGGCGCTAACGTCCAGCGGTCCGGCTCGAAACCCCGTACAAGTTCGCGGTGTCGATTCGGGAGAAATCGCCCGGTGTCGACCCGACCACCCCGACTCGATCATTTCGGCCCAGCGACAGCCCAACCGTCAGGGCGCTGCGCCGCCACGAGCGGTCCGTGTCCACCCGCGCGACGAACGCTAGACCATGCCGACTCGCCAATTGGGCGCTCGCCTGGAATGCGTACCCTCGTGTCGCAGCAGACGTAAACGCACCTTGCGCCGAGAGGGCAAGGAGTCCGGCAAGCGGTCGCACGGTGACCGCAGGCACGAGGGTCACTTCGCGCGACACCCCCCGAACCGTCGGCCGGCCGATATTCTCGATTACGCCGCCCAGGGTGATCAGCGGCGTCCAGTCGTAGCGTACGCCGATGTCCCATCCGGTGCCGCCGGTGGACCCGCGGTAGAAAGCGAGCGCCACGCCGGCGGCGAAGCCACCTGAAGCGCCGGCGAGCCCAAGGCGATACGTGTGGCCGTGAAGCCCATTAGGAAAATTGTCGCGCTGGTAGCCAACCGAGATCCCGTGCGAGCTGATACCAGCGGTGACCTGACCCAGGCGCCCGCGAGCGCCCGGCTGGAGGACCGTGAGATCGAGCATCACGGACGCCTCGCGGTGCACCGCAGGCCCGGCGGGGTTCACCCACAGGGCGCGCACGTCGGTCACGTCCGTCGGGACGAGATAGGTCGTGCTGCGGTTCGCGGACACCTGTGCGGCTGCCGGGGTGACGCCCAGCACGACACCTACTAGTCCGATGAACGTGGGGCGCCGGCCGGGCAGTCTCACCTCGGCAGCGCGGTAACGGTCGTGCGAGCGATCTGGCGGCGCGGAATCGTAATGCCCTGCATCGGCAGGTCGATGGTCAGCGTGGTCGAATCGCGCGCCTCGCCGCCCAAGTAGCGGCCGTCGATCGCGAGCAACTGCCACCCGGTCCCGGCCCCGCTACCCTCGATCGTGAACGGCGCGCCGCCCTGCTCCCCGGCACCGCTGAACTGGTAGGTCCCGGTGCCTTCGAGGCGGAGGGCGCGGGTGCCGCCGCGGTCTTCCCACGTCGTCGCGGTTCGGTGATTCAATGACCGGCTGGTGATCGTCGTGCCGCCCGGGGAGTCCGTCGCAGTAGTGGAGTCAGTCCAGGTGTCGCCCGGCCGCACACCGCCCACCGGCAGGCGTGGGAAGAAACTACGGAAACGCGGGAGGAGATTCCCCAGGCTCGCCGCCGCGCCAGTGTCCGAGGAGACGGGGTTCGTGAATTCTCCCGTTAGCGAGAGGCGCCCGGTTACGCGGTACCCTTTCGCGGCGGCCAGGTTGATCTGCGGCGGTAGCTGGATCCCTGAGTCCACCTTGATCGAGTCCACGGTGAAGGTCGTCGGGTACCCGAGGCTGTCGGCTGGGGCGGCGATCGCGGCGGTCAGATACAGCCCATAGCGCAGGTCGATCGTAGGCGGCAGGCCCGTGAACTCCTGCTGAATGTGGACGTCCTGGTACACGAGGTAGCGCATCGTGCCCGGCACGAGCTGCAACGCTGTGGCGGTGGGAGCAGGGGCGGCCGCGCCGGGAGCGGCAGGCGTTGGCGCGGCTCCGGTGCCGGCGGTCGAGTACCCGCCGGAACAGGCCGCGGCAAAACCGATGGTCGACAACAGCAACAGGAATCGCGTCATGGCGGGCTCGAATCTCCTCAGGTTTTGGAACGGTCGGCCTTGGTGCGACCGAATACGGCTACTAGCTCCGGGCCATCGTGGGAGACGCGCAGCAACTTCCAGCCGCGCTTTCCCATGTCGGTGCGCCAGGCGATGAGCTTCTCCCATTCGGCGGCGGTGGTCCGGAAGACGCGTAGGTCGGCAACGCGCTCCCAGTGCGCAGGGTACGGCTTGCCGGTCATGAGGTGGAGACAGGTGGGGCCATAAGCCGAGTTCTGTTTGACCGCCAAAGGCGGCCAGATGGTCATCTCTCTGGGATGGCTGTCGCCAGCCACCTCGTGCGGCCTACCCGCAGCTCGAACGACCCGGGCAGGGTCTCGCTGCCTATTTGGCCTTGCTCCGACTGGGGGTTACCGAGCCGCGTCCGTTACCGGCCGCGCGGTGGGCTCTTACCCCACCATTTCACCCTTACCCGAAAAACCCGGGCGGTTTGTTTTCTGTGGCCCTGTCCGTCGCCTTGCGGCGCCCAGGCGTTACCTGGCAGTCTGCCCTGTGGAGCTCGGACTTTCCTCGACGCACCGTTTCAGCTAGCACGCCGCGACCATCGCACCCCACCTCTCCCCGGCCGTAAGGTAGGGGGGGTCGGGGCGCGTGGGAAGGCGCGCTCAACGCTCCTTGGTCAATCGGCGCACCTGGCGGGCCAGGTTGTCGCTTGGCCCTGCCAGAATCGACTCGGCAGGCCCGAACCAGAACCCGTCCTGATCGTTGAATACGATGTGGCTGAGCCCGGCCTCGCCGCCCGACACCAGCTCACCAGGATCCAGGTGCATCGCGTGCACCAGGTTGACGTCGCCACTGGCTTCGAGCATCTCACGCGCTCGGCGATCGGGCGAGAACAGCAGGACTGGGGTGCCGGTAGTGGACAAGCCTCGTACCAGGCTCCGCGTGAACCAATCGGTGGGCGACCGATCCAGCACGATGGCGAACAGCAAGGTTCGGCGAATGCGGCTCAGGTCCGCGCGGAGCGCCGCGGCCCGCTGCACGACGACCCGCGTCAGGCCCGAGTCGTAGGCGGCGAGCAGTCCGCCCTCGAGCAGCGAATCGTACCGCGCCGCGAGGGGCACGGCGGTGAGCCGCTCCAGCCGCTGGCGTGTCAGGGTGGAGTTGCGAGCCAGTGCGCCCAGCCCGGCCTGCCAGGCCGCGTCGCAGAATGCGGGGCCGCTCCACCTGCGTGTGGTTTCGTCGAGCCCGAACCCGATGGCGGGGATGAGGTCGGTGTGCCGTGCCGCGAGCCGGGCAAGGACGCGGGCGCCCGAAGTGAGTCGGCTCCACAGCGCCGGGTCCATCGCACAGTCCTCGACCGGGGCTGCCGCGCTGTCGGCTGGTGTCCGGAGCCCGCGGGGCAGGACGAGTGGAATCCAGCGAACACTCGTTGGCTGCAATCGCTCGGTGACTTGCCGCCACGCATCGCGGAGCGCGTCCCGCTCCCAGCGCTGCACGCGTGTCGAATCAGCGAGCGAGGCGACGTGTGCGTCGGTGATGAGCGCGTTGAAGGCTCCAATGTCGAGCAGGGTCGCCAGCGAATCGAGCGCGGCGAGCCGCGCGACGGCAGGCGTCGCAGGCGACAGCGCTGGGAAGTCCGCCTGCAGGCCTCGGACTCCTTGTCGGGTGATCCAGGTTGGTACGCCGCTGGCCGGCTGTGGCGGCGCCGGCGTGTGGCGGCGTGCCAGGCGCTCCACCGTCACGCCCTCGGGCGGTCGTTCGCGTGGTGAGCGACGAACGACCGGGAGTGGGCCACCGGCGAGGCGCAGCGGCACGCGCGGTCCGGCGGTCGGGATGCGGGCCCATTCGGCGGGACGCCGGGTCCAGCGTGCCAGGGCGACCAGGAACGCCTGCGTACCGGCCGGCGCGGAGGGAGCGTTGGTCGATTGATCGAGCGTGGCGCCCCGTCCCAAGGCATCGAGCATGGGCCGCGACACTACTATCACGAGGCCGTCGGCGACCCGACTGGCGGCCACGATCGCTGCGCCGGTACGAGAGGCGCTCTCGGTTCCGAGCGACTGCGCGAGCGCGCCCTCCCCTGTGCGCGCGATCACCTGGGCGTCGTCAGTGACGAGCAACCGGTCCGTAGTGCCGGCGGGAAACGCGTCGAACCCGGTGCCACGCAGTCCGGAGGTGAGGACCGCCCGCGCGAGCGGCGCAGCCGGGGCGGCGCCATCCTGCAGCCGGAAATCGCCGATCGAGATGCCCGCGCCGCTCCAGGCGAGCCAGCGATTCATCAGCCACCGGTCAAAGGTGCCGCTGTCACCAGGTGGGTAGCCGAGCACGACGACGCCGCCACGCAGCGTCCACTCGGTGAGGATCGCGAGATCGCCCACGTCGAGGCCGTCGGTGGCCGCGGCCGGTCGGTGGCCACCGAGGACCATGACCACACGGTAGCGATGGAGGTCGTCACGCGTGAGATGGGGATAGTACCGGCGGTACTCGACCGAATAGCCGGCGCGCTGCCACGGGCGCGCGGTGGCCTCGAGCTCGGGTCCCTGTGTGAGCGCTTCGTCCAGCAACAGCAGGCGTCGGGCGTGGGGTTGACAGCCAGCGAGGAGGGCGACGGTCATCATCGCCCCGAGGCAACGGGCGCTCATGGCGCTCGCGCGGCGGCCCGCGCGCACCGGAAGCCAGTGTACCAGAAGCGGCGGTCATCGGGGAGGGCGCCGCGGGCGTGCGCTGCGGCGTTCTCCGGCGGCGTGTTGAATGCGCCACCCTTGATCACATGCCAGACCTCACCGCCCGGGCCGGCCTGTTCGGCTGAGACCCACTCCCACGCATTGCCCACCATGTCCACCGCTCCAACAAACGAACGGCCCAAGGGGAAACCGCCGACCGGTTTCAAGGTATCGGCCGCGGAGCCGGCGTTGGCGCGGCCACGATCCCAGGACTCGCCCCACGGGTAGCGCGACCCAGCAGGTCCGCGCGCCGCCGCCTCCCATTCCTCTTCAGTCGGGAGCCGGACGTCGCGCCATTCGCAGAACCGTTGAGCTTCCCTCCACAAGATGCCGGTTGCCGGCCAGTCGGGCGACGGGCTCCCGCGCCACGGCGCCGTCCCCCTGGTAGAATCGAGATAGCGTTGGTAGGCCCCGATCGTCACCTCGGTCGAGTCGAGATAGAACGAATCGAGCGTGACCGTCCGTCTTGGCCGGCTCGTGCCTCCGCCCACGAGGTAATCTCCGGCCGGCACCAAGACCATCCCCACCGGGCGGGCGGGAGCCGGTGGCGCCCGCTCGCGGTCGCGCAAGAGGAGGAAGCCCGCGACGGCGACCAGCGCTACCACACCTAGAACTACCAGGCCTGTGCGGCTACCGCGACCTTGCACCGGCGAGGGGTTGAGCAATTGGTCGACGAACGCCTGCGCCGTCGGTGGTCGATCCGCCGGAATTTTCGAGAGCGCGGACAGGACCGCCTGCTCGACGTGCTCCGGGACTGTGGCGCGCACGGTGCGCAGCCGCCGCGGCGGATCGGTGATGATGCGTGCCACCACCGCTTGAACGGTGGGACCCGTAAACGGCGGCTCGCCCACCAGTAGCTCGTACAACAGGACGCCCAGGGCGTACACATCGCTGCGGCCGTCGAGCCGTTTCTCTCCGGCCGCCTGTTCGGGGCTCATATACTCGACCGTGCCCACGGTGATGCCCGTGCCCGTCAGGGACTGCTCAGAGCTTTCGGCGCTGATCGCCTTGGCGATTCCGAAGTCCGCCACGAGCGCATGATTGCGGGATAGCAGAATGTTGGCGGGCTTGATGTCGCGGTGGACGGTGCCGCGCTCGTGGGCATACTGCAGGGCTTCGCCAATTTCGGCGATCAGGCGCAGGGCTTCAGCGAGGGGTAGCGGCCCTTCGCGTTCTAGCCGGTCCTTGAGCGATTCTCCTTCGACATACCCCATCGCATAAAACAGCACGCCGTCGGCTTCGCCGGCCTCGAACACCGGGACGATATGGGGATGCGAGAGTTGGGCGGCCAGCTGCACCTCACGCTGGAATCGCTCACTGCCGAGGTACTCGCGGGTCTGCGGGGCCAGCACCTTGATGGCCACCTGCCGCCCGAGCTTGACGTCAGTGCCGAGATAGACAGTGGCCATGCCGCCCTGGCCCAGCTCCCGCTCGAGGGTGTAGCGCCCTGCCAGCGCGCGCGACACCCGGTCGAACAGCCGATCGGTCATCCGGCCGCGAGGGTGTACGGCAATAGCGCGAGTCGCATCTCATCGGCGGTTTGCCACCGCTCGGCGGGTCGCTTCTTGAGGGCCCGGGCGACGACCGCCGCGAGTTCCGGTGGCGTGTCGGGTCGGAGGCCGTGGAGGTCGGGCGGGTCGTGGTGCTGCTGCATGTCGATGACGGTGGCGGGGCTCGGCCCTGAAAACGGAGGTCGGCCGGCCACAGCCTCGAACAGCACGATCCCGAGCGAATACAAGTCGGTGCGGCCGTCCACCTCGTCGCCGCCGGAGGCCTGTTCGGGGCTCATGTACTCTTCCGTTCCCACGACGAAGCCGCTGCGTGTCACGCGATCCTCACCTGACTGGGCGATAGCGCGCGCGATGCCGAAATCCACCAACACCGCTCCCTCAGTGGAAAGCACGATGTTGTCAGGTTTGATGTCCCGGTGAGCGAAGCCCTGGGCATGGGCATGCGCCAAGGCCTCGAGGATCTCACACGCGGTTCGGGCGGCCAGCTCGACCGCCAAACGCCGCTCGCGCTGCAGGGCGCTGCGTAGCGTCTCCCCGGGCACGTAGGGCATGACGAACCAGAGCAGATAGTCGGTCTCCCCGCTGTCCAGCAACGGGGCGATATGCGGGTTGTGCAGCTTCGCGGCGTAACGGATTTCGCGCAGGAATCGATCGGCCGCGACCGATACGGCCAGCTCAGGGTGCAGGACCTTGATGGCCACCCGATTCCCCGCCCGGTCGAACGCGCCGAAGATCGAGGCGTTACCGCCTCGCCCTACCGCCGTGATGACTTCGTAGCGGTCTCCCAGCGCCTTGCGCACCCGTTCAATCAGGTCCCGGCGCGACATCGTTGCTCTCCTTAGTGGCCGCCTAAGATGCCGTTGCCGCACACCTCGCGAAAGGTAGCTTGGCGACACCCGCTTCTCCGCGAGGATTCTCGATGACCGGCTCCATGCTCCGACTCGCTCTGGTCGGCGCGCTCATGCCCACTCGGCTGACGGCGCAGCTCCCTGCCCCCCTGCGCGGATTCGACGCTCACGTGGCCGAGGCGGTGCAGCGTTGGGGGATCCCCGGACTGGCGATCGCCGTGGTGAAGGACGATTCGGTAGTCTACGCCCGAGGGTTCGGCGTGCGGCGGTTGGGCGACACCGCGCGTGTCACGCCGAATACGATCTTCGCCATTGGATCCTGCACCAAGGCGTTCACGGCGTCGGCGCTCGCGATGTTGGTGGATTCGGGACAGATATCCTGGGACGAGCCGGTGACGCGCTACCTCAAAGGGTTCGAGCTGGCGGATCCCTACGTCACGCGTGAGCTCACCCTCCGCGATTTGCTGACCCACCGAAGCGGGTTGATGCGCGGCGACGGGCTGTGGTATGCCACGCCGTACGATCGTGCCGAAGTGCTGCGGCGCGTCCGCTACCTCAAGCCGAGCTGGAGTTTCCGGAGCCACTACGGTTACCAGAACATCATGTTCCTGGCGGCGGGTGAAGTCGTGCCAGCCGTGACGGGCATGCAATGGGACGACTTCATTCGGCAACGGATCTTTGAGCCCCTGGGCATGACCGCGACAGGTACCAGCGTCGCCGCGCTCGACACGACGGGCGACCTTGCGACACCGCACGAGCGAATCGATGGTCGCGAGCGTCCGGTTCGTTGGCGCAATATCGACAATATTGGGCCGGCAGGGGCAATCAATTCGAACGTGTTGGACATGGCCCAGTGGATGCGTCTGCAGCTGGGCGGCGGTTTGTACCGAGGGCGTCGGCTCGTCTCGGCGGGAAGCGTGAAGGAGATGCACGCACCGCAAATGCTGATCCCGCTCGACACGCTCATCGAGCGCTTGCGCCCGTCGACCCATTTCCAGGCGTACGGCCTCGGCTGGAGCGTGTCCGACTACCGCGGCCGGAAACTCGTCGCGCATGGCGGGGCGATCGACGGGTTTCGGGCGCTGGTTGGCCTCGTCCCCGAAGAACATCTTGGCGTCGTCGTGTTAACGAACGGCGGTGAGCCGGGCCGTGCGCTCACCAACGCGTTGTTTCTCCAAGTGGTGGACGCCCATCTCGGCGGTGTCGCACGCGACTGGAGCGCCGAGCTGCGTCGTGTCCGCGACCAACAAATGACGCGCGACAGCCTCGAGCAGGCGAAGCAGGAGCAGGCGCGCATCGCCCGCACCAAGCCGAGCTTGCCGCTCTCGGCCTATGTGGGGACGTATCGTCACGAGATGTACGGCGAGGTGCTGGTCGCCGCCGAGCGCGGCGCGCTGGTGATGCGTTTCGGACCGTTCTATACGGGCGACCTGACCCACTGGCATTTCGACACGTTTCAGGCCAAGTGGCGCGATCCCGAACAAGGATCGGACCGTGTCACGTTTGGCCTGAACGCGGAGGGCAGCGTGGGTCATCTGCGCTGGCCCGGTCTGGGGGAATTCGCACGCGACGCGGCACACCCGTGACCCGCGTCGAAGCGGTTCAAGGAGATATCACCACCCAGGCGGTCGAAGCGATTGTCAATGCCGCGAACGAGGGGCTGTTGGGTGGTGGAGGAGTGGACGGGGCGATCCACCGCGCGGCTGGTCCAGAGCTCATCGAGGCGTGCCGCGTACTGGGCGGCTGTCCCACTGGTGAGGCGCGGATCACGCCCGGCTTCCGGCTGCCCGCCCGATTCGTGATTCACGCCGTCGGACCGGTGTGGAGCGGCGGGGCGCAGCGTGAGCCCGAACTGCTACGCGGGTGTTACGTGAATTCCCTGCGGCTCGCGGCGGAGCACGGCGTGCGCTCGATCGCCTTCCCATCCATCAGCACCGGGGCGTACCGCTACCCCATGGAGCGGGCGGCCCGGATCGCCGTCGACGCCGTGGGCGAGGTGCTGGCGCGCCCGACCAGCGTCGAGCTCGTCCGATTCGTGTGCTTCAGCGAGCGGGATTGGGTCGTGTATCTGGAATTGCTGGGCCATCGCCGGGACGCCTGACTCCAGCCGGGATCAGAATCACTCACAGCCTGACCATTTTTCTCCGCTTGTTCTCCACGACGGTGGTTGTCTCAGAGCTGCGGCACGGTTGAGGAGGACTTGACTTCGCGCGCATTCGCCGGGCACCGCGTCCCCCGGGGCGCAGGCAGCTTGACCGGCGGTTGAGCGCCACGGTGTATGCTGTCCCCCACATGGTCACTGTCTGCACGCTGCTGCCGCCGGCTGAACGGCATCGCATCGAAGCCGTAGGGGATGGTTGCTTCGTGTCGTTGCATGCCGACTCGGGCCTCGAGCTGCTCACCGCGGCGCGACGGCGGCGGGTGGATGCCGTGATCCTGTCGGTGCATCGCTGCGGCGGCGAGGAGCTGCCGGCGGTGGAGCGACTGGTTCGGGAATTTCCGGCGATTCCCGCGGTGGCGCTGGTCTCGCGTCACGACCGGCAAGCCACGGAGACGTTGCTGCGTCTGGGCGCGAGCGGTGTACGCGCCGCCGTCGACTGCACCGAGCCAGGCGGATGGCGACGCTTGCGGGAACTCGTGGGGCATCCAGCGTCGCCGGTGGCCGCCCGCATCCTCCATCGGTTGATCCCGGCGCTCGGAGACGACATCCCGGAGGACGCGCGCCTGTTCTTCGAAGCCTTGACCCGTCTCGCGCCCGTAATTCGAACCGTCCGGGCGCTGGCCCGCCACCTGCGCGTGCGGCCGAGCACGCTGATGTCGCGCTTTCTGAGAGCCGTGCTCCCCTCGCCCAAGACGTACCTCGCGGCGATGCGGCTAGTGCACGCGGCATACCTGTTTCGGAATCCGGGCTTGTCGGTGTCCGACGTGGCGTACCGGCTCGACTTCTCCTCGCCCCAGAGCCTCAGTCGCCATCTCAAGGCGATGCTCGGCGTCACCGCGGGCGAGTACCGCCGTCGCTTCCCTTTCGACGTAGCCCTGGCGCGCTACGTGGACCTGCTCATCACCCCGTACCGGGAAACGTTCCGCGCGTTCCGCCCCCTCAACGCTGGTGTCGGGGACCAAGGATCGGACGCCGTGACCGTTTTCCGGACGGGGTGATTCCCGCCTGTTTCAGGAACCGGTGGCGTGCACCGGACGCGACACGCGGTGTTCGGCGGTGACGGCGCAGTGCTCGGCAGTGGCCTGCTCGCGCCGCAGCACGGAGAAGCGCGCGATGCTGGCCCGCAGCCGTTCCGCCAGTTGAGCGAGCTGCTGCGAGGTAGCGGTCAGGTCGCTCATCGAGCTGATCTGAGAGCGAGTGGACGCGGCCGCGCTGTCGGCGTTCTCCGACGAGCTACTCGAGATCGCCGCGACCTGCTGCAACGCTTGCGCCAACTCGGCCAGCCGGCTCGCCTGGCTCCGCGACACGTCCGCGGTGGCGTTGACGAGGTCTCCGATCAACTGCACGCCCTGGTGCAGTTCGAGCAACGCACCGTCCGCCTCGGCAGCCACCGCACCAATATCGCGCACCTGCGATTCGCCAGTCTGCATCGCCCGTGCCGCGGCATCGATGCCGACGCGCAATTCGGTCACCAGCTCGGCCACCTCTCGCGCCGAGCGGGCGGCCTGGGCGGCAAGCGTGCGAACTTCGTCTGCGACGACGGCGAAGCCCTCCCCGTGCTCTTCGGCTCGGGCTGCCTCGATCGCCGCATTGAGCGCGAGCAGGTGCGTCTGACGCGCGATGCGTGCAATCGCCTGGGCGAACCCTCCGATACGGTCCGACATGCCGGACAGGCTCGCCACCGTTGCCGCGGTCGCCCGGACTTCCTCCCCGACCGTGCGGAGTGTCTGGCTGGCGCGCGCCACGCGCTCACGGCCGCGCTCGGCGGCTGATACAAGACGCCGTGCGTCCACCTGCATCATCTCGGCACGGGTACGAAGCGCGCCCGCCTGGTCTGCGGCCTTGGCGCTCTCCCCGCGCGCCGATTCGGCGAGCTCGCGCTGCCGGCTGAGGCCCTCGGACAGGTCCTGCGCCGTCAGCGTCACCGACTCCGATGTTGAGTGAAGCTGTTCGGCAGACGCTGCCAGCTCTTCGGCAAACGCCGCCACCTCGTCGGCCTCACGTTGGACCGTGGAGATGGTCGCCCCGATCTCGTCCAGCATTCGGTTGAAGCTCTTTTCGAGGAACCCCAGCTCATCGGATTCCGTGGCGGGTGCCCGCACGGCCAGGTAGCCCTGCTCGGCCTCGCCCATGACGCTCCGGGCATGTCGGATTCGCTCGATCAGGGTTGCGGGGATCCGGTTCAGTCCCACCGCCACCAGAATGAAGACGACGGTTTCGATGAACGCCCCGGTGTCGAGGCCGGGGGTGCCGGGATAGAGCACGCCGTGGAGGTGGCTCGCGGCGAGGTAGGTGAGCGAGGCGACCAGAACCAGGAAATCCCCCACGCCACGCGCCTGGTCGAAGGCGTAGGGCAACACCGCGATGAAGAACGCGGCGACCAGCCCCCCATGGCCGAACCACACCACCAGGACCGCGACATAGAACACGTCGAGCAGGGCGAACGCATAGACCAGCCACCAGCGGTACCAGCCGCGCTCGTGGATCATCCCTACGAGGACGTTCAACGCGGCGACCCCTCCCGAGACGAGCACGATCGTGCCCGACGGAGTGGGCACGCTGCCCCCGAGTCGGCCCACCAGGGCGAGCACCGCGCCCACCGCGATCAACACCCAGCGGCGCTGGTGGCTGCGCGAAAAGGTCTCGAGGTCCTTGAGACGCTGTTCCACTCCGGTGGCATCATCCGTCCAGCCGCGCATTCGCGCGGCAATGGAGCCGGGCGGCTGGGCGGCTGGGCTCATCGGTTGGGGAAGCGGCTCAAATCCTGTCATGTCTGCTCGAAGGTCCGATCTGGGCTGGGTGGGAGACAGCCGAATGCTACAGCGAAAGGACCTGCCACGTGCGCCACTACACGCCGAGCTCCGAAACGGCGACGAGCACGGCGACAGGGATGCCAGCCGCCTCCACCTCGCGACGTCCGCCTTCCTCACGATCGACCACCGCGAGCACGCCGTGCACGTGCCCGCCGGCAGCGTGCACGGCGGCAATCGCGGCGAGCGTGGAGCGGCCCGTGGTGATCACGTCCTCTATGATGACGACCCCGTCGCCCGGGTCGAAGCACCCTTCGATGCGTCGTCCGGTGCCGTGGGTTTTCGCTTCCTTGCGCACGGTGAAGGCATTGAGGGAGTCCCCGGACAGGCTGGCGGTATGCACGATAGCGTACGCGACGGGATCGGCCCCAAGGGTGAGACCCCCAACGGCCCGTGGCGTCCAGCCACGTGCCTCGAGGGCCGCGAGGCCCAGGGGGCCGATCAGCGCCTGGCCTTCCCCCGACATCGTGGTGCGCCGGGCGTCGATGTAGTAGGTGGAGCGCTTCCCGGAGGCGAGCACAAAGTCCCCGCGTATCACCGAGCGCTCTCGTAGCAGGTCGATCAGGCGCGCCCGGGCCTGGGCATCAGTAGTAGCAGTCACTACTACTCCTCCTGTTTCCCCCCCATGAACTTGCGAAACGCCCCAAACAGCCCGGCCGCGGGCGCAGCGTCACTGCCTGCCGCCGCACCCGCGGCCACCTCCTCGGCGAATGCGGTGACGGTGGGCTGACGTTGAGCGGGGTCGCGCGCCAGCCCCCGCATCACAGCCGCTTCCAGTGCCGGAGGGAAGCGACGCCCGGGGGCCGCCTGGCTGAGAGGCACCGGGGACTCCTTGAGCAATTGCTGGAACAGCTCACGCGGGCTGCGTCCACTGAAGGGATGATGGCTGGTGAGCATGTAGTACGTGATCGTGGCCAGGCTGTAGATGTCGGCGCGCGTGTCCACCAATTCCCCCGACAATGCTTCGGGCGCCACGTACTGCAACGTCCCCACGAAGAATCCGGTGCGCGTCAGTCGTTCCTCGGGCGGCAGCTCGGCATCCCGTGCAATACCGAAGTCCAGCAGTTTGGCTGTCTGGGTGGCGGCGTCGTAAACGATGTTCTCGGGCTTCAAATCGCGATGGATGATCCCAACCTGATGCGCGGCGGCCAGTCCCGCGGCAAGCTGTGTCACGATGTGGACGGCCGTTGCAGGAGCGACCGGTCCACTCTGGTGTAGGAAATCCGCGAGGGGTTGCCCCGTGGCCCACTCGAGGGCCAGATAGTACAAACCGTCTGCCTCGCCATAGTCGTAGGTGCGGACCACTCCGGGGTGGCGGACGCGCGCGCCATAACTGGCTTCGCGCAGAAACCGCTTCACCGCCGTGGGGTCGCCCCGAAGACGCGAGCGCAATACCTTGAACGCGGTTGGGCCGTGATCAGGGTGCTCGGCGCGGTACACCTCCGCCGTGCCCCCCTCACCCACGCGCTCGAGGAGGCGATAGCCGGCGATCGTCCGACCGGCGAGATTCTCACTGGCCATGGGATCGGGCGAAACTAACGTCGGGATTTGAGGTTCAGCAAGTGATGCCACGCGCCGTCCTTGGCCTGGTGCTGGTCTACTCGTTTTTCGGGTGCGGTTCCTGGCAACGAGTCGGCGCGCCGGACCGGCCGCAGCCCGGGGTGGAGGTGGCGCGGCTGTTCGACGCCGCCACCATCTATCAACGCATGGGATTCTTCGTCACCGGCGCCCCCATCCCGGCAGTGGCGGCGGTGCGGTATTTGGCCGGTCCCGCGCCGGATTCCACGCTCGTCCTGTTCGCACTCTCGATGGCCAGTCATTCGCTCACCTTCCGGCGCGATGGAAATGAGTTTGTCGCGGAGTACCATGTCGAGATGTCGTTCCGCTCCGATTCATCGCCGCCCGTGCAGTTGGCCAGCGACCAAACGGTTCGCGTGCGCAACTTTCAGGAGACGCTGCGGGCCGACGAGAGCATTGTGTTCCAGGGCTTCCTCACCCTGCCGCCCGGGGCGTACACCGCGAGCGTCATGATCCGCGACCGCCACAGCCCGGCGTTCGCGCGCCGGGAACGGACGGACACGGTGCCGCGCTTCACGGGTCCGGCCCTTGCCACTCCGATCCCTTACTACGAAGGGACCGGACGCGACACACGCAGCGAGCGGCCGCGCCTGCTCGCCAACCCGCGGGCGACGCTGCCGTACGGGGCGGATACGCTGCGCTTTTATGTAGAAGGGTACGGCCTCCCCACCGGCACGCGGCTTGCGGTAGTGGCGGTTGACCAGAGCGAGAACGAGTTGTGGCGCGACACGGTGACACTTGAGGATGCGGTGGGGCTCGCGCGCGGGACGGTGAAGCTCGCGGCCGCCATGTTGCCGGTGGGTGAGGAGGAACTGCGACTCGAAACGGTCGGCGGTGCCGCGACGATTCGGACTGCATTCCTGGTGAGTTTCTCGAGCCAGTGGGTGATCACCAATTACACCGAGATGGTGAGCCTGCTGCGGTATTTCGACCGGCAGGATCTGGTGGCGAAGCTGCGAGACGCGCTGCCAGAGCAACGTGCCCTAGCGTGGCGCGAGTTCTGGTCGGCGACCGATCCGGTGCCGGTCACTCCCGAGAACGAGGCGGTAGATGCGTACCTCCGTCGCATACAGACCGCGAATCTCCGCTTCCAGGAATCGGGGCGCCCCGGGTGGTTGACCGACCGTGGCGCGGTCTACGTCACGCTGGGCGAGCCCGACGAGGTGCTCGACTTCTCGAGCAGCGCGGTGTCGCGCAACTCGGCGCAGGGGATTCGGTGGACCTACAACACGCTGCGTCTGGTACTGCTGTTTCAGGATCTAACTGGTTTCGGCCGCTTCGATCTTACTCCGGGTTCCCGGGCGGACTACCAGCAAGTCCTCGCTCGCGTGCGTCGCGCGCAGTGATGCGCCGGGCCGCATTCGGGGTGCTCGTCGGGTGCTGGCCGCTCGTCGTCTCCGCACAGTCCGCCCCTCAGTTCTCGCAACGCGCCGAATCCCTCTGGCTGGCCGGCCGTCCCTGGCATGCGGCGGAGACGTTGCTCGATGCCGGGGCGCGCGCGCCGCGACAAGACCCCGCTTTCATTCTGCAAGGGGCGCAGGCCGAGTTGCAGGCGCGCCGCTATGACCGGGCCCGGAGCCTGCTGGTCGGACAGACATGGGTCGAAGACTACGCGGACGGCGAAGCGTTGGCGGTATTGGGCGAGGCGGAATGGCGGCTCGGGCGGCCGGCCGCGTCGGCGGGACGCTATGCGGCGGCGCGGGATCGGACCCGGGGAGCCCGCTCGGCGCTGCTCGCGGTGCGGGCCGCGCGGGCGTTCGAGGCAGCCGGCCAGGCCGATAGCGCGGCCCGTTACTTCGCTGTCGCCCGCGCGAGCGGACTGGCGGCGATCGAGCCGTGGCTGCGGTTGCGCGAGGCACGGGTGCGGCGCGACACGGCGGCGGCCCTGCGTCTGCTCGTTGGCCTGCCGCCAGTCGTCGCGCGCGAGGCGGCCAGCGCGCGCGCTGCGGTCCTGCTCACCGCCGGCGATTCGGTCGCGGCGCGCGCGGCATTTGCGGCTGCGGGAAAGACGCTCCAGAGCGTCCGGCTTGGTCTCGCGCTCAATGACCTGGGGGGCGCGCGCGCCGAGTTGTATGCGTTGTTCGCGCGCGCCCCGGAGTCCGACGAAGCCGCGAGCGGCGTACCGCTGGCCCACGGCCCACTGCCGCCCCGGGTCCCCGGGGAGCGAGTGGCGCTGGCGCGCGTGCTCCGCAAGCACGGGGCCGCGCCCGAGGCGCGGGATCAGGTAGCGCGCGCGCTCGCCGCGGGAGATTCGAGCGGGCCGACATTGATCCTGTTGGGTGAGTTGATGACCGCTGCCGGTCGCTACCGCGAGGCGGAAGCGGCCTATCGCGTCGCCGGCCGCGATCCGAATCGCACGGCGCTGGCGTTGTACCGCCGCGCGCGGGTGCTCGTGCGCCTCAACGATCCGGGGGCACCGGAGGCACTCGCCAGTTTCGCCGAGACCTACCCAGCCGATAGTGCGGCGCCAACGGCGCTCTACCTGGTCGGCGATTTCTTGGCCGACGACGGCGATTCAGCGGGGGCATACCGCTGGTTGGCCGAGCTGACTCGCCGCTATCCCGCCGATCCACGATCGTCGTTGGCCCGCTTCCGGCTCGCGGCTGCCGAGCGTCATCGCGGCCAGTTGGATGGCGCCGAGCGGCAGTACGCGGCGGAGATCGTAGTGGGGGGAGTCCAGCGGGTTGCGGCGCGGTACTGGCTGGCGCGATTGGCGCGCGAGCGAGGTGACAGCGCGGCGGCCGATTCGCTGTGGCGCGCGCTCGTTCGAGATGACTCGCTCGGCTACTACGGGCTTCATGCCCGGCGCGTCGCTCGCCTACCTCCCGTCGCCATTGCGGACGACAGTTTGGCGGTGACGCCGGCTTCGGATTCGGGACTCGCCCGACTGGACACGTTGCTGCTGGCCGGACTTGACACGGAGGCTGGGCTCGAGGTTCGCGCATTGCTGGCGCGCACCCCGCAATCGCTCGACGAGCTGCTCGGTTGGAGCAAAGGGCTGTCGGCACGTGGCTGGGGTTCAGCGGCCGTGCGGTTGGGCTGGGCAGCTTCACCGCGCGCGCCAAACGATGCCCGGGTGTTGCGCGCGATCTACCCGTGGCCGCGCCGCATGGCGCTCGAAGCCGAAGCGCACGAGTTTGGGGTGGATCCTCTGCTGTTCGCGGCGATCGTGCGTCAGGAGAGCGCGTTCGACCTCGAAGCGCTGTCGCGTGCCGGCGCGCGCGGGCTGGCGCAACTGATGCCAGGCACCGCTGCTCAAGCGGCGCGGGGGCTGGACGTCACCCTGTACCCCGAGTGGCTCACGCTTCCCGATCTGAACCTGCACCTCGGCGCCTCCCACCTCGCCGCGCTGCTGCGTCGATTCGGCGGGCGGGTGGAGGTGGCCGTCGCCGCCTACAACGCTGGCGCCGCTCCGGTCCTCCGCTGGCTGGCGAAGCCGGGGGCCGATGACCCGGACCAATTCATCGAGCAGATTCCTTTCCAGGAGACACGGGGCTACGTGCGCGCGGTGCTGCGCAACCGGGATCTGTATCGCGCCCTGTATGCCCGAGCCGGCCGCTGATCGCGCGACCGATCCGGTTTGCCGGTGTTGCTTGACAAGTTTCCGAACCCGTTGCCTCTTGTAAATCCGTCTGGCCGGTCGAGGGTCGGCAGGCGGGACTCGTCGAATCGTGTGGGACTTTGCAGGAGGCGGATCGCATGGCACGGGGAAAGGTGAAGTGGTTCAACGACTCGAAGGGATACGGCTTCATCGAACAGGATGGCGGCGAGGATGTGTTTGTGCACTTCTCGGCGATCCAGATGGACGGATTCAAGACGCTCGCCGAGGGCCAGGTCGTGGAGTTTGAGGTCCAAAACGGTGACAAAGGCCTCCACGCGATGAACGTGATGCGCGTCTAACGCGCCGCTCCCGCTCGGTGGCCTCGCCCCGTCGGAGTGCTCCGGCGGGGTGTTCGCTTGCCAAGGTTATCTTCTCTCCCCATGTCGGCCGCCCCGCCGCACCGTCTCTTCCTCGTCGATGGCTACGCGCTGATCTACCGCGCCTTTTTCGCGATGATCGCGCGTCCACTCACCACGCAGCGTGGAGAGAACACGTCCGCCGCCTGGGGCGTCACCAATTTCCTGCTCCGCCTGCGACAGCGGCACCGGCCGGACTACCTCGCCTGGGTGCACGACGTCGGGGAGTCTTTCCGGCACCGAGAGTACCCGGCCTACAAGGCCACACGCGAAAAGCTCGGTGAGGAACTGCAGCAGGAATTCAATCGTTCGGTGGAACGGATCGAGGAGCTGCTCGGGGCGTTCCGAGTGCCGGTGCTCGGCGTGGAGGGGTTCGAGGCGGACGACGTCATCGGCACGCTGGCCAGCGCGGCCGCCGAGGGTGGGCTGCAAGCGGTGATCGTGTCTGGTGACAAGGATTTCTACCAGCTCATCGGACCCCGCATCGCGCTGCTCAATCCGGGCCGCGGTGGCCCCGCTGCCGTGGAAGAGCAGTGGGTGGATGAGACGAACGCCAATGAGCGGTTCGGTATTTCCCCCGCGCAGGTGGTCGACTACCTCGCCCTGGTGGGTGACAGCTCCGACAACATCCCCGGGGTGAAAGGGATCGGGGAGAAGACGGCGGTGGAGTTGCTCCGCATGTACGGCGACCTGGATGCGATCCTCGCGCACGCAGCCGAGATCTCTGGCAAACGCGCGCGTGAGGCGCTGTTGCAGTACGGGGCGGACGCCTTGCTGTCGCGTGATCTGGTCACCATTCGACGGAATGTGCCGATCTCGCTCGACCTCGCCGCGTTTCGCGTCTCGTCCGCGGACACGACTCAGCTCGAGCGCCTCTTCCTCGAGCTCGAGTTCCGCTCGCTCGTCCCCAAACTGGAAGCGTTGACAGGGGCTGCGACCTCGGGCCCCGTCGAGACCTTGGTCACGGCCGTGGCCACGGAGCGCGCCCCCGAGATCGTGGACGACCCTGCCCGGCTCGCCACGGTGCTCGCGGAGTGCCGTCGCGCCCCTCTGGTGGCGCTGGACACCGAGACGTCGTCGCTCGATCCGCTACGCGCCGAGCTCGTGGGGCTGTCGCTTGCCGTCGCACCGGATCGCTCCTGGTACCTGCCGTTCGCCCATGTGGCGCCTGAAGGACCCCTGGCGGGCGGGTCGCCGCCTCGCAACCTGCCGCCGCTCGGGAGCGAGCTGCTGTTGCCGCTGCGCGACTTGCTCGGGGATCGATCGGTGCCAAAGGCCGCGCACCACGTGAAGTACGACTGGCTGGTGCTGCGCCGAGCGGGGGTGGAGCTCGCCGGCGTCGTCTTTGACTCGATGCTCGCGGCCTTCGTGCTCGATCCCGGCCGGCGTTCCTTCGCCCTCGACGAGCTGGCGCGGGATCGTCTCGGGATCCGGTTGCGCACGTACAGCGAGGTCGTCGGCCGCGGCCGCGCCGAGCGTGCCTTCGCCGAAGTGCCGGTCGCCGGCGCCGCGCGTTACTGCTGCGACGACAGCGAGACGGTGCTGCGGCTGCACGAGGCACTGGCGCCCGAGCTCGCGGACCACCACCTGCAGCCGTTGCTCGACTCGGTCGAGATGCCGCTAGTTCCGGTTCTGGCGGATATGGAGTGGGCCGGCGTGTTGGTGGACCGGTCGCGGCTCGGGGAGTTGTCGCGCGCGTTCGCGGTGGAGCTGGCCGCGATCGAACGACGCCTCTACGAAGCCGCGGCCACGGAGTTCAACCTCAACTCCACACCGCAACTCCGCACCGTGTTGTTCAGCAAGCTCCAGCTCCCGATCTTGAAGAAGACCAAGACTGGCCCTTCGACGGATGTAGATGTGCTGGACCAGCTGGCGGCGATGGGACACGAGGTGCCGCGCCTGTTGATCGAGTACCGCGAGCTCTCCAAGCTCAAGTCCACGTACGTGGACGCGCTGCCGGGCTTCATTCACCCGGAAACCGGCCGCATCCATACGAGTTTTAATCAGGTCGGCGCAGCCACCGGCCGACTGTCTTCGGCCGACCCGAACCTCCAGAACATTCCCGTTCGAACCGAGCGCGGCGAGACCATCCGAGCCGCGTTCATTGCTCCACCGGGTTACCGTCTGCTCGTTGCCGACTATTCGCAGATCGAGCTGCGGCTGCTGGCGCACCTGTCGGGCGACCCGGCGTTCGTCGCAGCGTTCGAGCAAGGCGGCGACATCCATCGCCAGACGGCAGCGGTGATCTTCGGCGTGCCGCAGGAGCAGGTGACCGCCGACATGCGGGCCCGGGCCAAGACGATCAACTTTGCCACGATCTACGGCCAGGGCCCGTTCGCCCTCGCACGCCAGCTCGGTATCACCCAGGACGAGGCAAAAGCGTTCATTCACCAGTATTTCGAGCGGTTTTCGGGCGTCCGGGCGTGGCTCGACCGAACCATCGCGGAGGCGCGGGAGAAAGGGTACGTCGAGACGCTGTTCGGCCGACGCCGGTACATCCCCGAACTGAAAGACCGGAACTTCAACATCCGCGCCTTCGGCGAACGCACGGCGACGAACTCGCCGTTGCAGGGCTCGGCGGCCGACCTCATCAAGGTCGCAATGGTCCGGCTGCACACCTCGCTGGGCGCGGAGCGGATGCGTGCGCGAATGTTGCTGCAAGTGCATGACGAGCTCGTGCTCGAGGTGCCGGAGAGCGAGGTGGCGCGTGCCATGGAACTGGTAAAACGCCACATGGAGGAAGCTGCCAGTCTACGGATTCCGCTGGTCGTAAGTGTTGGCGTGGGAGCCAATTGGGTCGATGCCAAGGCCTGAGCATAGGTCTTGCACTAGGCGGGTCCGGCACTCACTATTCGGATTGGCGGCGCCTGGCGAAAGCCCTGCGCATATGTCACCCGGAGGTTGTGAAGTGAAGTCGTCCCGTGGTTTCACGCTGATCGAGCTGTTGATCGTGGTGGTGATCATCGGGATCCTCGCATCCATCGCGATCCCGAAGTTCGCCAACACGAAGGAAAAGGCGTACCTCGCCTCGATGAAGTCTGATCTCCGCAACCTGGCGACGGCGGAAGAAGCATTCCTGTTCGACAGCCTTTACTACACAACGAGCACCGTGGCCCTCAACAACTTTCGGGCATCGACCGGGGTCACGATCACGGTCAACGAAGCGACGGGCGGCGGCTGGTCAGCCACGGCGACACACGGCGTCAGCACCAAGCGGTGCTACCTGTTCTATGGGAGCGCGGCACCGATCGGGACGGCCACGCAAGAGGGCAAGATCAGCTGCGGCTGAGTGGAGCATGGCAGGAATTCGCGCGCCGCCGCGAGGGGATGTGCTTCGCCCTCGACGGCGGCGTTTGGCTTCATCGCTGGCGGCTGCGCGGCGAAGCGATGGTCCACCTGGTGAGCGCGGACCGGGAGCGCCTGCTGGAGCTGGGTCGCGCCCTCGGGTTCCAAGCCGCTTGGCTGCAATACAAGCCGCTCAAGGACCCGCGCACCGGACAGTGGTTGGCCGCCTGGCACTGGGATGTCTGGGGCAGCCGATTGGCGCGGTTGGACCCGCCCGACGCGCCGCGGCCGGGATAGTTACCCGTCTCCCTTCGGCACGCGCACCCCTGGCCACCAATTCCATCGTCCCGCGATGTGCATAATGGCCGGAACGAGAATCATGCGGATCAGGGTGGCGTCGAGCAGCACCGCCATCGCGAGTCCGAAGCCCATGAACTGCACGGCCAGCACCCGCGCGAAGGCGAACGCCCCGAATACGAGGATCATGATGGCGGCGGCGAACGAGATGGTGGACCCGGTCATCGACAACCCCTCCATCGTCGCGTAGTCGTTGCGGCCGGTCTTGTCGAACACTTCCTTTACGCGCGTCAGAAGAAACACTTCGTAGTCCATCGACAACCCGAAGACGGTCGCGAACACCAGCACCGGCACGACCACGAAGATCGCCTCGGTCGGGCCTTCGAGCCCGAATAGCCCACCGCCGTAGCCGTGTTGAAACACGAGCACCGTGACCCCGAACGCCGCCCCCACCGAGAGGCAGTTCAGGAGCACCGCCTTGAGCGGCACGAGCAGCGAGCGGAAGGCGACGAACAGCATCAGGGCGGTGATGCCGAGCACCAGCAGCACCACGCGCGGGAAACGGTCGAGCAGATCGTCCTGCAGGTCTACGCTGGCGGCGGCGAACCCGCCCACCAGCACCTGGGTGCCCGTGAGCCCGCGCACGCCCTGCGCGGCGAGCGCCCGGGCGTGTCGCGCCAGGTCCATCATTCCGGTGAGCGATACGCTGTCGGCGGCGATGACGTCGATGAGCGTGGTCCGGTTGTCGGCGCTCAAGTAGGCGTCGAAGAACTTCGGGTAGCGCGATCGCACGGCCGCGGCGTCGCTGTAAAACATGGCGAGCTGAAACGACGACATCCCCGGCCGGAGCGAGGCCACGCCGCGCACCTCCTTCACCCGTGGGTCGCGGCGCAGCGAGTCGCTCAGGACCTTGAGTCCGAACAACCGTGGCCCTTTGAGAGCCGACTCCCCCGGAGGCAACTGGATCACGAGACGGGTGGGCAGGATGAGACCGTTGGCCCCCATGGCGCGCAATTGGGCGAGCCCCTGTCCGGATTCCGATTGGGGTGGAAACCAGTTGCGCGCGGGAACCCCGATACGGATCTGGGTGAGGGGCAGCATGAGGAGCCCCAGAATGCCGCCCCCGATGGCAATCGCGGGCCAGGGACGTCGTCCGAGCCAGCGCGCCCACCTTTCCCATCCGCTCGGGGCGTGGATCCGGGCAAGCAGTCGTGCCAACCAGCGGGGACGGTCGATGTCGCGCCCCAGCAGCGTGAGGGTCGCGGGGAGGAACGTGGTGGCAAGCAAGACTGCCGTGGCGACCACGAGCAGCCCACCGAGGCCGACGGATCTGGTCTCGATGAGCGGGGTCGTGATCAGGGCGGCAAAGCCCACCACCACGATGAGACCGGAGGTCATGACCGCGGAGCCGGCGGTCCGGATCGTCCGGATCGAGGCGTCCACGGGCGAGAGACCGCGGTTCAACTCCTCGCGGAACCGAGTCACGACGAGCAGCGAGTAGTCGATCCCGACGCCCAGGCCGACCATCGTCGTGATGTTGAGCACGAACACCGACATCGTCCAGAACTGCGCGAGCACCGTGACGAGACCCAGCGCGATCGTGATGGCCAACATCCCCACCATGACCGGCAGCGTGGCTGCGACGAGCGCGCCAAAGGCGAGCACCAGGACGAGGAGCGTGAGCGGCAGGATTCGCCGTTCGCCTGCAGCGGTGTCCTCGGTGCTGATGGCGCGCACGTCATGGTCGAGCGCCGCGCTGCCGGTGATCCTGACCTCGAATCCTGCACTGCCTGGGACGCGCGACAGCGCCGCCCGGAGACTGTCGCGCAACTCGGGAACGAAATCCTTGCTGATATCGCCGGTTTGCTTGCGGGTGATCGCGGCAAGCAGGAACGTCGTGCGCCGATCCGGGCTCACGAACGCCGACTCCGCCACCGTGCGCGTAGAGACCACCTGGCGCACATAGGGCTGGCGTGTGGCGGTGGCGGCCAGGGTATCGAGAACGGCGATGAACCGCCCGTTGTTGATGCGCACCGGCCCGCGCACGACGATCGCCACGTATTCGGCGAACGGGCTCGGGAATGCGGCGTCGATCAGTTGGGAGACGCGCTTGGATTCCGTGAGGCGATCGGGTCCGCCGCGCACCGCCAGCGAGCGCTGAACGTGCGCCGCCCGCGGCACTAGGAGCGCCGCGAGCGCCACCCAGGCCGCGATCACCGCCCAGCGATACCGGATGATAAGACGGGCGGGGAGCGTGATCATTCAGCGTCCAAACACAAGCAGGCCACAATCATAGACCCCGTGGGAGGGCAAAGCTAGCGCCGCGTCGCCGCGGCTCGGCATATTCCGGATTATGGAGGAGCGCACGCGGTCGCGAGTGATCGCCGGGCTCGTGGCGTTCATGGTGCTGGCCGTCGGCTGGAACCTCGTCGCGAAACGTCGGACGGCGCGCGCCGTCGTCCCGGCGTCGCGCGAGCGCATCGACTCGCGGCCACCGCCGCCGCCACCCACTCGAAGTCAGGCCGGGTCGCAGGTCCAGCGCACTGAACCGACCGGCCCCGGGTACCTCGATATGTTGGCGCGGGCGCAAATCCGACGGCGGATTCGCAACAGCGCGCCGCGCGCCTATCTCGACTACGTCGTCGCGCAATCGAGCGATTCCATGCTGCATCGCTGGGACGATCGCGTCGCACGGCCCGTTCGGGTCCACCTCGGTCAAGACACCGTGACCAATTTCCAACCCGCCTTCCTCGACGCGATCCGCGCGGCGTTTCAGCGCTGGGAACAGGCCGGCGTGCCTGTGCGATTCTCGCTCGGGGCGGACTCGAGCGATGCCGAGGTGCGGTTCTCGTGGCGGCTGCAATTCGAGATCGACCGCACCGGGGAAACCGATCTCGAGTGGGACCAGAACGGCCACTTGCGATCCGGGATGGTGATCATCGCGACCCAGGACCCGCGCGGGCAACCGCTCGGGCCGGACGACGTGCGGGTCGTCGCGCTTCACGAAATCGGCCACTTGATCGGCCTCGACCACTCCCCCGATTCGACCGATCTGATGTTCGCGAAGACTGTGGTGCGCGACCTTTCGGAGCGCGACATCCGCACCGCGCTGTTGCTCTACGACCTGGCTCCTGGGAGCCTGCGGTAGCGGCACATGGCGCGGCGCTCGATCGTCCCCATGCTGACCCACACCGCTCCCGACGGCGGCGCGGCGAGCCTGGCGCAACAGCTCGACGTCCGCGTGCGCGAAGGCGAGCTGATCGAACGGCGCGCCGATGGGGCGGTGCGCTGCGTCGCGTGCGGTCACCGTTGCCTCGTCAAACCCGGTCGCCGCGGGATCTGCAAAGTCCGCTTCAACCGGGAAGGCACCCTCTATGTGCCGGCCGGCTACGTCGCGGCGCTGCAGTGCGACCCCACGGAGAAGAAACCCTTCTTTCATTGTTTACCGGGGAGCGACACCCTCACGTTCGGCATGCTGGGCTGTGATTTCCATTGCGGCTATTGCCAGAACTGGTTGACATCGCAGGCGTTGCGAGATGAGGCGGCGGGAGTCGAACCAACCGACATCACCCCCGACGGTCTGGTGCAGTTGGCCCTGCGCCAGGGCGCCCGGCTGGTCGGCTCTTCCTACAACGAACCTCTGATCACGGCGGAGTGGGCGGTGGACGTGTTCAAGGTGGCGCGCGCGGCTGGCCTCAAGACCGCGTTCATCTCGAACGGGAATTGCACCCCCGAAGTGCTCGACTACATCCGGCCTTGGACCGACTGTTACAAGATCGATCTCAAGGCGATGGACGATAAGCGCTATCGCGAGCTCGGCGGGGTCCTGGCGAACGTACTCGAAGCGGTTCGGATGGTCTACGAGCGAGGGTTCTGGCTCGAGGTCGTCACCCTCGTGGTTCCTGGCTTCAACGACGACGACGCCCAGCTCGGGCGTGCGGCGGAGCACATCGCTTCGATCTCCCCCGAAATCCCCTGGCACGTGACGGCGTTTCATCAGGACTATCGGATGACCGAAGCGGACAACACATCGGCGGCCACGCTCGAACGAGCCTGTGAAATCGGGGCCCACGCGGGACTCAAATTCATCTACGCCGGCAACCTCCCAGGGCGCGTGGGCCGCTGGGAGCACACATGGTGTCCCGACTGCGGCGACCTCCTGATCGAGCGCTTCGGGTACGTCATCCGTCAGCAGCACGTCGGTCCCGATGGGCGCTGCCCGTCGTGCGGGCGGCGGATTCCGGGCGTCTGGTGTTAGCGACGCTGATCCTGCTCCAAGCTGTCGTCCAAGTCACCCCGGAGTCCCGCTCCGGGTCGACCGCTCCGAAGCCGACGTTCAAGGCAAGCAGTTTCGACCCCGTGGTGTCGGAGGGCATTCGGCGCGGTGCGTATCCGGGAGCGGCCCTGGCCGTGGGGCGTGCGGACACCGTGCTGTTTCTGAACGGGTATGGACGACTCACTTGGACGCCGGGCAGCGCGCCGGTCGACCCCGACGGGACGATGTACGACCTCGCCTCGCTGACCAAGGTCGTGGTCACCGCTACCGCAATCATGATGCTCGTGGATCGAAGCAAAGTGCGGCTCGATGCACCGGTTGCGACCTACGTCCCTGAGTTCAGCGGGCCTGGCACGGCGGGCATCACGGTACAGCAGCTGCTCTCCCACACGTCCGGCTTGCGCGCCGATCTGCCGATTGACGCGATCCGCGGTGCTCGGGACGCGGCGGCGCTGCTCCGGCTCGTCTGTGCGGAGACGCCTCAGGTTCCCCCCGGCACGCGTGTGGTCTACAGCGACATTAATGCCGTGCTCCTCGGCGAAATCGTCCGGCGCACGAGTGGCGAGCCCCTCGATGTCTTTGCGGCACGCGAGATTTTTGGTCCGCTCGGTCTCCAGCACGCGGGATTTCGGCCGTCCGGGCGCCTGGCGTCGCGAATTGCGCCGACTGGCGTGTGGCGCGGGCGTCCGGTGGCCGGCATCGTCAACGACCCCACGGCAGCGAAGCTGGGAGGCGTCGCCGGAAACGCCGGCCTGTTCGCGACGGCTCGAGACGTCGCCCGCTTTGCGCAGTTCGTTTTGCGGGGCGGCGTGACCGGGGACGGCCGACGGCTGATCCGCGCCGAGACAATGCGCGAATTCACCTCTCGCGTGGTGTATTTCGGGACCGGGGAAGGGCGCGCGCTCGGCTGGCAGGCGATCCCCACCGGTGAGCGCGTGAGCAGCGCTGGGACCCGGTTTGGGGAAAAGAGCTTTGGCCATACCGGGTGGACCGGAACGTCGCTGTGGATCGACCCCGAGCGCGACCTGTTTGTCGTCCTGCTGACGAACCGCGCTTTCGCCCCTCGGAGCCGGGAACCGTTTACGGTTCTGAAGAAGGTGCGCGGAAAGCTGGCGGACGCCGCGGCGGACGCGAACGATGCTGAGCACTGAGGGCGCGACGCTGATCTACGATGGGGAGTGCGGTGTGTGCCGGTCGGCGGTCGCGCGGGTGCGCGCGTGGGATCGGCACCGGCGGTTGTCTTACCTCCCGTTCCAGGATCCGTCCGCCGAGCGATTCGGCATCGCGCTCCCCGCGCTCGCCGCCGCGATGCACCTCGTCCTGCCCGGAGGCCGCGTGTTCACCGGAGCGGACGCAGTGCCCGAGCTGGGGAAGCTCCTTCCCGGCAAGCGTTGGTGGTCGTGGGGCTTCGCCGTCCCGGGGGTGCGCGCCGCGGCGCGCCGGATCTATCGACGGATCGCCGAGCGACGTCATTGTCTTGTGCGAGGACTGCCGACTCGCGCGTCGCGCGCGTAGGTTGGCGGGAGAAGGGAGACACAAATGACGGCTGTGCTCACAGGGGACGCGGTGCGGCAGACGCTGCGCACCGTCAAAGACCCTGAGTTGAACCTCAACATCATCGACCTTGGGCTGGTCTACGACGTGGGCGTGGAGGATGGTAATGTGCACATCCAGATGACGCTCACGTCACCCGGCTGCCCGGCGGGGCCGGAAATCATGAACGACATCCACAAGACGCTCCGTGCGATGGATGGCGTGCAAGACGTCGACATCGAGATCGTGTGGGAGCCGTACTGGACACCGGAGAAGATCGAGCCGAAGATCCGGGCGATGATGGGGTTCTAGGACCGCCGCCGTGGATAGCCGCATTCGGCTGCTGCTCGACGTCTTCGACCAGGCGTTTTCGGGTGCTTCCTGGCACGGGACGCCGCTGTGGGGCTCAGTGCGCGGCATGACCGCGACGGAGGCCCTCTGGAGGCCGGGGCGCAGCCGGCATAACATCTGGGAAATCGTGCTGCACACGGCGTATTGGAAGTGCATGGTGCGGCGCCGCCTGGCGCGCGACCCGGCGATCGCGTTCCCGCGCCCCGGGACCAACTGGCCCGGACTCCCGGACCGGACAGCGGCGGCGACCTGGAACCGCGACCGGGAGCTCCTGAAGTGCGAGCACGAAGGGCTGCGGCGCGTGATCGCGCGGTTCGACTCGACTCGGCTTGGCCGCCGCGGATGGCGCTCCAAATGGCGCAACGCGCAGGACATCTATGGCATCGCGTCCCACGATCTGTATCACGCCGGTCAGATTCAGCTGCTGAGACGGCTGTACGACGCGCGCAGCCGTTAGGCCAGCGCCGAAAGCAGCGCGTCTCCCAACACGTCCACCTGCCATCGCCGCAGGTCGTTCACGCGGGTAAGTCCCGCGCGATCCACCGGCCGTGCCCGCGCGACGACCTCGAGCGTGGACTTGCCGCAGAGGACGCCCGGATCAATGCCGAGCTGCTTGGCGACGCCGTTACGCGCTGTCTTGAGCCGCTCCACCCGGGCATCGAACTCCGGGTCTTTGGCGAAACGCGGCCCCCGCTCCCGCTTCGGGAGTTCCGCTTCCGGGAGCGCCACGGCGCGCCCGACAGCCGCGAGGAGTGCGGGTCCATGCCGACGCGCGAGCGTTCCGGGGAGCTCGCGGATCCCGCTCAGAGCTTCGAGAGCGCGCGGCAGCGCCCGGCTCACCGCGAGCAGCGACTCGTTGCCGATGATTCGGAACGTGGCCTTGTCTTGTTCGGCCGCGAGCCCATCGCGCCAGGCGACGAGCTCCCGCAGCGCGGCGAGGGAGCGAGGCTGCAGCACCTTGGCTCCCTTGATCCGGAGGAAGGCTTCGCCGGCTTCGCCGGGTGGTGACCAGCGCAGTTCCTCGAGCCACACGAATTCCTCTTCGGCCCATGCGAGCCGACCGAGCGCCTGCAGTCGTTCGCGGAGCGCGTCTCGCAACGCAGGAAGGTGCCGGGTGTCGTCGGCGGCGTACGCCAGCATTGCCGCGGTCAGGGGCCGCAGCGACCAATCGGCCCGCTGATGGGTCTTGGCGAGCTTTACCCCGACGAAACGCTCGAGCAGCGCGGCGAGCCCGATCGCGGGTTCGCCGACGAGCTGCGCCGCGATGCGCGTGTCGAACATGCGGCGGGCGCGGAAGGCGTAGTCGCGGTCAAGAATCCGCAGGTCGTAGTCGGCGTCGTGGAAGACCGTCTCGACGTTGGTGTCCGCCAGCAGAGACCCGAGCGGAGTCAGGTCCGCGATCGCGAGCGGATCGATGACCATGGTATCCTGCCGGGTGCTGAGCTGGATCAGGTAGACCCGGTCGACATACCGGTGGAAGCTCGCCGCTTCAGTGTCGGCGGCGACGAGCGGCTGGGCGCGGCAGGTGGCGACGACTTCAGCTAGTGCGTCTGCGGTGTCGACGTAGCGGTGGCCGCTCACTCGTCTCCCTTGCCCAGCAGCTCGAGTCCCCCGGCAATCTCCTCCAGCGCCTTGGCCAGCGTCTTGTAGAACTCCGGGTCGGGAGGTTGAGGGGCGCCGCCCAATGGATCGCCGGCGCATTTCCGCGCGGCACGCGCGGCGTGCCGGATGTAGTCAGTGGGTACCCGCATAGGTCACGCTCTCGCGCAGTGAGGATCGATCGCCAAAAGATACGCCCGGTGCGGCGGCGCGGCACGCTCGCGACACGCACGAGGCGGCGATAACTTCGCCGCGTGACCACATCCGTCCGGGTATCCGTTGGTGGTGCGACCCTCGCGGTGCAGGTGCGCGGTGATGGCGCGCCCCTGCTCTTTGTCCACGGCTTTCCCCTCGATCAGTCCATGTGGACTCATCAACTCGGTGAGTTCTCGGGGTGGCGTCGCATTGCCCCAGACCTGCGCGGTGCGGGGGCTTCGGAGGCGCCGGTCGGGGAATACTCCATGGCGCGCTACGCCGACGATCTGGTGATGGTGCTCGACGCCGTTGGCGCCGGGAGCGCCGTGTGCTGCGGGCTGTCGATGGGGGGGTACGTCCTGTTCGAGCTGATGCGCCGACATCCGGAACGGGTGCGGGCCTTGGTCCTGTGCGACACGAAAGCCGAGGCCGACACCCCGCAAGGGAAACAGGGCCGGGATGAGCTCGCCGCGCTCGCCGAGCGCGAGGGGATGGGGCCGGTGGGGGAGCGCTTGCTGCCGAAGCTACTGGGCCGGACCACCCAATCGCGTGACCCGGAGCTGGTCGAAACGGTGCGGGCGATGGTGCTGCGCTCGCCCGTGACGGGGGTTGCGGGAGCACTGCGGGCGATGCGTGACCGTCCCGATTCGACCGCACTGTTGGGGGAGATTCGCGTGCCAGCGCTCGTCGTGGGAGGCGCGGAGGACGAGCTGACACCGCCAGCCGTCATGGAGCCGATGGCGGGGCGAATTCTGGGGGCGCGATATGTGGAGGTGCCGTCCGCGGGCCATATGTGTCCGCTGGAGCAGCCCGACGCGGTTAACGAGGTGTTGCGTGATTTCCTGAAGGGTCTCTAGCCTACTTCATGCCCCGCTCAGCGGACGGCTTGCCAGGCGGGTTGTCGCCCAGAAACACGTCCCGATTCTTCGCGGTGTACGACTTCCACTGGGGCGGCACGTCCTCCTCGGGGAAGATCGCCGTCACCGGGCATTCCGGCTCACACGCCCCGCAGTCGATGCACTCGTCGGGGTGAATGTAGAGCTGGTCTTCTCCCTCGTAGATGCAGTCCACAGGACAGACATCCACGCAGGAGCGGTCCTTCACATTGATGCACGGCTCGACGATGATATACGGCATCAGCTGTTCTCCAAGAAAACGCGTCGCCACGGCTTTTTCGCCGCGGAGAAGGCCAAACCTAGACGCGGACCTAGTCGAGTCAAGACACCCGAACAGCTACCCACCGGTATCCGAGATACCCGCGAGTATTGCGGCTATACCAAACCGGTGCCCCTTATGATCAGTACTTGTCATGTGCCGCAAACGACTTTGCGATTCTCGCAACTCAATTACTGCCTGCTCCTCCCCTTCGCCAGCCCCCTGGGAGCTCAGGGCCAGCGGGTTCTTCGTGGTACCGTCCGCCCCGCGGCTGATAGCTCGCTGATCGAGGGGGTTCGAGTGATCGCGCTGTTGCCGAACCCGATCCCGGTCCTCTGAAACGATCCGCGATCTTGACCTGCACCTGCGTCCACGCGAATCGTCCCAGGAGCTGCTTGGTCTCGCTCCGGGTCTCGTGATCGCGCAACACGCCGGAGCTCCGCGGGCGGTCCAATTGGGCTTCGAGTATCGATTCTAGATACCTGCAGGTATCCCAAACCGACGCTCCGAGCTATCCGTTGCTATCCGAGATACCCATTCGTATCTTAGATACGAATGGGTTCGATACGTCAAAGGCGCAAGGCGGAAACCCGCAGCCTGTTGCTCGAGGCCGGCTTGAAGATCTTCGCCGACCGAGGCTTCGACCTCGCCACCCTGGACGAGGTCGCTAAGGCTGCGGGGTTCACAAAGGGCGCCATCTATAGACAGTTTCCCTCCAAGGGGTCGTTCGTCCTCGGCCTGTTCGAGCAGTATGCGGGCGCAGCGCGGGCCGGTGCCGGGGCGCGGCAGGCATCCTGGTTCATCCCCATCTCACTCCAGTTCGCGGCGCAGGCCTACCGAGACCCGCTGCTCCGGCGCCGCTTCGCGGTGGTGCTGGCGGAAGCGCCCAACGGGAGTTCGCTCGAGGGACTACTGCTCCAGGCGCTCGCTCGAATCTTCCCCGCGTCGTGAGAGTTGAGTAGACCAGTCGATGGACACCATCGAGGTCGTAGCCGGGGGTGCCATTCTCTTTGCTGTGGCACTCCTCATCGGGTGGAGAGTCGTGCGCCTCACCCGGTTCCGTCGCCCCTATCGCACCCTCAGTGAACGTCCGTCGGCGGCGTGGACGGCGTTGATCGAACGGAGCGTTCCGGTTACCCGAGCCCTGACCGCGGAAGAAACGGCCCGGTTACTGGATCTCGTGACGCAGTTCGTACGCGAAAAGCAGTTCGAGGGGGGCGGCGGGCTCGAGATCACCGAGGAGATGAAGGTGATCGTCGCCGCCCAGGCCTGTCTCCTGATCCTGAATCTCGACGCCGGCTGCTATCCCAGGGTGCACAGCGTCGTGATGTACCCGGGCACGTTCGTCCCCCGCGTTCCCCCGCTCGACGGGCAACTCTACACCGGACCGATCGCGCAGCCGGCCCCGTTGCTGGGCGAGCACGTTCGAGGCGTCGTGGTGCTGTCCTGGGAAAGTGCTGGGGGATGTCCAACCGAGTCCCGCGATGGACAAAACGTGGTGCTGCATGAGTTCGCCCACGAGCTGGACCGGGAAGACGGATCGGTGGATGGCGTCCCGCTGCTCGAGGCGCCCTCATCGACGCGGGTGTGGGCGCGTGTGCTACAGCGCCGGTTCGAGGAGTTAGGGCGCGCGGCGCAGCAGGGCGAGCCAGACCTCTTGAACGCCTACGGCGCGACCAACCGCGCGGAGTTTTTCGCGGTGGCGACGGAGACATTTTTCGAGAAGCCGGTGGAGCTGCGGCAGCGGTACCCGGATCTCTACGAGGAGCTCCAAGGGTTCTATCGCCAGGACCCCGCTGCGCGGGTGGCGCCCGCCTAGCCGTGCCCGAGCTGCCGCAGGTACTCCCGATCCCATGCCGCCGGCACGCTCTCCCGCGGTGAGTACGGCCCCGGCTGATACATCCGCGACGCCACGCCGAGCTGGCTGCGCTCACAGATGTTCCAGTCCTGCCGGTTGGTGCGGTCCCAGAATTCTTCGGCGTCCTGGATGTTGTACCCCGGCGTCTCGGGTGAATCGGGATGCACCATCCACTCGCACACGACGCGGCTTTCCATCGGAGCTCTCGGCCACACGGTGTAGTACACGACGTAGTCCGGGTGCAGGCTCAACATCATCGTCGGGAAGAGCGTGTAGTAGAACGCGCGCGCCCGCTCGTCCGGGGGGAAATCGCCGAGCAACAACCCACATGCCCGCCCGCTCATCGTGGCGCTCTCGTTCGGCGGCTTGATTTCCATGTAGCCGCCCAGGAACTGACCGTCCACGAGATCGTTGGCGCCGCTGGTGTACGGCAGCTTGGTGGACAGCTCCGGGTGGATCGTGGGGCAGTGGAGGCACTCGGAGTAGTTCTGCATGATCAGTTTCCAGTTGGCCCGGACGTCGTACTCGATACGCCGCACCGACCGCAAGGCGGGGAGGTTGTAGCGCCGGAACCGCTCGAGTACCGGCGCGAACACCTCGGGGAATGGCCGGGGCTCGCGCGCCAGGCTGAGGAACACGAACCCCTCCCACTCGGCGAGGCCGACCGTGTGCAGGGGGTAGTCTTTCTTCTCGAACCCCTCAGCCTCGTGCATGTGTGGGGCGCCGATCAGTCGGCCGTCGAGCGCATACGTCCACGCGTGGTACGGGCACTGGATGGTTTCGGAGAGGTGCCCCTGCGCCGTACCGCACAGCCGCGTGCCTCGGTGCCGACAGACATTGTAGAAAGCCCGCAACATCCCCTGCTGGTCGCGCAACACGATTACGGATTCGCCCGCCACCTCCGCGAGGCGATAGTCCCCGTTTTGGGCGAAGTCGGAGCCGCGGCCGATCGAAATCCAGTGCTGTCCGAAGATCTTCTCCTGCTCTTCGGCCTGGATTTCAGGCGTCGTGTAGTAACGGCCGGGCATCGTGCGGGCACCCTGCCGGTAGGTCTCGACGGTTCTCAGGAATGTGCTCATCCGCGTCGCTCCTTCAGCAGCTCGCGGGCGGCGTTGCGTCCCGAGGCACCGGTGAGCCCACCGCCCGGATGTGTCCCAGCGCCGCACAAGTGCAGTCCCTCAATTGGTGTCCCGTAACGTGCCCATCCCGCCACCGGTCGCATGAAGAGGATCTGGTCGAGCGTCAACTCGCCTTGATATGTGTGTCCCTCGGTGAGCCCACAGCGCTCCTCGTAGTCTTTCGGCGTGACGACGTGGCGGGCCAACACGCTCTTCTTCACGTTGGGCGCGTATTCGGTCAGCGTGGCGATCACGAGGTCGGCCAGCCGTTCACGCGCGGGCGTGTCCCATGCCCCGGTCTTCAGGTGGTACGGTGCATACTGAACTTGCACCGTCATAATGTGCTTGCCGGTCGGGGCGAGACTCGGATCCAACAGCGTGGGGATTCGAGCCTCCAGATAGGGCCGGCTTGAAAGGGCTCCGTATTTGGCGTCGTCATAGGCATGCTCGAGGTAGTCGAGGCTCGGGGCGATGGAGATCGCGCCGCGCAGGGCTCCGTCGGCTGCGCGGGCGGTGAAACGCGGCAGCTCTCCCAACGCCAGGTTCACGGTGGCCATCACCCCCCGACACTTGATGTTCCTGACCGTGCGCAAGAACTCGGGGTTCAGGTGACCGGGATCCACCAGGCCACAAAAGGTGCGCCGCGGGTCGAGGCTCGAAATCACCTGGCGCGCCGCGAGATGCTCGCCTGTGTCGAGGGCGACACCGAGGACCCGTCCCTCGCGCACCACGATTTCGCGCACCGGGGCGGTGGTGCGGATCTCGGCTCCGAACCCTTTCGCCGCTGCGGCGAGCGCGCGGCCCAGCGCGCCAAGCCCACCCTTTACCACGTGTGCCGCCCGCACCGCCCCGGCCGGTCGCCCCACGTGGTGGTGCAGCAGCACAAACCCGGTCCCGGCCGAGCGGGGGCCCTGGAGGATCTTGGTGATGCCACTCGCGCCGACCGCGCCCTTCAGCGCGTCGCTCACGAACCAGTCGTCGAGCCACTCGGCGACTGACATCGGCGTGACGCGGAGAAACTCCACCATCTCGCGCCGCCCAAGCTTGCGCAGCCGGCGGCCCAGCCCGAACAGCGCCATCAGATCTCCGCCGGCGGCGTCCGGCACGTGTGGTGGGGTGATCGCGTAGACAGCCTCCAGCACACTCGCAAAACGCGCGAGCTGCGCCACAAACGCCGGCCACTTGCTCGCGTCGTCGCGGGAGAAGCGACCGATCTCCTCGGCGGTTTTCGCTGGATCGGTCCACAGCGTCAGCGCCTTCCCGTCGGGGAGCGGGCTGAACACGCTCGCCTCGGGAACCACGAGCTCGAGCCCCGTAGCGGCGAGCCCCAGGTCCGTGGCGATGTCGGGGAGCAGCCAGCCGGCGTCGTGTCCGAAGATGTCGAAGCGAAATCCGGGTACGACCTCTTCGGTCTGCGCGAGTCCTCCCGGCGCGCTGCGCGATTCGAGCACCAGGACCTTGGCCCCCGCCTTCGCCAGGTACGCGGCCGTCACCAGCCCGTTCACCCCACCGCCGATGACGATCAGGTCGTGCGTCATCGGCCATCTCGCAGAATCTGGAGGGCCGCGAGCCGACCCGACGCGCCCATGATGCCGCCACCCGGATGCGTCCCGGCGCCGCACTGGTACAGGCGGCGAATGGGGGTCCGGTATTTCGCCCACCGGGGCGCGGGGCGCAGGAAGAAAAGCTGGTGCAGCGCCAGCTCGCCCTGAAAGATGTTCCCCTCGGTCAGCCCGGTGATGCGCTCGATATCAGCCGGCGTGATCACCTGACGGTGCAGGATGGCGTTTTTCAAATTCGGCGCGTAGTGCGACAGCGTGTCCACGACGGCGTCGCCGAAGGCTTCGCGCTTCGCGTCGGTCCACCCACCGGTCACGTTGTACGGTGCGTATTGCACGAAGATCGACATCACGTGATTTCCCGGCGGCGCCATCTGCGGATCGATCATCGAAGGGATGATGACGTCCATGTACGGGTGGCGCGAGAACTCGCCGTACTTGGCGTCGTCGTAGGCGCGCTCCAGGTACTCGACACTGGGACTGATCGAGATCGCGCCGCGCAAGTGCGGGCCCACCCCGGGCATGCAGGTGAAGTTTGGCAGCTCGGCCAGGGCCAGGTTCACCTTGCCGGACGAGCCGCGGAATTTGAAGCGGCGAATATCGGTGACGAAGTCGTCCGGGAGCGACGACTCCTCGACGAGGTGCAGGAACGTGCGGTGCGGGTCGAGGCTCGACACCACGAGTTTCGCGCGCAGCTCATCGCCGTTCTCGAGCGCCACACCCACCGCGCGCCCGCGCTTTACGATCACTCGGGCCACCGGAGCGTCAGTCCGGATCTCCGCGCCGAAGCGGCGCGCCGCCCCGGCGATCGCCTCGCTGATCGCGCCGGTGCCGCCCTTGGCGAACCCCCAGGCGCGGAACGAGCCGTCGATTTCCCCCATGTAGTGGTGCAGCAGCACGTACGCCGTTCCCGGTGAGCGCGGGCCGAGGAACGTGCCGATGATGCCGCTCGCCGACTTGGTGGCCTTGAGGACGTCCGTTTCGTACCACTCGTCGAGGTAATCGGCCGAGCTCATCGTCATCAACTTGTAGAGCGCGTGGAACTTCTCCGGACCCAGGTCGCGGAAATGCTTCCCCAGGCGCAGCAGGCCCAGCAGATCCTTGGGCGAGAGCGAGGTTGGATCAGGCGGCACCATACCGATGATCGGCTTCACCGCCTGCGCCATGTGGTGGATCAGCCGTCCGAATTCCACCATGGCCTCGGCGTCGCGCGGAGAGTGGCGGCACATCTCGCGCCGGGTCTTGTCGGGATCGCCCCAGGCGGCGAGGTAGTCGCCGTTCTCCATCGGGGTGACCGTGCTCTCGAGCGGCAGGATCTCCAGGCCGTGCGCCGGCAGGTCCAGATCCCGAATGATCTCGGGCCGTAGCAAGCTCACCACGTAGGAGAACACCGAGAAGGTGAAGCCGGGGTAGATCTCCTCACTCACCGCGGCGCCGCCCACGCGATAGCGGCGCTCCAGCACGAGCACATTTTTCCCAGCGCGAGCCAGGTAGGCGGCCGTGACGAGCCCGTTGTGCCCGCCGCCGATGATGATGGCGTCCCAGGTCTGGGGCATCCTCAGGCTCGCTTCCGTTCGGGATTGAAAAAGGGGAGCTGGCGCACGGTGGCTGCCGCGCGCTTGCGGTGGTGCTCTACGGTGACTTCCATCTCCACCACCGTGCCGGGCGCGCCATAGGAGCCCGCGAGATGCGCGAGCGCGATGTAGCGCTTGAGCAGCGGCGACCAGCAGCCGCTCGTCGCATACCCTACCTGCAGCCCGCCGACATAGAGCGGCACGCTGGCCCGCCAGGCGGTGGTGGGCAGCTTGGGCGGCAACCCGACGTCGGCGTACAGCCGCTCGAGCGAGTCCCAATCGACCTCGATGCCAACGAAGCGCCATGCCGGGCCACGTTCGTGCTCAGCCAACAGGGCGTCGCGGCCGTTGTACCGCTCCTTGTCGAACGCGACCGTCCACCCGAGCGAGAGCTCGAACGGCGTGGACGTCTGCGCATCGATCAATGCGTGGTGGGCGGAGATGTAGTCGACCTCGATGAGCAGCAGCCCCGCCTCGTTGCGCGCCAGGTCCAACGCCAACATCCCGGCGGGCGTGATCCCATAGGCCGTGCCCACTTCGATCAGCGCGTCCCACACGGGGAGTGCGCGATCCGCGTCGATCCAGACCTCGAACCCCAAGTCGCCGGTGTAGCCGGTGCGGGAAATGGTGACCGGGACGCCGCGGATCTTCCCCGCGGTGAGGCGGAAGTACTTGAGCGCCGAGAGCTCCTGGCCGCCCGCCAGCTCGAGGATGGCGCGCGCGTTGGGCCCCTGCAGCGACACCGCGGCGGTGCGCTCGGAGACATCCTCGATCGTGACCTCGAGCCCCGTCGCGTTGAGGTGCAGCCAGCGAATGCTCGGATCGGCGGCCGTCATACGGAAGGTCTTCTCGTCGAGCCGTGACACGGTGCCGTCGTCGATCACCTTGCCGCGCGCGTCACACCACGGCGTGTACAACACCTGGCCGACCTTGCATTTCTGCACGTCGCGGGTGACGATCCGGTCGAGCAGGCGGGCGGCATCCCGGCCGCGAATCAGATACTTGTAGAGCGGCGAGACATCGAAGAGCGCCGCCGCGCTGCGTACGGCGTGGTACTCGCGCTCGTGACTCAGCTCGTAGGAGCTGGCGACGACGTAGCCCGCCCAGCGACGCCACGCCTGGGCCTCCATGAGGGCGGCCGTACGCGCGTGGAAGGGCGTCTCTCTCAACATGTGCCACCTTTTGACCCTTCCGCCGGGGCGAAGAAAACCAGCACGCTCAACTCCTCGGTGATCGTGTGAAATCGGTGCGCGACGCGTGCGGGGACGTATACGACGGATTCCGGGGATACCGGAACGTCGACACCGCCGACGAGCAGCGTGGCTCGCCCGCGCACGACGTAATAGACCTCATCCTCCGCATGCGGCGTCTGCGGGTCGCTGCCGCCCACCGGCAACACGTACACCCCGGCTGACAGCGCCGGCACGCGCAGGAATTCGTGATAGCGCTCCCCCAAGCGGGCGCGCGCGGCGTAGACCTCGCCTAGCATAACGGCCTGGTGACTCACGGCGCTCCCGCGGCGCCGAGCCGTCGCGAGATGCGATCGGCAACGACGCAGACCAGCGGCCCGAGCGAGGCCAGCCGAGCAGCGGGGAATCGGAGCCGAGGCCCGCCGACACTGATGGCCGCGACTGGCCGGCCGTCAGGACCACGCAGCGCGGCGCCCACCGCAACGTGGCCGCGCTCCAGCTCTTCGATCGCGCTGGCGTAGCCGCGCCGTCCCACTCGCGCGAGCTCGGTGCGGAGCGCGAGCGGGGAAACGATAGTCCGCGGCGTAAGCCGCGCCAGGCGGCCCCCAAGCCGCTGGCGCCGTTCCGCGTCAGGCAGGGCGGCCAGCAGCGCCTTGCCGGTGGACGTCGCGTGCGCGGGCCAGCGGGTGCCGAGCGAGGCGGTGGCTCCGATGAGAGAGCGTCCCACCACCTCGTCCAGGATCAGCATGTCGTTTCCCACCGGCACTTCGAGCGTGATCGTTTCACCGGTCTGGGTGGCAAGCAGCTCCAGCTCGGGCCGGCTCACGGTGCGCAGATCATTGGCGCGAGCGGCGCGGGCTCCCAAGGCGATCGCCTCGGGCCCGAGCCGGTACAACTCGCCCGTGGGATCCCGCACGACCATCCCTTCTCGGGCGAGCGCGGCGAGCAAGCGATGGGTCGTCGCTTTGTGGAGGCGTGCGGCGCGGGCCAGGTCAGACAGGCGCCATTCGGGACGCGCGTCCGAGAACGCCTTCAGCAGGCTCACCGCCCGGGCAACGGCCTGTGTGCCGGGATAGGCGCGGGGGGCGATCATCGCGTGAGACTGTGTTTCATGATGTGAGACAAAAAAACACCCCCCGCTGGGGGTGTCAAGCAGGCGCTAACGAGTCGTGGCCAGGTCGCGGACCACCCAGGTGAGACCGTCCACCACCCGCGCCATCCGCGGGTAGTCTAGTGTTTCCGGGGTATCGTCCGCCGTATGGTAGAAGACGTTCCGGTAGGGCGCGGTATCGGTGATCATGATCGCGAGGTAGCCGTGACGCCAGAACGCCCAGTGGTCCGACCACCAAACCCCCGGCACCCACCAGGGCGCGGCAGCGCCCTGGGTGGGGAACTGCGCGTGTGCGCGGAACGCCGCGATCGCCCGGCGCACCAGCGGTCGCGACTTGAGGTTGCTCACGAATCCGATGAAATCACCGCGGTTCGGATACGCGAGATTGAGCGGAAACGGGTAGCGTTGGCTCCCCGACGCGTCGTCGTAGTAGCCGATCGACTCGATCGACAACATCGCCACGATTTGCTCGCCCCGCGCCGCCGCGGCGTCGGCGTAGTGGCGGCTCCCCATGTCTGCCGTCGGAAAACTGGGCGGCTCCTCGTTCGCGAACACCAGAAAGCGCAGGGTGCGGGCCGGCGTCGACCCGGTGAACGCGCGCGCCAGCTCCAACACCCCGGCGACCCCACTCGCGTTGTCGTCCGCGCCGGGCGCCCCTATTGCCGTGTCGTAGTGCCCGCCCACCACGACGATCTCGTCCGGGCGCACGACACCCTGAATTTCGACCTCGAGGTTCCGGTAGGCGCGTCCGCGCGCCGTGTACGGATGGGAGCGGACCTGGTAGCCAAGTTCGCCGAAGACGGTTTCGAGGTAGGCGGCCGCGCGGGTCACGGCCGCGTACGTCGCATCGCTGCGCTCACCGATGTCCCCGGCCAGCATCGTGACGTGGGTCCGAAGCCGGTGCTCGAGCGCGCGTAGCTCCGGGGTAAGGGGCGGCAACGGCCCGGCGAAGGGGGCTCCCGGCATTTTCACCGTGAAGAGCCAGATCGCGATAAACAGGAGCGGCAAGAAACTCGCGAGCACGATCATCCGCACCACCCCACCACGCGTGCGGGGGACGAGCGACAGGCGCATGGGGAAAGATGGCGACGGGACCGCGGGGCCGGTAAGTTCACGCGTACGATCTCATTCAGGAGTTCCGATGGCCGTCCTCCCACGCCTGCTCCTCGCCGGGCTCTGCTTCGTTCCGGGCACCCTCGCGGCCCAACGTACGCAAAAGCCCGCCCTCCACGGCCGTCACTGGATCGCGATCACCGGCAAACCGCTCGCGGCCACGGCCGGGGCGATGATGTTCCAGAAAGGCGGCAATCCGGTCGACGCCGCCTGCGCGATGCTCGCCGCCACTTCGACCATGTGGGACGTGCTCTCGTGGGGCGGTGAGACGCAGGCGCTGATCTACAATCCGCGCACCAAGCAGGTCATCGCGATCAACGCACTCGGCGTCGCTCCGACCGGCGCGACGGCGGAGTTCTACCGCTCGAAGGGGATGCGCTATCCGCCGGAGTACGGCCCCCTGGCGGCCGTCACGCCCGGGACGCCGGGCGGCCTGATGGTGATGCTCGCCGAGTACGGTCGGTTGAGTTTGCGCGACGTCCTGGAGCCGGCGATCAGGATGGCGGACGGCTATCCCATCGAGGAAGAGACGGCGAACTCGATCGAGCGGAACAAACGCTGGCTCACGCAATGGCGCTACGCGCGGGCCACGATGCTGCCGCACCTCGGGGAACCACGTGAAGCCCCCGAGGCCGGGGAGATCTTCCGCCAGCCGGACCTCGCGGCGACGCTGCGCAAGCTGGTGGAGGCCGAGCAGCAGGCCCTGCGTCAGGGCAAGAACCGGCGCGATGCGATCATGGCCGCTTACGCACGGTTTTATAGCGGCGATATCGCCCAGGAATTCGTCCGCGGGCTGCGCGAAGAGGGCGGGCTCGTCACCCTGGAAGACCTCGCGAGCTGGCGCGTGAAAATCGAAGAGCCGGTCGTGACCAGCTATCGCGGGATCGACGTGTACAAGCTCCAGCCCTGGACGCAGGGGCCGGCGCTGCTACAGGCTCTGAACATCATCGAGACGATCGATCTCAAGGCGATGGGCTATAACAGCACCCGCTACATCCACACGCTGTATCAAGCGATGAGCCTGGCGTTCGCCGACCGGGACTTCTACTACGGCGATCCCGCGTTCTCGCCTGAGGAGCCGATTCGTGGCCTGCTCTCCAAGGAGTACGCCCGGCAACGCGCTCAGCAGATCAATCAGGAACGCAACGATCCGCTCATCAAGCCGGGCGATCCCTACCCCTTCCAAGGAGGGACCAATCCCTACCTGCACTTGCTGCGCGATTGGCCGCCAGCTCCGGCGGCGACGTCGATCGGTGCGGCTCGCTCCGCGCCGGAGGACGCGGCGGCGCTCGCCGCGTTCGATGAAGCGTTCACCCGTGGGACGACGTCCATCGAGGCTGCCGACACCTCCGGATGGGTCGTCTCGGTGACCCCCTCCGGCGGATGGATCCCCGCCGTGATCGCGGGGCGCACCGGCATCGGGGTCAGCCAACGGGCCCAGCAGTTCGTCGTGGACAGCCTGGACAACCCCTTCAACGTGATCGTGCCGGGGAAGCGTCCGCGCGTCACGCTGACCCCAAGCCTCGCGCTCAAGGACGGGAGGCCGTTCCTCGCGTTCGCGGTGCAGGGGGGCGACACGCAGGACCAGAACCTGCTGCAGTTCTTTCTCAACGTGGTCGAGTTCGGGATGGACGTGCAGGAGGCGGTCGAGGCGGCGAACGTCACCAGCTACCAGATGCGAAACTCGTTCGGCGAACACGAAACGCAGCCTGGGCGGCTGACGCTGCGCGCGGACACGCCCCCCTGGGTGCGGCGCGAGCTGCGCGAGATGGGCTATCGGCTCGATTTCCAAGACCGGACGTCGGGGCCGATCAACGCGATCTTCTTCGACTGGAAGCACGGCTCGTTTTGGGGCGGCTCGTCGAACCACGGCGAGGACTACGGGATCGCCTGGTGACAATGCGTCGTCATTTTGCGCGCAAGAATCGGGTGGGTCGATCAGGGCGGTCCTCCTAGACTGGCGGTGTGGGCGGCGCGACGGACCGCCCCACCAACGTCGCCTGTCGGAGGATGCAATGCCCATGTTTCGCACCATCGCCATTCCGGACGCGATCGCTCAGGCCGTCCGGACCACCCGCATATCACCCCAATACGGCCACCCTGCCCACAGCGAAATCGCGTCGGGGTATGGGCCCTGCCGGCAATGCCTGCGCACCTTCACCGTGGGTGCGGAGCGGCGCATTCTGTTCACCTACGACCCGTTCGCCGGGACTGAGCCGCTTCCGCTTCCGGGCCCGGTGTTCATTCACGAGTTGGCGTGCGAGGCGTACCCCGAGGACGCTGGTTTCCCTGAGGATCTCCGGTCGCACCCGCTAACACTCAACGCCTACGGGCGCGGCCGACGGCTCGTTGGCCAGGAATACGTTACCGATGGGTGCGTCGAGCCTGTGCTCGAGCGCCTGCTGAACCGCCCCGACATTGACTACATCCACGTACGCGACACGGAAGCGGGCTGCTTCGATTTCCGGATCGAGCGCGCGCGGCAGTCGTGCTGACCAGGCGGCACGATGCGGGGTTGTCCGGCTAGCGCAGCGCTGCCTGCTCCCGCGTCGGGACTTCGGATGCCACGTCCTTCCCGAACTTCCGCTCGATCTCCCGGGTGATGTGCATCGAGCAGAACTTCGGCCCGCACATGGCGCAGAACTCGGCGGACTTGAAGTATTCGGCGGGCAGGGCCTCGTCGTGGAGCGCGCGTGCGTGGTCGGGGTCGAGACTCAGGCGGAACTGCTCGTTCCAGTCGAACGCAAAGCGCGCCCGGCTGAGCGCATCGTCGCGATCGCGCGCACCGGCCCGCCCGCGCGCGATGTCCGCTGCGTGCGCCGCGATCTTGTAGGCGATCACGCCCTCGCGCACCTCCTCGGCGTTGGGCAGTCCGAGGTGCTCCTTGCGCGTCACGTAACAGAGCATGTCGGCGCCGTACCAGCCGATCATCGCTGCGCCGATCGCCGACGTGATGTGATCGTAGCCGGGGGCGACGTCGGTCACGAGCGGACCGAGCGTGTAGAACGGCGCCTCGAGACAGATCTCCTTCTGCATACGGACGTTCATCTCGATCTGGTGCATCGGGATGTGGCCAGGCCCCTCGATCATTACCTGCACGTCCTTGGCCCACGCACGCCGCGTCAACTCCCCCAATACGCCGAGCTCGGCGAACTGCGCCTTGTCACTGGCGTCGGCGATCGACCCGGGCCGCAGCGCGTCGCCCAGGGACAGCGTCACGTCGTACGCGCGGGCAATTTCGAGGATGCGGTCGAAGTGCGTGTAGAATGGATTCTGCTGGTTGTGCGCCGCCATCCAGTAGGCGTGCAGCGACCCGCCGCGGCTCACGATCCCGGTCACCCGCCCCAACGCGAGCCCCACGTGCTCGCGCAAGATGCCGCAATGCACCGTGACGTAGTCCACGCCCTGCTGTGCCTGGTGCTCCACCATGTCGAGCAGGTCGTCGGCGGTCAGGTCTTCGACTTTCTCGACGGCCGTCACGGCCTGGTAGATCGGCACCGTGCCGATCGGCACCGGTGAGGCATCGATGATCGCCTGGCGGATCGCGTCGATGTCGCCCCCAGTCGAAAGATCCATCACGGTGTCGGCGCCGTAGTGCACCGCGTGATGCAGCTTCTCGAGCTCCCCATCGACGTCGGAGGAGACGGCGGAGTTGCCGATGTTGGCGTTGATCTTCACCCGGGCCACTTTGCCAATGCCCATCGGGTCGAGTTGTTTGGCGAGATGCCGGGTGTTGGCTGGAATAATCAGCCGCCCGCGCGCGACTTCTTCACGGACGAGCTCTGGCGGCAGGTCCTCGCGCTCCGCCACACGCCGCATCTGATCGGTGATCGTGCCCTGACGGGCGAAGAACATCTGGGTGACGCAGGTCTGTGGTGCGGTCATCGACTCCCCTCGCCGGCATTACCCGGATCAGGTCCGAAGGGTATGATCTCAGCCAGGCGGCGGAACTGCCGCCGGGCACCCCCGTCACCGCGCAATCTAGAGAGACCGATGCACCGACGCCATGGGGATTGCACACGGGTCGCTCGCGGACTCACGCTCGGCATGTTGCTCGCGTGCGCCGCGAGTCCCGCGCGGGAGCGCGCGGCGCCCAGCGCCGAATTTCGCGATCTCGAGCGGCAGGTTTCCCGACTCGTCAACGAGCACCGTGCGACCCGGCGGCTTTCCCGATTGACCTTTGACACCGGACTCGCCGCCATCGCCCGCACTCACAGCGGGGCGATGGCGGCACGCCTCGTCCCCCTGGGACACGATGAGTTCGCGGAACGCGCCGAGCTGGTGGGTCGGGCCCTTCCATTTCTCCGGATCGCGGAGAACGTCGCGTTGAACGACTATGCGGTCGCCCGCACGGCGGCAGTGGCGCTGCAAGGCTGGTTGCGGAGCCCGCACCACCTTGAGAACATCGAAGGGTCGTACAACGTGACGGGAGTGGGAATCGTGCGGGCCAAGGACGGCACGTTCTACTACACCCAGCTGTTCGTCGCGCGGCGACGATGATCCGGTCAGTCCGGCGGTGCCTCGCGTTGACGAGGCGGCCCATACCGCTCGGATGGGTCGTGCCGGCCGTCCCATTCGACGCGGAAGGCGAACGGGTCGACCCCCACCGGATGGTCCAGAGCAAGAATGCCGTCGAGATGGTCGATCTCGTGTTGCAGCAGCTCCGCCATCGGCCCCACGCACTCGATCGTATGCGGTTTCCCTTTGAGGTCGACGTAGTTGGCCGTGATGCGGTAGGCGCGGTTCACCCGAACCAAGAGCCCTGGGAAGGAGAAACAGTCGTCCCACACCTCGAAGTCTTCCGACCCGACATCGGTGATCTCAGGGTTGACGAGCGTTATGCGCTGCTTGGCCCCGTCGATGTCCACGATGACCACCCGCACCGGCGCGCCGATTTGCGGTGCCGCCATCGCCCGACCCATCCCGTACTTCGCTTTGGCTGCCTTGAGGGTGTCCCGCAGGTCGTCGGCCACGAGGCGCACCGCGGCCGATGAAGGGCGCTCCGCGAGCAGGCAGTGCTCGCGCAGGATAGGGTCGCCAAGTTGGCGAATGCGTCGGACGGCCATAGGGGTCGCTAATGTGGCGCTTTACGTCCCGGCGCACAACAATGGCAGGGCGGTTTGGCAGGTAGGGGAGGGCGAGCTATATGAAGCAGTCCCAAGGACTTAGGTGCTCAATAGGAGCTTGCCGCGAGGCGAGCTGGACCGAATCGAGATGCCGCTCGCCGGCGTGATCCTCGCGGGGGGGCGCTCCGCTCGGATGGGTGCTCCCAAGGCGTTGCTCGACTTCCGTGGGGAGCCGTTCATCACTCGGATTCTCGAGGCCTTTGAGGCGCTCGACCTCAAGACCAGGGTTGTGGTTCTAGGCCCGGACGCGGCCCGTGTCCGCCCAGCGATCGCCGCGCATGACTGTCTCGTGATCGAGAATCCCGATGTCGACGGCGGCCCCATCGTTTCGCTGCGCTGCGCCCTTGAAGCGCTCGAGCCGATTCACCCCGTGGCGGCCCTCGTCTGGCCGGTGGATCTGCCGCATGTACACATCGCTGGGGTCGAGCGGCTGGTCGAGACATATCGCCGCCTTCGCCCGTCGATCGTGGTGCCGACCTTCGCCGGTAAGCGTGGCCACCCGGTGATCTGGGATCAACGTCTGTTCGGGGAGCTCCGCACCAGCGAGCTGGCCACTCGGGAAGGTGCCCGCGCCATGGTCCACGCCCACCCGGACGAGGTCCAGCAGGTGCCGGTTGACGACCCGGCGGTCACCGACTTCATCAACACACCGGCTGACTACGAGCGGCTGATCCGCGAGATCAATCGAGACGCCTACTAGCCTGGAACGTCGGCGCGTCCCCCGATCTTCACGTTTATTTCATAGTAAATTTTTTAATCTGCGTTCAATATTCCGTCTCACGCTTGATGAGGCCCAGCATGGCAGCCACCGCCACCCGCACCCGTCCCGCGTCTCATCGGTCCGCTCACGTGCGCGCCAAACGGGAGCGGCGGCGGGCGGAAATCCTCCATGCCGCCCTGCGAGCATTCCGGAGCAAGGGCTACTACGCCACCACGCTGGACGACATCGCCGTGCTGCTCGGCGTCCGCAAGACCGCCCTGTACCACTACTTCCCCGATAAAGAGGCGATCCTCTACGCCTGCCACAAAGAAGGCCTCGAGGAGGTCGAGGGGATCATCGCGGATGCGCGGCGGCGCTCGCCGAAGCATGCGGAACAGCTCGCCCACGCGATCCGCGAGCATGTGCGCGTGATGACCGACACGCTCGAGGGTTCCTCGCTCGCGTTCGAGGTCTCGGCGCTCTCGGCGCGCCACCAGGCCGAGGTGATCGGCCGGCGCGACCGTTACGAGCTGGCGCTGCGGGACATCGTCCGGCGCGGGATCCACGCCGGAGAATTCCGCGCGCTGGATCCGAAACTCGCCGTTTTCGCGATCCTCGGCGCCATCAACTGGATCGCTCGCTGGTACTCGCCTCAGGGCACCGTGCAACAGCCCGTGCTCGGGGCGCAATTCGCCGACCACCTTGTTCGAGGACTGCTTGCCGCATGACCACGTCCGCCACGACCGACCGCCACTTCATCTCGCGCCCCACCGCCGACTTCGGCTTCGCCGAGATCCTCTACGCCAAGGCCGACGGCGTCGCGCGCATCACGATCAACCGCCCGCAACACTACAACGCGTACTCCACTGCCGCGCTTGAGGAGCTGGCGACAGCGTTCCGCGACGCGAGCTTCGACGACGCCGTGGGCGCGATCGTCTTCACCGGCGCAGGCGATCGCGCCTTCTGCACGGGTGGCGACGTGAAGGAATACGCGCAGGCCTACGTCGCGACCCCGCGCGACTACTGGAAGTACATGGCACTGTTCCGTGCCTACATCGAAAGCATCCTGAACACGGGGAAGCCCGTCATCGCGCGGATCAACGGAATGGCAGTGGGTGGTGGCAACGAGAGCCAGCTCGCCTGCGACCTCTCGGTCATCGCCCAGCATGCTTACCTGAAGCAGGTCGGCACGCACGTTGGCTCAGTGGCGTGCGGCGGCGCCACGCAGTGGCTGCCTATCGCGGTCGGGGACAGGCGGGCGCGGGAGATGCTGTTCCTCAACGAGCCTGTTCCCGCCGAGAAAGCCCTGGCCTGGGGCCTCGTGAACTGGGTTGTGCCATCGGTGCGCCGCGGAGACGCGTGGATCGAGCAGGCGGGGCCCGAGGAGATCGGAAAAGCGCAGAAGGGCCAGGATAGCTACCGCATCGATCTGGCGCGACTCGATGCATTCGTGGACGACCTCGCCCGCCGCCTGCTCGACTCCTTCCCTGAATGCGCCCGCTACACCAAGCAGCAGACGAACTTCTGGAAGGACCTCGCGTGGCACCAGACGGTGCGCCACGCGCAGGACTGGCTCTCGCTGCATTACGCCTGCTGGGAGCCGGTGGAAGGGATGCGCGCCTTCACCGAAAAGCGTCCGGCGCGCTACGGGCTGTTGCGCGCCCGCGCGGCCGCCGGGGAATCCTCCGAGGCGCCGTGGGGCGCGCCGGTACAGGACTGTCGCGCGTGCGGCGCGACCAGTTTGCCTGCGGAGCACTTGCACTGCGGCCGATGCGGCGCACGGCTCTCGTAACCGGTGGTGGCCGGGGGATCGGCCGCGCGATCGTCGCGGCGCTCGCCGGCGATGCCCGGGTGGCGGCGCTCGATTTGGGCTTCCCCGATGGCCCCGGCGCGGCGCATGCCGCGATTGAGTGCGATGTGCGCGACACGAAGACAGTCGGTGAGGCAGTGGCGCGCGTGGCCCGCGAAGGCAGCGGGATTGACTGGATCGTATGCGCCGCAGGCATCGTGCGCGACCGTGTGAGCTGGAAAATGGGCGACGCCGAGTGGGCCGAGGTGCTCGACGTAAACCTCAGCGGTGCGTTCCGGGTCGCCCGCGCCGCCGCCCCCCATCTGCGCCAGAGCCGGTGCGGGCGCGTCGTATTCGTCTCATCGATTAACGGCCTGCGCGGGAGCTTCGGCCAAGCGAACTACGCCGCCGCCAAGGCCGGCCTCGTTGGGCTGGGCCGCTCGCTCGCGCAGGAGTTCGCGCGCGACGGGGTCACGGTGAACGTGGTCGCGCCGGGCTTCATCGATACGGAGATGACGCGCGCACTCCCCCAAGCCGTCCGCGAGCGAGCGCTCACCAGGACGCCGCTCGGCCGGACCGGGCAGGCGGAGGAGGTTGCCGCACTGGTGCGGTTCTTGTGCGGCGAAACCGCGGGCTTCATCACCGGCGCAGTCGTGCCGATCGACGGCGGCCAGCTGCTGGGCGGCGGGAGGCCCTGAGCGATGACCGTGACGGCGTCGGTCGATCAGGGCATCGGACGGATCGTGCTGGACCATCCTCCACTCAACATCCTGACGCGGGAGGTGCTACGCGTCATCCACGCGGAGCTCCTACGCCTCGCGCAGCAGCCCGATCTCCGCGTGCTGCTGCTCACCGCTCGAGGCAAGCATTTCTCGGCTGGCGCGGATGTCGGGGAACACCTCCCGCCGCACCACCTGAGCCTGATCCCCGAGTTCCTCGAAACGGTCGCGGCGGTCGACGCGTTCCCGCTCCCCGTGATCGCGGCCGTCCAGGGCAAGTGTCTGGGCGGCGGGTTCGAATTGGTGCAACCGGCAGACCTGATCGTCGCGGGCGAGGGCGCGAGTTTCGGCCAGCCCGAAATCGTCCTCGGCGTCATTCCCCCGGCCGCATGTGTGCTGCTGCCGGAGCGACTGCCGCCGGGCCTGGCCGCGCGGGTGATCTACTCGGGGGATCCGATCACCGCCGTCGAGGCGGAGCGCCATGGGCTGGTCGCGCAGGTGGTCCCGGACAGCGTGGTGGAGCAGGTGGCGCTGGAGCTCGCGGGGCGCATCGCGCGCCACAGCGCGGCGGCGCTCCGCGCGGCCAAACACGCGTTGCGCGGCGGCGGCACGCTCGCGCGCCACGCCGCCCTCCGGGAGGCGGGGCACGCCTATCTGCACACATTGATGGAGACCCATGATGCGATCGAGGGGTTGCGCGCGTTCACGGACAAGCGCCAACCTGTCTGGAGACACGCGTGACCGCCGTGGTGGCGCCCCCCGCGGTCCGGGTCTTCCCCGAGTGGCGTGGCCAGCCGTTCGAGGAAATCCTGTATCGCTGCCGGGAGCTGGTCGAGGATACGAGTTTCCCGACGGTGCGCCGCTGGCGCGAGGGCGGCGGGAAGGTGATCGGCCATTTCCAGGTGTACTTCCCCGAGGAGATCGCGCACGCGGGCGGCCTCTTGCCTTTCAAGGTTCGCGGCGCGCCGATCGAGCCGACCCAGGCCGACTCGCGCTTCGGTTCCTACCTCTGCTCCATCATCAAGACCTCGCTGGAACTGGCGCTCTCCAAACGCGTCGAGTTCGAGTTGTTCGTCACGCACCCGATCTGTGATGCCGCGCGCAACCTCGCCGGGGTGTGGGGTCGCAACGTCCCGTACCCGTGCCGGATCCTGTACCTGCCACAGAATCCCAACTCGGCGTTCGCTGCGCACTATCTCCGGGACGAGTACGACCGCGTGCGAGGGGTTTGCGAGGGATTGGTCGGCCGCGCGATCACGGATGATGATCTGCGACGCTCCATTGCCCTGTTCAACGAGAACCGTGCCCTCCTTCGGCGGCTCCATGCTCTGAAACGGGAACGCCCCTGGCTGGTCCCCGTGGACGATGCCTACGTCCTCCTCGCCATCGGTGGGCTTGTGCCGCGCGAAGAGCACAACGACCTCCTCCGCACGGTGCTGCCGCTGCTCGAGGGCCGCTCGGCCGCCCGGCAGGACAAGATCCGCGTGATCCTGGAGGGCGGCTTTTGCGAGCAGCCACCCCTCGACCTGCTGCGCGCGATCGCGCGTTCGTGTTACGTCGTGGACGACGACCTGTTGATTGGGCTGCGGTGGATCACGACGGACGTCCCGCTGGACGGCGACCCTCTCCTCGCGCTCGCCGAGTCTTACATCGACCGCTCGGCCCACAGCCCGGTGCAGCACGACCTCCGCAAGCCCAAGGACCGGATGCTGCTCGAGCGGCTCGACCACGCCGGCGCGCAGGCGGCGATCTTGATGGCGGCAAAAATGTGCGAGCCGGGTCTCGAGGAGTTGGTCGTGCACACCCGGGCGCTCGACGGTCGCGGCATCCGCTACTTCGTGAGCGAGTTCGAGGAGAGCATGACGAGCTTCGATTCGCTCGAGATCCAGCTCGAGACGTTCGTCGAGAACCTGGTGTTCGACTGAGGCGGCCATGACCGACGCGGTGAAAGACACCAGCATCGTTGGGCGCGGGAATGACGCGGGCGCCCGACTGTTCCGCCAGTGGTTCGAGGGACTCACGGCGGCGGCCGAGGAAGGCCGCAGGGCCGCCTACGTGTTCGTGATGGGCAGTCTGTGCGAGCTGCTCCGGGTGTTCGATTTCCCGATCGTTTTCCCCGAGATCAACTCGCTCCAGGCCGCCGTGCGGCGCGTGGCCCACGAGTACCTGAACGAGGCCGAGAACTACGGCTATTCCCCTGACATCTGCGGCTACGTGAAGGCGGACGTCGCGACGCAGCTGCGGCGCGGCGCCCATCCGATGGGCAGGATCCCCAAGCCGGCTCTCGCCATCGCCACCAATGCCTGCAACACCTACATCAAGTGGGGCGAGATCTGGGAGCGGATGCACCACATGCCGCTCTTCACCCTCGATATCCCCGGCTCCCGCAGCGCCGGGCTTGCTTCCCCGCGCGGCGGCGAGGATTTCGAGCGGGACCGCCGCTACGTGGAAGCGCAGCTGCGCGAGCTGATCACCCTGTGCGAGCAGGTGTCCGGGAAACGGTTCGACGTGGACCGGCTGCGCGAGCACATGGGCTGGGCCAACGAGTTGAACCAGGGCTGGAACCAGGTACTCGAGCTGAACCGCAGCCGGCCCGCGGTCTTCAATGCCCTCACCGACGGGACGATCTACCTCGGCGTCGCGAACGGCTTTCGTGGCGCGCGCGAGGGCGGGGCGTTCTTTCGCGATCTGGTCGAGGAAATGCGCTACAAGGCGGAGCGCGGTATCGGCACGCCGGTCGATGAGAAGTGGCGCCTGATCTTCGTCGGCGTGCCCTGCTACCCCATCTTCCGCCGCTTTGCCGAGCTGTTCAGCGACTGGGGCGGAGTGTTCGTGAACTCGACCTATCTCTGGTTCGCCTCGGGCGGCGCGAACCTGGGTTTCGCCTACGATCTGCGCCGTCCGATTGAGAGCCTCGCCGAAGGGGTGCTGCTCGGCGTGCGCAACGCAATGGACAGCATGTTCTTCCAAACCCAGACGCTGGCACAGATGATCGACGACCACACGGCGGACGGCGTGGTCTTCCACCCGATCAAGAGCTGCCGCACCGTGTCGACGGGGCTGGCCGACACGCGGCGCGCGTTGATGGCCGTGCGGGACGTGCCGAGTCTGTTCGTCGAGTCGGACATGATGGATCGGCGCGTGGTCTCCGAGGCGCAGATGAAGAACCGGATCGACGCCTTCTTCGAGGGCCTCGCGTCGCGGCGCCACCAGGCCGCTGCGTCGGCGGGGTAAGGAGAAAGCCATGGCCTACGCGGCGGGCGTGGACGTCGGGTCCACACAAACCAAGGCGGTGGTGATCAGCGAGGCGCGGGAGATCGTGGGCCGCGCGCTCACCGACACCGGCGCGAACGTGATGCGTGCGGCCGAGAGTGCGTTTCGGGAAGCCCTGACGAACGGGGACATCCCGGAAGAGGAAGTCGAGTTCGTGGTCGGCACCGGATACGGGCGCTACAAAGTGACCTTCGGCAACACCCAGATCACCGAGATCAGCTGTCACGCGCGGGGTTCGGTCCACATGTTCCCGCGGACGCGCACCGTGCTCGACATGGGCGGGCAGGACACCAAGGCGATCCGCGTCCAGCCGACGGGCGAGATCGTGGATTTCTGCATGAACGACAAGTGCGCGGCTGGCACGGGGCGGTTTCTGGGCGCGGCAGCCGTCGCCCTCGATCTCCCGCTCGCCGATCTCGGGCCCACGGCATTGCGCGGCGAGCGCGCAGTGAAGATCAGCACCACCTGCACCGTGTTCGCCGAGTCCGAGGTGCTGTCCTGGCTCGGCAAGGGGAAGAAGATCGAGGACATCCTCCTCGGCGTGCACGAATCGATTGCGGCGCGCTCAATTGGCCTACTACGCCGCGTCGGGATCGAGGAGGAAGTGACGTTTTCCGGCGGGGTGACCAAGAACCAGGCGATGGTCGAAACGCTCAACAAGCGCCTCGGCCTCAAGGTCAACGTCAGCGACGAGTCGCATTACATGGGCGCGCTCGGCGCGGCGCTGTTCGCGCTCGACCGCATCGTCGCGGCGCGGACGCCGGCGGCCAAGGGGGCCGCGTGAGCCGCACCGCCGGGATCGACATCGGGACGACCTATACCAAGGTCGTCCTCGCGGGCGAGGACGGCACGATCCTCGGGCGGGCCATGGAGCCGACCGGGTTCAAGCTGGCGCAGGCTGTCGAACGGGCGCTGGCGCGGGCGCTCGAAACGGCCGGGGTGGCGCCGGTCGATGTCGCCTACACCGTGACGACGGGCTTCGGGCGCCACCAGGCGGGGATGGGCGACATCTCCGTCACCGACCTCACGGCCGCCGCGCGCGGGGCGACGCACTTCTTTCCAAACACGCGCACGATCCTCGACGTCGGCGGACAGACAATGAAGGCGAGCCGGCTCGGCGCGGACGCCAAGGTCCAGAGCTTCCGCCTCAACGACAAGTGCGCCGCGGGGACCGGAGCGTTCCTCGAAAAGACCGCTCGCTACATGGGCTACCGGACCGAGGAGATCGGTCCGCTCGTCGCGACATCGAAGACCCCCGTGACCATCTCCGGCGTGTGCGCCGTGTTCGCCGAGTCGGAGGTCATCAACCAACTCTCCGAGGGCGCCGCCCCGGCCGACATCATGCACGGCGCTTTTGTCTCACTGGTGGACCGCTCGGTCCAGCTGATGAAGCGGGTGCGGATGGAGCCGGAGTTCACCCTGGTCGGTGGGATCCTGCGCTTCGAGCGGATGATCCAGGTGGTGCAGAACGCGCTCGGGGCGAGCGTGAACGTGCTTCCGGGCGACATGGTCCAGTACACCTCGGCGTTCGGCGCCGCGCTGCTGGGCCAGCGCCGCCTGCGCCGGCTCGCAGCGGAGGCAGCCGCGCATGGCGCCTGATTACTGGGAACGTCGCTTCGTCGCCGATCCGCAACGGGCCCAGGAAGCGGCCGAGGTGTACCGCCGGGCCGGCTTCGATGTCCGTGTGGAAACGGAGATCCCCGAGGGGCTGCGCGAGGAGTGCACCGACTGCTGGTTGGTCAGGGCGGGGTTCTTCCGGGCGATCTACACACATCGCACCACGAGCGACGACCGATGAAGGCAGCGGTGTTCCACGGCGGCGGCAAGCCGCTCATCATCACCGACGTTCCCGCTCCCGAGCCCCAGGCGGGCCAGGTCGTGATGCGGGTCGCCGCCTGCGGGCTGTGCCACACCGACTTGCACTACCTCGATCACGGCGTCCCCACGTTCAAGCCGCCTCCGATCATCCTGGGACACGAGGCGGCGGGCACCGTTGCCCGACTCGGCCCCGGCGTGACCGGTCTCAAGGAAGGCGACCGAGTCCTCGCGCCGTCGGTGTGGGCGTGCGGGGGCTGTCGGTTCTGTCGCGCCGGCCGTGAGAATCTCTGTGCCGAGCTCGTGATGCCCGGAAATCACGTTGACGGCGCCTTCGCGGAGTTCGTGGCCGTGCCGGCGAAGGAGCTGGTGTCGTTGCCACCGGGCATCCCGCTCGAGCGCGCCTGCGTAATCGCCGACGCCGTTTCGACGCCGTATCACGCGGTAAAGCGCCGCGGCCGGGTGATGACGGGCGATACGGTAGCGGTCGTCGGCTGCGGCGGCGTGGGGTTGAACGTGGTGCAGTGCGCCGCCCTGGCGGGAGCGACGGTTGTCGCCGTCGACCTCAACGACGCACGGCTTGAGCTTGCCAAACGGCTCGGCGCGCGGTTCGCCATCAACCCGAAGGCGACGGAGCGCGTGGACAAGGAGATCCGCAAGCTCACCGACGGCGGGGTGGACGTCGCCTTCGAGGTCATCGGCACCCCGAAGACGATCGAACTCGCGTTCAACCTGATCCGCAAGGGCGGCCGCCTGGTCGTGATCGGCTTCTCCCATGATCCCGTTCCGATCAACGCCGGGAAGTTGATGTTCTACGAGCTGGAACTGCTGGGGAGTCTGGGCTGCGGCGCGGGCGAGTACCCTGAAATCGTCCAGCTCGTCGAGTCCGGCCGCATTACGCTGGAACCGATCGTCAGCGGCACGATTCCGCTCGACGCCATCAACGAGGGGTTCGACCGGATGCGGCGCGGCGAGGGAGTGCGATGGGTCGTGACACCGTGAATGCCGATCCAATCCGTCGGTTCGAGGAGGAACACGAGATCGCGCTTGCGGCGCTGGCGCGCCTCGAGCAGGCGGGGCGCGCGCTGCGCCACGGCGGGCCGATCGAGCCGCAGTTCGCCGTTGCGCGCGAGGTGCACGGGCTGCTGTGCGGCGCGGTGCGGCAACACAATGAGGATGAGGAGCGCGCTCTCTTCCCTGCCCTTGGCGACGAAGCGCCGCTCGGCCCATTCCTCGAAGAGCACCAGACTCTCTGGCGACTCGAGGAGGACCTCGCCCGGGCGCTCGAGCATCGCGAGGCTGAGGATGTCGCCCGCGTCTCGCTCGAGATCGTGGATCTGCTCGTGGGACACATCCGGCGGGAGAACGAAGTCCTGTTCCCGTTGGCTCGGACTCTGCTGGGCGCCACTGGACTTGCAGCGGTTATGGAGCGGCTCAATAGGCTGCAGTAAGATGATGTGGTGCAGTGTGTTAGGAATTCACTCAAATTCTGTTTGATTTAGTTGACAATCCCAATACCGGAAGGGAGATTTCCCCGTCATGGAAACCACCTTTTCGGGGCTCGCCGCCCACAAGGGCCTCCGGGGCGAGATCCTGCTCGAGTTGAAACGGGCCCAGCCGCTCACCGCCAGGGAAATGGCGGAAAAGCTCGGCGTGTCGGCGAACGCGGTGCGTCATCATCTGAAAGATCTCGAGGCCGACGCGCTCGTGAGCTACGGCCGCGAGCAGCGCGGCCTTGGCGCCCCCACCTTTGCGTTCCGCCTGACGCCGCAGGGCGAGGCCCTCTTCCCCAAGCGATACGAGCAAACGCTGACCGAGCTGCTCGACCGCGTGGCCGTCAAGCAGGGCCGTGAGGCCGCGGTGGGGATGTTCGACGACCACTACTCCGACCTCACCCGGACGCTGCAGGCCGAGCTGGCCGGCGTCGCGCCCAAGCGGCGCCTCGAAGCGGTAGCCCGTGTAATGAACGACGCGGGGTACATGGCCGAAGTGGATGAGCGGAACGGCGCGTTCCGGCTGGCCGAGCACAACTGCGCCATCCGGTCCGTGGCCGAGCGCTTCCCGGAGGTGTGCGCGGCGGAGGCGAAATTCCTCCAGGCGGTGCTCGCCGCGACGGTCGAGCGCACCGCCCACATCGTGGGTGGCTGCAACGCCTGCGAGTACGCCATCACCTTCGACGCGCCTGCGGGGTCGGCACCGCCCGGAGAGCCAGTATGACGTCCATTGAAGCCCAGGTTCTGCAGCCGTACAAGTACGGTTTCGTCACCGATATCGAGTCCGAAACGGTTCCCCCCGGCTTGAACGAGGACGTCATTCGTCTCATCTCGAGCAAGAAGGGTGAGCCCGAGTGGATGCTCGAGTGGCGGCTCAAGGCGTACCGCCACTGGCTCACGATGAAGGAACCCAAGTGGGCGAACGTGAAGTACGGGCCGATCGACTACCAGGCGATCAGCTACTACGCGGCCCCCAAGCAACTCCCCAAGGTCGAGAGCCTGGATCAGGTAGACCCGAAGCTGCTCGAGACATTCGAGAAGCTGGGGATCCCCATCGCCGAGCAGAAGCGGCTCGCGGGCGTGGCGGTGGACGCCGTGTTCGACTCGGTGTCGGTCGCGACGACATTCCGGGCAGAGCTGGCCAAATTTGGGGTCATCTTTTGCCCCATTTCGGAGGCGATTCGCGAGCACCCCGACCTGGTACGTGAATACCTGGGCACGGTCGTCCCGACCAACGACAACTTCTTCGCGGCGCTGAACTCGGCGGTGTTCACCGACGGGTCGTTCGCTTACATCCCGAAAGGCGTGCGCTGTCCGCTCGAGTTGTCCACCTACTTCCGGATCAACGCATCCTCGACCGGGCAATTCGAGCGCACCCTGATCATCGCCGAGGAAGGCAGCCACGTCTCGTACCTCGAGGGGTGCTCTGCCCCGACACGCGACGAGAACCAGCTCCATGCCGCGGTGGTGGAGTTGGTGGCGCTCGATCACGCGCAGATCAAGTACTCGACTATCCAGAATTGGTATCCGGGCGACGAAGAGGGCAAAGGCGGGATCTTCAACTTCGTCACCAAACGTGGCGCTTGCCGCGGTAAGAACTCCAAGATCTCCTGGACCCAGGTCGAAACCGGCTCGGCGATCACCTGGAAGTACCCGGGGTGCATCCTGCAGGGCGACGGCTCGATCGGGGAGTTCTACTCGGTCGCGGTGACGAACCACCGCCAGCAGGCCGACACCGGGACGAAGATGATCCACATCGGCAAGAACACGAAGAGCACCATCGTGTCCAAGGGGATTTCCGCGGGACACGGTCAGAACACCTACCGGGGTCTCGTGAAGATCATGAAGGGCGCCTCGGGCGCCCGCAATTACTCGCAATGCGATTCGATGCTGATCGGCGACCAGTGCGGCGCTCATACGTTCCCCTACATCGACGTGCGCAATAGCACGGCGATCATGGAGCACGAGGCCTCGACATCCAAAATCGGCGAAGACCAGATCTTCTACTGCAAACAGCGCGGCCTCTCGGCCGAGGATGCGGTCTCGATGATCGTGAACGGCTTTTGTAAGGAAGTGTTCAAGGAGCTGCCGATGGAATTCGCCGTCGAAGCCCAGAACCTCCTCGGCATCTCCCTCGAAGGCAGCGTCGGATGACCATGCTCGAGATCCAGGACCTCCACGCCTCAGTCGAAGGCAACGAGATCCTCCGTGGCGTGAGCCTGAGCGTCCGCGCGGGCGAAGTCCACGCCATCATGGGCCCGAACGGCTCCGGGAAGAGCACGCTCGCTCAGGTCCTGGCCGGTCACCCGGCCTATCAGGTGACGAAGGGGACAGTGCGCTATGAAGGCAAAGACCTGCTCGACATGGACCCCGAAGAGCGGGCCCGGGAAGGTCTGTTCCTCGCCTTCCAATACCCGGTGGCGATCCGCGGCATCACCAACAGCTACTTCCTCCGCTCGGCGGTCAACGCCATCCGCAAGCACCAGGGGCTCCCGGAGCTCGATCCGCTCGATTTCCTCCAGGTGCTCGAGGACAAGCTCAAGGCCATCGGGTGGGACGACAGCCTCATGAATCGAGCTGTCAACGAAGGTTTTTCGGGTGGCGAAAAGAAACGCAACGAGATCCTCCAGCTCGCCGTGCTCGAACCCAGGCTCGCCGTTTTGGACGAGACGGATTCAGGGCTCGACATCGACGCCCTGAAGACCGTCGCCGAAGCGGTGAACAAACTGCGCGGCCCCGAGCGGTCGTTTGTCGTTGTGACGCATTACCAGCGGCTTCTCAACTACATCGTCCCCGACCGGGTGCACGTGCTCGCCGAAGGCCGCATCGTGAAGTCGGGCGGCAAAGATCTGGCGCTCGAGCTCGAGGCGAAGGGCTACGACTGGGTCAAGCCGGAGGCGGCGGTCGCGTGACGACGGCGTCGGTCATCGAGCCCTGGATCGCCCTGTTTCGCGAATTCGCCGCGAACGGAGCGAGCGGGGCGCCAGCCTGGCTTCGGGAGCTGCGCGACGGGGCGATCGGCCGCTTCGCCGAGATCGGCTTTCCGTCGACGCGCCAGGAAGAGTGGCGCTTCACCAGCGTCCAGCCGATCACCGAATCGGCATTCACCCCGGCGCAAACGCCCGCGTCGCGACTGCCCGCTTCGTCCGAGCTAGCGCCGTTTCTGGTGACGGGACCGCGGGCCGTGTTCGTGAACGGCCGCTTCATCGAGTCGCTGTCGACGACAACCGCCATGCCCGCGGGCGCGTGGCTCGGCAGCCTGTGGCAGGCGCTGCAATCGAAGCCCGATCTGGTGCGCGCGCATCTGGCGCGCTATGCGCGCGCCGACGCCCACGGGTTCGCGGCCCTCAACACAGCGTTCATCAAGGACGGCGGCTTCGTGTACCTCCCCGCACGGACGGTCGTCGCGGAGCCGTTGCAGCTCGTGTTCCTCACCGTGGCGGGGGGCGACCAGCCGGTGGCGCACCCGCGCACGCTCATCGTGTTCGAACGCGAGGCGGCGGGACAGGTGGTCGAGACGTACGCGTCGTTGGACGGGGGGACGTACCTGACCAACGCCGTCACCGAGCTGGTGCTGGGCGACGGCGCGCGGGCGCATCATGCCCGAGTTCAGCGTGAGAGCGAGCAAGGCTACCATATCGCGACCAACTTGTCTCACCAGGGTCGCGATAGCCGGCTCGTATCCACCACCGTGGCCTTGGGCGCGGGGTTGTCGCGTCACCATGTGAGCGCCGTGCTGGACGGCACCGGGGCGTTTCTGCTCCTGAACGGGCTGTCGGTCTTGCGTGGCCAGCAGCACGTGGATCATCACACGTCGATCGACCATGCCCGTCCCCATGGGGAGAGTCACGAGTTCTTCAATGGAGTGTTCGACGGCGAATCGCGCGGCGTGTTCAACGGGCGAATCATCGTGCGACCCGGCGCGCAGCGCACCGACTCGAAACAGACCAACAACAACCTCTTGGTCTCGACGACGGCGCGGGCCGACAGCCAGCCGCAGCTCGAGATCTACGCCGACGACGTCAAGTGCACGCACGGCTCGACGGTGGGCCCGCTCGACGAAACGGCGCTGTTTTACCTCCGGAGCCGTGGCATCGGCCCGGACGAGGCGCGCGGCCTGCTCACCTACGGCTTCGCCGCCCAGATCCTCGACCAGGTGGAGATCCCCGGCGTGCGTGAGGGGCTCGACCGCATCGTGCGCGAGCGGCTGGGGGTGGCCGAATCGCGACCCAGCGCGGCGTGACCAGCACCCAGCGGGCGCCTGCCCCGGCGGCACGGGCCGGTCTCGACGTGGCGAGGCTGCGCGCCGACTTCCCCATTCTCCAGACATCGGTGCGCGGCAAGCCGCTGGTGTACCTCGACAATGCCGCAACGAGCCAGAAACCCCGGTCGGTCATCGAGCGGCTCGAGCGATACTACGCGGCAGAAAACGCCAACATCCATCGGGGCGTCTACTACCTGAGCGAGCGCGCCACCGCGGCCTATGAGGGGGTGCGCGCGCAGGCGCGTGCGTTCATCAATGCGCGCGAGGCGCGCGAGATGATTTTTGTGCGCGGGACGACCGAGGGCATCAATCTGGTCGCGTCGAGTTGGGGCCGGCACAATCTCGGGCCGGGCGACGAGGTTTTGATCTCGGCGATGGAGCACCACTCGAACATCGTGCCCTGGCAGCTGATCTGCGAGGAACGCGGGGCCACGCTGCGGGTGATCCCCATGAACCGCCGCGGTGAGCTGTTGCTCGACGAGTACGCGCGGCTTTTAGGGGATCGAACCAGGATCGTCGCAATCGCCCACGTGTCGAACTCGCTCGGGACGATCAATCCGGTTGCCGAGATTGTCCGCCTGGCCCACGCGCGCGGGATCCCCGTGCTCGTGGACGGCGCCCAGGCCGCGCCACACGTAAAGATCGATGTACAGGAACTGGGGTGCGATTTCTACACGATCTCGAGCCACAAGATGTTCGGGCCCACGGGCGTCGGCCTCCTCTATGGCCGGGCCGAACACCTCGACGCGATGCCGCCCTATCAGGGCGGCGGTGACATGATCAAATCGGTGACCTTCGCCAAGACGACGTATGCGGACCTCCCCGCCAAGTTCGAGGCGGGGACGCCGAACATCGCGGGCGGCGTCGGCCTCGGCGCGGCGATCGAGTACCTCACCGGGCTTGACTGGAGCCTCGTGGCGGCTCACGAGCACGATCTGCTCGAGTACGCCAATACCCGCCTCGGCGAGATCCCCGGTGTGCAGTTGATCGGTACGGCGGCCCACAAGGCGAGCGTGGTGTCGTTCGTGGTGGAGGGGGTGCACCCCCACGACGTCGGCACCATCGCCGACCAGGAAGGGGTGGCGATTCGCACCGGTCACCACTGCACCCAGCCGGTGATGGATTTCTTCGGCATTCCCGCAACGGCGCGAGCGTCGCTTGCGTTCTACAATACGCGGGCGGACGTCGATGCCCTCGTCGCGGCCATTCACCAGGTCCGGAAAGTATTCGGCTGATGGCCGATCTCACCGAGCTGTATCAACAGGTCATCATCGAGCACAACCGCAGTCCGCGGAACTTCAAGAAGCTCAGCGCGCCGAATCGACGGGCCGAGGGAGACAACCCACTCTGTGGGGACAAGATCACCCTCGAAGTTCAGCTCGACGGCGATATGATCAAGGACATCGGGTTCCAGGGGTCGGGGTGCGCGATCTCCCAGGCCTCGGCTTCCCTCATGACCTCGGCCGTGCAGGGCAAGACGGCGCCGGAGGCCGAGTCGCTCTTTCGCCGGGTTCACGAGATGCTGACGTCGGCGACCACCGCACCGGTTGACCCCGCGTCGGTGGGCAAGCTCGCGGCGCTGGCCGGGGTGCGGCAATTCCCGATGCGCGTGAAGTGCGCGAGCCTCTCCTGGCACACTCTCCACGCGGCCCTACAGGCGGCGGCGCAGCCGGTCTCGACGGAGTAGTTTTTCTTCCCTGAAACTTCGGCTGTCGACAACCGTTTTCCAACGGGAACTATGACCACGTCCATTCTCGACGTCGATCGCGTCACCAAGCGGTTCGCCGGCCACACCGCCGTCGATGCGCTCTCGCTCAGCGTGCCACCGGGAGTCATCTACGGGCTGCTGGGCCCGAACGGCGCGGGCAAGAGTACGACGATCCGCATGATCATGAACATCTACGTGCCGGACAGTGGAGCGGTCCGACTCTTCGGCACTGCCGGCACCGGACAGGACCACTCGGCACGGATCGGGTACCTGCCGGAGGAGCGTGGTCTCTACGCAAAAATGCGGGTGCTCGATGTGCTGCTGTTTCTGGCGGCGATGAAAGGGATGGATCGGCATGCCGCACGCCCCAAGGCGGTGGAGTGGCTGGCGCGGCTGGGCCTCGCCGACTGGCGACTGCGCAAAGTGAACGAGCTGTCCAAGGGCATGCAGCAGAAGGTGCAATTCATTTCCACCATCCTCCACGAGCCGGATCTCTTGGTGATGGACGAACCGTTCTCTGGCCTCGATCCGGTCAACTCGCAGGTGCTGAAGGACACGGTTCTCGACCTGCGCCGTCGCGGCAAGACGATCCTGTTGTCCACGCACATCATGGAGCAGGCCGAGAAGATTTGCGACTCGGTGTGCATCATCGCGCGAGGCCGAAAGCTCGTGGACGGCACCCTGGCCGAGGTGAAGCGTACCCACGGCGGCCGTCATGTATTGGTCGGTTTCGATGGGGCGAGTGGAGATGCGCATCGCGTGTTTGCCGACCGGCGGCTCGTGACCAAACACGACGGCTCGGCGCAGTACGCCGAGCTCGAGCTCGCACCAGAGGCCGACGCACAGGAGATCCTCAGGGCGTTGGTGAGCTCGGGAGCCCGGTTGTCGCGTTTTGAGATCGCGGAACCCTCACTGCACAAAATCTTCATCGACCTGGTGGGCCCGGAGGCAGCCACCGCCGCCGCGCAGCCCGAGGCGGAGGTGGCCCGTGCGTAAGGTCTGGGCCGTGATCCGGCGCGAGTTCGTGGAGCGGGTTCGCCAGAAATGGTTCTGGGTGATGGCGCTCCTCGGTCCGGTGTTCTTTGCGGGACTCTTCTTTCTCCCGATACTGCTCGCTCGTAGCGGTGCTGTGCGGCACATCGTGGTGGTGGACGGGACCACGTCCGACTTCGGGACGCGGGTGGTCGAGGGCCTGGCGACCGGACGGTCGTTCCGCGCTACGCGGATTCCCACCGGGACCGCAGTTCTCGACTCGCTCACCGGAGAAGTGGGCGCCAAGCGGCTGGACGGATTTCTCATCGTCACCGACAGCGTGTTCGAAACCGGGCAGGCTGAGTATCGCGCCTCGAACGTGTCGTCTATCCAGGCCATGGAGGAGCTGGAGCGGACGCTGAGCCGCCTGGTCGTGAAAGCCCGCCTCGAGCGAGACGGCGTCAACGCGGCCGTCGTGGACCGAGCGCAGATCCGCATCCGCCTGGATACGAAAAAAATTTCCAGAGGACGAACGACCGGAGAGAGCGCGGGCCAGTCCTTCTTCCTTGCCTACATCATGGCCCTGCTCCTGTTTATCACGATTTTCGCCTATGGCGCCAACGTGATGAGCTCGGTGTTGGAGGAGAAGACCACCAGGATCGTGGAAGTGTTGATCTCCTCGTTGAAGCCGTTCCAGTTGTTGCTCGGGAAGGTGCTTGGCGTCGGCGCGGTGTCGATTTTCCAGTTTCTGATCTGGGGCGTTTCGGCCCGCTTGCTCCTGACCCAGCGACAGGCGCTGGTCAGTCGCATGGCGGGCGAAGGGGCTTCGGGTACTGGGTTTCAGATGCCGGCCATTCCGGGGACGACCATCGCGGTGTTCCTGGCGTTCTTCCTCGGCGGCTTTCTTCTCTATTCCTCGATGTTCGCCGCCGTCGGCGCGATGTCCTCCAACGAACAAGAAGCCCGGCAAGCTCAGCAGCCCGTGATGTACATGCTGATGATCTCCTACCTGTCGATCTTCGGCTTGACCAACGACCCGAACTCGACTCTGTCGACGACACTTTCCTTCATCCCCTTCACGTCGCCGATCGCGATGACCGTGCGCTGGACGGCGGGGAGTATTCCTGCGACGGATCTCGTCGTGTCGCTGGCGATTCTACTCGCGGCAATCATCGGCGTCACGTGGATCGCGTCCCGGATCTATCGCGTCGGCATTCTGATGACCGGGAAGCGGCCGAGTATGAGGGAGCTGGTGAGATGGGTGAGGGCTGGGTAAAGCTGGACGCGCAGACGCACTGGCAACTAGACGCACAGACGCAACAGACGCACTGACTACTAGACACACAGACGCAGCAGACGCACCGGGGTGAACAGGTTCAGGTTTCAGAGAACCGAAAAGGCGTTGCGCGTAATTGGGGCACGGCCCGCGTGAAACGGGTACCGTGCCTCATTTGGCTTGTTTTAGTTTCTCAACCATGCCACTGCATCAGAAACTGAAAGCTTGGCAGCACTCTCAACGACTCGCGGTCGAATGCGTGAAGGCAGCGCGCGCGTTCCCGGACTACGAGCAGGACAACCTGGCCGACCAGTTGCGACGAGCCTGCTATAGCGTTCCTCTCAACATCGCCGAGGGGAGCACGCGGCGGGGGACCCGCGAGTACCGGAGGTTTCTCGACACGGCTTGGTCATCTTTGGCAGAGGTCCAAACGGCGCTCGAGATCGCCCGGGACGTCGGGTATCTGCAACTGGCTGAGTTTGGCCGACTCGAGGCTCTGGCGGTCGAAACGAGCAAGACGCTTTTCGGGCTCTTACGCAAGATCAGCGAATCCTCCATGAAGGACTCCAAGAGCCGTTAACTGTTCTCCCCTGCTGCGTCTGTGCGTCTAGCAGTTGCCTTGCCCACTCAGCTAGCTTCTCCCGCATGTCTTTTGACTATGACGTGGTAGTTGTTGGCGGCGGCCATGCCGGCACCGAAGCCGCTTCGTCGTCCGCTCGGCTCGGCGCGCGCACCCTGCTGCTCACCGCCAATCTCGATACCATCGGCCAGATGTCTTGTAATCCCGCCATCGGCGGAATCGCCAAGGGAACCGTCGTGCGGGAAGTCGACGCTCTCGGCGGCATCATGGGACGCGCCGCCGACCGTGCGACGATCCAATTCCGGATGCTGAATCGTTCCAAGGGCCCTGCGGTTTGGGCGCCGCGCGCTCAGTGCGACCGCACCTTGTACAAGCGCGCCGTGCGTGGGCTACTGGAGGAGCTGCCAAGCCTCGAGTTGACCCAGGGCATGGTCGCGAGCTTGCTGCTCGCGGGCGACCAGGTTCGCGGAGTGGAAACGACCGATGGCCGGCGCTTTACCGCGCGCGCCGTGGTGATCACCGCTGGCACTTTTCTGCGCGGCAAAATCCACCTCGGGACTGACACGCAGATTCCGGCCGGCCGCGCCGGAGAGCAGCCTTCGATAGAAATGGCGCAAGCCATTACTGCACTTGGACTTACGACAGCCCGTTTCAAGACTGGGACACCGCCCCGGGTTGATGGCCGAACCGTCAACTGGTCCAAAGTGGAGCGGCAAGATGGGGAGAACGACGGCTATCGATTCTCCTTCTACGAAGCGGTCGACCTGCCCCGCCAGGTCCCATGTTGGATCACCTGGGCCGGGACGGAAGTGAAGGAGATTATCCGCTCCCACCTTCAGGAATCGGCCTTGTACGGCGGCGCGATCAGCGGTCGGGGACCGCGATACTGTCCGTCGGTCGAAGACAAGATCGTCAAGTTTCCCAAGGCCACCCGACACCAGGTTTTCCTCGAGCCCGAGGGATTGGACACCCACGAGTTGTATGTGAACGGCTTGTCCACTTCCCTGCCCGTCCACGTCCAGCTCGAGTTCCTGCGTGCGGTCCCGGGACTCGAGGCGGTGAAGATGACGCGCCCCGGGTACGCGATCGAGTACGACTACTACCCGCCGGACCAGCTCACCCCGTGGCTCGAGACGAAGGCGATCGAGCGGCTGTTCTTCGCCGGCCAGATCAACGGGACGACGGGTTACGAGGAGGCCGCAGGTCAGGGCGTGGTCGCCGGCCTGAACGCCGTGCGCAGGGTGCGGGGTCAGGAGCCGGTGGTGTTCGGTCGAGACGACGCCTACATCGGCGTGCTTGTCGATGACCTGGTCACCCGGGGGGTGGACGAGCCGTACCGGCTATTCACGTCGCGTGCCGAGTTCCGGTTGTTGTTGCGACAGGACAATGCCGTGCGGCGGCTCTTCCCGCTGGCGCAGCGACTCGGGCTGCTTTCCGAACGGGAGTGCCGCATCGCGGAACGTCGGCTCGAAGCGGAGGAACAGGTGCTCGCGCTGGCGCGAGCGACGACCATTACGCCTCTGGACGCCGCGGCCGCCCTCTCCGATTCCGGCAGCGGACTCATCGCGCCTGAGCGCATTGCTGCGGTCGCGAAGCGTCCCCGCGTGTCACTGCGTGCGCTCCTCGAAGCAGCCGGCGTGCTAGCTGGCACGAGCGAGGCCGCAATCGTCACCGCCGAGATTGAGCTGAAGTACGATGGCTACCTGGCGCGCGAGCGGGAGGCGGCGCAGCGCCTGGCGGAGTTGGCCACCTTTGCCTTGCCGCTGGACATTCCCTACCTCGATCTGGCGAGCCTCTCGACGGAGGCTCGCCAGAAGCTCGACAGAATTCGGCCGGTTTCCCTTTCCCAGGCATCCCGAGTTCCCGGCATCTCTCCCAGCGACCTCCACAACCTTGTGATGGAGACGGTTCGCTGGCGCCGCCGTATCGCGTAAGTCAAAGGAAAACAGCGCATTTACAGGAACTCCCAGGATGTTTCACGTGAAACCGTCACTGTTTCACGTGAAACGCATCGCTTTCGCGGCAGCCACTGGCGTATTAGATTAGGTGCCAATAGGTTACAGGCAAATCGTGTAACAGATTATTACACAATGAGTTAACATGCCATCTCGGGTCATAGCGGTTGCCAACCAGAAGGGTGGGGTCGGCAAGACTACCACGGCGGTGAACCTCGCCGCCTCATTGGCGACGGCGGAGCGCAAGACGCTTCTCGTCGATGCCGATCCTCAGGGCAACGCGACAAGCGGCGTCGGCATCGATCGCGCCAGTCTGGAAAACTCTCTCTACGACGCTCTGCTCGATGGCCGGCCACTCGGTGACACGCGTGTTCGTGCGGTGCACTTTCCTTTCCTCGACGTCGTGCCCGCGACGCAGGATCTCGTGGGCGCCGAGCTCGAGCTCGTAAACCGCAAAGGCCGGGAAACGGTTTTGCGCGGCTCGCTACGCGAGCTACGCGACGAGTACCAATTCGTCGTGGTCGATTGCCCACCCTCGCTCGGCCTCTTGACGCTCAACGTCCTCACCGCTGCCGACGGGGTGCTGATCCCGATCCAATGCGAGTACTACGCGCTTGAGGGGCTGTCACAGCTGCTGAACACCATCAAGCTGGTCCAGCGCAACTTCAACCCCGCGCTCGCGATCGACGGCGTCTTGCTGACGATGTACGACGCCCGACTCAATCTTTCCCGCCAGGTTGCCGAAGAAGCGAAGGAATACTTCGGCCCTCGGATGTTCACCGTCACCATTCCGCGCAACGTCCGCCTGGCGGAGGCGCCGAGCTTCGGGAAGCCGATTCTCCTTTACGATGTGCAGTCGGTCGGCGCCAAGAGCTATCTCGCGGTCGCCCAGGAGTTGATCCGACGAGTGGAGCGCGGCGAAGCCCCCTTCCCCGCCCTCCCCGAACCCACCGCTGAACCGGAGGTGCCCGCATGACGGAAACCGCCGCTGGTCGCCGCCGCCTCGGTCGAGGGCTCGAAGCCCTGCTCGGCCCCACTCGGGAGGAGGCCGAGCGCGAAGGGAGCCTCGTCGAGCTGCCGATCCGGGACATCCGTCCCAATCCGTTTCAACCGCGTCGCGACGTGGATCCGGCGGCGCTCGAGGAGTTGAAATCCTCGATCAAGCAAGCCGGTCTCCTCCAGCCCGTGGTGGTGCGTCCGGAGCCTGGCGACCGTGGAGGGTACGAGCTGATCGCCGGCGAGCGCCGGCTGCGCGCCTGCGCAGCACTCGGATGGGAGAAGATCCCGGCCGTCAAGCGCGTCGTCGACGATCGCACTGTGCTGACGCTCGCGCTGATTGAGAATCTGCAGCGGGACGACCTGTCGCCGGTGGACGAGGCCCGCGGCTACGAACGGCTCATCGCGGAGTTTCAGCTCACACAACAGGACGTGGCGGACGCGGTGGGGCGTGATCGCTCGACCGTGGCGAACGCCCTCCGTCTCCTCAAACTTCCGGATGCCGTGTTGCTCATGTTGCACGATGCGCAGCTGAGCGTGGGTCACGCCCGCGCGTTGCTGGCGCTCGACGACGCGCGGACCGTCACCACGCTCGCACGCGAAGCGGTGGCCCAGGGGCTCTCGGTGCGCGACGTGGAGGACCGAGTCCGGGGCGGGCGGGCGCCGGAACGACGCCCCCGCATGAAACGCGGGCTCGCGCCGGCTCCGGAAGTGCGACGCGTCGAAGACACGTTGCGGCGACGACTGGGAACCGACGTGCGCGTGTCGCTGCGGGCAAAAGGCAAAGGGCAAATTCACATCGCGTTCTATTCGAACGAAGATCTGGCTCGGGTCCTGGAGCTCATCCTGGGCGCGCCGTTCGACGGATGAAGCCGCGCGGCGTCACCATCGTCGTCCATACCGACGGCGACGTCGATTCGAAGCAGTACCGCTTTCCGTTGGTGGCGGTGAAGGCAGGGAAGTGGGGCGCACTCGTGGTGGGCCTGCTGGTCGTGTTGTTCTTCGCGTTCGCGGGACCGATCTTCCGCGCCGCGGCCCGAGTGCCGGGGCTCGAGCGCGAGGTCGCGCGGTTGCGCGAAGACAATAGTCGGGTGCAGCGGCTCGCGGCCGCGCTCAATCGCGCGGAAGCCAACTACCAGGCGCTGCGCCAGATGCTCGGTGGCCGGGCGCCACGCGATTCGAGTGTCGCTAGGGGAAGGGGATCGGCCGAGCTGATGCGGGCCGCTCCGGTGCGGGCCGGGGCCCCGGGTGGGGCTCGACGCTACGAGGCCGGCGCCTCAGCGCCAAGTCATTGGCCGCTCGACGTGCAGGGCTTCGTGACCCGCGGCCGGGTAGGGAATGGAGCAGGGGGAGAGGGGGCGGAAACCCACGAAGGGATCGACATCGCCGTGCCGATCGGCACCCCGGTTCGGGCGTCAGGCGGCGGGACCGTCGAGGCCGCAGGCACTGATTCCGACTATGGCCTGTTTACCCTCTTGCGGCATCCCGACGGGTATGAAAGCATGTACGGGCACGCCTCGCGACTCCTCGTGCAAGAGGGCGAGGAAGTGTCGGCGGGACAGGTAATCGCACTCACGGGGAACTCGGGCCGCTCCACTGCGCCGCACCTGCATTTCGAGATTCGGCGACAGGGGCAGTCACTGGATCCGCGCGCGTTCGTCAAGGAGGGGAACTAGCGATGGCCATATTCACCGAGAAAACGGGCGCCACGACGGCGGAAGCCGGCTTGTCGATCATTGGGTCGGGGATGCGCGTGGTAGGCGATATCAGCGCCGAAGGGGTCGTCAAAATCGAAGGGACTGTGGTAGGGACGGTCCAAGCCGGCCGGCAGGTGCTGGTGGCGAAAGGGGGCCTGGTCGAGGGGGACGTGGTCACGCGCGAGGCGATCATCGGCGGGGAGGTGCGTGGCGGGATTCAGGCATCTGAACGGGTTGAGCTCCAAACGACCAGCGTCGTGCACGGAGACCTCGTTACCCAACGCCTGCTGGTACAGGAGGGCGGTGAAATCAACGGGGTGTTGCGCATGGGGGAGGCTTCGCTCGAGAGCGCTCGATCGCTGGCTGCGCGCTGACGGTGCCCGGTTTCCCACAGCTTGTCTACGTTGCTGTGTGGATTACCTAAACTTATGACGCACTGTTGTTTGGCCACTCCCGAGCGGGCATCAACCACGCCGAGATGCCACGATGATGTCTTGATATTGTTGTAATACTGTCTAAGCCCCAGATCCCTCAATACTGCCATCCAGCATGCGCCTCGAGGACCTCGTCCGCTACTGTGACGCCTACCTCAACATTCGCGATGTGGGCGATGCTCCGGAGGCACTGAACGGACTCCAAATCGCCAACCGCGGCGAGGTGACCCGAATCGCCGCGGCGGTCGATTTGTGCGCGGCCACCATACAACTGGCCGCCGAGCAACAGGCCGACCTTCTCTTGGTCCATCATGGGATGTTCTGGGGTGGGCTGCAGCCACTCGTCGGCCAACAGTTCGATCGAGTGGCCGGGCTGATCCGTAACAACATCGCCCTGTACAGTGCCCACCTCCCGCTCGACTGCCATGCCGACGTCAGGAACGCCGCGGTACTCGCGCGGCTGCTCGGCGTCACGATCCGAGGCGGGTTCGGTACCTGGCACGGGCAGACCTGCGGCGTCTGGGGCGAGGTCGAGATCAGTCGGGAACAATGGGCGGGGCGTTTGAACGAGGTGCTCGGCGCGGCGCCCAGGGCGTTGTTGTTCGGTCCGCCGGTGGTGCGACGCGTGGGCATCGCGACCGGAGCCGGCGGATCGATGATATCCCAGGTTTCGGCTGCCGGCCTAGACACCCACGTCACCGGGGAAGGGACGCATCACACGTATTTCGAGGCTGAAGAGCTCCACCTCAACGTTTACTATGGCGGTCACTACGCCACGGAGACCTTCGGCGTCAAGGCGCTGGCCGAGCACCTCGCGGCAAGATTCGCACTGCCGTGGGGGTTTCTCGATCACCCCACCGGCATGTGAGCGCCGGCCGAGTCCTCGCGATCCTTGCGATCGCGGAGCTATGTGCCATGGCGCCGTGGTTCAGCGCCTCAGCGGTGGCTCCGGCGCTCGCCGCCGCGTGGCACCTCGGGCCGAGCGGCACCGCCGGGCTCACGATCTCAGTTCAGCTCGGGTTCGTCGCCGGCGCGCTGGTTTCCTCTATTCTGACACTTGCGGACATTTGGTCGGCGCGCCGCCTGGTCGCGGGTGCTGCCGTCGCCGCTGGCCTCGCAACATTCGGCGTTGCGCTCTCGCCCGGACCGGCGGTCGGGTTCGGCCTTCGCTTCCTCACCGGCGCGGCGCTCGCGGGAGTGTACCCGCCCGGTATGAAGATCGCGGCCGGCTGGTTCCGAGAGGCCCGCGGCTGGGCGATCGGCATCCTCGTGGGGGCGTTGACCCTCGGCTCGGCCGCGCCGCACCTGGTCCGTTGGGTGGTCCCCGCCGACGCGTGGCGCACGGTCCTCACGGTGGCCGCCGCGTTCGCACTGCTTGGCGGGGCACTCGTGCTGCGCGTCCCGCACGACGGCCCATTCGCGGCTCCCTCACCGCCCTTTTCGTGGTCCGCGGCGCCACAACTGCTTCGCGATCGCGCGGTGTTGCTCGCGAACCTGGGCTATCTCGGCCACATGTGGGAGCTGTATGCGATGTGGACCTGGATGGCCGCGTTCGTGACCGCGAGTGAGATATCGCGACAGAGCAGCGGCGGCGACGTGCAGGCCGTCGCGGCCCTGGTGACGTTCGGAGTGGTGGGGATCGGAGCGGTAGGATGTTGGCTTGGGGGGAAGTACGCTGACCGGCGGGGCCGAACGCTCGTGACCAGCGCCGCCATGGCGGTGTCGGGCTGTTGTTGTCTCCTCGTCGGGTTCCTGTTCGGCAAACCGCTGTGGGCGCTGGTACCGCTGCTGGCGATCTGGGGGATTTCCGTGGTCGCCGACTCCGCTCAGTTCTCGACCGCGATCAGCGAGCTCGCGCCGAGGCAGTACGTCGGCACGGCGTTGACATTACAGACGAGTCTCGGATTTCTCCTGACGGCGGTGACGATCTCATTACTCCCGGTCGCGGCGGCCACGATCGGGTGGCGCTGGAGCATGAGCGTATTGGCGATCGGACCGGCGTTGGGTGTCTGGGCGATGCAAGCATTGCGTCGGCGTCCAGAGGCGGAACGGCTGGCAGGAGGGCTGCGCTAGCCGCGTCACCGCACGGTCAACAGCCCGACCACTCCGCCGAACTCATCCGTGAGACGGATCAGGCCTTCCGGAACCAGCCACACTCCGCCGTCGACACGGATGTTGAATCGATACGTTCCTGGTGGCAATGGGAGTGTGACGGTCCAGTTCGACCCTTCGCCGGGGAAGAACGAAACCGGCTCCCAGTCGGTGAAATCACCGGCAACTTCCACACTGGATGCGTCGTCGGCACGGACCAGCAGGGTATGCTCCTGCTCCCCGCAACGGCACTCTCGCACCTCGATCGTTACGTGGCCTGCGTCGCTGCCATTCGCCGGCGAGTGCCACCGCGGGACCACGCGCGGTGTGAATTGCGGTCGCGCAGACCGCCGCGGCAGGGGGGTCATGCGCAGTGTTGCGCCGAGATAGCGACCCGAAACGCTGCCGCGCGTGGGATCCGTCGGATACCGACCGCCGCTCAACACCACGGCGAGCCAGGCACTCACGGCGTAGGCAGCGGTCGCCTCTCCGTAGACGCCATGCCCGGCGCCCCGGCTCCAGGCGCGTACCCCGAGCACCCCATCGAATTCAATCCGCCCGCGCTGCCAATGCGTCGTTCCCTCGATGTCCGTGTAGGCCGTATCGCCGACGTGTGTCACCGTTGCGCTGACCAGCCACGTGGCGGCGAGGCGTTCGGCCCACGTGCCGACCGAGAATGCCGTCACCGGTCGCGGGGTCTCTCCGAATGACGCATTCCCAGCCATGCCGCCGACCCAGGCACCTTCGCGCTCGCCCGCCAGGTGCACCCTCGGCCCCAACAGCACATGCGAGAAACTCGCAAATGCGGCGTAGCGGCTCGCGCCCAGCCTGCCCGTCACCTCACCACGCAGGGGGCCGGCGGAACGAGTGAAGAGCGATGCCGCGAGGTTCCCCTGGAGGCTGTGGCGGCCGCTTTCGAACCGCAGATAGGTGCCCCGAACGGAGAAGAGCGCCCAGGGGCGCTCGAGGCGGAACGTGGGGGAGATGGACCCGGCCGTACTCGGGAGAAAGCCGTCGTAACGCACGTCGCTGACGCCGACGTCAATCGCGGCTTCGACCTGCGCCACGAGGTCGGTCATGAACGCGAGCGAAGCGCCCACGACGGCGGTGGCCGCCCGCTTGGACCAACCGGACTTCACGGGTGCAAGGGCTACGGTTTCCGGTTGCGGTCTCCGCCCGTTTCGTGCAGGGCGGAGTTGACCCGAATCGCCGCGGCCGCTGCCGGCGGGGCGCCGAGGGCGATGTCGCGCTCCACAGCGCGACGAAACTCCACGATCTGGTCGTCGCGAGCGGAGGGGGCAAGGGCGAGGACGGCGACGGTTGCAGAGTCTGCCGGCACACCGCTGGCCACCAGATCCGTGAGCGCGGCGAGCGCCACGGTGAGAGATCGCGGCCGCCGTTGACGCAGCAGCGTCAAATCCGCTGGTCGGACGCCGGCACGAAGCGCGCTCGCTCCCGCCTCCAGTTCGGCCGACGATGAGGCCACGCCGAGGGCGTCGCGCGCGCTGCCCAGCTCGGCGGCGAGCCTGCGAACCGCGGCGACAATGCGTGTTGGCATAGCGTGCTTCGATGCGCCCTCCAGGGCCCGGTCCACGAGTGATTCGACCGGGAGACCCGCTCCGCGGGCCGAATCGATGACGGCGTCGACGGCCGCTCGAGTGTCGGGGTCGAGCCGCCGCTCGAGCCGGGGATCCTGGGCGGCGACGGCGCGCGGTGCCAGTAGGCCAGCAGCGAGTGAAGCGCCGACGATCCACATGGACATTCGCATCAGGTCTATCCTCCTACCGTAACGACGGAGCTCGGGGTGCCGAAGTCGTCTTGCGCGCGCGGCGCCGTGGGGTCCGAGAGCCACAGCCATCCATTGATGAGGAAGGCGTAGCGGTGACGCCCTGGGGGCAGGGGAAGCGCCACGCTCCAAAGCCCGCCCTGCCTGGCGGGAAGCATTGGGGTGGAAGACGCATCCCAGTCGTTGAAATCGCCGACCAGCGCGACCGACGTCGCGCCCTGGGCGACAAACACGAATTGCACCACTGTTGTGTCGGGACGTGCGACGGTGGACGCGCGATTGGCCACGCGGCCACCAAGCCATAGGGCGAGGCCCGCCAGGACGGCCGCGGCCGCGAGGGCCGACAGCGGGGTCAGTGAGACATCCCGCGGGCGTCGCAGCCATTCCCACGCCGCGGCGAGGCGGCTGTTTCGGATTGGGGCGGCGGACACGCGCGTCATCACGTGGGCGTCGAGCGTCGGATCCATCTCGACGGGCTCGCGCAGCCGTTCGATCATCCGCTCTAACACGTCTTCGTCGCGATCAAACACGTTCGACCTCGGTCAGCAGAACTCGCAGCTGCTCGCACGCGCGCTTCACTCGCATCTTCAAGGCTGACACCCCCGCGCCCGTGAGGCGCGACATCTCGTCGTAGTCCATGTCCTCCACGTGCTTCAACAAGAACGCTTCCCGCATCCCGGGCGCGAGACGTCCCAGCGCCCAACGGACGGTGTCATCCCACTCGGGGACCGCCGGGGCGGGCGCCCGTTCCAGCGACCCCTCGTCACGGACGAAAATCCGGTGGCGTCGCGCCGTCCGGCGACCAGTGGTGCGGCAGCGGTTGACGAGGATGGCGAACAGCCATGGTCCAAATGGCTCGCTGTCGTTGTATCGCGCTAGCGAGCGATAGGCGCGGACGAACGCATCCTGCAACGCTTCTTCGGCGTCTTCGCGGTCGCCCAACATCTGCATGGCGTAGCGACCGAGCCGATCGCGATAGCGCGCGACCAGCACGGCGAAGGCCGCCGTGTCACCATCCCGCACCCGGCGCACGATCTCCGCGTCGCTCGTCCCCACCCTCTGGTATACCCACCGCGGCCCTTCCCGGGTCACGTTTCGTCCGATTGTGACGTGGGCGAGCGGGACTGGGGTATTCGTTTCTGGACCATCACCCTCGCTGGAGAGCGAATGAAACGCTTGTTGTTCGCCGCGGCCGTCGCGCTGGGAGCCATCGGAGTCGCCTGCTACCAGGACGATGCACTGGAACCGCTCCAAATCGCGCCGACCAGGGTGCTCCTGACAGACGCCCCGTTCCCGTTTGACAGCGTCTCGAGCGTCAACATCTACGTCGCGCGCATCGAGGCGAGCGCGCAATTCGACACGATCGGCGCAGCCTCGTGGGTCGAGATTGCCGCACCGAACAGGACCTTCGATCTGCTCACGCTCCAACAGGGTACCACGGCCTTCGTGGGGCAGGGGACGATCAACGCGGGACAGTACGCCGCGATTCGCATGACGATCGACGTCGACAAGTCCTCCCTCAAATACCTCGACGGGTCCGACGCTGTGGTCCACTGGCCAGGGACGGGGCAGGGGGAGCTCACGCTGTATGCACTGGTCGAGGAGCCGCTCGCGGTATCGCCCGCCGGGACGGAGATCGTGATCGATTTCGACGTGGGGCGCAGCTTTCTGTACCGGCTGTTCGGCAACCGGGATTTCGTGTTCCAGACGTGGCTGCGCGCCGTCAACGTCGCCGCCACGGGGGCGATCGAAGGCAACGTCACCCGCGGTGATGGGCCCGCGCCGCAGCCCGTGCAGAATGCGAATGTCACCGTCTATGACGGGGAGTCGTTCTCGCCCTATGTCGTCGCCACTGGGCGGACCGATGCGCAGGGCCATTACAAGATCGCCTTCCTCCGGGCCGGCACTTACTTCGTGACCTTTGAGGAGCCCGACATCCCCGCACTGGCCCCGATCATGGTGCCGATCGTTACGGTCACCGCCGGGACCGTCACGCCGTTATCGGCCGTGTTGCAGCTCGCCGGCGCCGGCGGGGAGTTCCTGCGGGTGTCCGGGCCACCGAGTGTCGGGGTCGGCGGCACCATCGTGCTGCGGGCTGCGGTCGGCGACTCGAACGGGGACCCGCTTCCGAGCCCGACGATCAATTGGTTCAGCCGGGACACGGCGATCGCCATGCTTTTGGACTCGAGCTACGCCGACACACTGCAATTCGTCCTGGGGAGGCAGGATGGCAGCGTGTGGATCGTGGCACAGAGCGGGGCGTTGTTGGATTCCGCGTTGATCCAGGTGGTCGCTCAGTCGAGCGGCAATTCGGTCGCCAGCGTCACGGTCTCACCCCCGAGCCTGAACCTCGTGGTGGGGGACAGCACGTTCCTCCACGCGGAGCTGCGTGACTCCGCCGGCAACATCCTCACCAATCGACCGATTTCCTGGTACCCGGCGGACTCGTCGGGCGTCGTCGACCTGCTCGTCACCGTCGGATCGACAGCGGTGCTCAAGGCCCGGCTCTCCGGCTCGACCATCATCCGAGCGGTGAGTGAGGGGAAGACTGGCAGCGCGATCGTCACCGTTCAATAGCGACATCCCGGCGCCCTCCGAAGTAGTTTTCGCGCGACTGTTCCGCGCGATCCTTTGGAGGGCGTTCTGTTGGAGCACCACCTGCCACGCGGCGGCTTCACCAATCCCTGGGGCGACGGCGCCATGCCGGCCGGTGCCGGCGGGTTCCTGCGGTGGCAGGTCGACCGCCGGTTGCGTCCGCCGCCGCCCGATCCCGATCCCGCCACCTTCCGGCTCGCGACACCCAGCTTCGCCGTTCCCCGCGCCGCGGCCGACCGTCTCACCATCACGTGGGTCGGCCATGCGACATTTCTGGTGCAGATCGGGGAGTGGAACGTGCTCACCGATCCGATGTGGAGCGAGCGGGCGACCCCGGTGCCGGGGATCGGGCCGAGGCGTTTGGTCGCGCCCGGCATTCCATTCGACGACCTCCCGGAGATCGACGCCGTGCTCCAGTCGCACGACCACTACGATCATCTGGACGATTTCACCGTGTGTCGACTCGAAGCGCGCTATCCCGGCGCGCACTGGCTCGTCCCGCTCGGCCTCGGAGCTTTTCTGCGGCGGCGCGGCGTCCACGAGATCCGCGAGCTCGACTGGTGGCAAGAAACGACGCTGGGGCCGGTCACGATTGGATGCACGCCGGCGCAGCATTTCAGCGGGCGCACACCCTGGGGGCGCAACAAGACTCTCTGGTGCGGCTGGAGCGTGGCGGCGGGCGGACGGCGGCTCTTCTTCGCGGGGGACACCGGATATCACCCCGAATTCACCAACATTGGCAAACGATTCGGCCCATTCGACGTCGCCCTCGTGCCCGTCGGGGCCTACGACCCGCGCTGGTTCATGCAGCCGGTGCACATGAACCCGGAGGAAGCGGTGCAGGCGCTGCAAGACGTGGCCCGCGGAGCGGCCGACGGGCGCCCGACCCGCATGGTTCCGATGCATTGGGGGACGTTCAAGCTGACCGACGAGCCGCTGGATGAGCCGCCGGAAAGAGCGAAACAGGCGTGGGAGCAGGCGGGACTAGCAACGGATCACTTCTGCGTGCTGGCGCATGGGGAGACGCTCGTGTTGTAAAGTCGTCAGTCGTCAGTTGTCAGTTCTCAGTTAGACCTGCCGAGGCGTGTGGCTGGGAAAATGTTGAGTGATGACTGACGACTGACAACTGACGACTATTTCAGCGGCACCACAAACCGCACCGTCACACTCTCGGCCGTCTGCGGTGCTACGGTGCAATAGCAGTCCTTGCCGAGGATCCGCTTCACGCCCAGTACTTCCGCTTCGGCGATACCGGCGACGTCGCGATAGGTGATCTCGAGGGTCTGGCCGCCGATGATCCGGTAGCTCACAGGACGACCCAGCAGGCGGTGATGCGGGTCGATGCGGGCGAGGCCAAGGGCGAGCTGGCGCTGGATGCCGTCGATGCGGCCGGCGGTCACGTCCCGCCCTCGTTGGCGCGCACCGCCGCCGCGTTGCGGCGCATCCCGGCGGCGCCGGGGCGCGCAAACGGCGTGTCGCCGTAGCGGGCGAGGAAAGCCGCGTTGTCGAGCGCGAGGAGCTCGGGAAGATCGGGCGCGGCGATGTCGGTACGCGGCGCGAGCTCGGGGTCGTCGGTCGGGCGTGCGAAGCGCACGTTCCAGGGGCAGACGTCCTGGCATACATCGCAGCCGAACAGCCAGTCTCCGACCGATGCGCTCTCCGGTGGCGCAAATTCGCCGCGCCGCTCGATCGTGAGGTACGAGATGCAGCGCCGCGCGTCGAGCGTGTGGGGCGCGACGAACGCGTTCGTGGGGCAGGCGTCGAGGCACGCGCGACAGGTGCCGCAGCGATCCGCTTCGAACGGCAGGTCAGGCGAGAGGTCGGCGTCGGTGAGCACGACGCCGATGAAGGTGAAGGAGCCCCTCTCCGGACTGATCAGCATGGTGTTCTTTCCGATCCAGCCGAGGCCGGCGCGCTGTGCCAGCTCACGCTCCGGAACCGGCCCGGCGTCCACGTAGGCGCGGGTGCGGGCCGCGGGGGCGATGTCGCGGATCGCGGCGGCCAGGCGCTCGAGCCTCGTGCCTAGGACGCGGTGGTAGTCTGCCGACCAGGCGTATTGGGCGACGCGCGCGGGTGACTCCCCCGGTCCATGGAAGTAGTTGACCAGTGTTACGACTGCGGCGGTTGCTTCCGGCATGATCCGCGTCGGGTCCATCCGCTTGTCGGCCTGACGGTACAGGTAGGTCATGGTGCCGGCGTAGCCGGCTTCGAGCCAGTGAGCGAGCTCGGCGGCGTGCGGATTCGGCTCGAGCGGCGCGATGCCCACCGCGTCGAAGCCCAACGTCACGGCTCGACGCTTGAGTTCCGCGCTTGCTTGCATCGGGCTTAGCCTTACGACCTTATCCATACGTCTGTCTACTTACGCCTCTTCCTTACGCACTTGGTCGCTAGAGGTGCATCGTCTCCCGCCGCCAGCGGGCGAACCGCACGACGTCCTCGACAGGCGGCACGGCGTCCTCATCGCCGTAGGCGGTCAACATGCGCCAGCGCATGTACTCGCGAGACGGCAGCGGCAGGAATGGCGGCCGGCGATACCAATCGCGCGCGCGGAAGCTCCACGCAAGGCGCGCGAGATCCACCGCGAGACGCGGGCGCACGGTCGCGCGCAGCGCCAAGCGGGCATACAACGACGTCCAACTCGCCGGAGTCTGCATAGCTTCTGTATATTCAGCGCTTATGACGCTTGCAAGCGGCGTCGCCGCCGGCGCCATCGCCGGCGCGCATCCGCTGGCACGGTACCGGAGCGAATTCCCGATCTTCCGAGACCGGATCTACCTCAACACCTGCTCGCTGGGCGCTCTGGGGGACCGGGCTCGCCGCAAGGTAGCCGAGTTCTTCGACGTCTGGCAGGCGCGCGGTGCGGCCGCGTGGTACGACGTGTGGTGGGAGGCGTTGGACGAATTGCGGACGCGCTATGGGCGGCTCATCGGTGCCCAGCCGGGCGAGATCGCGCTCGCGCCCAGCGTCTCGGTTGCGGTGGCCGTGGCGGCGAGCGCCCTCGACTACGCGCAACGTCCCCGCATCGTCGTCACCGCCCTCGACTTCCCGACCGTCGTCTACCAGTGGCTCGCCAAGCGCCCGCACGGCGTGGAAGTCGTCGTGCTCGAGAGTCCGGATGGGGTGAGCGTCCCGGTCGAGGCCTTCGCCCGCGCGGTAGACGACCGGACGGCACTGGTGGCGACCTCGCACGTGTATTTCACGAGTGGCGCGATCCAGGACATCGCGGCGGTCGCCGAGATCGCGCATCGGAAGGGCGCGCTGTGCCTGGTCGACGGGTACCAGGCGGTCGGCCAGGTGCCGGTGGACGCGCCTGCGGCGGGGGTGGACTTCCTCATCGCGGGCGGTTTGAAATGGCTGCTGGGTGGAACGGGGATTGTGTTCCTCTATGTTCGGGAGGGACTCGTGCGACAGTTGGTGCCGACGGTGGCCGGGTGGTTCGGCCACCGGGACCAGTTCGCCTTTGATCCTCGTAAGCTGGAGCTCCACGACGACGCGCGCCGCTTCGAACTCGGCACGCCGGCGCTCGCAGCGGTCTACACGCAGCTCGGCGGCCTTGAGTACATCGAGGAAATCGGCGTGCCGGCGATCCGGCGCGTCACCGCCGACCTCACCGAGGACCTAGTGGCGCGCGCGCGGTCGGCGGGACTCGGGCCCAAGGTTGCGCCGTCGCCTGAGACGCGCTCAGCGATTGTGATGCTGCCGGCGGTCGATCCGGCGGGCGCCGTGCGCCATCTCGCGGCGGGCGGTATCGTAGCGGACGCGCGGCCGGGGCATGTCCGGCTCTCACCTTTCTTCTACAACGTCCAGGACGATCATGTCGCAGCCCTCGAGCGGATCGCATCGCACCGCGGTCACTGAAGACGAACGATTGCTCCAGGTCCCGCCGCAGGAACGGCGGGCGTTCGTGCACACCGATCCGTGGCGTGTGCTCCGGATCATGGGCGAGTTCGTCGAGGGGTTCGACACCCTGTCCGACGTGCGCAACGCCGTCTCGATCTTCGGCTCGGCGCGCACCAAGGCCGACGATCCGTACTACGAAAAGGCCGTCGAAACCGCGCGACTCCTCGCCCGGCAGGGGGTGCCGATCATCACCGGCGGCGGGCCGGGCATCATGGAAGCGGCGAACCGCGGCGCCCAAGAAGGGAACGGGCTCTCGATCGGCTGCAACATCGAGCTGCCGTTCGAGCAGGGCACCAATCCATACGTGGAGCGGTCCATCAATTTCCGGTACTTCTTCGTCCGCAAGACGATGTTCGTGAAATACTCGACGGCGTTCATCGTGTTTCCGGGCGGCTTTGGAACAATGGATGAGTTGTTCGAGGCGCTGACCCTGATCCAGACCGGGAAGGTCACGATGTTCCCGGTCGTCCTGTTCGGGCGCGAGTACTGGCGTGGCATGATCCAATGGCTGGAGGATCGGGTGGTGGGCGAGGGGAAGGTCGATGCGAAAGACCTGGAGCTGCTGCACGTGACGGACCATCCGGCGGAGGCCGTCGGGTGGGTCCTCAAGGCACGCGAGCTGCGGGAGCAGTCGCGCCGTCGGCGCCGCTGACCGATGGCGCCCTCGGACTTCTTGCGCGGCAACCGGATCGACCCCCGCGGCATCACCGGCCGGGAGACGATCGCAGAGCTGATCGACAACGCGTTTCTCGCCTACAACGCCGGCCGCCTGGCGGAAGGGTGCCGGCTGTACACCGAGCGGATGCTGGCGCCGGACGCGACGGTGGGGATGAGTCTCACCGGGGCGATGACCCCGGCGGGGCTCGGCATGAGTACGATCATCCCGCTCATCGAGGCGGGATTCATCGATTGGATCGTGTCGACCGGCGCCAATCTCTACCACGATGCTCACTTCGGTCTCGGGCTGGCGATGCACCGCGGCACTCCCTTCGCCGATGACGTGGAGCTGCGCGAGGCGGGGGTCGTGCGCATCTACGACATCTTCTTCGACTATGATGTGTTGCTCTCGACGGACGCGTACATCCGGGAGGTTTCGGCGGGACCCGAATTCCAGCGGCCCATGAGCTCGGCCGAGTACCACTACCGGCTCGGTGGCTACGTGCGGGAGCGCGAGCAGGCGCTCGGGCTCGTGCGACGGTCGGTGTTGTCGGTAGCGCATGCGTGCGCGGTGCCGATCTACACCTCTTCGCCCGGCGACTCCTCCATCGGGATGAACGTCGCCGAGCAGGCGCTCGCGGGCTCGGCGTTGCGCTTCGACGTGAGTGCCGACGTGAACGAGACGGCGGCGATCGTGCATGAGGCGAAGTTGAACGGTCAGAGCGGGGTGCTGTTGATCGGTGGCGGCAGCCCCAAGAACTTCGTGCTGCAGACCGAGCCACAGATTCAGGAAGTCCTGGGCATCAGCGAGAAGGGGCACGACTACTTCTTGCAGATCACTGACGCGCGTCCCGATACCGGCGGGCTCTCCGGGGCAACGCCGGCGGAAGCGGTGAGCTGGGGCAAGGTGGATCCCGATCAGCTGCCGGGCACCGTCGTCTGTTATCTCGACAACTCGGTGGCATTCCCGCTGCTCGCGGCGTACGCCCTCGCCCGCCACGAGCCGCGACCGCTCAAGCGATTGTACGACCGGCGCGAGGCGATGATGGCGCAGCTCATGGAGGCCTATCTCGAGGCCAAGGCGGCCCGTGACACCCGCGCCCGACGAGCGACCGGCGACCGCGCTCCTTAAGGTCGGCCGGCCGGTCGGCGGCTCCCGGGCGTACGCCGCCTACGCCCTGGGACTGCTCACGCTGATCAACTTCTTCAACTACGCCGACCGCAACGTCGTCTTCGCGGTCTTCGAGCCCCTCAAGCGCGATCTCCAGCTCTCCGACCAGCAGCTGGGCTGGATCGGCTCGGCGTACATCGTGGTCCTGTCCCTGCTGGCGTTGCCGCTGGGCGTGCTGGGCGACCTGCGCTCGCGCCGTGCGGTCATCGCATTCGGCGTCGGTCTGTGGAGTCTGTTCACATCGCTGGGCGGCGCGGTGCGCACCTTCTGGCAGCTGTTCCTGTGTCGCGCCATGGTGGGAGTGGGCGAGGCGGGCTATGGCCCGGTATCGCAGGCCCTGATCGCCGAGTACTACGAGGGGAAGCGCCGAGCGCTGGCTTTCGGCATCTACTCGGTGGGAATGGCGCTCGGTGGGGTGTTGGGTATCTGGCTCGGCGGCTTGCTCGCCGAGACCTACGGGTGGCGGCTCGCGTTCCTCTGGTTCGGCGTTCCGGGCTTCGTGCTCGCGCTGCTCGCTTCCCAGCTACGCGAGCCGCGGCGCCGGCCGCCGACGTCGATCGGCACCGCGCTGCACCGTCTCACGACCACCGGCCTGCGCCGCATGACCTGGCTCACCCTGCCACTGCTCGGATTGGCCGCCCTCGGCGCGGCACTGAGCGGACTGCTCGCGCTGATCAAGGCCATTCCGTCCGAGGCGACCACGGCGGTATTCGCGCTCTTCGTCGCGGCGGGCGTGATCTGGACCGTCAAGCGGCTCGTTCCGCTGGCCGTGCAGCGGACCGCCAAAGCGGGGCAGGTCGCGGCGACCGCCATCGAGGAGTTCGGCGAGGCCGCGACCACCGTGCTGCGCGTGCCGACTCTGATCTGGGTCTTCCTGGGCGGCGCCCTCGTGACCTTCGCCGTGAACGGGCTGATCGCCTGGGCCGCGAGCTTCATGCACCGCGTGCACGGCTTCACGGTCAGCGAAGTGGGCCGGTCATTCGGGGTCTGGGGGCTGCTAGGGGGCGCGCTGGGAGCCCTGGTTGGTGGACGGCTGGCCGACCGCGGGTTCGAGCGCTGGCGCGGCGCGCGTGTCGCTGTCTCCGGCGCCGGGTTCATCCTCGGCGCCCCGGTGTGCGTCGCGCTGATCCTCGCCAACGACGTGCGCTTCTTCGTGCCTTTGGTCTTCGGCACGTATTTTTTCTACACGTTCTACAATGGGCCGCTGGCAGCGGTCATCTTCGACGTGGTGCCACCAGCGGTCCGGTCCTCGGTGATGGGAGCGTTCCTGCTTTTCTCCCATCTCGCGGGCGACGCGATCGCGCCGCCGCTCATCGGGTACCTGTCCGATCGATTCGGGCTACGACTGGCGATGCTCCTGCTGCCGGCGGCCGGGCTGGTCGGGGGGCTGGTCCTGCTCGTGGCGTTGCGGACGGTGGAACAGGACATGGATCGGGTGCAGGTGTGAAGGTCGCGGTGGTGTTCGACACGCCGCATCCCGATTGGCAAGACGCCGACTACAAGCGCGAGATCGCGGACGGGAAGGTGCAGGAGGCGGAGTACGACGTCGCTCGGGCGTTGATGCAGAACGACCACGACGTTCGCCTGGTGGGAGTCGTGGACGACGTCCGACACCTCGTCGACCACCTGGCGGCCTTCGACCCACTGCTGGTATTCAACTGTTGCGAAGGATTTCGTGGCAGCGCACAGTACGAATACGCCGTGGCCGCGGTACTCGAGATGCACGGCTGGCGGCACACGGGGTCTACGCCAACCGCGTTGCTCGTGGCGCGCAACAAGTCGATGAGCAAGAAGATCCTCAAGCACCATGGGATCCGGGTGCCGGAATTCGCGACGTTTCACCCGGGCGATGCGTTTCTGCGGCCGTCCACGCTACGGTTTCCGTTGATCGTGAAGCCGTTGTTCGAGGATGCGTCGGTCGGCATCGCGCAGGCCTCGGTGGTGAGCGACGACGAGAGCCTGGCGGAGCGCGTGGGATTTATCCACGAAAAGTTCAAGCAGGCGGCCATCGCGGAGGAGCTGATCGAGGGGCGGGAGCTGTACGTGGGCTTGATCGGCAACAACGAGATCGAGATGCTGCCGGTCGTGGAGCTGCATTTCGGCACGCTTCCCACGGCTGAGCAGCGCATCGTCACGTACAAGGCGAAGTGGGACGATGAATACCGCGAGCGCCACAACATCCGGTCCGGTTTCGCCCGGCTGTCCGAGGCCGTCCGCGCGAAGATTCGCGAGCTGTGCGAGACCGCGTTCCACGCTCTATGGTTGCAGGACTACGGTCGTCTCGATCTGCGACTGACCCACGACCATGAGGTGTACGTGCTGGAAGCGAACCCGAATCCGTTCATCGCGCAGGGGCACGAGCTCGCCAACGCGGCCGAGAAGGCCGGGATGAGCTATCGCTCTTTCGTCCAGCGCATCGTCGATGAGGCGATGCGCCGATGAAAGGACCGTCGATGCGTCGCGCCTGGTCTGTGGTGCGGACCTTGATGGCTCGGAGCGAGGTGCCGCGACCCGAGCTGCGTTGTCCACGCTGTCGAGCCGAGTTGGAGCGGTTCTGGTACCACTGCCCCAATTGCAGCAAGCAGCTGGTGTGGGGGGACGTCCAACGAGAGACCGGCGCCGAGTGCCGCTACTGCCGCTGGGTGGTCTCGGACGCCTTCTCAGTCTGCCCCTGGTGCGGGCGCGACATTGCCGACCGGGACTCGAGCCCCGAGCCTCTGAAGAAACCCAAGGGCTTCAAGTACGAGCGCCGCTGCCGGCGCTGCCACGGCGGGGTGCAGTATCCGATGCAGTGGTGTCCGTGGTGCGGCAAGACGCAGCTGTGGAAGTACGAGCGGTTCCAGAACGACTGCCCGCACTGCGACCGCGGCGTGGACGATTGGATGGAGACGTGCCCCTGGTGCGGGAAGGACGCGACGGGTCGGGATCTCTTGCGCCAGGCCCTGCGGCGGGTGCGCCATTTGCTGATCGTGTCGCGCATCAAGGATTGGGATTACCGGATTCTCCTGCGGCCCGGTGTGTCCGGCGTCTCACCGGCGGCGCCCAAGGTCATCGAGATCGATCGCCGTTTCGTGACCGGGAAGCGCCGCCGCGACGAGATCTCGTGGAACATGCTGACCGGACTGATCCTGCACGAGCTGGGGCATTCGTTTCTGTACCACAACTGGACCTGGACCCGCACCGGCCGCTTTCGCCGCGCCTTCGGGGAAGTGCGCAAGGCGTACCGGGTGGCGGACGAGCATTGGGTGGACTTCGAGCGACACCGTGTGGCGACGACGCTCGTGGACTATGTGAGCCGCTACGCAAGAACACACCCGCAGGAGGACTTCGCCGAGACGTTCCGATTCTATGTGACGCGACGGGGGCGGTTACGCGAGCTGTTCGGCGAGTTCGGACGCAAGCGGAAAGGCGTTCGCGTGTTCGAGAAATTCCTGGTGCTGCACGATTACGTCCGGAGCCTGCGGGGGTGGCGATGACAATATGCTCATCGTCCCCCCGCAAACCCGGCGGCCCACCATTAATAAAGGGTGAAGTTGATACCCGCGTTCAACTGGACTGAGGACCCGCCGTGAAGTAGCCCGCGCACCTCGAAGTAGGGATGCGCGACGCCGATGCGGGTCTCGAGCCCGGCGAACAGGTTGCCGCCGGTGTCCGTGTTACTCGCTCCCCCACCACTGGCCCGCAGGATGTTCAGACCGCCTCCCACGTACAGCTCGGGGTCGCGACTGGGAATCGGAGCTTCAGGTCGACGTTGAAGCCGACCAGTGATCCAGGATCGGAGAAGTAGTAGTCGAACGAAGGATAGAATTCGACATGCCGCCCGATGGGCAGATGGAACTGGGCGCCAAGGAGCCCGTCCTCCAGGTCGAAGTTGTAGCCACCGTGAAATCCAATGTGAGACCGTTGTTGCGCCTGCGCTGGCACGGCAGCACTCCCGAGCAACATGCCGACCAGGAGCGGAGCAGCGAGCCACGGTTTCATTGAATCCTCTAAAGTAAGAGTGTTGCAATGCTCTCGGACACCCACGGTAGCAACCTGCCGCGAAACCGCCGGCATCCGAGACCATTGACCCCGAACCGTCTCACGTTGTTCCGACGCCTGCTCCGTCGCCTCACGCCTTGTGCTCTAGATCACCATCGCGCTGTGCGGCGTTATGTTCGGACTATCGCGATCGGGGGAGTCTGATGGCATTCATCTGGTGGCGCAGTGGTGTGGCGACGGCGGCATTGGCGCTTCTGTTCGCGCCGGAGTCGCACGCGACACAAGCGCCGGCGGCCGGTTGGCCAGCCTACGGTGGAGACGCGGGCGGATCGCGCTACTCCCCGGCGCGCCAGATCACGCGCGAGAATGTGACCGGACTCTCGGTCGCCTGGATCTATCGCACTGGTGACTACCTCTTCGGTGATCGCCACATCAAGTCCGAGTCGACGCCGATCCTGATGGACGGAACGCTGTACGTGAGCACGCCGTTCGGTCGTGTGATCGCACTCGTTCCCGAAACGGGCGTCGAGCGCTGGAGCTACGATCCTCGTATCGACTTGAACGGCGACTACGGCGATTTCGCCAACCGCGGCGTGGCCGCGTGGCTCGACCGCCGCGCCCCGGCGGGAGCCACCTGTCGCCGGCGCATTTTCGTCGCTCCGATCGACGCGCGGCTGATCGCGCTCGACGCCGCGACGGGGAAGCCCTGCGGCGGGTTCGGTACCGCCGGCCAGGTGGATCTCAACGGCGACCTGCTGCACGCGCCGGCGTACCAGGGCGAGTACCAGATCACGTCGCCCCCGGCGGTTGCGGGCGATGTGGTGATCATCGGCTCGGCGATCGCCGACAACCAACGGGTCAACGCGCCGAGTGGCAAGGTGCGGGCCTTCGATGCGAGGAGCGGCACGCTGCTGTGGAGCTGGGATCCGATTCCGCGCGCCCGCGGACTCCCAGGGTACGACACATGGACGCCTCCCGCCGCGGAACGCACCGGCGCCGCGAACGCGTGGTCGGTGATGTCAGTGGACACAGCACTCGGGCTGGTGTTCGTGCCGATCGGCAGCGCGAGCCCCGACTTTTACGGGGGAGAACGGCTCGGCCAGAACCTGTTCGCGAACTCGCTCGTCGCGTTGCGCGCCTCCGACGGACACGTCGTGTGGCACTTCCAAGCCGTGCATCACGACCTGTGGGACTATGATGTCCCCGCTCAGCCGACGCTGGTGACGCTGCGTCGCGAGGGCAGGAACATCCCCGCGGTGGTGCAGCAGACGAAAATGGGATTTGTCCACGTGCTCGACCGACGGACTGGGACACCGGTGTTTCCCGTTGTGGAGCGCGCGGTCCCGAAGAGCGACGTGCCAGGCGAGCAGGCCTGGCCGACCCAGCCGTTCCCAACGGCGCCGCTTCCGCTCGAGTCGTCGACCTTCACGCCGGACAGTGCGTGGGGTGTTACGCCGGACGGCCGCGCGTCGTGTCGGGCACAGCTCGTCGGCGCTCGCGCCGAAGGGGTCTTCACCCCACCCAGTGTGCGCGGCACGATCATCTATCCCGGCAACATCGGAGGCGGGAATTGGAGCGGCGTTGCCGTTGACCCCGTGCGCGGGCTGCTCGTCACGCCGATCAACCGTTTCGCCACGCTCGTGACCCTCGTCCCACGCGACAGTCTCCCGGCTGCCCGCCGCGCGCACCCCGGCGCCGAGATCTCAGAGCAGCGCGGCACGGCGTACGGGATGATGCGCCAGTGGCCGCGCGGCCCGGACGGCGCGCCGTGCACGCCACCGCCGTGGGGCCAACTCGTCGCCGTGAACCTGACTACCGGCGCGGAGCGCTGGCGGGTTCCGTTCGGCGCCATCCCGACGCTGGCGCAGGCGCCGGGATCGGCTGGGTGGGGATCGATCAATCTCGGCGGGGCGATCGTGACCGCGGGGGGACTCGTGTTCATCGCGGCCGCGCTGGACCAGCGGCTGCGCGCCTTCGATATCGAGACCGGAACCGAGCTGTGGGCCGCCGCACTGCCGGCGGGCGGCCACGCGCTGCCGATGACTTACCAGTTGAGCGACACCGGCCGCCAGTACGTGGTGATCTCCGCCGGCGGGTACGCCCAGCTGGGGACCACGCTCGGCGACTACCTGATCGCCTTTGCGCTGCCGCGCCCTGGCGTAACGCCCACTCCGCCCCCGCCCGCATCGTTTACTGGTACCTATGCCGGTGAGATCATCCCTGAACGACGCCGGATTGCGGCGTCACTCACACTTCACGAGGACTCCGCGGGGACCGTGACCGGTGCGGTGACCACGCACGATCCGGCGATCACCGGCACGCTCACCGGTACCCGTGCTGGCGGCACCCTGACCTACACCATCGCGTTTACCAATCCCGCGCAGTCGTGCTCGGGGACGATCGAGGGGACTGCAGAGCTTGCCAACGAAGGTCGTCTCCTGGTGGGCGGTTTCCACGTGTCCGGCGGGTGCAGCGGAGCGGAACCGGAAGACGGTACGCTTGCCGTGCGGCGGCCGTGAGCGCTCACAGGGGCGTGCGCCTTCCATCGCTCCCGGAGCGCCGGCGCCTGTATCTGGCCGCGTTGAGACTTGCACAACTGGCGCGTCGGGTGGGCCAGCGCCGCATCGCCCGCGGGTTTCGCACGAGGCTCAAGGCCGACGCAAGCTTCGTGACCGACGTCGATGTCGCCGTGGAGCGGGCGCTGCGCACCGCGATCGGGCGTACCTTTCCCGGCCACGGAATCTTGGGTGAAGAGCTGCCGGCGGCCTGGCCGAACGCTGATTTCCAGTGGATCCTCGACCCGATCGACGGCACGACGAGCCTCAAGAACGGGATCCCATTCTACGGGACCATTATCGCGCTGCACTATCGCGGCCGCCCGCTGGTCGGTGTGATCGATCTCCCAGGCCTGGATCGGTGTTACAGTGCCGGGCTCGGCCTGGGGGCATGGCGCGATGGGCAGCGGTTGCGGCTGCGTGACGTGTCGCGCCGCGACCGGGCGCGCGAAGTTGTTTCCGCGGGCGATCGCCCGCGTTTCGTGCAATGTCGTGCCGGCGCGGCGTTCGACCGGCTGATGCGCGAGCACGCGAACGTGCGAGGTTACATCGACTGCATCGCCCACGCCTTCGCCGCCGAGGGACTGATCGGCGCGGTCGTAGACTACGGTCTAAAGCTCTGGGACCTGGCAGCCACGCAGCTCCTGATCGAGGAGGCGGGAGGGCGCTATGTCCTCGCCTACCGCTCGCGCGGCCCGGAGCCGATGACATACGGCATCATCTGCGGCAAGCCGACGGTCGTCCGGTGGTTGGAACGGCTGTTTGACGCAAAGGAGTGACCATGGATCGAAAGGAGCGGGTATGATTCGTCGTATCCTGTGCGCGCTGTCGTGCGCAGCTGCCCCGTTGTCGGGTCAGGGGCCTCGCCCAGATCGCCTGTCGGCCGACATCGATCGCCGGGCCGTCGCAGTCGAGAGCCTCGTCGTGCTCTGGCGGCGCGACATCCACCAACATCCTGAGCTGGGCAATCGCGAAGTCCGCACGGCGCAGCTCGTGGCCGAACACTTGCGGCGATTGGGAATGGAAGTGCGGACCGGTGTCGCGCACACCGGGGTCGTCGGCGTCCTGCGCGGCGGCAAGCCGGGGCCGGTGGTGGCGCTGCGGGCCGATATGGACGCCCTGCCGGTGACCGAGCAGGTGGACCTGCCCTTCAAATCCACGGCGCGTGCGATCTACAATGGCCAGGATGTGGGTGTGATGCACGCCTGCGGACACGACAACCACACAGCCATCCTGATGGGCGTGGCGCAGGTGCTCGCCGGGATGAAGGCGGAGTTGCCGGGGACCGTGCTCTTCGTCTTCCAGCCGGCCGAGGAGGGTGCGCCTGCCGGGGAAGAGGGGGGCGCGAAAATGATGCTCCAGGAAGGAGTGTTCGAGCCGCTCCAGCCGGGCGCGATCTTCGCGTTGCACGTGTTCGCCGACACGGTCGGGCATATCAAGTACCGCTCCGGGCCGGCGCTCGCCGCGAGCGATCCGCTGCGCATTGTGGTACATGGGCGTCAGACACACGGGGCCCAGCCGTGGAAAGGCGTGGATCCGATCACCGTCGCCGCGCAGATCGTGCTCGGCCTGCAGACGATCCCGAGCCGGCAGACCGACATCACGGTCGCGCCGGCGCTGGTGACGATCGGGAGCATCCAGGGTGGGGTGCGCAACAACATCATCCCGGACTCCGTGGTGCTGCTTGGGACGGTACGAACGTTCGACGCCGCGATGCAAGACGACATCCACGCGCGCATCCGTCGCACCGCGTCGCACATCGCGCAGAGCGCCGGGGCGAGCGCCGATGTCACGATTCAAAAGAGCTACCCGGTCACGGTGAACGACTCCGCGCTCGTCGCGCGGATGCTGCCGACCCTCGCGCGCGTCGCCGGGGCGGGTCGGCTGGGGTCGTCGCTCCTGCGCACCGGCGCCGAGGACTTCTCGTTCTTCGCGCAGCGGGCGCCGGGGTTCTACTTCTACCTTGGTGTGACGCCTCCCGGCCAGGACCTCGATACCGTGGCCGTTAACCACTCGCCGCGGTTCTTCGCGGACGAGCGGGCGTTACCGGTAGGGGTGCGCGCCATGGCGCATCTGGCGGTGGATTTCCTACGGATGGCGCGTTGAGGGTCGCGCACGGCGGGCGGCGGGTCAGCCGCCGAAGCTGGGCCGAGCCACCTGGCTCGGCCGTCCGACCTCCCTGAGAAACTCCCGCGACTTCCGGACTTCCTCCAGGTAGTCGCCGATCTCGTCGTCCTCGCGGGTGGAATCCCAGTTCAGCAGCTCGGTCATCTTCCGGGCCACGTTGGCCGCGACGCCGGCCCCATGCTGCGGGTCCTCGTAGAACAAGTGCAGGCGACGGATCAACACGTCCGTCAACCGGAGCGCCATCTCCCGCTCCACCGCATACACCACTTCAGCCCGGATCTCGGGACGCCCCGGCACGAGCGGACCTCCCAGCACCTTGTTCTTGGCGACCAGGTTCAGGATCGCGGCGGATTCGGTGCCGTAGCTCGCGACCAGATGACGCGCGGTGGCCGGCGGTAGCTCCTTCATTCGGACCGATTGCATCATGACGTCCAGCGCCGCGATCTCTCCGCCAGGGAGCGGAACGAGGTCGGTCGCCGCGCGCGGCGGGACCGCGCGCTTGTCGAGGCGCTTCAGCCGCTGCGCCACGAGATCGACCACGTCGCGCCCCATCACGCGAAAGGTCGTGAGTTTGCCGCCGGCGATCGTGATCAGGCCACTCGGGCTCGTCACGATGCGATGCTCGCGCGGCACCTGGCTCGCCGAGACGTTCTTGTCACGGGCGAGCAGCGGCCGCAGCCCGGCCCACGTGGCGATGACGTCATTAGGTGATAGGCGCGCCTGCGGGAAGATCGCGTTGGCGGAGCGCAACAGGTACGTCACGTCCTCCCCGGTGGCCCGCACATCGTCAAGGGAGACGTTCTCCGTCTCCGTGGTCCCGATGTAAGCCAGATCGTTCCACGGCAGCAGAAACATCACTCGGCCGTCCAAGGGCGAGGTGAGGGTGACGGCGTCGCGCAGCCCGAGCCGGTCGCGCCGCACGATGGCGTGCGCGCCTTTGGAGGGACGGATGAGCGTCGCGGCTGCAGGTGCGTCGAGGCGGCGCACCCGGTCGACCCAGGGGCCCGCGGCGTTGACCACCACTAGCGCGCGGACGATGCGCTCCTCGCCCGAGAGGCTGTCTTTCACCACCACGCCGACCACGCGGCCCTCGGCGTGAATGAAGCTCGTGACGGCGCTGTAGTTCGCCACCAGCGCCCCGGACTGAGCGGCGCCACGCAGCGTCGCGACCACCAGCCGGGCATCGTCGGTTTGGGCGTCCCAGTAGAGCGCGGCGCCGCGCAGATCCTTGTCGCGCAATCCGGGCTCGGCCTCGCGTGCCTTTGCCGGCGAGAGCCACCGATGGACGTGGACGTTCCGGAACCCGGCCAGCAGGTCGTACAGCCACATCCCGGCGCGCAGTCTCCAGGGCGGAACACGCGCGCCCGCATACACGGGGAACACAAAGCGCAGCGGCCGCACGAGATGCGGCGCGATGTTGAGGAGCACCCGGCGCTCGCGGCTCGCCTCGCGGACCAGTCGAAAATTGTATTGCTCGAGGTAGCGCAGGCCCCCGTGGATCAGCCGCGAAGAGCGCGAGCTCGTCCCGCCGCCGAAATCCCCCGAGTCCACGAGGGCGGTGCGGAAGCCCCGCATCGCCGCGTCGCGCGCGACGCCGGCGCCAGTGATGCCCCCGCCGATGACGAGCAGGTCCACCGGCTGTGCCTGCATCGACTCCAGCGCCGTGGCGCGCGTGCGGTATGAGAACGGTGCTTCGCCCGCCAACTCCCCTCCGGCATCAAAGCGTGGTGGAGGCCCCAGGGTGGGATCAACCGGCCGGGAAAATGTAAACCTCCCCGCCCGTTTACGGCGGACGCGGCACCGTCAGGGGTGGACGGCGATGCCGACGAGTGGCATTCCGTGACCGACGGTACCGGTCAGGATGACCGCTCCAGTCCCCAGATTGACGGAATAGAACTGTGACGTGGTCGCCGCGACCGGGTTGAACGTCGCGTACGCGACTCCCGTGGCCCCATCAATGTCGAAGCCCACGAGCTTGGAGGTGGCGACACCGACGGACCCCACGGTCAGCAGCCGTCCGCTGTTCGGAGTGGGGAGCGTGACGAGCGCCCCAAATGCCGCGTCGATCGCGTACAGAATCGTGCTGGTCGCCCCAGGTTTGCTGTTGGTGTACGCCGCAGCCGTGACCGTCGGGTCGGCGCCTGCATGCACGTCGCCCGGGAGAAAAGCGAGGGCGGAGTCGACGCCAACCACGGCGCCCGTCACGGGACTGAGACGCAGGTTTTGGTTTGAGTCGCTCACGACCCGCAACAGGTCGACCACCGGGTTGAGGTCGAACCCGAAGGCGGTGCCGGCGAGTACCGGGGTGAATGCGCCGGTTCCGACCGCGGTGGCGGCGCCGCTGATGGTATCGACGACGTACAGGCGACTGCTCGTCCCCAGCGCGTACAATTTGCCGTCGGTCGAGCGGAAGTCGATCCCGGCGACGCGCTCGCCGGCCTGGAGGCCGGTCACGGCGACGGTGCGGGTGACGAGATCGGGTCTGGTGGCGCGGAACACGATGAGCGTGTTGGCGCTGTCGATGCCATAGATCCCCGGCGAGGGCGAGCCGATCGGCGGCGTCGTTCCACCCGTACCACCACACGCGAGTGTGAGCGGCAACACGAAGATCGCGGTCAGCCGTTTGTGTGGACGCATTGGTAGTCCGTTCGCCAACTCCCCGCTCGTTGGGGGTCGGTGTAGGTTTCCTCGTTGCCGATCCCCCGTTGCAGCATGGGGACAGGAGACCCGGAGGAAAATGTAATGTCGTTTGCCGACAGCCGGCGCGTCGCGATCGTCGCCGGGTGCCGCACCCCGTTCTGCAAAGCCGGCACTGCGTTGAAATCAGCGCGGGCGGTGGACCTCGCGCGCTACGCGGCGCGCGAGCTGCTCGAGCGTACCAACATTGCCCCCGACGAAGTAGACGAAGTGATCTTCGGCCAGGTGGTCCCGTCGGCACTCGTGCCCAACGTCGCACGAGAGGTGAGCCTCCTACCGCAGCTCCCCAAAGAGATACCCGCGTTCTCACTGAATCGTGCCTGCGCCTCGTCCAATCAGGCGGTCACGGCGGCGTACGACCAGATCGTGCTGGGCCACGCGGACGTCATCCTCGCCGGCGGAGCGGAGTCGCTGTCGGACGTCCCGATCCTCGCGTCCCGACGCCTGGCCGACATCCTGGTGACGGCGAGCAAGGCGCGCAGCCTCGGGGCCCGAATCGCCACGTTCGCGCAAATCCGCCCGCGTGACCTCATTCCTGTGGCACCGGCGATTGCCGAGCCGTCCACGGGCGAGTCGATGGGGCAGTCGGCCGAGAAGATGGCCAAAGAGAATCGCATCACGCGCGAGGCCCAGGACCGTTGGGCGCTGCGCAGCCACCAGCTCGCCGCCAAGGCCACCGCCGACGGCCGGCTCACAGCGGAGATCGCGCCCTGGTTCCCGCTCCGGGCCGGCGGCGACGTGATCACCCAGGACAACGGCATTCGCGCCGATACGTCGCTCGAGCAAATGGCGACGCTCCGGCCGGTGTTCGACCGGCGCTACGGCAGCGTGACCGCGGCCAACTCGTCTCCGCTCACCGATGGGGCCTCGGCAGTGCTGGTGATGTCGGACTCCGCTGCCCGGGCCCTAGGCTACGAGCCGCTGGCGTACCTCCGCTCCTACGCGGTCGCCGCGGTGGACCCCGGCTGGCAGCTGCTGCAGGCGCCGGTCTGGGCCGTGCCGAAGGCGCTCGAGCGAGCCAGGATCGAGTGGAAGGATCTTGGCCTGATCGAAATCCATGAAGCATTTGCCTCGCAGGTCCTGTCCAATCTCCAGGGATTCGCCCAGAAGGGGTGGGACATCAACGAGGATATCATCAACGTCATGGGCGGATCGATCGCCATCGGCCATCCCTTCGGGGCAACGGGCGGCCGGCTCGTCACCACGTTGGCCAATGAGATGAAACGACGAGACGTCCAGTTCGGATTGATCTCGGTGTGCGCCCAGGGCGGCATGGCGTCCGCCATCGTGCTGGAACGACGCTGATGCCGGCGCTCACCTGGGATGTGCAGGACGGCATCGCCGTCGTCACGCTCGACAAGCCGGACGCCCCCGTTAACGTCATCTCGCAAATGGTGAAGGACGAGGTGTACGCGATGCTCGTCGCGCTGGAGCGCGACGCCCGCGTCCGAGCGGTCGCGTTTTTCTCGGGCAAACCCGACAATTTCATCGCCGGCGCCGACATCGAGGAGTTCGTCAAGCTCGAGACGGCGGCGGACGCCGAACAACTGTCGCGGGACGGCCAGGCGATGTTGGACCGCGTGGCGGCCTTCCCGAAACCCGTGGCGGTCGGGATCCATGGGGCGTGTCTAGGGGGCGGGCTCGAGTTCGCGCTCGCCTGTCACTATCGCGTCGCGACCGATCATCCCAAGACCCAGCTTGGCCTCCCCGAGATCCAGCTCGGCATTCTCCCCGGGGCGGGTGGGTGCCAGCGGCTCCCTCGATTGATCGGCGCGCGCGGCGCTCGACATCATCCTTGCGGGCAGGAGCGAGCGAGCCCCGAAAGCGTTGCGGCTGGGGATCGTGGACGAGCTCGTCCCGCCGCCAATCCTCAAGGACATCACGATCGCGGCGGCGCGCCGGATGGCGGACCGCGGCGCGCCGCGCCGCAAGCGGCGTGGTGGATTCACTGGCTGGTTGCTCGACGGCAACCCGCTGGGACGCCTGCTCGTGTTCAGCCAGGCGCGCAAGCAGGTTCTGAAGCAGACGAAGGGCAACTACCCGGCCCCGCTCGCTGCCCTGGACGCCGTCGCCCACGGGCTGCGCCACGGACTGCGCGCCGGGCTGGCTCGCGAATCACAGCTGTTCGGCCAGCTGGCCGTCAGCGACGTGTCGCGCAACCTCGTCCGGATTTTCTTCGCAACGACCGCCTTGAAGAAAGACCTCGGGGTGCCGAACCCCCCGAAGCCCGCTGAGGTGAAGCGGCTCGCCGTGGTCGGGTCGGGGTTCATGGGCTCGGGGATCGCGGGGACGGCCGTCGTGCAAGCCGGGGTCGATGTGCGCCTCAGGGATGCCGATCTGCCGCGCGTGGCCAAAGGCCTCGCGGTCGCGCGCGAGATTGTAGACGAGCGTCTCAAGCGCCGCAGCATCACCCCGTCCGAGCATGCTCGGCTCACCGCGCTCCTGTCGGGGGGCGACGGCTACGCCGGCTTCGGCGCCGCGGGACTCGTGATCGAAGCGGTATTCGAAGACCTCGCCGTCAAGCAGACGGTCCTCCGGGAGTGTGAGGCCGTCGTGCCCGCGCACGCTGTATTCGCTTCCAACACGTCGACGATTCCGATCGCGCAAATCGCCGCGGGCGCAAACCGGCCTGAGCAGGTGATCGGGATGCACTTTTTCTCGCCGGTCGCCCGCATGCCACTGCTGGAGGTGATTCCCAGCGCGCGCACCGCCCCCGCGACGGTGAGCACCGCCGTGGCGTTCGGTCGCCGCATGGGGAAGACGGTGATCGTGGTGCAGGACACGCCAGGGTTCTGGGTGAACCGTATCCTCGCGCCCTATATGAACGAGGCGGCCCACCTGCTGCTCGCGGGAGTCTCCGTAGAGGAGATCGATCGCGCGATGGTCCAGTTCGGTTTTCCCGTGGGGCCGATCACGCTGTTGGACGAGGTGGGCCTTGACGTCGCGCAGCACGCGGGCGGTGTGTTGCAGGCGGCGTTCGGGGATCGTCTTGCCCCGCCCGCCGCGCTTGGTGCCCTGGTGCAGGATGGTCGGCTCGGTCGCAAGGCGGGCAAGGGCTTCTTCACGTATCGGAACGGCGAGAAAGGCGGCAGCGATCCGGCAGTGTATCGGCTGCTCGGCGTCCAGCCGAACGGCGGGATCCCGATGGCCGAAGTGGCGCAGCGGCTGACGTACGCAATGCTCAACGAGGCGGCCCGCGCCGTGGGCGAGGGGGTCGTGCGATCGCCCCGCGACGGTGACATGGGCGCAATCTTCGGGTTCGGCTTCCCTCCGTTCCGCGGTGGGCCGCTTCGGTACCTGGACGAACTGGGCGCCGACCGCATCTATGCGGACCTACAGCGGCTGGCCGAGCGTCTCGGTCCCCGCTTCGCGCCCTGCGAGGTGATCGTGGAGCAGGCCCGTGCCCGGACCCGGTTCTATCCCTGATGCTGCGCGCCAGTCTGCTCTGGCTCAGCGAGCAGCCCCGGATTTTCCGATTTGTTCGCTCCAACGGCCTCGCCCGCCGGTTCGCGTCGCGCTTCGTGGCCGGCGAAACGGTCGACACGGCACTGGCGGCGCTGCGCAATCTCAATGCGGCGGGGATTTCCGCGAGCCTGGATCTCCTGGGCGAGTCGGTGGCCAACGCCGCCGAGGCCCGAGCGGCGCGGGACATCTATGTGCAGTTGCTCGACCGCATCCACGCGGCCGGCGCGGACGCCAACGTCTCGGTCAAGCTCACCCAGATGGGGCTCGATATCGACGAGTCGTTGTGCGTCGACAACGTGCGGGCTATCCTCGCGTGCGCGAAGCAGCATGGCTCGTTCGTGCGCATCGACATGGAGGGGTCTGCGTACACCGCCAAGACGCTCGAGCTCTTCGGGCGGACGTTCTACCCGGAGTTCGGCAACACGGTCGGCGTGGTGCTGCAATCTTACCTGCGACGCACCGCGGAGGACACGGAGGCGATGATTGCGCTCGGCGCGCGGGTACGACTCTGCAAGGGCGCCTACAAGGAGCCCGCGAGCGTGGCGTTCCCCGCGAAGCGGGACGTGGACGCGAATTACGTCGCCTGCATGGAACGACTGATGGACCGGGGCAATTATCCAGGACTCGCGACGCACGACGAGCGGATCATCGCGATCGCGCAGGCGTTCGCGAAGCTCAAGCGCATCGATCCGTCGCGCTACGAATTCCAGATGTTGTACGGCGTGCGACGCGACCTGCAGCACGAGCTGCGCGAGGTGGGCCACCAGATGCGCGTGTACGTCCCGTTCGGCGGTCACTGGTACCCCTACCTCATGCGTCGTCTCGCCGAGCGCCCCGCCAACATCGGGTTCATCTTTGGCAACGTCGTGAAGGAGTCGCTACGCCGGCGCTGAGCGACGATGAGGCCACCCTGGGCGGCTACCAGCGCATCCACGGACGGCCCCCAGCGTTCGGGGGCGGCGACGGGCGGGCCTACTCGGTATCCCCGCTGGCGGACGACGACCCGGATGCCACCGGTCGGTATGGCGCGGCGCTACTGTTCGTGCGTTGGGCCGAGGGTGGTGACCGTCCCGACGGCCACCTGGAAACCCAGTATCTCGCGCATGGCTTCACCCCGGAAGATGCGCTCGCACCGCTCCTCGCCATGACACTGCATCAGGTGCAGCAGCAGCTGGAACGCTGTATTGCCGACCAAGGCCAGACGTGATCACCGGGGTAATCCTGGCCCGCAGCGGCGGGACGTATCGGGTACACACCGCCGCGGGTGAGGTGACCGCGGTGCTGCGCGGCAAGATGAAGCACGCCGACGACAGTCGCGTCGTGGCGGGCGACCGCGTCGAGCTCGAACAGCACGGTGACGGCCCCGCGACCATCAGTCGAGTGCGCGAGCGGAACGGCGTCCTGGCTCGTCGCGCGGCGGCCGGCAGCACCGGCGGAGGCGCCCGGCGCTCCCAGCCGATTGCCGCGAACGTGGACCAGGTGGTGGTGGTCGCCGCCACGCAGGACCCCGAGCCGAACCCCAGAATGGTCGACCGGTTTCTCGTCATCGCCGCGGCCAACGGGCTCCCGGCCGCGGTCGTCGTGAACAAGGTAGAGCTCGACCGCGCTGTCGCGGAGACACTGGCGCGCCGCTACACTCCGGCCGGCTACCAGGTGCTCTCCACGTCGGTGAAGTCCCCGGAGGGCCTGGTCGCGCTGCGCGATCTGCTGCGCGGCCGGGAATCGGTGTTCACCGGCGCGTCCGGAGTGGGAAAGTCGAGCCTGTTGAACGCGCTCGAGCCGGGGTTGAAGCTGCGCATCGGCGCAGTCAGCGAGAAGTGGCGCACCGGAAAGCACACGACCCGCGCGGCGGAGCTCGTCCCACTCGCTCTGGGGGGCTACGTAGTGGACACACCTGGGATGCGGGAAGTGAGCGCCTGGGGGATCGCGCCCGACGAGCTGGGCGCGTGCTTTCCGGATTTCCGGCCCTATCTCGACCGGTGTCGGTTCGACAACTGCCGACACCTGGCCGAGCCCGGGTGCGCGCTGCGTGCGGCGGCCGCGGCGGGTGACGTCGACGCCGATCGCTTGGTCTCCTACGAACGCATGTACGAGGAGATCAGCGTTCCTTCCTGGTCCAGCGGGCGGCGACGCGGCCGGTGACTGCGAGCAGTAACCTTCCTTATATTGGCTGATCCACTGGTGGTTGTCTGGGCTTCGCGAAACGCCACGGGAGTCTCCCACGCAAGATGGGCATCGACACGCCGCTTGTGACGCCGTTCGTGGGGGAGCGCTACGCCGACGTGGCGGCGCTCTCCCGCCTCATCGCGCCACCCTACGACGTCATCTCGATGGAGCAGCGCAAGCGGTACGCCGCGGCGGACCCGAATAACATCGTCCATCTCATTTTGCCAGAAGCCGCCGAAGGCGTGGACCGCTACCAGGCGGCGGCGGTGCGACTCGCCGCGTGGCGCAATGGCGGCCTGATCGCTCCCGACCCTGCACCCGCGGTGTACGTGGTAGCACAGACGTTCACGGCGCCGGGCGGCGCGCGTTGGACCCGCGTGGGCATGTTCGCGGCGGCGGCGGCCGAGCCGTACGAGACCCGTCGCATTCGGCCGCACGAACGAACGCACCGGGGCCCCAAGGTGGACCGCCTCGAGCTCTTGCGAGCGACGCACACCAGTCTCGAATCGATTTTCCTGCTCTCCCCCGACGCCGACGGCGCGCTCGCCGCCGGCCTGCGGGCCATCACTGACGGTGCGCGGGCACCCGATGCGACCGCCGAGCTCGACGCCGTCGAGTTGAAGCTCTGGGTCATCTCAGGCCCGGAAGCGGCGCGCCTGGCGGACGTGGCCGGGTCGGTGCTCTACATCGCGGACGGCCACCACCGCTACGAGACGGCGGTCGCCTATGCCCGTGAGAATCCGGCCGCTGACCGGCTGCTCGCCTTCGTCGTCTCGGCGCGCGATCCAGGGCTCGTTGTGCTGCCCACCCACCGCGTGATCTACGCCGCCGATCGCGACGTGATCGGCCTCGAGCCGGGGTGGCGGCGTTTTTTCGACATCACCCCCGTGCCGGCCGGTGCGGACCCGGTGCAGCTGCTCACGGCCGCCGCGCACGATGGGACGGCGTGCATCGTCGCGAGCGGCGGAGGCGAGCGCGACCTCCTGATGCGATTGCGCGCGGACGCGCCGCTCGCGGACCTCCCCGAGCTCGGTCGTACGCCCGCCGTGCGCTCGCTCGACGTGGCCATCGTGGAGCGGCTCGTCGTGCAGGAGATCCTCGCCGCCGGAAAATCCACGCCGACTCTCACCTACACGCCAGATCCGACGCCGGCGCTACAGCTGGCCCATCACGGCAAGGCCCTGGCGGCCGTCCTGCTCAATCCGACCCGTGTAGAGCAGGTGTTCGCTGTCGCGGACGCCGGGGACGTGATGCCCCCCAAGTCCACGTACTTCATCCCCAAGGTACCAAGCGGATTGGTGTTGCGAAGCGTGGTGGGGTAGGCGCGGACTAGTCCGGCGGACTCTGGGCGAGGGCCGCGATCAACGCCTTGCAGAACTGCGGGAGATCGGCGGGCGTCCGCGATGAGATGAGGTTGTGGTCCACTACCACGGCGCTGTCCTCCCAAATCACCCCCACACTCTCCATACGGAAGGTGAGACGACGGAAGGATATTCGCCGAAGGTGAGGCGCAGATTAGGGAAGAGACTCAGTGCAACAACTTGACACCGCCGGCGCTCCATCTTCCGTCGCATTATCTGCCGTCGCCTCTATATTGGCTCTCCATGCCCCGCCCCCGCGACCGCATTCTCGCCAACCTCGAGACGATCTACCGCGAGGCCTACGACCGTGCCAAAACGGCCGGGGACGAGCGACGCATGCTCGATCTCGACGCCGCCTATCAGCGCGAGCAGCTGCTGCTCGAGGTGCTGCTCGACGTCCGCGACGCCCTCACGACGGCGCCGCCGCAGCACGCGCCCAACGTCGACCCGCTCGCGGCGATCGAGACCATCCGTCGCGTCACGAAGCTTCGCTGACCGGAGACCCCATGTCGCGCCGCTTCGTCGCGTGTGTGCTCGCACTTGTGCTCCCCGCCTGCGGACCGAAGGCGGACACGGTGATTCAGGGTGGGATGGTGTGGACCGGCCTCTCATCGGGTGAGGCCCAACCGGGCGCGGTGGCGATACAAGGAGGCAAGATCCTCGCCGCTGGGGATTCGGCGTCGATCGCGAAATACGTGGGCTCCCGCACGCTGGTGATCGATGCGCGCGGCGGGCTCGTGATGCCCGGCTTCGCCGACGGGCACAATCATTTCGTGGACGGCGGCTTCCAGCTTGGCTTGCTCGACCTGCGCGATGCCGCGACGCCGCAAGCATTCGTGCAGCGGATCGCTCAGTACGCCGCGAAGCTGCAGCCGGGACAGTGGATCCTGGGTGGCGACTGGGATCATACGCTATGGCCCGGGCAAGAGCTGCCGCGCAGTGAATGGATCGACTCGGTCACCCCCAACACGCCCGTGTTCATCAGCCGGCTGGACGGCCATGCGGCGCTCGCCAACACGGCGGCCCTTGCGGCCGCCGGAGTCACGAAGGCGACTCCCACCCCATTGGGGGGAGAGATCCAGCACGACGCGAGAACGGGCGAACCGACGGGCATCGTCAAGGACCAGGCGATGGACCTGGTTTACGCGGCAATCCCTCCGGCCACCGCCGAGCAGATGGACTCGGCGCTCGCCCGCGCGTTGGTCTACGCTGCGTCCCTCGGTCTCACCGCGACGGTGCACATGTCGGCCTCCTGGGAGCACCTCACGAGCTACCGCCGTCTCGAAACCGCTGGGCGCCTCACGTTGCGCGCCTATCTCTACCTTCCGCTTGCCGGGTGGCGCGCCGTGGCCGACAGCATCGCCAATTCGAGTTCGGGTAACGCCTGGGTGCGCATCGCAGGGCTGAAAGGCTTCATGGACGGGTCCGCCGGCTCCCGCACGGCGTATTTCTTCGACGCCTACGATGATTCTGTGGGCTACCACGGGCTGCTACGGAATTCCCAGGCCGACATGCGGGCGTGGATCGGCAACGCGGACTCCGCCGGCCTGCAAATCGCCGTGCACGCGATCGGCGACCGGGCCAACGCCATGCTGCTCGCCATCTACGACAGCGTCGCCAGGGCGCACGGCGCTCGCGACCGGCGGCTCCGCATCGAGCACGCGCAGCATCTCCGACCCGAGGACATCCCCAGGTTTGGCGCGCTGCGCATCGTTCCATCGATGCAGCCAGCGCATCTCATCGACGACGGCCGCTGGGTGCATCAGCGGATTGGGCCGCAACGCATCAAGACGACCTATGCGTTCCGCTCCCTGCTGGACAGCGACGCACCGCTCGCCTTCGGGTCCGATTGGTCGGTGGCGACGCTCGACCCGCTGATCGGCGTATCCACGGCCGTTACGCGGCGCACCTCGGACAACAAGAATCCGACCGGGTGGGTCCCGGCGGAGAAGATCACGTTGAGCGAAGCGCTGCGGGCCTATACGGTGGGGAACGCCTGGGCGGTGTTCGCGGAACAGCAGTGGGGGACGCTCGCCCCCGGGCGGGACGCGGACGTGATCGTCCTCGACCAGAATCTGTTCACCATGGCTCCCGAGTCCCTCGCCACGGCTCGGGTTGTGGTGACCATTGTCGGTGGAAAGGTCGTCTACCGAAAGAGCTGATGGCTGATGGCCGACAGCTAGCCGGAGTACTTGAAACCCGCCTCCTGCAACGTGAGCGCTTGCGCGTCGGCGCTTTCCACCCCCGCCTCCACTACCTCGCCCAGCACCAGCGTGTGATCGCCCGCGGGGAGCGAGGCGATCGCGCGGCACTCCACCCACCCGAGCGCCTCCGCCAGTACCGGCGTCTTAGACACGGGCGCCGGCTTGGTCTTGATCCCTTTGAGCTTTTGGGGCGCCTGCTCTGAGGACCGTCCCAGCTTGCCGGCCAGCTCTCGCTGCCCTGAGGCGAGCAGACTCACCGCAAAATAGTGGGCGTCGCGGATCATCTCGATCGTCTTCGACGTGTTTTCGAGGGCCACGACGATCATCGGTGGCTCGAACGCCGCCTGGGTGATCCAGTTGGCCGTCATGCCGTGCTCCTCGCCGCCCGACGTGACGGTCACCACGTAGAGGCCATAGGGGAAATGTCGGAGCACGGTCTTCTTGGCTGTGGCATCCATGGGGTGTCCTCGACAAGCGAGTGATGGCGGGTCGCTCACCGAAATATCGACTGCTATCCGTGTGACCGCCAACTTCGCAATTGGAGGTCGCCGTCCCAGATGAGAATTGCCGGCGCGTCACACCGCGGCGGCGTCTGCGGCGTTTGGGGCAACACCGTGAACACGAGTACGAATCGGTAGCGCACGCATCATGAGAGCCTCCCTGGAACGTGGTGAAGGTGGTTCTCGTACATGATACCAAATGCTTGACGCCTTCGGGTTGGATCTGCGCTACGCCGTCCGCGCGTTATGGCGCCGCCCCGTACTCGCCGGGGCAGCGATTCTCACGCTGGCCACAGGCATCGCTGCCAACACCGCCGTCTTCAGCGTCATCCACACAGCCCTGTACAAGCCGGTCCCGGGGGTCACGCGGCCCGAGCGACTGGTCTTGATCAGTCGTCTCGTAGGCAGCGAGGGCACCGACGTCACGTTCCGCATGTACCGGCACCTCGCCGCGCGGGACGCGGTGCTCGAGGGACTGGCGGCGTTGTCGGTGCAGTCGGTATCGGTCGAAGGCAGCCGGGGACCCGTCGCGCGCGGGTCCCTCGCGGTCGCCGGCGACTACTTCGGCCTGCTCGGCACACACGCCGCCCGCGGCCGCACGTTCGCTCCCGACGAGACCGGCGGCGTCACCGCGCCCGCAGTCGCCGTCATCACGCACCACCTGTGGCAGGCCGAGTTCGGCGGCGACCAGGCCGTCGTGGGGCGCACGACGCGCATCAATGACGTCGCTGTCGAGATCCTCGGCGTGCTCCCCCCGGGGTTCGCCGGCCATCACACCGGGTTGCTCATGGACGTGTTCGTCCCCCTGGGGCTTGGGCTTCCGGGCACAACCCCGCCCGACGAGCTAGCGCGCGGCGCCGGGTCGCTCGAGCTGCTGGGTCGCCTGCGCGGCAGCTTCACCACAAGGGCAGCGGCGCGTGCTTTGAGCGGCCAGAGCCGACCGCTACGCCGTGAGCGCCGGTGAAGCCACGGCGGCGCATCCCTACGCGGTGCAGGTGGACGCGTGGGGCCCCCTGCCCGCGTTGGCGCGTGGTCCCGTCGCCGCGTTTCTGGGCGTGCTACTCGTGCTGGTCGGCCTCGCGCTCGGCATGGCGTGCCTCAACGTGACCACGGTCCTCCTGGCCCGGGCCTCGGAGCGCCAGCGGGAGTTCGCGGTGCGCCGCGCGATCGGCGCCGGCGAGGGGCGGCTGGCGCGCCAGATCCTCACCGAGGTCGGCATCCTCTTCGCCGCGGCCGGTGCGATCGGCGTGATCGCCGCGACCTGGCTCGTGGGATTGGTTCGCGGCGTCACCTCGCCCGTGGCCCTCCCCGGCCGACTCGGCGCCGATCTCGGCATCGACGGCGCGGTGCTGCTGTTCGCGGTCGTCCTGACCATGGGTACCGCGCTCGCGTTCAGCATTCTTCCCGCGCTGCGGTCCGGCCGGTTCGAGTTGGCGCCCGCGCTGCGCGAAGGCGGTGCGTCCGCCTCGCCGCGGCTGCTGCGCTTGCGCTCTGGCCTCGTGGGCGTGCAGGTCGCCGCGACGAGCGTGCTGCTCGCCGCGACGCTGATCGCCGGGAGGTCGTTGCGCACGTTGCGCGCGCTCGAGCCCGGGTGGAATGGCGACGATGTACTGGTGGCGGCCGTGGATCTGGAGCAGCGCGGCACGGCGCCCGCGGCGGGACCGGCGTTGCAGCGGGCCATCCGGACGCGCGTCGTGGCTCTGCCCGGCGTGGCGGGCGCGGCCCTGGCTACCAAGTTGCCGCGCGGCGGGCGCTCGTCGTTCGGCCCTGTGTGGGTGCCGGGCATTGAGGTGCCGGGTGATCGGCCGGGCTTCCCCGCCAACATCAACCGCGTGTCGCCCGGCTACTTCGCCACGCTGCAGATCCCGTTGCTCGCCGGGCGCGACTTTGTGGACGGCGACGATGCGAGGCAACCGAGCGTGGCGATCGTCAACGCGACGATGGCGCGGCTATTGTGGCCCGGCGACTCGCCGCTCGAGCGGACGTTTCATGTGAACCGGGGGCAGTACCAGCGCGACTTCCGCATCGTGGGCGTCGCTGCGGATGCCGAGCTGCGCGCGCGAGCCGTTTTACTACGTGCCGCTGGCGCAGGCGTACAACGCCGCGACGGTCCTGCACGTTCGCACACACACTGGGCTCGGCGCGGCGGTGAGCGCCGCGGTGCCCTCGGTGCTGCGCGACGTGGTCCCCGCGCTGCCCGTGCCGGTGCTGCGACCCATGGACGAGGCACTCGGGATCTTTCTGCTGCCGCAGCGCCTGGCTGCGTGGGTGGCAGGCGTGATGACGGTGTTCGCTCTCGCACTGGCGGTGATCGGCGTGTACGGCATCGCGGCGTTCTTCGTCACGCAGCGGGGCCGGGAGATCGCCGTGCGGCAGGCGCTGGGTGCCACGGCGGGCAGCGTGATGCGTCTGATCCTGGCACGCAACGGACGGGGCGTGCTCGCCGGGCTGGTCGCGGGCGTGGCGCTCGTCGCGGTCGCGACGGTCGGCGCGGCCAAGGTTGTGCCGGGTGCCGTGGCCGCGGACCCCGTGGTGCTCGCCGGCGTGCCGTTGGTGTTGGCGGTGTGCGCGGGAGCGGCGATGCTCGCGCCGTTGCGCAGGCAGCTGCGGCGTCCGATCATGGGACTGCTGCGCGAAGACTGATTCCGCCTTAAACTCGACCGCGCTGCGTGAGCGCGTGATCTGGCCACACCAGACCATCTCCAACATGATTGTCGCGCCCCACGAGCAGGACTATTCGTTGCGCGCGCGGCACCGCAGCCAGAGGCCATAAGGATCTCTTCCTTCCAGGGTGCCCCATGGATGCCACAAGCCAGCACATGGAATTCTGATCGGTGCAGTGACGGCGCCAAGCTGTCGCATTTCCGACCCATCCAGTCGCGGGAGGGCCCTATCGAGGGCGGACTGGATGGGCCATGTTCGACTCCCCGAGCACCTTCCGCAGGGGAGGTTTCTGTTGCGGCCGTCTTGTTTGACCTTGATCATCGCTCTCCTGGCGATTGGCTCGCCAACCGCCGGCCAGACTGTCGCGCGACCCCCGAGCCTCGAGCAGCTCGAGGCGGCCGCCCGTCAGGACTCGCTCGACCCCGAGGCGCTGTACCGCCTCGCGCTCCGCTACGACATCGTCAAGCGCTACGACGACGCGGGACGCGTGGCGCGCCAGGTAGTGGACATCGATCCGCGCTACGCACCCGCTTGGCTGCTCCTGGGTTACCTCCCCTATGATCGGCGCCCCAAGCTCTGGTCCGAAGTGGCGCGAGGGAAAGTGCCGCCGGCCTGGCGCGACTCAGTCGCGGAGTCCGAGCGGCTCTTCCACCGCGCGTTCCTCATCGACCCGCTGGTGGACTTCCGCGTGATGGGAGCACCGCCGCTCAAACAGGACATGATTATCGTCCGGGAGTACGGACAGTACACGACGGACTACCTGTTGGATCTGGCCATGAGCGCCTTCGGCTGGCGCTACGAGCTGTGCTACAACGCGGCGGATCTCTATGTCCAACGCCAGTTCAAGGATCAGCCGGTCGATTCGATCCCGAGCGGTTTGTTCTGGATTCGAGGTCTCTCCGCCGCACAATTGAAAAGCTACACGCGCGCCATCGCCGACATCCAGGTCCTGCTGGACCGCTCCCTGAAGCACGAGGCGAGCGATTCGCTGATCCAGCTGGATCTCACCACCAACGATTACCGCTACCTCCTGGCGCTGCTCAAGCAACGAGCCCACCGGCCGGCCGATGCGATGGCGCTGTACCAGGAGGCGCTGGCCAACGACCTCGGCCTCTATATGGCGCACGTGCGTCTCGCCCGCCTCTATGCCGAGGTCAAGATGTGGCCTCAGGCGATCGAGGAGGCCCGCCGCGCGGTGCAGACCGGCCCTGAGGATCCAAGCCTGCTCGCCGATCTGGGGGAAATCCTGCGCGACGCGGGACAGCTGGCCGAAGCGGAGCAGGTGCTGCGTCAGGCACAGGCCCATGGTCGCAACCCTCGCGTGCTATATCAGTTCGGTCTCCTGGAGCTGCAACTGAACAAGCCCGAAGAGGCGAAGGCTGCTCTCACGCGGTTCGTGGCGATCGCGCCGAGCCGCATGAGCACGGAGATTGCGGAGGCTAGGCAGCGATTGGCTACGTTGCCGTAACGGCCAGAGCGACATCCGGAGGAGCCATGAACAGTGCCGTGATCGTGATCGCCGTGCTTGCGGCGTGCGCCGTCCCGCCCGTCGCCGCCCAGCGGATCCGACTGTCGGCGAGCCTTGCGGATCTCGAGAAGGCGGCCCGCAAAGACTCAAATGACGCGGCCGCGCACTACAACGTCGCGCTGGCCTACTGGAACGAAAAGCGCTACGACGACGCCGACTCGGCGATTCACCTCGCCATCCGCATCGATGCCAGGTTCTCTGCGGCCTACACCGCCCTGTCGTTCCTGCCCTACGCGCGACGTTCCTCGTTGGCGGACGAAGAGAATGAAAACCGTGTGCCGACGGAGTGGAAGCCGAGTGTCGAAGAATCGGATCGGATGTATCGTCAGGCGTTCATGATCGATCCACTGGTCGAGCTTCGATTGGGGGATGCCGTGTTCCCCCGCTCGACGCAGTACTTGGACGCCCTGAAGTTGTTTTTCGGGGAGTGGTTCGCCGACTACCGCGACGGCCTCGATCAGTATTACCTGGCAAAGTATCATGCGGCCTACGATCGATTCCAGCGAGTGTTCTTCGCGATCAACGGCGATCGGCACTCGGATCGCTTGTGGAACACATTGCTCTATTGGCATGGGCTTGCGTCGGCGCAGGTCGGCCGACATGACGAAGCCGCCTGGGACTTTCAGACCATCCTGAATCGGTATCTCGATACCGAGAACAAGAAGCGGGACTCGACACTCCGCGTGCCCCTGCGCACCAACGAGTTCCGCTACATCCTGGGTGTCATGCGGCAGCGAGCGGGACAGTTCAACGAGGCGATCGACTTGTTTCGCGAGTCGCTGCAGAACGATATCGGACTCTACATGGCCCACGTACGGCTCGCCCAGATCTATGAAGAGCACAACATGATGCCACAAGCGGTGAGCGAACGGCGGGCGGCGGTCAACGCCAATCCCGACGACCCGAGTCTGTTGCTCGATCTCGGCAAGACCCTGGCACGTGCCAACCAATGGATCGATGCGGAGAAGGCACTCCAGGAAGCGGTCGCCGCCAACCCGCGCGACCCCCGCCCGTACTATTTCCTCGGAGTCGTAGAGCAACACCAGAACAAGACGGCCGAGGCCCGCGTGGCGTTCAACGATTTCATCGCCCGCGCCCCAACCCGCTACGGGCCTCAGGTGGCCGACGCGAAGCAGCGTCTCAATGCGCTCCACTAGTCGGTTCCCGGGGGGGCGGGGTCGTGCCGCCGGAGCGGCACTGTTGCTGTGCGCCGCGCTTGTGGGCCGGCTTCCCGCGCAGCAGCGCTCGGCCTACGAGGAGCTCCAGGCATTTTCCGGCGTCTTGAACCACGTCCGCATCAACTACGTCGATTCCGTCAGCTACGCCCAGCTGGTGCACGCCGCGATCGACGGCATGCTGCGGGCCCTCGATCCGCATAGCGCCTTCTACTCCCGACTCGACTACGAGAAACTGAACGCCATCGAGCGCGGGGAGCTGGCAGTCACGGGGCTCGTGCTAGAAGAGGTCGACAGCGCCGTCACCGTCCTCGCCGTCACGCCGAGGAGTCCTGCCGCCAAGGCCGGCATCCTGCCGGGCGATCGGCTGGTGATGGTGAACGACACCTCCGTCGCCGGCCTCTCCGTGCGCACGCTCGAGCTGCGGCTCGCGGGCGCCAAGGGCTCGAAGGTGCGACTCCGCCTGGAGCGTGGACCCCGGCTCGAGCCCGACACGCTCGCCGTCAACGTGAAGCGGGACTTTCTTCAGTTCCGTTCGGTCTCGGTGGCCAGAATGGTGGACTCCATCACGGGCTTTGTGCGGTTGGAGGAGTTCGGGGTAGGGGCGGGCAAGGAGCTGCACGACGCATTGAATCGCCTCAAGGGTCAGCGCATGCGCCAGGCCATCCTGGACCTGCGCGGCAACCCCGGCGGACTGGTCACCTCGGCGGTGGACGTCGCGTCCGAATTCTTCCCGCGCGGCACGGTGGTATTCAGGACGATGGGCCGAAAGCGGGATGTAGATACGACGTACACCACGACGCGAGACGGCGCCTTCGCGGCGCTGCCGTTGATCGTTCTGATCGATGAGCACAGCGCCAGCGCGGCCGAAGCGCTGGCGAGCTCCCTGCAGGACCACGACCGCGCGCTGCTGCTCGGACGGCGCAGCTTCGGGAAGGCCTTGATGCAGACCGCCTTCTTCGTCCCGCCGAGCGGAGAAACCCTGAGTCTGACAATCGGTCACGTGGTCAGCCCGAGCGGGCGCTTCATTCAGCGGCGCTATCGCGGCATCGGTGCTGAGCGGTACCGCTCGCTCGCGGGTCGGGGCGGCGCCGGCGAAGATACGCTCCAGGAGTTCCGCACCGACGCCGGACGGGTGGTACGTGGCGGCGGCGGCATCGCGCCGGATGTCGAACTGCCGAAACCCGCACCGTTCCCGGTGTGGTGGAGCCTGGCGGCCGACTCCGGGTTTGACGATGCGATCTCCGACAGCGTGGCGCCGACGCTCTCCGCCACCGCCCCCGCCCGGGTCGCCTGGCTGACGGCCCGGGATGAGTGGCGCACGAGGTTGTTGCTGCCGTTCCTGGCGCGGGTGCGGGCCCGGCTCAAGGTGGCTGCCCAGACCGACAGCGCGCTCGATGCCCGCTTGGCGTTCACCCTCGCCGCTCGTGTGGCCGAGGTGCGTTGGGGGCCTGACGCCCGCGAGGAGTTCGTTTTTCGCCCCCAAACGGCGTTGGCGTATTTTGGGCGCTTGTCCGAGCTTTTGGCACCGCCGCGACACTAGGCTATTTTCTTCCCATGACCGCCCGCACCCGTCCGCGCGCCGAGGCTCGGTCCGCCCGCCCGCCGCTCGCCAAGCCCGAGCTGCTGGACATCTATCGGCTCATGGTCCTGTCGCGGCGCCTGGACGACAAAGAGATCCAGCTCAAGCGTCAGAACAAGATCTTCTTCCAGATCTCCGGGGCCGGCCACGAGGCGGTGCTAGTGGCCGCCGGCAAGCTGCTGAAGCCTGGCTACGACTGGTTTTATCCCTACTACCGCGACCGGGGGCTGTGCCTCGCGATCGGCATGACGCCGACCGAAATGCTGCTGTCGGCCGTCGGGGCCGCCGACGATCCGAACTCCGGCGGTCGGCAGATGCCGTCCCATTGGGGGCACAAGGCGCTCAACATCGTCAGCCAGTCGAGCCCGACCGGCACCCAGTTCCTCCAGGCCGTCGGGTGCGCCGAGGCGTGGCTGCGCTACAGCCAGCTGGAAGGCCTTTCTCAGAAGCCCATCCACGGCGACGAAGTGGCGTACTGCTCGGCTGGGGACGGCACCACCAGCGAGGGCGAGTTCTGGGAGGCCCTCAACACCGCGAGCAACCTCAAGCTCCCGGTGCTGTTTCTGATCGAGGACAACGGCTATGCGATTTCCGTTCCGGTCGAGGTGCAGACGCCGGGCGGCTCGGTGTCGGCGCTGGTGGCGAACTTCCCGGATCTGTACATCGAGGAAGTGGACGGCTGCGATCCGGTCGCCTGCTACGAGGTGCTCGCGCGCGCCACGGCGCACTGCCGCGGGCGCCATGGCCCGGCACTGGTGCACGCCCGCGTGACCCGCCCGTATTCGCACTCGCTCTCCGACGACGAGGTGCACTACCGGCCGCCATCGGAGCGCGAGGATGAAGCGCGCCGAGACTGCGTCGTCACGTTCCCTGAGTGGCTGATCGCGGAGGGAATCGCCACTGTCGCCGAGATCGACGCGATCAAGCGTCAGGTGGATGAGGAAATCCAGGTGGCGACGGAAGTCGCCCTGGCCGCTCCGCAGCCGAAACCCGAGACCGCGCTCCTCTACGTCTACTCGCCGGACGTCGATCCGACCTCTGAGCAGTTCGACACCGAGGACGATCCGCGGTTTACGGGCGAGCCCACCACCATGGTAGACCTGCTCAACAGCTGCATGAAGGATGAGATGGCGCGCGATCCGCGTATCCTCGTCTTCGGCGAAGACGTGGCCGACGTGAGCCGCGAGCAGTACTTGAAGGACGTGAAGGGGAAGGGGGGCGTGTTCAAGGTCACCTGGGGGCTGCAGCGCCAGTTCGGCAGCCAGCGCGTCTACAATTCACCCCTCGCCGAGGCAAACATCGTGGGCCGCGCCATCGGCCTCGCGACCAGAGGCTTGAAGCCGGTCGTCGAAATCCAATTCTTCGACTACATCTGGCCTGCTTACCATCAATTGCGCAACGAGCTCGCGGTCATGCGCTGGCGGTCCAACAACGCGTTCAGTTGCCCGCTGGTGGTGCGCGTCACCTACGGCGGCTACCTCAAAGGCGGCTCGATCTATCACTCGCAGACAGGTGCTGTGATCTTCACGGCCGTCCCCGGTCTGCGGGTCGTGTGTCCGGCGACCGCGATCGATGCCAACGGCCTGCTGCGCACCGCGATCCGCTGTGACGACCCCGTCCTGTTCCTCGAGCACAAACACCTGTACCGTCAGACGTACAACAAGGCCCCGAACCCCGGCCCCAATTTCATGATCCCGTTCGGAAAGGCGAAGGTCGTGAAGCAGGGAACGGATCTGACGGTGGTCACTTACGGGGCCGTGGTGCAGCGTGCGTTGGTCGCCGCGAAGCGGCTCGAGGAGCAGCACGGCGTGAGCGTGGAGGTGATCGATTTGCGGAGCCTCTCGCCGGTCGACTGGACCGCGATCGCGGCCTCGGTTCGGAAGACCAACAAGGTCCTCGTTGCCTACGAAGACTCGCTCTCGTGGGGCTACGGCGCCGAGCTGGCCGCCCGTCTCGGCGACGAGTGCTTCGCGTGGCTCGATGCCCCCGTCAAACGCGTCGCGTCGACCGATACGTTCGTCGCCTACGCCCCGGATCTCGAGGACTTCATACTCCCGCAGGTCGAGGATCTCGCCCAGGCCATGCGGGAGCTGAATGCGTTCTAGACCGGTTCTCGGCTACAGCATCCTCTTCTTTTTGTCCGGCGCCACAGCGCTCGTGTACGAGCTGCTGTGGGTCCGGCTCCTGTATCAGTCATTTGGCTCCACGATCCAGTCGGTCACGACGGTCGTTGCGGCGTACATGGGCGGGCTCGGCCTCGGCGCTTGGTGGCTCGGACGCCGGGCCGACCAGCACCCCCGGCCGGCGGCCCTCTATGGCAAACTCGAAATCCTGATCGGCTTGTTCGGCCTGGTGTCGCCGCTGGTGCTGGGACTGGCCCAGCTCGGCTACATCGCCATTGCACAAGGACTCCCGGCAGGCTCGGGGGTGAGCGTTGCCCTCCGCTTCGGACTTGCCGGGATCGTGCTCCTCATCCCGACCACCATGATGGGCGGCACGCTGCCGGTGCTAACGCGCGCGTTCACCGCCGCCGATCGCGGGCAGTTGCGGCCGTCGCTCGGGCGACTCTACGGGCTCAACACCCTGGGCGCCTGCGTTGGTACCGCCCTGGCGGGGTTCGTGCTCATCGAGCACGTGGGAATCCGGGCCAGTCTGTGGGGGACGGCGCTGTTGAACCTGGCCATCGGCGTCATCGCGCTTCGCCTACCCGATCCCGCGAGCCCCCCAGTCTCGACGGCCAACGAGCCCGAGGTCGCGGCGCACCCACCAACGCCGATCGCGCTCCGCCGAGTCGCCGTGACCCTTCTCGCGGTCACCGCGTTTGCCTCTCTGCTCGATGAGATCGCCTGGACGCGCGTCCTCGTCATGGTCGTCGGCGGGTCGACCTACGCGTTCACGCTCGTGCTGTTGTGTTTCTTGTTGGGCATCGGCATCGGCAGCTCGCTCGTGGCGCGACGGCGCGCGTCCCCGTCAGAGACCGCGGCTACGGCAGCCCTCGCCCAGGGCATCACGGCGGCCGGGGCGGCCTTGCTCCTGTTTTTCTTCAGCTCCCTGCCGGCGTACATCATCTGGGTCTTCCAGATCGATGGATTGGAGGCTGGCGGACGCCTGGCGCTCATGGGGGGGGCCGTCGCGGCCGTGGTGCTGGTTCCGGCGATCGGGATGGGCATGACCTTCCCATTGCTTACCGACCTCGTCGCGCGACCGACCGAGGCCCGCGGCAGCGACGTCGGTCGGGCCTACCTGTTGAACACCATGGGGAGTATCGCCGGCGCCGCGCTCACCGGGTTCCTGCTCGTCAGCCTCCTCGGCACCGATCGCACGCTGCGGCTCGGTCTGGTAGTGAACGTCTTCGCCGCCTTCGCGCTGGCGGCCTTGGCGGCGCGCGGCGTGGCCGAGGGATCGGCCGAGCACGTTCGCTTGCGGGTGCGGGTGTTGGGCGGCGCGGTGCTCGCCTGCGTCGGACTCGCGGCAGCGTTCGGGGCGTCGCGCTGGAGCACGCGGGTCCTCGACCTGGGACCGACGATCTACGGTCGCGGGGACATGAATCCGGCAGAACGCCGCGCGTTCCTGACGCATGCGGGCGCGCGCCCGCTCGCGTTCGTCGAGGGGCGCAACACTACCGTGTCGGTGTGGGAGTCCACCGTCGGCCGGACCCTTAAGGTCACCGGCAAGGTGGATGCCTCCGACTACGGCGACATGGACACGCAGACGATGTTGGGCCTCGGGCCGATCGCCGCGAAGCGTGACCCACGGTCGGCGCTGACGATCGGCTTTGGCAGCGGCGTGACCACCGCCGTACTGGCCGCCGTGCCGGGGATGGAGCGCGTGCGCGTGGTTGAGATCGAGCCGGCGGTGCTGGCCATGGCCCCGCTGTTCAGCCACGTCAACAACGACGTGCTGGCTCGCCCGAACGTCACTGCCATCGTGGACGACGCGCGCTCGGCCATGCAGCTCTCCCCGGAGCTGTTCGACGTCATCGTGTCGGAACCAAGCAACCCGTGGGTGGCCGGGGTGGCCACGCTGTACACACCCGAGTTCTATCGCATCGCGCGCCGGCACCTCGCCCCGGACGGCGTATTCGGCCAGTGGGTCCAGCTCTATCAGCTGCCGTTGCCGGTGGTGGCGGGCATCCTGCGCAATGTGCGCGAGGTGTTCCCATACGTGACGGTCTGGACCGGCGGCGCCTACGATCTGATGGTGGTCGGCACGGCGCAGCCCCAGGTGCCGGACACGGCATGGGTCACCAAGTTACTGGGACCGGGCGGCGCGCTCGCGCACTTCGGCCACGAATACCTGGGTCTCGATGCAGCGGTGGAGTACTTCGACCGCCAGGTGATGGGGGACTCAGGTGTGGCGCGGCTGATAACTCGCGCGACCCTGACGCATACCGACAACCGGCCCGAGCTGGAGTTCGTCGCCGCGCGGCGTTTTCTCGACCGGCTGGCGTCGGGCGCGATCCTCGATTCCCTCGCCGCGATTCAAGCCCCAGCCGAATCGGTGGACAACCTGTCGCCGCTGCGATTCGCGCGTTCACTCTCGGCGCGGCTCGGCGACCCGGCCGGCCTTCCTTTTGTGCGTGCCGCGCGGGCGGCGCATCCCGACGACCCCTTCTGGGACCTGAGTCTGGCATCGATCGCGCTCATCCTCGGCGATACCGCCCTCACCGACTCGGTGCTCCCGCGGGTGCTCGCACGCGGCGAGGATCCCCGCGCCCTGCTGATTGCCGGGAACCTCGCGATGCAGCGGAACCAGCCCGCGCGCGCGCGTGCGCTGCTCGCCCGCGCGCTTGTGGCGGGTGCCGATACCGCCCGCGCGCGGGCCACCTTGGCCGTGCTCGCTGCGCGCGACAGTCTCTGGCCGCAGGTCGTCGTGGACGTGCGGGCCTCGCTGCGGGCCACCCGTAACAGCCTGCGGTCGCCCTTTCCGCGCGACCTCCTCTCGCAGGCGCTGACACCGCTCACCCTCGATGGTCCGCCGGCGGCCGCCGACAGTGTGTTGGCGGAGGCAATCCTCAAGAAACCCGGGTGGGCCCGCGCTTACGAGTTGCGGGCGGTGGCGGCGCTTCGCGGGCGCGCATGTGACGTCGCCGCGGAGCAGTTTCTGACTCTACTGGAGTTCGGAATCGAGCGGGCAGACGGACCGGACCTCATGCGCCAATGTCGGCGCGGGGGCTAACCGGCGCTCAGGCGGGCGGTGCCTCGCCCAACGCCTCGCGTATTTCCCCGGCGGCTTCGATCACGTGATCCACGTTCCGCGACAAGGCGCGGGCTTGCTGGGTCGCCTGCGTGAGATCGCTGAGGACGGCCGCCACGCCTGCCGATTTCAGTCGCAACAGGTCGAACCGCATCGTTTGCATCGCCAACACGCACGACTCGAGCTGTTCCTCGATCACCTGGCGCCGCTGCAGCAAATCGTCCAACGCCTGGCGCTGCCGCTGTAACAGCGCCAGTTGTCGTTCGCGCTCGGGTGAATCCGGCAGCCGCTTGAGCGTCGCCAGCCGGCCATCCAGGCGTTCGATCGCACCCTGCTCCACATCGCCGCTCAGGGTGTGCAGGGTGCGGGCGAGCTCCTCGGCGCGCTTGAGGAGCGCATTCGCGGTCGCCGCGACGTCGGGCAGCAGCTTCTGCTCGGACTTCGGCAGCCGTTCCACCACCTTCATGATCGCCTGGTAGTCCCCCCGGGCCTGGTGGATCGACTCTGCCTGGCGCCCGAACTCGCCGGACGTGGGCGCGGCCAGCACCCCGGCCTTTCCGGCATGCGCGAATCCCAGGCGCACGTCCGCCGCGTCCGCCGCCAACGGCCGGTGCAAAACGTCCCGCCAGGAGTAGCCGGCTTGCCACAGTTTCATGAACTGGGGCAGGACCCCGAAGCCGAACCACGGCAGAATCGCCCAATAGGACCAGTTCAGGCCACCACCGTTCATCAGGTCGAGCAGTAACAAGCCACCGCTCACCGAGACCCAGGACACGAAGGACGCCCGCGTCTTGCGCACAATCTCCGGCTCTCCCGACGCGGTCGCCGCCAGCTCCTTTTTCGACTTTGGCCGGTTCCGACGCGGGATATTCGGGCTGCGCGGGATAGGCAGGCCCGACTCGGCCAAGGAAGGCAGGCCCGAGGGACTGCGACGGCTCGCGCCGGCCGACGAACGGCGCGGGCGGTAGGCAGGGGAGGTTCGGGACTCGAGCGCGCGTCGCAAGGCGTCCGCGGTGGGCCAGCGGCTGTCCGGTTCCTTTTCGAGACACCGCATCACGCACCCCGCGAGATCCTCCGGGACATCCGCCACGCGATCGGAGATGTGCGGAGCGACTTCGGTGATTTGCTTGATCAGAATGCCCGGGACCGTCGGCGCCTGGAACGGCAGCTCGCCCACGAGCATCTGGTAGCCTACCACCCCCAGGCTGTACAGGTCCGAGCGACCGTCGATCTCACGATCGCCGGCCGCCTGCTCGGGGCTCATGTAATGGGGTGTACCGATGGCGACACCCGTTCCGGTCAGGCCGCCCCCGGTGGTCGAGGAAAGCGCCTTCGCGATGCCGAAGTCCGTGACCATCACGCGCCCGCGGCTGCCCTCGAGCATGACGTTGTCGGGCTTCACGTCGCGGTGGATGATCCCCAGCGCATGGGCGGCGCCGAGCGCGTCGGCCGTCTCGATCAGGATGCGTCGTGATTCCTCGGCCGGGAGCCGGCCGCGGCGCTTGAGTCGCGCCGACAATGGCTCACCGTCAATGAACGCCATCACGAAATAGACCAGGCCGTCAGGCCCTTCACCCACGCTGTGGATCGGGACGATGTTCGGATGCGTCAACCGCGCCGCCGTTTCCGCTTCCCGGAGGAAGCGCAGCCGCACTTCCTCCCGGAACGCCAGATCCGGTGGCAGGACCTTGATGGCCACCTGCCGTTTCAACCGCTCGTCACGCGCCTGAAACACAACGCCCATCCCGCCACGCCCGATTTCGCCTTCGAGCGTGTACGAGCCGCCTACCGCCTGGGTCAATCGCCCAACCAGCGATCGGTCGGAGTTGGTCATAACCGGTTCAAGGGCATTTCGGCCATAGATTTAGCCCCCTTCGGAGAGCCATGCAACCTATCTACTGGTCACAGCTTAGCCGTCCACCGTCCGCGTGCACGTCGCAGCGGTGTGCCAAGCTGACCGACGTCGCTCGACGGGCGACGACTTTTGTCAAATCATGCCCATTTGGCGGCCCGTAATCGGAACGTTGCCGCACGAAGCCGTGTTTTCATGATGGCATGACGGATGCGTTCACGCCGCGCGTGACCGACTTCTCTCTAGAGGTGAATCGCACATGCCTGATCGTTTGACGCTCCCCGTGCTGCCACTCCGGGACGTCGTGTTGTTTCCGGGCGTGACCACCGTGATTGGGGTGGGCCGTCCCACTACGCTCAAGGCCATCGAGGCCGCGCTCAAGTCCGATGATCGGCTCATCTTCGCGGTGTCGCAGCGGGAGAACATCGACCGCGTGACCCCGTCCGTCCTGTACACGATGGGGACGGTGGCTCGGATCGGGCAGGTGCAGCGCGGCCTGAACGGCGTGCAGATCCTGCTCCATGGTGAGCGGCGCAGCACGGCCGTCCACTACACCGAAACGGACGGCTACCTGAGCACCGTGGTCCGAGACGCGCCCGATTTGGCGCCGCTCGACGAGCGAGACCCGACCTTCATCGGTCTCTATCGCGAAGTTCGCGAGCGCGCTGCCGAGTTGGGCCAAAAGTCCGGCCTCCCCGAAGAGGTGGTGAAGCAGGTCCTGGCGGAAGTGACCGACGCCGGCCGCCTCGCCGACCTGGTTGCGGGACACATCGAGCTCAAGTCTGCGGAACGACAGTCGCTGCTCGAAACACTCGCCGTGGAAGAGCGGCTGCGCCGCGTGTTGGTGCAGGTGCAACGCCAGATCGGCGTGCTTGAGGCCCAGGAGGACATCAAGTCCCAGGTTCAAGAAGAGCTGGGTGAGCGGCAGCGCGAAATGTTCTTGCGCGAGCAAATGAAAGCGATCCGCAAGGAGCTCGGCGAGGAGGACGAGGGGACCGAGGTCGCAGAGCTGCGCAAGCGGCTCGAGGCGCTCGAGCTCCCGGAGGCGGCCCGGAAGGAAGTCGAGCGGGAGCTGTCTCGGCTCGAGCGCGCGGGCCGCGAATCGATGGAAGCGCAGGTCATTCGGACCTATCTCGAGACCGTGGCGGAGCTTCCCTGGAACTCGCGGGTGGAGGAATCGCTCGACTTGAAGCGCGCGGCCGCGATTCTCGAGGAAGACCACTATGGGCTGCCGGACGTCAAGGATCAGGTGCTCGAGTTCCTGGCGGTGCGGCAGCTGCGGCAGCGCCAGGCGGTGGAAACGGATGCCGAAACGGACGAGCAGAACCAGCCGGAACAGGACGACAAAAAGAACGACCCTGAATCCAAGGGCTCGATCCTGCTGTTCGTCGGGCCGCCGGGCGTCGGCAAGACGTCCATCGCCAAGTCCATCGCTCGCGCCATGGGTCGGCCGTATGTGCGCATCTCGCTCGGCGGCGCGCGCGACGAGGCGGACATCCGCGGCCACCGGCGCACCTACGTCGGCGCCATGCCGGGCCGCATCATCCAGGGCATGAAGCAGGCTGGGGCCAAGAACCCCGTGTTCCTGCTCGACGAAGTGGACAAGCTGGGCGTCTCATTCCAGGGCGACCCGGCCGCGGCGTTGCTCGAGGTGCTGGACCAGGCCCAGAACGACTCCTTCACGGACCACTATCTGGGTGTGCCGTTCGACCTGTCGGAAGTGTTGTTCATCGCGACGGCGAACTTTCTCCAGAGCATCCCCGGACCGCTGCTCGATCGGCTGGAAACGGTCGTGTTTGCCGGCTACACGGAGCGAGAGAAGCTGGAAATCGCCAAGCGGTACCTAATGCCGCGCCAGCTCGAGGTGAACGGACTCATCGCGGAGCAGCTCACGATCAGCGATGAGGGGCTGGCGGAGATCGTGTCGAGCTACACGCGCGAAGCCGGTGTGCGGCAGCTCGAGCGCGAAATCGGGAAGCTGGGCCGCAAAGTCGCCCGCAGGGTCGCGGGCGGGGAAGCCGAGCGCGTGACCATCGACCGCAAGGACGTCCACGACCTGTTGGGGCGGCCCAAAGTCCACCCCGAGCACAAAGCAGGTGAGGACCAGGTGGGAGTCGCCACGGGCATGTATTACACCCCGGTAGGCGGCGACATCATGTTCGTCGAAGCGAGCCTGATGCGAGGGAAAGGCGAGCTCGTGCTCACCGGCCAGCTGGGAGACGTGATGAAGGAGTCGGCGCGGGCGGCGCTCACCTACGCGAAGTCCCACGCCGACCAGCTCGGCATCCCGGCGGACGGGCTGGCCGATACCGACATCCACGTGCACGTCCCGGCCGGGGCGATTCCCAAGGATGGACCGTCCGCGGGGGTAACGATGGCGACCGCGCTGGTGTCCGCGCTTTCGCGGCGACCGGCTCGGCACGACCTCGCGATGACGGGGGAAATCACCCTGCGCGGGCGCGTGCTGCCGATCGGCGGCGTCAAGGAGAAAGTGCTGGGCGCCGTGCGGGCTGGGATCAGGACGATCGTGCTCCCCAAGGAGAACGAGGCGGACCTCGATGACCTGCCGGAGGACGTCCGCCGGTCACTCGAGGTTCATCCGGTCGAGGACTTGGGCGAGGTGTTGTCGCTCGCGCTGCGGGGGGCGAGGTTCGAGGCCGGTCAACTTGTATTCGAGGGACCGGCTCCTATCGAGCCAAAAATGGTTTCGAAGAACTGAGAGACAATCGTCAGTCGGCAGCCGCCAGCTATCAGGAGATCTAGATAGCTGGCGGCTTTGTCTCATCCAGCTTGCCGAAGTTCGGCGCGGCCCGTCAATTAGCACCCCTGCCGTTTGTCCCGGACGCCCCGCACGCGGGAGATCACCGATGCCGTCTCGTTTCCCCCGGCCGCTGTCGGCGTGTGCCTGGCTGCTGGCTACCTGCCTCGTCCCACTCGACGCGCAAGGTCTCGACACGGCGTACGCGCGCCTGGTGCGCGAGTCTACGTCCGACGCGAGGTTCCTGCCGGCCTCGGTCGCCTCACTCCCCGATCACCCCACGATTCCCTCGCCCCGTGACCATTTCGGGACCATCGTTGGAGCGCCGGGGGTCATGCACCGCTCGGCGGATCTGTATGCCTACTATCGTGCCCTCGCCGCCGCCACGCCACGCGTGAGGGTCGAGACGATCGGCCGCACGGAAGGAGGTCGCGAGATCGTGCTCGTGGTAGTGGCGGACGAGACATCGATGAGCCGACTGGAAGGATATCGCGCGCTGACGGCGCGGCTCGCTGACCCACGCACGACGCCGGGTGGCGAGCTCGAAGGGGTGCTCGCGGAGGCAAAGCCGATCTACTACCTGAACGGAGGCCTGCATTCTCCGGAGATGGGCTCTCCTGAGATGCTCACAGAGCTAACCTACCGACTCGCCGTGAGCGACGAGCCCGCGATCCGAGCGATCCGCGAGCGCGTGATCACCATCATCAATCCGGTGTCCGAGCCGGATGGCCGCGACCGGCAAGTGGACTGGTACCACCGCTATACCAAGCAGCGTACGGAGTGGGACGACGGCTTTCCCCGCTCGAGCCCATACTGGGGCAAGTACGTCTTTCACGACAACAATCGCGACGGCATCCAGATATCCCAGGAGCTCACCAAAGCGGTCTATCGCGAGTACTTCCGCTGGCATCCGACGGTCATGCTCGACCTGCACGAGTCGGTGCCGTTGCTCTACGTCTCGACTGGGACCGGGCCTTACCCCGAGACCATCGATCCGATCACGATTGCGGAGTGGCAGCTCCTGGCGAATCACGACATCACCGCGCTGACGGCGCAGGGACAGCCCGGGGTGTGGACCTGGGGGTTCTACGACGGCTGGTGGCCCGGGTATCTGCTGTGGATCTCGAACAACCACAACGGCATCGGCCGATTCTACGAGACGTTCGGGAACGCCGGCGCCAACACCTTCGTCCGCGATCTCTCGAACCAGCGCTACGCCGGCGACTCGGCGACGTCGCGACAGTGGTACCGTGCCTGGCCGCCCACGCGCAAACTCCGCTGGTCAGCGCGGGATAACGTGAACTACATGCAGGCCGGCGTGCTGGCGTCGCTCGAGTACGCGGCGACCAACGGGGCCGCGTTGCTGCGAAACTTCTGGCAGAAGGGGAGAAACAACATCGAGCGGGGCCGGCGCGAGGCGCCGCATGCGTTCGTGATTCGTGGTCTCGCCCGCCAGCGCGACCCCGGCCGAGTGGCCTATCTCATGAACCAGCTGCGTCGGCACGGCATCGAAGTCCACCGCCGGATCGCCGGCGACTCCGCTGGGGATTTCGTTGTGCTCCTGAACCAGCCGTATCGCAGTTTTGCCATGACCTTGCTCGGCAAGCAGAACTTCCCACAGAACGCGCCGCAAACTCCCTATGATGACGTGGCCTGGACCCTCGGCTACCTCTACGGGGTCGATGTGAAGACGGTCGATGATACAGCGGTGTTCAGCTGGGCTGGACTCGAGCCGGTGACCGACACAGTGGCGGCTCCCGGGTCGGCGATCGGCGAGGGATCCGTCTGGGTCGTGGCGCATCGCGCCCAGACCGAGCTACTGGCGGCCCTCTACGGCTTGCGGGATCGCGCTCCACGAGCCGCCGCGTGGGCGGCGGAGTCGTTGTTCGTCGTCGACCGCGACACGTTTCCCGCCGGATCCATCATTCTTGAGGGCGTGAGCCGGGAGGCGGCCGGCCAGGTGGCGGAGCGCTACGGGCTCGCCCTCCGGGCAACACGGGCCGTGCCTGCGGTGGCGCGCCACCGGCTCGACTTGCCGCGCGTGGGGATCTATCACACGTGGCTCAATACCCAGGACGAAGGCTGGGCGCGCTTCACCTTTGACCAGCTGGGGATTCCCTACACCTCGATTCACAAGGACGACCTGCGAGCCGGTGGCCTGCGTCGCCGCTTCGACGTGATTCTCGTGCCGAGCACTGGAAACGCTTCCGTCGACGACCTGATTCACGAGGTTGATGTGAAGTGGCGTCCGTTGCCCTATACGGCCACGGCGGACTTCCCGGCCCACGGGACGCCCTCGGCCACCGCGGACATGACGGGGGGCCCGGGTTTCCAGGGGATGGGCGAGCTGGAGCGGTTCGTGCGGGAAGGCGGAGCGTTGATCACGCTGCACCAGGCGACGCGGCTCGCGGCCGAGACCGGCATCGCACGCGAGCTGTCACCCTTGGCGGCGAGTGGGCTATCGCACCCGGGCTCGGTGGTGCGCGCCAAGGTGCGGCGGCGCGATCACCCGATCCTGTACGGTTATCCCGATACGACGCACCTGTTCCGCGGCAATGGGCCGCTCTACAGCGTGGAGCGACGTGACCGTCGCATGATCGTGCTGCAATACGGGACGGAGCTCCTTCCCGATGAGCGGGCCGATGCGAAGCCGGGCCCGATGCTCGGGATCGAGCCGCCGGCGGGACCGCGAGCGTCGGCGGACACCGCCGCCACTCCGCGCCCGGCTCCCTACGTGCTCTCGGGGATGGTGCGGGGGCCGGACGCGATCGTGGGCCAGGGGGCGGTGTTCGATGTTCCCGTGGGACAGGGGCGCGTCGTCGCGTTCACCTTCAACCCGCTGCATCGCTTCCTGAACCACCATGAATTCGCGATGGTCTGGAACGCGATCATGAACTGGAACGACCTCCGCTAACATGCCACAGCGCTCCTATCCTGCCCGTACGCCATTTACGACCAGGTCCACGGCCGACTTCCTCCACCGCTCGCGCAGCGCCGACTCGTCGGCCGCGAGCGGTGGGGCGCTCGCGGCGATGAGCGACTCGAGTTTGAGGTAGCCGACCATCAGCACGAGCGCCTGTGCCGCGGCCACGTGCGGGTCGACGTCGTCGCGCACCTGGCCGAGTCCTTGGCCTTCGGCGAGCAACACCACCAGGCGCCGGATTGCAGGGGCGAACGGCGCCGCCTCCGATCGTTCGGCCTGCGCCAACAGGGTGACGAGCTCGGGATGACGGCTGAGGAACTCGAATTGCGCGGTGAGTGCGTCACGCAAACGGTCGAGCGGCCGGCCGGACGCGGCCGGTAGGGCCGCCAGCGCCTGCTCCAACTGGCCGACCGCTCTTGCGAGGACCGTCCGAAATAGTCCGCGCTTCGAGTGGTAGTAGTAAAACAGCAGCTGTTTATTGACCCCCGCCCGCCGGGCGATTCGATCCACGCGCGCCCCTTCAAAGCCCCGTCCAGCAAACTCCTCGGTAGCCGCCGTGACGATTCGTAAAGCTCTTGCATTACTTAGCTTAGGCTCCATACGCAATAAACTCAACCGAATGGTTGAGGAAAGCTAATCTCGATCGAGTGAAGGGGCCAGAGAAGGCAATCTTGCGACATTCTCGGGCGGTATGGGAAGTCCGCGCCGCAGGAACGTCAGCAGCGCCCGATTGAACACCGCCGGTGCCTCTTCAGGCAACGCGTGGCCGACGCCCGAGAACCGCTCGAGCGCAGCGTGACCGAGGCCCGACACCATCGCGTGGCCGACGGTCGCTGGAATAAGACCGTCTTGGGCACCCCACATCACCAGCGTGGGGGTCTGTATCTGCCCCAAGCGGCCCTGCAAACCGTCGAACCGGAACTCACGCAGCACACCACGCAGGCTGCGACCGAATCCGGGTTCAGCGAGCGGTGCATAGTACTGATCCACATCCTGATTGGTAATGCGCGAGGGGTCGGCATACAGCGCCTTGAGGATGCGGGCCGTCGCGCTCCGGCCTCGCAGTCCATTGAACAGGGCGCCGACGACCGGCCAGCGGGCGACGCGCAACATGAACGGCCATCGAACCCCGAGCCCAGCCGCATCCACGAGCACGAGTCCGCGAGCCCGGTCCGGACGCATCAAGGCCGCCTCGGCGGCGATCGCACCGCCCATCGAGTGCCCCACGAGTACCGCGTCCGACACGCCGAGCGAGTCCAACAGGCCGAACAGCACGCCGGCGTACGTCGCGTTCGCATAGCCTTGAGCCGGCTTGTCCGAGAACCCGAAACCACGATTATCGAAGGCAATCACCCGGAAGCCCGCTTGTGCCAACGGGACGATCGTGTAGCGCCAGGAGTACAACGATGCCGCAAGCCCATGGATCAGGACGACGGTGGGGCCCTGGCCGGCCTCCACGTATCGAATCCGAGTGCCGTCGACCGTCACGTAGTGGGGGACGAGTGGCGTGCCCGCGGGAAACCGCTGCCACTCTGGGATTGGCTCGGCGCGACAGCCGCCCTGGGCCACCGCGATGGCCAAGGCCACACCAACCGCTCGCGGGGTCAAGCCTGAATCCCGAGCGCCATGCGGGTCAACTGCGCGATCAAGGGGTCGGCGCTCCAGAGCCCGGCGAGCTGGTCCGCGCTTCCCGTAGCTACCACGGTGTGTGTGCCGTCGACGAGTAGCATGGTGGGATGCTCCGCCGAAGTCCCCGGGCGCGCCAGGCCCTCGGTGTCTCCGGCCTCACCCGCGATTCGGATATCGAGGGTGGCACGTGCCCCTGCTCGTCGCCAGGCCGGGAGGGTGGGGCGCCAGAGCTCGGCGGCGAGCACGCCCTCCACCCGCCGTTCGGCGCGCGCCACGAGTTGGTGCACGACGTTCGCAATGGCCCGGGCACCCTCGAGCGGCCGGGTGACCGGTTCGACCGGCTGTCGAACATCGCGCAGCGACCGGCTCAAACGCTCCAGCCGCTCACCTTGCTCGGCCGCCAGTTGAACCAGCAAGACATCAGGGTCGGTTGTCCGGTATCGAGCCGGTCGCCCCAGCGCGCGTTGCGCTGCACCGCGTCGAACCAGCCCCTCCAGGGCCGCATACGTGTTGGCGCGCGCGAAACCGGCCGCTCGCGCAGCGGCGTAGCCGGTGGAGGGTCCAAGCTCCAGCAGCGTCCCGTAAACGCTTGACTCGGTTGGTGTAAAACCGAATGGAGTAAGGTCGATAACGTTAGTAGTAATGGGGACTACTACTAATGTATTAGGAAACCTGAAGCAAGCCTGTAAAGCACACTTGACTTTATGTAAAGTATACTTTACAATGCCATTCCCTTGAATCAGCGGAGCTCTAGATGCCGGTGCTTGTAGCAGCCACTGTCGCCTTGCTGGCTGCATTCATCCTGTCCGTCCTCATGATCGACAAGCTGCACCCCTCGACTCTGGGGAGCGTGGCGATATCCGCGCTGCCCGTAACTGCTTTCACCTGGTTCATCGTGACCGTGGTACGCGACATCCGCCAGCTGGACGAGCTGCAGCGGCGCATTCAACTCGAAGCGCTCGCCGTCGCCTACCCCTCAGCCGTCCTCCTCGTGTTCGCGCTGGGCTTTCTGGAACGGGCCGGGATCGTGTTTCCCGGATTCACGAATCTGCGGGATGTGTGGCCGTTGACGATTCTGCCGTACTGGGTCGGGATGGCGATTGCCACCAGGCGCTACCGGTGAAGAACCGTCTGAGGCTGTTGCGGGCGGAGCGTGGCTGGTCGCAGGCGGACCTCGCCGAGCGGCTCGCGGTGTCGCGCCAGACGGTGAACGCCATCGAAACGGAGAAATACGATCCGAGCCTGCCGCTCGCGCTGCGCATTGGGAAACTGTTCACCATGCCGGTGGAGCACATTTTCGACACGGAGGAATCATGAAACTGTCGCGATGGGTCGTGGCGGGACTGATCGTTCTGCTCGGGGGTCTACAGGCGTTGGATTCCGGTGTGCTCGCGGCGGGACCGTTGGTGCAGCTGTTGGCATGGACCGGCATCGCGATTCCCACGATGGCGGCGTTGGTGTCGGCGTCCTATCTCGGGACGGTGGCGGCGGTCACCGCGTCCGCGGTGCTGGAAATTGCCGCTCGAGTCGTGTCGCCGGTTCCGCTCCCGGAGCTATTGCTCGTCAGCATGTTTGCGGCGTTGCTGTTGTTCGTGCCGGCGGCGATGGGCCCGAAAACCGCGGCGTGACCCTGTCGGTCAGTTGATCTCGATTGGGAGCCCCATGAGCCGCGCGATCAGCGCGAGCCGAAACGTGATGTCCGTCTGTCGCTGCGCCGGGCTTTTCCCTGGCCCCTCGAGCGGGAACCAATGCGCCAGGACAGGGCTGACGGATCTGGGCAGTCCGCGCAGGTTCCTGGGGCTCCAAATGCCGCGCTCGTCGCACTCGCTAAAGAGCCGCGCGAGCACGCGACTGGCGCTTTGTATCCGCCGGACCAAGCCGAACCGTGCGAGCAGCTCGAGCCAGTATACTGCAAACGGGACGTCCGAGACGTGTCCCTGCGCATCCGACCGGAGCGGATCGCCGAGCAGCTCAAAGGTGGGCTTCAGAAACTTCTTGCCGGCGAGAATGAAAAACGCCCGCTTGGGCGCCGGGTTGTCGAAGTAGGTCGCCAGGCGGTCGATGAACCCGGCACGCTCGCGCTGCACCGCCGGCATGAAGGCGAGCATCTCGATCCCGAAAATGGTGGGCGGCGTCGCGCGCGGGTCGAGAATCGTCTTCCCCGACTGCTTGCGGAACGGCTTCTCAACCAGCTCGCTGCGCAAATACGCCGAGATGTCGCTCGCCACTTTGTGGGCGGCCCCGCGCAGGCGCGGATCCTCCACATGACCGGCGCGGGCCAGCGCGGCGGCCGAGGCCTCGCGGAGCATGTTACGGGCCCACATCGCCAGTCCGGGATCCGTCTTTGCCGGTCGCTGGAATTCGACGAGCAGCACCGGATCAGTATCTCGCGACAGCTCTCGAAACAGGAACCGGTCGGCCAGCCTGATGGGGCGCTGGTCGGCCTGCCAGCCGAGCTCCAACAGCCGGCGATACTGAAAGACGGTGCCGACCTCTTTCCACCCGTACGCCTTCGAGGCTCCGTATCCGAGCAGGTTGCCTCCCCACAGCCCGCTATCCTTCTGCTTGCGGACGATGGCGAGTGCCCCCTTGTCCTCAAGGATCGCGGCGCGCAGGGCGGCTACGCGTTCCGGATGGCCGGCGGACTCGAGCGCCACTTCGGTCAGCGCCCGGTACTGAATCGAAGGGCTTGCCGCGTCGTACAGCCACGTCAGTGGCAGGTTGTGAGAACTCGGGAGATCCAGGATACGCTCGAGTCGGGAGACGGATTGGGGGAAGCAAAGCGGGCGCAAACTTATCGGTCGCCTGCAGTTGAGGCCAGTCCCCCAGTCCGAAGCTGCTAAGGTATTGTAGAGCAGCCTGTTACGAAGTAGGGCAGCGCACTGTGTGGATGGTGCCGGGGCCGAGCAGGTTCGCTTCGCTCGTAAGGACGACGCTCGAGTCGTCGCGGAATGCGATGCCTTCGCCAGGGCGTGCGTGCTTCCCGATGGAGCAAACCGGCCGCTTGGCGGGTGAGAGCGAACCGCCTGACCCCAACAAGAAAAAATAGATCTCGGTATAGGTCCTGATCGCCACAAGTCCGCCATCCGCCCGCACGGCCGCTCCAGTGACGAGCCGTCCCAACGCACGATCGGGAACGATCGGCAGGGTCTGTACGAACTCGGCGCGAACGCGGTCGGGCGTGTCCCACGCCGCGCGAGCCACGCGGTACAATCGAATCTCCCCACGACGCCCACGCCCTTTCGAAACCAGGTACAACGCGCTATCCCGGGGCGAGACGTACAGGGCCTCCACGTCATGTGGGCCGTCCGGGTAGTACAACGACAGGGCGAGTGCCGCCGCCGTCACGCGCTGCGTATCGGCCGCCGCGAGCGGTGGGTCAGGTTCCTCCACGGCGTAGACCGTCACGCGCGCCCGGCGTTCGAGGTTGTCCCCGGTGTCCCCGACGTACAGGCAATCGACCGGTCGGCGTGGGCACGGTCCCAGCGCCATGTCCTCCCAATCCACGGCCTCGGCACCCGAGACGCGAATCGCGCCGCGATCGGTCCCCTGCAGGTCGGTGGCATAGAGATAGGGTCCGTCTCCGGAATCGTTGTGGGTCCAGAGAATCCCGGGGTGTGCGCGGCTCACCACGACCCCGGAGCTCTCGGTCAGTCGCGGGCTCCGGAACGTGACGGTCGTCGTCGTGACCGAGACAGCGCTCTGCAACAGCAACAGCGGCAGGTACATGAGATGGGAAGGAAATGCGCTTGATCGCCCCCAAGCAAGGGGCGATCTTTTCCCAATGATCGAGACGTTACAGTCCCGACAGGTACTCCGGCTCCCCGATCGCGTGCGGTTCCAGGGACGGCTGCTGTTCCTCGCCACCGATGCCGCGCTCGTTCGCCGCCAGCTCGACGGAGAGGAGCTCGACTGGGGTCCGACCATCACGCTGCGGGACAACATATCGACCGATGAGATCACGCCGGCGTACATCTGCTACTACTATGACGAGACGTTGGGGGAATTCCCCTATCTCGGCTTGAAGTGCGGCGAGGAATTCCCAATCGCGCGCGGCTCGGTGAAGCGGGGCGGGTTCGTGGCTTCGGTGAGTGGCCAACGGCGTGGGAAAGGGTCGTCGCGAGAGCAGTCGCCGTATGCGGAAATGTGCGCTGGGATCAAGCTGGTCGTGGCTGAGAGCATTGAGCGCATCTACCGTGAGAACTGCCAGAACCTCGGCGTCCTGACTACCACCGACTTCTCCATCATCGCAAAAGTACGTCGCGGCGAGGAGATCCCGTTGTCGGCGTTCACCGCCGGAGAAGGCGAGATCACTCGCGGGATCATCGAGTACGGCGGACTGTTCAACTACAACGTCGCCCGGCTGCAGGGGAGAGTGGTGCTCACCCCGCCGCCCACCCCGAAACGGCCGATGACCTTGGGGGAGAAGATCCTGGCGCGGCACTGGGTGGTGGATCCGTCTCGGGGCAAGGTCGGCGTCCCCGCCGTTCGGCCCGGGGATGAAGGGTTCGTCACGACCGACATCCGCTTCAGCCATGAATACGTGACCCCGATGGCGGCGATCTTTTTCGAGCAGCTGGTCGGTGAGAAGGAGAAGGTCAGCGATCCTGCCTCGGTGTTGTTCTTCCGCGACCATCTCACCTTCCTGAGCGATGCGATGACCCCGGAGCGCGTCAAGGAGGGGCTGCTCGACGTCGCCAACCAACTCGAAGTGAAGCAGCGGGTGTTCGCCGAGAAGCAGGGGATCAAGTTGTACGGCGAGCTGCGGCTCGGTCACCACGGCTCCGAGGCAATCTGCCATTCGAAGATTCTCGAGTCCCATGCCCTCCCCGGACAGGTGATCATCGGATCGGACTCGCACACGCCGCACGCCGGCGCGGTCGGATGCGTGGCGTTCGGCGTTGGCACGACGGCGATCTTCAACTCCTGGATCACCCGGGATGTGCGCGTCACCGTTCCCGAGACGGTCAAGGTCGTGATCCGGGGCGCCAAGCCGGACAACGTGACGGCGAAGGATTTCATGCTTGAGATCCTGCGCCACCCGTACGTGAAGAGCGGCAAGGCGATCGGCAAGCTGGTGGAATACTGCGGGGAGACGGTGGGGGCGCTCTCGGTTGACGAGCGCGCGACGATGACCAACATGACCGCCGAAGTCGGCGGCTTCACGGGCTATGTGGCGCCGGACGCCAAGACGGTCGAGTACCTGATGGACTACCGCAAACTGTCGCGCGCCGACGCGGAGCGGGCGTGCGCGGGGCTCGCGAGCGATCCGGGCGCGGAGTACTGCGAGGTCATCGAGATCGATGCGACGGCGACCCAGCCGATGGTCGCGCTACCGGGAGACCCGGGCAACGGCATCACCATCGGTGAGCTGCCGGACCGTGTGAAAGTCGAAATCGCTTACGCCGGCTCCTGCACCGCGGGAAAGAAGGAAGACATGGACATGTACGCCCGCGTGCTCCGGGAAGCAGCGGGGCGCGGTGAGCGGGTGGCCCCAGGAGTGCGGTTCTTCATTCAATGCGGGTCACAAGACGTCAAACGCTACTGCGAGGAGCGCGGCTACCTCGAGATCTTCCGGCAAGTCGGCGCGACATTCCTGGAACCCTCGTGCGGTGCCTGCATCAATGCCGGACCGGGTGTGTCGCGCACCAAGGACGAGGTGACGATCAGCGCGATCAACCGGAATTTCCCGGGCCGCTCGGGACCCGGCCGCCTGTACCTCGCCAACCCGTATACCGTCGCGGCCTCCGCCATCTCCGGCTACATCACCGAATGGGAGCCGGGGATGGTCCTCGCGCCCACCTGATCAGGGCAACGGTCCCGCCACGACCAGGCGCACCCCATTCACGCCGCTCGAGAACGCCTGCGCCGCCGTCACCGTCGTGGAAGAATCCGGCACGAGCTTCGCGCTGAGATGATAGTCTCCAACGATCGTGCCGCGAGCGCGAGTAATGCTGAACCCACCTCCTAAATCCACGGTCGAGCTGACGCCGAACGTCGCGTTCGCGATGTGCAGCGCTCCGGTGCGCGCCCGCCACGTCTGCACGCTGGAATCCGCAGTTTCGGCGACCACCCAAGCGGTTCCCGATCCCAACAGATTCACCGCGAAGGTCTCGCTCAGCGAATCGTCGAGCGGCAGGGTTGTACCGGCGCCGACGACGAGAAAAACGGAATCCACCGTCCCGCTCGCCGCGCGATAGCCGCGCCAGGCGAGCACCCCGAACACACCGGCCGAAATCGAGCCAGCGACCGCGTCGAGCTGGAAGGCCGCGATCTTCGTCGTGTCGCCCGGGGCATTGCCGAACGGCGTCGCCTGGTCAATGAACGGCATTACGAACCCTGACAGCGTGGTGTACAGACTATCGCTGCCGAACGAGAGGGCCAGCGCCTGTTGCACGGCGGCCTTCTCGGCGACGGACACGACTTCGGTGGTGGGAGCGGTCCCGCTGTCGAGAGAGCAGGCGAGTGCCGCGAGCGTGACTAGACAGCCGACCGCACGCTTCATGAACCGGGTCCTCCGGGGGGTGGTTTACTCGCCGCCGGAAGCGGCGACGCGGGCCATGCCGGAAGGATACGGGGGTAAGGCGGCTCTTAGATAGACGCTACGGGGGTTCCACAGGACCCAGGACTCGATGCCCAGGTCACTGGCAGCCCGAATTTGCTCCCGGATCTCGAAGGGGGTGTAACGAGGCAGGCGCCGTCCCAGCGTGAACGCCTGAAGGTATGGGCGGATTTGCGCGGCGCTGGGATCGCGGCTGCGCGCCAACGCATCGATCAGCGCCAGCCGCACCACATTGTACGGATGGGCGTTGGGTGTTCGCAGACCGAATGCCCCGCGGGTGTAGTGGCTCGGATAAACCATTGGGAGCACGACGTCCGCCACATCCACGAAGTCCTCCCATACCTGGCCGATGCCCAGGTCTCCCGTAACCGATGCGGTGAGACCAAACACGTCGAACGTGACAGGTACGCCGAGCGGCTTCACGAGTCCGGTGAGCAGTTGCACCTGGCGACGCACGGCCTCGCGCGGCAGCTCGCCCTTCCGGCGTGACGGGAACACGGCCCGCACCATACGCGAGCGCGGCTCGTCCGGGAAGCGAACGTAATCGAACTGGACCTCTTGGAAACCGAGCTCCACGGCCTCGCGGGCCAGCTCGGCGGCATATACCCACACCGAGTCGTTGTAGGCGTCGACCCACGCGCTGCCGATCCGGTCGCGCCACAGACCACCGCTCACCTCACGGACCGACCACGCGGGCTTGCCCTGCGCCAGTAGCGGATCCTTGGCAACCACGATGCGCGCGATGGCGTAGATGCCGTGGGCATTGAGCGTGTCGAGTCGGGCGCGCACGTCGGCCGTCCGGGCGCACGCGGTCGCGCCGATCGCCCGGGCCGTGTGCACCGACGAGCGATACAGCAGGCACCCGGTATCGTCCTTCACGTCGACGACCAAGGCGTTCACGTCGGTCGAATCGGCGAGCCGCACCAACTGCCACAGTCTGCTCGAGGAGAATGCCCAGGCATTCACGTACAGCGCTTTCACAGCGCTTGGCCGTGTGAACTCGAACGGTCGTCGGCGCACGAAGCGGAGCTCTATCGCCACCAGCGACACACGGCTTTGGTCAGCGGCCGCCCCGAGTCGTGCCGGGGGCTCCAGGACCAGGCGATGCTCCGGGCGATCCTGTGCAAAAAGGCCGCGACTCGATCCGAGTGCGGCCCCAAGCATGAACACGCCGACCAACCGTCGTAACCGCATAAGGGGGGTACACAATAGGGAACCTCCCCCAGCCGTACAAGACGGCATATCACAAATAACTAGGGCAGTTGCAAGCTATTGAACAGCAAGGGATAAGTGGCCAGGCTCTGGCCGCGGTACTGCGGCCGGAAGCCGAATAGCACCACGCGGCCGGCACCGACCCGGACCTCAACCAGGGCCGCGCGCCCCGCCACCCGCTCCGGGTGGCGCACCCACCCCGACAGCAGCACGTCTTCGGGATCGTCGGGGTAGCGCGCCACCACGCGCACCTGCGTCGAGTCGAGTACGTCGAACGCCGGACCGTCCTCGAACCACGCGGCGGTTTGGGCAGACATCCCGCGGGCGATCCGCTGGCTCTGGTCGAGCTGGATGCGAAAAATCGATCCGGGTGCGTAGAAGTCCTCGCTCGGTACGCCCTCGAGTACGTTCCGCACCGGCAGCAGCAACGCCTGAATCGCGAAGCGGCTCGCCTCGTTGAGCGCGACGAGCGTGCCGCCGTCCACGACGAACTGTCGCAGCGCCTGGATACCGTCCGGTCCAAGCCCGCCCGAGTACGGTGCCGGGTAGCGGCGGGCCGGCAAACCGTCCGCGATGTCGTGCGGGGACTGATCGGGCAGCAGGATGACATCGAACCGTTCCTTCAACCGTCCCGCGCGTGCCACCGAATCAGGCAGCGAGATGTACGGCACCTTCCACGTGTCGAACACCCAGCGCGTCCACCCCTCGTCGATCGGCGCGGCGTAGGAGCGATACAGCCCGATACGCGGTGCCTTGCCTTCGCCCCAGCCAGCGTAACCCGGTGTCACCCGTGGTGGGGCGACCGGCGCCGAGAGCGGGACGCGCAGCGAGTCGCTGACCTCGATCACATTGACCCCGAGCAATAGCGGCAGGGTGTGTGCGGTGACGTCGTAGGGCCGCTCCGGAGGACCACCCGGGTATTGGCGGCGATCGGGGTAGCGCTGCCGCTCGAGCAGAGTCTTGGCGAACGCCGCGTACGGTTGCCGCAGCACCACTACGTAGCTCCCGGCGGGGTAGCGCTGACCGCCGGTGGTGAACGCCTGCTGGGCAGCGCGAGTCTCCACGCCGCCCCGGGCCAGGGTGCCGAGCAGGATGGCGAGCCCCAACGAGTCCTGCTGGCGGGGAATGACATAGGCGTATGGCCACCCGCGCCAGCCCCGCACCGCGCGCCAGCCCACCGACAGGAAACCATCCAGCCAGCGGTCCCGATACCGGGCGGCATGCCCGAGTAGGGCGTACGCGGCCTCAGTCTGGTAGCTGACGATGTCGCGCACCGTCCAGCGGCCTCCGGGCCACGGCGCCGTAAAATTCCAGGAGCGTTCGCGCGGATTGAAGCCACGCGCGTTGGCCTGGAGCCGGTCGAATGGCACCTGCACCGGGCTCGCGAGGTCCGCGCTCGCTGCCTCCAACAGGATGCGGACGGCGCCGTGATAGTGAGGGTACGCGCGTGCCGGGGTCCACGCGTCGTAGGTAGCGTTCACCGAGATCCCGGTCTTCCCCTCTGCGGCGAGCTCCCAGGCGATGGCCGTGCCGAGCGCATTCGTCCCTTCGACAAGTAGCGGGTCGACGTTCGGCTCGATCGGATCGAGATAAGGAGGAAGAAACAGCCGCGACCCGGACGACCCCTGCTGGTGCAGGTCGAGCACGATCTGCGGGTGCCACACGTTGTACAGCGAGTCCACCACGAGCCGGGTCTCGACCTGGGTGAAGGCGTACCAGTCACGGTTATTGTCGTGACCCGTGTAGGCATGATACAGCTCCGGCGGGTCGCTTCCCTCAGCGGCGGTGCCGAGCGTCCTCGCATACCACTTCGCGACGATGCTGACACCGTCGGGATTGAGCGACGGGACAAGCCACAGGATGACGTTGTCGAGGATCGCGCGAGTGGCGGCGCTCGTGTCCGTCGCCAGCCGGAAAGCGAGCCGTGCCGGCGTGAGGCTCCCACCTACCTCGTCGGAATGGATGCCGGACGTGATGAACACCATCGTGCGGCCGTCATTGAGCGCGGTCGCTGCCTCGCGGTTCGAACGGAGGGTACGCGGATCGGCGAGGCGCGCATTGCTGCGCCGGAGTGCATCGAGCCGCCGCAGGTTGACCGGCGAAGAGATCGCGATCGCGACGAACGGGGCGCCTAGCGTGGTCTTCCCAATTTCGCGGTAGTCGATGCGATCGCTGGCACGGGCCAGCGCCTGATAGTAGCGCACCAGCGTCGGCCAGTCGGCGAGTTTGCGGTCGTCTCCCGGGTCGAAACCGAGTACCGAGCGTGGCGTGGGGATTCCATCCGGCCGTTGTCCGACGGCGGCCGGTGGGCAAGCGACGAGGAGCAGGCAGACGACAAAGCGACGCGGCATAAGTGGGGTCGGTGAAGCGGTAAGGTAGATGCCGCGACACCAAGACGCCACGACGCCGCATCACGGGACTCCTCCTCCGTTACGGCAGCTTGTGCAGCTCGACCCTCCGGTTCTGCGCCCGACCAGCCGCCGTGGCGTTGGTCGCCACCGGGCTGGTCGGTCCGTAGCCGCGCGCCACCATGCGCGACGGGGCGACGCCCTTGCGGGCGAGATACGCGCGCACGGCAAATGCACGAGCGTTCGACAGCCGTGTGTTGACCGCCGCTGAGCCGGTGTTGTCGGTGTAGCCCGCGATTTCGATGCGAATCTCCGGATTCGCCACGAGCGATCCCGCCACCTGGTCCAACACGGCAAACGATCCGACGGTGAGCGCCGAGCGGCCGGTTTGGAAGTTGACGCCTCTGAGCACCAGCGTCGGGCGGCCGCCCGGGGTCCGTTCCTCGCGGAACAAGACCACGCAACCGACCTGATCGACCGGCGTGCCGGCTGGGGTGCCGGGGCAGCGGTCGAGGTTATCGGTCACGCCATCCCCGTCGGCGTCCCTCGCGAGCGGGCATCCAACGGCGTCGACTCGCTGACCCACCGGCGTACTGGGACACTTGTCGATCCCGTCGGCCACGCCATCGTTGTCACCGTCCTTGGGGCAGCCGGTCAGGTCCACGATGGCGCCGGTTGGAGTGCTGGGACACCTGTCGACTCCGTCGACCACCTTGTCGCCGTCGGCGTCCGCGGGACAGCCAGTCGCGTCCACCGTCGCGCCGGCAGGCGTGTCGGGGCAGCGGTCCAGCCCGTCGAACACGGCGTCGCGGTCCGTGTCGGCTGGGCACCCGACGTTGTTCACCGTGGCTCCCGCCGGGGTGTCGGGGCACTGGTCGAGACCATCGGCGACGCCGTCCCGATCGGCGTCGAGCGAACACCCCGTGGCATCGATCTTGGCGCCCGCTGGAGTGTTGGGGCATTTGTCGATGCCGTCGAGCACGCCGTCCTGATCGGTGTCGCCCGGGCAACCGCGCACATCCACCGTGGCGCCGAGCGGCGTGCGGGGACAGGCGTCACGCTTGTCGGGGACGCCGTCGCCGTCCGCGTCTCGCGCGGGGCGGGGTGGCCCACCGGCCTGGAGGAAGGAGAAGCCGAGGAGGCCCACGATGTGCGTGGCACGCTGCTGGCCGGCGAGCCTGGTGCTGGGCGAATAGATGGCGCGCCCCTCCAACAACACGCCCACGTTGCCGCCGATCGGCACCTGGATGCCGAGGCCGCCATGGACGCCGCCATCAGTAAAGGAGTACGGCGCGCTCTTGCCGAAATCGAGTCGCGAGTACCCGGCCACGATATGAAGCAGGGTGGGGAGGCGGATCACGAGGTTGAGGCCGCCGACCAACGGGTCCATCGTCGCACCGGGAGAGCCGGGGACGTTCTGCTCACGTTGAAACAGCACGTCGGCGCCCAGACCGACGCTATTGGTCACGAAGTACGTGAGCCGCGCCCCGCCGCCCATCCCGTAGTCCAGGTTAAACGCCTGGTCGTACTGGGTGTAGGCGCCGAACACACTCAGGTCGAAGGCGTGGGCCCGTTGGGCGGCGAGTACCGTGTGGCTGCCCGCGACGAGCAATCCGGCCGTGATGATCGCGCGCACTCGAGTCTCCTCCACCCGCAAGATAGGAAGCGGCACCCCGCCGCGCGATGCCCGTGCTCCTAGAACAGCTGGTGCAGCTCCACGCGCCGGTTCTGCGCACGTCCCTCGGGCGTCGCGTTGGAGGCAACGGGATTCGCCGGCCCGTAGCCCCTGGTCCGCATCCGTTCCGGCGCCACCCCGCTACGCGCGAGGTAGGCGCGCACCGCCAGCGCCCGCGCCGCCGAGAGACGCGTATTCCGCGCCGTGGATCCCGTGCTGTCGGTGTATCCAGCGATTTCGATGCGGACCTCAGGATTCGCGATCAGCGATGCCGCGACCTGGTCCAGCACTCCATATGAATCCTCCTCGAGCCGTGATCTGCCTGTGACAAACGTCACACCATACAGCACCAGCGCCTCGCGATCGCTCCGGAACAGGATCTGGCACCCGACGGTGTCCACGGGCGTACCGGCGGGCGTGCCCGGACACTTGTCTCGCGAGTCGTCCACCCCGTCACCATCCGAATCCGTGGCAATCGGGCAGCCGACCGCATCCACTGCGACGCCGGCGGGTGTGTCGGGGCAGCGGTCGAGGCCGTCATGCACACCGTCCTTGTCGCCATCCCTGGGACAACCGGTCTCGTCCACCAGCGTACCGGCGGGCGTGTTGGGACACCGGTCGTTCCCATCATCCACCCCGTCACCGTCGGAATCCCGGGGACAACCGCGTACGTCGACCGAGAGGCCGGCTGCCGTGTTGGGGCATTGGTCGAAGCCGTCGAACACGCCGTCTCCATCGGAATCCACCGGGCAGCCATGGCTATCGGCGAACGCCCCGAGCGGCGTGTCGGGGCAGCGGTCCAGTCCGTCGAAGTGACCGTCGGAGTCGGAGTCCGAGGGACAGCCCTTCCTGTCCACGGTGGCCCCGGGTGGGGTGAGGGGGCAGGCATCGCGCGAGTCGGCGACGCGGTCGGCATCGCCGTCAGAAACCGGACCGCCGATCGTGAAATAGGTGACCCCCGCCGTCGCGAGCATATGGCCGGCGCCGCGCGTGGGCGGGAGGTGCGAGGAGAAAGTGTACAAGCCGCGGATGTCGGCACGCACCGCGAAGCGGTATGCGAGAAACATCCGGCCGCCGACGCCAAGGACGGCGGCATTGTCGCTGAACCGCCCGGGCGGCGTCCCACGAAACTGGGGTCTCGCGTAGCCGCCGAGCAAATAGAAGGTTCGCCGATCGTCCCCGAAATTGTACAGCGCCTGCACGCCGGCGAGCGTGAGGGGAATGCTCTTCCCGCCGCCTTCGACCGTCGCGCGCTCCACGCTTCCCTCGAGCTCGATCTGCCAAGCGGGCCCGAGGAAGTAGCCGATCCGGCCGCCACCCCCGGTGCCGACTTGGAGATCGAAGCGTGGCGTGAAGGAACCAAGTGACCCGAACGCGCCAATCTCAACACCCCCGGGTCGCTGGGCAGCCAGCCTCGGTGTGGCGAGAAACGCGGCGGCCAGCAATGGATGCACCCAGGCGCTGCGGTTCATCAGAACCCCCACGCGCCGTCGCGGCGCAATCGCGTGACGAGGTCGATTCCGCCGACCACGATGCCGTGATAGGAGCCATCCATGTCCTGCCAGCTTGTACCAACGGGACCAACCAGGGTCCCGCCACCCAACCCGGCGATGGTGTTCACGCCGACTGGACCCGTGAACAGGCTCAACGAGTCGCCCGCCACGGCGGCGACCAGCGTTTCCGCCGCATTGCTCGGTGCGCCTCCGTACATCCCTCCTACCACGAGCGCGACGTCTCCCAACGGCAACGTTGCGAATTGCGAGCGACCCTCGGGGAACAGGGCCCCCGCCGAGGCCCACGCGCCAGTGAAGAAACCGGAAGCGAGGCTCACCCGCGCCGTATCGCCGACGGCGAGTCGCGGCAGGGCTATCGCGAGACCGCCGCCCGGCGGTGCGCTGTCGGCGATGCCGCCGAAGGCCGCAACGCGGCTGTCGAGCACGACCCCGCCGCCGTAGGCACGCGGGCCTGGTAGCGCCGGCTGGACGTACCAGCCGTCAATGTGGCCGTCCACCCCGACGCGTCCAACATATACGTTCGATTGCGGGCGCCCTAGGATGTCCGCGCCGCCCAGCACGTAAATCCGCCCGCGTCGCACCACGGCGATCGCGCCGGCGACCGGCGCGGGAAGCGGCTCGATCGCGGTGAATGCGCCGACGGCGGTGTCCGCTTCGACGGGTGCCAGATACACGGTGGCGCGGGCACGGCCGGCTGAATCGATGCCGCCGATGACGTACAGCGCCCCGCCGTCGAGCCGCGAGTTGTAGCGATTGGCGAACGCGGCGGTAGCGAACGCACGAGGGGCTGGAAGATCGTGGGGCCGGGTCCAGATGCCGATCGGGCCACCGGGTGCCGCGCGCGAAACGAACACCGCAGAGTCGGGCACCATCGCCGAATCGCCGCCCAGCGGTTCGGCGCCGCCTGCCGCGTAGAGCGTCACCCGCAGCGAGCCGCCCGCGGGCGCGGTCCCCACGGTCAACGCGACTCCCGCCGGCGCGCGCGGGAACGCGGTGCGGGCTTGCCAGGCGAGCGTCGCGGGATCGAACACGACGTGCGGCAACACGTGGACGGTGGTGGCGAGCGCGCCTCCCGCTGCCGTGGTGACCGTGAGCGTACCGTTCGCGGCACTGTCCGGGACGACCGTGCGGATCGAGCGGTCACTCCAGCCGCCCGGCGGTACCGCGGCGAGGACGCTGCCGCCACCCGCGCGGGTGAAGGTCACCGTCCCACTCCCTTGTATGTCGCCGAAGCCGAAGCCCTCGATCACCGCCGACGCGGCGCGCACCAACAGCGGCTCGATCGCGCCGTCGACAAAGTCGATGCGCGGGGTCGATGGCGCTGGACCTGAGCCATCGCCGCTGCACGCGAGGACGCCGAGCAACGCCCCCAGCGCGAGGCTAGCGGCGGCCCTCGGTGCCACGGATGAAGTCCACTGCCTGCGCCAGACGTTCGGCCACGGTCGCGAGCTCCGTCGACCCCTGCGCGAGATCTTCGATGGCGCGCAACTGCTCGCCTGCGGCGGCGGCGACCGATTCCGCTTCCTGAGTCGAAGCCGAGGCACCGGCATCGGCTTGTGTCAGGGACAATGCCATGCGGGCCGCGCGGTCCACTGTGTTCCGGGCGACTTCTGCGACGCGTTTCCCGGCGCGCGCCGTGCCGCCCGCAACCTCGGCGATCCGATCGAGGTCGGGGAGCAGCGCGGTGGACGTCTCGACCACTGCGCCCAGCTCGGCGCGGATCCGCTCCAGGAGCTGGGCCGCGCGGTCGAGCGCCCGCAGGGTTTCCTGCACCGATCGGCCGACGTTGCGCGCCTGGCGGCCGGCTTCCTCGGCCAGCTTATGGACCTCTTCCGCCACGACGGCGAAGCCGTGTCCGTGCACGCCGGCCCGCGCCGCCTCGATCGTCGCGTTGAGCGCCAGAAGATTCGTCTGATTCGCCACGAACCCGATTGCCTCGGAGAACTTCTCGACCTGCGCCGCTACGTCGCGCAGCCGGACCATTTCCGCGGCGCCTTCCTCCGTCGAGCGTCCCAGCTCGCTGAGCCGACGGACGGCCTCCTGGGTGACGGTCCGCACGCGCGCGGCGGTCTTCTCCATCTGGTCGCCGGCCTCGCGGGTCTGATCGCCCGCGGCGGCGACGTCCACCGCGCCCCGCTGCAGCTCTCCGGCTTCGGCGGTGGCGCTGCCCAGGAGGCGGGTGGCCTGTCGCGCGCCCTCGCTGGCCCGCTGCGCCGAGGCGACCACCTCCTGGCTCGATGCGTGGATCTCCTCAGTCGCGGCGGTAAGGGTCTGCACATACTGCGTCGCCTGGTCCGAGGCGCCGATCACCGGCCGGATCGCGCGCTCGAGAGCTAGCATCAGGGCGATTTGTGGGGCCGCAAGATTGAGAATGTCGGCGTCCGAATTGCGATACATCCACGGATCGGAGTGCCGGATGCTCCACAGCCCGATCAGCTGCTCTCCATGGAACAGCGGAACCAGGATTTCCGAGCCTGTGCGATCACCGCCGGGGGCGACCGTATCGCCGCGAGCCAGGTTGCGGGCCACCACCGGGCGTCGTGAGCGAACCGCCTCCCCGGTGAGACCGGAATCGGCGTCGAAGCGAAATACGGCGGTCTCGCCGTCCCGCATCCCCGTGTCCGCCACCAGCTCCATCTCGCGTCGCTGCGCATCGTAGCGGGCAAAGCCGATGTGCTCCCACGGCACCAGACGGCGGGTGACCTCCTGGATATGGGAAAAGGTCCGGGCCAGGTTGATGTCGGTCGCGATCGCGTGAGCCAGCCGTTGCACCAGCAGCAGCTCGTCCGCGTGGACGCCGAAGCGGATCACGTATGCCGAGCCGAGCGTGCCTCCCAACAATCCCGTCGCGACCACCAGCCACTGAGCCGCAGGCAGGTGGGAGTGCACCAGCCAGAACCACGCCAGCGACAGACCGGCCGACGCAGCGTAGACGATCGTCTCCCAGCGTGCGGTGAGCCGCGCGTCCAGCCACGCAATAGAGCGGCTAAGCGCTAGCTCCAGATAGAAAGAACCGTTGACGATCACCATCATCAGAACGAGGAGCGCGGCGATCGGTCCGACGTTGTCTGCCTCGATGGCGAGGGTCCCCGTGGCGCCGCCGAGGCGCTCGTAAATGATCCCAACGAGAGCCGAACCGGCGGTGAGGTGCGCCGCGTTGGACACGGCGAGGCGCAATGGCAAACGCCGGAGCACCACGTCGCCCAGGACGGTGAGCAACGGCGCGACGATGGTGGCGAACTCCCAGCCACGCTCGAGGACCGCGAACATGGTGACGCCGAGCACATACGACGAAAAGCCGTTGCCGGGGAGGGCGATGCCGAAGCGACGGGTGAGCGCGCCGACCGCGACGAGTCCGGCGAGCGCGATGGGGAAGGTGCCGCTGGTGGACAACCGGCCGGTCGCGTAGCCGGCGAACGCGACTCCGACGGCGAGCACCGCGCCCAGCGATACGACGCCGGGGACGAGGGTCGCGGGCGCCGTTCTGAGACGAAGAAGCAGGCTCATGCCGGCTGCGGGATCGTAGAGATGCGCGCAAACTCGGCCGTGTGGCGCACCATGTCAAGCGCCGTTATCGTTCCCTCCATGCGCGTAAACATCGAGTATTGCGTCGTTTGAAACTACGAGCCGCGGGCTGCCGGTCTGGCGGCCGAGATCCGCAGCGCCTTCCCGGATGCGGAGGTCAAGCTGATTGAATCGTCGGGTGGTGTGTTCGAAGTGGCGTTGGACGGGCGGCGCGTGTTCTCCAAGAAGGTCCTGGGACGACACGCCGCGCCGGGTGAAGTAATGCGGTTGCTGCGGGAGGCCGGCCCTCGGCCGTGAAGATCGCCATCTCCACCGGCGGCGGCGACGCGCCGGGGCTGAACGCCGTCATCCGGGGGGCGGTGCTGTCAGCGGTGAATCGGGGCTGGCAGTGCGTCGGGGTCCGGCGCGGCTTTTCCGGCCTGATGGGCGAAGATTTGCTGGTGCCGCTCGGCGCAAACGAGGTGCGCGGCATCACGCATCTGGGCGGTACCATCCTCGGCACCACCAACCGCGGCGATCCCTTCAAATGGCGCGAACAGCGCCCCGACGGCACGTGGGTTGAGCGCGATCGCTCCGACGAGCTGGTCACCGCCTTTCACGCCTTCGAGCTCGACGCCTTGATCGTGATCGGAGGCGATGGCTCACTCACCCTGGCGCGCTTGCTGATGGCCAAGGGCGTTCCAATCGTCGGGGTTCCCAAAACGATCGATAACGACGTCGGCGGCACCGTTGCGACCTTCGGGTTCGACACCGCCGTGTCCACGGCGACCGACGCGATCGACAAGCTCCACTCGACGGCCGAGAGTCACGAACGCGTGATGGTCGTAGAGGTGATGGGCCGGAATGCCGGCTTCATCGCCCTGCACTCCGGAGTCGCCGGTACCGCCGACGTCATTCTGATTCCCGAGATCCCGTTCGACATTGCCAGGGTGTGCGACAAGATCCGCCAGCGCGAGGAACAGGGGCGACACTTCAGTATCGTGGTCGTGGCGGAAGGCGCGGTCGCCAAGGGCGGCATGGAGAACTACCTCGATTCCGAGCGGCGACGGCTGGGCGGCATCGCGGAGAAGGTGGCGGAGGCCATCGAACAGATCACCGGCAAAGAAACCCGATCGCTGGTGCTCGGACACCTGCAGCGCGGCGGCAGCCCCACCACATTCGACCGCCTGCTGGGACTGCGATTTGGCGCGGCCGCCGTGCGGCTCGTCGCCGCAAAGCAATTCGGGATGATGGTGGCGCTGCAGCCGCCTAACATCGTGCCGGTCCCGATCGATGAGGTGCTCTCCCATCCGAAGCGCGTGGCGCTCGGTTCCGACGTGATCGCCACGGCCCGCGAGATCGGCATCAGTTTCGGAGACTGAAACCAGGCGGTCGGTTGTACCCTGTGCAGGACATCGGCACCCCACCCGCCAGCCCGCTTAACATCGCCAACTCATCCTTCGTCAATGGGTTGTGAGCGTGCCACCCGCTGGCACGGCACTTCCAATAGGCACGAGGCGACCAGGAGGTCCCGTATGAAAAAGACCATGTTGCTGGCCGGGCTCGCATTGGCGCTCGCGGCCGGTACCGCCTCCGCTCAGACGAGCGTTCAGTTGTCGCTTGGGTTCGGGGTGCCGCGCCCGTATGTAACGGGCTATGTGTTCGTCGGCCGGCCGCATTTGCGACCGGTGTACCGGCCGTTCCACTATCGTCCCTACCGCTACCACCGCTATTCGGCCCGACCCCACGTCTACTACCCGGCGCCGTACAGCTATCGGCCGCAGCGCCGGGTGATCATCGTCGATCGCCATCGGCATCAGCGCTTCGATCGCGATCGCCGCGAGCGATTCCGCGACCGGCATGACCGAGAGTAGTCGCGCGATCGAGGCCTAACGGCTGACGGCTGAGAGCGATTTGCTCTCGGCCGTTTGCTTTTTCGGGTCCGTTCTTTTTGAATTGACGCGTGCCTCAGACCCGCGACCATTTCCTCCCTCCCGACCCCCAGGCCTTTCTCGCTGCCAAACCCGCCACGGGCCGGGTGATCGTCGTCGCGCCCACACGCGCGGCGTGCGAGACGATCGAGTTGGCGTTGGGCCTGCACCTGGATACGCTGCTCGAGCGCGAGCACGGCGAGGACATCCGCCGGCTCGCCGGCTCGGCCACGGGCTTTGGGATCGTGGCGGGCACGGGGACGGGGAAGACGCTCGCCATCCGGCCGATTGCTGAACGGATTCTCGGCGCCCCGCTCAAGGTTGGTGTCGTCAACCGCGAGCGTGAGGCGACGCCGGAGACGCCGAGCTGGAATGTGGTGATCATCACCACCGGCATCGCGCGCCGCTGGTTCGAAGATGGATTGATCACGGCGCGGGACACGCTGGTGGTCGACGAGATCCATCAGACCTCCGCCGAGCTCGAGCTTTGCCTGGCGCTCGGGAAGCGGGCTCGGTGCCGCTATATCTGGCTCTCGGCGACGGTCGACCCGAGCTTCTACGCGCGGTACCTCGACTCGGCCGAGGTGCTGGAAACCAGTGCCTTCGACCCGGCGCGGGCCGCGCGCGTGCGCGTGGTCCCGGTGCAGCCGCTCGCCTTCCTCGAGGAGAAGTTCGTGCGGCGTGTGTTGAAGGAGCGCCGCGGCGTGGCGGTCTTCGTCCCTACGCGCGCAGAGGTGGAAGAGCTGGCCGGCCGACTCGGCGCTCAATGGCCGCGGCTCACGGCGGCGTTCTATCACGGTGGAGAGCCGATTCGGGTGATTCGGCCGTTCCTCGACGGCGAGGTGGAGCGACCGTTCCTGCTCGCGATGACGGCGGCGGGTCAGTCGGCGCTCAACATCCGCGGGCTCGATACGGTCGTGATCTACGACGCGCGGTACGCCAACGTGGTGGACCGAGGCCGCAACGTGCTCACCCGACTGTATCTCGGGGCGAACGAGATTCTCCAGATGGCGGGGCGCGTCCACGGCCGCGTGGCGAACGGCGAGGTGTACATCTTGAGCGACCGGAACCTCGCATTTTCGGCGCTGCGACCCACGCCGCCCGAGTTCCAGCTCGCCGGCGACGCGGAGCGGGTCGCCATCACCTGCGCCGCCCTGGGCGTAGATGCGACCGAGCTCGATCTCCCGGTTCCCCTCGATCGGCAGGCGTATCGAGAAGCGACGCGATTGCTCACTGAGCGCGGGCTCGTGGAGCAGGGGCGGCTCACTCGTTACGGTCGTGCCGTCGAGTCGATGCCGGTCGACCGGTCCTGGGGCGAGCTGCTGGTCCACGCCCCAACGGACCTCGTCCCGGTCGTCGCGGTGGCGTCCAACATCGATTCGCTGCACCGCATGACGCGCGAGACGCGGAACCTGAAAGGACTGATCGTCCAGGGGAGCGACCACCTCACCGCCTATAACCTCTTCGCCGAGGCGGTGAACAAGCACGGCTACCTGGGCGAAGTGTACGGGCTGCCGCGGCATCTGTTCCGCGAGACGATCGATCGTTGGGCGGAGTGGCGCGGTGTGCTCATCAAGGCGCTCGAAGACGTCGCGTTGGGCGCCGCGTCGGCGTATCGACAGCTCGAGCTCCCGCTCCCGGAACGGTTTTCCATCGCCGACGAGCGGACGCTCGCGGCGTTCCAAGATCTCGTGGCCCGCATCCAGCCGTTCGACCTGGTGATCGACGAGGAGACGGCGGACGGGCGGGAAGCGAGGGTGTCGCGGAACTCCGTGTGCGGCAGCTGGGGCGCGATCGCGGGCTCGCTGCGCTATTTCGCCGACCGGTTCGGCAATCCGCGCGCGGGGATCGAGGGAACGCAGCTCCCCGAGCGGCTTGTGCAGCGCTACGCGAAGCGCGGCGCTCCAGTGGTCGAGTTCGACGAGCGCCGCGGTCGTGGTCGGCTCGTCGCCGTGCGTACGGTGGAGTATTTCGGGTTCCTGCTCGAGCGCGAAGTCGAGCCGTTGCCCAGCCCGTTCCCGGCGGGGCTCGCCGATGCGGCGCGCGTGGCGCTGGTCGGCGCAATGCTCCAGGGCCGCACGCCGCACCCCGATCAGCGCGCCGTGCGGCGTGCACTTGATCGCTGCGGAGAGTACTGGCGGCGATCGGGAGGCACCTTGGCGGACGCCGCGAGCGACGGCCTGGCGGCGCGGCTCGCCGCGCAGCTCGCCGGCGTCGACAGCTGGGAGGCGTTCATCGGCCGGCCGCTGGCGCTCGACGCTGAAGCGATCGTGCCGGTGAGCGTGCGAACGCGCCTCGACGCGCTGCCGGCGTCGCTGCACCTCTTCGGTGACCGGGTGCCGCTGGACTACGACGTGGAGCCGTCCGGTGGCGTCGTCCGACTGCGGCTGAAGGAAGGGCAGGCGCGCCGGTTGCGGTCGCAGGATCTGCCGACGCTGGACCGCCCGGTGCGGTTGACGGTAATCCGCGGGAAACGTCTAGCCGTACGGGCTGATTCACTCGAGGAAATGCATCGGCAGCTTACGGACTTGCCCCGAACCGAGCGGACCCGCCTGGTGCGCGGGGGGCGACGCCCCCGCCGCCGCTGAAACCTTTGCCGCGGTCAGGCGGTAAAGGGTGCCGATGGACGCGGTCGGTCGCGCAGTATTGGAATCCCTCGACCAGGGAATCGCGGTGTTCGACGCCCGGGGTCGCTTGCTGTTCGCGAACCCGGGCGCGCGGCGCGCTCTCGCCGGCGAGAACGGCGCCGCTCCGGACCCGCGGCGGGCGCTGCTGGCTCACCACGGGCGCGTGGTTCCGCTGCGCGATGGCGAGATGGAGCTCGGCGAAGTGGTATTCCTCGGGGGCGACGGCGCGGCTACGCTGGCCGAGCAGGAACGCCAAGCGATCCTCGGAGCGCTCGCCGCGACCGGTGGCCGGCTCGCTGCAGCCGCGCGCCGCCTCGGAATCAGTCGCACGACGCTCTGGCGCCGCCTCCGAACGTACGGCGAGCCGTTCCATCCTGGCGCCACATCCTAGCCGGCTCTAGTTTCTCCGGGCGATGGCCTCCGTCGCCCCCACGCCCTACATCATCGAGGAGTACGTCCGCTGGTCCGATGTGGACTTCGCGGGGATCATCTTCTACGGCTCGTATGTGCGTTTCTTCGAGATCGCGGAGACGGAGTTGTTCCGCGCGTGCGGCCTCGCGTACAAGGACGTCTTCAAACGGTACGACATCTTTCTTCCTCGCAAAGCGGTCCACAGCGAGTTCTTCTATCCGCCGCGACTCGACGACCGGCTGCGCGTGGCAACCTACGTCGGTAAGGTCGGCACGACCTCGATGACCCTCAACTTTGACGTCCTGCGCGACGGCGCTCCAGCGCTCGCCGCCGCCGGATGGATGGTGCTGGTCTGCGTGGACCGCGCGGCGCTGCGGCCTCGCCCGCTCCCCGCGGAGCTGTTGCTGGCACTTGCCCCCCACACGTTGAGCGTCGCGGGTGCCCGCGCGGCGCTCGGGGTATCGAGCCCCTGACCCGGGCCGCGCCGGTCGTTCTGTTGGCCATCGCCTGCGGCGCGCCGACCGAACCCACCGGGACGGCCAGCGTGCTCGTGGTCCTGGCGAGGTCGGCGGATACCGTGCGGTTCGAAGTGCCGGTCGTGGCGCAGCGTTGCGGCGATGGGCGTGGGGTCCTGCTGCACGGCGCGCGGGAAGGGCAAGGGGTGCTCGTCTGGTTGCGCGGCGCGTATCCCCCGGACACCGGGGCCTACCCCCTGCTGCCGCGCGGTGACAGCGTCGCGCTGCGCGGGGTGATCGCCGCGGTGCGCTTCCAGCTGGGTGACGTCCCACACGGCCTGTCGCTCGAAGATGGCTCGGCCAGCGTCACCCAGGCTTCGCCGGAGCTGGCAGTGAACGTCCGTGGCCTCGGTCTCGAGTCAGCGGTGGCAGAGCAGCGCACCGCCGAGCTCGTGCTCGAACGCGTGCCGCTGGTACCCGACACGGTGCCGTGCCAGGTACGGCTGTGACCGTACGGGTCGGGATCATCGGTACGGGGTTCGCGCGACGCGTGCAGCTGCCTGGGTTGGCGCTTGTCCCGGACGTCCGGGTGACGGCGATCGCGAGCGGCCGGCGTGCCAACGCCGAGGCGGTGGCGACCGAGTTCAAGATCCCGCGCGTTTGCGACGACGGCGTCGAGCTGGCCGCGGCGCCGGACGTCGATGTCGTGATCGTGTCGTCGACGCCCCCCACGCACGCGCGCTTCGCGATCGCCGCGCTGGAAGCCGGGAAGCACGTGCTGTGCGAGAAGCCGATGGCGCTGAACGCCGCCGAGGCGGAGACGATGCTCGAGGTCGCGCGGCAGCGGTCGGGGATGGCGCTCGTCGACCATGAATTGCGTTATGAGCCGAACCGGCGCGAAGTGCGCCGGCTGATCCACGCGGGAACGATCGGGCGCGTCCAACACATCGAGCTGATGCTGAAGCCGTATTTGCGCGGCGACGGCCGGCCACAGACCTCGAGCGCGCCGTGGACCTGGTGGTCCGACGCCCGCCAGGGCGGTGGCATCCTCGGGGCGGTGGGATCGCACTTGATCGACCTCTGCCGCTACTGGACGGACAGCGAAGTCGCTGAAGTGGGGGGCGGGGTCGCCACGTTCGTTCCGGAGCGCGAGGATGCGAATCGCGTCCGGCAGGCCGTCACCGCCGACGACTTCGCGAGCCTGGTGCTTCGGATGGGCAGTGGGGCTGTCGCGACGATCATGCTCTCGGCCGTAGCCCATCACGGGCCTGGACACTTCGGACAGATCACCGGATCGCACGGCACGATCGTATTGACTGGCGAAACCAAACTCGAGATCGGGCTACCGGGCGAACCGCTTCGGGATGCCAGCGTGGTCGACGAATTGTGGGAGAAAACCACTGTCAACAACATGTGGGCGCGGTCCTTCGTGCGCCTGATGCAGGACTTCGTGGGAATCCTCGAGGGGCGCTCCGCCACGGGAACGCCCGCGACCTTCCAGGATGGTCTCGCGGTACAGCGGGTGATGGACGCCGCCCGCACGGGCGGACGCGTCCGGTTAGATTGACCGGCATGGAGCAGACATACTTCCGAAAGGGCTTTGGGCTCAAGGACGCGATCGAAGGCGCGCTCACGACCGACTACCATAGTCAGGTGGTGGACGCGATCCGCGCGCACGATCACTCGGTGACGATCGGCGATCTCACCTTGCGGCTGGCGCGCGAGTTCGGTTTTTGCTACGGTGTGGACCGAGCCGTGGAGTACGCGTACGAGACCCGCACCAAATTCCCCGACCGCCGCACCTTCCTGGTCGGCGAGATCATCCACAACCCGCACGTGAACTCGAAGCTGCGCGCGATGGGGGTGGTGTTTCTCTTTCGGACGGCCGGCGGCGACTTTGACTTCAGCGGCGTGACGCCGGAGGATGTGGTGATCCTGCCCGCGTTCGGCGTCACCGTCCAGGATTTCGGCCGGCTGCGCGAAATCGGCTGCGTCCTGGTGGACACGACCTGCGGCTCGGTGCTCAACGTCTGGAAGCGGGTCGAGTCCTACGCGAAGGACGGCTACACCGCCGTCATTCACGGCAAGTATTTCCACGAGGAAACCAAGGCCACCGCGAGCCAGGTCACCAAGTACCCGGGTGGGCAGTATGTGATGGTGCGGCACATGGAAGAGGCGAAGCAAGTGTGCCGGTACATCGAGGGGCAAGGGGACCGGTCGGCGTTGCTCGCGCAATTTGCCCACGCGATCTCCCCCGGATTCGATCCCGATCGCGACCTGATCAAGGTTGGTGTCGCCAACCAGACGACGATGTTGTCGAACGAGTCGCTCGCCATCGCGGCTGAGCTGCGGGCCAGCATGACGCGGCGCTGGGGCGAGGCCACGCTGGCGGATCATTTTCGCACCTTCGACACGATTTGCTCGGCGACCCAGGACCGGCAGGACGCGGTGTTGAAGCTCATCGAGGAGCCGCTCGACGTGATGGTCGTGATCGGCGGCTACAACTCGAGCAACACCACTCACCTCGCCGCGATCTGCGCCAAACGCGTCCCGACCTACCATATCGAGGACGCGTTGTGCATCGACCCGGAGACCGGGAGCATCCGGCATCTCCCCGCGGGCACCAAGGAAGAAACGCGACAGGCCGCCTGGCTGCCGGCGGGACCGGTGACGATCGGCGTCACCGCGGGCGCGTCTACCCCGAACAACAAGATCGGTGAGACGGTCGAGCGAATCGTCGCAACGCGCGGCGCAACGCTCTCTCCAGCGTCGAGCTGACTACAAGGTCGGCTTCAACACCATGATCACGAAGGCGGCGACGGGTGTGAGAAGGGCCACCTCTCCCCAGAGCTTCCAGGCACGCGACAGCTTGCGGTAACCTTCCCAATCGAATCGGCTCGCTTCGCCGGTCGCCTGCGCGAGCCCGAGCAGCTGCTGTTGCAGCGGAGCGACGCGGAGCACGAAGGCGAGCCCCGATATCGCGAACAGCACGATCGAGACCGCGATCCAGCCGGTGCGCAGCAGCGGGAGCCCGCCGACCACCGCGGCCGCCACACCTCCCGCGATGATGACCAGCACGCCGGGGATCGTGAACCAGCGGTCACTGCGGATGATGCCGTCGAGCGTGTGGGCGATGATGACCGGGTTGCGGGTGCGGTCGCCATGTGCCTTCCAGAACAGCCCCGTCGTGATGTTGCCGAGGAACAGCACCACGGCGGCGACGTGCAACAGCTTCAGCGCGAGATACATGAGTCGCTCCTTTGGCGTGCGCTGCTGACCTCCTAAGGTACGCTATGTCGGGGCCTCCCACTGCGGCACGCCGCAGCAGCATATTTCCCTCATGAGCCTCTCCCGCTTCCATCCAGCGGTGGAGCGCTGGTTCACCGGCCGCTTCACCGAGCCCACCGCGCCGCAGCGACGAGCCTGGCCGTTGATCCGGTCCGGACGCGATGTGCTGATCGCCGCGCCCACTGGATCCGGGAAGACCTTCGCCGCGTTTCTGGCCGCGATCGACGACCTGCTGCGCCAGGGGTTCGACGGGACGCTCGCGGACGGGGTCCAGGTCGTCTACGTCTCCCCGCTCAAGGCACTCTCGAACGACGTCCAGAAGAACCTCGCCGAGCCGCTCGCGGAGATTCGGCGGGGCCTCGAAGCGGACAGCCTTCCCGACGTGGACGTGCGCGTGCTGCTCCGGACCGGCGACACCGCGCCGGCCGACCGCCAGGCGATGCTCAAGCAGCCGCCGCACATCCTCGTTACCACCCCCGAGTCGCTCTACCTGATCCTCACCTCGGAGCGCGCGCGCGAGATGCTGCGCAGCGTGCGCACCGTGATCGTGGACGAGATTCACGCCGTGGCGCGCGACAAGCGGGGGAGTCACCTCGCGCTGTCACTCGAGCGGTTGGCGGCGCTCGCGCGTGGCCCGGTGCAGCGTATCGGTCTCTCGGCGACACAGAAGCCGATCGAGGAAATCGCGCGGTTCCTGATGGGGACCGGCCGGCCGTTATGCGACATCATCGACGAAGGGCACCATCGCGTGCTCGACCTCGCGCTCGAGATCCCGTCGTCGCCGCTCGAGGCGGTGATGTCGGGCGAGGTGTGGGAGGAAGTCTACGAGCGACTCGCCCAGCTCATCGCCCAGCACCGGACGACGCTGGTCTTCGTGAACACGCGCCGGTTGTGCGAGCGGCTTACGATGCACCTCTCCGAGCGGCTCGGCGTCGAGCAGGTCACGTCGCATCACGGCAGCCTGTCGCGGGAAAAGCGGCTCGAGGCGGAGACCCGGCTCAAGAACGGCGAGCTCAAAGCGCTGGTGGCCACCGCCTCGCTCGAGCTCGGCATCGACATTGGATCCGTGGATCTGGTCTGCCAGCTCAGCACGCCACGCTCGATCGCCGCGCTGCTGCAGCGGGTCGGTCGCTCGGGGCACCGCCTCGGCGCGGTGCCGAAGGGACGACTCTTCCCGCTCTCGCGCGATGATTTGATCGAGTGCACTGCGCTGCTGCGGGCGGCCCGGGAGGGCAAGCTCGACCGCCTCATCATTCCGGAGAAGCCGCTCGATATTCTCGCCCAGCAGGTCGTCGCTATGGCGGCGTGCGAGGATTGGGACGAGGACGCCTTGTTCGAGCTGGTGCAGCGGGCGTCCCCCTACCGCAACCTGTCGCGGGCGGAGTTCGACGACGTCGTCCGGATGCTGGCCGACGGCTTCACCACGAGACGCGGCCGCCGGGCCGCCTATCTCCATTATGACGGCGTGAACCGCCGGCTGCGCGCCCGGCGCGGCGCACGGCTCGCGGCGCTCACTTCGGGCGGGGCGATCCCCGATCTTGGGGATTACCGCGTGGTGCTCGAGCCGACCGAGACGTTCGTCGGCACGCTGAACGAGGACTTCGCGATCGAAAGCTCGCCAGGCGACATCTTCCAGCTCGGCAATGCCTCGTATCTGATTCTCCGGGTCGAGTCGGGACAGGTGCGGGTGGCGGACGCCCAGGGTCAGCCGCCCACGCTCCCGTTCTGGCTGGGCGAGGCGCCCGCGCGTACCGATGAGCTATCGGTCGAGGTGTCGCGACTTCGTGGCGACATCGAGCGACGGCTGGGCGACGTCCCGGGCGCCATTCACTGGCTGGTCGAGGAGACTGGCGCGGCCGAGCCCGCGGCGCGGCAAATCGTCGAATACCTCCTGGCGACGAAGCAGATCCTCGGGGTGATTCCGAGCCAGGAGACGCTCGTGCTGGAGCGCTTTTTCGATGAGGCGGGCGGGATGCAGCTCGTGCTGCACGCCCCGTTCGGCGCCCGCATCAACAAGGCATGGGGCTTGAGTCTCCGGAAGAAGTTCTGCCGGTCGTTCAATTTCGAGCTGCAGGCCGCGGCCAACGACGAGGCGATCGTGCTCTCGCTCGGGCCGCACCACAGCTTCCCGCTCGATGGCGTGTTCCAGTACGTGAACCCAACCACCGTGCGCGAAACCCTGATCCAGGCGATGCTCGTGGCGCCGATGTTCCAGAGCCGCTGGCGCTGGAATGCCACCCGGGCGTTGGCCGTGCTCCGGTTCCGCGGCGGGCGGAAGGTCCCGACGCCGCTGCAACGCATGGAGGCCGAGGATCTCTCGGCGGCAGTGTTCCCGGATCAGCTCGCCTGCCCCGAGAACCTGGTGGGCGATCGCGAGATCCCCAACCACCCGCTGATCAACCAGACAGTCGAGGACTGCCTGAGCGAGGCGATGGACCTGACCGGACTGGTGCGGGTGCTCGAGGGGATCGCGGCGGGGCGCTTCACGCTGGTTGCCCGCGACACCACGGAGCCGTCACCGATCGCACACGAGATCCTCAACGCCAAGCCGTACGCGTTCCTCGACGATGCGCCGCTCGAGGAGCGCCGCACGCAGGCGGTGGTGACGCGTCGTTCGCTCGACGTGAAGACCGCCGAGGAGTTCGGCGCGCTGGATGCGGATGCGATCGCGCGGGTGCGCGAGGAAGCCTGGCCGGAGGTCGGCCACGTCGACGAGCTACACGACGCGCTGCTCATCATGGGGACGATACCGGAGAACGAAGGGCGACGGGGGACGGCGGATGGCTGGGCCGAGTTCTTTGACGAGTTGCGGCGCGCGGGGCGTGCCGGCGTGTTGCGGGCGCCTGTGCCGCTCTGGGTAGCCACCGAGCGGTTGCCGATGCTTGCGGCGGCGTATCCCGAGGCCACCTGCGAGCCGGCCCTCGTCGCGCCCGAGCGCGACCGTGAAAAGGCGTGGACGCGCGAGGACGCGGTGCGCGAGCTGGTGCGCGGGCGGCTCGAGGTCGTCGGGCCGACTACGGCCGCCGCCATCGCCGCGGCATTGGGGCTGCCGGTCACGGACGTCGAGTTCGGACTGGGCGGGCTCGAACACGAGGGATTCGTGTTGCGCGGGCGATTCTCTTCCGGCGTGACCGAGCTGGAATGGTGCGAGCGGCGCCTGCTGGCGCGCATCCATCGGTACACCCTCGACCGGTTACGGAAGGAAATCGAGCCGGTCAACGCCGCCGATTTCATGCGGTTCCTGTTCCGCTGGCAGCGCGTCACTGACGAAACCCGCGCGGAAGGTCCCGAAGGCCTCGCGGCCGTGCTCGACCTGCTGGATGGATTCGAGCTGCCGGCCGGCGCGTGGGAGAGCGACGTGCTCCCTGCGCGTGTCGCCGACTACGATCCGTTGTGGCTCGATGGGCTGTGTCTCTCGGGCGAAATCGCGTGGGGCCGCTTGAGCCTCCCCGGGTCGCCTGCAGGCAACGGCGCCCACAAGTCCGGGCCGATTCGGACGACGCCGCTGGCGCTGTTCCGACGGGAGCGCGGAGCGATCTGGCGCGCGATCCATCCCGAGACCGATCCTGCCCAGCTGACGCTCTCGCACTCGGCCCGCGCGCTGTTCGAGGCGCTCGAGGGGCGTGGCGCGTCGTTTTTCGGCGATCTGGTGAACGCGACGGGACTGCTGCGCACCGAGGTGGAGAAGGGGCTGGGGGAGCTGGTGGCGTGGGGGCTCGTGGTGTCGGACAGCTTTGCAGGACTGCGGGCGCTGCTCGTTCCGTCGGAGCGACGCCGGTCGATCGGGCGGCTGCGGCGTCGCGGCCGGACCGCGCCGTTCGGGGTCGAGACGGCGGGGCGGTGGTCGCGCGTGGGCGCTCGTTCACTCTTGCCCGAGGAGCTGCAAGCCGAGGCGGTCGCCCGGATGCTGCTGCGGCGGTACGGGGTCGTGTTCCGGCGTTTGGTGGAGCGTGAGACGGTGCTCGTGCCGTGGCGTGATGTCCTGCGTGTGTTCCGGCGACTCGAGGCCCGGGGCGAGATCCGCGGCGGGCGGTTCGTCGGCGGGTTCTCGGGCGAGCAATACGCGCTCCCCGAGGCGGTCGGGACGCTGCGCGCGGTGCGGCGGGAGGAGCCACGGGGAGAGCTCGTCGCGGTGAGTGGGGCGGATCCGCTGAATCTCGTCGGGATCATCGTTCCGGGTGACGCCGTTGCCGGGCTCGCCGGCAACCGGGTGCTCTATCGAGACGGTGTTGCAGTGGCCGTGCGGGAGGGAAAAGAGCCCCGTCTGCTCGTGGAGACCACGGCAGACGAGGCCCAGGCATTCAAGACCGGGTTGGTGCGGCAGCGGATGGCGCCGCTGGTCAGGACCTACTTGGGGAAGCGGTGACGGTTCCGACCTCAAAAACCCCGCTGTCGACAAACATACCGAGTCCCTGAAACCTGCCCCTGCGCCTACTCCTCGTTCTCGTCGTCCAAACCGTCGCGGTCGTCGTCGTGGAACGCCTCGATGGACTGCTCGATGTTGTTCTTCACGACACCTTCGTTCTGACCACCCTTGTTGGCGCTGGCTGGGTCGACAAGGGCCGTGCGGCCAACGTTCATGAACCAAGTCGAGATATCCACGCGCATGGTCAAGTTGATGCTCGTGGCCTCACCCACGACGAGGGGCGGGCTTAGAAAGCGCTCCTGCTCTTTATCCAGGTCCGTCGTGAAGACGAAGTCGCTCCTGTTCCCTGCGGCGCTGTGCGTTCCAGTGACTCGGATCGAGACGCCGTCAAAGTCGGGGTGCAGCGCGAGAAACGCGGCGTCGTCGCTCGAGGAGGGCTTGTGGACCTTAAACTCGAACTCGTCGTAGGTGCCAGGGGGGACGGCGATCGTGACGGCGGCATCCGTCGCGTTGCCGAGGGGGAGCGATACCAGCTCCGGCCCGATCTCGAACTCCTCGCAGGCGTCATCGCCCGGAAGCGAGTCCGGGCACTCCGGCGCGTCGATCCGCTTGAGCTCGATCTCACGCAGGACCAGTTCGGCGCTGCGGATGATGACGGTGTCGCTGCCGAGCGTGACGATCGTGCTGTCGCCGGCGGCCACGACCGACGCTGCGGCCCTGTCGCCGGCGCCCGCGACGGCGGCCAACGGCGGCGTGCCCGGCGCCGGGCGTGTTGAGAACGAGAGCCCGATGCTCGCGGTCGTGCTGTCCGAGCACGCCGACGCGACCGCGGTGGTGGCGAGGATCAGTCCCAAGAACTTCGTGCGCATATAGCCTCCAGAATCAGTGTGGTCATGGCAGTTCCTGCCGGGAGCAGGTTCGCTCGCCGGTGTTGGTTCCAGGGGCAATCTCCGTTCTCAGAGGAGATCCAGCGCAAACCATTGCCAATCATTGGTTTGAGCAAGTGCCCGAGGTTCTCGGCTGCTTCGCGGTAAAGCGGGCTGACTCGAAATGAGCCAGATTATGTGGAACCGTTCCGATCTGGTGCTTCACCGATGCCTTCGCCGGATGTCTTCTTCCTCGTCGTTCGTCTAAGCGACTCGTTTGGCGACTTCTGGCCGCTGCTTGCCCGCGAGCAGGGCGTCAGAGCGGCCGAGTGGTCGCCGGATTCTGGGGACCCGGCGCCCGCAGGTGCGGCCCTCGTTATCGTGGCGGCCGGAGGTCGTGAAGCGGATCTGCCGGTGCTCCTCCCGCGGTTCGCGCCGCCCGGCGATGCTCAATTGATCGCCGTGGGCGCCGTTCCTTCGCACCGCATCGCTGCGCGAGCGGTTGCGAGCGGGGCCGCGGACTACTTCGCGCTTCCGGAGGACCGTGACGCCCTGCGCGAGATGCTGGCGGCCGCGGTTCAGCGCCGTCGAGCAGGTTTCCAACGAGCCAGCTTCGCCCAGCTCGAGGCGCAGGCACACGCCTTTCGTGAAATCGTCGGCGAAAGTCCCGCGCTCCGTGCCGTTTTGGACCGGGCGGCCCGGATCCTCCCCCATGGAGGGGCGACGGTGCTCATCGCCGGGGAGACAGGGACTGGCAAGGAGCTCGTGGCCCGGGCGCTGCATTACGGCGGGCCGCGCGCGGCCGCCCCGTTCGTCGAGATCAACTGCGCCGCCCTGCCTCCCCAGCTCCTCGAGAGCGAGTTGTTCGGACACGAGCGTGGCGCGTTCACCGACGCGAGAACAGCCAAGCCGGGACTGTTCGAGGTGGCCGAGGGCGGGACGCTGTTCCTGGACGAGGTGCATCAGCTCGCCCCATACGTACAATCCAAACTGCTCCGGGTACTGGAGGAGAAATCGGTCCGGCGCCTCGGCGCGACCACCAGCCGCCGGGTGGACGTGCGAATCGTCGCCGCAACCAATACGAACCTGGTGGCGGAGGTTCGCGCCGGGCGGTTCCGGGAGGACTTGTACTACCGTCTCAACGTTGTCACCCTGACGATTCCGCCGCTGCGCGAGCGCGGCGACGACGCGATCCGGCTGGCGGAATTCTTCCTCAGAAAGTTCAGCGCGCAATACGGCCTGCCCGAGCCGGCGCTCTCCCCGGAGGTACGCCAGAGGCTGCAGGTCCACGCATGGCCGGGCAACGTGCGCGAGCTCCGCAATACGATCGAGCGAGCGTTGCTTCTGTCATCGCCCGGGAGCTTGGCTCTTGCTGAGGTGGCGCTCGAGGAGGCTCCCTCGCCGGCTGCCGAAGGACCGCTGCCGTTTCCCGCAACGTTGGGCGCGATCCAACGGGCGGCGGCGCGCGCGATGCTCGACGTTACAGCCGGCAACCGCTCCCAGGCCGCGCGGCGATTGGGTATTTCCCGCTCCCGTTTGCATCGGCTCCTCTCCGACGAGCGTGGCGAATTGGAGCGGGGAGGGGACGAGGAGTTGGCGGTGGAGCCCTGATGCGGTTTGAGGCAGAGTGGAGTGCCGCGAGCCACGCGGCCCCCAGTAACCCTCTGTCCTGCAAGCCGTTACGCTGGCCCGAGGCTTGCGACTACCAGCCCACGAACTCTCACAGGGACGTTTTGATGAAACGAATACTGTGGTTACTCGCCGGCGTGGCCGTTGCTGCGTGCGGAGAAAACACCGGACCTGGCGGCGTCCCCGACGCCCGACTCAACATCGTCTTTCAAGACACCCTGTCGCCGCCATTGTTCGCCGCCCGCGACAGCTTCTGGGCGAAAGTCGCGGATGGACGCGAGCTGAAACTGTATTACCAGGGCGCGCTGCCGGGCGACTCGGGCGAGGAATTCCTCCGGTTCGAGGTGCCGGGCGACGGTCTGTCCCGCCGGCCCGACGGTACGCCGTTTCAGGCTGGCGACTCGATCCTGATCACGGTGACGGTGGTGGATCCGTCGCGGTTCCTCTTCGACTTCGCCCCGGCGGGCCTGCAGTTCGACCCCGAACATCGCGCGCGCCTTCGCGTGCGGTATCTGAACGGTGAAAAGGATTTCAACAGCGACGGCATCGAGGACTCGACCGACGTCGAGATCGAAGGGGAGCTCGACCTGTGGACCCGGACGGCGCCGGGCGCGCTCTGGTTCAGGATGGGCGCCGTCAAGTTCGAAGATCTCGACGAGATCGACGCCAACATCCGCAGCTTCTCGCAGTTCGCGGTGGCCTGGTGACGCGGATGAGGAATCTCGTGTGACCACAACGCTGGGCGACGAATCCGCGCTGCTCACGGACCTTCGGGATCTCAGCGAGCGTGGCCGGCACCGCGACGTCATGGACCGTCTGAGTCGGCTCGCCCCCGAGCACGTGGCGGAGCGCGCGCCGCTGGCGCTACTCGCTGCGGAGGCTCACGGTCGCCTGGGAGACCACGCGACCGCCGATCGGTGGGCCGCTGCTGCCCTCGACGTGGCCCGGGCCCGAGGGGACCGGCACACCGAGCTGCGCGCCTTGAACGACCGCGGCGCCATCGCGCTGGAGCGCGGGGCTGCCGAAGACGCGGAGCGGTGGTTTTCGGCCGCGCTCGAGCAGTGCCGCGGCACGCATGACTACGTGGCGCAGGCGCGGTCGTTGAACAACCTTGGGATCATCGCCCATCTACGGGGTGACTTGGAGGCTGCGCTGGCCAGCTATCAGCTCGCGCTCGCCGCCTACCAACAGGCCGGCCTCGTGCGGGGGATGGCGGAGACACATCACAATATCGCGATCAGTCGATTGTATCTGGGCGACGTGCCCGGCGCCTTCTCCGCCGCCGAGCAAGCGTTGCGACTCGCGACCCAGGCACAAGACGAGCAGCTTGCCGCGCAGGCGTTGGCCGGCCGAGCGGAGCTACACCTCTGGACCGGCGACACGGCGCTCGCCGGAGCCGAGCTGGAACGCGCAGCGGCGACGTACGAACGGCTGCAGCATCCGGGCGGACTGGTAGAGGTATGGCGTCTACAAGGGGGGGTGGCGCGGGCGCGAGGGGATGTGTCGGAGGCGGTGCAGATACTCGAGCGCGCCGCCGCGTTGGCCCGCGGCGCCGGGGGCGCTCACACGCTGGCCGAGATCGAGCGCGACCTGGGCGCGGCGTTCGAGGCGCAGGGGAATCGAGTCGAGGCCCGTGCCGCGCGCAAACGGGCCATCGCGCTGTACCAGGGGCTGGGCGCCGCCAAGGCGGCGCAGCATCTCGCCGCCTTGATCGCCTAGAACCGTGACGCCGTGAGCGTCACATCCGCTCCCTGCCACGCGGCGCGGAACCGCGCGTCCACCTGCGCCGCCTCGGCGGTCTTCCCCTGCGCGCGCAGCGCCTGCAGCAGGCCGAACAGCGCCCAGCCGTTCTCTGGGAACCGCTTCAGGTCTTCCCGATAGAGCTGCTCCGCTTCGGCGGGCCGCCCTGCGCGCACCAGCACGGCGCCGAGGGAATGCCGGATCGGCTAGTAGTTCGGGGGCTCGAAGTACAGGATGCCGTCCTCGATCGCCATGGCAATGGCGACTTCCTCTTTCGAGCTGGAAAGATCACTAACGGGTCTCGGTTTTGGTTATAGCTGCTTGGTTCAGAATTAGCTCAATTTGTTTGTTACAGTGTCTCGCCATCATCGTAACACACTACTGACTACAGGGCGTTTTCCGGCTTCTTGACTTTCGGTATTTATTCGGGCACGTTCTCTTTCCCAGAGCCCGTTGGATACCGATGGACCGCGCCATTTTGTACGTCAATCCGCTCACCTTCCCGATCGCGGTCGAGCGCGTGGCGCAGCGCAGCGCGCGGCTCGCGGGCCGCCCGGTCGCCCTCGCCCCCGGGGGACCCGATGTGATGGACCGGGCGATCATCTGGTCCGCCTCGCCGGAAGCGACGCTCGCCGGGATCACGGTGGGGATGCCGATCTACCAGGCGCTGCGCCGCTGCCCCGATCTCGTGATCCTCCCGCCCCGGTACGGCCTCTATCGGCGCGCCGCGGAAGCGCTCGAGCGAATCCTCTGTCCCTTCGTTCCGATCATCGAGCCGCACACCCTGGGCCACGCCTACGGCGACCTCACCGGCACATTCAAGCTGTTCGGCGCCGCAATCGACGTCGCCGCCAAAATCCGGCGCGAAATCCGTGGGCGGCTCGGTCTTCCGGTGACGGTGGGGCTCGCGGCGAACAAAGTGGTGAGCGAGGTCGCGGCGCACATGCTCAAGCCGGAGCCCGTCGTGGACGTGCGTCCCGGCGACGAGCCGGCGTTCCTCGCGCCCCACCCGCTCGTGGCGCTCCCCGGCGCCGTGCCGGCGATCCGCGAGCAGCTGGCGCGCTACAACGTACAGCGCATCGGGACGCTCGCAGCGCTGACCCGGGCGCAGGTAGAAGGCGTGCTCGGTCGCCGGGGCGCGGTGCTCCACGCGTGCGCCAACGGCATCGATCCGCGCCCCGTCGTCCCCCCCGCGCGGCGTGAGTCACTGCGTGCCCAGGCCGCTCTCCGGGTCGAAACGAACGACCGCGACGTGCTACACGCCGAGCTGCGCCGGCTCGCCGAGCAGCTCGGCAAGGGTCTCCGGTTGCGTCGCGTCACCGCCGACCGGCTCGAGCTCGTCGCGCGCTACGCCGACCACCGCGACGCTGCGAGCGCCACTGCGCTCGAGCCCGCCACCGACCTCGACGTCGAGCTCACCGCCGCCGCCCGCGCCCTCGCCGACCGTCTCCTGGTGCGCCGCATCGCGCTGAGCGCGCTTGGCCTGACCGTGCTGCTCGGCGCGGGGAGCAACATCCAGATGTCGTTCTTCGATCCTCCGTCACCCATGGTGCGGCGGCACTCGCTGAATACGGCGCTCGACCGCGTCAGACGACGGTACGGGACGACGAGCATCCGGTATGCGCGGTGAAAACCACACGATATGTCCGCCTTTCCCCGGGCTGAACGATGCCGGTCGATTTCGTTCATCTCCACGTGCACTCCGCATTTTCACTCATCGGCGGCGGCGGCGGCGCGTCGTCGCTCGAAGCGCTCGCCGAGGCGGCGTTGGAACGCGGCATGAGCACGCTCGCGCTCACCGATACCAACGGCGTCTACGGGGCGATGGACTTTCGCCGCGTTACCCGCGCGTATGGACTCAAGGCGGTGTACGGCGTATCGCTCGAGACGGCGGTGGAGCAGGCGGTACTGCTGCCGTTGGACGCGGGGGGGTGGGCGAGCATGTGTCGTGCGATTACGGCCCGGCACTGCGAAAGCAACTTCGCCGTCAGCCGTCAGCTGTCAGCGGATCGTGGTGGTCTCGCGGTCCTGTCGTGCGATGCCGATCTCCTGGATCGGGTAATCCAACAGACGGGGACTCAGGACCTCTATGTCGAGCTGGTCCCCGGTCGCGGTCGCGAGCGGGCGCTGGCGTTCGCGCGGCGGCACGGGCTCACGCCCGTCGCGACCAATGCCGTTCGGTTTGCCCATCCGCAGCACCACGCGCACCACCGCCTCCTCGCCGCGATCACCCGCAACGCGACGCTGTCCACGCTGCCCGCGGATGCGGTGGCACCGCGGGACGCCTGGCTCAAACCCGCGGCGGAGATGGCCCGGCACTTCCCCGATTGTCCCGAGGCGCTCGACAACGCCGTGCAGCTGGCGCGGCAATGTGGCGGCGAGCCACCCCAAGGCCGGGTGATTCTCCCCGACAGCCACGGTCCCGAGGCGCTTTCCAAGTTGCGGTATCTCACGGAGTTGGGAGCGCACCATCGCTATGGTGATGGGATACTGTCGTCGGTCGTTCGGGAGCGAATCGAGCACGAGCTCGCGATCATCGCGGGCAAGCGCTACGCCGACTACTTCCTCGTCGTCCAAGACATCGTCGCGCACGCCCCCACGCACTGCGGCCGCGGCTCGGTCGCCAACTCGATCGTCAGCTACTGCCTCGGCCTCACCCACGTCGACCCGCTGCGCCAGGGACTCGTCTTCGAGCGGTTCCTCAATCCCGGTCGCAAGGATCCCCCCGACGCCGATCTCGACTTCCCCTGGGACGAGCGGGATCAGGCGCTCGAGTACGTATTTCGCAAATACGACAACGGCCGTTCGGCGATGGTGGCGAACCACGTCACCTTTCAGCGGCGAGCGGCGCTGCGCGAGGTGGCGAAGGTGTACGGTCGCCCCGCAACCGAGATCACCGCGGTGACCAAGCGGCTCCCCTGGTCGGATGGCGGTCCGTTGACCGAGCTACTCGGCTCGCATCCGAACTTCCAGTCGCTGGCCCTGGGCGGGGCATGGCCCGAGATCGCCCGGGCGGCCGAGGCGATCGTCGGGCTGCCCCGCAACCTGTCGCTGCACCCCGGCGGCGTGGTGATTGTCCCCGACGCGCTCACGAATTACGTCCCGGTGGAATTCGCAGCGAAAGAGATCGACACCGGGCAAGGGGTACTCCCCGTGCCCACGATCCAGTTCGAAAAGGACGGCACCGAGGATGCCGGGCTGGTGAAGATCGACCTGCTCGGTAACCGCTCGCTCGCCGTGATCCGCGACGCGATTGCGGCCGTGCGCGACCACACCGGGGTGGCGATCGACTACACCACGAGCGACCCGGCGGACGACCCCTGCACAAAAGAAATCTTCCGCACCGGCAATACGATGGGTGTGTTTTACACCGAATCCCCGGCCTCGCGGCTGCTCTGCCAGAAAAGCCAATCGGCCACATTCGACCTGCTCGTGCTCAACACCAGCATCATCCGTCCCGCGTCCAACCGGTTCATCCGGATCTACCTGGAACGGCTGCACGGCGCGCCCTACGAGCCGCTCGACCCCAGCCTGCGCGATACGCTGAGCGAAACTTTCGGGGTCATGGTGTACCAGGAGGACGTGGTGAACGTGAGCGCCACCTTCGCCGGCATGCCGCTGGCCGCGGGCGACGGACTCCGGAAGGCGCTCTCCAAGAAGCGGCCGGTCAAGCAGCTCGCGGCGTACGCCGAGGAATTCTTCGCCGGCGCGGCGCGGCTGGGGCGAAACCCGGAGACGGCTCAACGGGTCTGGGAAATGGTGCTGTCCTTCGCCGGCTACAGTTTCTGCAAGGGACACTCCTGCTCATATATCCAGGTGGCGCAGCAGTCCTGTTTTCTCCGCGCGCACTACCCCGCTGAATTCTTCGCGGGGGTGCTGGCCAACGGAGGCGGGTTCTACGACGCCTTCGCATACGTGGCGGAGGCCATGCGCGCCGGGATCACGATTCTGCCGCCGGACGTCAACGCGAGTGCCGTCCGGACCCGGGGCCGGGGACGGGAGATCCGGATC
>CAZQWQ010000020.1:0-31185 GCA_964596925.1 uncultured Gemmatimonadaceae bacterium | reverse complement strand
GTCGCTCCACAGTTGCCCGAACGACTCCTTGAGCAGGTACGCCGTGTTCAGCCGCTTGTTTGCGGCCAAGAGGAGCTTCAGGCTGCGCTTGCCCTCAAGGGTCAGGTTCTCGCGGTGCGACAGGAGCGTGTACTTCTGCCCCTTGATGAACCGCCGGTCGTTACCGGTCAGCCGCGCGGACTCCGCCTTGCGCACGGTGTCCAGGGCCACGCCGAGGTGACGCAGGATGTGGAACTTGTCGAACAGGATGCTCGCCTGCGGCGCGTGCTGCCGTGTGGAATTGCGAAACGGCTTCCACATGTCCATGACCGCGAGGCGGATTCCCGCGCGTTTACGCGGCCCGAGCCAGGCGAAGAACCCGTCCATGTCGGCTTCCGCTCGGCCGTCTCCACCGAACCAGATCGGGCGCCGGCGCTCGAGGTCGCTCACCACGATGCGGTAGGTGTGCCTTTTGCGGATGGAGATCTCGTCGATGCCGATGACCTTCGGCCCCGGCGTACCGGCGCGGAGCGGCAGCGCTTGCCGACGTAGAACGCGAAGCGCTCGGTGTAGCGCGGGTTCTGCGCCAGGAAGTCGAGGCGCTCGCGCTTCACCGCGTTGCAGCGCCGACAAGCCACGCGACGGACTTCGATCTCCACGAGGATCCGCATCCCCCCGCAGCTGAGGTCGCGCACCCGCCGCGTGGTGCGGTCGTAGAAGCCGGACTGCCTGCGCCCGCACACACCGCAGACTGTTTTTTTGAGCGTCGAACGAGTTTCAGGACACGCGAACCCGGGTTCCCGAAGATGCCGATCACGGTCTGTTCGGGACGAAATCCTGGGAAGCGATACGAGTCAGACAGTCGACGAGGCGAGGTGCGCTTTGGCATCCGCAAACGGTGCCAAGTTTTCGCAGCGTCGCAACACGCGGCTGGGCCTATGCTACAAGCTGTTTCCGATCGATCGGCCCCACCGGGTTACCCACACAAACCCCCGAAGAGCCCGTACAATTGATCGGCACACCGGCGCTGATCAGTCCCGAGCAGCTGCGTGTCTATCCGGGCGACGACGACGCGAGCTTGCTCTACCTGAAACTCGCTTCCCGGACGCTCGGTACGCCGGATGCGACTCAACTGCCGGGGACGGCGATGCCCGTGGGCCCGACCGCGGTGAGCCCCGAGCACTTGGAGGCGCTGCGCCTGTGGATCCGCGCTGGTGGGCCCGAGACCGCCGTGGTCGAGGGCACCTCGGCGCTGCTCGCGGCCTGTCTACCGCCGCCCGACCCCAAGAAGACGCCGCGACCGGCGACTCCGCCGCCCGGCGAGGGGCTGCAATTCGTGATGCCTCCGTGGCCGCTGCTGGCGCAGACCGAAGGTCAGATCTGCGTTGCGACCTACTACGACGTCAGCGCGCCGGACTCAGCGCCCGATGCGTCGTTGGTCGATTGCGAGGGCGAATTCGCCGGCACCAACGACCACGGCGCGAACGCCGGCGAGTGCTTCGCCTACGGCGAGCAACTCGCGGCGCAGGACGGACAGTCGCATCACTTGCAGCTCTATGTCTACGCCGGCGACTACGACTACACCGATCCGGGATGGGGGGCGTGGGTCTGCCACGGAGGCGAGCATGCCGGCCTCCCCTGCGATCCAACGCAGCCGACTGCGTGCGAGGGCGGGGTGTGCGCGGGTGCGGTAGCCAGTTTGGGGGATTGTTTCCCACCGAGGTTCGGTCCGCCCGACATGTTCATCGGGCTCACCGCGCCACTGTTCTTGGCCACACAGGAGCCGGTGCTCGATCAGCTTCCTCCGGCCGGCGCCCACGGCGTGCTGCCGTTGAAGGGCGTGCTGGTCTGGAACTCCCACGCATTCAACTTCACGGGCCAGGACATGACGATGGAGGCCTGGGTGAACGAGCGCTTCGCCGCTCCGACCGGCCCACGGACGGCCGTCTTCTTCGAGAGCGAGTTCATCTACACGCAGGACGTGCCACCGTTCGAACAGCGCGAGTACTGCGCGACCGCGACGTTTGCCGAAGGCTTCACGCTCTTCGAGCTGCTCTCGCACGTCCACAAGCGGGCCAAGCGCTTTCGCATCTACGAACCGCCGCAGGCCCCCTGCGGCAACGGTGGAGTCGCACCCAACGGCGTTGGCAGGGCGGTCGACCCCGCCTGCTCACCGTGCAGCCCATCCGACCTGATCTACGAAAGCCTGATGTACGACGATCCCGCCCACGTGCGCTTCGATCCGCCCCGGGTCTTCAGCGGCACGCCTGCGGAAAGGACGGTCAAGTACTGCGCGGTCTTCGACAACGGCGCCGTCGACCCGGCCGAGGTCAAGCGCGCCTCCACCTCGCCGCCCGTGTTCGATCCCGCGTTGCCGGGCGGTCCCTGTGAGCCTTCGGAGCGTAAGTGCTTGGGCGGCGCCAACCGGGGCGAGCGCTGCTTCGGCGACGATGCCAACTGCCCCGGCTCGCTCTGCGACGCGTGCGACCTGCTCGGCGGCGTCACTAGCGACGACGAGATGTTCATCCTGGTGGGATACAGTCTGGAGTAGGCCTTGGCCGCTGCCACGGCCACGCGCACCGAGCGCATCCTTGCGCTGCACCCGTTGCGCGCAGATGGTGCAGAAGCTGGCGCACGAACTGGCAGACCTCAACCTCACCGATGTGTTGTTCACGGGTGGTCGAGGACCTAGACTGCGTCGGTGCGTTCGGCAACACCTCGTGTCCTCAAGTCCGTTCCGCGTTTCGTAGTCCATGCCGCCGCTTGCGCGGTCCTCGGCATCCTCGCCGCGGGCGATGCGCAGGCCGGCGGCTGCGGTGGCTCGCGCGAGGGATGCAGCATATTCGCACCCTGCTGCAGCGACCTCTTGTGCGACATCCTGCTGGAGTGCCGCCACGTCCCCGGCCAGGGCGGCGAGCGCTGCGGCGCGGGCGTGCCGTGCGGATCGGGCCTGGTGTGCTCGGCGAGCATCGGCGGTCGCTGCGAGGCATGCAAGACGGCGCGACAGCGATGCGGGGTGACGGGCGGCGGGGGCACCTGCTGCTCAGGCCTGGTCTGCGACGTGATCGGCGAGTGCCGCCACCAGCCTGGCCAACTCGGCGAGCCGTGCGGAATCGGCGTTCCGTGCGCCGATCCGCTCCAGTGTTCCGCGACCGTGGGCGGCCGCTGCGAGGCCTGCAAGGGTGCGGGCGAAAGCTGCGGCGTTCTTGGCGGGCGCTGCGTCCACTTCCCGGCCGAGGAAGGCGAGATCTGCGATCTCGACGGCCTCGGCGGTGCCGCGTGCGGACCGGGCCTGACGTGCCAGGCCGGCATCCCGCAGATCTGCGTCCTCAAGAAGTCGATCGGCGAGGCGTGCTTCTCGACCACGAACTGCCTCGATGGCCTCGAGTGCTGGCCCTTCTATCAGCAGTGCTTCCCCGAGGGCGGGGAACGGCTCTTCGACGACGAGCAGTGCCGGTCCTGGTACAGACCGAGCGTCCATCAGGACGCGATGGACGCGGGGCTCGCCTTCTCGTTCGGCTATGGAAGCGCGGTATCCGTGGTGCTCGGCGCCACGTACGAGATCGGGATCGTCTACGGGCCCGACGGAAGCTATGGGTGCTACCTGAGCACCTGCACCGGCATCAAGAGCGACGTGGAGATCGGCTCGTTCGCGTGTGTGGGCTTCTCCACTTCGTACGACACCTTCCGCGGCGACTCTCTCATGTTCGTCGAGGAGGTCGGTGAAGGGATCGTATTCAGCACTTCGCAGAGCTTCTCGTTCGAGGACCCGCCCGTGCTGATCGGAACCGCGGACTGCCTCAGCATCGAGCTGAGCCTGGCGCCGATCGCCGCTGGGGAGTACTACTGCAACACGATCGTCGACACGCTCATTCCCGAAGAGAGCTCGTGCGGCAACGGGTTCGTCGAGCAGGACGAGGATTGCGACGATGGAACGGCGACGTTTGCAGCGGGCGATGCGTGTACGGATCGGTGCCTGTTCACACGCTGCGGCGGCCCCACCGGCGTCATCGCCATGCGGCCCTCGGCCACCGACGTGCTGATCGTCCTGCGCAGCGCGATCCTGCTGCAGACCTGCGCGGCCTCGGTCTGCGACGCTAATGGCGACGGCACCATCGCGGCAAGCGACGCGTTAGCTGTTCTTGCCGCTGTGATTGGCCGACCCGTCGCCTTCAACTGTCCGCCGCCTGACGCGTAGCTCAATCACTGAGCCCGCCGGCGAACCGTCGGAGGGATCAGGCAGAATCGGCTGCGGGCACCCGCCGAAATGCCGTAAGCTGGATCAGGGCCATCCTGGGCGAGCGGCCACGCATGATCCAAGCACTGCTCATTGGCCTTTTCTGTGCTTTCGTCTGGAAGAAATTCTTCCGCAGCGGCGGTTTCCTGCAGGGGTTTGCGGGTCTGCTCGAGAAGTCGGTGCGAGGGCGGCGAGGACCGCTGGCGCTTCTCACCGGCCGTGAGTTCATCGGCGGCGAACACCGCGGCCGCGCCGTCACGTTGCTCTTGCACTACAAACGCGGGAAGCGCCTCGGCTACCTGGTGGTCGGAATGGCGACCAGCTCTCCGTCTCGTTGGCAGATCGGTCCGCGTTCGATCGTACATCGGTTGGGTGGCGCGCTGGCTCAGCTGACGGGCGCTACCGCAGACAGTCCGTCATTGGACCTCAAGGTCGTTGTCGATGGTGAGAACCAAGAGCTTCAAACGCGGATGAGCGAGCCGCGGATACGAGAAGCGCTCGAGGCTCTGGTCCGCGGCCACGGTATGTCGCTATCGCTCGAGCAAGGCTGGCTGGCAGCGACGTGGATGCCGATCGGATTGTTCATTTTCCCAGGACGGTTCGAACAAGAAAAGTGGCGTGAAGTTCTCGCGCGAATGTACCGGCTGGTTTCAGAGCTGGAAGGGCGACATGAGGACGCCTGCGCACCGACCTGATCATCACGGCCGTGGCAGCGAGGAGTACTGGCCGACGATCCTGGCCGCGACGAACACGATGAAGAGTCCCGCGATGAGCACCGCCACGAGAGCCGTAGCTGGCGTCATCTGCCGGGAGAGCTGAGTCGGGCGCCGCGCCTGGAGCTGCTTCGCAGCGTTCTCATAGAATCGCCGCCGCGCCTCCGGTGGCAACTGTGCCGGCTGCTCCGGCGGTAGAGCGCCCGAAGCTGGTCGCGACTCCGAGGTCATTGGCGCAGCAGGTACTCGCATGCCCGAGACTATCGGCGAGACTGTGGTTGCTCTGAAGGTGCGCAGCACGGGCATCCACAGGGCGTAGCCGAGCAGAATCCAGAGCAGCGTGTCGGCAGCGGAGCCAACCCCGGTGTCATGGAGACGAATGAGACCCAGGACACGGTGCGCTTCGGGACTTGCGTCCTCACCGACGAGAGAAGTTCGTACCCCTCGCTCGATCCGTGCGCTCAACTGCTGCGCGAGATCTGCGCCGTAAGCACTCGTGGCGACCAGCACCGCCTGCAGGATCAAGCATGCCAAGTAGGCACGCGGCAAGCGACCGCTGCGTGCGGCGAGCAACAGCAGCGAGATCAGTGAGCTGGTGGCAAACCAGACGGCGGCAGCAAGCTCGAGCAACGGAACGAGTAGAGGAACGAGTACAGCCAGCACGACGATCCCCGAGAGCTGTCCATACGTTTGCTCCCAGAACCGGCTCGATCTCAGCAACTCGGTCGCTTCGGTCCACAGTGACCATAGCGGGGCGAGCTCGCGCAGCATCACCAGCGGCAAGAGGACGAGGCTCGCACCCAGGAGATGTAGCCACCTCGAGCTCGCCTCGGCGACGGCGTTACGCTCTGCGCGCTCGTTGGAAAAGAGCGGTCTACCGGAGGTCGCCAGGAAGCGCGCGAGAAGGCCGGCGACGAGAAACGCGCCGCCGATGCGCGTTGCGACATCCATGATCGTGGCCACGAGACCCACGCGGCCTGACCACGCCAGCGAGGACAACACCGGCACCAGCATGGCCAGGCCGGCAAGCGCAACACCGGAAGAGGCCAGTCTCACCACCTTGAACGCGGCCCGCTCTGAAACCGGGCACACCGCCGCAACCCCCGCCGCCTCCACCGCGCCCCTCCTCGCAACTCCATTATCGCGCACCGCGGGCCGGTGCGCGACTCCTGCGTCTGCCGCGCAGGTCTTCTCCCGAACGTGGCTACTCCGTCGTCGACTGCCTACTTCAAGCTCCAGAGAGGCAGCGTCGCCGCCGGCCGACTCGCAGGAGCAACGTGCGAAAAGGCCCCTACTGCTACGTCAGTCTTAGAACACCGCTATCGTGCGGATTGCCGCCGTGCGCGACGGGTACGACTTCGTCTGTTACGTGGTGCGGCGGACCGGCTACGGGGTAGCTTCGTACGTGATGCCGGCGGGGCGGGGGAGATCGAAGAAGGCCGAGAAGGTCGCGTCGTCGCCAAGATGCCGCTCGATGAACGGTAGCACCCAGCGCAGCACGGCGAGGTGTGCCTCGTCCTGGGTGAGCGTCGTCGGTGGATTGCAGTCCGGGCTGGGGAAGCAGCCGTCGGAGAACGCGAAGTGGCCGGTGTTGGCGATTTCCACGAGATACTTCGGCGAGACCGAGGCATCATACGCCGTGCGCACCAGATCGTTGTTGACGTAGCTGTCGAGGGTCGAAATCATCGACAGCGAGGGCACCATCATGGGTGGGGCGCCTTGCGCCGCTGGGGCCAGGGGCACGGCGACACTAAAACGCGCGTCCTGCGCGACCACTCGGTAGGTGGTGTAGCCACCGAACGAGTGGCCCATCATCCCGACGCGGGCAGGGTCGAGCACGCCGAAGAAGTCCGACGCCGGCGCTGCGTTTTCGGCGAGCATCTGGTCGAGTGCGAAGATGACGTCGGCAGGGCGCTCGACGGCCGACTGGACGAGCGCGGTTGGGGTCCCGCAGTTGGCGAGCCCATCGAAGAGCGTGTTGCCGGGATGCGGCGGTGCCACCACGACGTACCCGCGCGCGGCGATGAGCGGCAGCAGGAACTTGCTCTGCGCGGGATAGCCGCACGACCCGTGCGAGAACATGAGGACGGGGTAGGGCCCGGCGGAGCCGTCGACGGCGGCATCGAGCACGCCGCCGTAGGACGGGTCGATCGGACCGGCGCCGGTGGCCGCCGGGTACCAGACCACCGTCTCCAGCACGCGCGGCTGGCTCGGATTCACGACCGACGACTTCGTCATCGTGATCACGCGCACGCCGGCCTCGAAGGGCGCGCGCTCGCGCACGTCGGAGCAGGTGGCGGCCGTCCAGTCGATGACGTCGCTGCAGTAGTCCAGCGCCGGGCAGGCGGTCTGATCGCGCCCCGCACGGTCGGTGCACGCGTCGGTCCGCTTGAGTCTGCACGTGACGGGAACCTCGGCTCCCTGCGCGACGCGACCACAGGGCTGGTTATCGCTCCCGCAGGCCGCGCCCTTCAGGTTGCGGCGGGCGGTTGTCTCGCACTGCTCGCGGAGGGTTCCGTCGGCGATTAGGCTCGCCAGCACGGTCTTGGCGCAGCGCCGGTAGGTGCCGCGGCTGTCTGCGCTCGCGCACGGGCACGCGCTCTCCGTGTCGCTGCGCAGCGTGGCCAGACCGCGTTGGTCACCCAGGGTCGACGCGCCGGTCAAGCACGCATCTTGGGCGAGCCCGTGACTCGGCCCGAGCAGACCGACAAGAAGACCCAGCAGGGCTGCCACCAGGCGTCGCATGGAAGCATCCTGCGAGGCGGCTCGTGCCGATTCAAGGGCCGTTGTTGGCGGCGATCAGTACGCGCGGCGCTACCGCAAAAGACTGCGGAATACTTGCCGAGACGCTTACCAGCACCAGGCTCGCCTCACCCGTGGGGTTGCTCAGCGTGTACTCGATGCCCAACCAGCCAACCCAGGAATGGCCCAAGAAGTGCCTTCCTCAGCATCCATCATCGGCTCGTTAGGCGCCCCATTGTTGGACGGTGCGATAGTGGTACGAAGTTGCGAAGACGCCGAGCAGTCCCGCCTGAAGGAACCACGTTGGAAGCATGCGCCAGGCGGGGATGGCACCGGAGACGACGGCCACCACCTCGGTCAGAATCAGGCCGTAGATCACGATGACCGTGAGGGCGGCAACGACGCGGCGCTCGAGGGGGCGACGATAGGCCCAGAGGAGGAGCGCGGTCCAGCCCAGCATCAGCGAAGCCCCGTAGCCCATGGCGAAGCGATAGCTCCCGGTCGAGTCGTTGAAGCCCCAGAGCAAGGAGGCCATCCGGGGAACGAGCATCGGAACGAGCGCGAGCGCATCGGCGATCGCGCCAAGCAAAAAAGCGATTCGTAGAAGCTGGGTCTCTCGCGCTCGCATGGAGCCCTCGGTGCTCGCGGCTGAGTTCGGGCTGCTGCCTGACCAGAAATCGCGGCGCGCAACGTCGCGTCGTCACACGCCCGCCGCGGCGCGCCGGCTACCAGCCGTCGTTAGTCACCGACCTTCACGACCTGACCCGGACCGATGGTATCCAAGACGGCGAGTGTATCGGCGACGAGCGGCACAAGGTCCGAGTGTCTGTTGCCCCGCGCCACCATCACCACCACCGCGATCTTCAACTTGTCAACGTCCTGCTGGAACGAGAGGTTTCGGTCGACGGTGAGAAACACGTCGAACTCGCCCTGCGCCAACTTGAGTAGGTCGCCGTTCCGCTTGCTGGCCCAGCCCATCTCGGGAACCGTTCGAGCGTCGTGCCCGACCAAGTCCCGCTTCAGGCGCTTCGGCAAGCATTCATCAAGCAGGATGCGCACGGGCGAGAAGAGCGTCCTTGGCCTGTTCGAGCGCCGCCACCGCCTGCTCGCTGCTCACCGTCGGAAAATCCTCAAGGAATTCCGAGAGGGGATCCCCGGCTTCGAGGTAGTCGAGCAACGTTTGGAACGGGACGCGGGTGCCCACAAACACGGGCGTGCCGCCCATAATGTCGGGGTCGCTGTGGATCACCGGAGCTTGCTCGGCCATGACTCTTCCGTCGTCTTCAAAGAATACCGCCGTTCGCGAGCCGTGCCTAACGCTGCGGATGAGCGGCCGGTTAGCGCGCGGCATAAGGCTCTCGTCCTCAGGCTCGCGTCGCAAGCGTAAGCAGATACTCACGGCCCCAGCGCACCTTGCCGTCCGCAGGCGTAATGTAACCGCGGTATAGGTCGATCAGGTCGTTGCGGAATGCAGCCGCCTTCTCGGGCGGGAGTGCATGGTATGCGCGGTGAGTAGGCCCGTATTGGTCTATGAACAGGTCGCTAAGCTGTTCGGGGGTGTCCGCATACTCCGGGCAGTCGTATCGTTCGAACCGGTACTCCCGAAACGACGAACCGAACAGGGCCTGCACTTTCCCCTCGTCTCCCCACTCGAAGGGGCTCGGAACCCCAGCCGGCGCAGCGACGTACGCGCCCGTGACTTTGAACATGGCCCCGACTCCGCTCTGAGGCGTCCACGCCTGGATTGCGACGCGCCCACTCCGTTTTGTCACGCGTGCAACTTCGTTGGCCACCTTCTGTTGATCGGGCGCGAACATCAGACCGCACGAGGACACGACTACGTCGAAAGTGCCGTCTGGAAATGGAAGAGCTTCCGCGTCCCCTACCTTCCAGGTGATGTCGCCATATCCTTCTTCTGCGGCACGCTTCTGCGCGATGGCGAGGAGTTCGGGTGTGAGGTCGAGTCCGGTGACCGTAGCGCCGCGCGCGCGCGCCATGAGTGCCGTGTTTCCTGTTCCGCAGGCGATGTCGAGCACGCGCTCGCTGGCGCGGATACGCCCGCTCCGCACGACATGGTCAGCGACCGCTTGGATGCCTTGGGCGATCTGGTTGTAGTCTCCGGATGCCCAGGTGGCTCGATGTTTCTGCTTCAGCTCGGTGAAATCCGACATTCTGCACCTCCGTTCGTGTGGATCTGCGATTTGCCTGGCACGCTAACGTCTGGCGAATGAGTGGCCGGCCCACCCGCAACCGCGTTTGCCATAACCCGTCATGCCGACCCGCTCCATTTCCTTGTTGGGCGGCCGGGTCGATCAGCCACGCCGAACTGGCGAAGAAGGTCTTCTGAGAATCAGCGACTGGAAGTGCAGCCCGTTCCAGCCGTGCGGAATGCGCCGAAACGACACCAGGTTGAAGAACTCCACGACTGAAGCGCATAGGTCCTCATCCAGGTAGTGACAGAAGAAGCGCTTCGGTTCGTAGTAGTCCTCATCCCACACACCTTCAAACTCGCGACCTCCGTAAAGTCCGAGGTAGAAGAGGCCATCGGGTTTCACGACGCGGCTGACTCGCCCAAGAACGCCGCGCAGCTGAGATCTGGGCACATGGACCAGGCAGTTCATGGCGTACACGGCACCGAAGGAGTCCGGGGCAAAGCGAAGATCTGCCACGTCCATCACGTGTGCGACCAAGCCCTTGGCCCTGCAGCGTTCGACCATCTGAGGGGACAGATCGACGCAAACGACATCGAATCCGTGAGCCTTGAAGAACGCAGCGTCGGAACCGGTCGCCGCCCCGAGCTCGAGCACGGTGGTGTTCTGCTCCTGTTGAAGGAGCTTGAGGAAGTCGTTGCGCTCCACGGTCTCCCAAGCTGGAGCGGGTCGCATACCGCGCTCCTCGACCCTGCGATCATAGGCGTCACGGAGGATTCGCGTCACATCGTCAGTCATCTGCGCAGGGACCAAGGCTGACTGGTTGGAGTGAAGGCCGCCCAAACAACCCGGCGGCGCGTCGTGAAGGCTCTCTGCAGCGGATGTGCGGCCCCCAATCGACACTACGACTCCTCGTGCCGCTGTTGCCACGCCTTGACGAGAGTCATCCAGTCCTCGGGCTGCGTTTCGAACGTGAGCGTGTCCGGTGGAATAGGCACCCAGGGCTGGGCGCTTCGTGTCCAGATGTGCGCGATCGGGTTGAGCCAGGCTGTATCATCCAACGTGCCTGGTCGAACGCCAACGATCTGCGGAAATTTCACAGCTTCCCCCCACACGAGCGTGCCACACTTGGCGCAGAACCTGCCGTGCTTCTGCAGACCGTTCGGGAACGTGAGAGCGTACCCCGACACCTCACCTTCGAGGACCTCGAAGCCGCCCCTGGCCACGATCATGATTAAGGCGAAGCTCGCTCCGGTGTGTCGCTGACAGTCCGAGCAATGACAGGCGTAGAGCGTAAGAGGTTCCTGGGTGACACGGTAGCGCACCGAGCCGCAGAAACAGCCTCCATGAAGCGGGATGGGCATAACGCTTCCTCCGGTCATTGGCTGGCCGCCAAGCTAGAAATGGCGCGCCTAAACGTCCCGCCATCACACGCCCATCGCAGCTCACCTGATTCGATTCCTTCGATACTACGACTGCTTATCTCGTGGCAGGTGACTTGTGGGGATGGGCTTGGGCTGCGGGTGGCTCTGGTCGAGCGTGCTAGGGGAGGGAGGCAGCCGGCGTCTCCGTGATCGCCGGACAATCCTTGCCCGCTTCCTTATCCACCCCGACGCCTCACCGCAGGAACACCGGCCCAAGCCCGCGTGCCACCAACGCCTCGGCAATGCGTGTCTTCAGTGCGATCGTGCGGATGGGGATGCGCGGGATGATGGTCTCGAGCTGGAGGTACTTGCGCAGCTCCTCGCCCTCGAACTCGTTGACCAACAGCCGGCGTGCGCCGTCGATGACGCGCTCGTTGGCGGAGCTGACGAACGCGTTCGTCATCGTTAGCCGTAGCTGTTCGTCCTCGGTCGTGCCGCGACCGACGAGCAGGCGCGTGCGGTTGACGACGCTGTCCATGGCGTAGACGTCGATGATCATGTTGGCGAGGATTTCCAGGTGCTGCTGCTTCTCCCTGAGCGAGGCGAGGTCTTTCTCGACCAGCACCCGCGTCGTGTAGGCGACCACGCGCTTGGCGACCTCGGCGGCGCGGTGCTCGCGCTCGAGCGGCCCCGCGACCGCGGGCGGCCAGGTGGCGCGGTCGGCTAGCTCGCGGTCGACCTGCTTGAGGAAGTCGGCGTACGGTAGTCCCTCTCGCCCGATGCGCTTGACGAGCGTGGCCGGGATGATGAGGCGGTTGATCTCGTTCGTGCCTTCGAAGATTCGGTAGACGCGGTTGTCGCGGTAATGGCGCTCCACCGCGTAGTCAGCGGTGAAGCCGTAGCCGCCCAAGATCTGCAGCGCCTCGTCGGCGACGAAATCGCAGGTCTCGGTGCCGAATACCTTGAGGATCGAGCACTCGATCGTGTACTCCTCGACCGCGCGCTCGACCGTTTGGCGGTCGGCATCGGGCGCGTTGGCATCCAGCGCTGCGGCCGCCGTGTCCATGAGCCCTGCGGTTCGGTAGCTCATGCTGTCAGCGACGTAGATGCGGGTGGCCATGTCGGCGAGCTTGCGCTGGACCATGCCGAAGCTCGCGATCGGGCGTCCGAACTGCTTGCGTTGGGCGGCATAGTCGAGCGCGATCTGCAGGCACTCCTTGGCAATCCCGCCAGCGCCGGCGCCGAGCTTGAAGCGGCCGATGTTGAGAATGTTGAAGGCGATACGGTGTCCTTGCCCGATCTCGCCGAGGACGTTGTCGGCGGGCACCTGCGCGTCCTCCAGGATCACCTGCCGGGTCGACGAGCCGCGGATACCGAGCTTGTGCTCCTCGGGACCGAGGCTTAGCCCCGGTGTCGTGTGCTCGACGAGGAACGCCGTCACTTTCTCTCCGTCGATCTTGCCGAAGACGGTGAACAGGTCGGCGAAGCCGGCATTGGTGATGAACTGTTTAGTGCCCGTCAGCCGGTAGCTCTTTCCGTCCGGCGCGAGCACCGCGCGAGTCAGCATTGCGAGCGCGTCGCTCCCGGACTGCGGCTCGGTCAGCGCGTAGGCCGCCAGCCACTCGCCGGTGGCGAGCTTCGGCAGGAAGCGCTGCTTCTGCGCCTCCGTGCCGTAGTACACGATCGGCAGGGTGCCGATGCCGGTGTGAGCGCCCATCGAGATGCTGAAGGACGCACACAGCGCGCTGCGCTCGGACACCAGCAGCGAGGTCGTCTTGTGCAGGCCGAGCCCACCGTAGCGCTCGGGGACGTCGACCATGAGGAGGCCAAGCTCGCCGGCGCGCTTGAGCAGCGCCGGCATGAGGCCCTCGCGTTTTTCCTCGATCTCCTCGACGCGCGGGAGCACTTCGCCGCGTACGAAATCCTCCGCGGTCTTCGCGTAGAGCAGGTCCGTGTCCGAAAAGTCGGCGCCGGTGAACTGCTCGTACGTACCCACCGGAGCCACCAGCCAGCTCGCGCCTGCGGCAACGGTCGTCATGGCGTCGTGGAAGAAAGGTTCGACGTGGCGATTCCCTCCCGGAGGACTCTTATCGGTTCGCTGGGCTTCAGGGAACCAGCGCTCGAAAGAATCGCGTTGCCTGCGGTGCTCCAGCTGCCGTAACGCTTCGGCGCGGATTGCGAGAGAACGAATCGCTACGGTACGGCCTATCGCTAAAGCTGGTACTGGCCCCGCGCGCTGAAGGCCACGCGGGCGCTAGAGCGCGCCGCGGATCCGCGCGATCGCCTCTTCCACGCTCTCGCGCTTGGCGAAAGCGGACAGCCGCACGTAGCCTTCACCGCACGCGCCGAAGCCGGCGCCCGGCGTGCCGACCACGCGAGCGCGATCGAGCAAGCGATCGAAGAAGCTCCATGAGTCGACGCCGGGCGGCGTTCTTACCCACACGTACGGCGCATTGACGCCACCGAACACCTTGAGGCCGAGCTTGGCGAGTCCCTCGCGAATGATGCCGGCGTTGGTCATGTAGTACTCGATCCGCTCGCGCACCTCGCGCCTGCCGCGCTCGCCGTACACCGCTGCGGCACCGCGCTGCACCGGATACGAAACGCCGTTGAACTTGGTCGTGTGTCGCCGGTTCCACAGATCGCGTACCGGCACGCTCTTGCCGTCGATCTGGCCGTGCACTTCGTCGGGGATGACGATGTAGGCGCAGCGCACGCCGGTGAAGCCCGCCGTCTTCGAGAAGCTGCGAAACTCGATGGCGACCTCGCGAGCACCCGGGATCTCGTAGATCGAGTGCGGGATTTGCGGGTCGCTGATGTAGGCTTCGTAGGCGGCGTCGAACAGCAGAATCGCACCCGCGCGCTTGGCCCACGCCACCCAGGCCGCGAGCTGCTCTCGTGTGGCGACGCTGCCGGTCGGGTTGTTCGGGAAGCAGAGGTAAGCGACGTCGACTGGGTCGGCGGGCGGGGAAGGGCAGAACCCGTTCGCCTCGTTCCCTTCGAGGTAGATCAATCCGCTGTAGCGGCCCCGGGCGTCGACCGTGCCGGTGCGTCCCGCCATGACGTTGGTGTCGACGTAGACGGGGTAGACGGGATCGGGCACCGCAATCCGCGCGTCGACGGCGAAGATCTCGGTCATGTTGCCGCTGTCGCACTTCGAGCCGTCGGAGACGAACACCTCGGATGCCGCGACCTTGACGCCACGGCTAGCGAAATCATTCGCCGCGATCGCCTCGCGCAAGAAGTCGTAACCTTGCTCGGGCCCGTAGCCGTGAAAGCCCTCGTCGGTGGCCATCTCGTCTACGGCTTGGTGCATGGCCTCGCAGACCGCCCCGGGCAGCGACAGCACGACGTCGCCGATCCCGAGCCGGATGATGCGCGCGTCGGGATGGTCACTTTGATACGCGGCTACGCGGCGGCCGATCTCGGGAAACAGATATCCTGCGGCGAGCTTCCCGTAGTGTTGGTTCAAACGCGCCACGACGGCGCAACATAGCGGGGTGTACGGTCGCGTCCAACCGCAGCAAGGGAGCCCATGTCACCCGCGCGGGAGTGCGGCGACTACGCGGCCGTAGTACCCCGGTGTATCGAGCCCCCGCAGACAACTGCGGCACCTACCGTGTCGTCACTCGCCTCGCTGCTTGGTCCGGAAGTTCACGTTCAGCGGCGCCATGGAGGTAGGCGGCGAGTTGTATGCGTCGGCCAGGAAGGCCGAGCACACGAGAGTTTTCGACGAGGAGAGGATACGTGCCGCGCCGAGCGGCATCCGCTCGATGCCTGCGTCCTACGCCGTTAGCTGACGGAGGATCGTGGCGGAATCGAAGTAGACGCGCTCGCAGATCAACCCGGTATCATCGAACAGGAAGAACGCGGTCATCCGGCAGCGAAACGATCGTCCCGTCGGAGCGATTCCGAGGAGCGGTCCCTGGTGGGTGCCGAGCAGCCAGAACTCGACGACAACCGCGTCGTCGGTATGCCGAAGCGCGATCAGCTCGTTGCGCTGGTCGGGAAACGCGGTGCGGCTCTCCCGGAAGTAGCCTTCGACCTCGGCCCGGCCGTCGTAGACCCGATCCATCGCGATGATCTCGTAGCGGGGGTGGGAGAAGGTGGCTAGCGTCGTGGCGAAGTCGTGCGCATTCTCGGAGTCCATGTGACGGCGGACGATCCGCTCCCGGTCTTCGCTCGTCATCTAAGGCACCGTGAACTTCGCCTTGAGCTGCGCGCCGGTGTTCTTGGTTGCCGTCGAGAACGTGTTCGACCAGCACGTGGGCGTCTCGCTGTTGACGAGCTGAACGATCAGCTCCGTGTCCACATCGAAGAACTCGGTGGCGCTGGCCGGCACCGGCCAGGATGCCGTGGAGCTGCGGGCCTTCATCCGAGCCCTGGCCTTCTCAGGCATGCCGGCGCGTAGCTGGAAGTTCTGGACCCCGTCCGCCTGACCCGTCTCGTCGAGGTACTTCCAGCCGGCCGGCGCCTTGTCCTTGCCAGATCGGGCTCGGCGGGACCGTGAGCAAGCCGACCAGCACCGGTAAGCCGCCGGTCTCATCGTAGATGCAAAGCGTGTAGGCGGCCGTCGTGGCCGGATCGCCGAGCATACTCTGGTTGAAGCCGTCGCCGAGACGTCGCAGGCGTGCCGGGCGACGGCGTAGTCCTTGCGGACCGTCTCGACGCAGCTCCGCTCCTCCCGCCGGCAGGGCATCGCGCAGCCTTGCTCCTGCGTGGGCGCCGGTCCGGGGGTAAGCGCGAGCACGGCCAGTGCGGCCCCCGCGACCATCGATCGTAGAGCAGGCGTTCCCATCATGACCCATGAGCCTCCCTCGCCGATCTAACCGCGCGCGCGGCGCTGAGAGAATCGGCGCGCGCAGAGGAACGGAAGCGCTCCGGCGACGCACACGGGGGTAGTGACCCTAGCGACTCGCCGGACTGGCGGACGCTTTCGCTCTCCCGCAGGTGAACGGCAGGTCGAGGTAGGTCTTGATGCCGGGCTCGGCGCGGCAGACGTAGGGCACGGCGTTCACGCAGTGCATGGCGGTGGCCGTCAGGCCGGGGTTGTTGTCGGGATCCTCCCGGTAGTCGCTCGGGTGGAGTCCGTGGAAGACTGTCGTGATCGACGGCTCGCCCTCGACGGCGACCTCGAAGCGCTCGCCCTCTGCGCCAAAGCTCCAGGGCGGGTCCAGGTGCTCTTGCCCCATGAGCCAGTTGACCCGCACGGTGATGACGGGCTCGCCCCGCATGGTCGCCTGCCAGGTAAAGCGCTGGGCGGCGAGGGTACCGGTCGCCAAGGTGCCGATGGGCGTCTCGATGGGCGCGGTTGCTACGGCCATGTCGTGCTTGCAAGTCTTTTCGACGTCGACGTCGAAGCCGAGCGCGTCGGCGACCATGTCGATCGACTGGTTGAAACCCGCGCCGAGCAGAGCGGGCATCGGGCTCGATGCGGCCTCCTGTGGGGTCTTGCCGAACAGCATCACCTCGCGTACGACCAGCTCGGATTTGTAAGCGCGAATGTCGGAGAACTCTTCAGCCCGGATGTGACGGATGTTGCGTGAGAGATTGGAGATCAGCAGGGGGAGTCGCTCGGTGATCCCGCCGGGATGGATTCCGGTTCCGTGCAGGGTGCTACGGCCCCTGCGGCACGCCGCGTCGACCTCAGCGAGATTGCCGGCGGCCTTCGGGTAGAACCAGCCGAGCGGTGTGACCACGTTTTTGCCGGATTCCAGGATGCGGACGACCTCGGCCGTGTCCGGCAGCAGCGGCGTGTAGATGACGCAGTCGGCCTCGAGCGCGAGCAGTGCCGCTGCGTCGTTGGTCGCGCGCACGCCAATGGGAGCGAGCCCGCAGATCGTCCCGACGTCGCGGCCGGCCTTCGGGTCGCTATGGACCCAGCAACCGGCCAGCTCCAGCTCCGGGTGGGCGAGCACGCCGCGCACGGCCTGGCGGCCGACGTGGCCGGTGGCCCATTGGATCACGCGGTAGGTCATGCCGGACCGCTGATGATCGGCTTTTCTTCGCTGAGCCAGAGCGGAGAGCGAGCCAGATCGATGAACCGCCGCTCGTCTTCCAGCAGGGCGGCCCCGGCGGCCTGGCCCTCGGGGCTTGCGACCGCCTCGGCGAGATCGGCGAGCGAGGCCCACCACAGCTCGGCGATGCCGTCGAATTCCTCGGGCCCTCCACGCGTTGCGCGCAGCGCCTCGTTGAACGGAGTGTCGGTGGTGTGGAGCTGAACGTAGCGCTGGATCCGCAGCGCTCGCGCGTGGGTGCGGACCAGGGGCGCGTGGACCTCGAACCAATAGCGCTGGAACTCCTCGCGCGACAGGTGCGCGAGCCGGTGCAGACAGAACGTGAGCTTCACCATACGAGAGCCTCGCTGGCGCCGGTATAGCCCAGCAGCGTGACTATCCGAAGAAGGCGCGCTCGATGCGGTAGAACACCGTGACTTGATCGTCTCGGGAGCGCCAGGTAGGCCATGGGCGCCGAAGATGCGCCGCCGCCCATACAATCTGATCTGCTCCGTGCTACTGGCGGTTGCCGTAACCGTCCCAGGGGCCGTCTGGTCCGGACCGAGCATCCAGGAGGCCATCGACACGCTGCCGGCAGCGGGCGGGACGGTCCGGGTCCGAGCGGGCACGCACGTCCTTACGCGTGGCATTCACATCCGCCGCTCCCACGTCGAGCTGATCGGAGAACCGGGCGCCGTCCTGAAGCTCGGCGATGATGTTTTGCAGCCGGTCATTCTGATCGGCAGCGACAAAGCCTACCCGCGCCCGGACGATCGCATTGACGACATCCGCATCGCCAACCTCGAGCTGGACGGCAACATGGACCGGCAACGGGGCGCGTTCCCCGAGTTCGACCCGTCGCGCTGCACGAGGCCCGGAAAGCCGGATCCCGAGACCTGCTGGATCCGCAACAACGCGATCGATGCGCGTGGGGTCACCGGTCTGCGCGTGGAGAACGTCGACGCCCACCATGCGCGTAGCGGCGGGCTGGTGGTGAGCTGGCAGTCGCGGGAGATCTATGTGGCGAACTCGTCGTTCAACGAGAACTGGTTCGACGGCATCGGCCTCTACGACAGCGAGAGCGTCGTGGTCACCGGCTTTTTCTGCAACGGCAACCGGCACGCCGGCATCAGCCTCGACAACGACCTGCGCGACGTGACCTTCAGTGCCGGGCACGTCCGCCGTAACGGCGGCACCGGCGTGTTCGCGCGCCACGCTCGCGACATCGGATTCCACGGCGTCATCATGGCCGAAAACGGCGAGCACGGCGCCTTCCTGGCCTACGCCAAGCAGAAGGAGGAACAGGCTCTCGCCCAGCGCGGCGAGCGACTCGACACCGGGGTCTACCGGGTCGTGTTCAATGGCTGCTCGTTCCTCGACAACCGGGAGGCCGGGATTTTTCTGGCTGCCCCCGCCGATCGTTCGCGGGGCAACGCCGTGCTCGGGTCGCTGTTCTCAGGCAACAGGAAAGGGCCGACTTCCGAAGCCGTCCGCGGGACCTTGCTCGGCATTCCGACCAACGTCTTTACGGATGGGCTGTCCGCGTCTGCGCGGTGAGGGTTCCCGCTGCCCGCCGGGCAGCCAGGTGGTCTAGCTCCGAATCACCCGGCCGGCGTACGCGCGCGCATCGTAACGGTCTCCGTCGACGACGTGGCATCCGCGGACGAACACGTGCTCGATGCCGCGCGGAAACGACGCCGGATCCTGGAACGTCGCGGTGTCTTGCAATGCGCCCACGTCGAGAACGACCAGGTCGGCGGCCGCGTTCTTTTTGACGAAGCCGCGATCGTTCCAGGCCAGACGCTCGGCCGCGGCGCCGGTCATCTTGCGCACCGCCTCTTCGAGCGAGAACAGGCCCCGCTTCACGTAGGTGTGCAGGACGCGCGGAAACGTGCCGAAGCTCGCAGGGTTCTGGTGGCCATGCGCGGTGAGGAACGTGTCGGTTTCGATGGTGCAGAGCGGGTGAGCCAGGACCGCCTCCAGCGCCCGCTCGTCGGTCTGGTCGCCGCTGTACTTGTGGATGAGCACGCGAGCGTTGCGCCCGCTGTCGTTTACCAGGCGCGCGTAGAACTCCCAGACGCTCATCCCGGCCTCGCGTGCCGCCTCCCCGACGAAGTATCCGTCGTAACGGTCGAAGGCCGGCGCATTTGCCTGCATGATCTGGATGTCTTCGAGGTGGAAGCCGATCTGGCCGAACACGGTTTCGCCCAGTTCGATCAAGCTCTTCATCTGCTCGGGGCTCGAGAGCACTTGCTCCAGGAACGGCAAGAGATCAGGCGGAAAGATCACGCTCGCGGTGGTGTTGCCGGCGGTGTAGGGGAACGCGTCGAACGCGACGTCCAAGCCGCGCTCGCGTGCACGCTCGATGACGGTGATCGCGCGCTCCACGGTAGGCCAGGTCTGGCGGCCGACAAAGATCAGGTGACTGATCTGGAGCTTGGCATTCGCCTTCTCCGCGACGCGAAGGATCTCCTCGATGGCTGCGATGTTGTGGGGCGTGACCGACGCGTCGGTGCGGTAGACGGGGCTCACCCGGCTGTACGCGCGCAGGTGTGAAGTGAAGATCGTCCCGGCGTCGGAGGCCCAGCGGGCGAACGCCGCCAGCTCTTCTTCGGCGGCGAAGATTCCGGGCGGGTAGCCCAGGCCCGTGCTGACACCGACACAACCGGCATCGAGCGCCTCCCGGCAGAGCCGCTCCATCTCGCCCAGTTCGTCCGGCGTCGGAGCCCTCGGCGTCAGGTGGCCGGTGACCGCGGCGCGTACCGCCCCGTGGCCGACCAGTTGCGCGACGTTGAGCGCGAGCCTTCCCTGTTCGAGCGCATCGAGGAACTCGCTCATCGTCTTCCATCCGAGCTCGAGTGTATGGTCGGCGATCAGGCGGCCGATCTCTGCAATCGGCCCACGGGTGCGCTCGGTCACGGGTGCTGGGCTAAAGCCGCAGTTGCCGGCGACCAGTGTCGTCATGCCCTGGCGCAGGAACGCTTCGAGCAGCACGGCGTGGTCCATTCCAGGGATCAAGAAATCGGAGTGGCTGTGGATGTCGATGAAGCCGGGCGTGATCGTCTTCCCAGAGCAATCGATCGTGGTAGCGGCCTGCAGGCCCTCGAGCTTGCCGACGTCCGTGATCGTATCGCCGGCGACTGCGACGTCGGCGTGAAAGGCCTTGGCGCCGGTGCCGTCGATGACCATGCCGCCGGCGAGTTTCAGATCGGTGTCCATGACCTGGGGAGATGAAGGTCGGTCGCGCCGCTCATCGCGGAAACAGAAACTGGAGCTGGAAGCGCAGTTGCCAGTCGGGTCCGAAGTCCGGCTTCTCGGCGTTGAAGAACGACTGCAGCTGGGTATTCACCGGGAGCCCCACCTTACCGACGCGCCACAGCTTGCCTCCGCCACCGCCGATCGGAACCGTCCAATGGTTGTCGCTGGTGGAGGCGAAGTTGGCCGTCATGATCGGCGCACTGGTGACGTACCAGCCGTTGGGGAGATTGTAGTTCACGAAGGGCTGGATGAGCAGCTGGTTCACGTTGTGGTCGCCCCAGCCGGCGAACGACCATTGCTGGGAGACGAGCGCGCCATAGACCCACTTGTCCTGCATGAAAAGTCCCACGGCCGCCGGCCCGGCCGTCCACTTGCCGCTGCCGAGGATCGAATCGCTCGCGGTCGGCAGCGTCATCGTCGGCCCCACGCCCCAGATCAGGCTCCCAGGTTTCGCTGGGGAGAAGAATAGCGTGGGGTTGATGTCTCCCAGACCGAACTCGCTCTCAGCGCCGGGAAACAGGGAGGGTTGGTTGATGACCGGCATGATGGTCCGCGTGATCAGATTCCAATGCTCCGTCAGCTTGAACGGAACGACCGGCTGGACGTTGAGCACGTAGAGCGTTCGCTCCTTGCTTCCAGCGTTGAAGTTGAAGTTGTTCTGGAAGGGCACGCTGATCAAGTCGGCCACCGGGTTCTGGGTCATCTTGGCCAGCTTGGTGGTATCGTCTTCGCTGGCCGGCGCCGCTGCGGTCGCGTGCGCTTGAAATGCAGCGCCGAGCAGCAACGCGGCCGCGACGCGGACCATCGCTCTACGCGAACCGGTCCAGGTTCCGTGAAACTGCGTTGTTCGCATGCGTTCCTCCATCGCGCGGCGGCTGAGACCCAGCGGTTCTAAAGGGTTTTTTCTCCGTGTCAACGGCCGCGACGGTCTCTACTCGGCGTAGAGGAGAGCGGCGTCGCGGCCGGCGCGGTAACGCTCGGCGCCGGTGATGGCGAGCGCTGCGACGCCGTTGAGATCGCGGCCGGCGTCGATCGCATCGCGCACCGCGGGGTCGCCCGTCAGCAGATCGATCGCAGGAACATCACCCCGGAACTCGTAAGTCTCGGTTCGCCACGCGAACTGGTCGGGCCACAGTCGCTTGACGGCAACCAGCACGGCCAGCCCCGTGCGATAGGAATCGAATGCAAGCCGGTCGACGACGTGAAGCTGAACCGCGCCGCAGGGCTTGCGTGCGTGCTTCTGGAAGGTCGGCTCGATGCTGCACGGCCGCAGGATCACTCCGGGCAGATCGTAGCTCTCCATCTCGGCGGCCAGAGCGCGCCCGTCGACGAATGGCGCGCCGAACAGCTCGAACGGGCGGGTGGTGCCGCGGCCTTCGGATAGGTTCGTGGCCTCAAGCAGGCACGTCCCCACGTACACGATCGCGGTGTCGAGCGTGGGCATGTTGGGCGAGGGCATCACCCAGGGCAGACCGGTTTGATCGAAGTACCATCCACGCTTCCACCCCTGGCAAGCGACGACCTCCAGCTCGCAGCCGATTCCGAACGTCGTGTTGCAGAGACGCGCCAGCTCGCCCACGGTGAGCGCGTGGCGCTGCGGCACTGGGTAGAGACCGCAGAAGTTTTCCAGCTCCGGCACGATCCCGCCGCCCTCGATCTGCGCACCACCGATCGGGTTGGGACGATCCAGAACCACCACCTTGACGCCGGCCGACTTGGCCGCGCGCATGCAGAGAGCCATGGTTGAGGCATACGTGTAATAGCGCGCGCCCACGTCCTGGACGTCGAAGACGAGGACGTCGATCTTGGAGAGGTGCTCGGGACTCGGCGACAGCGAAACGAACGTGGTCGCGTAGAGGCTCACCTCGGGCAGACCCGTCACCGGATCGCGGCCGCTCGGCACGCCGGCCATGTCCTGGGCGGCACCGCGGATACCGTGCTCGGGACCGAAGATGATCCTCAAGTCGACGTCGGGGTGGGCGTGAAATAGATCGACGGCATGCTTCAAGCCACCATCGACGGTCGTCGGGTTGGCGACCAGCCCCACGCGCGCCGCTCCCAGCACGCGGCGCGGGTCCTCCAACAGCGTCTCCAACCCGGTGCGCACGGCCGCCATGCTATCCTGAACTCGCCTCGGCGTCGCCAGCCGCGAAGCGGGGCCTGTGGGAGACTCGAGGCACCATGACCCACCAGACCAGCCCGGACGCACCGGCGCTCCACCTCCACCATCTCGCGCTACGCGCCGCCGACCTCGCGGCGACCGTCGCGTTCTACAAGGAAGTGCTCGGCCTTGCCGAGGTGCGCTCGGAGTTGCCTCGAGCTGTATGGCTCGGCCTGTCGGCAGGCGCGGTCCTCATGGTCGAGGCGCGCGGCCAACTCGAACCGGCGATTCCGGCCGGATCGCGCGAGCTGGTCGCATTTCACGTCTCGGAACTACGCAAGCTCGCCATCCGTGGGCTCGCTCTCAGCAGAGGGTGTTTCGATGGCGAGACTTCCCATACCGTTTACCTGCGCGATCCGGACGGCCGGCGCGTGGGCGTGTCGACGTATCCGCTCTGAGGTGAGTGCCCGATGACGACGATTCACAATCATCAGAGTCCGGCAGATCTCCAGCGATACCTCGAGGCGGCGCTGGCGGTGACCGAGGAGGCCCGGACACTCATCATGGCTCGCGTCGAGCGTGGCTTTACGGCGCGGCGAAAGAGCGACGGCACGCCGGTGACCGAGATCGACCTGGAGGTGGAGACGCTGATCCGTAAGCGCCTAGCAGCTCAGTTTCCGGAGCACGGCGTCATCGGCGAAGAGTTCGATGCGCTCAATCCGACGGCCGGCCTGCAGTGGGTGATCGACCCGATCGATGGGACCGTCAGCCTGAGCCGAGGGATCCCGCTGTTCGGCAGCATCCTCGCGCTGCTCGAAGGCGGCCGGTCTATTCTAGGTGTGATCAGCCTACCGATGCTCGGGCGCGTCTACCATGCGGCTCGAGGGTTGGGCGCCTTCCGCGGGTCGACGCGCCTCGATCTGGCTCAAGCGACGCCGAGCCGCGCGGTCGAAGAGGAGGTCATCGCTACCGGCGACCGGCAGCAGTTCGTCACGGCAGGACGCGCGGCCGTCTTCGACACCTTGCTCGCCTTGCACCCGCGCGTTCGGACTTACTGCGACTGCTTCGGGCACGGGCTTGCGGCCGAGGGCGCCGTGGGCGCGATGCTGGATTTCGACCTGCGGCTATGGGACCTCGCGGCCAGCGAGGTGATCATCGAGGAGGCCGGCGGGCGCTTCGAGCGCGTTGGATCTCGCGGCGAGGGTTGGGAGGCTCGTTACGACGTGATCTTCGGAAAGCCCAGGGTCGTGGCCTGGCTCGCCGAACAGCTCGGCCGGCGCAGCCTGATCTGAATCCGCGGCAGCCTGCGTCCCAGATCACGGACCGGGATAGAACTGCCCGGTCAAAATGCACATCTCGTCCTCGGCGCTCACGCCGAAGTGAATCGGGCAGGCGTCGCAGTCCCCATCACCGGCGCCCGGCGCCGAATCGCATAGGGAGTCGACACCGCCGCAGAGCTGGTTGTGGTTGGGACCGCCGATGCAGCGGATCTCGGATTGCTGGCACGGCGTCCCCAGCGACCAGCGCTTGAGCTTGGCCGGATTGATCGCGCCGTTGTCGTACTCGCACTCGTAATCGATGTACTCGCCGGGCTGCAGGACCAGCGGCGGGTTGAAGTAACGCGAGATCGGGTGCGCGTAGTCGAAGTTCTCGTAGATCTTGGTGCCGTCCGACAGCCATTCGGTAAAGCGAATGCCACGCTTGTGCATGTGAGCGCTGAGCGAGACGACGTGCCACGGCGCAGCCGAGGTGTTGACCCAGCTGCCCTGATGGGTTCCGACCGTGAACGGCGGCACGTTGATGGTGAAGGTCTCGTCGATCTCGATGATGGTCTGGGCGATGTGGTCGGGAACTCCCGAGTACGGATAGAGATTGATCCAGACCTTCATCTGAATCGGCTGGTTGAAGAGGTTGTAGTAGTGGGCGTTGAGACCCAGGTAGCCGTCGGCGGTCAACCGTCGGGCAACCCCGGCCGGGTAGGCGTCGACGTAGTAGGGGGCTTGCGGCGATCCGGAGATGCTGTTGCCGAACTGTGCGCCGCTGAAGCAGCCGAAATCGTTGGCGCTCCATACTCCGGTGATCGGCGCTCCGGGGTGGTTGTACCCGAAGACCGCAAAGTGATGGGTCCCCGGGTTGATGACGTACTCCCAGCGCAGCACGTCGAAATCGACCGTATTAGGGGTCGGCACCCACAGACAGCCCTCTTGCTCCTGGCCCGGCTGCAGCACGGGTCCGTTCAAGACGATCTGATAGCCGCCCGGCGGTACGGGTGGGGCGCTCTGCTCGTTGAATTCCAGTGGTGGAACGCAAGGTGGATTGGGGATGACGTCGGTCGGCGAAGCGCCGGCATCGATCCAGGCATCCACGAGATCCAGCTCGGTGTCGCTCAACGGCGTGCCCACCAGTGGCATCGTCGCGCCTTCGGTCGGCGCCTGAGTCCCGCGCAGTTTTTGCGAGAGGAAGCTGCCGGCTGCATTACCCGGATCGACCAGGAGCTTGCCTGCCGCCGCTGCAACCGGATGCGCAGCGAGAACCCCGACCGTTTCGAGATACGACGCTCCCGCCTGTAGGTCCAAGCTGCCTTGCGGGCTGATCGGACCGTGACAGGTCGAGACGTTGCAGCCGTGTCCGCTGAAGATCCGTTCTTGAATGGTCTCGAACGTTGGGTCGAGGATGCAGGTCGGCACGACCCCGTACAGCACCGAGGGCACGCACAACTCGTCTTCTTTCTTGGTGGCCAGGGTTTCCAGCCCCAACTCGTTGGCGGCGTTGACCCCCTGACGTTGCGTGTGGCTCGCCTGGCCACCGGCAAGCGCGGTCTTGTAGCAGAGGAAGTGTCCGTAGGGATTCTTCTGTGGCTCGCCGTTCCTGCGAACCGCGGTGCACAGGCGGGTGGGCTTCGTCAGGATGTAGTTACGATCCTCGAACGCGTCGGCCACCCGGACGGTGGGCTGCGGGATGGGCGGCAATCCCTTGGTAGGCTTCACCCGGTAGCACTTGTAGCGATCGACCTTGTGGCTGCTGGGATCGGGTGCCAACACGGGCCCGCTGGTGGAGATCGCTGTGGGCACCAGCATCCGGTCCACTTTAACGGTGTCGACGAGATGAACCCCGAACTGGTTCTCGACGCTGATGCCTATGCGGCGGGAGTGCTTGGGCTGCGCGGGCGAGGTTTTGGTGAGCCCGATCCGGTAACTGGCCAGGTGCGTGACCGGATCATCGGGGGGGCCTTCCTGGTTCTTCTCGGCGGGCAGGCAGATCGCGGCGTGCTTCGATACCGTGTAGGTGGCCGATTCGATCGTGTCGGTGAGCTGGACCGTCGCCGGCAGCGGACCGGTGCTGGTGGACTTGTAGCACTGGAAGTGATCGTGCGGCGCGTCGGGTGGATTGATATCGTGGGCGTGCGCGACAGGTGCCGCGGCCGACAAGAACAGGACGATGGTGAACCGTGCTAGGCCGCGATGTTGGCGCATAGCTTGCCTCCCCTGCGATCGGCCCCCTGCGAGCGGACTGACCCTACTGGATCGGCAGGCCGCCCGTCAAGGCTCGCTGTGGTACGGTAGGCGAAGGTCTGGGAGAAACGCGTGACTCGAACAATCGATGCGGTCTTGTTCGATCTGGGCGGGGTGTTCACCGAATCGCCCTTTGCCGTTGCCGAGCAGGTTGGCCGTCGCCTGGGCGCGCGACCGGGCCGGCTGATGGAGATCGTCTTCGGTCCCTACCACGCCGATACCGACCATCCCTGGCATCGGCTCGAGCGCGGTGAGCTGTCGCTCGCGGCAGCGCGGGAAGAGATCATCGCGCTGGGCGCCGGCGAGGGGCTGGACAGCGATCCCTACCACGTGCTGGCGCTCTTGGCGCCGAACGGCGGTCCCCGGCCCGAGATGGTCGAGTGCGTCCGTCGCGTGAGGATTCGCGGCTGCCGGACGGCTCTGGTCACGAATAACGCGCGCGAGTTTCGCGAGGCATGGCTGGCGATGCTGCCGTTCGGCGAGCTGTTCGACGCGATCGTGGATTCGAGCGAGATCGGGATGCGCAAACCCAACCCCGAGATCTACCGCCACGCTCTGCGCCAGCTCGGGAACGTCGCGCCGCGGCGCGCCGCATTTCTCGATGACTTCGAAGGGAACGTCGCCGCGGCGGTCCGGCTGGGGCTGCAAGGGATCCTGGTCGACGCCGATCCGAGCGCGGCGATCGCGAAGCTCGATGCGTTGCTGGGAGAAGAACCGATCTGATCAGAGATCCGTGGCGGGTTCGATTCCGAGCGATCGGCAGGTGGCCGACGTGGCCACGGAAGCGAACACGGGCGCGGTTCCCAGCAGGCGGTCGCCGCCGAGCATCGTCACGCCGTACCAGTAGTTCTCGTTCTTGCAGTGGTGAAGCCGATGGTTCCGCCACAGTCGCCGGTAGTAGCGCGAGCGGGGGCGGTAGCGGGTGTGAACCAGGAAGTGGACCCACTCGTAGCGTAGCGTCATCAAGAGATAGAACGTGACCGCGGTTGCGGCCAGCTGGACGCTCGGAAGCAAGCCCAGGCTCAGAACGAGCAGCTGGGGAATGCCGATGACATAGCCTTGAATCGGAATGAAGAGCAGCTCGATGTGCCAGGGATCCAAATGGTGCGCCCGATGCTTGCGCGGCACCGCGAAGTCGATCGCCCAACGGCCCACCCGCAATGGACGGAAGTGCAGGATGAAAACGTGGATCAACCACTCTTGCAACGGCCAGGCTGCGAACACGCCCAGTACGACGGCAGCATCCCACCACGACCACGAGGCCAGGACCGCGCGTGTGACGACGGCGGCAAGCCCCGCGGTGATCAGGAAGCGCGGACTGGTATAACCGAGGAACACGCCAAGGGCGCTCGCGAGAGTATCGGGACTGCCCGGAGCATCGATCTGCTCCGCCGCAGACCGGCCGACACGCTCAGCCACCACGGGTCTAGTCATCGCGCTGCCCCGGCGACGGCGTCTGGAGCCTCGAGCACGGCGACGATGGCGGCCTCGCCGCGTCGAATGAGATCGCGAGCATGGCGCTCGACGCCGGCTTCGTCACCGGCGGCCACGGCCGCGGCGATCGCAGCGTAGGCATCGACGTCCTGCAGCTCGGCGGCCAGCGTCGAGAGAAGTAGCATTCGAAAACGATCGTAGACGTCCCGCATCGAGTTGTAGGCCAGGCGGTAAGCGAGATTGTCGGAGCCTTCGACGAGAGCGGTCCAGAAGTCGGTCGCGAGCGTTTGCAGCGCGGCGAGATCACTCTGCGACCGGCGCATGGCATCGACCAACGATTCGAGCTGAGAGCGCAGCCGCGCGCCGCCGCGCCGCGCGGCCAGCCGTGCGATGTCGGGGGCCAACGCGGAGCGCATCTCGACCACGCCTCGGACGACGGCCGGATCGAAGCGAGCCGCGTCGGCTGGGAGCAACTCGGTCAGCAGATCGAGCCCAGCGGTGGCCCGATAGTCGAGCACGCGAGAGGCGCCGCCGTGCCGGACGGCGATCAGCCGGGCCTGCTCCAGACGCTTGAGCGCTTCGCGGACGGCGCTGCGGTTGACCTTGAGCTTCGTGCAGAGAACGCGCTCGGAGGGCAGGGCCGAGCCAGGGCGTAACTGGCCGGAGAGAATCTGGTCGCGGATCTGTTCGTAGGCGGCCTGGGAGACCGAGCGCCGGGAGATGGGGTGCAGGACGACCATTAGTATGGATGTCCTACACCGGAATCCCTTAGCTGGTCAACTGGTCTGACCAGTTGGGGGGGTAGTCGCGACACTTGGCGACTACTGACCGGGTCTGTGGGCTAAGACCTGATAGGTCAGAACCGCCTCTTCGCCGGACGGGGCTTCGACCGGCACCGCGCCCCAGCTCATGACAGCGATGGTGTCGGCCGACTTGCCGGCCCGGGTTACACGCCCGTGTGGCCGGTGGTCTGGCACGCGCGGCGGCGACGTCCCGCTCCTCGCTCCGCACACGTGGCGAGGGCGACGTGCCCGCCGACTATCGCCGTCGCACCCCGGAGGACACCGTCCTCTACGATGTCGTTCGCGATCGGGTGGAGACGTTTCTAGAAACTGCCCGTCAGGGTGAACGCACCATCCCGCGCTTCGTCGAGCGGGAGTTCCGGGCCTACCTTCAGTGCGGCATCCTCGCTTACGGTTTCGTCCGTGTTCATTGCGACGACTGCGGATGGGACCGTGTAGTCGCGTTTTCCTGTAGAGGCCCCGCCTTTTGTTCCTCGTGCGGCGGGCGGCGCATGGCGGAGACCGCAGCTCACCTGGTTGACCGCGTCATTCCCCAAGTACCCGTACGCCAGTGGGTGCTCTCGCTGCCGATCCCGCTGCGCTACCGCATGGCCTACGACGCCAAGCTTACCGCTGCGGTGCTGCGGCTGTTCATCGGCGCGGTCTTTGCCTCTTACCGGCGTCGCGCCAAGAAGCTGCGCGGCATCCGCACTGCTCGCTGCGGCGCAGTGAGTTTCATTCAGAGATTCGGTGATGCCCTCAATCTTAACGTTCACTTCCATGTGTTGGTTCTGGACGGTGTCTACACGGGCGAGCAGCCAAGGTTCACGGCACTACCGCCGCCGAGCAACGAGGAGGTCGCCCGCACCACGGCACAGGTTGTCCGGCGACTGATGCGCCTGCTCGAGCGGCGTGGTCTCACCCCGCAGTCCGACCCGACCGATGCCGACCCGCTGGCAACGGACGAGCCGCTGCTCGCCGAAATCTATGCAGCCTCGGTCCGCGGTCGCGTAGCCACCGGTCCCCGCGCGGGCAACTTGGTGGTTCGCTTGGGTGACCGGATCGACCCGGAAGACTTGGAGGAATGCGTGCAGGGGCCCCGCTGTGCGAGCATCAACGGGGTGAGTCTCCACGCCAACGTTGCGGTGCCCGCCCGGGATCGGCGCCGCCTGGAGCGATTGTGCCGCTACGTGGCTCGGCCCCCGGTAGCAACCCAGCGCCTCTCCAAGCTCGGCGACGGTAGACTGCTCTACCAACTCAAGCGCCGCTGGTGCGACGGAACCACCGCGATTCTGTTTCACCCGGACGAGTTGATCGAAAAGCTCGCAGCGTTGGTCCCGCCACCGCGCATCCACACGGTGCGTTACCACGGAGTGCTCGGGCCCCGGGCCGATGAGCGTCGAGCGATCGTTGAGAGTGCCGGCACCGACGACCAACAGCACACATCCACCCCCGCTAGACCACCGTGTCGACACGATAAGGCTGATGCCGGACGAGCCACGACCGCATCGCGTCGACCCGTATCCGAGGACCAATCCCGATCCCGACCACGGCGGCTCACGTGGGCCGAGCTTGTGAGGCGAGTGTTCGCATTGGACGTTCTCCAATGCTCGCGCTGCGGCGGCCGCATGCGCGTGCTCGCCGCAATCTACCCGCCCGAGCCATTAGTGTCCCAACGTCTAGGCCGGGTTGTTCTGTAAGATCCTGATCAGCAACGCAAAAGTCATGGATTTTCCTGGTCTCGATTTGAACTGCCAACGGTGGTTCTGCGACCCTGCGAAGCACGACTTCACGGGGGTGATCGATGAACCAAGGCAAGCTGGTATTTGCGCAACTGATGCAGCACCTCCCGCTGACCACGTTCCGCCGATGCGTGACCCGGTATCGGGGCGGGCGCAAGGTGCAGTCGTTCTCGTGCCTGGATCAGTTCCTGTGCATGGCGTTCGCGCAGCTGACCTTTCGGGAGAGCCTGCGCGACATCGAAGCGTGTTTGCGCGCCCAGCGTTCCAAGCTCTATCACCTCGGGATTCGTTCGACGATTGCCCGCAATACGCTGGCCAACGCCAACGCCGTGCGCGACTGGCGCATCTACGCCGACTTCGCCCAGAGTCTGATCGGCATAGCGCGACCGCTCTATGTCGACGAACCCTTCGGGGTCGATTTGAAGGACACCGTCTATGCGCTCGACACCACGACCATCGACTTGTGCTTGTCGGTGTTTGCGTGGGCGCCTTTCCAATCGACCAAGGCCGCGGTCAAGCTGCACACGCTGCTCGATCTGCGCGGCAATATTCCGACCTTCATCCATATCAGCGACGGCAAGATGCACGAGGTCAACATCCTCGATCAGTTGGTACCGGAGCCCGGCGCGTTCTACATCATGGATCGGGGCTTCCTCGACTTCGCGCGTCTGTACCGCTTCCACCAAGCCGGCAGCTTCTTCGTCACCCGCGCCAAGTCCAATACCAAGGCCCAACGGCGATACTCGCACCGCGTCGACCGCAGCACCGGGCTGATCGCAGATCAGACCATCTTCCTTACCGGCGTCCACTCCCCGCAGGACTACCAGGCCCCGCTACGCCGCATTCGCTTCAAGGACCCGGAGACGGCCAAGACGCTGATCTTCCTGACCAACAACTTCACCTTGCCGGCGCTCACCATCACCGAGCTTTACCGCTGCCGTTGGCAGGTCGAACTCTTCTTCAAATGGATCAAGCAGCATCTTCGGATCAAAGTCTTCTTCGGCACCTCCGAGAACGCGGTCAAGTCGCAGATCTGGATCGCGATCTCGGTTTACGTCTTGGTCGCCATCGTCAAGAAGCGCCTGAAACTCTCCGCCAGCCTCTACCAGATCCTACAGATCTTGAGCCTGACCATGTTCGAACGAATCCCGTTGGATCAACTACTTGCGCAATCC
>CAZQWQ010000019.1:0-2099 GCA_964596925.1 uncultured Gemmatimonadaceae bacterium | reverse complement strand
ACAAAGTCGAAGCCGTGCTCTCCCCCGCGATGAAGAAGTTCCTCGACCGGCTGCCGCGCGTCATCAGCGTCCTCAACGATGTCGAGGTGGGTGTCGGTCAGACGGCGCTCCGTGGCGCGGCAGTTGCAGGACTCGGCCCCCGTCGCCTTCGCGTCGCGAACGTATCCTTCGATCGTCGCTGCCATGCCCGTGGACCAGTGATCGCGGTCGTCACCGGGGCGACGCAGCTCCTTCAGCGTGACATTGGGGTCGAGGTCCGCGCCGGTGGGTTCGGACATCCGGTTCTTAAGTCGGTTGAGGCGCTCCTGGCGCTCCGTGGTCGCCGACCCCTCGGGCGGGCAGCCGCGTTCCACGAACGGATCGAAGCTATCGTCGCCGGCGGGGACCATCGTGGCGGCCCCAGCCGCTCGGGGATGAGCGGCACGAAGCCCGCGGGTCCGGTACGCGTTCAATCGTGTGGCATCTAGTGCTCCGCCACGGCTGATATTGCGGGTAACAGAGCCGAACTGCCGATTCTTACTGAGGGGCAGGATGCCCCAGATCAGGGAGGATCGTCATGAAACGATGGATTGTTCGGCTGGAGGCCGAGGAACGTGGGCAGTTGGAAGCGATGGTTCGAGTCGGGAAGGTCGCGGCGTACAAAGTGCGGCATGCCAACGTGCTGCTGGCGGTGGACGAGTCGCCGAGCGGGCCGCGCCTGACGGACGCGGAGGTGGCCCTGGTGTTGGGGATCACGGCGCGATCGATCGAGATGCTGCGTCAGCGGTTCGTGGAGCAAGGGCTGGAGGCGTGTTTGGCCCGTAAGACGCAGGAGCGGCCCAGCGTGGAGCCGATCTTCGACGGGAAGAAAGAAGCCCAGCTGATCGCGTTGGCCTGCGGTCCGGCGCCGGAGGGTCGGACGCGCTGGACGATGGAACTACTGGCCGACCGTGCGGTGGAACTGCGGATTGTCGAGCGGTGCTCCGATGAGACGGTGCGGCGAGTCCTCAAAAAAACGAGTTGAAGCCGTGGCAGAAGAAGATGTGGTGCATCCCGCCGGAGCAGAATGCCGCGTTCGTCTGTGCGATGGAGAACGTGTTGGAGGTCTATCACCGGCCGTACGATCCGAAGCGTCCGGTGGTGTGCCTGGACGAGAAGAGTAAGCAGTTGGTCGGTGAAATCTGCAAGCCGATTGCGGCCAGGCCGGGCGTGGTCGAGCGATGTGATTACGAGTATGTCCGCAACGGCACGGCCAACCTGTTTATGATGGTCGAGCCGCTGCGGGGCTGGCGGCGCGTCAACGTGACCACGCGTCGGGCGAAGACAGATTTCGCGGAACAGGTCCGGGAGCTGGTGGACGTGCACCATCCCAAGGCTCAGCAGATCACTCTGGTGATGGACAACCTGAACACGCACCGGTTGTCGAGCCTCTATGAGGCCTTTGAGCCGGCCGAGGCACGGCGGCTGATCGAGAAAATCGAGATGGTCCACACGCCCAAGCACGGCTCGTGGCTGAACATGGCCGAGTGCGAGCTGAGCGTGCTGGAGAAACAGGCGTTGGGCGAGCGAATCGGAGACCAAGGGGAATTAAGACGACGCGTGACGCTGTGGAACGACGACCGGAACCATCGCACCAAGCGAATCGACTGGCAGTTCCAAACGACCGACGCGCGGGTCAAGCTGCGGCGGCTTTATCCGAAAACTCAACTGTGTTGAGGCACTAGCCTTTGTTTACCTTCCTGGGTCTGCCCTGCGGACGGAAGTGCAGGGTACGGCCGGACAGGCGGCCCAGCTTCCCAATGCGGATTGGGATTGCGGATTGCAGATTTGGGATTTCAGAAGAAGCAAACGAGAAGCCCGGTTGACACATGGGCCGGCGAGTGCGCCGGGCGCTGCCAAGGCACTGCCGACACGGCAGTGGCACGCGCTAGTCTGCGAATGAAACGGGCAAACGCAGGGCCTGGTGCAGGCGGGCGAGGTACGCCTTGCGGGGGATCTGGGATGCGCCGAAGCGGGCGAGGTGGGGGGTCAAGAACTGGATGTCGAGGAGGGTCATGCGGCGGGCGCGCATGCGGTCCACGAGCGCCAGCAGAGCGAGCTTGGAGCCGTCGGTGCGGCGG
>CAZQWQ010000018.1:0-1954 GCA_964596925.1 uncultured Gemmatimonadaceae bacterium | reverse complement strand
CAAGACGCACACCCCGGGAGCGGGATACCAGGAGCGTGCGGAGGTTCTGGGCGGCAGCGGCGGCAGTGCTTCCTCGGCTGCGACGTCGGACAAGACGGCGACATCGGGAACCAGCGCGACGGTCAACGGCACCTTTAGCGGCGTGGCGGATTGGGCCGCGCTGGCCGTAGAGCTGAGGCCGGCGCCAACCTCCAGCTGCAACGAGAACCTCGACTGCAACGATGGGGAGTTCTGCAACGGCGTCGAGACGTGTGTCGCGGGGGCCTGCCAGGCCGGCTCTGCGCCGGCCTGCAACGACAGCGTCGGTTGTACGACCGACTCGTGCAATGAGATCAACGACAGCTGCGACCACGCGCCCAACGATACACTGTGCGGTAATGGCCAGTTCTGCGACGGCGCCGAGATCTGTGATCCGGGCTTGGGTTGTCAGGGTGGGCTCGATCCGTGTCCCGGCGAGCAATGCAATGAAGGCAGCGCAACGTGCACGGACTGCCTGGTGGACGCGGACTGCGACGATGCGCTGTACTGTAACGGTGTTGAGACCTGCGTAGCGAATAGCTGCCAGTCGGGCATACCGGTTGACTGCGACGACGGCATCGCCTGCACGACCGACTCTTGCAACGAGAGCACCGACAGCTGCAGCAACGCGCCGAACAACGCAGCCTGCGGCGACGGCCTCTTCTGCAACGGCACCGAGACCTGCCACGCCACTCTCGGCTGCCAGGCCGCCGCGCCGGTGGACTGTGCGGATGGCTTCGCCTGCACGGTCGATTCTTGCGACGAGAGCACCGACAGTTGCGACCACGCGCTCAACGATACGCTGTGCGGTAATGGCCAGTTCTGCGACGGTGCCGAGATCTGTGATCCGGTGCTGGGTTGTCAGGGTGGGCCCGACCCGTGCCCCGGCGAGCAATGCGATGAAGGTAGCGCGACGTGCGTAGACTGCCTGGTCGACGCTGACTGCAGCGACACGCTGTTCTGCAATGGCGTGGAGACCTGCGTAGCGAATAGCTGCCAGTCAGGCACACCGGTTGGCTGCGACGACGGCATCGTCTGCACGACTGACTCTTGCAACGAACCCACCGATAGCTGCACGCAGACGCCGAACAACGCGGCTTGCAGCGACAGCCTGTTCTGCAATGGCGCCGAGACTTGCAACGCCACGCTCGGCTGCCAGGCCGCCTCGCCGGTCAACTGCAACGACGGCTTTGTCTGCACGGCCGACTCTTGCAACGAGAGCACCGATAGCTGCAGCAACGCGCCGAATGACGGTTTCTGCGCCGATGGCGACGCCTGCACGGCCGATACGTGCGTGGTGGGAAGCGGCTGCCAGCACGTGAACGCGTGCAGCTCGGGTGAGGTCTCATTCGCGGAAGTACGGAGCGGAACCTCGATCACCTCTAACGCTGTAGCCACGGCCACCGCTTTGACCGGCGTGGCCAACGACCTTTACCTGGCGGCGGTTTCCTACAAGCCCAATACGGTCGTGACCGGCGTCGCCGGGCTCGGACTTGCCTGGACGCGGGTAGGCGCACAGTGCGCCGGGCGCAGCCAGACCGGGATCGAGGTCTGGAAGGCGCAGGGCGTGCCCAGCGGCAACGGGTTGGTAACGGCCACGATGTCGGCGACGGTGAGCAGCGCGGTGATCGTCGTGACCCGATACTCGGGCGTCGATGTCAGCGGTCCCATCGGCAGCACCGAGTCGGCCAACAGCAGAGGTGTGGACGGAGCTTGCTCGGGCGGAACCGACAACGCCGCTTACTCGTACACGCTGTCTCCGGTCACGCCGGGTTCGTTCGTCTACAGCACGGTTGCGATGCGGGGCAAGACGCACACCCCGGGAGCGGGATACCAGGAGCGTGCGGAGGTTCTGGGCGGCAGCGGCGGCAGTGCTTCCTCGGCTGCGACGTCGGACAAGACGGCGACATCGGGAACCAGCGCGACGGTCAACGGC
>CAZQWQ010000017.1:0-5802 GCA_964596925.1 uncultured Gemmatimonadaceae bacterium | reverse complement strand
GCCGTTGACCGTCGCGCTGGTTCCCGATGTCGCCGTCTTGTCCGACGTCGCAGCCGAGGAAGCACTGCCGCCGCTGCCGCCCAGAACCTCCGCACGCTCCTGGTATCCCGCTCCCGGGGTGTGCGTCTTGCCCCGCATCGCGACCGCGCTGTGCACGAACGAGCCGGGTGCTACCGGAGACAGCGTGTACGAGTAAGACGCGCTATCGGTTCCGCCCGAGCAAGCTCCGTCCACACCCCTGCTGTTGGCCGACTCGGTGCTGCCGATGGGACCGCTGACATCGACGCCCGAGTATCGGGTCACGACAATCACCGCGCTGCTCACCGTCGCCGACATCGTGGCCGTTACCAACCCGTTGCCGCTGGGCACGCCCTGCGCCTTCCAGACCTCGATCCCGGTCTGGCTGCGCCCGGCGCACTGGGCGCCTACCCGCGTCCAGGCAAGCCCGAGGCCGGTGACCGCGCTCACGACCGTGTTGGGCTTGTAGGAAACCGCCGCCAGGTAAAGGTCGTTGGCCACGCCGCTCAGAGCGGTGGCCGTGGCTACGGTGTTGGAGCTGACCGAGGTTCCGGTCCGTGCTTCCGCGAACGAGACCGCGCCCGAGCCACACGTATTGACGTACTGGCAGCCGCTTCCCACCACGCACGTGTCGGTCGTGCAGACCTCGGTATCGGTACAGAGGCTGTGGTTCGGCACGTTGTTGCAGCTATCGGTGCTCTCGTTGCAAGAGTCGGCCGTGCAGGCGGCGCTATCGTTGCAGTTGACCGGCGAGGCGGCCTGGCAGCCGAGCGTGGCGCTGCAAGTCTCGGTGCCGTTGCAGAAGAACCCGTCGCTGCACGCCGCGTTGTTCGGCACGTTGCTGCAGCTGTCGGTGCTCTCGTTGCAAGAGTCGGTCGTGCAGGCAGTGGCGTCGGCGCAGTTTACCGCCGAGCCGGCCTGGCAGCCGAGCGTGGCGCTGCAAGTCTCGGTGCCGTTGCAGAAGAACCCGTCGTTGCAGGCCGCGTTGCTCACTGTGTGGGAGCAGCTGTCCGTGGACTCGTTGCAAGAGTCGGTGGTGCAGGCAATCCCGTCGCTGCAGTTGACGGGCACGCCGGCCTGGCAACTCCCCGCCACGCAGGCTTCGACACCGTTGCAATAGAGGCCGTCGTTGCAGTTCGCGTTGCTGCTGCACGGCCCGCTCGATGGCACGACGACGTTCAGCTCGTCGCTGCTCGCAAGAGCGCCGTCGCTAGCCGCGAGGCGAAGCGTGTAATTGCCTGCGGCGCCGAACTGCGCGCTGGTCGTGGCGGCATTCGGGTTCTGGAACGTGACGGTCCCCGGGCCGGCCTCGGAAGTCCAGAGCGTCGTGAGCGTTCCGGGCGGATCGTGGTCGTCGGTAACGAACCCATCGAGCGCTGCGGCCGCGCCGCTGGGAAGGGTGATGTCGGCGCCCGCGTCCACGCACGGCGGCCGATTGACGGGCACGGCGCCCTGCGGCCACGGAGTGCGATTGAACACAAACGGATTTTGCGGATCGAGAGTTGCCGTCAACTGCACAGGGGGTGTCGTCCCCCGCTGAACCTGCATCCGGCGCACGTTGAGCGCCAACGGCAAGGGCTGGTCCCATTTCCAGCTGTGGCCGTCGCCTTGCGCGTAGAGAACCGGCTTGCCGAAGGCGACGGCGGCTGCCGCGAACTGATCGAAGAACAACGTTCGATTGGTGGAGGGCCCCGCGTGACCGAAGACTACGGCGGCCCGGACTTGGGAGCCATGCGCCTGGAACTGCTGGCTCACCCAGTCCGCGTCCTGCTGCAGCCGCAGGTTCCACGCCGTGGTGTTCCCGACGCTCCCACCGACCAGATTGATGCCGATGAAGAGCACACCTTTCGAGAGGAAGGCGAAGTTCTCGGGACGTACAGCCTGGTATTCGGTGACGGGCGTGCCGCAGAAGCTCGTCTCCAACCGGAAGAGGTGCGCCATCCACCACGACCATGCCTGGTTGGGGTTGGAGCAGTCGTTCCACTCGTTGTCGCCCGGCACGATGTAGGCAGGTACCGCTAGCCCGGTCAGGATGGCTGCGACATCGTCGTAGCGAGCTTCGAAGCAGGACTCGTTCGAGCCGACCATGTCGCCCACGTGAACGAGGAACTCCGAGGGGCTGTAGAGGTTGTGGTTGGTCACGTGCTGTTCGAGCGTGGTCAGCTCGCTCTCGCTGTAGGGCACGTCGCCAATCACGGAGAAGGTGATTGGCTCCTGTTGCGCCCAGCACGTTGGACCGACAGCGATAAGCGCCACGACAGCGAACAGGAAGATCGCAGAACGATGTCGTCCGATCATCGGCATGTGCTGACCTCGCATCGTTGCTGTCGGCCGAGAAAACCTAGGACAGGCAGCCGGTGGCCGGTCGGCCGGGGCATACGCTCGCACCCCCGGCGCATGTCTGTCAAGCAGAGTTGGGGGGGGCACCACTCTTGTGGGGGGTAGGTGTCGTCCGGTATCTCCATCACCACGATGCACGTAGCAGGACGCGCTGCTGTACGAGCTGGCGATGTGATCAACGACAGCCGCCGACCAGTGCGCACGCTTGCGCGTCGGTCGGGGGGGTGACGCCATTCGCCGTGACGCAGAGCACGTCGATGCGGGGGCGTTGGGCCCCGCATCGCGCTTCTCGATCGTGAGCACGTGAGCGCCGCGGCCGCGACGATGCCGAGCGGCACACCGGTGGGAACGCCGGTCTCTTGATTGCCGTTTCCGCCCCAGTGCCACAGCTGGAAACAGTCCTTGTTGTTGCCGAACTTCTTGAGCGCGCCGCCATCGAGCCCGGCGAAGAATGAATTCGCGTCGTTGCTGCCAGGCTGTCCCGGGTAGTAGAAGCGACCCCAGAGATACGAGGGGCCCGTGCTCGGAAAGTTCACGGTGTAAACAACAGTGTCGCCGCTGCCACCGCTGAAGCTGTTCGAGAAGCTGTTGGCGAATAACAGTGGCGTCGTCAGGTTATCGAGCAACGGGTCGGAGTCGGAGCCACCCGTAAACGCGACCGAGCTCGACATCGCACCCGTCAAGACTGCGCTCGGGTCGGTGGCGGCGACCATACAGACGACGTCGGTGTCGGTCGGCAGCGTCGACGTGGTCGTAGACGTAGTCGTCGAGGCGCTCGGGAACGTGGTTGAGGTGGTGCCGCATACTCCCGCGGGCAGGGCTGCGCATACCTCGGCATGGGCCGGGGCGGCCTGGCTCATCGAGAGGCAGACCACATCCAGCCGCGGTGGAATCGGAACGACCTCGCGCATGGAGACCGTGACCGTGTGCGCGCCCGCTACCAGCAGACCGACCGTCACCGGATCGGGCGCGCCGGTCTCGCTGTCGCCGTTGCCGTCCCAGTGCCACGCCTGGAAGAAGCCCTTGTTGTTGCCGAACTTCTTCTGCGCGCCGTTGTCCACCTGCACGAAGTAGGAGTTGGCGTCGTTGCCGCCGGGCGTGCCGGGATAGTAGAAGGGTCCCCACAGGTACCAGCCCGTCGCGTCCGGCAAGGTCACGGTGAAGGTCGCCTTGTCGTTGGTCGGACTGAACACGTTGCTCGTGCCGTTGGCGAACAGCAGCGACGTGGAGAGGTTGTCGAGCGCCGGATCGCTGTCGGCGCCCTACAAAAAGGAAGGGGCCGTTCGTTGGTGAACGAACGGCCCCGAAGCCTGCCGCTGCTAGAGACCCTGAGAGGCGGCGATCAGTCGAACACGGTTGTCGTGGTAACCAGAGTGGTGGTCGTGGGGTTCAGCGTGGTGGTCGTCTCCCCGATCGACTCCGGACAGTGCATCTCGCTATCGAGCCCGACCACGTAGCGCAGCAGGGCCAGGGTGTCGAGGGCGCTGATCACGCCGTTACCACTGACGTCGCAAACGCAGAGCGAGCACTCCTCCAGCCCGACCGCGGCCCGCAGCGAGTACAGCCCATCCACCACCGTGACCAGGTTGAGGGTGCTGTCGTAGGGGTTGCCGCACAGGCTGAAGCACTCACCCTCCTTGCACAGCTCACACTCCGCGTCGCAGAGCGCTTCCCCGACACACTGACCGTCGGCGCACACGTCCGAAAGCGTGCACAGGTCGTCACCGTCGGTGCACGCTGTGCCCTCGTTCGTCGGCTGCGCGGCACAGTCCTGCGCCTGCTCGTCACAGATCCCTACCCCGCAGAAAGAATCGAGGTCGGTGCAATCGAGAGGCTCCTCGCCGGCGACACAGCCCGAGAGCGGGTCACATTTCTCGACTCCGGTGCAAAACGCGCCATCGTCACAAGCGGGGTCCGACGCTTCGTGCGTGCACGAGTCGGACGTCTCGTCGCAAACATCGACCGTACACGCGACACCGTCGTCGCAGGGAACGCTGCCGAGCGTGCAACCGGCGATCGCATGACAGCTCTCGGTCCCGTTACAGAAGGCGCCGTCGTCACAAACAAGCGCCTCGCCGGCCACGCAGCCGCTGGCCGCGTCGCAGGTCTCCGCCCCGTTACAGACGTCGCCGTCGTCGGTGCACGGCTCTCCCGAGCCAACGAAGCCGTTGTCGGTGCACGACCCGTTGCCGTCGCAGAAATCTTGCACCACGCACTCGCTGCCGGCGTCTCCGCAGCTCGCGCCAGATGGCTCGTTGTTGGCCTGGCAAGAGCCGGCGCCATTGCAGGTGTCGGCATTGTCACACTCCGTGTCGCTGGTGTCGCCGCACGCGCTGCCGGCGGCAACGAAGCCGTTGTCGGTGCACGACCCGGCGCCGTCGCAGAGGTCCTGCACGCCGCACTCGCTGCCGGCGTCTCCGCAGCTCGCGCCAGATGGCTCGTTGTTGGCTCGGCACGAGCCGGCGCCATTGCAGGTGTCGGGGTCATCACACTGCGTATCGCTCGCATCGCCACACGCGGTGCCGGCGGCGACGAAGCCGTTGTCGGTGCACGACCCGTTGCCGTCGCAGAGGTCCTGTACGCCGCACTCGCTGCCGGCGTCTCCGCAGCTCGCGCCAGATGGCTCGTTGTTGGCTTGGCACGAGCCGGCGCCATTGCAGGTGTCGGCGTTGTCACACTCCGTGTCGCTGGTGTCGCCGCACGCGGTGCCGGCGGCGACAAAGCCGTTGTCGGTACACGACCCGTTGCCGTCGCAGAGGTCTTGCACGCCGCACTCGCTGCCGGCGTGTCCACAGCTCACGCCGGCGGGCTCGTTGTTGGCTTGGCACGAGCCGGCGCCATTGCAGGTGTCGGCGTTGTCACACTCCGTCTCGCTGGTGTCGCCGCACGCGGTGCCGGCGGCAACGAAGCCGTTGTCGGTACACGACCCGGCGCCGTCGCAGGCGTCTTGCACCACGCACTCGCTGCCGGCGTCTCCGCAGCTCGCGCCAGATGGCTCGTTGTTGGCCTGGCAAGAGCCGGCGCCATTGCAGGTGTCGGCGTTGTCACACTCCGTCTCGCTGGTGTCGCCGCACGCGGTGCCGGCGGCAACGAAGCCGTTGTCGGTGCACGACCCGTTGCCGTCGCAGAGGTCCTGTACGCCGCACTCGCTACCGGCGTCTCCGCAGCTCGCGCCAGATGGCTCGTTGTTGTCCTGGCACGAGCCGGCGCCATTGCAGGTGTCGGCGTTGTCACACTCCGTCTCGCTGGTGTCGCCGCACGCGGTGCCGGCGGCGACAAAGCCGTTGTCGGTACACGACCCGTTGCCGTCGCAGAGGTCCTGCACGCCGCACTCGCTGCCGGCATCTTCGCAGCCCACGCCAGCGGGCTCGTTGTTGGCCTGGCACGAGCCGGCGCCATCGCACGTGTTGGGATTGTCGCACTCCGTGTCGCTCGCGTCGGCGC
>CAZQWQ010000016.1:0-2574 GCA_964596925.1 uncultured Gemmatimonadaceae bacterium | reverse complement strand
CCGCCAGCGCGTCCTCGATTACGATCCGCGCCTCGCCGATCGCCTGCACCCGCCGCCTCAAATCCTTCTCCAGACACCGCCGCAGCATCCGACTCACGCGCGGCGGCACGCTCGCCGAGAGCACGCTCCACTCCGGCTCCGTCTTCAAGACCGCGGCCAGGATCTCCGAGGCCGTCTCGCCGGAAAACGCTTGCCGCCCGCTCAGCATCTCGTACAGCACCACCCCGAACGACCACACGTCCGACCGCCGGTCCGCACCCTTCCCCTTCGCCTGCTCCGGGCTCATGTACGCCGCCGTCCCCAGGATCACCCCCGCACGAGTTGCCCTTCCGCTCAGCGTCGGCGACTGCGACTCGTCCTGCCCGTCTTGCTCTCTTGGCGGCGCCTCTTCCAGCGCCTTGGCCAGCCCGAAGTCCAGCACCTTCACCGCACCCTCGCTCGTCAGCTTCACGTTCGAGGGCTTCAGGTCCCGGTGCACGATCCCCCGCTCGTGCGCGTACTCGATCGCTTCCGTCATCTGCCGCGCGATGGCAAGGGCTTCTTCGAGCGGCATCGCCCCCGCCTGCAGTCGCTCGGCCAGCGTCGGCCCTTCCACCAGCTCCATCACCAGAGCGCAAACCGAGTCCGCTTCCTCGAGCCCGTGAATCGTCGCGATGTGGGGATGGTTGAGTGAGGCGAGCAGGTGCGCTTCCCGCTCGAAGCGGGCCATGCGCTCGGCGTCGGCGGTGAACGCCGCGGGCAGCACCTTCACCGCCACGTCGCGCCGCAGCCGGGTGTCGCGGGCGCGGTACACTTCGCCCATCCCGCCTCGCCCGATGAGCGCTTCGATCTGATAACGGCCGAGAACGGCGCCCGGCTGCACGACCATGGGGGCGATTCTATCGGGGGCGGGCTCGAATCTCCATCGAGAAAAGAGGCGGCTCTCACGTCGCCTCAGCTTCGCAGAGTGTCGACAGATGTCGGCATCGACCTGACTTCTGCCACCTGAGCTCTATCTCGCGTCGAGGCCCATCGTGTCGCTCCGTCACCGCAGCGGAGCGGTGCGCCGCGCCAGTCCACAGCAGAAGACTCTGGGCCGTTGCAACATGATTATTCCGCGATCACCCGGTTTACGAACGCCTGAACCTGCGCAAGTCCCGCGTGAGCATCGGCGATAGGAAGATCGAGCTCCTGAGCCAATCGCGCGAACGGTTCGACCCAATGAGGTGGCACCTCCAGTGCTGGTGGCCAGTTGTGCGTGCCGCGGGTCCGGAAGACGGCTTCGCACGCTTCACGGAGACCCGAGTAATCCGTGACCAACTCCTCCATGAGCAATAGATCAGACAGATCGCGAAAACGGTCATTGCGTTTGCCTGGTCGCGGCGGCAGGGTCATGCCGTGCAGCTTCTGGGCGATGTGTAGACGGAGAGGCAGACACGGGAGCTCGGCAGGGCCGGTCACGCCGAATACGTCCGTGAGCGGAATCGCCCGAACCCATTCGATCTCAGACTCGCCAGGTTCGGCGCGCGCAATATCGACGGAGATGCTCGTCCACGCGCCGCCGCGGTAGCTGACGGCGACCTCCATGCTGACCGTGCCGTTCTCAAGCAGCAGGGGCTCTCCCTTCCGTCGGAATGTGAATCCTTGATAAGAGTGGCCGGTCAAGGCATGTTCCAGCGTGCGCGCGAGATCAGCTTCCGCGTGCTGCAAGACGACATCGATATCTTTCGTCGCGCGGGCGCGCCTACTGTCAACGCGTAGACGGAGCTCGAGGGCGACGCCTCCCTTCACGATGAACCGGGGATCACCGCCGACAGCGGCGCGTTCGAGCACACCGGCCATGATCATGTACGAGATCCACGCGCGGACACGTCCTTCGCTGACGCCAATCTCACGGGCGTACGCCTGCGCATACTTGGCAAGGACGCCAGCCGATGGCGGCGGACTGGTCGGCGGCTTTCGAGTCGGTTTCAAGCGGCATCTCCGCGCATCGATCTCGTGCGGCGACTCTGGCGGCGCGGTTTCGTACCGAGCAGTTCTCGTTCGAGATTGTCGGCCTCATCGAGAGTGAGATGGCCCGTTCGCCGGCCATCGATAATCGCTTGGCGTATGAGCGCCGGCCCGAGATGATTAGCGTGCGCATCGCGGATGGCGCGCGCAGCCGTCGTGACTGGCACGCCTTCGACCCGTTGTACGTCCTTGGGTTTTAGATCCGCATAGTGGATCACGAGGTACTTTGGCACGGCACGACGGATGCGAAGTTCAGCAGGCAAGGTCACGTGTACCTTGGCCGGGCTCGCATCCGACAAGCCGTAAATCGCGAGCGCGGATTCGTGCGAAATCACGCCGTGTACATCGGGCCGACGCACCTGGGGCCACAGCGCAGCTTCCATGTACTGGCCGAGCGTTGAGATCGGATATCGCGTAAGCCGATACACGCCGCGGGTCACTCGTTCGATGTCGCCGCGCTGGTGGAGCTGCGCGAGCCGCACTTGGTGCAGGCCAGCCTCACGCGCCTGGGCCGCGGTGAAGTACCCTGCTTGCTCTTCGGCAAGTTCGTAGAGCGTGGTGTCCCATTGGCGCCGCCTCATCCGC
>CAZQWQ010000015.1:0-63156 GCA_964596925.1 uncultured Gemmatimonadaceae bacterium | reverse complement strand
CTCCAAGGTCTGGCCCTACGACCAGAATCAGGTCAAGGAGTACATCAACAGCGCCTGGTACGAATACTCCAAGGGGGACGACGCGGGGCTGCACCCGTTCGAGGGGGAGACGAAAGCCAAGTACACCGGGCCGCCGACGCCATGGAAGTACCTGCAGGGAGAGAAGAAGTACACGTGGATGAAGGCGCCCCGCTACGACGGCCGGCCGATGGAGGTCGGGCCGCTGGCCCGAATGCTGGTCGCGTACGCCGCGGGACATGGCGAGGTGCGGCAGATGGTGAAGACGGTGCTCGACACACTCGATGTCGGGCCGGCCGCCCTGTTCTCCACCCTCGGCCGCACCGCCGCACGCGGCATGGAAACCGTGCTGCTCGCCCGCCGCCTCCAGGTGTGGTACGACAAGCTCGTCGACCGGATTCGGAACGGCGATGTGCGCACCTTCAACAATGAGCACTGGGATCCGGCCAAGTGGCCGGCCAAGTCCCAAGGGTACGGGTACCTCGATGCGCCCCGCGGCGCCCTCGGCCACTGGGTGCAGATCGAGGATCAGAAGATCAGCCGGTATCAGTGCGTCGTGCCGAGCACGTGGAACTGCTCGCCACGTGACGGACAAGGCGTGCCGGGGCCGTACGAAGCGGCGTTGATGGACCACCACCCGCTGGTCGATCCCGAGCGTCCGATCGAGATCCTCCGCACCATCCACTCGTTCGACCCGTGCATGGCGTGCGGTGTGCACGTCCTCGATGCAACGGGGAAACTCATCACGCAGGTGCAGGTCCAATGAGCCCCGGGGTCAAGTCGGGACGCCGCGGCTTTTCGCTCGCGCGCAAGGTCCCGCCCCCCACGGGGGATTACCGCTGGGTTTACCTGTGGGAGTGGCCGATCCGCGCGATGCACTGGCTCGCCGCCGGATCGATCGTCGTCCTGATCGTCACCGGGTTCTACATCGGCAAGCCGTACTTCATCACCAGCGGCGACACGAGTGCCCACTACCTCATGGGAACGGTGCGCTTCGCGCACTTCGTCGCGGCCGCGGTGTTCGTGGCCACGGCGATCGTCCGCATCTACTGGCTGTTCGCGGGAAACCAGTTCGAGCGGCTGGCTGCGCTGTTCCCGGTCCGGCGTCGGGATTGGGTCAACATGTGGAAGCAGGTGAAGTACTACCTGATGATCCAACCCGAGAAGGCCCCACACTATCTGGGGCACAACCCGTTACAGCAGCTGAGCTACACCTGCATGTACGCCGTTGCGGCGATGCAGGTCGTCACGGGCTTCGCCATGTACGGTCAGGCTAACCCCGGTGGGTTCTTTTACCTGACGTTCGGCTGGGTCGCGAACCTCCTGGGCGGCATCCAAGAAGTGCACGTCGTGCACCACGTGTTGACGTGGGCGTTCCTCATCTTCTTCCCGCTCCACATCTACTTGGCGTTGCGCGCCGACCACCTCGAGCGTACCGGCACGATTTCCTCGATCATCAGTGGGGGCCGGTTCGTGCGTGGCGATGAGCACTATGTCGATCAGTGAGCCGGGCCGGCGGGCCGTGGTCATCGGCTTGGGGAACCCGCTGATGGGAGACGATGGACTGGGACTCGCGGCCCTCGAGCGGCTGCGTGCCCAGTGGAGGCTCGCGCCCGGCGTCGAGCTGGTGGACGGCGGGACGTGGGGATTGACCCTGCTGCCCGTCATCGAGGCGGCGGACCGCCTCCTGCTGATCGACGCGATCGACACTGGCGGCGCGCCGGGGACGCTGCATGTACTGGAGCTCGCGCAAATCCCCCGCTACCTCGCGACCAAGATCTCGCCTCACGAGGTGGATCTGCGAGATGTCCTGGCCCTGGCCGAGCTGCGTGGCACACTCCCCCAGGACACGGTCGCCATCGGCTTGCAACCTGCTGCGGTGACGCTGTCGGCCGAGTTGAGCGACGTCGTGCGGCTACAGCTTGACGAGCTGGTCACTGCCGTCGCGCAACAGCTCGTGGCATGGGGCCACCCCTGCGCGTCCACGCTGGCCGTCCATGCATGAGCTGAGTGTGGCGCTCGAAGTCTGCCGCATGACCGAGGAACGCCTCGGTACGGACGGACTGCGAACGGTGCGCGCGGTTGGGGTCGAGGTCGGAGCGGACGCGGGGATCGAGGTCGGCAACCTCGAGTTCTGCCTCGAGGCCCTGTTGGCCGAGCCGCCCTTCGCGGGCGCACGACCGGTCATTCTGCGCCAGCCGGGCGACATGCTGCGTCTCGCCTATTTGGAGGTGGACGATGGCCGTCCGGACGATTGACGTTCGCGAGCGCGTCATGGCGCGCAACGACGAGCTCGCTGCCCTTGTCCGGGCGCGGCTCCAGGCGGCCGCCGTGCCGATGTTCAACCTGGTGTCGTCCCCGGGGGCCGGGAAGACGCTGTTGCTCGAGCGAACCCTGGCCGACCTCGGCCGCGAGCTGGCGATCGCGGTGATCACGGGGGACGTCCAGACCCAAAACGATGCCGACCGGCTGGCGCGCCACACCGACCGGCTGGTCCAGGCAGTCGTCACGAACGGGGCCTGCCATCTCGATGCCCGCCAGATCCTCACGGCCCTCGATGCCGTGGACCTCGAGGCCACCGATCTCCTGTTCATCGAAAACGTGGGCAACCTGGTGTGCCCCGCGAACTGGGACCTGGGCGAGGACGCCAAAATCGTCCTCTTCTCAGTCACTGAGGGTGAAGACAAACCGGTGAAATACCCGAAGATGTTTCGTGAGGCACGGATCGTTGTACTCACCAAGCTCGACCTCCTCCCCCACGTGCCGTTCCAGCTGGAGCGGGCCGTCGGATTCGCGCGCCAGGTGAATCCGGGGTTGCGAATCCTCTCTACTTCGGCCCTCGAGCCGGAGGGACTGACAGAGTGGTACGGTTTCCTGCGAGAGCAGGCGCGGCGAACGGTGTTGCGGTGAGTGCACCCGCGACGACGGTCGCAGCAGCCCGGCTGCAGGTCACCGGCGTGGTGCAGGGTGTGGGGTTCCGTCCGTTCGTGCACCGGCTGGCGTCGCGGCACGGACTCGCGGGATGGGTGCGCAACGCCTCGGGCGACGTGCAAATCGAGGTCGAGGGGCCGGCCGACGCGATCGCCATGTTCATTCAGGCGCTCGAGCAGGAGGCCCCACCGCTCGCCCGCATCGAGCGAGTCCGGCTCGAGCCGATCCCGCCCGCGGGACGCGGCGCATTCGCGATTCAGACGAGCGCCGCGGAGTCCGGCGGCCGCCAGCCGATCTCCCCGGACGTGGCGCTGTGCTCCGCATGCGAGGCCGAGCTATTCGATCCCGCAGACCGGCGCTACCACTATCCGTTCATCACCTGCACCGACTGCGGGCCGCGGTTCACGGTGATCGAAGCGCTGCCGTACGACCGCGAGCGCACCAGCATGCGGGCGTTCACGCAATGTCCCGATTGCTCGCGGGAGTACCTCGACCCATTGAGCCGGCGTTACCACTCGGAGACCAACAGCTGCCCGGCGTGTGGCCCCCACGTGTGGCTCGCCGGCGGTGACGTCGTTTACGATCGACCCGACCCGATCGCCATCACAGCGCGATTGCTGCGCCTCGGCGTGATTGTGGCCATTCGCGGACTGGGAGGCTTTCAGTTGGCCTGCGACGCCACGGACGATCAGGCGGTGCGTCGACTCCGGGCTCGCAAGCACCGCGACGCCAAGCCGTTGGCGATCATGGTGCGGACCATCGAACGCGCACGCGCGCTCGCGTCGATCACGCCGCAGGAGGCTGAGTTGCTCGCTTCGCGCGAGCGGCCGATCGTCCTGCTACGCCGGCGGCCGGACGGACCGCTCGCGCCATCCGTCGCGCCCGGCCTCGACACCGTCGGGGTGATGCTCGCCTACACGCCGCTCCACCACATGCTGCTCCACCGCGCCGAGCGGCCGCTCGTGATGACGAGCGGCAACCTGAGCGAGGAGCCGATCGCCACCGCCAACGACGACGCCGTCCGGCGGCTCGCGGGCATCGCCGATGCGTTCCTGCTGCACAACCGGGACATCGTCGCGCGCTACGACGACTCCGTGCTGCGGCTCGCGGCGGGTGCGCCTCTGTTCCTGCGCCGCGCCCGCGGCTATGCGCCGCTGCCCGTGGAGTTGCCCGTCGCGAGTCCGGTGCCCTTGGTGGCGGTCGGGCCGCACCTCAAGCACACGTTCGCCCTGGTGCACGGACGGCGCGCGTGGGTCAGCCAGCACATCGGCGACCTCGAAAACCTCGAGACGCTGGAGCACTTCCGGAGCACGCTGGGCGATTTCCGACGCCTGTTTCATGTCGAGCCCACCGTCGCGGTGCGGGACCTGCACCCCGGCTATCTATCCACTCGCGTAGCGGACGAGCTCGGGCTGGAGCGCGTCATTCCGGTGCAGCACCACCACGCGCACGTCGCCGCGGTGCTCGCCGAGCACGGCCGCACGACCCGAGCACTCGGGATCGCGTTCGACGGAACGGGATACGGCGCGGACGCTCACGTGTGGGGCGGCGAGTTCCTCGTGGCAGACCTCGTCGGGTACGTCCGTGTGGGCCGGCTCCGGTATGTGCCGCTCCCGGGAGGAGACATCGCCGCGCGCAATCCCTGGCGTGTCGCCCGCGGCTATCTGACCCTCGAGCCAACGGCCGTGGACGCGTTTGCTAGATCGGTCGTCGGCGTGGATCCCCACGAGCTCCGTGTGGTCGACCAGCAGCTCGCCGCCGGGCTCAACACCCCGCTTGCATCCTCGATGGGGCGCCTCTTTGACGCGGCCGCGGCCGTGCTCGGAGTGCGTACCAGGTCCCAGTACGAAGGGCAGGCGGCGATGGAGCTCGAAGCGCTCGCCGGAACCCGTTCCGCCACGCCCATTCCGCTTGCGGTACGCGCCGGCCCCGACGGCATCTCCGAGCTCGATCCGCTGCCACTGCTCGTGGCGCTGGGCGAGGCGCGTGGGCGTGGCGACGACCCCGCAGAGCTGGCCGCGGTGTTCCACGAGAGTATCGCCGCGGCGGCCGCAGAACTGGCCGCTCGGGCCGCGGGCGAAGCCGGCCTGCGCGTCGTGGCGTTGAGCGGCGGTTGCTTCCAGAACGCCCGGCTGCTGGCATCGCTCAAGCGCCGCCTGACGCGGCGCGGGATGGAGGTGCTCGTGCCCCAACGGCTCTCCCCCAACGACGGTGCGATCAGCTACGGCCAGGCCGCGGTCGCCGCGGCGCAGTTACACGGGGAGGTAGCTCGGTGAGAATCCCCGCTTCCGTGCGCCTCGAGCACGAGGCATTGCACAAGAGTCTTTCCGATGCAAGCCTCGAGGGTGGTCGGGCTGGTGAAGCAGCCCGGACGGTGGCGAGGCTCATGCACCCGCATTTCCTGCGGGAGGACGAGTACGCCATGCCGCCCTTGGGGCTGCTGGCTCGTCTGGCGCGCGACGAGGTTACACCCGACATGGCCGAGGCGCTTCCATTGATCGCTCGGCTCAAGGCGGAGATGCCGCTGATGCTCGAGGAGCATCGCGCGATCAAGGCCGCGCTGCAGAAACTCGAAGTGATCGCCGCGACGGAGGGGAAGCCGGAGATTGCGGACTTCGCGCGGCGTCTGACGCTGCACGCCCAGTCGGAAGAGGAAATCCTGTATCCGGCGGCGATCCTCGTCGGTGACGTCCTGAAGCAGCGGCTGCAGGCCCTGCAGAAAACGTAAGGAGGCAATGCAATGTGTCTAGGCGTCCCGGGCCGGGTCATGGCAGTGCACGGGCAGACCGCCACGGTCGACTTTTTCGGTGTGCGGCGCGAGACGCGGCTCGATGTCGTGGATGAGCCGGTCGAACCGGGCGACTACATCCTCAACCATGTCGGCTTTGCGATCCGCAAAATCCCGGCGCATGAGATCCAGGAGACCCTGGCCCTCTACGAGCTGCTCCTCAAGGAAGCCGAGGGGGACATGATGGCAGCGGACGTCCGCGGTGAGATCGTCGCGACGCGGCACAAAGGCGGGGCCGATGCCTGAAGTCTTGGCCACCGAGGGCGCAAACGAGCTGCGGTTCCGCAACCCGGCGCAGGCGAAAGCCCTTTCCGCCGCCCTCGGGCGGGTGGTCGGGGAGATCGGACGCGCGCCCGTCTCGGTAATGCACGTGTGCGGCAGCCACGAGCAATCGATCGCGAAGTTCGGGCTGCGCGCGATCCTGCCGCGCGACCTGAACGTGATCATGGGACCGGGCTGCCCCGTCTGCGTCACGGACGTCCCGGAAGTGGACGAGGCGGTGGTGCTGGCGCAGGACGGCGTCCGGATCGCGACCTACGGGGACATGCTGAAGGTGCCCGGCAGCGCGAAGTCCCTCGCCGACGCCCAGACCGAAGGCGCGACGGTGGACGTCGTCTACAGCGCCGCGCAAGCGGCGGACCTAGCGCGCGACACGACCGAGGAGATCGTGTTCTTCGCGAGCGGGTTCGAGACCACGGCCGTGGCGACGGCGGCGGTCGTCCTCGCCGATCCGCCCCCCAATTTCTCGGTGCTGTCGGCCCACAAGTACATCCCGCCGGTGATGGAGATCGTGGCGGAGATGCCGGGGACGAAGGTCGAAGGCTTCCTCGCGGCGGGGCACGCCGCCACGATCACCGGCTCGGCAATCTTCGAGCGGTTCGTCGAGCGCCACCAGATCCCGGTCGTGGTCGCCGGGTTCGAGCCGCTCGACATCCTGGGCGGACTCGTGAAGCTAGTCGAGCTGGTGCGCGATCGGAGCCCTCGCGTCGAGAACATGTACCCGCGCTGTGTCACCGCCGCAGGCAACCAGAACGCGCAGGCTCAGCTGTGGCGGGTGTTCCGCACCGTAGGCGGCCAATGGCGCGGCATCGCCCACGTCCCAAACGGCAACCTGCGCCTGCGCGACGAGTTCGCCCACGTGGACGCACGAAAGCGACACCGCATCGACGTCCGGCGGCTCTGGACCCGTTCCCCGTCGACCCTCACGCAGGTCTGCATCTGCGGCAATATCATGGCCGGGATCGCCTCGCCCGTGGAGTGTCCGCTGTTCGGCAAGGAGTGCGTCCCCGAAACGCCGGTGGGCGCGTGCATGGTGTCGAGCGAAGGCACCTGCAAGATCTGGCATCAGTACGGAGGGCACCCGGACCTATGACCGCCACGACGACGCTGAGAACCGAGGCCCTCATCACCCTGCGCCACGGCGCCGGCGGCCGCGCGATGCGCCAGCTGATCGGCGAGACCCTCGCCGCCGGCTACCTCGAGACCAAGGTGGACGGCATCGGGCTCGCGGCGATGGACGATGGCGCCGCGTTGCGCATCGGCGACCGCTGGCTCGTGGTCACCACCGACTCGCACGTCGTGCACCCGATTTTCTTTCCCGGCGGCGATATCGGTCGCCTCGCGGTGGCCGGCACGGTCAACGATCTGGCGATGATGGGGGCCACAGCCCCGCTCGGTCTCACCTGCGCCATGATCATCGAGGAAGGGTACCGGCGCGGCGATCTCGAGCGCATCCAGCGCTCGATGCAGGAGACCTGTCGCGAAGCGGGGGTCACGATCCTCACCGGCGACACGAAGGTGATGGGCCGGGGCGAGCTCGACGGCATCGTCATCAACACGACCGGCATCGCCCTCACCGATACGATCGTGCCCGACGCGGGGCTGCGGGCCGGCGATCGTCTCCTCCTCACCGGTTCGATCGGCGACCACGGCATGGCGCTGATGGTCAAGCGACACGGCTTGGCCATCGAGGCCGAGCTGCGCTCGGACGTCGCCCCGATCAACGGGCTCATCCAGGCCGCCCTCGCCGCCGTCCCCGGCGCCGTCACCGCGATGAAGGATCCGACGCGCGGCGGCGTGGCGAGCGCGCTGCACGAGATGGCGGAGAAGAGCGGGGTCGGGATCGTGTTGCACGAGCCCCGTGTCCCGGTCTCCCCCGTCGTGCGCGCGGCCGCCGAGATGCTCGGGCTCGATCCATTCCAGATCGCGAACGAAGGGAAGGCGCTGCTGGGTGTACGACCCGAGGCGGTGGACGCCGTGTTGGCCGCTGTGCGCGCCCATCCGCTCGGCGCCACGGCCGAGATCGTGGGCGAATGTATCGCCGACCATGTCGGCCGCGTCATCCTCGACACCGGGCTGGGCCGGCGGCTGCTCGTCGAAGCCGAGGGCGAGCCGCTGCCCCGCATATGCTGACCGCGACGCGGCGTCCTCGACTGCGCGTGGCGCTGCTGTCGACCTCTCGCGCCCCCGGCCTGGATTACCTCCTGGAGAGCGACCCCGGCCGAGGGCACCGCTGGGAAATGGTGGGGTTCATCGCCACCGACCCGGCGAACCGCGACCTCGCCCGCGTGGCAAACGCCGGCATCCCCGCTGCCACACCCGACATCCGTGCCTTCTACGCAAGGACCGGCGCCCGGACGAGCGATCTCGTGGCGCGGGCGGAGTTCGACCGCCGCACGGTCGGCCTGCTGGACGAACTCCACGCCGATCTCATCGTCACCTGTGGCTACCTGCACATCCTCACGGCGCCGCTCCTGGAAGCGTATCCGAACCGGGTCATCAACATCCACGACAGCGATCTCCCCGCCTATCCCGGCCTGCACGCCGTGCGCGACGCGGTACTGGCCGGCGAGCGCGCCACGCGCTCTACCGTGCACCTCGTCACCGCGGAGGTCGACGGCGGACCGCCGCTCGTGCGGTCGTGGGCGTTCCCCACTCACCCCCTGGTGACGGACGCGAGACGGTGGGGCGCGACCGACATCCTGAAGGCCTACGCCTACGCTCAGCGCGAATGGATGATGCGCGCGGCTTGGGGGCCACTGCTGGCCCACGCCATCGGCCGGTTCGCGGATGGGCAGGCGAAACTCGAGGGCAGGAGCGTCCGCCTCGGCGAGACGCCAGGGCCCCACACCTTGGACCCGGTGGAGCCGGCGGTGCTGTTCGAGACCGCTTCGCCTGCGGTCGGCCGATGACACCAACCGAGGGAGCGATGGAACACATCCGCATGACGTGCGAGGACAACGTCGGGATCATTACCATCCACCGTCCGGAGCGGTTCAACGCGATGGACGTCACGACCGCCCAAGAGTTCCGCAAGGCTGGGCTCCAGTTCGCCCGGGCCGGCGATGTCCGCTGCGTCGTCGTCCGCGGCGTGGATGGGGTGTTCTGCAGTGGCGCCGACCTCAAGTACGTTCGCGCGCGCGGCAACAGCAAGGACTTCGAGTACCTCCAGCCCGACGGCGTCGGCCCCGCGCAGGGCTACGGCGAAAGCTTCAAGCAGATTCTCGAGTACATACACAGCACGATCTCGGAGATCAAACGGGCGCCCAAGCCGTTCATCGCCGCGGTGGACGGCGTTGCGGCCGCCGGCGGGTTCGGCATTGCGATGGCGTGCGACCTCGTGGTGGCCTCCGAGCGCTCGTCCTTCGAATGGGCCTACCACAAGACCGGGCTGACGGGCGCCGAGAGCTCGACCTTCTTTCTCCCACGGCTCGTCGGCCTGCGCAAGGCGATGGAGCTCGTGCTCCTGAACCCCCGCCTCTCGGCGCGGGAAGCGAAGGCGGCTGGGCTGATCACCGCGGTGTTCCCCACGGAGTCCTTCGACAGCGACGTCCTGGCGCTGGCCCGGCGCATCGCGGCGGGGCCGACGCAGGCTTACGGGGTCGCGAAGGCGTTGCTCAACTCAGCAGCGGGTGTCGATCAGTTGGACTACCATCTCGACGAAGAACTGCAGCAGCTCGCGCGGATCGCGGACACCGCCGACTTCGCCGAGGGCCTGGCAGCCTTCTTTGGCAAGCGCGCCCCGGCGTTCAACGGGACCTAGGGAGGATAACAGATATGTTGGCACGCACGACGACGGCCCTGGCCGTCCTGAAACTCGCGGCGCCGGCTGCCGCCTTGGCGCACCCCGGCGGGGTCCCGCAGGTTCATCCCCACGGAGCGCTGCTCGTCCTCGCGCTCGTGCTTGGACTCGTGGTGGCAGCAACCCTGGTCTTCCGCAAGCGGTACGTGTCGGAGCGGGACTGACGCGAAGCGGAGGGATGCGCCACAGACCGTCGGCGTCCTCGTGCTGAGTCCTCAGAACTAGGCGTGCCGGGCGGTGTTGGGAGCAGCAGCGCGGGTCGCGTCGCGTTCCGGCGCCAGGCGCGGCTCGGCCCCAAGCCAGTACAGGCCGTTCGCCATGATGCAGTACCCGGTTGCCGCAAACCACACCATCGCCGCGCCCACGAAGCCGGTGAACGTGAGCCACCATGGGCTGTGCACCAGCGACAGCACCGAGGCGATGGAGATGTTGATTCCCACCGCGAGGTAGATGCGCCGCTCGAGGTACCACCGGTCCGTTTGCATGAAGTACAGGTTGCCCCGCGGTTTGGCGCGTTCCCCCAGCATGGGTGTGAATCCGAAAAGACGGAGCACGTTCCCCACGAGGCAGAAGCCCGTGAGGGCGACGGTGATCGAGGCGAACCCGGTCCCGATCACGACCACCACCCATCGCGGATCGACGAGCGCCGCCAGGGCGGTGCTGGCCAGCAGGATCACGCCGGCGATGAGCCAAACCGTCCGCTCGATGTACCACCGGTGGGTGGGCACGATGTAAACGCCGGATCGTAGGGTCATGATCGGAAACCATATCGCCAGGAGAAGACCGGCGCCAGAGCAAGAGATGACAGCCACCATGAAGGCCCGCTCATTCTGCCGTTCACCGTCGCTTCACGCTCTGCCCGCTACGCTTTCAGTGAACCTCGGCTCGGAGTCTTGCGATGCGGCCCCAGGGCGTGACGGTCTTTCTCCTGTTTTTCGGTATTGCCACACTGGATGCGCTGACTGACGGTCGGTGGCCACGGACCGTCTTCTGGCTGGCCATGGGTGTGGGCTTCGCGTTACTCGATTGGTGGGGGAGTCGGAGGGGCCGCTCATCTCGACCGTGGGGGGGCCATGATATGTCGGGTAAACGTCACTTCTCCTCGGCGGAGGCACGGGAGATCGGTACCCGCTTGGGTGTAGACTGGAGGCAGGTCGACCTCGATCAGCTGCGGCGGGGGCTCGAGGTGGAGCTCGAGCACGGAGCCCACGACCCGCAAACCAACGTAACCTCTGACGTTCTCGACTTGACCGGGAAGATCGCGTGGGCCCACCTCAAGGAAATCCGCGACTACTACACTCGACTTGATGCGATGGAAGCAGACGCGAAACGGGAGAACCAGCCATGCTGATCGACCGCTATGTCCCGACCTTCGACGTCACGGCGGTATGCGAGACCACTCTGCGGGCGCTGCGGCGGCACTAGGCCGAAGCCGAACGGCCCGTGGGAGTCGGCGTATGAGGCGCGCGAGCGAACTGTGGCTGTCGGGGCTCATCGTAGTCCTGGCGCTGGCCGCCACCCTGACCGGTTCCACACGGAGACGCGCGCTCTGGCGACGGACGGGAGCGCACGCAAGAAGTTCCTCCGCTACTGGCGCACGGTCTGGGTCGGCATCGTGCTGATCCGATGGCTTCTCCTGCGGGCTTTGCGGCGCGAAGCGGCGCGTCGGCAGCGGGTGAGCGCGGTGCGCACCATGCGGCCGCAACGCCCATGGGCCTAGTCGGTGCGAAGGACCGCGACAGATAGGCTCAGAACAGCTTCACACTCGACCGGCTTCATTTGATGCACGGAGGTCAGAACCTATGAACTGGGCACACATTCATCTTCTGCTGAATCACGTTCCCGTCCTCGGCACGGTTTTCGGGCTCTCCCTTCTGGGCTGGTCCATGCTACGGCGCGACCTCGGAGTGCAGCGAGTGGCGCTCGGCGTGTTCGTCGCCATCGCGATGCTCGCGCTTCCCGCGTACTTCTCGGGAGAGCCTGCGAAAGACGTCGTCGAGCACGCCGCTCGCGTGTCGGAGCAGGCGATCGAGGTGCACGAGCGCGCGGCGCTCGTATCCCTCATCGGCGTAGAGCTCCTGGGACTGGTCGGGTGAACCCCGGGGCCAGGACCCGCCTCCGAGGACTTGGACTGAGGTCGGAGCATATCTCGCCGGAGGGGCTGATCAGGCAGGACACGCGGTTTGCTGTCAGGGCCCCAAGAATCGATGAAGTGCGGCGCAGATTCGGCGCCCGCTGTTTGAGGGGCGATTGCGCCGAGGCTAGGTTCGCGAGGATGCCGAGGGCGAGGAATGCGGACAAGAGGCGGCTCATGGATGGCCCTCCTTCTTGCCGAAGCGCAAACGCCAGGCGGCGGGATCCTGGCAGGGCACTACCAGCCAACTCGCCGTCGGGCGGGGCAGTACATGGTCACTAGGATCGTCTCTCCGTGCATCATGTTCAAGCTCTCATTCGACCGACCCTTATGTGGTCCTCAGAACTACCTCATAATTGCTTCAGTCTCGGGCGACTAGGCTGGGCGCTGGACCTCGCCCGGCGGCAACAAGCCGCTGAGAGTTATCGGGTTATGCTCGGACCAAGGGGAACCGCATGAAACTCGTTATCCGGATCGTCGCCTCGGCCATCGCGCTGGCCGTCGTGACCGCACCGCTTGGCGCGCAGCGCCGAGAGGTTGTGGTGAGACTGTACGCCGGTGGGGCCGATCATCTCGCGGACCTTTCGAGCCAGCCTCCCGACGCCTCCTTCACGCCTGGCTACAACATCGGGGCCAGCGTCGGCCGGCAGATCACGGATCTCCTGACCGTGCGTGGCGACCTGATGTTTACCCGCAACTCGGCGTGGGGGGCGGCGTCGTTTGCGGGGGCCCAGGTCAACCGCTTCTATTACGGAGTGCAGCTCGAAGCGCGCCGCGCGCCGGGGTACAGCTGGACGCCATTCGCCTTCGTCGGCTTGGGCGCGGTCTCGGTGGACCAGATCGGCTCGGATCAATTCGACCCGTTCACCAAGGCGGCCATCACGCTCGGCGTCGGCATAGGCTACGCGATCCCCCGTTCGCGGCTCGAGGCGTTCGGGGAGGTGAAAGGCATCACCTACAAATGGGATCGTGCGGGCTTCGACCGGCAGATGTTCGATGTGACCTATGCGCTCGGCGTGAGCTACAGCCTCCCCGTCACGCTGCCGTTCTGAGTGTCGGGGGGACCGCGACATTGCCGCACGTCGTCAGCTTGGTGTCGATGGTGTAGTAGCCGAGGAATCCGTTGGCGCTGTCGGCTGGCGGGTTGAACCGCGAACCTCGGGGGCCAGATCCGCCACCTCGAGATCCAGGCTGGCGCAGAGTCGCCGGCGGCGCCGCACGGCGACGAGAACGAGGGCGGGTAACGGGTAGGCCGGACTTCGGAGGCACCATGAAAACCAAGGAGTTGATCGACTCGGCGGTGGAGCGTCTCAACACGAGCGCGAGCATGAAAACCGTGTACGGTGAGCCGGTCGTGATCGACGGCAAGACCGTCATCCCGGTCGCCAAGGTCGAACAACGCACGGCGGAGGCGGGCGAGGCCGCCGAAGGCGGGAGCACCGCCCGCCCAATCGGAATCGTGGAAATCACCGGGAAGGAAACAAAGTTCGTCTCCTTCGGCCAGACCAAGAAGCTCTCGATCGCGGCCACGATTGGCTCGGGGCTCGGGTTCGTGCTCGGACTGCTGCTCGGCCGGCGTACCAAGAACTGAGCCGCCCCATCGAATTGGAGCGCAACGCGATGAGTACCGGCACACAAGTAATCGCTCACCAGACGAAGAACGATCTCCCTGAGCAGGTCCGATCCGATGTGATCGAGATCCTCAGTGATCGGCTGGCGGATGCCATCGACCTGCAGCTGCAGGGCAAACAGGCGCACTGGAACGTGAAGGGGCCTGGCTTCATCGCCCTGCACGAGTTGTTCGACAAGGTCGTCGAGCAGGTGGAGGCCTGCGTGGACCTGCTCGCGGAGCGCATCGTCCAGCTGGGTGGCATCGCGCAGGGGACGGCGCGGGTCGTGGCCGACCGGACCGAGCTGGACGAATACCCGTCCACGATCGCGGCCGGCACCGATCACGTGCGGGCCCTCGCGACGGCGCTCTCAGCCTTCGGCGCTCGCGTGCGGCGCGCCATCGATCGCGCGCAGGAGCTGGGTGACGCGGACACGGCGGACATCTTCACCGAGGTCTCCCGCGGCACTGACAAACTGCTGTGGTTTGTCGAGGCGCACGGCCAGGCGAACAGCTGAGGGGCGCGCCGCTTGGCCACGCTTCTTGGGGCTCGTCGTCACACTCCGAGACAGGCCCGCGGCGCGCTCACGCGAACGCGTTGTCAAGCGCCATCATCGTGGCGAAACCGAGCATGTAGCCCAGACCGGCCGTCGTGACATCCCGTCGCGGCGGAGTGGCAAGGCGATGGCGAGCCCCTCGGGGAGGTTTTGGAGCCCGATGCCGATCGCGAGCGCCGTGGCTGCGCCTGTGGCGCCGCCGCCGTACGCGACGCCCACCGCTAGCCCCTCAGGCAGGTTGTGGAGAGTGATCGCCGCGAACAGGAGAGCGGAGCGTCACCACGCCACTGGCCGGCCCTCGGGTCGCGCCTCATCCGGAAACTCCGGATGAAGGTGCGGCAGGACCTGGTCGAGGGCGAAGATGAGCGCGACGCCCGTACCCAGCCCCAGGACAGCGGGCCCCACTCCGCCCAGGGCCAGGGCGGGAACGAGCAGCGACCAGCAGGCCGCCGCCGTCATGACCCCGCCTGCGAAGCCCATCAGCGCGTCGAGCAGGCGTCGGGGCGCCGAACGGAACCATAGCACCGGCAGAGCGCCCAGGCCGGTTACGAGCCACGTGCCCACCGCCGCCAGCGTTCCCTGTGCCACGGGCGAGAGGGAAGTGAACCAGGCGGTCACCTCGCTCATACCATTGCCTCACACTCTCGCGCGAGCCGCGCGACGTTTCTCCAGAGTCCTTTCGTCCCGGGTTAGACGCCGGTGGAGCGCGAACCAGGCCCATCCGGTGAGGAGCATGAGCGCCGAGCCGATAGTCAAGACCATCGTCGTGCGGCGCTGAACGATGCTTGCACCGAGGTACACCGTCGCAAACCCATACGGCAGCTCGGCGAGCCCCAGGGAGGCGAGATACCGAATGTAGGGGTAGCGACCCAGCCCGAACAGGTACCCGGGCACCTCGGACGGCACCGCCAGCTGAAAGAGGAAGGCGAAAGCGAACGGTGTGCGGCGGGAAACCCGTTCTTCGTAGCGGGCCAGCAGCGGCCCGAAGCCGAGCCACTCGACGACCGGACGGCCGAACACACGGCCGATGACGTAGGATCCGGTACCGCCGAGCAACCAGCCGATCCAAAGCAGGAGCAGCGCCCCGGTCGGTCCCCAGGTGTAGACCGCGAATGGGACGATGATCCAGCTGGAGAGGAAGGCCAGCATCGCGGCGAGCGCCGCGAAGAGGACGACCAACGCCGCCGCCCAGCCGGGGTGCAGGGCGGCCACCCGTTCCACGGCGGATAGCCCGCGCAGCAGGGCGCCGTGAGCCGCGTTCGAGGACAGGACGAACGCCAGAAGGACGACCACCGAGGCAGCGAATAGCACACGCCGCCACCCCAGGGACAGATGTGGGAGCGCCGCCCTCATCTTCGGGGCGGCTCAGCCCGTGCCGGGGCGGCGGGCTGGTAGTGCGCTTCCTGCTCGAGGCGCGCCAGCCTCAGCAGCCGCCGCACATCAGCGTCGTCGGCCTGGGTGAAATCCTCGTACCAAACGCCCACAGCGCCGAACGGCTCCGGCATCGCCAGGCAGACAACGCGATCGGCCCGTTCCGCCAGACGGTCGCAGGCCTGGCGCGCCCCGACCGGCGCCGCCACGATCACTTGCGCCGCCTCGAGCTTCCTCGCCACCGCCACCGCCGCCAACATCGTCGAGCCCGTCGCGAGGCCGTCGTCCACCAGGATCGCCGTACGGTCTCGAAGGTCGAGCGGCGGCCGTCCCTGCCGGAATGCCGCTTCGCGCCGCTGCGCCTCGAGTCGCTCCCGCCGCGCCGCTGCTTCGAAGTAGTCCGCGCCGATGCCCAGCATGGAGAGCATTTCGTCGTCGAACACCGTCACGCCCGATGCCACGGCGCCGATGGCGACCTCCGCCTGCCCGGGCGCGCCCACTTTGCGCACCACCAGGACGTCGAGTGGCGCTCCGAGCAGGTGCGCCACTTCGTACCCGACAGGCACGCCGCCCCGCGGCAGCGCCAGGACGACCGGGCGCTGCAGATCGAGCCGGGCCAGCTCAGCGCCGAGCGCCCGCCCCGCCGCACAGCGGTTGGGGAAGATCCGGGTCGCCGACGAGTGCTCGAGCATGGCTGCCAATCCCCCGATGAGACGAGCGACGTAGCGCGCAGGACGGGTGGGCCCGTCGCCCACGCCCAGGAGACCGGCCGCTTTCGGCCTAGCCCCGTCTGGTGCCGCTGGCACCCTCCTCAATGTCCAGCACGCTACGCCCTCGAGAGTATGTCACGTGGCGGGCCAGGAGAACGCGAATCCAGCGTGAAGGACGGTTCACCGAGAAAGCACCGCGACCCGCGGTTTCGTCATGTCGAATGTCCCGCTCAGCGCGCCCGCAGCGCGTTCAGGATCACGGCGACATCGAGTCCCTCCTGCAGCAGCGCCCCCGCCGAGGGGGGGATGTGCCCCAGGCTCGCCACTACCATGAGCGCACCACTCACGCCCAATCCGATCCCGATGCTCTGCAGGATGATGCGGCGCATGCGCTGGCTGATGGCGATCGCGTCGCCCACCCGTCCGATGTCGTCTACCAACAGGACGATGTCAGCCGCCGCGGCGGAGGCCGCCGGACCATGCTCCCCCATTGCCACCCCGACCGTCGCCGATGCGAGCGCCGGCGCGTCGTTGATACCGTCGCCCACCATGACGACATCGCGATGACGGCGCTTCAGCTCCTGGACGGCGGCCACCTTGTCCCCTGGGAGAAGATTCGCGCGCACGGTCCGGATCCCCGCCTGGGCGGCGATGGCTTCGGCGCTCTCCTGGCGGTCGCCGGTGAGCATCACCGTCTCGGTCACGCCGAGCCGGGCGAGCCGCTGCAGCAGCGCCGGGACCTGATGGCGCAACCGGTCGGCAAAAGTGATGGCGCCCGCCAGCCGGCCGTCGATCGCGACGAACGCCGTGGTGCGGTCGGCGGCACCGTCGGTCACCGGGATCCCGCGGCTCGCGAGGTAGGCCGCCGATCCCACAGCCACCGACTGCCCCTCGACCGAACCCGATACGCCGAGCCCCGGGGTCTCCTGTACCGCCTCGGCTGGCGGCACCACAAGCCCGCGCCTTCGTCCCGCCTCCGCCACGGCGCGACCGAGGTGGTGCGCCGAGAGCTGCTCGACGCCGGCGGCGAGCCGCAGGAGCTCCTCCGGAGAATGCCCGTTGGCGGTGGATACGTCTTCGACGAGCGGCCGACCGAGGGTGAGGGTGCCGGTCTTGTCGAACACGACCACGCGCGCCCGCCCCACCTGCTCGATCGCGGCGCCCGTCTTCACGATGATCCCCTGCGCCGCCGCGCGACTGATCGCAGCGATCACCGCCACAGGCGCCGCGAGGATGAGCGGGCAGGGCGTCGCCACCACCAGGACGGCCAGCACGCTCGTGGGATTGTGGGTGACGAGGTAGGCCACGCCGCACATCGCCAGCGTCACCGGTGTGAACCAGACGGCAAACCGGTCGGCGATGCGTTGGATGGGCGGCTTCTCCCGTCGCGCGCGCGCCACCATCTCGATGATTACCTGGTACTGGCTCTGGGCGCTGGCCCGCAGCGCCCGCACCGTCAGGGCGCCCTCGAGGTTGACGCTGCCGCTCATCAACGCCGTGCCGGGCAGGGCCCGGATCGGCAGCGGCTCACCGGTCAGCGCCGATTGATCGACGGCCGATGTGCCACCCGTCACTTCGCCGTCCACGGGGACGAGGTCGCCGGGTTTCACCATCAGCAACTCGCCCGGCCGGACGAGCTCGACGGGTACGTCTTCGAGCCGGTCGCCGACCAGTCGGTGCGCGATCTTCGGTGCTCGTGCCAGCAACGCCTCGAGCGAGGCCGTCGCCCGGTGCATGGCGTAGGCCTCGAGGGCCTCACCGCCTGACTGCATCAATACGATGACCACTCCGGCGAAGTACTCCCGGAAGACGACCGCCCCGACGATGGCGAGCATCGCCACGACGTCGGCGGCGAAGCGGCCCCGCACCATCCCCCACAGCGTCCGGGCGACGAGGGGAGCGCCGCCGGCGAACAGCGTGACGAGAAACACCCGATCCGCCACGCCCGGCACCCCGAAGGCGAACCGTGCCACCAGCCCGGCGACAAGCCCGGCGGCGGCGAGCGCCGCCACCGGATAGCGCGCCAGGCCCTGCCGCCCCATCAACGGCCTCCTCAGTAGCTCGATTGCATGTAAGCGAACCCTGGGGCCAGAGTTACGCGCCAGGCCTGCTCGACGGCCGGCGTGAACAGAGGGTCGAAGCGTTTCACGGTGTCGAGGAGGCTCTCGAGAAACGGTGGGTAGTACGATGGGTCGATGCCGAGCTCCCGGCGGCTGTGGCGCTCGGCGACCCGCGCGAGGATGTTCGGGTCGGTCCCCTGCTGTCCTGGAAAGCTGAGCAACAAGCCGATGGCGTGGCGCAGCAGCTTGTGTTGCCGCTCGAAAGCAGTCTCCGCGAACAGTCGCTTGGCCTCGGGCCGGAGCTCGAAGAACCGGGCGTAGAATGCGGCCAGAAAGTCCGGCGCTCCCAAGCAGCGCTCGTAACTAGCGCGCGCCATGGCCATGGCGTCGCGGACCCCGATCTCCATGCTAGGACCCTCCCGGCGCTGGCAGGTCCACCTCGACCCACACGACTTCACCATCGCGCCTCCCGGCGCGAATCCCTCCGCCGTGCAATCGGGCGATAGCTGCCGCGACCGCCAAGCCCAGACCCGTGCTCGGCCCGCGACTGCGCGCCGAATCGGCCCTGTAGAACGGCTCGAAGATCTGCGCCACGTCCAGGGAACCGATGTCCAATCCCGAGTTCTCCACCATGAGGCGCAGTCCCTCCAGTCCTCGCGTCGTCGCGATGCGAATGTGCCCGCCGGGGCTCGTGTACTTCACGGCGTTTTCCACCAGCTCGCCGATGAGCTGGCGAATGAGTCCGGGGTCGAGCAGTGGTTGGCCGACGCCCGGCGCGGGCAGCCGCTCGACGACCAGCTCCTTTGCCGCAATCTCAGCGACCAACCGATGGAGCGACGCGTCCACCAGCGCGGTCATGTCGGTGGGCTCGCGTTGCAGCGTCAGGAGCCCCGCCTCGGCGCGGCTGATCAGCAACAGTTCTTCCGTCATCGTCGTCAACCGATCGATCTCCTCCAACGCGCTGTGAAACACGCGCTGGTACTCGCGCGGCGTCCGCTCTGCTCGGAGCGCTACCTCGATCTCCCCGCGTAGTGCCGTGAGCGGCGTGCGCAGCTCGTGACTGACGTCCCCGGTGAACCGACGCTGCGCCTGGAATGCGCTTTCGAGCCGTTGCAGCATCGAATTCAGGACCGCGACGAGGCCACGGTATTCCTCAGTGTCGGCGTGCGCCGAGATGCGCTGATCCAGCGTCCCCGCCGCGATGTGGGTCGCCTGCTCGGTGATCTCCCCGATTGGTCGTACCGTCGAGCCCGCCAAGCTCCACGCCCCCGCGAACGTCGCCCCGGTCCCCAAGACCACCAGGCCCAGCAGCCCGACTAGCATCGTGCGCTTGAGCACCCAGATCGGCTCCAGGGAGGCAGCCACCTGAACGACGCGATCCCCCGTCCCTTTGTCCGAGGACACGGCGACGTATGCCGAACGCATCGGCTTGTCGTGCCAGCGGGCGTCGCTGAAGCTCTGGAGCCCCGATCGCGCGAAGGCTACGGCGCTGCTGTCGGCCGGCAGGTCGGTCGCCCATCCGGGAATGGCCCGGAGCACCTGACAGTCGGGGTCGCGGATGACCACGAAGCGGTTGATTTCCTCGCGGTAGCGCAGCGCATTCACCGCCAACGGGTGCATGACCCCTTCGCACTGTGGGGACTGCTGCAGCTCGTTGGCGACGAGGAAGGCCGTTCCCGCGATGGCCTGATCCAGCTGCTTCTTAAGTACCGCGGACGCCGCCCACCAGATCGCGACGGATGTGGCGGCCAGCCCAACGGCCATCGTCGCCGCGAACCGCACGGCGAGTGTCCGCCGGAGCGACCGCTTCACGCGGTCTGCCGGTCCTCGTCAGGCAGCTGGAGCCGAAAGCCGACACCGCGCTCCGTGCTGATGAGCTCCTTCCCGGCCGCCTGGCGGAGTTTGCGGCGCAGATTGCCGACGTGCACATCGACGACGTTGCTTTCCGGGTCGAAGTGCATGTCCCACACCTTCTCGAGCAACTCCGTGCGGCGCACCACTTCCTCGGGGTGCAGCAGGAAGTGCTGCAGGAGATGAAACTCCTTCGGCGTCAGGTCGAGGGCCTTCCCCTGGACTCGCACTTTGTGTTTGAGGCGGTCGAGCTCCACCGGTCCGTATACGAGCAGCTCGGTGCGCACCGAGCCGCCCCGCCGTACCAGCGCGCGCACACGCGCCAGGAGTTCCTCGAACTTGAACGGCTTAGTGATATAGTCGTCGGCGCCAGCGTCGAGCCCGCGCACCACGTCTTCGGTGGCGTCGCGCGCCGTGAGCATGAGGATGGGCGTGCGCCGGCCCTCGCGTCGCAATTCTGCCGCCACCTGCAGGCCGTTCTTCTTGGGCAGCATCACGTCGAGCACCACGAGGTCGTACTCGTAGACGTGGGCCAACATTGTGGCCTCGTCGCCGTCTGGCGCGACATCCACGGCGTAGCCCTCTTCGCGCAGTCCCTGCTCGATAAACCCAGCGACCTTCCGGTCGTCTTCCACCACGAGAATTTTCATGAGAGTGAGCTTAGGGGTGGAGCTTTGAACTGCCGATAAGGGAATTGTGAAGGAACCTTCATGATGTCGGGCGGAGTGGCAGTGTCAATGTGAAGACGGCGCCATGCTCCGCCGCGCTTTCGACCTCCAGGCGTCCGCCTAGCACCTCTGCCAGGCGACGTGATACGGGGAGCCCAAGACCAGTACCCTCGCCGGATAGGGGATCGAACCGCTCGAACGGCTCGAAGATGCGCTCCTGCACATCCGCGGGGATGCCCGGACCCTGGTCGCGGACAAAGAACTCGACCATCGATGTGTTGGGCCGGACCTCGACCCGGATCTCCCCCCCTGGCGGACTATGCCGCACGGCATTGCTCACGAGGTTGACGAGAATCTGCTCCAACCGCACCGGGTCCGTGACGATCGCCGGACATGCGTCCGGGATGTCTTCCACGAGGGCGAGCTGCTTGGTCTCTGCAGCGGGTTCGAACCCGGTAAGCGCACGCCGCATCGCGGCGCCGATGTCCACCTCGCGCCATACCGGCTGCAGCTTTCCCGCGTCGAGCCGCGACAGGTCGAGGAAATTATTGAGGAGCGCGATGGTACGCTCGGTGCTTTCGTACACCTCCCGAGCCGCCTGAGCCGAGTTCTCCGCGCTCTTGGCGCGGACCAATCGGTCTGCCCAGCCGAAGACCCCGGTCAGGGCATTGCGCAGCTCGTGGTTCATCATTGCGAAGAACAACTCGCGTTGCCGCTGCAACCCGCGCACCTGACCGAGCAGCCGCTCGCCCGCCTCAAACAGTCGCGCGTTCTCGACCGCCGCCGCTGCTTGGGCCGCGAGGAGGACCGCGATCGCCACGTCTTCCGCGTTGAACTCCGCCGCGCCGATTTTGTCCGTGAGGTACAGGTTACCGAACACGGTTCCGCCGGTCGCGACCGGGACGCCGAGGAACGACTTCATCGGGGGATGGTGGGGCGGGAAGCCGTAGCGCTGCGGGTGTCTGGCGATGTCGGCGGTGCGCACAGGCTTCCGCGTGCGGATCACGTACCCGAGCAGGCCGCGCCCGCTCGGCTCCGGCCCGATCCGGGCGCGCGCCGCCGCGCTCAGCCCGGACGTCACGAATGCGGCCAGTGACCGGTGGTCGGGCGCAAGCACGCCCAGGGCGGCATAGCGGGCGCCGACCACCTGGCGGGCCGTGGCTACGATCTCCTGCAACACCCGGTCGAGCGATTGGTGCGAGAAAATCGCGAGACTCGCCCTCATCAGGCGACGAAACCGTTCCTCAACCCGACGCCTTTCCTTGGCGCGGGCGCGCCGTAGCGTAATCAGGGACACGCGTTTCTTTGGGGGCAACGCCACCTCCACCTAATCTTGCCTTGAGATTTCCCTGCCCGGCAAGCCCTGGCCGACCGCAGCAACGGGTACTAGGGTGATAACCTCATGGAAGCACGGGGATATGCGGCGGACGACGTGCTGCGCGGCGGCGGACCGGTCTGGATCCGGGCGATTCGGGCCGATGATCAGGCCGGCCTGGCGGCGTTCCACCAGCGGCTCAGCCCCGAATCGGTGTACTTGCGGTTCTTCGAATACAAGCAGGCGCTCTCGCCCAAGGACCTGCGATACCTGACCGAGGTGGACTTCGACAAGCGCGTGGCGCTGGTCGCCACGCTGGCGGCTGGGCCCGAGGCCCCGATCGTCGGGGTGGCTCGGTTCGATGTGCTCCCCGGCCCGAAGAACGCACCCGTGCGTGCGGAGCTCGGGATCGTGGTGGAGGACGCCCAGCAGAACCGCGGCATTGGCACCGTGTTGCTCAAGCACCTGCTCGGTCTCGCCCATGCAAAGGGGGTCGCGCAGATCGTCGCGGAGGTGCTGCCTCAAAACACCCGCATGCTTGAGCTCGTAGCGGGAAGCGGGGTGCCGGTCCGCCAAACCCTCGACGAGGGCGTGATCCAGCTCATTCTGTAGCGCGGGTCTGAAGTCCGCTTCAAGAGCCCTTCACACTGTCACGGCGGCGGCGCGGTTACGATGGGCGCATGACCACCGCGCCGGACTGTGGCAGGCCTTCCCTGGAAGAGCGGCCCGCCCCCCTCGCAGAACCTGTGTTCCGCGCACGCGGTCTCTCCAAGGTTTACCGGCTGGGCGACATGGAGGTACATGCGCTGCGCGCTGTCTCGCTCGAGATCTACCGGGGTGAGTTCCTCGTGATCCTCGGACCCTCGGGGAGCGGGAAGTCGACCCTGCTGAATATCCTCGGCGGACTCGACGTCCCCACCGACGGCACCGTCCAGTTCTTCGAGCACGACCTCACGGCGGCCGACGAGCGCGAGCGCACCCGGTTCCGTCGCGAGCATGTCGGGTTCGTCTTTCAGTTCTACAATCTGATGCCGAGCCTCACCGCGCAGGAGAACGTCCAGCTCGTGACGGAGTTGTCCGAGCGCTCGATGGACCCTCGGCGTGCACTCGAGCTCGTGGGCCTGGCCGAGCGGGTCGACCACTTCCCCGCGCAACTGTCGGGCGGCGAACAGCAGCGCGTGGCGATCGCCCGCGCGATCGCCAAGCAGCCGGACGTCTTGTTGTGCGACGAGCCGACCGGGGCGCTCGACTTCCAGACGGGCAAGCTCGTGCTCGAGGTGCTGGGGCAGGTGAACCGCGAGCTCGGCACCACCGTAGCGATCATCACCCACAACGTCGCGATCGGCGGGATGGGCGATCGGGTGGTGCGGATGCACAGCGGCCAGATCGCGTCGATCGAGCGGAACACCGTGCGCGCGGCCGTGGAGACGCTGCAATGGTGAGCGTCCTCGACCGCAAGGTGCTGCGCGACCTGTGGCACCTGCGGGGGCAAATGGCCGCGGTGGCACTGATCGTCGCCTGTGGAGTGGCGAGCATCGTCACGATCCGCACCGCCTACGATTCGTTGCGCGGATCCCTCGACGCCTACTACCGGGACTACCGCTTCGCCCATGTGTTCGCGTCGCTGCGGCGCGCCCCCAACACCGTCGCCGCAAAGGTCGCCGCACTCCCCGGCGTGAGCGCGGTCCAGACGCGCGTCGTGGTTCACGTGACGCTCGCCGTCCCAGGCCTCACCGAGCCGGCGACGGGCCGCCTCGTCTCGATCCCCGAGCGCCGCACCCCCATGCTCAACGACCTGCACCTACGACAGGGTCGCTACCTCGCCGCCGGTCGCCCCGACGAGGTCATCGCCAGCGAGCAGTTCGCCCAGGCCAACGCGCTCCAGGTCGGTGATACGCTGGGCGCGATCATCAACGGTCGCTGGCAGCAGCTGCGCATCGTCGGGATCGCGCTCTCACCCGAGTTCGTGTACCAAATCAGCCCGGGCTGGTTCTTCCCCGACGACAAGCGCTACGGGGTGTTCTGGATGGGCCACGAGGCTCTGACCACGGCGTTCGACATGCAGGGCGCATTCAACGACGTCACGTTGCGACTCGTTCCCGGGGCCGACGAGGCGGAAGTCTGCGCGGGCCTCGATCGACTGCTCACGCGCTACGGGGGATTGGGAGCGGTCGGCCGTGCCGACCATCAATCGAACCGCTTCATCACGGACGAAATCAGCCAGCTACGGGTGAGCGGCGCGATCGTGCCCGCGATTTTCTTGGGTGTCGCCGCGTTCCTGGTGCACATCGTGCTGGCGCGCCTGGTGGCCACCCAGCGGCCGCAGATCGGTGTGCTCAAAGCCTTCGGCCGGAGCAACGGTGACGTCGGCCTGCACTACGCGAAGCTGGTGGTGGGGGTGGAGCTGTTCGGAGCGGTGGTCGGCGCCGCGTTCGGGCTGTGGTTGGCCACCCGCCTGACCGGGTTGTACGCCGCCTACTACCGCTTCCCGGTGCTCCAGTTCACGCCGGGCTGGGGGGTGCTGGGTCTGGCGACGCTGGTGAGCGCCGGCTCGGGGCTCCTGGGAGCCTTGAGCGCCGTGCGCCGCGCCGTGCGGCTGCCGCCGGCGGAGGCGATGCGCCCCGAGTCACCGCCCCGCTACCGGCGCGGCATGCTCGAGGCGTTCGGCGTGCATCGCGCCTTCGGACCCGTGGGCCGGATGGTGCTGCGCACCCTGGAGCGCAGGCCGGGGCGCGCGCTGGCGACCGCTATCGGGATCGGCCTCGCCTGTGGGATCATCGTGCTGGGCCGGTTTACGATCGATTCGATCGAAGCCTTGGCGGACTTCGAATTCAATGTCCGCGAACGTCAGGCGGTGACCATCAACTTCACGGAGCCGAGACCGGCCCGGGTCCGCGGCGAGCTGCGGCACTTGCCGGGCGTGCTGCGGGCCGAGCCGTACCGCACCGTGCCGGTGCGACTCGTTGCCGGACACCGGTCGCGCCGCACGGCAATCTTGGGCCTCGAGCCCGATGCGGAACTGCGACAAGTGGCCGACTTCAACGGGCGGGGTCGCGCCCTCCCGGCCGACGGCGTGTTGCTCACCGACAAGCTGGCGCAGGTGCTGGGGGTGGCACCCGGCGACGCAGTCACGGTCGAAGTGCTCGAAGGAAAGCGGCCCACCCGAGTGGTCCCGGTCGTGGGGCTGGTGCAGGAGCCGATGGGGACGCTCGCCTACATGGACGCGGGCGGCCTGCACCGGCTGCTGCGGGAGGGCGGGACCGTCTCGGGAGCGGCGCTGTCGGTCGACAGCCGTGAGATGGCGGCGCTGTACGACGTCCTCAAGCGGATGCCCGCCGTTTCCGGGGTCTCGATCCGTGAACCGACGGTCCGGAGCTTCGAGGAGACCATGGCGCGCAGCCACGGCATCATCACGACGTACATTGTGGGGTTCGCCGTTCTCATCGCGTTTGGAGTCGTGTACAACACGGCGCGCATCGCCCTCTCGGAGCGCGCGCGGGAGCTCGCGAGTCTGCGGGTCCTCGGGTTCACGCGCGCTGAGACGTCCCGGATCCTGCTGGACGAGCAGGCCGTGCTGGTCCTCGCCGCGCTGCCGCTCGGCTTCGTTTGGGGGTATGGCGGCGCGGCGTTGCTCGTCCTGGCGTTCGACACGGAGCTGTACCGGCTGCCGTTCGTCCTGCACGCCGGCACGTACGGATATGCCGTCCTCGTGATCCTCGTGGCCGCGGTCCTGTCGGCTCTGATCGTGCGTCGTCGCATCGACCGGCTCGACCTCGTGGCGGTGCTGAAGACAGGAGATTGAATCGATGAACCTCGGTCCCAAGCAGTTCGGCTGGGGCGCCGCCGGGATCGCGGCCGTCGCGCTGCTCGCTTTCGCGCTCCGCCCAACGCCGGTCCCCGTGGACGTGATCGCAGTCGCCCACGGGTCCCTGCAGGTCACGATCGACGAGGAAGGCCGCACGCGGGTGCGAGACCGCTACATCGTGGTCGCGCCGGCCGCCGGCCGAGTGGCGCGGATCACATTCGAGGAAGGCGCGTCAGTCGCCCGCGGAGCCGTGGTGGCACGGTTGTACGCGGCACCGCTCGATCCGCGTGGGCGTGCTGAAGCGGTCGCGCGCGTGCAGGGAGCCACCGACGCCCAGCGCGCCGCGGCGGCCGCGGTCGCCGCCGCACGGGCGGCGGCCGATCAGGCCCGCCGGGAGTACGCCCGCGCCGAGTCGCTGTTCGCGAGGAACCTGCTCGCGCCGCAGCAGCGGGAACAGGCGGCGCTCGCCGAGACGACCAGCGCCCGGCAGCTCGAGGCGGCGGACTTCCGCGCACAAGCCGCGGCGCACGATGTCGAGGTCGCGCGGGCGGCGCTTGCCGCTCCGGGCGGCGCGGCCCTTCCCCTCGTTTCACCGCTGCGCGCCCGCGTGCTCCGCATCCCGGAGCGGAGCGAGCGGGTCGTCACCGCCGGTACACCGCTGCTCGAGCTGGGCGATCCGACTCGACTCGAAATCGTGTCGGACCTCCTGTCGGAAGACGCGGTGAAAGTGAAACCCGGCGATCGGGTCCTGGTCGAAGACTGGGGCGGTGACCACCCGCTCGAGGCGCACGTCCGCCTGATCGAGCCGTCCGGGTTCACCAAGGTGTCGGCGCTGGGTGTCGAGGAACAACGAGTGAACATGATTGCCGACCTGGACGAGACACCGCCCCAACTCGGCGATGGCTACCGTGTCGAGACGCGGGTCGTGCTGTGGGAAGCGGCAAGTGTGCTCAAGATCCCCACGAGCGCGCTGTTCCAGGACGGGACACAATGGTACGTGTTCTTGGTCCAAGACGGACGGGCGCGACGTCAGGCCGTCCAAATCGGGCAACGCAACGCGTTCGAAGCCGAGATCGCCGGCGGGCTCGCGCCGGGCGCGCTCGTGATCCGTCACCCGACCGACAAACTCGCCGACGGCGTACGGGTCGCCGCGCGCCCGCGGTAAAACGCGAAGCAGTCCACTTGCCAGGCTCCCACAAGACGCAAGATTTGGAGAGACTTCAGGGGTTCCGCCCACATTGCGACGACCCCGTGAGCCTGGCATACTGGGTGTCCTACGACTCCAACCAGGGAGGGCGTTCATGCGCTTCGGTGTCCTCCTGGCGCTCCTCGTTGCGGCCGGTATTCCGCTCCTGGCCTACATCTGGGAGACGCTCAATCAACTCCTCGCCGGCCACGTAAGCGGGCGGCGGCTCCTGATGACGGCGCCGCTCGCGGTGCTGCTCGCTGCCCTGCTGGTCGTCGCCGCGCGGACCCTCAACCGCGTTGCCACGCCCACGGGCCAACCCGGCGCCGAGCCCGAGCCGAACATTTCCGGCACGCTCTTCCTCACCGCGTTCCTCCTGATGTTCACCTTCGGCGGCTGGCTCGTCGTCTACCTCCTCTTTCTCAACCGGTGACCTCATGAGAATCGAGGCGCTCGAGCGCGGCTTCCTCGTCGTGAGCGTGATCCTCCTGGTGGCCTCGCTGGGGGCCCTCCTGTACGCCGTCTCCGCCCGGGGCGCCCATCTGCCGGGCCATGTCGCGCAGGTCGATCCCGCCCTACTCGCCCAGACGCCCCCTTTCGACCAACCGGGTGTCCGCCAGACAGGGCCGGACACGTATGAAGCAGTCGTGATTGCCCGCACCTGGGCGTTCTCGCCGAACGAGATCCACGTCCCGGCAGGCGCGGAAGTGACGTTTCTCATCACGTCAGGCGACGTGATCCACGGCTTCTTCGTGGAGGGCACCCGGATCAACGTCATGGTTATCCCTGGCCAAGTGACGCGCGTGACCTACCGGTTCACGCGGGCCGGCGAGCACCTGTTGATTTGCCACGAGTACTGCGGCATCGGCCACCACACGATGGGCGGGAAGGTGGTGGTCCAATGAGCGCCCCGACGGTGATGAACTCGGCAGGGTTCGAGGTGGTGGAGACGGACCGCCGGCTGCTGCGCTGGACCATCTACATCGGATACGCGGCGCTGGTCGCCGGCGTGTTTCATGGTCTCGCCCAAGCGCTCGCCTACGCCAAGGTGGACATCCTGCAGTTCTTTCCCGGATTGCGCGGCTACTACCAAGGGCTCACGGCGCACGGGGTGGCGAACGTCCTCACCTTCACGTTCGCGTTCGCCAACGGGTTTCTGCCGCTCATGACGGCACGCGCCCTGGGGCGGCAGCTCGTGCGCGGATTGCTCTGGGCTTCGTTCGCGAGCCTGCTCGCCGGCAACGTGCTCACCATCTTCGCCGTCACCACCAACCGCGCCAGCGTGTTGTTCACCTCGTACGCGCCGCTCCAGGCCCACTGGACCTACTATCTCGGCCTGGCCCTGGTCGTGGTAAGCACCTGGCTCGCGTTCGCCAACATGGCCCTCACGCTACGGGCCTGGCGGCGAGAGCATCGCGGCGAACGCATCCCCCTCCTCGCCCATGTCTCCGTGGCCTCGTACGGGATGTGGACGCTCGCGTCAATTCCGGTGGCGGTGCTGTTCCTCGGCATCCTGTTGCCGTGGTCGCTGGGGCTGGTCGCGAAGACCGACCCACTGCTGGACCGGACGCTGTTCTGGTTCACCGGCCATCCCATCGTGTACGCCTGGCTGCTCCCCGCGTACGTCTCCTGGTACTGCCTCATCCCCCGCCAGGTGGGCGGGAAGTTGATCAGTGACTCGCTGGCGCGCCTCACTTTCATCTTGTTTCTGCTGCTCTCGATCCCGACCGGGATCCACCATCAGTTCACCGACCCGGGGATCAGTGAAGCGGTCAAGCGGCTCCACCTGATCATGACCTTCGGCGTCGTGATCCCGAGCTTCGCCACCGCGTTCTCGATCCTGGCGGCGCTCGAAATGGGCGGGCGTGCTCGAGGCGGAACGGGAATCCTGGGATGGATCAGGGCCCTGCCCTGGGGCGATCCCTCGGTTGCCGCCCAGCTGCTCGCCATGATCACGTTCGTCTTCGGCGGCATGACGGGCCTGATCAACGCGAGTTACAGCATGAACCAGGTGGTGCACAACACGACCTGGCTTCCCGGGCACTTTCACATGACCGTCGGGTCCGCCGTGGCGCTGACCTTCATGGGTATCGCGTACTGGCTGATCCCTTACCTCACGGGCCGGGGCCTGTGGAGCCGGGGTCTCGCCCTGGCGTCATCCTGGCTGTACACGATCGGTCTGCTGATTTTCGCTCGCGGCATGATCTCGGCGGGGCTCGCCGGTATGCCGCGGCGCATCTTTCGCGTGGCGGCGACCTACGACAGCCCCGCATGGGACCTGGGGGGGAAGCTCACCGCGATCGGCGGCACGCTGATGTTCTTCGCCATCATGATGTTTTTCGTGGATATCGGGATGACGATCGCGGTGGGCCGGCGCGGCGCGCACCCCGTGGACGTGCCGTTCGCAGAAACGCTGCACGCCCCAGCGACGAGCGGCTGGCAGGTCAAGCTCGACCGGCTGGGCTGGTGGGTGGTCGTGGCGATCGTCCTGATCGTGCTCGCGTACGGGCCATTCCTGCTCACGTACGTACCGCGGTTGATTTCGCCGGGGTACCGGCTCTTCTAGCAACCCTTCATCTCCCTTTCATGGGATTCGCACGGCGGGCCGGGTACCCTACACTCAGCCCGCCACACGGATCACGACCATGTCCACCCAAACTCGAGTGCGCCAAAGCGGCGCAGGCTATTCGCTGGACGATGCGGCGCGCATTCACAATGCCCTGTTGCACCGCGGCAGCCCGCTACGCTGCCCACGTTGCGGGGAGTCGCTGTCCGGAACCGTTGGAGCGGGAGACGCGCAAGCGGTGTGGTTGCTCCGCTGCCCAACCTGCGAGCGCAGTGTGGTGATTCGCGACACGCACCCTGCAGGATTGGACACCGGAGGGTGACGATCTCAGTTCCCGAGCGTGGCAATAACATCGCGCCCGAGGCGGCTGAGACGGACGGCGAAGACGGAAGGTCGGCAGCGCATCAGGGCCGCGGGGGCGGCTCGAGTACCCCGATATAGGGAAGTGTGCGGTACTGGTCGTCATAGTCGAGCCCGTACCCCACGACCCAGCGGTCCGGGATGTCGAATCCCACGTAGTCGAGTTGCACGTCGGTGGGCAGGCGGTCCCGCTTTCGCGTCAGCGCGCACGTCCTGAGGGTGGCCGGCCGCCGAGCCTCGAGCATACGCTTGAGGTAGACCAGTGTGTCCCCCGAGTCCAGGATGTCCTCGACGAGCAGCACATGCCGGTCAGTGACCGCCACCCGCAGGTCCATGATCAGCCGCACGGCGCCCAAAGGTGTCGCACCGTGCTCGTAGTGGGAGAGCGCGATGAAGTCCACTCGGCACGGGATAGTCAAGCGCCGGGAAAGGTCGGCGAGGAAGATGAAGGCCCCGCGCAGCACCCCGACCAACAGCAGTTCGTCCACATCGGCGTAGTCGGCGGAGATCTGCCGCGCCAACTCGTCTACGCGAGCGGCGATCGCCCTCTCGGAGATGAGGATCGGCGGACGATCCAGAGCCACGCGCTACAGGTCCCGTCGCGCGAATCGTCGCCCCGCAATGGTGAGGGGCGTCACAATCCAAAACACGAGCCCCCCGACGAGCGCCCAGGCGCCCCAGCCTCCCAACACCCGCCGTAGCGCCGCGCCGGTCGGCCCCGCGATCGCGTCGGCTCGAAACAGCCCCAGTCCGAAGGCGCGCGCGGCATCCACCGGATCAGCGAGCAACAGGAGCGACAATCCCCACCCGGCGTCGTGCGGCGGCAGGATGGCCAACACCCCGATCGCCACGAGATCCACACCCACGACCAACACGAACCACGTCACAATGGCGATGCCGACGGCACGCGCCCGGGTGCGCGCGGTCACTCCGATCGCGAGCCCGATCGCGAGCGTGGCAGCGAGCAACAGCCAGGCGACGAGTATCAGGGCGAGGTAGCGTGCCCCGTCGGCCGCGCCTGCGAGCAGTGCGATAGCGACCCCCGCCGCGCCCAACCCCACGAAGAGCGCCGCGCCGAGGGCAAGCGTCCACGCCGCCCAGCGCGCTGCCAAGAGTTGACCCCGTGCCAGGGGCAGTCCAACGACGAACTCCAGCTCATGGCACTCCGCCCCCGCCACGGCGCCGGTGAGCAGCGCCATCATCGGGACGACCCACACGATGAGCTGGAGCAGGCTTACCGACGTCCGGGTGAACCCCTGCACGGTCACCACCCCGCCGGCCGACAGACCGACGAGGGCCACGGCGAGACTCGCCAACGCAAACCCGGCCGCGAACAGCGTCACGGTGCGGGCGCGGCGCGCCGCCGCCAGTTCGAATCGCAGCAGCGCGGGGATCACGCGGCGTCCTCTTTCAGGAGGCGGAGCGGTGCGCGCTCCGAATGCTCCCGGCCCCGTTGCACCAGGACGCGGTAAATCCGCTCGATCGGCGGGTCGGGCGCATCGTCCTCCTCGCGCCACGGCACGTTCGCCGCCGCGGCGAGCTGGGCGAGCGTTCCGGCCGCCGTCACCCGCCCATGCACCATTACGACAATACGATCAGCGAGCAGCGCTACGTCGTGGAGATAGTGCGAGGCGAACAGCACAGCTGCACCACGGCGCACCGCCGCGCGGATCGACTCCCGCACCTCGTCCGCCCCGTCGGCGTCGAGGCTGATACTCGGCTCGTCGAGCAGCAGAGCGCGCACATCACCCAGAGTCGCGCAAGCGAGCAGCAGCCGTTGCCGTTGGCCGCCCGACAGCTCACCGACGACGGCGCCCATGCGGTCGCCGAGGCCGGCCTCGACCAGCGCCGCGGTGGCCTGGACGAACGGAATCCCCCGGGTGGCCGCGACCAGTTCGAGCAGATCCCCTACCACGGTGGTCGGCGGGACGCCGAGTTTTTGCGGCAGATACCCAAGCTCCCTCCGGGCGGCTACCGGCTCCGCGACGGCGTCACGACCGGCGATCGTGGCGCAACCCCCGCTCGGCGTCAGGATGCCGGCCAGAATGCGCAACGCCGTGGACTTCCCGGCGCCGTTCGGGCCGACGAGCGCGACCACCTCACCGGCGCGGATCGTGAGGTCGAGTGGCTCGAGTGCCAGCAAGTCGCCGAACCGTTTCCAAAGCCCTCGGATCTCTATCATCTCAGCCTCCCACACGCCGACGCCTGGAGGCGAGCATGAACGCCAACCCGACGAAGATCGCCCCGGCGCCCACGACGGCCTGGCCAGACGATCCGGTGCCGCCTGTCGCGGCCGGTGCAACCGGAAGCCGCGTCAACGTGGCGGCGTGCGGGGGCGCCGCCAGAGGACATGCGTCGGTCACCTGGGACAGCGCGAACACCGGGAACGTCCGCTCGGCCCACGTGAGCGTCCGCGCCGCGGGGCTGCCCAGGAACAGCCGCAATCCGCCGCGCGTCAAGGCGAGCTCGGCGAGGGGTGAGCTGGCGGCGTGTGCAGCGTCGAACACGCCATCGCCGTCCAAGTCGAAGCCGCCGTCGGCCGCGGCGGACCAGTAGTTTCCTCGCCCCGCGACGCAAAACTGAAACGCGCCGGCCGCATCCCCGCCCGTTGCATCGAACGTGTTGCTTGTCATGGTATTGCCGGTGATGCGTGTGCGTTCACTGTTGGCAAACAGCTGGAGCCCCAGCCAATTGCCGGCAACGACGTTGTCTGCGAACTCACCTCCGATCACGTTGTCGAAGAACACCCCGATCCCGTTCCCCACAAAGCTGTTGCCTCGCACGACGGGTTCGGTCGCGGTCTGCAGCACCAGGCCATAGGAACGAACGCCCGCGTTCCACGCAAACACGTTGTCGGTCACCACCACGCCGTTGGAGTTCATGAGCAGGGCGCCGGCGGCATTGTCGGTAAACACGTTCCGCTCAAACCGGTTGTGATGGCTGAACATGTAGTGCAGCCCGAAGCGCACGTGCGACACGCGGTTGTCGGTGACGCGTGCGCTGTCGGAGTACGAGAAGTAGATCCCGTCCCGCACGTACGTGATGCGATTCGCCTCGGCCACCACGCCGCGTGAGTTGTAGAGGTAGATGCCATCGCCCATCTGCCCTTCGCGGAGCCCGCGCGCCCCTTCGATGTCCAGCCGTCGCAGCACCGCGCCTCGTGCCTGCAATAGATAGACACCAAACAGCATGTCACGAATGACAAGGTCTTCAAGAGTCACTGAATCGGCCCGCACCAGGACCCCCGCGTCCGGGCCATCGGGATTCCGGCCACTGCCCTCGATACGCAATCCACGCACGACGCATCCGCCGGCCGCCACGATCAACACGCTGCCATTCCCGTTGCCGCGCAGGATCGCACCAGGCGCGCCGAGCAGCACGGTGGGGCGCGCGAGGACCAGCGGCCCAGGGTGGATCCCGGGGCCGAGGCGCACCGTATCCGGCGCGAGGCTGAGCGCCAACAGCAGGTGGATCACGTCGGCGCCCGAGCGCGCTGTCGCCACTCCAGATACAGCACACTGAGCAATCCCACGCCGGCCAGCAGGAGCAGCACGGTGCCGACCCCGGGATAACTGTAGACATCGAAATTCGCGATGTGCTGGTGTCCGAAGACCGGCGGCGTGAACGGCGCGACCTTGAAGGGGGCCTCCGGGTTCAACTGATGCCCGTAGGTGTACATCCGGTACCAGAAGACGCTGAACGAGAAGGCCGAGAAGTAGAGGAACATCACGGTCTGGTCCACCAGGTCACGGACCTTGGCGAACACGATGGTGCGGAGACTGATCAGGAAGAAGATGCCGATCGCGAACGGAATGGCCCTCATTTCCCAGAAATCCGCCGCGGCGATGTCCTTCATCCCGATGTAATGGTTCAGGATGTTGATGCCCTGCAGGTCGGCGTCAGCGTTCCCCCCCACGACCTTGTAGGAGTAAACCCACATCCGCAGCCCTTCCGGGAATTGAGCGGCGAACATGGTGATCTGCCACAGCGGGAAGAACGGCGCGACCGCGAGCAGCAGGGCCGCACCGAGCACGGCGAGCCGTGCCCGGCGCGAGGTCACCTGCTCGAGCCAGCTGGTCAGACTCATTTAGCGACCACCCACGGTTGTGCCGCCGGCTGGCGCGGACGCCGCCGCGGCGCCGCGGGGCTTCACCAGCAGATACCCCTGCATTTCCTGGTGCATCGCCGAGCAGAAGTTGGTGCAGTAGAACGGGTAGACCCCTGGCTTCGTGGCGCGGAACGCGACCGTCTTCACCTCGCCAGGGTCCATCACCAGGTTGATGTTGTGGAGCGCGAGCCCGAAGCCGTGGAGCATGTCGCGCTCCTGCTCGCCGTTGGTGATGTGGATGATCACCGAGTCGCCCTGGTTCACTTCGATCGCGCCCGGCGAGAAGTACGACCGGATCGTGTACATCTTCACCTCGACAACATTGCCTCGGCGGGTGACGCTTGCGTCCTCGGCCCGCCAGATCGCGTTCGGGTCACGGTTCTCGGCTTTCGGGTACACCTCGATCGGGTGCAGGATGTCGGCCCGGACGAGCTGGGCGAAGTGGGGCTCGGGCTCGGTATAGGCCTGGTACAGCATCGTCATCCCGCTCCCCGTGATATCGATCAGCTCGCTCGACTCCGGCTGCGAAGGGCCGACGTTCAGGTGTTGCCCCTTCGAGAGCTTGTTCATCGAAACCAGGTACTGGCCCCAGGGGTGCCGCTGGTCGCCGCCGGCGGTCACCAGATGGCCCACCGAGAAGTGCACCGGCATCTTGGCCACGACGAGCGCGGAGTCGTGCCCGTCGAACGGCCCGAGCTTCCACTTGGCGACCGCCGACTCGATGAACATCGAGGTGTAGGCGTAGCCCTGGTCGTCGAACTGCGTGTGCAGCGGGCCCAACCCCACCGGCACCTCGGCCACCTTGATCGCTTCAGCGCGTAGCACGGGAATGCCGTCTTCGTTCCCGATCGTGTCATTGGCCTGCACGGCCGTGAGGAACTTCTCGAACTCGAACACCGTGACGTACGGGGCGAGTTTGCCGCCGCCGATGACGTAGCGGCCGTCGGGCGAGATGTCGGCGCCGTGCGGGCTCTTGGCGAGCGGCACGAGATAGACGGCGCCGGGGATCTCCCTCGGATCGAGCACTCGCGCTCCGCCGATCATCCGACCCTTGCCCGCTGCCGCGGCTGCCGCCGCCCGAACCCAGTTCACGAACACCATGTAGTCGCGGTCCCGCTGACTCGCCGTCACTTCGAGCCGACCGGTCGCGCGCTCCGTGTTGTAACTGCTCCATACCGCCCAGTCATGCGAGATCTCCCGGCCAGTGGCGGCAAGATCCCAATTGAACGGCGGGGTGAGAATCTGCCAGCCGAGCTTCATCTCGCCGCTCGTCCCATCGATCGTGATCCCGCTCACGATGCCGTGGTACTTGGTGGCATACTGCGACAACGGCACGTACGTCCCGGTGGGCACCGGCGCGGAGAAGCGACTCGCCACCAGCGCGTACTCGGTGTTCTCCGTGACGAACGCCGAGCCGTGGTTGCCGCTCGAGTTCGGGATCGGCCCGAGGATCTGTTTCGTCTTGAAATCGCGCAGGTCGATGCGCGCGAGCCGGTTGTTGCCGTTGTCGTTGACGAACAGCCAGCGCCCGTCGTAGTCGCCCTTGGTCTTCGACATGGCCGGGTGGTGGACGTCACCCCAGGTGTAGTCGCCCAGCATTCTCCTCGACTCTTGGTCGAAGCCGTACCCGGTGGCGGGGTACGGCGCGAACACCGGGATCGTCATGATGTGGCGCATGGACGGCACGCCGGCGACGTAGATCTGGCCGGAGTGCCCGCCACTGTAAAAGAGGTAGAAGTCGTCGAGCTTGCCGGGGGCCACGAAGGTGCGTTGGGCAGCGACCCGTACGTCGGCGAGCTGCGCGCCGTCCCCACCGGAGGGCGCTTTGGAAGGCGTACAGGCCGCAACGCCGATCGCCGCGAACCCCAGCCAGTGTCGCAATGTCATTGGACGCTCCCTGATCAGAGGACTAGTGTTCGCCACGCTCTTCACGCTCTTCGTGAAGCCGCTTGAGGATGTGCGTGATGGAATCCCGCTCCGCGGGAGTAAGCGTGATCATCTGGCTGAGCACGACCTGCATCGTGCCGGTCGGAGCGCGGAGAAAGTCTTCCAGCGACACGTTGAACCGGTTCCTGACCTCGCTGTAGGCGAGGGTCAGGTCTGGCCCCACTTCGGCCGGCGATTTCACACCGAGCGCGGATATCGAATGGCATTGCGGGCACCCCTTCGCCAGGAACAGCACCGCACGGGGATCGGACGACGCGGCGGCCGCAACCACGGTCCCACCGGATGACGACCCGCCCGCCTCGGCTTTCGGCTCTCCACCACACGCACCCCATCCCAACCCGCACAGCACCACGATCCAGCGGCAGCTCAGCACCGGACGTTTCACACTCGCTCCTGAAGGAAGTACCGGCTCGCACATTACCCGCGGCTCGCCGTACCATTCGTGAAGCGACCATGAAGCCTTCTTTCAGAACCAAAAGCCTGGTTCCCCGTCGCTTCACTGTCCCTTCATGAAGGCATCCGCAACTTGCTTTTGGCGAACCAACCGGAGGCTGGCATGTCGTGGGATCCGATCGTGGTGGGAGTAGACACGTCACCTGCCGCTGCACGAGCGGCTCAGCTGGGACTGAGCATGGCCGCCGCAGCGGGCGTGTCTTGCAAACTGGTGCATGCGACGCGCGACCGATGGAGCGCGGCGGCGGACATGGGGCCCGCCACCCACGCAGCATTTCGGGCCGCGGCCCTGCACGCGGTGCGGGAGCGCTTGGACCAGGCGCTCCGGAATGAGGTTCCCCAACACGCGCGGCGTGATCTCGTGGTGCGTGAGGGGTGGCCTCCGGCCGTGCTGGACGACGAGGTGCGCGACGCAGGGGCCGGACTGCTCATTCTCGGCGCCAAGCACCATTCCGCCCTGGGCCGTTGGCTCGGCGGCAGCACGGTACACAATGTCGCACGCATGCTGCGCGTTCCGTTGCTCGTCGCCGGTGCGCCGTCCACGGCGATTCGGCGGGTGCTCGTTGCGGTCGACGCGTCCGCCGCGGCTCGTCCCACGCTCGAAGCGGCTCGCCGTTTCACCGACCTGGGCGATGCCGAGCTGCGAGCGATCCACGTGATCGAACCGCTCCCGATCGTGCCGGAGTTGCCACCCGAACCCGGCGCCCGGGATTACGAGCGGCTGCTCGAAGAGGAGTGCCTAAGGAAGATCTGGCCGCTCGTGCCCCCGGATGCCGAACGGGTCATCCGCCATGCGGCAGCGGATGCGGGCATCGCGGCGGAGGCAAAAGCGTGGCAGGCAGACCTCGTCGTGGTAGGCTCACACGGCAAGGGTTGGGTGGACCGGATGCTCCTCGGCAGTATTACGGAGCGACTGCTCAATCACCTGCCGTCGGCGCTGCTGCTCGTCGTGCCGGCCGGGAACGCGGAGGTCGCGTCGCCCGCCCGGAGCAACGAGGGCGCGGTCCTGGCCGGAGTGCATTGAGACTCGGGACCACCCTGACCGGGCGTCGGGTAGCGGAAGCACCGGGGATCGTCGGCGGATCCGACGTTAGCCGGCGATGGCGACTTGCGCCCCGCCGGCCGAGACCGGCCAGCGCGGCGTGAGCGAATGGCCCTGAACGGTCTCGTCCAGTCCTCGCTCCGACTTCGCGACGGTCGCGATCGGGAACGACCAGACGTCCGCCGCAGGCGTGCACGCGAGTGCGACCACCCGCGACACGGAGATCTCCGGCGCGAAGACCGTGCCCGGCGGGAAGGCGGCCGCGTCCCAGCGATAGGTAACGCGCAGACCGCCGCGAGCGTCGAACCGGAGTTGTTTCGTGAGCCCACCCGCTTCGACTCCTCCAGGTGCACGGCACACGACGGTCACCGCTTCGGCTGAAGCCGACACCGCCGCTTCGAACGGGGTTCGAGCCCAGGACCGCATCGTCCGACGCTCGCCGCCGGCATAGTCTTCGAGCGACAGGTCGGCCGGCAGGACACGGTCCGCGAACAACACCCGGTCCTCCGCGTCGACCGGTGGTAACGCCGTCAAGCGCAGCGACCGCTCGAGGTCGTGAATACTGGGCGTCCCTTCCCCTTTGGCCGCCCCTTTGGAGGCAGCCAGGGCCGCCTCGTGGTACGCCTCGCGCCGTCGCGTCAGCACGTCCGCGTAATTGACGCCGAGCGCGAATACCGTGTACTCCTCGACCGCGGCGCCACGGTGTGGACTCACCAGCGCCGAAAATGCGGGCGAGTGGATCCAGAGCTCCGGCCAACCGTCGCCGTCGAGGTCGATGGTCTCGTACGCAAGGGACTCGCTCCGGCGCAGCTCCTGCTCGGCCTCGGCCAGGTTGTGCCACACCGCCGCGCGCAGGTGCGGCAGGTACAGCCCACCGAACACGCCGTGCCAGTAGGCGTCGTTGCATTGCGCCCGGCCGATGGCGCGCCGTGCGGCCGCAGGGTCGCCGCGCAGCCGGCATATGGTCGACAACGCCTGCATCTTCTTGTGCATCCGGTTCGCTTCCGGGTACCGCACCAGGAAGTTGTGCCAGTGCGCGCCACGGACGAGCGCTCCTTCCGGACCAGCGATGCGGTCCCCGAGTTCGCCCTCCAAACGCGCGAGACGTCCCGCCGCTGTGGGTGGAAGCGCCCAGGTTTCCATTTCCCGGTACGACGCGGTCGGCAGATACACCAGGCCACCGCTCGGGACTTCCCGGACCGCCTCTCCCAGTGTCGAGAGGCGGATCTCTCCGCGCTCCCGCAGCTCCCGCATGGCATCGATGAACTGCCGCAGCCAGCCCTTGGTGAATACCCACTCTTGCGTGCCGGGCCAGCCGCCGAATTTCTCCCCATCGTCGACCAACACGGCAAGCGACCGCCCGGCACCACGCAGCTCGCGGAGGTAAGCCGCGGTCTCGGCCGGCGGCCGAAACGGAACGAGGTAGCGCAGCCGCTCGTCGATGGGCAGGACGGCCAGGCGACGTCCGTCGCTTTCGGTCCAGAACGGCGCATGCAGCTGCTCACGCTCGAAGCCGCTCACGAGAAAGTGGCGGTCGTCCACCAGGACGTACTGGACGCCGGCCTCGGCGAGATCGGCCGCCAGCTCGGGTTGCCACACGCGCTCGGTGAGCCACAACCCGCTCGCCTGCACGCCAAAACGTCGCTGCAGCGCCTCGCGCATCCACCCGATCTGCTGGATTCGGTCCGCGCGCGGCAGCGCCGCGAGAACCGGCTCGTACAAGCCTCCCAGCAGCAGCTCCACCCGCCCGTCGGCCACGAGCGGTCCCAGCACGTCCAGGTAGGACGTGTCGTGCGACTCGAGCCACTCGAGCAGCGGACCAGAGAGGTGCAGCGAGATCGGGAGGAAATCCAACTCGACGACTGACTTCAGAAAGGGTAGGTATGCCTCGCGCACGTGCTGCTCGAATACGTGATCGAAGTTCCCCACCGGCTGGTGCAGGTGCACCCCGAATGCGAAACGGACCGAACCCTCGCTCACGGCGCCGATGCGAAGCCCAGCCGCCAGCCGACTTCCGCGAGCGCGGCTGCCCGCTCCGGTGAGGCCGCGGTGCTGACCCGCTGAAACGCCGTTTGGACGTCGAATGGGACGGTCCAGTCGAGCAGATCCAGCAGGTCGGCGAGCTCGAGAACGCGAGTCGCCGCTCCCGTCGAGTCGTCGCGTCCCAGGTCGGTCACCGCGTGGATCAGGATGCGGCGTACGATGTCGCGTAAATCCGCCGTCCCGGTGGCAATCGCTTCGATCTCCGCCGGCGTCAACCACCGCGCAACCAGATCGCGGCGGAGGGCCGCGGTGACGATCCGCCGCAGCCGCTCCGGCAGGTCTGCGAGGTCGAGGGGAATCGGCGCCCTGTGATTCGACGGCGTCACGCCGACCGTCACTCGCCCGAGGGCTGGGCGCTCCACCGTCGCGACGTACTCTGTCGTGCGCCCGGTGCGGCGGTGGGTGAGCGAAACTCGGTCGCCTTCCGCGCGCGCCGTGTAGCCCGGTCCGTCGACATCCGTGGCGAGCGGGGCGAAGCGCCGCGCGGCCGCATATCCTCCGGCCAGGCGCGCCTCCGGCGCCACGCGAGGTTTCACGGCATGCACGTAGACGGCGCGGCCGCTCCCGACCGCCGGCACGTTGCTCGCGGCCGGCGCGAGACGCTCGAGCAACCCGGCTTCGAGGCGGGGGGCGTCGTTCCCTGCCAACTCGATCGCGCGGGCCGCGTAGCGCAGGACTTGCCGCGCCTCGATTCCCCCGATGTCGTCAAAAAACCACCCGCAGGAGGTGAACATCCGTAGCGCATTGCGCTCCAGCTCGAGCAGCTCTCGAGCGCGAATGGACTCGGTCGGTCCCGACGGGCCGCGGAGTCGTTCGTTCACGAAGCTGGCGATCGCCTCTGTGCCGGCGTCCATGACGCCCCCGTATCCATCACGCGCCTCCCACGGATTTCTCAACAACCCGCCGGCCTCTCGCTCGAACACCGTGTGGAGTTCGGACGCCAGCCAGTCGAGGGACTCCCGCAGCGGCGCCCGCCAGCGCTGGTGGCTCGCCACCAGGGTACCCATCCGGCAACCGCAATCGGCCCGCCAGCGCTCCACCCCATGCGGGCAGCTCCAGGAGGTCGGAGCGACGATCCCCACGTCCTCCTCGGGGGGCCGTGCGGCGAGGAACGCCGCGCAGTTCTCGATCCGCACGTCGGAGCGCCGCTCCAGCCGCTCCAATACGGCAGCGAGCGCCATTTCGCCGAAGCGGTGATGATGGCCATACGTCTCGCCATCGGTCGCCACGAGGGTGAGGTCGACCGGACCAGCGACGACTTCCTCCGGCGCCATCCGAGCCGCCCATGCGCGCGCGTCCTGGAGCAACGGGCCAAAGGCGATGTCGTGCGAGATCCCGCCGTCGTAGACGAACAGCGTGATGGTGCGACCACCGCTGGTGCGATAGCGACCGGAACTCCCGGCGGCCGGAACCGGGCTGACCTGGTGCGGGGCGAGGATCGTGAATCGGATCCCCTCGGCCGCCAGGACGTCGAGCGTGTCGTCGTCCACCGCGGTCTCGGGCAGCCACATCCCTTCCGGCTCACGCTGAAAACGCCGCCGGAAGTCGGCGATGCCCCACCGGACCTCCGTCGCCTTGTCGCGACGAGAGCAGAGCGGCAGGATCGAATGGTGATACGGCATGGCGATCGCGTTGCCGTGCCCGTCGTGCCGCTCGCAGCTCAGTCGATCCGCCTCGAGCACCGCCGCGTAGGTCCCCGGCGCCTCACGCTCCATCCATTCCAACAGCGTGGGCCCGAAGTCGAAGCTGATGGAGGTCAGCGTATTGACGATGCGGGTGATGCGCCCGGCGGCTTCGGAGAGACGCGCCGCGACGACGGCTCGATAACATTCCTGCTCGATACGCTCGTTCCAGTCGTGGAACGGCGCCGCCGATGGCTCCCGTTCGACCTCGTCGAGCCAGGGATCCTCGCGGGGCGGCTGGTAAAAGTGCCCGTGGACCACCACGGACCGGACACCCCGGGTCATCGGGGCACGATCGCGGTCGGCGGGTCATCGGGGAGGACCTCCGCGCCCAACTCCGCCTGCATCGCGGGTGCGTAATAGTCCTCCACGTACTGCTGCACGGCGCGTCGTGCCGTGAAGCGCGCGCCCGTGACGTGCAGGGCATGCTTCATTCGCTCGATCCAGCCCAGCGGCAGGCCACGCTCATCGCGGTCGTAGAACAGGGGAACCACCTCGCGTTCCAACAGTGCGTACAGATGCTCGGCGTCCGCCGCGTCCGCGTCCTCCTCCGGCCGCGCCAAGGGAATCGCCCACCCGTTAAGACCGGTAAACCCCTCCACCCACCAGCCATCGAGGGTGCTGAGCTGGGGGATGCCGTTCAACCCCGCCTTCATGCCGCTCGTCCCGGAAGCTTCCAGCGGAGAGCGAGGCAGGTTGAGCCACAGGTCCACCCCCTGCACCAGCCGATGTGCCAGATGCATCTCGTAGTCTTCCAAGAACGCCACCCGGCCCTCGAACTGCGGGTCTCGCGTGAAGGAATAGACCCGCTGCAGCATTTGCTTGCCAGGCTCGTCGGCCGGATGCGCCTTGCCCGCGAAGACGAGCTGCACGGGACGGCGCGGGTCGACCAGCAGGCGCCGCAGCCGTGCGACGTCCCGGAAGATCAGGTCCGCTCGCTTATAGGTCGCGAACCGGCGGGCAAAGCCGATGGTCAGCGCATTGGAGCTGAGCAACACTCCTGCTCCCGCAAGATGCGCCACCTCCTGTTGCCAGCGCTCGTGCCAGCGGCGCCGAGCCTCCTCGCGGATGAAATCCATGAGCACCGTCTTCATCCGCACGCGCACGGCCCAGAAGCTGGCATCGTCGAGCGACAATACCCGATCCCACACTTCCGGCGCGTCCATCCGTGTCTCCCATCCCGTGCCGACCTGCTCGTCGAGCAGCTGCTTGACCCAATGGGACATCCAGGTGGCGACGTGAACCCCATTGGTCACATGGCCGATCGGCACCTGCGACGGGTCCCGTCCGGGCCAGAGGTCGCGCCAGATCCGTCTGGTCTCCCGACCATGACGTTCCGCCACTCCATTGACGCGACCCGACAGCCGCATCGCCATAACGGTCATGTGGAATTGCCCGTGATCGAGGCTGGGGTGGTGCCCGAGGTGCAGCACGGACTCCCGATCGGTGCGCAGCTCCTCCCAGAACGGGCCGGCACACTCGTCGATCTGCTCCTGCGTGAACACGTCGTGACCCGCCGCCACCGGTGTGTGCGTGGTGAAGACACTCGTGGCCCGGACCCGCTTGATCGCGTCCGCGACCGGTGTGCCGCCGGCGGTCAGCTCCCGCACCCGCTCCAGGAGCATGAAGGCGGCATGACCTTCGTTAGCGTGCCAGGCGGCCGGGGCGATGCCAGCCGCCCGGAGCACGCGAACCCCGCCCACCCCGAGGATCCATTCTTGACGCAGCCTGAGGCCCACGCCACCGGCGTAGAGCTTGTGCGTCAGCTCGCGATCCTCGGGGTGGTTCTGCTCCAGGCTCGTGTCCAGCAGGTACACGGGCACCCGACCGACCATCATGCGCCAGGCCCCCAGGTAGACGGCGCGCCCGCCGGCGCGCACCTCGGTCAGGTGAGGCTCGCCGTTCGGCCCGAGCACCGGGGTGAGGGGCGTGAGCCCGGGATCAAAACGCTCGTCGGCGTCCTCCTGCCGCCCGTCCAGCCGGATGCGCTGGTCGAAGTATCCTTTCGTGTAGAACAACCCCACGCCCACGAGCGGCACACCGAGATCCGACGCGGCCTTGCAGTGGTCCCCGGCGAGGATGCCGAGGCCGCCTGAATAGATCGGGACAGAGTTGTGCAGGCCGAATTCGGCGCAGAAAAACGCGACGGGCTGCGCCCCGAGCCCCGGGTAGTTGGCGCCGAACCACGTATCGGTGTCCGACTGAGTCCACGCCAGCTTTTCACGCACCGCGTCATAGCGGCGCAGGAAGTCGGGGTCGCGCGCGCAGGCCTGGAGGCGCGCCGGATCCACGCGATGCAGCAGTTCGATCGGGTTGTGCCGGGTCAGGTGCCAGATCGGCTGGTCGATGACGCGGAACAGCGCCCGTGCCTCGCGGTCCCAGCTCCACGCCAGATTGCCGGCGATGTCCACCAGCCCCTCGATGCGTGAGGGCAGGTGCGGCAGTTGCACCGTGGGCAGGTTCATATGGCAGGGTAACTAAGCGCCCGCTTCGGTAAACTCAAGCGAAGGTCCGCACCGCTAGACCTCAACCTGTTCCCCATCTCTCGCCGCTCGCACGCTCCACTGGTAGCGAGCCTGAATCGCCGCGGCCAGCGCGTCCGCCGCCCGGGGCTCGCCGTGCACAAGATAGGTCTGGCGCGGGGGCCGCTGGAACTCGGCGAGCCAGCGCAGCGTCTCCGGTTGATCGGCGTGCGCCGAGAGGCCGTGGAGGATCTCGACGCGGGCACGCACGGGGACCTCGATACCGAACATCCTGAGCGACTTCGCGCCATCCTGGAGTGCGCGCCCTCGAGTCCCCGCCGCCTGAAAGCCGACAAACAACACAGTGGTGCGAGCGTCGGGCAGGCGGCGTTGCAGATGATGCAGGATCCGGCCGCCCGTCGCCATGCCGCTCGCGGACACGATGATCACCGGCCCGTTGATGTCGTTGAGCCGCTTCGACTGCTCGACGGTGCTGCAGAACTGCAATCGCTCCGGACGCAACGGATCCTGGCCGTTCTGGATCTCGCTACGCATGTCCGCGTCGTGATCCTCGGCGTGCCGGCGGTAAATCTTGGTGACCTCCGTGGCAGACGGGCTGTCTACGTAGACCGGCAGCACTGGGATGCGCTTCTCGTCCTCGAGCCGCTGCAGTATCCACAGCAGCTCCTGGGTGCGGTCCACGACAAAGGCGGGCACGAGCAACGTCCCGCCGCGCCGAGCGGTGTCGTTCACGATTCGCGCGAGTTCGTCCGCCGCGCCCACCGGATGGGTGCGATCGCCGTAGGTGGACTCGAGCAGCAGCACATCGGCCTCGGCGACCGGTTCCGGATCTGGGAGAATAGGCCTGTCGTAGCGTCCCAGGTCGCCCGAGAACACGATGTGTGGGCCCGCGCCGAGCTGCACGTCCACCGTGGCGGCGCCGAGGATGTGCCCGGCGCGGCGATAGGTGACGGTGATGTCTCCCGCTACCGGGAACGGCTTGCCGTATCCCGCCGAGTGCAGCTGCCCAAGCGCGCGTTGGGCGTCGGCGGCGGTATAGAGCGGCAGCGCGGGTTTGTGCTTCGAGTAGCCGTGGCGGTTGGCCCGTTCCGCCTCCTCTTCCTGCAGGTGCGCCGAGTCGGGGAGCAAGACGCCGAGCAGCTCGCCGGTCGCCGGGGTGCAATAGATCGGTCCCCGGTAACCCCGGCGCACCAGCAGCGGGAGGGAACCGGTGTGATCGATGTGCGCGTGAGAGATGACGACCGCGTCGAGGCTCGTGGGATCGAACGGCGGCTCGCGCCAGTTGCGCTCCCGTAGCTCCTTGAGGCCCTGGAAGAGCCCGCAATCGAGCAGCACGCGGCGGCCGTTCGCCGTCACCAGGTGTTGGGAGCCGGTCACTGTCCCGGCCGCGCCGAGGAACTGGATCGTCGCCATGGGTCGAGGAAGCTACTGCGGCCGCTGCCCGACGACGAGCAGCGAGCTACCAAACGGCAGGCCGAGCGGCGTCAACAGCCGCTGCTCGAGGCGCGACAGTCGATACAGCGGATCGTTGATCCAACGGGCCGGCACGCGCGGCGAGGACGGCCGAGGACGGACCACTCCCTCGATCAGCCGGGTGACCAGTTTCGCCGGGAACAGCCAGTGGAAGAAATACGCGGCGCGGATGACGCGTATTCCAGCGTCCCGCGCCAGCACCCTGAACCGGTGCCTGGTGTACCGCGTGACGTGGTGGTTCAGATCGTCGTGGGTCGTCCACAACAGCCGGAACGCCGGCACGGTCACGACCAGCAGGCCATCCGCCGCGAGCAGGTCCACGGCCCGCCGCAACGCGTCCGCGGGATCGGGGAGATGCTCGAGCACGTCGAGCATCAGGATGAGTGCATAGCACTTCCCCGGCGCGAAGCTTGCATCGAACGGGCCGATGTGGATCCGATGGCGATGCGGGTTCGCGGGGCCGACGAGCGAAGGGTCGCTTTCGACGCCTTGCACCTCCCCGAACTCTGCGAGCCGATCGAACAGCAGGCCGTCCCCACACCCCACGTCCAATATCGACCGCGGCCCGTCCGGGGACAGGTGACGGCGCACCACCTCGAGCACGAACTGCTCTCGGGCGCGCCACCACCAATGCCGCTCGTACAACTCGCGATAGCGCCGCGCGTATTCCGGATCCACGAAGGCGTCAGCGGGACGGGGCGTCGCCCACGGAGCCCCGAATGATCCGGCCGACGACGTACAACGGCCGCCGCTTGACCTCCTCATACACTCGGCCCACGTATTCCCCGACCACGCCCAGAAAAAAAAGATTCACACCGGACAGGAACGTGATGACGAGGATCAGCGATGTGAATCCCTGGGGCGACCGCTGCAGGGCGAGCTTCGCGTACAGCGCGTACAGGGCGAACACCCCGGACAGCGCGATCGCGGCTACGCCCAGCAGCGCTGCCGCGCGGATCGGGACGATCGAAAACGCAAAGATGCCGTCGAACGCGAGACCCAGGAGGCGGCGCAGGCTGTATTTGCTCTGCCCCGTCGGCCGCTCGTAGCGCTCGACGGGAATCCCCACCTGCCGAAACCCGACCCAGCTGCGCAAGCCGCGCAGGAACCGCTGCCGTTCCGGGGCGAGGCGCAGCTGCTCGACGACCCGTCGCGACAACAGGCCGAAGTCCCCGGCGTCGACGGGGACTGCCACGCTCGAGAGGCGCCGCAGCATCCGATAGAACAGGAAGTAGGACGCCCGCAGCCACCACGCCTCCTTGCGGTGGGTGCGCTGCGCGTAGACGACGTCGTAGCCGTGCGCATGCTGTTCCAGGAACCGGGGGATCATCTCCGGCGGGTCCTGCAAGTCCCCGTCCATCAGGATGGTCACGTCGCCCGTCACGTGGTCGAGCGCGGCCGTCAGCGCGGCTTGATGCCCGAAGTTGCGGGACAGCGAGATGACGACCAGCCGGTGGTCGCGAGCCGCGGCCGCCTCCAGCAGGGCGAGGGTGCGATCCGCGCTGCCGTCGTCCACGACGACGATCTCGTGCGGGCCGCCCGGCACGGCCCCCAGCACGTCGCCGACCCGGCGCAACAGCTCGGCGACGCCCGCCTCCTCGTTGTAGAGCGGCACGGCGACGGAGACGCGGGGTGGCGCGCTCATCGGCGCGCGCGGCCTTTGAAGTAGACCATGCGCCACAACGACGCCCCGAGCGCAGTGAGTGCGTAGGGCTCGAAGATGACCGGCTCGAAGCGGGCCGTGAACAGGCGGCGCCATTCCGCCAATGGCCTGGCGAAGTCGCCGCGGTCCCAGCGCGCCAGCAGCCGGGCGACGGACGCGTGGTCGGGGAGCACGAGCTCGAGAATGTGCACGTGTCCGTCTTCACTCACCAGATCGGCGAGATGGGCCAGGATCCGCTCGACCCCTGGCGTGTCCACATGATGCAAGAAGCTGTTCGCCAGGATGAAGTCGAACCGCTCCGACTGAGGCACGGTGTAGGTCGTGACGTCCGCGACCATGAAGGTCCGCTGGTGCCGGCGGCGCGCCGACTCGACGTAGCGCGGGTTGTAGTCGATCCCCAGGTAGTCCGCGTGGACGAAGTGATGCGTGTTGGTCCCCGGCCCGCACCCCACATCGAGCACGCGTCGCACCGCGCCCAGGTCGTTGTGAGCGAAGATCGGCGCGAGCTTCTGCTCCGCAAACGGCGCCTGCCACAAGCGGTATGCCCAGGTGTGGTCCAGTAGTCGGGCGGCGAGCGTCACGGGCGCCACCGGACGACGAACCGGTCGAGCACCGCCTCACGCGGATAGCGGCTGGTCAGCGAATCGAGCAGGTCGGGAGGGAGCGCTCCCGAAAACGGCGGCAGCTGTTTGATCGCCACCGCGGTCACGGCGTGCTCATCCAGCGCTCCAAGTACCCGCTCGGTCCGACCGATTGTATCAGAGAGGAACTCCCATATCGTTCGCGTTGGGTTCTTGAGCCCCGCGAGGAAGGCAACCTCGGGACAGTCGGGCGCCGCATACACGTAGCCCCCCGACGCGTGCGCCTGCAACAGTCCGACGAGCGAGTCGTAGCGCGCCGCGTCCCGTGCCCCGACCACGAGTCCGCCCCGCGCCAACGTCAGCGGCACAGACGGCTCGCGGCTGGGGTGGGTGTTGACCACCGCAAAGAGCAAGTACAACCCGAGCACCGCGCTGGGCACAGGATATGGAACGGCGTTGGGGTGGCTCGGTCGCGCATTGACGACCGCCAGCACCGCGATGGCGGCCACCGGGGCAACGTAAAAGAAATAAATCGGCCGGGCGAACGGAAACTGCACCAGACTCCATAGCGCCGCGACGCAAAGCACGAGCAAGACCTGCTGGCGGCGGAGCGGCGACAGCGCCTCCCGGTGCCGGACTAGCGACCAGACGCCGACGATCACCGTCAGCGGCACGAGCGGGCGGATCGTGTACCAGACGGCATGTCGCGACAGAATGAAGAAGGCGATCAGGGCGACGAGCAGGATGGCGAACACCACTCGTCGCGCCGGGACCCGCGGCAGCGGGACTAGGCCGAGCAGCAACGCCACAGGAAGCGCGCCGAGCAGCGTCGCGGCCGCTGGCAAACCGCTCGCCGCAAAGTCGAGACGCCGGACGGGCGTGATGAACACGCCGCTCCACAACTCCGCGGCGGCGCCAGCGCGCAGGTATGGGATCACGAACAGGGCGACGGGTATCGCGACGCCGACCGCAAACGGCGCCACGAGTCGTAGCAGCGTCGCCCACCGCTGGCGTCCCCCCTGCTCCACGGAGGCACACTCCCAGGTCACGAACGCGGCGAGCGCCGCTCCTGGGAGCACGAAGTGCACGATCTCTGGCACGGCGAGCTGCCCGCGCACGAGCCAGACGAGTAACCCCACAAAGCCGGCCAGCCCGGCTCCGATGGCGACCGGGTACGCACCCCATCGTCGGTCTAGCCGGCCCTGGGTCGAATCGACGAGCGTCCGCTCCCGATACACGAGGAAGATCAGTACCGCCGCGATATAGAACAGGCCGACGATCTTGATCAGGCACGACACCCCGCCCGCTACACCGGCGGCGAATAGCCAGCGGCGGCGGCCAGTCTCGATGTGACGCAGCAGCGCCGCCGTCCCGAAGGTGGCGAGGAAGAGATTGTACCACGATGGCATCGCCGCCGCATACTGCGGCAGGCTCCAGGCCGCGCCGAGCGCCGTCACCGCACCCGCGAGCAGCGGCGCGGCGAAGCGAGTGGCCACATAGTAGAGTACCGGCACCCACAAAAGGAAAACGCAGAACAACGGCAGGCGCAGCGAGCGCAAGGTTGTCCCGAAGACACGGAACGCGGCGGCATTGAGGAAGCTCAGCGCCCCAGTGTAGACCTCGTCGAAGTCACGGTGCGGGAGCTCTCCCTCCACTACGCGCTCGGCGCTCTGCGCTAGCGTGCCCTCGTCGTGTGGAATCCAGCCGCGGTCGAGGCCGTGCCAGACGTACGCGGCGGAAACGAGCCATACGAGTCCGAGGACGATCCACCAGGTGGCCGGGGGGAGGCGCGAAACGAACGCGGTCCGGTGGGAGGAGGGGGGCACGAAAGGCGCCGGACGGAATCGAACCGTCGAATGGAGGTTTTGCAGACCTCTGCCTTACCACTTGGCTACGGCGCCGGAGGGAAAGTAAAGTCGCTACCCGCCTCGTGTTCTGCAAGCCTTTCCGCAGACTGGCAGTGCTCCTCGCCTCTAGTGGTGGCGAAAATGGTGGCAGTATAAGTGTTAAACGGCTTTACTTGAGACGAAGGTCGGCTCTTCTCGATAGAGCACAATTACTGTCACACATTCTTGCGACGAAAGACCTCTCATGAGTGACACAGATGCGCCGACCAGGAAACCAGCCTCCTACCTACTGACTGAGAGTTCTGCCGCGTAGGGGACCTACCGACACCAACACGCTCACATATCCGAGCAGTTGGCCCCCGACTGCTCATCGCTCGCGGTGAGTTCACGCCTAGCGGCATCGATCGTCGCCACAAGTGGACCTAATCCCCGTGTTATCGACATGAATTCGAGAGCCGCAATAACCTCGTGCAACTTCCCGGCGACTGATGTCTTGGCGATGCACCTGTGGTGCTCCGATTCATGCCCCGTCATCATGAAGCGGTGCGTCCTTCCAGTGTAAAGCTCCATTGCGGTTACATAAGCACCGTGAACATAGGAGTCGTACCCCTTGCTCAAGAACGCGGCGAAAGTACTCCCGCTCACGCTCAGCAAGTTCGTCGGGAGAGCTTGGCAATGGTTTGAAATGATCCTCAATGAACTTCGACTGCGCTGCCACCATTCGCCCTTCGAGCAGTCCTTCGGCGAGGAAGATGATCTCGGAGGCGAAGTCGGATACGGTCCGCAACAAGGTCGCGCACTCAACCGTAAGCCCTAGATCCGCTAGACGGAGGGCCGCAGCGATTCCGCTGGCCATGCGCACAGCCTTGGCGACCTGGACGACCTCGGCATTGTGAATGGGATGGTCCCACCGAAACCCGCTAGGCTTTGCCGGCACCTTCGTAGGGGCCGGGAGAGCCCCGGCTAACTGGTCAATCCACTGTGGCAGGGTGTCGATTAGCCTGCGAGTAACCGGGAAGTCCATAAGCTGTCAGAACCGCACCGAGCAGTCCGGTACCTTCCCATCGATGACGTCGCACCCGAACCGGCCGCCCGCGACGACCGCCTCGTCGCGCGTCGGAAACGTCGCCTCACTAGTGAAGGACTGAACCCGGCACCCGCCCGGGACCTCGCAGGCGATCTGGATGTACTGCGTCCATGCCCCCGTGCCCTGCAGCTGCCGCGGGGTCAGCTCGGTCAGATAGTCACCGTAGGCCACCTTCTCCATCGATGCGGCGTCTGTCACGGGGCTTCAAGATAGTGCAGGGGCGCAATCCGGCGACCACACTCGACCATCCCGCGTGCCGCATTCCAGCCCGTCTGTGCCGCATTTTCGCCCTACCCATCGAAGCATCTTTCACTGAGCTTTTGGGCTGGTTTCAACGTCAGGGGAATGGCCATGCCGGAAAGCGTCGTCGTCCTCGCTGAAGAACTCAAGGCTAAGGTTCTTGCGTTTGCTACCATCGCGAAGGCGTGCCCAGAGAACCTTCAGGAGAAATGCTTCGAAGTGCTCCTTCGCCACTATCTCGATAGTCTCATCGACCCCCGCGTGGCAGCGCAGCCTGTTGCGGCGCCCTCTCTAGTTAGCCCAGAGCCCGCCCCAGCCGCAGCGCCACTGAGTCAGGGCCAGGAGGACATTGCGCGATCAGATGTGCATCTAAAGGCGTTGAAGTTCCTGGAGCGGTATGGCTTAACGATGGAAGACGTAAACGAAATATTCTACAAGGAAGGTGACCAAATCCTCCCACTATACGAGGACCTCAAGACAACAAAGATATCAGAGTGCCAGATCCGGATCGCGCTTCTTCACGCTTTTCGCGCGGCGACGGAAACGGGTGACTTCATCTTCGATGGAGAGACGGTACGAGCGGAGTGTCAGGTGCGAAAGTGCTACGATCAGGCGAACTTTGCGGCACACTTCCGGAATAACGCTGAACTTTTCGACGGCTTCGACAAGTATGACAGCAGCTCACCCAAGGTGAAGCTCTCGGAGAAAGGCCGCCAGGCACTAGCAGAGCTGATCAAGGAGCTCCGCTAGCTGAGATGGACCAAACTCTCGAGGAAATCAGGGGCGAACTGCTTGCACTACGTAGAGACGTTAGAAGCGAGCAAGGGAAAACGATCAATAAGAGGAGTCTACTTGCACGAACTAAAGCAGTCGCGGGCCGTTGGTTCTCTGACGTGGCGCCCACCCTGACGGGTCGGTCTGGCATTCCCGCAGAGATCGTCGAGCGCTATTCATCGGACTTCCGTCGGCTCATCAAGATCAGCGCCCCAAGTAACCGCAAGAGCAGCTATGAAGAGACGTTGGGAAACTTATTGCGCCACTTCCGCGATGAGCTGGTTCTTCCCATCCAAACGCGTCCCGCAGAAGTGGCGGAGGTTACAGCGCTCGACCAGCTACTCGGCGGTCTCCCGGACCCAGAGGAAGATGCTTACCTGAAGGAGGCAATCGCGTGCGCTAAGTGCAAGCTATACCGCGGTGCGGTGGTATTAGGCTGGAGCGCAGCGATCGACAGGATCCATCGAACAATCGCTAGGATGGGCTTTGCAACGTTTAACTCAGTTTCACAACAGATGGCAAAGCAAGACAAGGGACGGTTCAAGAAGTTTAACGCGCCACAGCACGTAAACTCATTGAGCGAGTTACGGGAGGTGTTCGATAACGTTGTGCTCTGGATCATTGAAGGCATGGAATTGGTTGATGTCAACCAACACGCCCGTCTCCACAGTTGCTTCGAGCTGCGTTGCCAGTGCGCGCACCCGGGGGATGCCCCCATCACCGAGTACAACTTGCTCTCATTCTTCTCCGACTTGACCGGAATCGTGTTCAGAAACGCGCAGTTTCAAGTACCGAGCGCAGCCCAATCAGAGCCAGCACTACCTGCCATCGTTTCCACACCGAAGCCTCCAGAAAATTAATGACTACACCCGTGTGACCCGCGTCCTAGCTAGCGCTACCCTCGCCTCCTCTTCTCGATTCCGCTCCCCTGTCAGACTCGCCGCCACCTTCGCCGCATCCTCCGCGAAGTACGCCTCCGGCGCGTGCTTCATGTACCGGATTGCCATCGCAACCGTCGCGTGACCTAGGAGCTTCTGGATGCGCGGGATGGGGACACCCGCCTGCGCGGCGTGCACGGCGAACGTGTGCCGCAAGTCGTGGAGTGTCACGCTCAGAAGCCCGGCTACCCGACACGCTCGGGAAAACACGCGGCGTGCCGCCCGGTAATCGTTGAACGGTGAATCAAAGAGGAGATCGTTCGGTCCGACCCGATACCGGGCGACGTGCTCACCCAGCAGGCGCGCAAGGGGTTCGGGGATTGGCACGTCCCGCGCGCTGCCAGCTGTCTTCAAGCGCTGGTCTCCTTCATGAACGCGGATTCGACGCTCCGAGAGTCGTACATCCCCACCGCGCAGCCCCTGCGCCTCCCCGATCCGGAGACCTGTATAGGCCAGCGTGGCCAACAGCGGCCACCACTCCCGCGGCGTGTCACCCTCGAGATCTCGCAGCTCCTCGGCCGACAACCACCGCTCCCTGCCCGCCGGCTCCCGCTCGTGCGGCAGCTTCAGAGCAGGGACAACAAGGTCACGCTCTTCGGCGCTCCAGCGCCGGAATGCCGAGAGCGCACACAGGTCTCGATTGATGGTGGACCCTGCCTTCCCTTCCCGCCGACGCGCCTCGCGAAACTCCGCGATGAATCCCTTGGTGATGTCGGCCAGAGTCGCGTCGCGACCCCGCGGCAATACGCGAAACAGCCGCTGCCACGACTCACGGTACCTATACGCCGTCCGGGAATGAACGGACGTCTGGTCCTCGACGACAACACCGCCGGACTCTCTAGCCACTTCAGCCACTGATCCACGAGCGACCCGAGCACTGGGCTCGCCACTTTCGCAATGCGCTGCTTCAGCGCCACAGGATCGCGCAGGTAATCCTCGTGGACATCAGCTAGACGGAGTTTCCCATCGGCGAGAAGCCGCAGTACGTCGAACCGCCCGACGTCCCTTAGGGCCTGAAGCGTCCGTTCCATGGCCCCCGCGCGCGTCTTGCTGCTCGTGCCGGTGGACAGCTTCATCCGGGGGACGCCGCGCCAGCGGACTTCCACCACGTAGCGGCTGCTCTCCGGCCGTTTGTAGATGCTCACTTGCTCCTCCTACGCGCCTCGATCAGCGCCATGATATCCGAGAGCCGCCACCGCAGGGTGTGCGGCGCCAGTTGAATTGCGAGATGCCCGACGACCTCGTACACCCGCTTCATGGGAATAGCGAGCAGGCGGCCGACTTCGGCCGCGGTCAGCAGCGGCTCGATGGTGCCTGTCGTCGCCGACGACTCTTCGAGCCGCAGCACCTGATCCTTCCGTTCGCCGACACTCACAAGCGCTTTGCCCTCCGCCGCTCCGCGCCCACGCGCCGCCGCAGCCGTCCACCCTTACCCCCTTCCAGGTACTCCAGCCGGAATCGCCGCAGCTCCGCAAGCTGGATCGTGGAGATCCCGTAGCGCGTCGTGTCTCTCAGAAGCCCGAGCCGCACGTACCGGTTGACGGCCATGACGCTCTTGCCAAGAAATGCCGCGGCTTCGATTTGCGAGAGGTAGCCGCGGGGGCCGATCTCGGTTCTGTATTCGCGGGTGCGGACCCGGCGCACGAGGGTGATGCCCGCGTGCGGGCCGGGGGGGTTCTCTTCGACGACTCTGATCAGATCCGGCCGGGCGCGTCCCATCGGGGGCCTTGAAAGTGTTATAGCTGTCATGTCATCTTATGACCGCCCATTGGAGATGTCAAGTGCGCCCGGCCGGGCCGGTGCGCGGCCGCAAACTCCGCCGAATACGCCGCGTGGTGCTGCTGGAATTCCCCGGCGAAACCCCGGTGGAAACCCCGATAGAAATGCCGGTAGAAACGCCGGGTGACTAGCGGAGTAACCAGCGGGTTCACTAGCGGAGTGACGAGCGGGCTTCCGCCTGGTTTGTTCGGCGATTTCACGCCTGAAAGGGCCAGGCGAAGCGTTTGGAAAGGCGGTTCCAATGCGCACACGGTTAGATCATGAGATCCCGGAGGCGCTCCGGCGCCACAATGAAGAGCAGGAGCGCGATCCCGAATTGGTGGTGAACAATCTCGGCAGCCGCGTGCGGGTCGTCGTGCTGTGGCGCAAGCGCGATAACGACCCGGAGCAGTGGATCTATCTCGAGCGGATGCTGCCGGACGAATTCTCGTACGAGGCGGTCAAGGCCCGGTGGGGCGGCGGCGCGTACCGCATCCGGCTGTTCGGCGCCTGGGACCGCGCACGTCGGCGGGAGAAGTACATCACGCAGGTGGCGCTCTGGATCTGGAAGGGGTTCCCGCCCACGCCAGCACTCATAGCTCGGCTGCGGCGCGCGAAGAGCGTTCGGTGACGTTGACGCACCAGGGCAGGTTCGTTTACGTGGCGATTAACCTGGGACTCTTTTCACGCTCCCGGGCGTTGGGTGAGAAAGCCGGGGCCCATACAGAACCCCGGCTCCCTTTGCGCGTGAAGCTGCGAGAATCACGACTTCTTCGCGATCGTGTCGATCCAGATCGCGTTGGCGCCGCTGGCCTCGAACACGGTGCCGGTCACTCTGACCTCCTGCTCGGCGAAATCTTTCAGACGGCCGTTTTGCGCATCGCCTGGCATCGCCTGCGAGGTGGGAATGTACAGCTTCCCATCCGAGCCAAGGATCGCGAGCGGGATGCCTTTATCGGCGCACACCTGCGCGCACATCCGATGGCTGTCGCCCGACAGCCCCAAGCCGAACTTGCAGGACACGTCGACGACTGTGCCTGTGACCGTGCGTTTGGTCCCGGCGGGGTGCTGCATCGCCTGCGCCGATGCAACACCGGCGCTTGCCAGGCCGAACGCGACTGCGAGAGAAGCTGCACGCTTCAACATAGACCCTCCTTAGGTGGAAACAATGGCGCGCAGGCGTTGCACCAGCGCGTCTGATGGACCCGGCAGGCGTTGGCGCTGACGCGCGACCGCCTCCAGGAATGCAAACTCGAACCGATACTGCGGGTAGCAGCGCTTGCAGACGGCGATGTGTTCGGCAAATTCCCGCATCGCCTCCGGCGGCAGCTCGCCGTCCAGGTAATCCCACAGGCGCTCCATGACCTGCTTGCACGACACCATTACGTGGTCTCCTTCATGGTGCCCAGTAGCCCAGCGTCCTGGGCATAGGCCAACAGGTCTTGCTGGAGCAACCTCCGGCCCCGGAATAGCCGTGACCGCACCGTGCCCAGCGGCACGCCGAGGATCTCGGCGCAGTCCGCGTAGGATTGATCCTCTATGTCCACGCACGTCACCACGGTCCGGTACTCCTCTGGCAACTTCATCAGGGCGCGCTGCACGACCGCGTCGAGCTCCGGGCGCTCGAACACCGCCCCTTTGGGGTCGCTTCCGGCCATGCTGGCGTGCAGGCCGGCGGCCCCTAGCGCTTCGAGCTCCGCATCTTCGACGGTCACTTCTCGGTCCGCCCGCTGTCCGCCCTTGAGAAACACATTGCGACAGATCCTGAACAGCCAGGCGCGAGCGTTCGTCCCGGGCTGGTATTGATTCCGATGCACCCAGGCCTTGAGGTAGGTCTCCTGGACCAGGTCTTCGGCTTGCACCGCGTCACGAGTGAGGTGCAGCGCGAAGCGGTGCACGGCCTCGGCGGCCGCGAGCAACTCCTCCTCGACGCTCGTGCGCCGAACCTCAGATCCGTTGGGCATCCCTCGCTCAGGCAAATCCGTATCCACCACGATTGGTTCCAGACAGCCGGGCAACTCGCGTCCAAGGGACGCCGCCGCCAGGCCCATTGGATTGCCGCGGCGCCTCGGGGCTGCATCACTGTCGACGCAGCCGTGAACCTGTCGACGACAGGGACGCCGAGCGCCTGACGGCCCACAACTCTGGGAACCATTCACCGTGCGAGCGGATTGGCTCACGTACGAACCCGGATCGACGCACGCTGGGCTCCGCGATGTTCCTCACGCCTCTCGTCAAGGGTACAGCGGCCCAGAGATGTGGTGCCGCTGGCGCGGGAACGGGGTCGCCACTTCAAGCCAAAGAGGCTGCCATGAGGACCTTCACGCAGCACACAGTGCAGTCCGCCCCTGCGGGCGCGAAGCCCATCCTGCAGGAGATCCAAAGAGAAGTACGGGTTCATCCCGAACCTATTCGCGACCTTCGCGGAGGCCCCGGCCGTGCTGCAGGCTTACCTCGCCCTGTCCGACGCGCTGGAAAAGGGGACGCTCGACCCTAAGGAGCGGCAGATCGTGCTCATCGCGGCGAGCGTCGAGAACATCTGCGCCTACTGCGTCGGCGCCCACTCCGCCACGGCACGGATGCAACACGTGCCACCGGAGGTCCTGCACGCAATCCGCAACAGCATGCCCCTGCCCGACAAGAAGCTCGACGCGCTCGTGACACTGACGCGGCGCGTCGTCCGCCGGCGGGGCCGCGTCTCGGGTGCGGACGTTGGGCAGTTCCTCGACGCCGGGTACACCAAGGCCCAGCTGCTCGAGGTGATTGGTCACGTGGGCCTGAATCTGATCGTCGGCGACGTAGGCGATGAAGGCCACGGCGGTAAACCGCGGGGCTCAAGACGCGACCGCCACCCTGGTGGAGAATGCCGCTCCACCAGGGGGCGTTACTTCGCTCGACCAGGCAGGCCTAACGCGCCGCGAGGCCGTTCGCGCCTGCCGGGAGTCCCGGCGTGGTGCTCAAGGGCTCGAGCCCGCCATCGGCCTCGATGCGGAACGCGGATATGGACCGGGCACCGGCGTCGAGGGTGTAGAGGAACCGTCCGTTCACGCTTACGTCCATGTCGATCGGCACAGCGCCGGTCGTCGCGGCGACGCCGTCCGCATCGAGCAACGTGAGGCCGCCGTCCTGTCCGATCCGGAACGCCGACACGGTGTTCGAGCCGGTGTTCGTCTCGAAGGCGAACCGGCCGTTCGGGGTCACCACGACCCAACAGGCGGCGGTCTCCATCGTCGCCGTGAGCGGCGACACTGGGGCCCAGCCGGCGCCGCTCGGGCGGTAGCTCGAGAGCACGCTCGCGTCCGGCGCGCCACCGAAGGCCTCGGAGACGATGAGCGTGCCTCGGCGGTCGAACGCGAAGCCGAAGGGCGTCGGCCCGGCCGAGGTCTGCGCCGTCGGCGCGCTCAGGGTCCCGTCGCCCTGCACCGCGTAGGTCGTGAGCTGGTTGGTCGCCTTCTCCGTCACGACCAGCCGCGAGCCGTCCGGTGAAAAGCCGAGCTGCGCGGCGTCCGGCACGCCCGCGCCCGAAAGGCCGCGCGTCGAGCCGGCGATCGGCGTCAGGCGCCCGCGCGAACCGATGCGGAAGCCGCTCACGTTGGGGCTGGCGCCGTCGTTGAGGACGTAGAGGAGCCGGCGGTGCACGGCGACGGAAATCGGCTGGTCCCCACCGCTCGATACGTTGCCCAGGTGCCTGAGCCCGGCCTCGGTTACGCGGAAGGCGCTGATCTCGTCGGAACCGGCGTTGACGGCATAGAGGAGGCGTCCGTTGTTGGTCAGCACGACCGCTCCCTGGTTGCCCAGCCCGCCACCGGTCCCCAAGCCACCCGTAGAGTAGGACGCCGGCGCGCTGAGGGTGCCATCGCCCTTGCGAGGAAAGACGAGCACGGCGTTCCCGCCCGCCGCGTTGGACAGCACGAACACCGCACCGACGTCGCCGTCGTTGTCGTCGTCATCGTCGTCGTCCCTGCCTGCCACGTCGAACGAGGGAGGAGAGGTCAGCGCTGGATCCAAGGGCAGCTTGGCTTCCTCACTGCATGCGGCGGCGAGGGCGAGCGGCACCAAGGCCAGCAATCGGGTGATTCTCATCGCGAGGCTCCTAAGAGGTGAGAGTTCGCGAGAGAAACGCTCCGGATCGGCCCGTGGATCTCCTCGAGGGGAAATAGCTAAAGCTCGAGGTGGGCCAGCTCGCGGCCCCTGGGCACCGCAAGGTCCCCCGTCTCTGGCTCGATGGTGAGGGAGCCGCCCTTCACGAGACGCGCCCCAGGCGGCATATCCAGCAACAGTACGGCCGGCCGTAGCTCGTCGCAGATTACCTCCGCGCCCCGCACCATCCCGTCCGCGGTGATGAACCAGAAGGTGTACCGCTGGCCCTCCCGCGCGGCGGGAATTCCGTGCACCACGACCTTCCAGCGATGCGTGGCCTCATCGGCCAGGATCAGCATCCCGCCTCGCTTTCCGTTCAACTCGATCGAGGTCTGGAGCACCCGATCGGTTCCGAGCGCGGCGGCGAGGGTGTCTCGCGTCGCCGCGAGCTGCGCGTCGCGGGCGCCAAGCTCCTGGACCAACGCCGCGATCCGGGCTCGGTCCCGCTGCCAGATGCCCACCGCAACGACGACCACCGCCGCCGCCACCGCGGGCCAGACCCAGCGGCGACGCCGGCGGGACTCTAGAATCCGCTCCACCACAGAGCGAGTGAACCCGGGCCGAACCGGCGCCGGCGTCACGCCCATGGGGAGCCACGCGAGGTCCCGCTCGAGCTCGGCGATCGCCTCCCGGCACTCCGCACACCGCGCCAGGTGGTCCCGGAACAGGGCCTCGTCGTCCGACTCGAGGGCCCGCGCTGTGTAGTCCGTGCGATGTTCGATAAACCAGTCGTGCGCCTTCATAGAACCCAATCTTTGAGCGGCGCGAGCGCCGCCCGCAAGCGGTCCAGGCCCAACCTGAGCCGCGTTTTTACCGTCCCCAGCGGAATCTCGAGCCGAGCCGCGATCTCCGAGTGGGTGTGCCCCTCGAAGTACGCCAGCCGAACCACCCGCCGTTGCTCCTCAGGCAGCTCGGACAGCGCGTGGTGCACCGACGCGTGCACGTGCCATCCCGGATGCGCGGCCTCGTTCGGCTCCACCGCCGCCGCCACGTATTCTTCCACCGGCGTCAGCCGCTCCAGCAGTCCGAGCCGTCGCGTTCGGGACCGGAGCCGGTCCACGGTGCGGTTACGGGCGATCCGGAGGATCCAGGGGATGAGCCCCCGAGGCCCTTCGTCGGGGGCGGGCACCCTATCCCACGCGATGCGGAACGTCTCCAGGACGACTTCCTCCGCCTCGTCCGGATCCTGAAGCATGCTCTGAGCGATCCCCAGGAGCCATGGGGAGAGCAGCTCCACGAGCTCGGCCAGCGCCCGCTCATCTCGGGAGGCCAGGCGGGCGCGGAACTCGTCCTCCCTCCGGTACGAAAGCAGCCTGGGACGGGCCGGTCTCTGACTCGGGTCGATCACGGTCCTCCGCGTTCGGCGATGAATGTGCGGTCCGATGGGAAACGCCCACCACCGGCGATCGGTTCTCTTGAAGCGCCTTCTGTGCGGGGCAGGATCCCTGAAGGGGTCGATAGGTTCCCTTCGGTGTGGCGTTCAATGGTGCTTGAGTGACGTCACGGAGGGGCCGCGCGGATTCCCGGCTACACGCTGAGTCCATCGGCGAGCCTGACGGAGTATAGTAAACGGCAGGCGATGAGCCCAACCAGCTTTTGAGAGGTGCCGATGATCTGTCGGACCGGAGTGACGGCGTTTCTGATCACCTTCGCGGTCGCCGCTCTGCCGGGCGGCGGCGCCGCCCAGGGACAGGCCGCCCCCCCACACGCGCCGTGCCCGCTACCGTCGGCTGAGTCGTCGCTCGATGCGGGGATCCACGCAGCATTCGACGCGCTGGTGCACGCGTTCGTGCGGAACGGGGCAGTCGACTACCGATGCTTCCAGACGCACGAGGCCGTGCTCGACGCCTACCTCGCGACTCTGGACCGCACCGACCCCAACGCGCTCTCGCGTGACGCGGCGCTGGCCCTCTGGATCAACGCGTACAACGCGTTCACGATCAAGCTGATCCTGAGCCGCTATCCGCGCATCGGGAGCATCAAGGACATCCCCCGCCGATGGGACCGGCAGGACTGGGTAGTGGGCGGCCGGCGCCGCTCGTTGAACGACATCGAGCACAAGATCCTCCGTAGAGAGTTTGTCGAGCCGCGGATCCACTTTGCCATTGTGTGCGCCTCGGCGTCGTGCCCGAAGCTCGCGTCCGAGGCCTACGTCGCGGGGCGGCTCGACGAGCAGCTCAATCGGGCGGCCCGGGACTTCCTCTCGGATCCGAGCCGTGGGGTCCGGGTAGAGCGCGGCTCCGACGAGGGTCGCGCACGGGTGTACCTGTCCGCGATCTTCAAATGGTTCCGCGAGGACTTCGAGGCTCGCGCCAGCTCGCTCATCGACTTCATTCTGCCTTATCTCCCGCCACAGGACCGGGCCGTGCTGAAGCGCCGCCGCAACGACGTCTCGATTCGCTTCCTCCCATACGACTGGAGCCTGAACGACTCCCGTCCAGCCGTGCCGTGACGGCTACAGTTCTCCTCGCGCTTCAGGCACTGACGAATCTCGGGACCTCGGCGCCCGGACCGGGGCTCCCTGAGGGCTGGCAGCTGCGACGCGTGCGCGGCGCTCCGCCGCCGACGTTCGAGGTGCTCGACGGGCAACGGCTGCGCATCGAGACAACCGGGGGAGCGGGGTTCGCGGTGTACCGGCTGCCGGAGCCCCTTGGGGTGGGTCGCGCGGCGCTCGTTTGGGATTGGCGGACCGACACCCCGGCCCGTCAAGCCGATCTGCGGCTGCGCGAGCGGGACGACGCACCGGTGCGCGTCGTGGTGGTGTTCCAGGACGGTCGTATGCTGTTTTACAGCTGGGGGAATGCCGAGCGTCGGGACGAGCTCTTTCCCAGCTGGACGGGCACGACCCGCGTGGTGGTGGTCCTGCGCAACGCCCAAGACGCGGACGGCTCTTGGCACGTCGAGCGGCGCGATCCGTTCGCCGATTATCGTGGCGCCTTCCGACGGGCGCCGCAGCGGATCGTGGCGGTGGGCGTGAGCGCAGACATGGACATGCTGGGCGGCCGCGCGGTCGCGGAGGTCCGCGGCCTCACGTGGGAGCCGGACAGTGCGCCGTAGAGATCCGAGCGCGGCTCAGGATCGTATCAGGATCAACCTGACATCGGAGAGAACGCCCTCCGACAGTCGAACTCTGTGGAGGTCAGCGGAATGATTCTCACCGAGCGGACTCCTCTGTACGTCCCTCAGCTGCACGTCTTCGACGACAATGGCCTCAGCTACGCTGTGGACGGGGCCGCGCCGAACTGGATCGCGGTCGAGCCGGCCGGCCGGCGCTTGCTCGCCGCGATCGCCGCGGCGGGCGGCTCGCTCACCTTCGGCGGGCTGGTGGCGCGCCATGCGGCGGAGGCCGGGCTCGAGGCGGGCAAGGCGTGGGTTCACGTGCACGACTTTCTGCGTGCTGTGGACCGCGCAGGGATGCTCTCCGAGAAGCCCTATCTCACGCAGCCTTATGCCGGCCGGCTGGCGCTCGTCCAGCCGCAGGGGCTGCGCGAGCTGTGGCTGCAGATCAACAACGCCTGCAACCTATCCTGCACGCACTGTCTCGTCTCGTCGGGCCCCGGCAAGGAAGCGGGACTGCCGCTCGAGCGTTGGCTTGCCGTCGTGGATCGGGCGGCGCAGCTCGGGCTCGAGCGCCTGTACGTCACCGGCGGCGAGCCGTTCGTCCGCAAGGACGTCTTCACGTTGCTGCGCCATGCCACCGACACTCGTGGCCTCGAGGTCATCGTGCTGACCAACGCGACCGTGTTCCGGGGTCCCATCCGGTCCGGGCTCGCCGCGCTCGACCGGAGCCGGGTCCGCTTTCAGGTCTCAGTGGATGGCGCGCGTGCCGAGACCAGCGACGCCATCCGCGGCCCGGGCACTCTCGCACAGGCCCTGGATGGGGCCCGGCTGCTCGCCGATCTCGGTTTTGAGGTCTCGCTGACGACGGTTACCACCAAACGGAACCTCGCCGAGCTGCCCGAGATCCCGGGGATCGCGCGAACGGTCGGCGCGCGGAGCCACCACCTCATGTGGACCCACAAACGCGGGCGGGCCGCGGCGAGCCTGAACGGCTTTTTCCCCGAGATCCCCGATCTCGTCCACGCCGTGCAGCGCACGGCCGACGCCGCGGAGCTGCTCGGGGTCAGCCTCGACAACGTCGAGGCGGTGAAGCGCCGGGTGAACGGCGTCCCCGGTGTGAAGTACGACTTCGGCAACGGTGGCTGGGACTCGCTGTGCGTGAACTTCGACGGGAAGGTGTACCCCACGGCCGCCCTCGCGAACGAGCGGGCGTTGCTGTGCGGCGACGCGACGCGGGACAACCTCGCCACGATTCTCGAGACGTCACCTGTCGTCCGTCAGCTCCGCGAGGCGACTCTGGCGCGCAAACCGTCCGTCCGGGACGATCCGTTCCGCTTCTTCACCGGCGGCGGGGACTGGGAGCATGCCTGGTGCTTCTCGGGCGGTGACGCGCTGGCACCCGACCCCTACTACCCGATCCAGCTCGCGCTCGTGCGCCGGGTGATGACGACGCTCGGCCGGGAAAAGCGCGACCGCCGGAACCGTCGCTCGGGCTACGACGCACCGGTCGTGCTGCACGCGATGGGGGAAGGCGCGATCGCCTGCGGCACCGCGGACGGTGCGCTCGCGGAGCAGCCCGTGCTTCCCCTGCACTCCAACTGCGTGCTTTCCTTCGACGTGGACCGGCCGCGCGCCAAGGTGCGCGAGTTTTACGGCGCCGCCGCCGAGCAGCCCCAGGCAGATCTGTGCTGCCCCACGAAGTACGACGCGAGCGCGGTCGCCCACATTCCGCAAGACGTGCTGGACCGCTTCTACGGCTGCGGCTCGCCGATGGAGCTGGCGGCCGTCGCGGCCGGCGAAACGGTCGTGGACCTGGGCTCGGGCGCG
>CAZQWQ010000014.1:0-2114 GCA_964596925.1 uncultured Gemmatimonadaceae bacterium | reverse complement strand
CCCGACTGCGGCGGCCGGACCAGGCCGCTCGACCTCACCCCGCGCGTTGTGCAACAGGTCGAGATCGTCCGCTCGCCGATCACGGTCAGCGAACATCGGGTTGGCGTTCACGACCGGTTCTTCTCCACCGATCAGGTGTCTCGTCGATTTTACGGACAATCCGGGCGTAGCGGGAGCGTGGTGAGTGTTCCATGAAGCCGTCGATGCGAATGGAGCGAGCCGGGTAGGCCAGCACGCGTGACGGCTATGAGGTGTTCGGCAGCATCGAAGGAGTAGGCTGGCCTTGGAAGTGCGCTTGCACCGTTTCAACCAGGAACTCGAACACTGATTTGCCCTGTTGGGCGCAGGTGGCCATCGTCGACCAGATCCGTTCCAGCCAGCGGCGGCCCGCTTCGCTCCGCGAACCTTGGGTCACGTGGCGGTCGATCACCACGAAGCGAATCGCCTGTTCCGCCAGGTTGTTCGTCGGCTCGATGCCCGGCGTGGTGATGAAGCGAAGATAGCTTTCGCCGTGCTTCTCGAAACGCTTCGCCAGGTTTTGGGCTTCTCTGGTGCCGGGAACCCGGTACACGGCTTGCGCCCAAAGCTCGTCGCCAGCATCTTCGAGCGCGACCTGAAACCTAGCGGCGGAGTACTTGCGGCGCTGATGGATCACGTGAAACACTTGCCGCGTGGCCGCCAGCAGGCGCCGGCCGTAAGCCCGATTTCGCGGATTCGGATGCTCGACCAGAAAGCGAATATCGCGCAGCAGATGGGCCAGGCAGAACTGCACCAGCACGTTGAAATCGCCCATGTACTTGCGGTATGCGCTATAGTAGTCGCAGCCCAGCACGCCCTGGAACTCCTCCCCCAGCACGTCGACCAACACCTGAGACGAGCGCGATGGATCGATCTTGAACAAGGTGAACGTGGCCGCGCGAAAACACCAGGTCCAGAGCCGCTGGGCATACTCCTTGTGCCCCGTTTCGTCGACGTTCAATACCGCTTGCGCGGGCGCCGCGGTCAGCAATTCGTCGTAGGCGGCATCCAGGCTGTCACTGACTTTGGCACACACGTTGCGCAACTGCCCACGACTGACCGTCACACCGACGACGTCGCGCAGGAACTTGCGGATGGTGGTGAAAGAGCAGTGACAGCCGCCTTTGAGAAAGGCCACCAGCGCCGTCAGTCGTGGGCCGACGAGGCCGGCGCGACGGACCGCCGCGGGAATCTTGGCATAATGGGTTTTTTGGCAGTGGCGACAGTAGCATGCCTGGCTCCGATGTTCGCTGACCGTGATCGGCGAGCGGACGATCTCGACCTGTTGCACAACGCGCGGGGTGAGGTCGAGCGGCCTGGTCCGGCCGCCGCAGTCGGGACAGATGGAGACCGTATAGTCGACACGCTCGTCGATTTCTTCGGGCGTAAACGGCGGCCGCTCGTGCCGCGGATGGCCAGGCTGCCCACCCCGCTTCCGTTTGCGGCCGCCGACACCGCCCGGTCTTGGCGGCTTGATGATGTCGCTCGACGGTGGTTTGGAAGAATTGGTGGAGTTCTTCTTCGACGCGGCCAGTTGCGCTTGCAGGGCGGCAACTTGGTCGTCAAGAACCGCGATGCGATGCTCAAGCGACACACAATTCGGACAGAGATGATCCCTCGGCGTCTCCATCCCGCCAAGCTACACGATGCACACCCCTGCTAGCGAAGACCAGTTTCGCAAAAATCCGTGAACGCTGACCGAAATTCTTTCGCGGCGTCGCCGCCTTTGCTGATCCGGCGCTGTACTGCCTGCTGGAGAAAGAGGGCTATCGTTACGCCATTCGCCTCAAAGCTAACGCCGTGCTGGAGCGGGAAATCGAGCACCTGCTCATACGTCCGGTGGGGCGGCCTTCACACCAGCCCAAGGTCTTCTTCCACAGCTTCCAGTATCAGGCGAAGTCGTGGCAACAGTCGCGCCGCGTGGTGGCCAAGATCGAGTGGCACGCCGGCGAGTTGTTCCCACGTGTGGGGTTCATCGTCACCAATCTCTCCTGGCGGTCCAAGAACGTGGTCAAGTTCTACAACGGTCGGGGCACGGCCGAGCAGTGGATCAAGGAGGGCAAGAACGCGGTCAAGTGGACCAAGCTCTCCTGCCG
>CAZQWQ010000013.1:0-9651 GCA_964596925.1 uncultured Gemmatimonadaceae bacterium | reverse complement strand
AGAACCCGCTTCTACAGGTGCTCAAGACCGGCGCCTGGGTGGATGGCGCCGACGCCGACGGCTTCGCCGATGTGGGCGAGCTGATCAACTACACCTTCTCGGTCGCCAACACCGGCAACGTGACGCTGCACAACGTCACGGTCACCGATCCGCTGGTGACGGTGGTGGGCGGGCCCACCACGCTCGATGTGGGCGAGACCGACACCACCACCTTCACGGCCAGCTACGCGATCACCCAGGCCGACATCGACGCGGGGTTTGTCTACAACCTCGCCACGGCCGACTCCAACGAGTCGCCCCCGGATGACGACGACAACAACGAGCCGCTGCCGCAGAACCCGGCCCTGTTGCTGCTCAAGACCGGCACGTGGGTGGACGGCGTGGACCAGGACGGCTTTGCCGATGTGGGCGAGCTGATCACCTACACCTTCTCGGTCGCCAACACCGGCAACGTGACGCTGCACAACGTCACGGTCACCGATCCGCTGGTGACGGTGGTGGGCGGGCCCACCACGCTGGATGTGGGCGAGACCGACACCACCACCTTCACGGCGAGCTACGCGATCACCCAGGCCAACATCGACGCGGGGTTTGTCTACAACCTCGCCACCGCCGATTCCACCGAATCGCCCCCGGATGACGACGACAACAACGAGCCGCTGCCGCAGAACCCGCTGCTGTCGATCATCAAGACCGGCACCTGGACCGACGACGAGGGCGACGGCATCGACAACACGGCGACCGACTTTGACGGTTTTGCCGACGTCGGCGAACTGATCACCTATGCGTTCGAGGTGAGCAACGACGGCAACGTGACGCTGCACAACGTGTCGGTCGCCGACACCATCGGCGGGGTCACCGTCTCCGGCGACCCGACCACACTGGACGTAGGCGAGACCGATACCGAGACGTTCACCGCCACCTACGCGATCACACTGGCCGACATCGACGCCGGGCACTTCTACAACCTCGCGACGGCCGACTCCGACGAGTCCGGCCCGGCCACCGGCGATGAGGACGTCCTCCTGCCGCAGCGCCCCACCCCGCCGCAGCTCACAGTGACCGGGTTTAAGTGGAACGACCTCGACATTGAAGGCGACTGGGATTTCGAGTTCGAGGATCCGCTCAGCGAACCTGGCATCGAGAACTGGGTGATCTATTTAGACTGGGACACTGACCCGACGAACGGATTTGTCGCGTCGACCCTGACGGGAGGCGGCGGCGCCTACACCTTCATTCTTGACATCGGAGAGGAAATCGCGCCGGGCGTGTTTTTCGAGCCGGGCACCTACTTCATCTACGAGGCCACGCAGCCGGGCTGGTTCCAGAGCTTCGGCGATCCGGTCGAGATCATCGTCACCGAGAACGACCTCGAGCTGTCCGGCCCGTTCGGCATCGCAGCGCCGCTCAACTTCGGCAACGTGTTCGGTACGCCAGACCTCGAGATCGACAAGGGCGTGTCGGGCGTATTCAACGCGGACGGCTCCGAGGACAGCGACGGCAAGGTGGATACCGCGGGTGATTACATCACCTACACCATCACCGTCGAGAACACCGGCGACATCCGGCTGACGGGCGTCGTGGTGCAGGACGAGGTGGAAGGTTATTCACCGGTCACGCTGTACCTGTCGGGCGACACCAACGAGAACGGCGTGCTGGATGGCGTGGAGGACTGGTTCGACGACGGAGATCTCAACAGCGACGGCGAGCTGGACGTCGGCGAGACCTGGACCTACACGCACACTTACACGGCCACGCAGGACGACATCGACTTCATCGGCCACCTCGAGTGGCAGGACGGCGGCATCGCCGCGCTGCCGGGCGAAGCGAACGGCACGCTGTTCTTCGCCGGCTCGGACTACCCGGCCACCGGCTCGGGGCTGATCGACTCGTTCGTGCGCATCCAGCGCAACGGCGAGGAACAGGGCTACAACACCGACTTCCGGCCGCAGCAGTTCGACGAGGGCAACACCGCCATCTTCAACCACTCGATCCGGGTGGGCGACGTGCCGGTGATCCTCATCGACGACCAGCTGTACCTGGAGTTCCGGCTCGATACCAATGAGCTCAACAGCCATGACAATCCCCTGCTCACCCTCGAGGCGCTGAAGCTCTTCACCGCCGCGACGGGCGATCTGACCGACTTCAACGGCACGGGCTTCGACTCCGGCCTCTCCACCCCGCTCTACGACCTGGATGGCGGCGGCAATGTCTCGGTGCTGCTGAACGACTGGAGCACGGGCAGCGGCCACGGCGACTACGCGGTGCTCATCCCGATCGCGCGCGATGCGGTGCTCGATGACGACGATTACATCTACCTGTACTCGGCGTTCAGCAACACCGACGGCGGCTTCGAGGAGTGGTACGTCAGGACCCCGGGCCAGCTTGACAACACTGCCACGGTGACCACCGAAGAGGGCGCGGGCGGCAGCGACACGGCCTCCGTGGTGGTGGCCGCGGCGGCCAATCACCTGATGATCACCAAGGACGCGGTGCTCACGGGCGAGACCATCGACTACACGGTCGAGGTGGAGAACTTCGGCAACGTGTCGCTCACCAATGTCGTGGTGGCCGACGAGGTCGAGGGCGGCTCGCCTGTCACCCTGTATCTCGAGGGGGACACCAACGAGAACGGCGTGCACGAAGACACTGAAGACTGGACGGCCGGCGGCGACGACGACGACGACGGCGAGCTCGATATCGGCGAGATCTGGACCTACGAGTACTCGCACACGGTGGGCGTCGACGCGAGCGACGTGAACGACGACCTGAAGATCACCAACACCGCCACGGTGGACACCGACCAGACGCACCCGCTGTCCACCAGCGCGGAGGTCGAAGTCACGGCGCTCGCTTTCGCTGGCCTAGCAATGAACGCCCCGCTCGCGAATTGGTGGGCCTCGCACCAGGCAGCGTGGGACGGAAGCCTGAGCACCAACCAATGGGACGGCCTGGTGGGCACCGACCTGAGCATGCGTGATGTGCTCATTGCGGTGGACTCCAATCGCAGCGGCTCGATCACGCCCTCCGACGTCAAAGGCATCCTGATCGGCGACATCAACGCCAACGGCCTGACCGACCAGGGCGAAGTGACGCTGTTCGTGACGCTTGCAGCCGCGCAGCAATTGATCGGCGCGGCAGACAGCGTGGGCGACCTGCGCCAGCTGATGATGCGCGAGGCCCTCACGGCGCAGCTCACCATCAACAACATGTCCGGGGACTCGAACCAGGATACGACCAACGCCGAGGGGCCGAACAACATCGTGTCGGAGGCGGCGATGTGGCTGCGGGGCCAGGGCCCCTACAGCTACGCCGGCAGCACCGGCAAGGTGGACAGCAACAACGACGGTGCGCTCTCGGCGGGCAACAACAGCAACAGCTTCGAGTACAACCAGAACACCAAGGTGTTCACGGGCGATGCCAACGGCGCGGGGTCAGGCACCAATCTTTCCTCGGGGCTTGCGGCCTGGATTACCGACGTCGACGTGGACGACACCCTGGCGAACGTGCAGGCTAGCGGCCAAGACCTCTACGAGAGCCTGAGGGCGTTCAACGAGGGACACCTCGTCGCATCGCAGAACGGCAGCCTGGTCGGTTGGAGCGAGGACGGCACCAACGTCGATTTCACCGTGGCGAATACGCCCGACGCGTTCTGGAACGTGCTGCCGGATTACATTCTTTGAGGTAGGGAGCAGGAACCGGCGGGGCGGGCGCAATGCCCGCCCCGTTTCATTTGGCGGGCGCGTGTGCGGTTGTCCTCGTCCGGCGCGCGGCATAGTGCCTCCTTTTGGAGCACCACCCCCTTTTGCAATCCTTAACGTGATGCATTTGGTTCCCCGGCCAACTACGTAATTTGACAATCGGCTCGAGCCAACAAGGGGAAGGGTGCGAGCCATGCAACGCAATTCCACTATCGTCGTACTTACGGCCGCCGCAAGTGCCCTGCTGCTATGGGCCAGCGCAGTTCCTGCGCAGCTTCGGGGCAAGCCGCAGCTTCCCGACCGGCACGTACAGAGCCGAGTGCTGGTGCAGCCGCGCCCCGGGCTCTCGGACGCCGAGCTGGACAACATCGTCAAGGGCCATGGCGGAAAGCGTGGCGAGAAGATCAAGCAGCTCAACGTGCACGTCATCGAACTGCCGCCGCAGGCGAACGCAGTCGCGGTGGCGGAAGCGCTGCGCAAGAACCGAAATCTCAAGATTGCCGAGGTCGATGGCGTGCTCGAGCCAACCCTCACGCCGAATGACCCGAACTACCCCAGCTCCTGGCACCTGCCGAGAATCAGCGCGTCGACCGCGTGGGACAGCGCGCAGGGTATGGGCGTAACGATCGCGATCCTCGACACCGGCGTCGACGTCACGCACCCGGACCTCGCGGCGCAGATCGTGCCAGGCTGGAATTTCTTCGACAACAACAACAACGTCACCGACGTGCACGGCCATGGCACCGCCATCGCGGGCATCGCTGCCGCTGCAGGCAACAATTCGCTCGGCGTCGCGTCCGTGGGCTTCAAGTCAAAGATCATGCCGCTGCGCGTCACCGACACCGCCGGCAACGGCTATTTCAGCATGATGGCCTCGGCGCTCACGTGGGCGGCGGATAACGGCGCGCGCGTGGCCAACATCAGCTTCCTCGGCGTATCGGCCAGCGCCACTGTCGACAGCGCCGCTCAATACATGCGCAGCAAAGGAGGCGTCGTCACTACATCTGCCGGCAACACCGGCGTCCTGCGGACCGATCCGCCCAGCCCTTCCCTCACGGTCGTGGCGGCCACTGATACCGTGGACGGCCGCGCGAGCTTTTCCAGCTGGGGCGATTACGTAGACATCACCGCCCCGGGAATCAGCATCTGGACCACGACCCGCGGCGGCGGCTATGGCGCGGTGAGCGGCACCTCCGCCTCGAGCCCAGTGGTTGCGGGCGTGTACGCGCTGATGATGAGCGCCAAGCCCGGGCTGCAACCGGCGAACTACGACAGCGTGCTGTTTTCTTCCGCGAAGGACCTCGGTGGCGCAGGTTGGGATCAGCAGTTCGGCAACGGCCGGGTAAACGCGGCCACGGCCGTCGCGACGATACTCGGTACCACGCCGAGCGATACGCAGGCACCGAGCGTGGCAATCGCCGCGCCTACCGGCGGAAAAGTATCCGGCCTGGTCCCGGTCGATGCCACCGCCACGGACAACGTCGCCGTGGCACGCGTGGAACTGCTGGTGAACGGCACGCTTAAAGCGACCGACACAGGTGCGCCCTACGGCATGACGCTGGATTCCACCGCGTATGCGGACGGGCCACTCACTATCCAGGCCCGCGCCTACGATGCGGCAGGCAACGTGGCTTCGTCGAGTACCGTCACCCTCACGGTCGCCAACGACACCGTGGCGCCGACGGTCGCAATCCAGAACCCGGCCGCCGGCAGCACAGTGAGCGGGACGGTGCCGATCAACGTGTCTGCGACCGACAACCTGAAGGTCTCGAAGATCATTCTGACGATAGACGGCAAGGAGGTCGCCAATTCGTACGGGACCACCCTCTCATACAGCTGGGCGGCGCCGAGGCCGAAGGGCAAAGGGGCCGCAAGCTCGACGATCTCCGCGCGGGCGGAGGATCCGGCGGGGAACTTCGGGACCAGGGCGGTGACGGTGAACAGGAAGTAAGGCGGAAGACACCCCCCGTACGCCCCCCCTTGAAAGGGGGGCAACTGAACATATTGGCTACCTCAAGCGGTGGCAACGCCGGCGCGTCGCGCTGCCGCGACCAACGCTGCGTCTCTCGCCCCCAAGGGCAGCCCGAGCCGCTGCGCGAGCTCGATGTAGGAGGCGTCGTAGGAAGTCAGTGCAAGCTGCCGTGCGAGGGCGCCCAGCGATTGCATTGCAACCGGTTCCCCGTGGACAATAATGCCCAGCCGCGTCGCCTTGCTGATGATCTCATCGGCCTGGTGCGCACGTAGTAGCCGCCGTTTCTGCAGGCTCCAATTAGTCGCGTCCCGCCGCGACCAGCTTGCGCAAATTGATCCGTCCCACTTCGCAGGTTTTGCTGAAAGCGGTAATCTCGTCAATCAGTGCCGAGCGGTCGATTGCCTTTTCCGGCTTGGCGCGCACGAGTTTCACCACTGGCCGGCCACGCCGGGTGATGATCACTACCTGCCCCGCCTCGGCCTTCTCCACGAGCTCGGAGAGGCAAGGCGCCGGCGTGACGATCGCGATCCTCAAGGGCGGCGTGGACACGACGCATCCGGATCTCGCGCCGCAGTGGGTCGCCGGCTGGAACTCGACACGAGCAAGTATCCGGACGGGCAAGTGAACCTGCAGGCGCGCGCCTACGACGCCGCGGGCAACTCCGCGTCCTCTAGCACCATCGCGGTGACGGTCGCCAACGACACCGTGGCGCCGACGGTCACGATCCAGAACCCCCTCGCCGGCAGCACCGTGAGCGGGACGGTGCCGGTCAGCGTGTCGGCGACCGATAACCAGAAGGTCTCGAAGATCAGCCTGACGATGGACGGCAAGGAAGTCGCGGTGTCGTACGGGTCCACGCTCTCCTATAGCTGGGCGGCGACCAGCACCAGCACCAAGGGCGGCAAGAAGACGACGACCACGACGACCAGCTCCACCCTCACGGCGCGCGCCGAGGATCCAGCCCGGAACTTTGCGACAAGGTCGGTGACGGTGACGAAGAAGTAGCCCTCGGGCGGACCCCGGCCAGATCCTGTGGGTGCAGACCATCTGAAAAAAGGCCGGCGGTCTTAAGCCGGCCTTTGCATTTCTGGCAGGCGGTGCCGGATTCGAACCGCCGACCATCTGCCGTAGCACGAATTACCGGATTAGTGCTCCGCAGTCGCGTGAAGCCGCAAACCGAGCGCCTTCACGACCTTCAGCACCGTGGAGAATTCCGGATTACCTCCGGGTGACAAGGCCTTGTATAGGCTCTCACGCCCGAGGCCTGCTTGCCGCGCAATGTCGGTCATTCCCTTGGCGCGCGCAATATCCCCCAAGGCGGCCGCGACGAGCGCGGCGTCGCTCTCCTCCAGGGCCGCTTCGAGATAAGCGACCATATCTTCATCGGATTTAAGATGCTCCGTCGCATCCCACTTCTTCGTTCGTGTCTTTGCCATCGCACTCTCCTATAGTCCGCGCGCGAGCTCGATCGCGACCTTGATATCGCGCTCCTGTGTGCGCTTGTCGCCGCCGGCAAGCAGGATCACTACCGCTTGCCCTCGCTGCACAAAATAGATCCGGTACCCGGGTCCGTGGGCGATTCGTAATTCCGGAACACCTTCTCCCACCGGCTTGAATGAGCTATTGTATCTTTTAGGATACAACCGCGCAAGGACATTTTATGCGTCAAAAAAGTGGGGCAACTAAAAAGCAGTTCGCTCCGGCATCTGGGAAGGCTGTGCCATCATCCGTGGCACATGTCGGCCCTCCGCCTCCTCGCATCCGCCCTCCTCTGCCTTTGCAGCAGTCTGGCGTCGCCGGCCGAGGAGAACTGGGAACTCTTTGCCACCAGCCGAACCGGTAAGGTTTACTTCGACCGCGGCTCGGTGAGCAAGGCCGAGGACTACGTGCAATACCGCGTGCGCGTCGAGTACGGCACGGAACGCGAGACCCGCGACAGGAGACATCGGTACCGGTTTGCGGTGAACGGGCTGGCGGCGCAGTGCGAGGCGAAGAAGGTCGCGATGACGTCGATCGCGCTGCTCGACGGCGCCGGCGTGCAGCTCACGGCAAGCGCCCGGGAGCGCGAGCGCTGGGCGGCTGCGCTCACGGAGGTGGCGCCCGGCGGCGTCGAGGAAAAGCTCCTGCAGCACGCTTGCGCGCTCGCGCGGGGAGAGAACCCGCAGCCGCCGCAGGCGCAGGCGGAGGGCGCGCCACCGAGGTGCCTTTCGAGATTGTCGGCCAGCGGAGCGCCCAGGAAAGGGCGACTACGAGACCTGGAGGGGTGGAGTGGTCCGCAGCCAGACAGCGTTCCCCCGGCACTTGACAGGCGTAAACATTTTGTTTAGCATGACTTCGCGTGATCCGGTCCTTCGCCTCGTCCGAGACGGAACGTTTCTTCACGACTGGAAAATCCCGGCGCTTGCCGCCGGAAATTCGAACGCGGGCGGCGATGCGGCTTACGCAGCTCAATGCGGCGACGACACTTGAAGATTTGCGCTTCCCGCCTTCAAACCGGCTGGAAGCGTTGAAGCACGACCGCAGAGGGCAATGGAGCGTACGCATCAACGATCAATGGCGCGTGTGTTTCCGGTTCGAGGGCGGCGATGTCTTTGACGTGGAGATCGTCGATTACCACTGAGGAAAGAGCGCTATGACTATCAAGAACGGCCTTGCGCCGATTCATCCGGGGGCATTCCTGAAGGAAGCGCTGGATGAATTAGGCAGTTCTCAAGCGGAGTTCGCCCGCGCTATCGGGGTGGCGCCCATGCGGATTTCCCACGTCGTGAAGGGCACGCGGCCGGTAACGGCGGAACTTGCCTTGCTGTTCGGCCGCGCTTTCGGCACATCGCCGCAATACTGGCTCAATCTGCAAGCGGCTTACGATCTGAAAACCGCCGAACGGACGATCAGCGGCCGGCTGCGTGCGGTACGTCCGCTGGCCCACGCTTGAACGCCGGTGAGCCGTCGGTAGCCCAAGCCCCCGCGACCCCCGTACGCCCCCCTTGGGAAAGGGGGCCACGAAACAGTAGGTAGCACCGGCGTGTGCCATCATCCATGGCACATGCCGATCCGCGCTCGCGTCCTCGCCCGCGTCCTCGCACTCGCCCTCCTCTGCCTGGGCATCGGCCAGGCGGCGCGGGCGCAGGAGAACTGGGAGCTCTTTGCCACCAGCCGAACCGGTAAGGTTTACTTCGACCGCGGCTCGGTGAGCAAGGCCGAGGACTACGTGCAATACCGCGTCCGCGTCGAGTACGGCACGGAACGCGAGACCCGCGACAGGAGACATCGCTACCGGTTTGCGGTGAACGGGCTGGCGGCGCAGTGCGAGGCGAAGAAGGTCGCGATGACGTCGATCGCGCTGCTCGACGGCGCCGGCGTGCAGCTCACGGCAAGCGCCCGGGAGCGCGAGCGCTGGGCGGCCGCGCTCACGGAGGTGGCGCCCGGCGGCGTCGAGGAAAAGCTCCTGCAGCACGCTTGCGCGCTCGCGCGGGGAGAGAACCCGCAGCCGCCGCAGGCGCAGCCACAGCCGCCGCAGCCGCAGCCGCAGCCGAAGGCGGATAGCATGCCATCACCCGGCAAATCCACCATCGGGGCCGGCATCGTCGCCAGCCGCGATGGCATCATCGTCACCAATCACCACGTGGTGGACGGCTGCTCGAGCATCGTGGTGGTGGATCCTGAGAAGCGCCGCGCCAGCGCCGAGCGGGTCGCCTCGGACGCGAAGAATGACCTCGCGCTGCTGCGCGCGGGCCGGAGTTTTCCCGAGGCGGCGGCGTTCCGCAAAGGGGTGCCGCTGCAGGCCGGGGAGTCGGTGACGGTGGTGGGCTATCCGCTCGCCAGCATCCTGGGAAGCGAGCCCAACGTCGCCTTCGGCTACGTGAGCGCCACCTCGGGACTGCGCGGCGATGCCGCGACCTTCCAGATCTCGGCGCCCATCCACAAGGGCAACAGCGGCGGGCCGATCCTCGACCAGAGCGGCCAGGTCACCGGCATCGT
>CAZQWQ010000012.1:0-3398 GCA_964596925.1 uncultured Gemmatimonadaceae bacterium | reverse complement strand
CGTGGGCGAAGTACTTCGCGTGGTGAGGGGTCAGGCTCATCGGCGGTGTCGGGTTCCCTCTCAGGTCGGGCTCTCGTCGACGGGCTTGTTGTGATTCCAGGTGCTCACCCCGCGGACGTGTGCCTGGTGCGCCTAACGGATGGCCGCTAAGCTGCGGCCGCGCGAGATGCGACCAACGTTCCGTGTCGGCTCACGCCCCCCGCACGGCTGAAGTCCGCGGCCGTCAGCTTCAGCGGCTTGTTAGGCCGCGCGGTACGAGACACGTCCATGAGCGAACGAGAACGGTGTCAGTCGCACACCCTCATGTCGATTGGCGAAGTACCGCTCCTCCAGTTCTGCTCCAGGGAGGTTCTCGATCAGTTCGAGACCTATGGAACGAAAGGTACCCTCCAGTTCCGTGGAATGAAACTCGCCGACCAAAGGTTCCCCTAGCCGGGCTGTGAGTCGCTTCAGCTTCCGCACGATGCGCGCATCCTCGCGCGAGAGGACATGCTCGGAGACCAAGTAGTCAAAGACAACCTCACTGCCCGTAGCAGCGAGCCCGGCGATGGAACCCAAAGTGGAAATCGTTGCCGCATTCGAGAGATAAAATGTGGTTCCGAGCCAAGAGAAAAACGCCGGACGCCCTGGCTGATAGTTACTTCGGATCAGACCATCCGCTACGGACTCATGTTCGAAATCGATCCCCACGAACTCAACGTTGTTGGGTAGGTCAACGCCCAGGGTCAGGAGGCGCTGGCGTTTGACTCGCTGCGTGTCGGGGTGGTCGAGCTCGAAGACTCGAACTGTTGGCTCGAGGTCCCGGCGGCGCAAGGCGAAGGAATCGAATCCAGCTCCGACGATGACGTATTGGCGAACCCCAGCGGCGATCGCCTGTTCGAGGAGGTCCTCCGCGTATCTGCTTCGGGCGACTATCTCCGCTTCAAGAGGGTGCCCCCAGCGCATCAACACGTCGTTCACGAACCAACGCAGCGGCTTCGTGATGACGATCCTGCGCAACACGGGACTCGTGAACGCCAGCGCGAATGGATCCTCGAAAATCGCGGGCGACTCGTACAGATAGTGCTCTGCACGCGTGGCCGCTGCCATCTCGGCTGTTCTGCTGGCTCTGCCTTTCTTCATCGCGTACCTCTGAGTGCCTCGCGCGGCCTAACGGACCGGCGCTCAGCTGCGCGCCGCCGGTGAACCACGATGGTACTCCGGCGGGCGGCCGCCGCTCCTGCCACCCAACCGGCCGCCCGCCGGCTGGAAGCCCCGGCAGGCCCCGGGGCGGCGGCGCGTCAGCTGCAGCGCCTTGTTAGGCCGCGCGTTGACACGATATCGGATCTGACATATACTGGAACTGGCGATGCCCGACAAGGCCCTGGTGTGGCTTTACGGCGAGATCCGGACGCCCCCCTTCTCGAAGGAGGCCCGGGTGGAGGCGGGGTATGCGCTGCGGCAGCTGCAGCAGGGGCTCCGCCTGGGGTTGCCGCGCTCCCGGCCGATGGGTGCGATGGGGCCACGGTGCCACGAGCTGCGAGTGAGGGATCAAAGTCACAACTGGCGGATCTTCTACCGGGTGGATTCGGATGCGATCGTGATCTTGGACGTGCACGACAAGAAGACGCCGCGGACGCCGACGTACGTGATCGAGAACTGCAAGGAGCGCGCCCGGCGGTACGACCGGGACGCGGGGAGAGGCCAGCCGTGAAGAAGGTCAAGCGCATGCGACTGGAGCGAGCTGGGTGGAGGGTGGGATCGACTCGCGAGTTCTTGGGGCTCAGCGACGAGGAGGCTGCGTTCATCGAACTGAAGCTCTCGCTGGCGCAGAGCCTGCGCAAGGAGCGGCAGAAGCAGGGGTTGAGCCAGATGCAGCTGGCAAGGCGACTCGAGTCGAGTCAATCGCGGGTAGCGAAGATGGAGGCCGGGGACAAGTCGGTAACCTTGGACCTCCTCGTCCGTTCGCTGCTTGCGATCGGAACGACGAAACGCCAACTCGCTCGGATCATCGCTGCAGAGCGTCGGAGCGCGGCCTAACGGACCGGCGCTCAGCTGCGCGCCGCCGTACTACCACCATGGTACTCCGGCGGGCGGCCGCCGTTCCCGCCACCCCACCGGCCGCCCGCCGGCTGGAAGGTCTGGCAGGCCGAGCAGCGGCGGCGCGTCAGCTGCAGCGCCTTGATCCTCATCGAGGCCTCTCCCTGCGCCTACTCCACCCGGAGTAGGCTGGATGCCAGTCACGCCGCCAAGACCGGATGATCGAGTCGGCGGCTTGCATAGCGGAGGGCAGCAGCAACGTCCTCGGGCTCAAGGTCAGGCAACTCTTCGAGCACCTGCCGCGGCGAAAGTCCCGAAGCGAGAAGGTCGAGCACGTCGCCCACGCGGATGCGGAGGCCGCGGATACAAGGCCGACCCCCGCATTGCTCGGGATTGACAGTGATTCGCTCAGCGAGCTGGGCCATCGGATGAACTCCAGGGAAGAGACTAGCGCGCTCCCGCTCGGTTCGCCGCGCACGCTTTTGGGCTGTTCAACGGATTGGCATTGAGCTGCCGGCCGCCCGTGAGTTTACCAAGGACCGACCGGCGACCGCCCGACGAATCGACCCCGAACCGGGCGGCCGCCGGCTGGGGTGCCCCGCAGGCCGACCAAGTGGCGGCCGGTCAGCTCCAATGCCTTGTTAGGCGGCGGCCTCACTCCACGCGGCGAGCAGTACTCGCGCGACGTCGAAGAACCCGCCCAAGCTGATGATGAATGCGACGGTCCGAAGATATGGGATGCCTACGATGTAGATGACCGCGTAGGCCAGGCGCGCCCAGAAGAACACGACGGCTCCAGACGCCGTCTGCGCGTTAGCGAGACCGGTCTGATGGGCAATGAGGACGAGCACCGCAAAGGGCACGAGGTTCGCAAGCATGTTGCGCTGCGCTCGCTCGGATCTGTGCGCCCACTCCGGTAGCGGTGGAAGTTCCTGCCTGTTCCCCGCCGCGGCGCGAAGCCCTCCGGACCAGATGACCGCACCCAGATAGGGAAACGTCTGGGCTAACGCGAGCAGCGCCGCAGCGATGAGCATCTTTAGGTCGAGGGCCACGGAACACCTTGCATGGCGGGGCGTGTTGGCGCCGCCTTCTAACGGATAGGGCATTGAGCTGCCCGCCGCCCGTGAAGCTACCGCGACCGACCGGCGGCCGCCCGGCGAGTCGAGCGACCAACCGGGCGGCCGCCGGCTGGAGCACCGCGCAGGCCCCGAAGTGGCGGCGGGTCAGCTCCAATGCCGTGATCCTCATTGGGTCCTCCTCCTGCGCACTACTCGCCGTGAGTAGCCTCCGCGCAGGTCAGCAACCAGCGCGCTTTGCGCGCAGAAGGAGAAACCCGATGCGATTCTAGACGGGCCAGCACGGCTTTCACTGCGGCATCG
>CAZQWQ010000011.1:0-2777 GCA_964596925.1 uncultured Gemmatimonadaceae bacterium | reverse complement strand
CAGCAGCGCGCGCAGCAGGTTCAGGAACAGCCAGCTCGCCTTGCGGTCGCCGGTCACGTAGACCAACCGCTGGTGGGCGGGATCGTAGGCGCCCGCCAGATGGCGCTTCTCGTTCTTCCCGGGGGTCACCACCTCGCGCTGGGTGCCGGGCAGCATCCAGTCGGGTCCGATCTTGGGGTTGAGATGGACGTCCACCTCGTCCACGTAAAGCACCACGTCCCCCGGCCGTCGGTGCGTGGCCAGATGGCGCAGCGAGGCGATGCGGGCCGCGCGGTGCGCGGCTTTCCACGGGCAGCGCACGACCGGACGAGGAGCTCCCCAACGCACCCGCAGCCACCGCAGGATCTTCCACAGGTGGCCGACCGACAGCACCACCTGCAGCACCTGCTGGATCACCCGGGCGAGCAGCTCGAGCGTCCAGGTCGGACGCGGAAAGCCGAAGTCGGGTGGGCTCTGCTCCAGGATCTTGCAGATCCCGGCCTTCACGTCGTCGTCCACCTTGGGCCGTCCGTTCTCGCTCCGACCATCCATCAGCGCCGCTTCCCCATGAGACTCGAAACGCGCTACGATGCGCACCGCGGTCGAGGGGGCGCAGCCGACCTCGCGCGCGGCCGCGTTGCGCGACCTGCCGGCGGCGACCTTGAGCAGCACGCGACAGCGCACCCTAAGTTCCGCGTCGCGCGTCTTGCGGTCCAGTCGTCGCAGCCACAGTCGTGTCGCCCGCTTCACATGAAGGTTCATCGTGAGACCTCCTGTGCGCCGGTACAAATCGGCGAGGTGCAGTGAATGAGAAAGTCACACGGTGAAGGAGTAGCGACCCACACCGGCCCCGAGTCATGCGGAGCCGCTCGCGAGGGCGGCGTCGAAGCGTTGACAGGGGTACGTGCAGGCCGGGTATCGAGCCGCGAAAGAACACGACTTCAGGGCGCCGACGCTGTAGGAGGAAGCGGAAGGCACCATCCGGTACATCGCTATCGCGAGATGTCCTGGAGCCCTGCGCGGTCAAAGACCCCGTGCATGTACGCAAGTGCCTCGCACGAGAACCGGGAGATCCCGTGTTCGCTCGCGGCGGATGGCGCCGCGGGACGTGTCGGGAAGTCCAAGGACACACGCCGACAATGAACGGACGCGGGAAGTCGGACAGGCCCGAAGTACCGAGGAAGTCCCCGAACAACGCTAGTTCAACGGCGACGGAGGGGATGGAGGGAAGGGGCTTGGCCAAAGGGAAGACGCGCCAGCAAAACGCGCTCCGGACACCGAGCCGGGAAGGCGCGCTCAGTGCGCTGGAGCGGATACGTCAGGCAGCACGCAGGGAGAGGAAGTTACGGCTCACGGCGCTCCTGCACCACGTCTACCAGCCCGATACACTTCGGACGGCCTATCTCGCGCTCAAGCGGGATGCGGCACCGGGTGTGGACGGCGAGACCTGGCGGCACTACGGCGAGCGACTGGAGGACAATCTCCGTGACCTCGCTGAACGGCTGAAGCGGGGAGCGTATCGAGCGAAGCCGGTGCGCAGGGCGTACATCGCCAAGACCGACGGGCGGCAGCGACCGCTTGGAGTGCCCGTGCTGGAGGACAAGCTAGTCCAACGGGCTACGGTGGCGGTGCTGAACGCGATCTACGAAACCGACTTCCTCGGCTTCTCATACGGGTTCCGGCCGGGGCGCAGCCAGCATCATGCATTGGATGCGCTCTACACGGGACTGCTGACGAAGAAGGTGAACTGGGTGCTCGACGCCGACATCCGTGGCTACTTCGATGCCATCGACCACGGGTGGCTGGTGAAGTTCATCGAGCACCGGATTGCGGACCGGCGCGTCGTGCGATTGATCCAGAAGTGGCTCAACGCCGGCGTGCTGGAGGACGGGACGCGGACATGGAGTGAGACGGGGACGCCCCAGGGCGGAAGTGCATCACCGCTGTTGGCAAACGTCTACCTGCACTACGTGTTCGACCTCTGGGTCCGGCAGTGGCGACGAACGCAACCCCGTGGCGACATGATCGTCGTGAGGTTCGCGGACGATTTCACTGTTGGATTCCAGCATCAATCGGAGGCCGAGCGGTTCCGGACCGAACTCGCCGAGCGGTTTCGGAAGTTCCGGCTGGAGCTACACCCTGACAAGACACGACTGCTGGAGTTCGGCCCGTTCGCGGCCGAGAGCCGGCGCAAGCGTGGACAGGGCAAACCCGAAACGTTCGACTTCCTCGGCTTCACGCACATCTGCGGGAAGAAGCGGAATGGACGGTATACGGTGCTGCGGCAGACGATGCGCAAGAGGCTGCAAGCGAAGCTGAGCGAGGTGAAGACCGAACTCCGGCAACGCCTGCACGATCCCATCCCCGCGGTGGGCGTGTGGCTACGCTCGGTCGTCAGCGGACACCTGCGGTACTACGGGGTGCCGATGAATGGCCCGGCGCTGGTGGCATTCCGAGACGGGGTGAGCCGACACTGGCACCGCGCTCTCGCACACCGCAGCCACAAGGGCCGACTGACTTGGGCCCGGATGGACAGGTTGATCGGCCGCTGGTTGCCCCCCGCGCGCATCTACCACCCCTATCCCCTGCGTCGCATGGGCGTCATCACCTGAGGCAGGAGCCGGATGCGGTAGTCCCGCTCGTCCGGATCTGTGGAGGGGGTCGTGGGCAACCGCGATCCCTACTCCGACTGTCCCTTGGTGCTGTTCAGGAACTGCACTCAAGGAAAACAAGGCAGGTCTCACGTTTTTCAAGGCCTTATCCCCATTAATTCCGAATCAGGCGAAGTCATTTAGAGG
>CAZQWQ010000010.1:0-3654 GCA_964596925.1 uncultured Gemmatimonadaceae bacterium | reverse complement strand
ACTCGGCATCGATCCCTACGCCTACCTTCGCGACGTAATCGCCACCGTCGCAACCTACCCGAACAAGCGCATCGGCGAGCTCACGCCACGGGCGTGGGCTGCCGCGCGTGCATCCGAGCCAGAGAAAAGCGTCGCCCTGGGCTAGCCGACCTCGGAACTATCCCGACGCAGCGTGGACCGGCCGACGGCCGGACGCTTACGGCGCGCTGGCTGAGGTGGGTCTGCCGCAGAACGCCATCCCGGTGGCGCTGCTCATGTTCAACGTCGGCGTCGAACTCGGCCAGTTCGCCTTTGTCGTTGGGGTGCTGGCGGGGGTCACGTCGCTGGCGCGGTTGCGGGTGAACTGGCCACGCTGGACGCACTACGTTCCAGCTTACGCTATCGGCTCGCTGGCGATGGTTTGGACGATCGAGCGCATCGCGGCATTGGCGATGCCGGGTCGCCGAACTTGAATGCCAGCGAACTCGCGCGGACGATGTACCCGGTATCCTATCCCTCCGCGCGATTCTCCGCTGTCTGCTTGAACTCGCGCACCGAGTCCTCCGGGCGAGCGCCGTCCTGATGCCGCTGCGCGCGGCTGCGATCGGTCGCGTCGGGGGTCCGCTGGTCGCGCTGGAACAGGTACCGGGCAGCGCGGTATCGAGCGCCCTTACGGGAGGCGAGCCACTTCGTTGGCCGCCCCAAACAACAGAATGGCCTGCCCGGACAACGCTAAACCTGAAGTGATTCGATAGAGTGCGCGTTCGGTGACACCCGGCCCCCGTTCCGGGGTCGTCACCAGGCCGGATTCCGAAGAACGACAGCATGAAGGAGAGACCCCCATGGTTCGGCAAAGATCGAGACTGGCCCACTGGATCCTTTGCTGTGCCATGATCACCCTGGCGACCGGCGCGAGTCCGCTGTGGGCCGCGGAGGCGGAATCCAGCGAGCCGCACGACTTCGTCGGTGTGGTGGGAAAGTCACTCACGGGCGACGTGTACGATGCGTCCCGTTGGAGCGAGCTGACGCTCGGTACGTTCTTCAGCGAGGGCTGGAACCAGGCGTGGGCCTCCGGCCCTGCCGGCGAGGGCGGGGCGCCGCGCCAGGGGTGGATGAACGCACAAGACGGCGTCTTCTACCGGCTCTCGCTGGCCACCTTCGCGTGGGCCGATGACCACGGCAGCGACGACTATGCCGGTGGGCTGACCACCTACACGCCTCTCAACCGACGCTTCCAGGTTCGCTGGGACCTCCCTTTCGTCGTCTCCGACGAGCAGGCCGGCGGGCATCGCGAAACATCGTTCGGCGACATCCAGATCACGCCGCGCTTCATGCTGTCGGAGTCGCAGAATTTCAGTCAATCGATCGACCTGACGTTTCGCACGCCGACCGGCAGCGACAGTACCGGAACGGACGTCGGCGCGTTCAGCCCCTGGTACAACTTCTGGTACAACCCGGTCGGAGGCCTCGTGCTGCGCGGCGGCGCGGGCGGATTCGTCCCATTCGAGGACGGCGCCAGCGACGCCTTCAACGCGAACGTTGCCGCGGGCTACTACTTCACCCCTCACGACTTGACGCCCGTCGGCGACCTGGTCGGGTATGTGTCGGTGAACCTGACGGAGCTGACCAACCACGCCAACTCGGAATCGACGACGGTCACGTTCACGCCGGGTTTCCGCACGCATCTTGGCGCGAACTTCTACCTGCTCGGTGGCGTCGAACTCCCGGCGACCCACCCGGAGCCGTTCGACTATCAGGTGCTGTCGGCCCTGATGAAGGTGTGGTGATGCGCACTCCCATCTTGCGTCGACGCGACACAGTGGGACCACTGCTTGATGCGTCAAAAACGACCCGCGGTTTCGCGGGCCGGCACCGGTCGCAGGGTGCCGGCAGTGGAACCCGCTTGTGAAATCCCGCCGGGCAGACTGTCAGCGTTGCAGGCTGCCGGCTCAGAGTACCGCTGCGAACGAGCGATTCCCGAACCGTTGACGTGGATATCGCTTGGTGTCGTCCGATTTCAGAAGTGGCTTGGCGGCAGCGCCAGGTTGTTGTGTCCTATCTTTGTGGTCGAATAATTGGAGGTGGTTTATGTCAAAGATGAGATTGCTGCTGGTGGCGTTCGTGATGATGACGGGGTCGAACATTGCTTTCGCAGACTCGGACAAGCACGACGGCGGCAACAACCAGGGTATTGATTGCTCGAAGCTGGACAACGACAAAGCCCGTCGCGAGTGCCGTGAGCGCAAAGTCGAAAAGAAGATCGACAACGACGAGGGCGTCGATTGCTCGACGCTGGACAACGACAAAGCCCGTCGCGAGTGCCGTGAGCGCAAACACGACTGATTGCTGAAGCGGATTCCGCGGCCGGATCGTAAGCGTCTTGTGAACCACGCCCTGTCCGGGGTGCCTCCGGTCGTGCATCGTGGCGGCATGGAGGTGCCCGATGTTACGACAACCCACGAACCGGCGACGCCACCGCTCGCCGGATGAAATCGCCGAGATTCTCGAAGAATTCGACCGCAGTGACGTGACTCAGATCCGGTTCGCGGCCGAGCAGGGCCTGAGTATCTCGACGCTTCGCTGGTGGCTGCGCCGCCGCGGGCAGAGCCGGGCGGTCGCTCGCCCGCGGCGCTTCGTGCCGGTGAGGCTGCCGACCGCGGGCCTGTTGGCCGAGCCGACCGTCGAGATCGTGCTCGCCGCCGGCCGCTCTGTGCGTGTCCCTGCGGGCTTCGACCTCGTAGTGTGCCAAAACTCAGCTGGCCGAAAATGGGGCAATTTCAGTGTCCTACGAGTCGCTGCGGTGGCCGGCCTGAGCCTACTTCTGGCGACGTGACTGGTCTACGCTCACGGCCATGCACGCTGCTCAGTTCCAATTGCTGATCGTATCCATGGCCGGGTGGCTGAACCGCGGTCAACAGAACGTCATCGAGTATCTGCAGGAGGAGAATCGGGTTCTGCGCGAGGAGCTCGGTGCACGGCGATTGATGTTTACTGACGCCCAGCGGCGTCGGTTGGGCACGAAGGCAAAGCAGGTAGCGCGAAAGGGTCTCTTCGCAATCGCGACGGTCGTAACGCCGGATACCTTGCTTCGATGGTATCGCAGGCTCATCGCTCAGAAGTACGACGGCAGCAGTTACCGCCGGGCTGGACGGCCGAGGACAGCCGCGGACATCGAGCGGCTGATCGTAACGATGGCGCGCGAGAACATTCGCTGGGGCTACACGCGAATCCGAGGGGCACTCTATAATCTCGGCCATGAGATCGGGCTCAACACCATCAAACGACTCCTCGCGGCAAACGGCATCACCCCGGCACCGGAGCGAAGCAGGGAGATGTCATGGGCTACGTTTCTGAGGGCGCATTGGGGCGCAATCACAGCCACGGATTTCTTCAGCGTCGAGGTGCTGACGGTTGGGGGGCTAGCCCGCTACTTGGTGCTTTTCGTTATCGATCTCAAAACCCGCCGGATCGACATCACGGGAATCGCTCGGCAGCCGAACGGGGAATGGATGAACCAGACCGGTAATCGTCGTGCTGGCGCCGAGTGGAGGCAGGTTCGCGTCGAGCAGGCCGGAGAGCTGCCGCTCAGAGACGGCCATGACCCTGCAGTTGCCATCAATCATCCTCTCGGTCGTTAACGAACCCGAGGAAAGCGCGCTAAAAACGCCTATCCGT
>CAZQWQ010000009.1:0-2453 GCA_964596925.1 uncultured Gemmatimonadaceae bacterium | reverse complement strand
GACGACCGCAGTCTCTGGTGCAGGTTCCGGCAGTGTTGCCGCCGGGGCGACGGCTATCTCGGCGGATGGCTCAGCGGACGCGACGGCGATCCCGGCAGATGTGGCAGCGATCTCCGCGGGTGCGACGGCGATCTCGGCATCTGCGCCCGGGCTCTCGCTCGCCACGGAGGGGTACTCATCGTCTTTCATCCCCCACGCGGCTCCGTCCCACCAGCGCTTGTGGCCGGGACGCTGGGCGTCGTCGTACCAATCTTTCGGCGGCATCACGGCGACCGGCGCGGGCGCAGCGATGGCAGCAGCGCCCGCAGGCGTCACGGATCCCACGTCACTGACGGTGACTCCGCCATAGAAGGCGATGGGTTGACCCAGGCCCAGAGCCCTCATCCCTGCGGCGATCCGCTTGATAGTTGAAACCAACCACCAGATCCAAATCGCGAAAGGAATGAGGAAGAGAATGAATCCGAGACCGAGGGTAAGGACGGCAATGAACGTAAATACGAAATACAGGATCGATATGACAATCCAGAACCTAAAGCTCCGCCAAAATATCTTAATTTGCCAATCAAAATGAGAGCGGATATTTTCGGACGCAGTCTCTCTATTGGAGTAGGCAAGAATTACACCAATTAACGCTGTAATACCCGTAAAAAACCCGACGATATACAGTATGTAGTTGAGGTTGGCAGCCGAGCGGCCGCCGTCCGATCCTGTCACTACGCGATTTTCAGAGACCTTGTCGATACCCATCTTTCCTCCCTCTCAGATCGCAATAACCCGCACTCGGGGCTCGAACTGTCGGCACGTGGACGCTTCCCTGCCCGTCACCGCCATTCCCTCCCGGATTGTTCAGCCGCGCCGAGATCGCGGGCACCCGTCGCCAACCCACCACCAGCCAAAACCTCTTCCGCATTGTGTCCGATCGCACGATCCGCATCTCCCTCAACTCGTGCCTGCCGAACCACGAGCTACCCGCCGACCGGAAGCCGTTCCGCCCGGTACGTGAGGGAGGATTGCGGGGCAATGCTGAGCCCCACCGACGTCCGCGGGCCGATTGTTATGACCCGCACGAGCGACCCTGACACAACGGTTCGCGCAATGCAAGCTCGGGAAGTCCTGCCGCCGCGGCCGGAGAAGGCGCTCGTCAGGATGGGGTGGACGACGCCGCTGCGCGGGTCGACACCGACTCCCCCGTCCTCTCGGTCGAGCGTGTTCTCTACCCGGAGCCGGACGGCGTCTAGCCGGCGGGCTCACGGCCGCGACTTGCTTGATGGGTGCGGTGAGCCCTCATCACTCCGGCGGTCCCTCGGCTCGACCGACACGCTGATCCAGCACCCGGCGGGGCTCACGCACAGGCTCGTCGACCCGGCGGTGAAAGGCGGAGCTCGGAATCACCGACGGGCTGCTCCGCCTCTCTGTCGGACTCGCGGACGCCGAGGACCTCTGGGACGATCTTGCGCACGCGCTCGCCGCGGCGCGCCCGCGCGCCGCGGCGTAGCAGCGGCTGAGCGGGTTAGGTCTCCCGCTCGGTCGACGGCGTATGTGTGTCCGTGTCTGGCTCGGAGACGGCAGCTTCAGGCGCTGCGCCTTCGCTCATCGGCGGCGCGGAGGGAGTCTCCGGGGCGGCGGGAGCCGCCTCTACGGCCGGCGGGGGAGGGGGCGCCGCCGCAGCCTCGGCAGCGGGCGGAGGAGGAGGCGCCGCGGCCGTCGTGCCGGACGACGGCATGCCGGGGATCTCGCTCTTCAGGTTGTCGATGCCGCCGGCTTCCTGCACCTGTAGGTATGCGCCGACCGCTACCGCGATCGCGAGGATCGCGCCGATCCAGGCCCAGATCGTCGCAAAATCATTATCGCCCATGATCGAGAGGAGCTTGATGATTCCGAACGTCGCGACCAGGACGCCGAGGAGCGCGCCCGTCATCGCCGTGGAGACGGGAAGTGGGATGTTCACCGACAGGAGCCGGACGACGAGCCAGGCCAGCGTCACGATCGTCAGCAGGCCGAGCACCCAGCCCGCCTTGCTCGCATCCTGGGACGCGGTGACGTAATTAACGCCTTGCCACGCGTTGAGCGATACGTCGTTTTCTGACTGCCATGGGAGGAACAGGCCGACGAAGAGCAGCACGCATGCCACGAGCATGACCTGCCCTCCGCGGCCGAGGGCGTTGAATCGTTCCATTGGAGCCCGTCCTTTCGATTGTCGTCTGCGCGTCAGGGGGCACTCTTATCGACTTGCCAAGGACTTGCAAGCGAATTGGCGCACTTTCGTGACGGACGGCGTCGGACGGCACTTCTAAACTGGCTCGATGGCCAAGGTCACCGTTCAGTTCACGTGCGCCGAATGCGGCGCGGCAAGCGGGCGCTGGCTCGGTCGCTGCCCGGGCTGTGCGGCGTTCGGGACGCTCGTCGAGGAGCTCCACGGCTCGGACGCGAAGCCACAAAGAGAGGCGCTCACG
>CAZQWQ010000008.1:0-1720 GCA_964596925.1 uncultured Gemmatimonadaceae bacterium | reverse complement strand
CGTGTGCGTGTCAAATACGTTGCCCTCAAGAATCGGCGATTCGGCCCGTGCGCCATGCGCAAGAGCAGGCAGCGCCATAAGCAACGACAGGAAGACGACCCTTCGCATTACCACACCTCCTCGCCGCGCCGCCCAACGGATCGGCGCTCAGCTGCGAGCCACAGCGCCTCCCAGGCCCGGTCGAAGCACCCGAGTTCGATGCCAAACGCTACCACGGGCCGAATGGAGCACGCTGTGGCTCGTCAGCTGCAGCGCCTTGTTGGGCGGCGTGCTCGCCGCTCACGAGCGGACCCAGTCGCCGAGGCGTTTCAGAACCGCGCCCCAGAAGAGCCCTGCCATGAGCCCGAGCGCGAACACCCTGAAGAACGCGTGGGATTGTGCGGTTGGATCACCCACCCGGAAGAGCGAAAAGAGACCGAGCTGCGCGAACACGTAGGCAGCGAGAGCGACGAGCGCCGCCAGCGGCGGTTCGAAATGGAGAGCACGCTTGATCTTGGGCGCGACGCTCTGGCTCTCGACTTGGTAGTTGAGGATACGAATAAGTCCGGCGACCAGTCCGCCGGAGACCGCCCAACCGGCGTGGATGAAAGGCCAGCACGCCGCACCGCGCACTCCCTCATTCCCGAGGCAGCCAGTGGCGCAGAACGGAAGGAAACCGCTGGCCGCGGAGAGCAGAAGCCAGAAACCAAAGAGACCCCATTCGCGCGGCACCCAGCGATCGGTCGTCTCCCGCATCGAGTACGGCACACGACGGCTCAGCTTCAGCGGCCCTTGAACCGGCGTGCGATGCCGAGCAGAAGAAATCCGGTAGCGATGAGGGAGAACGTCGCGGGTTCAGGCACGGAATTGAGGGCACCGATGGCCGTGGGATCGCCGGAGCGGGTGCCCCCTAGAGGGTCGAATAGGAAGAGCCTGACGCGGTCGGTAGTGGCACCGAGAGGAAGACCGAAATCAGAGAGGTCAACCTCGACTGTGAAGACCGTCAGGCATAGGGTTATGTCGCCGCACGGCACGAAGCCGGTCGAGATCGGATCTCGAATGACGAAGGCGGGGAAGCCAGAGCCATCGAAGACACTGACGCCGAATCGCTCCCTCGGGTCCGGAGTACCCGGGGCCATTTCGCCAGAGAGCTCGAAGAACACGAGGTCGATTCCGGGGCCGTTCAGGATCTGATTGTCGGTGAAGAGGATCTCGAAGACGACTTCATCGGGGTATCTGACCCGAAGAGTATCGCTCAGGTCGCTTCCAGTGAGAACGCGCTGCGCGGTCTCCTCTGGGGATACCGGGTGCGGCCCCGTGAGGGTGCCAGACACGATGATCGCCTGGTCGGCGAAGGCACGTTCTCCGTCTTCGAACGTGTAGCCGGCAACGTCAAGCGGCGTCGCTCCTGCCGCGGGAGCAAGAAGCGCGAGAAGCAGAACGCAGGGAAAATGCCGTACGCGGGCGGTTGAGGTCACGATGTCCCCCCTTGGTGGAATCCAGATGTCGAGGATCTGATTCGACCACGGGGGGTAGGTGGCCCGCGAGGAACCTACCACACCACTTCACGCCGCCCAACGGACCGGCGCTCAGCTGCGCGCCGCCCGTGTACTGCGATGGTACTCTGGCGGGCGGCCGGCGCTCTTGCGACTCAACCGGCCGCCCGCCGGCTGGAAGCCCTGGCAGGCCCCGGGGCGGCGGCGCGTCAGCTGCAGCGCCTTGTTGGGCTGCTTTACGATAG
>CAZQWQ010000007.1:0-2062 GCA_964596925.1 uncultured Gemmatimonadaceae bacterium | reverse complement strand
CGCTCCGTCCGGACTGATCGTCTGGGCGCTCACGTTGCCGCTCGATGCGAGAACGACGAGCCCGGCGAGCACTGGCGCTACGCGGCGCCGGCGTGCGCGCCCATCCAAGGACGATCGAGGGGGTCGCTGAACGAAGCTGGGATGCATGCTCATCGAAGCACCTCCTGACGAACCAAGACCGGAGGAAGCAGCTTAGGGCCCGCGCAAGAATAACCTGAACAGTCAATGCGGGGAGATGGCGTAGTTCCACTCACCATGAAAGGCGTGCGGGGCCAGTTGAACGGTGGCGAGCTGTTCGTCGCTGACCTTGATTCCGCTCTGATACTGGTTCGTGTCGAGGGCGGCTTTTACCACCAGGCCTGTGCGCGTGGTGGTCCTCGCAATCAGGTTGACGATTGCCTGGCGCGTGGCCAATGGTCGGCCGCGCCAGTTCTGCGTTACGAAGCTGAAGAGGCGATGCTCGATCTTGTTCCACTTGCTCGTGCCTGGTGGGAAGTGGCAGACGACCAACCGTAGTCCGAGGTCATCAGCCAGCCCCTGTAGCGACATCTTCCACAGCCTCGAGCGAAAACCGTTGCTGCCGCCGCCGTCGGCGGTGATCAGCAGTTCTCTCGCTTTCGGAAAGCGCGAGCTGCCCATCTGCGTCCACCACCGGCGAATGCTGTTGGCGGCGAACTGGGCCGTGTCATGGTCGATGCCCACGCTCACCCAGCCCTGGTTGTTGAGGATGTCGTACACCCCGTAGGGCACCACCTTCCCCAAGGACTCGTCCTTGAAGTCGTGAACGCGGACCTCCTCGGGCTGCCCACGGGGGCGCCACTCCCGGCCGCCATTCTTGAAATCGCCCACCAATTCCTTCTTCTTCGTGTCCACCGAGATCGCCGGCTGGCCCCGGCCCAAGAAGCGCTTCACCAGCGCGTTGATGTGCTCGAACTGTGCGTTGCGGTCAGGGTGCGCGGCGCCCTCGCGCGTCTTGCGGTTGGCCTGCAGGCTATAGCCAGCTTGATGCAGCAGCGACGCAACCGTGCGGGGACCTATGGGGTGGCGCCGGTGCGTCAGCTCGTCCGCCAAACGCCGCGTGCTCTTGCAGGTCCAGCGCAACGGCGACTCAGGGTCACCTCGCGTTGCCGGCTCGATCAAGCCCTCGAGTGCGGCCAAGAGTTCGGGGTCAGACTCCACGAGCAAGTGACGCCCGCCGCCCGGGCGCCGCACGCGATCAGCTTCCGCCGCCCGCTGCTTGGCGGGCAAAGCCAGCTCCCTGAGACCCGCGATGATCGTCGTGCGCGACAAACCCGTGGCAAGCGCCAGCGCCGACACGCCGCCCCAACCCAGGTCGCGAGCTTCGGCTGCGGCCCACTGACGTCGAGCGCGCTCATCCAGCTCAGGACGCAGGGCCAGATACTTGCGCCGGATCCGCACGACTTGGGGTGATGTACGAATACCCCTGCCATCGGCAGCCCCTTGCTCAGCTCGGACACTTGTTCAGGTTATTTTTGCGCGCGCCCTAAGAGCCTCTTCTGGCACAGTCGATCTCTTTCAAAGTCTTGCCAAGGAAGTTGCTGACGGCAATCCCGACGAAGCTCACAGGTTCAGAATCTACGGCGGGCGACTAGAGGAAGTATTGAAGAGTCGAGGGGAACTGCGAGGTCACTTGGTCTGGAAGAATTTCTACTACGGAACATACAAGAAGCACAGGATCACCAGGTATCGCGCGAGGGGTGGCTTCGCAAATCCGACTCACGTGCTACATCCAGAAGTCTTTGACGTGCTCGATCGTCTCGTCCGGCACCTCCGATTTCTTTAACGCCTCGAACACGGCGGCTATTTGCTTCCACTCCGCCGCCGCCTTCTTCGGCACGGCCGGGTGCGTGGCCGGTAAGGGTTTGTCGTGGAACTCGCGCCATAATTTGTCCGCCGTCGCCCCGCCGACGCCGGGCAGGAGTCGCGCGATGCGTCGGAACGCGACTTCGTCGTGCGGATTCACCGCCACCTTGAGGAAGCAACTCACGTCCTTGATGTGCGCCTGCTCGAAGAAACGCAGGCCACTGGTGATGACGTACGG
>CAZQWQ010000006.1:0-10053 GCA_964596925.1 uncultured Gemmatimonadaceae bacterium | reverse complement strand
GGCTGTTTGGAGCCGATACGCTCGGCAAGTTCTTCCTGGGTCAGTCCGGCTTGCGTGCGAGCGTCGTAGATGAGGCGTGCGACGTGGACGTTGACCGTCTCCTGTTGAATCAACTCGCGAAGCTCGGCGTCGTCGCCGGTGATGCGGTCGAGAATCTTCAAGGCGTCGGTGGTCTTACTCATCTTGGTCGTCCTCCGGGTACGTGTGCTTTGCCGGGTCTTTGGCGAAGGCTTCTTTCCGCTGAATCGCCCGTTCGATGTCGGCATTGGGCACCTCGTCTTCCTTGGTGAGGCCGTGAGCGAGAATCGCGACGGCCTGGCCGTGGAAGAAATACAAAATCCGGAAGTTCACGTGACCCTGCCGGATGCGTAGCTCGTGAATCCCGTCCCGAAGGTAATCGGCCATCGGGCGTCGAAGCTCGTGGCCAAGCTGGGCAAGAACTTGAATCCGAGCGTTGCATTTCGCGTACGCCTTTTTGTCCTTGCGTCGAAGCTCGCGGAGCCATTCGACGACCGGGGCTTGGCCGCGTTCGTCGCGGTAAAAGATGACCTCGGTCTTGGGCACGTTCCCTACGCTCCAATTATACCAATATTGTTATGGCCGGTCAAGCGGCTTTTCAAGCTGATTACCGCAGGATGCGGTAGGGGGGAAGGGGGCGAGGTGTTGTGTGCGGGCGGCGGGTGCCCTATCCGTTCCGAAGGTCGTCAAGAAACTCTGATACGGGGTCCACGCCAGTGATCAAAAGGTTGTCACGTGCCCTCGTGCAGGCCACGTATAGTAGATGGCGCTCCGTGTTATAGACCTCCTCAAGATCGGAGTCGTCGGACACAGCCTCAATCCGTGCCTGTAATGGGAGAATCTCATCGTCGCACGCCGCGACGACAACCGCTCGAAACTCAAGCCCCTTAGCAAGGTGCATAGGACACAAAGAGACAGCTCCGGGCGCCGTGTCGGTACTCGCATCGAGCTCGACAGTTTTCAAACCAGCCTCGGCGACTGCCGCTCGGGCTCTTGGTAATTCAGCGTCAGATCGCACGAATACGCCTATCTCATCTGGTTTCACGCCGTCCTTGATTCTTTCGTTGAGCCAAGAGGCAATCAGCTTCGTTTCTTGTGTGGCCGACTCGGCGACTTGGATAGAAGGCTCGGGACCGTTGAAGGCCGATACCGTGCCTCTTCGAGATTCGAGGTTGCCGTCTACGTCCGCCAACTCGGGCTGAAGAAGGCGATCGGCTTGCCGACGAATCTGGTGGGACGTGCGGTAGTTGATGCGAAGCGTCTGCGATCGACCTCGAATATCCACGCCGAGAGAAATCCACGAGAAGGGGGTCTGGAAGATTCTCTGGCCGAGATCGCCCGCGAAGAATAGACCATTCTCCTTGTGGCCTGCGATCGCGGCCAAAAATCTGAGTTGGGGAACGCTGATGTCCTGTGCCTCGTCAATCACAACGAAGTCGGCGGGCGAAATCCCTCCACTTTCGACGCGCTTGGTTGCCGCCGCAAAAACGGTGGGAATAGTTACGAGACCGCGCTCTTTCAGGTCAGCCATAACGCGGTCGAAGATAGACCAAAGAAGGACACGCTGTTTCTCTCCCAGCCGAGTCTTCCGTCCAAGCCGCGCCACATCGCGATACGCGTCCCAGGTGCCAAGCTGCCAAGCGTCTACAACGTCGTTCCATTCCGACTCCAGGAACCCGGGTGAGAAATGATGAGGTTCGACTGACTCAGAGGCCGTCTTGAGCAGCGCTCTCAACATCGACGGGGTAGGGACGTGGGGCTTTCCGAAGGCCGATTCGTAGAGTTCAAGGCCGACTTCGTTGATCGCTCGAACTGCAATCTCGTTCTTTGGTTTATCGCCGATCAACCGCGTGAGCTTCTGCCGTAGGTTCCTCGCCAGCGTGATGGAAAAGGTCGTGAGCAAGACCTTGGCGTCTGGGTTCTCCGCCGCGAGGTGCGCAGCACGGTGCAAGGCCACAACCGTCTTGCCGGTTCCGGCTGAGCCGGCCACGCGGGCGGGTCCGGCGTAGGAACGAGTCACCGTTTCCCTCTGGGCGGGATGAAGGAAGACCGTCCATTTTTCCCAAGGGTAGTCAAGTGCACGCTGAAGTTCGTCCGCGTCGGCCATGACGCGGAAGCGGCGCTGAGCATCGGGATGGGCGAACGGGTCCGCGTCTGCCGCGGCACGAACCGGCAGTTTGGGTGTGCCGCCGGTTGCAAGCTCAAGCAACGCTTCGGCGGCCTCGCTGGGTAGGTGGTCCACGAGTTCGAGGAGCTTGTCTTCATCGGCTACCCGGATGTCGTTGAGCCACTCGCTGGGCACGCCGTAGCCGAGCAAGTCCGCGTCCTTCATCTCTGCGAAAAGGAGAGGTTTCGGGGGTGCTGGCCGGGCCGGTTCTTCCCGGTGTACGTACTGCGGAATCTCGATCTCGCGCACTGTTTCGCGTATTTCCACAATTTGAGCGGCGCCCGTTGTCGGATGTCGCTCGATCTTGCGACGTTCGGCCCATTGATAAGCGGAATCGTGGTGGCCGACGTAGCAGAGCAGCAGGCTTGCTTCAGTCTTGTGAACTATCAGGCGGATGTCGCCGCTCACGCGAACCGACCAGAAGTTCTTGTCCTTGGCTTTGTCGAGCTTATGGAACTGCATCCCCGGATTGGACGGGTCCATTTGCAGATCGAACGCCGTCGTCTTCGCGGCAGTCTGCTCGTCGCCCCGGAGCTTGGCGAGGCTGTTGGTAAACGTGTCGGCGATGCGGAATTCCATTATTCAGTCGCCCCCAGCGGTGACTGATTGCCATCCTCTTTTTTGGCATCGATCGTGTTCGCCTTCCCCTGCCAGTCGTCTGCGACGGGCTTCCAATCTGCTTTGCGCTCGACCGTGTTTCCCTCTGCGTCCTTTTCTATCCACACGTTCCAAAAATCCGGGTCGTCGGAATGCGGCTGTTGGGCTTTGGGCAGATCATCAATCTTCACTAGGAGGGGCAGTTCCGATGCCCACCCCAATAGAATCGCGTGCTGAGACGGAAGTGAGGGCAATTCGCGTAAGAGGCCGCGCAGATTGTCCGGCACGAATCGATGCACAAGGTCCTGGTCGCGATCGTTGCTAATCCGATGAAGAAGGAAAGTGTTGCACTGTGAGAGCACTGTCGGCGAAAGTTCCGATGGCCGCTGGGATGAGAGCACGAGACCAAGCCCGAATTTACGCCCTTCGCGGGCAATACGCTCAAACACCTGGCAGCAGACCGTCGCGGCGTCGTAGTATTCGATGTCGTCCTTGTAGCGCTTGATGAACGTATGAGCCTCCTCCATCACCAGCACAGTTGGTAACGTTGCCCCGTTCAACTTTCGATAGCGCTGGAGCGCCTCGAAGACCATCCGAGCGGCTACGGCCGTCACAACATGAACCACCTCGGACGGGACGAGCGACAAGTCCAGAATGGCAAGAGTGCCGCCGCTGGCATTCTGACTGCCGATGTAGGCGCTCAACCACTGCTCCAAAGTGATTGCGCCGCTGTCACCTACGACAGCCTTAATCTTGGGATCGGAAAGAAACGTTCTGATCCGTGAAATCAAGAAATCTACAAACTGGCTTACGTTTTCTTGCACAGAAAGTATCTGCAAGTGGTCGGCCAAGTCTGCACCCTTGAACGGCAGAGGAACATCCTCGTCGGGGCCTTCCTGGTATATGACCCCGCCCAATCCGTTCAAAGATGCTTTTAGAGGAGCGACGATATTCTCGACTTGTTCCTCAGTGAACGCTCGGTAGTATTCGATGGTCTTGCCGCTGCCCTTCTCGACGAAAGAATTAAAGGTGGCATTAAGGGACTCCCCGATGGCATTCTGAATCTCGCCAAGGGAATTAGCGGGGAAGTCAGTTTTCTTCTTCTCTAAGTCCTCTACTATCGCCTTAAGCCGAAAACCGAATTTCGTCTCATCCGTCTTGATCGCGCCTGAGCGAAGATCACGCTGAATGGTGATCAGCGTCGAAGATAGGTATCGTCGAAGTTCCAGGTTCTTTTCCTCGTCCGTGGGATCTGTGGCACCGATGCGACCTGCCTTGACTTCACGAAGAGCTCGCTTCAGTAACGGCCTTTGTGTCTTTGCGGTTGCCTGTGTAAACGAGGACCACTCCGCACTGTTCCAGAACCAGAGGGGCACTTGGAGGGCTAGTTCTCCTTCTGACGGGCTAACCTTGAAGATCCGAGCTTTCAGTGTCTCATGCTCGTGTCCGAAGGCGCGCGAATACTCTCCGTTGGGGTCAAGCACGATGAACCGGGCGTTTGGTGGTTGATCGCCTCCGCGCTGAGACTGGGCCGCTTCCAACGACCAACGTATGAGCCCGGCGACGGAACAGGACTTGCCACTTCCTGTATTGCCGAGCACCGCTAGGTGACGCCCGAACAAACGATCGGGGTCGATGCGAACCTCGGCGTTTCCTGCCAAGGGACTGGTGCCGATGCGAACGCGCCGCCGGGTGCCTGATTCGACGATCGAGCGGAGTTGTTTTTCCGTGGGAAGCAGCACGGCGCTTCCGACGGATGGCAGCGCGTCGGAACCACGTCGGAAGGTGTATTCTTCATCTTTCTTTGACAGCTTGCGCAGAGTGCCTAATGGGTTTAGGCTCATCTTCCGCATCGGGTACGGGAGATCGATCAAGCCGAAGTCCTGCAAACCGCGGCGCCTGGGAAACGCCGAACGCTCAATGGTGAGCCATTCGATCTGTCCGACGAGGAAGCCATCGTCTACCGGCATGAGCAAATAGCCGTTCACCCGAGGAAAGGGGCGTGCGCCCCCGGCATTGAGCGCGACCGACTCAGGGGCCTCGATGTCCAGTACCACCTTCACTTCGTCGGGCGAAATGAAGTCGACCGTACCAATGCGCAAGCTCTCGGCGTGTGCAAAAGGTGTCTGGCTCACTGGTCGCCCCCTACTTCGGGTGCCGCATTGTCCTTGGCACCTTGGTGACCATCCTGGTTTGCTCCCCAGCGAGACTTGAGAAGTTCGGCCATTCGGAAGGTCGTTCGATCGATAGCTGGCTTCGGCAGGTAATGGTCCACAAGTTCCCTAAACGCACCGATGTGGTCACCGATAAGGAGGCTGACCTGTGCATGACGGCCAAGCCTCTCGTAGGTGCGCATTATTCGGCCGAGCGGATCATCGTATGAGATTACGACGAGATGCGTCGACGGAATCGTGAGCATGTCTTCGATGACACGGTTGATGTGATCGTCCCCAAGGCTATAACCGAATGCGATCAAGGTGTGGTTGGGTCGGCAAACGGCGGCCGCAAAGTCTCGGAACAACTCGACATAGGGGTGGAAGGCTGTTTCCCGATCCTTGGCCGCATTTGGATAGATCATGAGGCGCAAAGCGTCGGCCCCTTCCGTGCCAGGCGCGTCGAGATAGGGCGTAATGTCCTTTGCGCCGAAGGGTACTCCCACGCGCCGGATGTTCCGCTGACAATCCACCCAGTCCAATGAGCCGTGCAACTTGGTGAAGCGAGCTACGCCCTCAACGTAGCGGGGTTCGCCGCGGATGCCCGGCGGGTTGTAGTGCATGTCAAGATCAAGACGGGAAGCGCGAAAGATCGGAGCCAACGAGCCGACGAATCGGTCTAACAGATGGAGCCCGGCGGCTTCGGCACCGGCTTCGATGAATCGCTCGTAGTTGGTCGTGAAAATGTGTAACCGCTCGCGCGTGCCGGTGCGACTGGCAAAACTCATCAGAAAACTGACGAGGTAGTTGAACGCGAGTTCACGCCTCTCGTCATCCGCCGTGATCAAGGCGTGCTCGCCCTTGAGAATGCTGGCTGCGAAGGCTGCAAGAACGTCGGACAACTTGTCGTTCAGAGCACCAGCGCGCCCCTTGGCCAGTTCGTCGTTTGAGGCGAGAATCTCTAACCCCCGCAGTAGTTCGTTAGAAGCGCGAATCTGGTCTTCAATGTTGCCGTTGCCCCGTTCGGACGCCTTTGCAGACCTTTTGGCCTCGGCGTCGATCACGTCCTTCTCGTCCCCGAAGTCAGCCGGGGACATACCTGGCAGCGGTTTATCCGTCGCGAGCCGATGAACCGCATGAGCTAAGCCCGAACCCAGTAACAGTGAGAGGTGCTCCGACTGGCACAATGCGGTAAGCCAAGGCTCGATTCGCGGTCTCAGTTTATCCGGTGCGAATTCCTCTCCTGGCTTTGCCCATGAACAGGCTGAGTTCTCGCTCAACACGAATCGAGGAGTGGCTTCCACGACGGACTCACCGTGCGGCTTGAAAAAGACTGGCCTCGGATCATCCCGGGTCTTTAGGATGTTTGGTGGCGGCTGCGCTTCAGTGGGTTGTGCTTCGGTCATTCCGTTCACTCCACCCTGAACACTTTCATTACCTCGTCGCCGAGGTGGTTGATTACCTTCACCGCGATGCGACCGGACTTTGGCTTGTCGAACGGGCGGGACGTGTCGCTGTTGAGCGTTGCCCAGGCGTCTTCGTTGATCTCGGCTTTGAGTGTCGTTTTGAGCGACTTGTACGGGTCGCCCGCGCCGAGAAAATAGGCATGGCGAACGAAGAAGCTCTCCTCGTTGTAGTCCGTGTCGATGAACCAACACGCGATTCCCTCGGCACCGTCGCTGCGGACCTCGCCGCTGCTGGGGTGGAACACGTCCACGCCGTTGATCTTCACCTGTACCTTGCCGCGGTCTGGGCCATCTTTCACCGGAAGGATGTCGATGTCCGGCTCGCCGAAGATCACGAATAGGTTGCCCTTGCCCGTGTTCTTCAGGGTGTCGGCCATGTGCAGATCGGCGTTCATCCGGGCCTTCAGCACGGGGATGCGACCGAGCTTGCTGAACTCCGACGCGTGGGCCTCGTAGTTGAAAGCGCACGCAATCAGCACGTGAAAGTCGGCGTCGCCGGCCTCGCGGGCGGCGGCCACAAGATCCTGGCGGCCAACTGTGCCGAACTCTGGACCGACGAAGATGCCCGCTCGCTTCTCGATGCCGGCGTCGGTGTCGCCTTCGATATAGCGCCCCTCGGCGCAGATGAAGTGACCTGGCCACGGGGCGAGGGAGGTAAACGAAATCTTGTCATCCTTGTGGGCCTGCTGCACGCCGGCGGTCTTGAGGTTTTCCAGGATCATCCGGGCGAAGTCGGTTTCGTCTTCGATATGGCTCGGCGGATGAGCGGGGTCCAGTAGTTCATCATCGGCGCCGACGCCGAGCATTCGGTGCGGCGAAAGGCTCTCGACGGTGAACGGTCCGGCGACCCGGACCTTCCGCTTGTCCTCGTAGGGCTGGTCGTAAAGGTACTCGACCTCGGCCTTGGCGGCGATGGAAGCATCAATCTCGTTCTGCCGGGCGATGCGGCCCTCCCACCAGTCGGCGTGCAGCTTCTTCGCCGCGTCCGGCCACTTGGTGTCGGCCTCTCGCGGGATTTCCCATTCCTCACATTTCTTGCCGAGCGCGGTGTTCAGCGACTCGCGCAACGGCTCCAGCTTCGCCTGCCACTGGTCCCAGATGACATCGATCTCCGCGTTGTTGGCGATGGACTTGAGCGTGATGTGCGGCACGCGCTCAGAGACGAATCCGTGGCGGATGTTCCCCTGCACGGGCTGCGAACTCGGCGCGGTGTGGGTGACTTCGGCTTCCTTGATCTGGCCGTCACGGGAATCAGCCAGCAAGTAAAACGGGTACCGCGCGCCCATGATGCGGGCACGGGCCAGCGCCAAGGCCACGCGCGAGGTGTCAATCGTGATCCAGCGGCGGCCCCATTGCTCCGCGACCGTGGCAGTGGTGCCGGAACCGCAGGTCGGGTCGAGCACGAGGTCGCCGGGGTCGGTAGCCATGAGGATGCATCGCTGAACCAGTGAGGGGTTTGATTCGACGACATATCTCTTGTCGGATGCGCCTCCGAGATCGCCCCAGATGTTAGTGCGGCCAAAGACGGCGAAATCGTCGAAGTATCGAACATACCTCAACACGTTCTTTCCCTTTAGAACCCGTCGAGCCTTGATTAAGCGCGGGAATCCATCTTCTCCGGTCTTCCAATAATTTGCCTGAGGAATGAATGTCCTGCCTTCGAACTCTACAGGAAATGAACCCGGCGGGCGTTGGCTTGTTAAGTTATCAGCCGTGTATGCGTGGGTCCCCAACGGTAATTCGCCGTCGACAAGGTTTATCTCAGACAGTGGCAGTCTTGATCCGTCGGCAAGCTCAACGTCTGAGTAAGCTGATCCGCCTTCGCCGCCGAGCTGCTTGCGGATAAAGAGCTGTCGATATTTGACTGCATCGCGCTTCTTTGCGAACCAAACCACATAATCGGCTACTCCAGCGAGAAGTTCAGTCGTTGCGCTTGAAGTCTTCGAAACCGTTATCTCACTGATGAAGTTTTCGTCCCCGAACACCTCATCCATCACCGCCCGGACGCGGTGAACATTTTCATCGCCGATCTGCACGAAGATGGAGCCGGAATCGGTGAGGAGATCGCGGGCGACGGTGAGCCGATCCCGCAGGTAGGTGAGGTAGCTGTGGATGCCGTCGCGCCAGGTGTCGCGGAAGGCTTTGACCTGCTCAGGCTCGCGGGTGATGTGGTCGGCCTTGCCGTCCTTCACGTCCCGGCTGGTGGTAGACCACTGGAAGTTGCTGTTGAACTTGATGCCGTACGGCGGGTCGATGTAGATGCACTGCACCTGGCCGCGCAGGCCTTCGCGTTCGGCGAGTGACGCCATCACCTGAAGGCTGTCGCCGAGAATCATGCGGTTCGACCAATTGGCATCGTGCTGATAGAACTCGGTTTTCGCGTCGGTGTTCGGCAACCCGTTGAAATCGGCGAACAAGTCCAATTGCGGCTCGGCCGCCTTATTGTCCACGCGCGTGCGACGCAGCAAGTCGTCGATCAGCACCTTGGGATGGACCTTCTCCTGGATGAACAGCGGCGGGGCCTGTACTACGAGGTCGGACCAATCCTGCTCGTCCTTGCCGCGCCATACAAGCTGCGGGTCGAGATCCCGATTGCGGCGTTCGTAGGCGAGGCGGATCGGGCTTTGGTGTTCCTTCGCCATGACCGATTGAAACTCGGCCGTCGGAATATTCTTCCGCGTGGCCTCGTCGTGCGTGAGCGTTTCAACGCTTTTCTTCGTGCCGGCCTTGATTCGGGTTTTCTGTGCGTTTGCGTTCCTTGCCATACTCGTCTCGTCCCTAAGCAACCGGCTCGGCAGCGCCGGTCTCGATCGCAGCGTTAATCATCCGATTGAAATGCTCTTCGACCTTCTCCTCGAAATCGGCCTGCATCTCGTACACGTCGCAGTACTCGGCGAAGGCCCATCGACCGTAGGAGCCGTGGTTGATAACGCCGGGGACCCAATAGGTGTCCATTGTCGCCTTTTTCTCCTTAGCGTCCTCGCGGCGAAAGCCCTTGATCTCGACGACAAGGTGAAGCATGTCGGGCGAGCCGTCGGCGCGGCGCTCGCGGCCGTCATCCACAAGCACGATAAAGTCCGGCAGATACTTTCGAGACTCGGAACCGTACTTGTACGGAACCTCAAGGCCGAGATTGTGATTCTTCGCGTAGGCCCTAACCTTTGGGTGGGCTTCGGCGACGCGGCAGAACTCGGCTTCCCAATCGCTGTCGAGGATGACCCAGTTGATGTGGCAGCGGCGAGCGTCAGTCTGCCAGCGGTCTTTCTTTGAAGTGTTGAAGTTGACGTAGGCCGTTGAGCCGGTCGGGTTGTACGGATCGAGCACGGCTTTGATGGGGCACTCGCCCACGTGCTTACTCACGATGCCGCGGGTGATGCGCTCGCAGGCCATGTCGGCCAGCGAGAGATACATAAGCTGCGCCGGGTACGTGCCGCCCTTGCAAACCAAATGATTGTCGAGCCATTCGCGGGTGACACGCTTTAGCTGGCCGAACAAATGAAGCTTGGGCTCCTCGCCGGGGTCACGCCATTTGGTGTAAAGGAGTCGCTGCGTCAGGTGGAAGAGGAGTGTTGATCGGCGGAGATCGCCGGTGTGAACGAGGGTGAGATCGACGCCCTCGCCGATGATCCCTTCGTTGCGAGTAACCGAGGGG
>CAZQWQ010000005.1:0-1702 GCA_964596925.1 uncultured Gemmatimonadaceae bacterium | reverse complement strand
TCGTCCGTGAGGTCGCGTCCGCGCACCTCGACCCGGTCGGGATAGGCCTGGCTCATGTGGCTGACGGGGTTTCCTGGCTTACCGATCTGCATTCGCCGCAGGATCCTCCCGCACGAGGCGCGCGACGGCAACCAGCGCCTGGAACAACGTGATCACCGTCGAGGAGACAGTCGGCCGAAGCCGAGGAGGGAAGCAATGAGACTCGTTCCCTCCTCGGGCTTCGGCGCGAGTCAGCGCCTGGTCAATGGGTCAAGGTCACTGCACCGGTAGAAGATCGACCGGATCGATCTTGAAGTTGCCCTTGCCCTTAACTCCGTTGACGTCAGCCGTGTTCATGGCGTACTGGATCACGGAGTATGCGATCGCATCCGAATTGACATTCAGAGCGAAGTCGTTGTTGTTCGCATACGTGTCGCATGCCAGGTGGTAACACGGATCGTACTGCTGGCCGGCGGTGCCACCCCAAAGTGCGACCTCAGCGGGTGTCTTGATGCCCTCGGCGCCCGTGAACAGACCGCCCGACGGAATGCCGACAGCAATGAACGGGCCGTAGTCCGACCGTCCACTGAAGTCCGTGCCCTTGAACGGCAGGCCTGCGCCGTTGAAGTACCTCTCGAACGTCTTCTCGATCTGCGCGGACCCTGCGGGGCCTGCGGGAGCGCCCGTCGCGTCCGAGTCGTCTCCGTCATAGATGAAGAAGACGTGATTCGGTGAGCCGACCATGTCGAAGTTCAGATAGAGCGCGATCTTGTCCCGCTCGGCCTGGCTCAGGCCGTTCACATACGCGGTGGAGCCGACCAGGCCGGCCTCCTCGGCGCCCCACCATGCGAAGCGAACCTTGTTTCGCGGCTTGACCTTGGCCATCCGCTCAGCCACCTCGAGGAGTGCGGCTGATCCCGAACCGTTGTCATTGATGCCTGGACCACGCTGCACCGAGTCGAGGTGAGCGCCGGCCATCACCACGTTCGCGGGGTCGCCGCCCTTGGACTCGGCGATCACGTTGTACTGCGTGATGTTCTGCGGTGCGGCCAGCGTGATAGCGGCCTGGGACCCGGCCTGTGACAGCGCCACTCCCTGGGCAAACGAAGCGCCGACTACCGGGATCGAAGCGACGAACGGGGACAGCGTCCCGATGATCAGGCCTTCCCGCGCCGGCGTGTTCCCCTGGTTGAAGATGATCACCGCGCTCGCACCCGCCGCCTGAGCGTTCTGGGCCTTCAAGGCGAAGGTGCATGTCCCCCGCTGGATCAGCGCGATGTTGCCGGCAGGGAAGCCTGCGAAGTCTGCAGCCTCACAGCCGCTGGTGACGGGGTCTCGTGGCAGGACGAGGTTCACGTCCACAGCTGTGACCGCGGCTGTGACATTGCCGTAGCCGCTTCCGGTGAACGCTCCCGTCTCATACGACGCGACGATGGGCGCCGTCTGCTGCAGTGTGGGTAGAGCGACGTACACAAACGGGAATGCGTTTAGCGTGACGGAGTAGCCTGCGGCGGTCATCCTGTCCGCGACGTATTGCAACGACTGGTCGTAGCCGGGCGTCCCCGCAGCACGAACGCCCCCGTTGGCGTCAGCAATTGCCTGGAGTGCCGCCTGGTGCGAGCGAACTCCTTCCAGCGTGACGCATTGCAACAACTTCTTGAAGTTGTCGGCGGTGCGTACGTCGCATGAACCATCTCCGGCAGGCGATACCGGAGCGTACGTA
>CAZQWQ010000004.1:0-8204 GCA_964596925.1 uncultured Gemmatimonadaceae bacterium | reverse complement strand
GATCTTGAGCGGCAACGAGCTCGGCCCGTCCACGTCCTTCTCGATGATGGGAGCCCAGTTGTCGGAGAGGTAGCGAGTCAGCTCGGACTGCACGCGCGCGTCGTCGATGGGAATCGTCGACGGCAGGATCAGCGGGTTGCGGTCACCCTTCTCCCACAGACTGTGGATCACCGACGCCATTAGGCGCAGCACGCCGCGTGTGCGCTGGAACTTCACCAGCGTGGACCAGTCGGTGTAGAGGCGGTCGAAGATCTCCGGGTGAATGGGGTACGCGGCCTGGATGCGCTTCTGGTAGTCGCCGCCGCGGCATTCGGGCGGGAACTCGGCGCCTTGGGAGTGATAAAGGTCGGCGAAGGCGCGCGCGGTGACGTCGCGGTTCTTGTACTGCTCACCGTCGAGCGGCTCGAACAGACGCCGCCGCACGATCTCGAAGCCCTCCTCGGCGGTCGCCGGCCGCCACGACGACTCCACCCGCCCAACCACGTTGCGCAGCCGGTCGAGCGCCTCGCGCCCGCGGATACCGCCCACCTCCACGTCGTCCGACTGCGTATGCGGCGATCCCGAAGTGTCCGAAGCGGGCAGCGAGATTACCAGCATGCAATTGCCCGCTAGCTTGGCCGACTCGGTGAGCGCCTGCGCGAAGGTGAACTGGGTCTCGAAGCCGCCGGCCGGCAGGTCGCTCTGATCGTGGAGCTGGCGCGCATAGGCCACCCACTCATCGATGAGGATCAGGCACGGCCCGTACTCCTTGAACAGCTCGCGCAGCACGTCGCCCGGGTTGGTGGCCTTTTCGTCGTCGGCCTTGACGCGCGCAAAGGCCTTCTTGCCGCCGAGTTGGTAAGCCAACTCGCCCCACAGCGTGCGCACCACCGTGCCGTCCGGCTTGGTGACGGGATTCCCGGGCGAGATCTTGTTCCCCACCAGCACCACGCACTTCGCCTCGGGCAGGCTTTTCATACCCGCGTCGGCGAGCACCGCGTCCACGCCCGCCAGCTCGCTCGGGTTCGCTCCCGAGAACAGATGGTAGAGCGCTAGCATCGAGTGGGTCTTGCCGCCGCCGAAGTTGGTCTGGAGCTGCACCACCGGGTCGCCGCCCTTGCCCGAGATGCGCTGCACGCCGCCCACGAGCAGGCGCTTGAGGCTCTCGGTGAGGTAGGTGCGGCGGAAGAACTCCTGGGGCTTCTTGTACTCGTCCGAGCCCTCGCCCAGGTGCACCTGCCAGAGGTCGGCGGCGAACTCCGCCTGCTGGTAGCGGCCGCTCGCTACGTCGGCGTGCGGCGTCACCACCTCGCGCCAGGGCTTGAGCGTGCCGGTCGCCGCCGCCTCGATCAGCGAGCCGCCAGCCTTGCGCTTCTCGCCGCGCACCTGCTCGTCGTATATGAGCCGGCGCAGCTCCAGCTTCATCTTGCCGACCTCGTTCGCCTCTGACGCCGAGACGGCCGTGAGCAGGCGCGACATCGAGTCGAGCGCGCGGTCGGCGTCGTCGCTCGAGAGCGGCTCCTGGTGCGCCCACTTATTGCGACAGTCGCGCAGCTCCTGCACCAGCGAGCGCTCGGCGCGGCCGAGCGTCCGGCCGAACACCTCGTTCCACGCCTCCCACATGAGCTTGAGAAGCGCCGCCACGTCCCAGTCGGCGAGCGGCTTCTTGCCGACCGTCCGGTCGTCGCCGAAGTAGCGGCGCGCCGCCTCGGCGGCCTGCGACTGGTGCAAGTTCTTGAACTCGCGCTCGACGAAGGGGGCGAGCCCCGCGCGGACCAACTCCATCGCCTTGCCAACGCGTTCGTGGTTGCTGGCCGCCATTGACTACTCCTCGGTCTCCCCAAACAGTGCGCCCTGCTCGGCTCTCGGCTTGCCGCCCTCGCGGGCCAGACGGGCGATCTCGGGCCAGCTTTGGACGAGGCCGTTGTAGGCGAGCGCCTCGGCCGCGCGCTTCTTGCGCTCGCAGAGGGTATAGAGGCGGTAGGCCAGCTCGCGGGCGACTTCGGCCTTGGCCCCGAGCTTAGTGACGAGTTCCGCCGCCGCGCCTTCGCCGCCGCTGCCGAGCACGCGGATCAGGTGGTGGACGATCTCCCAGGCGGTGAGGCGCGGGTCGGTCGTCGGGTCCCAGTCGGCGGGAAGCTCCTCGGGCTGGAGCAGCCGCACCTTGCCGCGCTTCGATTCGAGGATGCCGGCCTCGACCATGCCGGCGACACTCGTGTTCTTGGACTTGGAGAGCTGTTCGGCCACGCCGTACTCGCCCTCGGCGAAGCCCGACTGCTCGAACCATGTCAGCGCCCAGCGGCTGTCGGCGTCGAAGTCGCCTTCCTGCTCGGCCAGCGCCTCGTCGAGGGTCTGGTTGATGAGCGCCAGCGCCTCGCGCACGGTGAGCGGCTTGCCTTCGGCGTCGAGCACCCGGGCGTAGCGAGTGTATACCGCCATGCCCGGGCCGATGGCCGCCTGCTGAAGGTCCACCGGGGCGATGTTGCCGCGCTGGAGATGAGCGAGCGCCACGGGCAGCTCGGCCTTGAGCGCGGTGACGAACTCCCGCCGCGTGGCGGTAGGCGCATTGGCGGCGCGCTTGCGGCAGACGAGGACAATGCTGGAGGCGAGGGCGTTGGAGTCGATACTGCGCATCCGGTTGCCCATCTCTGTCCGCATTGGCCAAGTGCCGCTGACGGCGAAGCCGGCGCGCATCACCGCGTCGAGGAAGGTTTCCCAGCCGGTGCTGGCGGTGCCTTCGCCGCCGTCGCTCTCTGCCTGCTTGAAGGCGTAGTAGATGGTGACCGGGAAGGCAGGGTGCGCTTGCTCGGCGAGGCGATGCATCGCCTGTGTCATGCCGTTGAGAAAGAACGCTGCTGCCTCCTCCTCACTCTGGTGGCGGTACGGCATCGCCACCAGTTCCTCAGCCTTAGGTACGGCAATAGTCGAGAACAGAGCTGGAAATACGGGACGCAGCGAGTGACGGAGCCAAACGTAAAAAAAGTCGGACAGGTCTGCATAAGCGATGTTGTCGTAGTACGGAGGGTCTGTGGACACGACGCGCCCTGACGAGACCTCTTGTGTCTGCGCATCGCCTTGAACAGCAACCCCTGGCACCGCCGCCGGGAACATGAGGAGTGCCTTCTGCGCCCATTCGACGCCGCTGGAAACATTGCCCGATGAGTCCGAAAAAATGTTTGTTTCCACGAAGTCCCAAGTCATCGGGATGGCTTGTCGCCCAAACGTATTGCGGATGAGCTCCTTGCTGGAATGCCACGAGCAGATCGTCGACCAGTAATCGGCGGCCTTATCGACTGAAATCGCCAGATACACACCCAACGCATCGGCGTAAGCGTTGGCACCACTGCCACCGGCGGCTAGGCGCTTCCCGTCGTCGCGCAGCCCCGCAACGAGCGCGTCGCACTGCACCCGCTGGCGGGCATCTTGCACCAGGTCGGACAATGTCGTCAGCGCCACTAGTTGCCGGGAGGTAAAAAGGTCCGCCCAAGTGATGAGTCCGTATCTGTGGGACTGTGCCCCGCCCCCCGTGAGACGCGAAGGCGTGTCACCGATAGGTTTCCACAAAGGTACAACGCCAGGCGTAAGAGACTCCCATTGTGGTGTCGGTGATAGATAGACCCGTCCGCGCTCACCTTCGGCGACGATGGCCATGAGTCGCGTGCCCATCCTGCCCGCTACACCCTCCACCCTAATGTAGTCGGCCGCGATCGGGGCGCCGGACATCAGACACTGAAAGTTCGTGCCGCGCGACAGCTTCGTGCCGTTCTTCGCGGCCGCCGCGTCCTTCGGCTTGCCCACCTTCACCGTGAAACGGTAGCCGCCGTTCTCGATCACCGGCTCGACATACGCCTCTTTTCCCGTCTTCGTGGAGAGCATGAACGTGCTGGCGAGCGGCACATCCACCTGCGCGAAGGCCGGGTTCGGGCTCTTCACCGTGCGCGCCCACAGCCAGGCGATCACGGTGAGCGACTTGCCAACGTACCGCTCAAGATCCGGCCGCTCCTTGCCCATCTCGGCCGTCACCGCCACCTTGGGGTACAGGTGACCGATGCGCTTCTCGGCCTCGTCACGCATCCACTGGCCGTAGAAGCGCACGTCCGTGGCGAGACCCTGCGCGCCCTCCCACTCGCGGGCGATGAGATCCTTGTTCCTGCGCGACTCGGGGTTCACCGGTGGCTTGCCCGCGAACTTGGGCGGGATCTCGATCATCGCCTTGTTGATCAGCACCGCCACGGGGTTCAGATCGCTGGCGTAGCTCTCCAGCCCCAGCCGCTGCGCCTCCAACGGCAACGCACCGCCGCCGGCGAACGGGTCGTGGAAGGCGGGGAGCTTCTTGCGGTCGAACAGCTCCTTGGCCCGCGGATGGTCGGCGTTCTCGGCGCAGGCGCGCCGCCAGCTCTGCCACATCTCGTCGCGCGCCTGCTGGAGCACCGTCTCGTTGGTGGTGTTCTCCCACAGCACGAGGTCTTCGATGATGCGGAAGAGCCGCTGGCGCTCCTGGTCGGCCAGCATGTCGTCGAGGGTCGGTGCCGGACCGGGTTCCGGGACCGTGAGCCCGGTTCCTTTGGCGTTCTTGGCGAGGGTCCGGGCTTCCTCCCACAGCTTCAGCCGCGCCTTGAGGGCGGTCTCCGCCTTCCGGTGCAGCTTCGGGTCGGCCCGGAGTACATCCACGTAGGCCGAGGGGTCGTCCACCATCTGCGCGAAGATCACCGCCCGCGCCGCCGCCAGCGGTCGCCGCGCCCACCACAGGTGCAGCGTGCTCGGATGCCCGTGGCGGATCGACTTCTCCCGCGCGCACGCCTTGTTGATGGCCGCGAGCGGCAGCGCGACTTCGATGAGTTTCTTGCTGGTCTTCATTGCCGGTCCTTCTCATCGCTTTCGAGATCCGCGGCCACCGTCGCGCCCGTGACGCGCCGGATCTCCTGCCACAGCCGCGCCTGCCGCAATGCCAGGAATCCATCATAGTCGTCGCGCAGCAGCGGCGAGTCCGCGCCCGTAGGCAGACCGTGCGAGGCCAGCACCGTCTCGAAGGGGAACCCAGGCGTGCTCTGGATCTCGGCCAGATAGTCGGAGGGCGCGCGATCGCTGATCATCTGGTTGGTGGTGCGGTCGATGAGTGTGCGGTTGAGCACGCAGTCGCGCTGGCGCGCTGGCGCGACACCGCAGCGCTCGAGGTACGCAGCCGGGAAGACGTGGTGGTCGTCGATCCCCTCCTCGGCCATGAGCTTACCGGTGATCACCGCCTGGGTATGGAAGTCGCGCGCGCCGCCGCCGAGGATCAGGCAGATCGCACCGCGATAGATCGCACGCTGGCGCGGCGTCACATCGCGCAGCGCCCGCGGGTCGAAGCGGAAAGCCGCGACTGATTCCGGCAGGTCGCCGCCCGAGAGCCACGGCAGGATCTCGACCACGTCCTTCGCCGACTTGCTGTTCGGCGCGCCCTCGTAGGCCTGGCCCAAGACCGCGCACCAGAACCAGCGCTTGAGCTTCTCGCGCTGCGCGCCGGCCTCGGGGGTCTTCGGGCTGCCCGCCCGGGCCAGCACTGCGGCAAGCGGCGGGCAGCATGGTCTGGTAGGGCACCCACTTGGGCAGGATCACGTTACAGTCGTCGCGCAGGATCTCGAGCCCGGTGGCGAGTCCGAGCACGACCTTGTCCCACCAGTCGGTGATGTCGGAGGCGGCCATGTTCAGCACGTCGCTGCGCTTGCACGAAGGCGCCTTGCGGCTCGCGAGAGCGATGCCCTGCAGAACGTAGTAGGGGTCGACCTCGAAGTCCGCGATCACAGGATGATCGGCGAGCGCCTTCTCCCACAGCGCGCGTAGTTTGAGTTTCTGCGGCCAGAAGCGCGCGCTCAGCAGCTCGAAGACGCTGAGCTTGACGCCGGTGCGGTTCAGGGTCTCGAAGATCGTGCAGAGCGCGTCGGGCTCGGTCTGGTCCGAGAGCGTCACCACCGGGAAGTGGTAGTCGTCGATGGCATGAATCCACTTCTCCTCGATGCCATCGAGCGCATCCTCGAGCGCGATACGGTCCTTGTCCGCCAGTTGGCGCGCGACCCTTCGGTTCCACTGGCCGAAGCCTCCGGCGCCACCCTTCAGCACCGAGAGCGGCAGCAGCAGCTCCCTCGCCTGGACCGCAAAGTCCTCCCGGGCCTTCGCCCATTTGGTGGTGGCGCGCACGTGGAAGATCGCGTCCTCGAAGTCAGCGCCATCCTTGAGCTTGCCGAGGTCGAGGAAGTAGCGGTGCTCGCCCACGCCGTAGAAGGCCTGGTAGAGCGAAGTCAGCCGCTGCTGGCCGTCGAGCACGAGAAAGGTGTGCTTGGCGCCGGCGAGCGCGGGCGCGCCTTCGAACTCGCGAGCGGCGAACACCCGCTTGGCGTCGCGCACGCGCAGGATGCTGCCGGCCGGGTAGTTGTTGGCGATCGAGACGATCAGTTCCTGAGTCGCGCCCGGTTCCCACACGAAGTCGCGCTGGAAGTCCGGCAGGACCGTCGACCGATTGTGGATCCCGGCCAGGAGGTCCTTGAGGGCGCGGGGGTTGGTGTCTTCGAAGAGGCTCATGAGGGTTCTCCCGCCCGCGCCAGCAACTCGGCGAACGGGAAGTTGACGCTCGCTCCATTGAAGTCGGTGGTCACGCCGCTGCGCTCGAACGGGCGTCGCAGGTAATGCACCCGGTGGCGCTCGCTGTCTAGGAACTCGACGAGGGCGAGGATGAAATCGTCGGGCTTGTTGAAGCTGTAGAGAATCTCGTTCTTCGTCACCGTGACCGCGTCCGCGCCCGACACGCGCCCCTTGACCTCGAGGAAGCGCAATCGTCCGGTGCCGGAAACGCGGCTCTCGACGTCGTAGCCGAGCTTCTCGAACTCGCGATCGGTGGGCTCGAATCCCAAGGCGCGCTCGACCTCCATTACGATGGCGCGAGCGCGCGCCGCCGAGGCCTGGGTGTCGACGGGATGCGCCGGCACCATGCGCCCGGTCATCGCGGCGACGAGCCCAAGCGGCACGACCACGAGCCCGGCCAGCACGACCGGCGGCAATGCCGAGACCTGGGCCTCGCGGTCCAGCTCGGCGAGGCGCCGCTGGAGCCGTGCCTGCAGGTCGTCCGCGCGGCGGCGGGCCTCCTGCGCGTTGAGCCGCGCGCCAGCGTTGCCGGCCTGCTCCTGTAGCTTGAGCTGCTCGGCGCGGTGGTCCCAGTAGGTGATCTCCTTGGTCAGCCGGTCCTTCACGGCAGCGCGGGTCTTCTCGATCCACGTGAGCCGCCGACCGCGCACCTCGGTGATGTGCTCGGGCACCACGTGCGCGATGGCATGGCTCTGCGCCTTTTGCTCCAGCGCGCGCGTGATCCAGGCGCACTCGGGCCGGGCGAGGAAGTCGGCCACTGCGGGCTCACCCTCGGCGAGCGGACGGTAGTCGAGGTAGGGCGCGTAGTGCAGATGGCGTGTGTGCCCCTCGGCGTCCATCTCGACGTAGAGCATCCGCCGCGAGATGGTGCGGCGCTCGCCCGAGGGCAGGAGGCTCGCGTCCTGGATGGCGTGCTCGAGTGTGAAGAGCACACGCGGGCTCGTGCCCGGGTCGCGCTCGTCCACCAGCACCGTGCTGCGCTTCAGGAGATCGCGGTGGCGCTCGAGCGTGAGGTCGAGGGCGGCGTCGAGCAGCGGGTGGCCCGGGCAGACGAAGGCGGCCAGCGGCTGGCTCGGCGGCGCGATCAGCTCCTTCTCGAAGGTGATGCGCTCGTAGCGCGCAAGCACGGGATCGCCCACGCCGATCTGGCGGTCGCGGTTGCGCACCGGCGCGGGCACGTGGGTGATCTCGTAGCGGCGCGGCTCGCGCTGGCGGACGGTGCCGCCCAGGCGCTTGAAGGCCTCGAGGAAGAACGACTCGATGTAGTGCGGCTGCAGGCGGCGAGCCTCGGCGCGCTCCATCTCTTCACGCACGCGCGCCACGCGACTCGAATCCATCACGTCGTGGGCGAGTGCCCGGTCTTCGATCAGGCCTTCGAGGTGCGGTCGATCCACGCCGTGTTCGATGGCGTGGGTGAGGCGCGCGCGCACCTCGGGCTGGTCGCCGTAGCGGATGGCCTCGATCAGGAGGTCGCGCAACGGCCGGCCCTCGAACTGGAGCTTGCCGAGCACGTCGAAGACCTGTCCGCCGAGGGCCTGGCGCGCTTCCTCGAGCTTCTCCAGCAGACGGCGATAGACGTCGCCCTCGCGGGTCTCCTCGGCCACCAG
>CAZQWQ010000003.1:0-2217 GCA_964596925.1 uncultured Gemmatimonadaceae bacterium | reverse complement strand
CGGCCGACAGGTGATCCCTGTCTGCGAGCTTCGCACGACCCCACGCCCCGCCACGTTGACGGTCAGCCGGAATGTGGCGGGCGCGAAGAGCGCCGACACGCTCGCGCCGGGGGCTACGGTGATCGCGCAACCCGCGGAGCCGACACACGCCGAGCCCCAGCGGACGAGCTTCGCGCCCGTACTCGGCGTTGCGGTCAACGCGAGCCGCGTGCCCGCGTTCCACGTCGTCGTGCAACTCTGCTCACACTGCAGACCCGGCACATCTGCGGCAACGGATCCCGCGCCCGACACCGAAAGGGCAAGCGGCGCCTGGCTGTCGAGTTGCACGAGCCACGGCGAATCCTGCGCATCTGGCCAGGCGCCGGCGTGCCCGTAATAGTCGTTTCGACCCGGGTCGAGCGACTTCGCCGAGAGCGCCGTGTCGTCGATCGAGGGATACATCAGATCGTTCGGGTCATCGCACGTGTGGGCGCCATCTTCCTCGGGACACTCGTTCGGCGCGCCTCGGGGCACCGCGCCGAGCGTGTGCAGCACTTCGTGTGCCCCGACGGCCGCCGTCGAAACGCCGACGCAGGACTGGTAGTAGACGACCGCGAGCCCAAACCCCGAGGAATCGCTCCCGCCCTGGCCGCAGACGTTGCTGTCGGAGACCGGGCCGTCGTAGTAGACGAGGTACTTGGTGAAAGGCGAACGCAGGCCGGCCGCGCTCAAGGCGTTGAACACCGCTGCGAATCTCCCGCTGAGCGGCGCAAGCGCGGAGCCCGACTGCGACAGGCGCACGGTGGTGACATCGAGTTGGAGCCCGCACGAAAACTGAGCCGCATCGTTCCGAGGCGCACGCGTGGAGTCCTGGGTGCGCCACCAGACATCAATCTGTTCCGCATCGGTCTGCATCACGCTTGCGATCGTCGAGAGTTGATCCTGGCCGTCCGAGGGGATCGCGTAGACCCAGTGCACGGGATTCCCGGCAACGACGTTCGGGCTCCTGTCTGACTCAGACGCGGTGCCACACCATGTTGCAGCAGCGCGCGCCGAGCCTCCAGGAAGCGCGAAGTCACTCACGCTCGCCGGAGTCGAGCTCCTCATCGTCAGCCCGTGGCCACCAGGCTCCGACTCTCCTCGGGCCGCGGCGCCTCCGATCACGATGAGCGCGGCGAGCGCGGCCATCGCCGCGATCTTCCGCGTCAAGGCGTTGCCGCCGATACCCGGACTCGTCCGAGAGCTCCGCTCTGCGTTACTCGCACGAAGAGGGAGCGCTGGCCGCAGATCGAGCCGGTCAACCGCTTCACTCGCTGTCCCACCCATTGCGCGCGCCTGATCACGGTGCGGCGGTCAGCTCCCACGAGTGCGACCTCGGGATTGGCGCCGTTCGGCACCGTGGCGCTGATCCGCAGGTCGCCGTCGAGCGGGGTCGGGACTGGAACCAGCCACACCTTCTTCGTCTTCTTTCCGAACACGCGTGTGAACAGCGTCGTCCTCCCGGTGCTCCATGGCTGAAGAACGTCTCGCTCGGCCGCCCGCAGCGCCGCTTCGTTGGGGAAAAAGGTGTCGGCAATGATCGGCCAGGTGGCCGTCGTAATGCCCGCCTTGCGCTCGTCCATCAGGCGATAGACCTCGGCCCAAGCCTCGCCGGGATTCCGTGCGTAGTTCAACCCTTCGTCCCCCGGGAACGCCTCCTTGCGCGTTGTGCGCCCGCATACGTCGGCCGCGCTTGCCCACTCCTTCGGCCCCCAGTCGATGGCAGCCCACGGGGAGTTGAGCCGATGCATCGCGACGTGATGCCCGTACTCGTGCCGGACGACCTCCTCCGGGCTCACGTCGGGAATAGTCGTATCGCCGGGCGCCACCATCTGATTGCGTGAGTAGCAGCCGAGTGCGCGGCCGCCACAGATCTCCTGGACCTCGTCGAGCGTCGCGATGTAGGTCGTGAGCAGCGTGATCTCCGGCCCGTGAGTCAGGCCGGTGAGGAACTCGGCCCACCCTTCGGGCGTCGATGTCTCGAGCGGCAGCGCGTCGGACACGCGAACGTCGACCGTCTCTCCGGTCGATGTGGTGACGGGCCCGCCGCGGAACGTCGTAGCCGCGCGCGCGAGCCGGGCGGGACGAAGCGACGTTCCAGGCGCAGCGTCGATCGAGCTCGCATATGCCGCGGTGGGTGATGTTGCGGCCGGAGACGTCCCTGCGGCCGAGACCGCGAGCGCCCCGCTGAGGATGGCG
>CAZQWQ010000002.1:0-21692 GCA_964596925.1 uncultured Gemmatimonadaceae bacterium | reverse complement strand
GATAAAGGGCACGTTCACCTGCCGCGCCAGCAGGATGTGCTCCCGCGTCTGCGGCATCGGCCCGTCCACGGCACTCACCACCAGGATCGCTCCGTCCATCTGCGCCGCGCCCGTGATCATGTTCTTCACGTAGTCGGCGTGTCCCGGGCAGTCCACGTGGGCGTAGTGCCGGTTCGGCGTCGCGTATTCCACGTGCCTTGCCGCGATCGTCAGAATCTTGGTCGGGTCGCGCCGCCCCTGGGACTCCGACGCCTTCGCCACCTGGTCATAGGAGATGTAGGTCGTCCCCCACCCCTTGTCGGCCGCCACCTTCGTCAGCGCCGCCGTCAGAGTCGTCTTCCCGTGGTCCACGTGCCCGATCGTCCCAACGTTCACGTGCGGCTTCGTCCGTTCAAACTTTGCCTTGGCCATGGATTCCTCTAGTCCTCAGTTCTCAGTGGTCAGTCGTCAGCTGATGACTGACGACTGATGACTGATGACAGCTCACCCTTTCACTTTCGCGACAATCTCTTCCGCCTTCGTCTTCGGCACTTCCTGATAGTGGCTGAACTGCATGCTGTAGATGGCCCGCCCCTGGCTCATGGAGCGTAACGTCGTCGAGTACCCGAACATCTCCGACAAGGGCACGCTCGCCGCCACGACGTGCGCGTCGGAGCGCTGCGTCATGCCGCCGATCTTGCCGCGGCGGCTCGACAGGTCGCCCATCACCTCGCCCATGTAGTCGCTGGGCGTCACGACCTCGACGTCCATGACCGGCTCGAGCAGGACCGGGTGCGCCTGCCGGGCGGCTTCCTTCACCGCCATCGAGCCCGCGATCTTGAACGCCATCTCGCTCGAGTCGACGTCGTGGTAGGAGCCGTCCACCAGCTCCACTTTCACATCCACCATCGGATAGCCCGCGAGCACGCCGTTCTCCAGCGCTTCCTTCACACCCTGCTCCACCGGCCCGATGTACTCCCGCGGGATCGTGCCGCCAACGACCTTGTCCTCGAACACGAAGCCGGTGCCCGGCTGGCCTGGCTCGAGGTGGATCACCACGTGGCCGTACTGGCCGCGGCCGCCGGTCTGGCGAATGAACTTGCCTTCGATGTACTCGACGCGCTTGCGGACCGTCTCGCGGTATGCCACCTGCGGCCGGCCCACGTTCGCCTCGACCTTGAACTCGCGCTTCATGCGGTCCACGATGATCTCGAGGTGCAGCTCGCCCATGCCCGAGATGATCGTTTGGCCGGTTTCGGTATCGGTGTGGACGCGGAACGTGGGATCTTCCTCGGACAGCTTTTGCAACGCCACCGAGAGCTTGTCCTGGTCGGCCTTGGTCTTGGGCTCGATCGCGACGGAGATGACCGGGTTCGGAAAGCGCATCGCCTCGAGGATGATCGGATCGTCCTCGCTGCACAGCGTGTCGCCGGTCTTCGTGTCCTTGAGGCCGATCGCGGCCGCGATGTCCCCGGCGCGCACCTCTTCCAGCTCCTCGCGCTTGTTGGCGTGCATCTGCAACAGCCGCCCGATCCGCTCCTTGCGGTCCTTCGTGCTGTTGTAGACGTAGGAGCCGGCCTGCAGCACACCGGAGTACACACGGAAAAACGTCAGTTTCCCGACATAGGGATCGGTTGCGATTTTGAAGGCCAGCGCCGCGAACGGCTCGTCGTCTGAGGCCTGGCGCTCGGCGTGCGTCGCGTCGTGGTGCGGCAGGTGACCCCGGATCGGCGGGACGTCCATCGGCGACGGGAGGTAGTCGACCACTGCGTCGAGCAGCTGCTGCACGCCCTTGTTCTTGAACGCGGCGCCGCAGATCACCGGCACCACGTGCCCGGCGACCGTCGCCCTGCGTACCACAGAGCGGATCTCGTCCTCGCTCAGCGCCTGCCCCTCGAGGTACTTGTGGAGGATCGTGTCGTCGTGCTCCACCACCGCCTCGAGCATCTGGTGGCGCATCTCGGCGACCTTCTTCATGAGCGCCGCCGGCACCGGGCCTTCGACGTACTTTTTGCCCAGCGTCTCGTCGTCATAGACGATTTCAATCTGCCGGATCAGGTCGACGACCCCCGTGAACAGCTCCCCGGTACCGAGCGGCAGCTGGATCGGGATCGCCTTGGCGCCGAGGCGCTCGCGGACCATCTTGAGACAGCGGTCGAAGTCCGCGCCGACCCGGTCCATCTTGTTCACGAACACGATGCGCGGCACGCCGTAGCGGTCCGCCTGGCGCCACACCGTCTCGGTCTGCGGCTCGACGCCGCCCACCGCGTCCAGCACCGTGACGGCGCCGTCCAGCACGCGTAGGCTCCGCTCTACCTCGACGGTGAAGTCCACGTGGCCCGGCGTGTCGATGATGTTGATGCGGAACGGCTCCCCCCGCCGTGGCCAGAAGGCGGTGGTCGCGGCGGACGTGATCGTGATCCCCCGCTCCTGCTCCTGCTCCATCCAGTCCATCGTGGCCGTACCTTCGTGCACCTCACCCAGCTTGTAGGTGCGGCCCGTGTAGTACAGGATGCGCTCGGTGGTCGTGGTCTTCCCGGCATCGATGTGCGCCATGATGCCGATGTTCCGGATCCGATCGAGCGGTGTCGTACGTGCCATTGCGTCCTATCGCCTGGGGCGTAGCCTGCGTCGCCCTTGCCCTGGGTCAGCAAAAACGCGGGGCGACCGTGGCGCCCATCGTGGGCCGGTCTCGCTCCGCTGCCATCCGGGGGCACACCGCCCCCGAGATGCGGTGGTGTTGTCGCCTACGCTACCACCGGTAATGCGCGAAGGCACGATTCGCCTCCGCCATCCGGTGCGTGTCTTCTTTCTTCTTGATCGATTCTCCCTCGCCCTTCGAGGCGAGAATCAACTCGGCGGCCAACCGCTCCGCCATATCCTTTTCGCGCCGGGCGCGGGTGTACTGAATGATCCAGCGCATCGCCAGCGCCGTGCGCCGCTCCGGCCGCACTTCCACCGGCACCTGGTAGGTCGCGCCGCCCACGCGGCGGGACTTTACCTCGAGCGCCGGCTTCACGTTCGACAGCGCCTGCTTGAACACGTTCACGCCCGGCTGGGACGTGCGCTGCTCGATCAAGTCCATCGCCGAGTAAAACACCCGCTCGGCCAGCGATTTCTTGCCCCGGTTCATCAGGTTGTTGACGAACTTGGAGACGGTCTGGCTGTCGTAGCGCGGATCCGGTGGCACCGGCCGCTTGACCGCTTTCTTGCGGCGACTCACTGCCCGGCCTGCTTCGGTCGCTTGGCGCCGTACTTCGAGCGCGACTGTTTGCGCTCATTCACCCCGGCGGCGTCGAGTGTGCCGCGGATGATATGGTAGCGCACCCCCGGCAGGTCCTTCACGCGGCCGCCGCGGATCATCACAATCGAGTGCTCCTGGAGGTTGTGCCCCTCGCCCGGGATGTAGGCCGTCACCTCGAAGCCGTTGGTGAGCCGGACGCGCGCGACCTTGCGAAGCGCCGAGTTCGGCTTCTTGGGCGTCGTGGTGTAGACGCGAGTGCAGACGCCGCGCTTTTGCGGATTGCCGCGTAGCGCCGGCGCCTTTTCCTTCTTTCCCACGTCCCGGCGGCCGAACCGCACGAGCTGGTTGATAGTCGGCATACCCCTCGGTTCCCGCCCCCAAAAAGTTCCGAAATAGACTTCAAAGCTAGCCGGGGCCTTCGACTTAGGTCAACCCCCGGCCACTCCATCCGGCCTAACGCTGCCCGGACTCGCCATATCTTCCGAAGCGCGACGGCGCGCTCTAGAATGGCCCGTTCCCCACCCCCCGGAGATCGCCCGTATGCCCTCCTTGTTGCGTCTGGCTGCCCTCGCTGCCTTCGTCGTTTCGCTCGCCGGCTGCGCGGGCAGGGTCCGGCCGGCCACGTCACCCACCGCTGGGGCCGATACCTCCAAAAAAGACCTCCCCTGGAAACCTTGGACCGAGGTCACCAAAGACGCCCAACAGGTGCGCGGCCTGTTCACCGGCTACCTGAAGCGGGACAACGCCTACCTCGCCATCAAGCCGGACCAGTTCGACCGGGACTACCTGCTCGTCGCCCAGTTGGCCCAGGGCCTGGGCGACTTCGGGCTGGACGGCGGCACCTCGCTCCGCTCCGACCTGGTCCGGTTCCACCGCACCGGGACGAAGGTGGAATTGCGGCTCGTCAATCCGTACCTGACGGCGACGCCCGGCACCCCGATGGCGCGCACCGTCGCCTACTCGTTCGGCGGATCCGTCGCCTATGTGTTCCCCATCGCGAGCGTCCGGGACACGACCAATGAAGTCCTGATCGACCTCACGCCGTTCCTGCTCTCCGACTGGGCCGACGTGGGCGGCTTCTTCGACTTCATCGTTCAGGCGCTGACGCTTCGGGGCGGCGTATCGCTCGACAAGGAGCGCTCCGCCTTCGAGAGCATGCGGATGTTCCCCTCGAACGTTGAGCTGGAAGCGCGCATCAGCTTCCTCGCCTCGAAGCCCCTCGGGATCGCCACGGTACCGGACTACCGCTACATCCCGATGACGCTGCATTACTCCCTGCTCGAGCTGCCCGCGACACCGATGCGGCCGCGCGTCGCCGACGACCGCGTCGGGTACTTCATCTCGGCCATGATGGATTTCTCGCGCGACTCGGCCGAGACGTTCTTCGTGCGCTACGTCAACCGCTGGCGGCTCGAGAAGCAGAATCCGAGCGCGCCACTGAGCGACCCGGTCAGACCCATCACGTATTATCTCGACCGCACCATCCCGCTGGAATGGCGGCCCTACGTACGCGCCGGGATTCTCGAGTGGAACCGGGCGTTCGAGGACGCCGGCATCACGAACGCGATTCAGGTCCTCGACGCCCCCGACGATACTCTGTGGAGCGCCGAAGACGCGCGGTACAGCACCGTTCGCTGGATGGCCAACTTCAACGCGGTGTACGCGATTGGCCCTTCGGATATCGATCCACGCACCGGCGAGATCCTGAACGCCGACATCCTGGTGGCCGCCTCCTTTGTTCCGTTCTGGCAAGGGGAATACCGCGAATATGCCGGCCCCCAGGCCATGACCCGCGCGGTGTTCCAGGAAGACTCGCTGCTGCGCGCCGACCCGACCGGGCGCATGCTGCGCCGGTGCCGCTACGCGGCGGGTTTGTCCCGCTATGGCACGCTGCTGCGGGCGACGCTCGCGGCCAGCGGCGTGATCGCGCCCGGAGCGCCCGTCCCGCGAGAGTACATCGGTCAGGCGCTGAAAGAGTTGGTGATGCATGAAGTGGGGCACACCCTCGGGCTCCGGCACAACTTCCGAGGCACGACCGCGATTCCCGCCGCGTCGCTCACCGACCGGCAGTTCACCGCCGCCAACGGCACCTCCGCGTCGGTCATGGACTACAATCCGCCGGCGATCGCCCTCGACCGCGGCCGTCAGGGCGACTACTACTCCACCACCATCGGCACCTATGACCGCTGGGCCATCCGGTACGGCTACGCAGGCGTCGGCGGCGACACGCCCGACGCCGAGCGACCGGGCTTGGCGCGCATCGCGAGCGAGGCGGCGGATCCGAACCACGTCTATGCGACCGACGAGGATGCCGGATTCGCGGGGTTCGGCCTCGACCCCAACGTGACCCGCTGGGACCAGACCACCGACCCGCTCATGTGGGCAAAGGACCAGGTGACGTTGATCAACCGGTTGTTCGATTCGCTCGAAACGCGGTTGGTGGCCCCGGGAGAGGCGTACCCAAAGCTGCGCGGGGGATTCATCGATCTCCTGTTCCAGCGGTGGTACGCGACGATCGTCACCACCAAGTACCTCTCCGGCGTCTACACGGCGCGAGATCACCGCGGCGATCCCAACGGGCGCCCCCCGTTCACCGCCGTACCGGCCGCGAAGCAGCGCGAGGCCCTGGCGTTCATCGCCGCGGCCGGACTGGGGGAGGACGTCTACCAGTTCCGCCCCGAGCTATTGAACCGCTTGGCTCCTTCGCGTTGGTGGCACTGGGGCCAAAGCCCGTTCTCTGAAGGCCGGATCGACTTCCCGCTCCACGACTGGGCGTACACGTTCCAGTCAATCCTCGTCGCCCTGCTGCTCGATCCCGGGGTGCTCGCGCGCATCCGGGACAACGAGCTGCGGGCGACCCGAGGAGAGCCCGTCGTCACCATTCCGGACGTGCTCACCTCCCTGACAAACACGATTTGGGCCGAAGCGGGCCGTGGCCGGAACGCCACGTCGATTCGGCGCGACTTGCAGCGGATGTATCTCGGAGAGCTGATGCAGCTGCACGTGCGCCCGAACCCCGGCACACCGGACGATGCCCGCGCCATCGCGCGGGTGACGCTAGTGGAGCTCAATGGCCGTCTGGCCCGGGCGCTGACCGCCGGTGGGCTCGATGCGTACACCCGGGCGCACTACGCCGATTCGCGGGCGAAGATCGAGCAGGCGTTGCGGGCGCAGGCGGTGGTTCCGGCGGCGCAGCTGCGGTAATGAGACGAGACCGAATGGCCCCGTGAAGCGACGTCGCCCGGGAGTGATCCCGGGCGCCGTTGTGCGACTTTGGCCGCGAACACGAACCGCCTCAAATCGGCCGGAATAGATCCTCGAGCGCCAGGGTGAAGGGCCGCGAGGCCCCCGCCGGATGCCAGTGTACGCGCGCTCGCTCGACGTCCGGAAACTCCGCGTCCGGCCGCCAGACCTCTACGAAGTGCTGATCTCCGTCGATCATCCAGTACGTCACGACGTCACGCTCCTGGTACAAGCGGCGCTTGGTAAAGCGATCCGCGCGGCGCGACGACGGACTCAGAATCTCGACGGCCAAGAGGAGCGTTCGAATCGACCCCCAGCGCAGTGCCCGGGCTTCTTCAGGCGGTACGACGAACACATCCGGCTGTACGAGGACATCACGTCCCCAGGAAATATCCGCTGGACTGGCGAAGACCTCTCCCACTGGCTCGGCGTGCAGGTAGGTCTCCAGCGCCGCGCCGATGCGCCCGACCAGCTTTTGGTGCCACAGCCGGGGCGCCGGGGTCACGAGCAGCTCCCCGTGCACCACCTCGTAGCGGTTGCCGTCGTCTGGGAGCGCCCGGACCATGTCAGCTGTGTAATAGATCGGAGCGGCCATACCCATATGATCGTGTCCTCGGCGCAGGGTGGGCAAGGGTCTGCCATGCTGCACCATCGCGGGGGAGGAACGACTCTCCGTCATCGTTTTCACGCGTACCGGCACAGACCCTTGCCTCGGGCGGCGAGGGACCCCGGCTCGGCCAGCCGCCTCGGGAAACTCCAGGTGACGGCCGCGTTCTTTTTCGCCAGAAGGGAGTATCACGGTACGCGACCAGGCGCTGGCGCACGTGCAGGCCAAGAAGCCCCTCGTCGACGTGCGCAGCCCGGAGGAGTACCGCGGCGAGCGGCTGCACATGCCTGAGTATCCCAACGAAGGCGCGCTGCGGGGCGGTCACATCCCCGGCGCTAAGAGCATCCCGTGGGGACGGGCGATCAATCCCGAGACGCACACCTTCCGTCCCGCCGCCGAGCTACGCACGATCTACGAGCAGGAGAACGGACTCAACAGCGACCAGGACGTCATCGCCTATTGCCGCATTGGCGAGCGTTCCTCGCATACCTGGTTCGCGGTCACCTACCTGCTGGGCTTTACGAAAGTGCGCAACTACGATGGCAGCTGGACGGAGTGGGGCAACACGGTGCGCGCGCCGATCGAAAGGCCGTGATGGATCGCGAAACGCGGATCGCCTGGCTGGTGGATCACGCCAAGCGGCCGCGCCACCCGGGAGCGCTGCCCGACCGGGCGAGCGCGATTCGCTCGCGTTCATCACCCCGGCGGGTGTGCCGTCGTAGCTGGTAGTCGGCAAGGCAGACTTTGGCGGGCTCGGAAGCATGGGCCGGAAGGTCGAGCGGCGTCCAGGCCCGATCCGGCGTCAGCAGCCCGCGGAGACATGCTCCGAGCGCCGAATCGTCCTGCACTGCGGCCAATTGCGTGGAGCGCGCCGGGATCGATGGTCGGGTCGCCGTCGCGCGCGCGGCGACGGTGCACATCAGCGATGACGTGTCGCGCGATACCGTGCACGTATGCCTCGAGTGCCACGCCCGGCGGGATGCGATCGCTGCGGATCGCCGCCAGCGCGCGCGCGAGGGTTTCCTGCACCACGTCACGGGCCTCGTCCACGTTGCCCAACGCGCGAGCCGCGACGATCTCCAGCCCACCCGCGATCGTCTGGGGGAGGCGAGCAACCGCCGGATCGGGCAACTCAGCGTCAGACGCAGCCACGGGATCGGGACCCGTCACGATTTCGGCCGAAGATACGCATCAACCGTGCCCACGATAGAGCCGTGCCGCCGATCTCGCATCGGTGGCCTAACGTGTTGTCCCGCAAACAACAGCGCCCGAGATCGCTCCCGGGCGCTCTTCTCGACCGTGACGCCTACAATCAGCCGAGCGCTGCGACGGCCGCCCTCCAGACCGCCGGATCCCCGAGCCGAACGGCCTGATCAGCGCCCACGTTCTCGAGCATCAGGCCCAGCATGTTGAGGCGGTCCTCGTCGTTCCAGAAGAGTTTCCCCTGATACATCTCGAACTTCTCGGGGGTGAGATTGTAGCGCGGCATGGCTTCGTCGGCGGTCCACGCGCGCCCCTCCCTTCGAATGACCCATTTGACTTCTGTCGCCATGGTAGCCTCGCAGCTTCGGCGCGTCTCAGATAGGCCGGAACAGCTCCCTCAGGTCCAAAACGAATGCACGGCCGGCGCCGGGCGGCCGCCACGTCACACGTTCCCGTTCGACGACCGGGAACTCGATGTCGGGCGTCCATACCTCCACCAGTCCCTCGTCTCCGTCTACGATCCAGTACACCGGGACGCGCCGCTCCTGATACAAGCGCCGCTTCGTAAAGCGATCCCCGCGGCCGGACGACGGGCTCAGCACCTCTGCGACCAGCAGCAAGTCGCGCATCAGACTCCACTCGAGGCTGCGGGCCTGATCAATCGGGACGACGAACACGTCCGGCTCGACCCGAACGTACCGCCCCCAGGAGATGTCGGAGTGCGAGCCGAACGCGTGACCGACCGGCTCGTGCCGCAGGTACTCCCGCAGCGCCTCAAACAGCCGGCCGACGATCTCCTCGTGCCACGGGCGCGGCGCCGGGGTCACGAGCAGCTCCCCGTGCACCACCTCGTAGCGGTTGCCGTCGTCGGGGAGCGCCCGGACCATGTCGGCTGTGTAGTAGATCGGGGCGGCCATGCCCATATGATCGTGTCCTCGGCGCCACGGGAGCAAGGGTCAACCACGACCCATGATGGCCGGGGACGGCTGCCGGGCCGGTATCGTTCTCGCGCCGATCGGGGCGGAAAACCGCACCACTCTTAAAACAAACAAGCGCCCGGGATCACTCCCGGGCGCCTGTACTTGAGTGCTGCTGGTTACTCCACTTCGGCCTCTTCCGGCACCGGCGCCAAACCCGGGAGCAACTCCGGCGGCGGCGTGGGCGGCGTGAAGCCCTCGGGCGGCTCGATCTCGATGTCGTGGTACCGATAGATACCCGATCCCGCCGGGATGAGATGCCCGATGATGATGTTCTCCTTCAACCCGAGCAGGTCGTCGCGGGCTCCCCGGATCGCCGCGTCGGTCAGCACGCGGGTGGTCTCCTGGAACGACGCCGCCGAGATAAACGACTGCGTCGTGAGGCTCGCTTTGGTGATGCCGAGCAGCAGCGGCTCGCTCGTCGCGGGCTTGCCGCCTTTCGTCTTCACCCGGTGGTTCGCCTCGCGGAACGTGAGCTTGTCGACGTTTTCGCCCTCGAGGGACTCGGTGTCGCCCGGGTCCACCACCTTCACCTTCTGCAGCATCTGCCGCACGATCACGCCGATGTGCTTGTCGTTGATCTTCACGCCCTGCAGGCGATACACCTCCTGCACTTCGTTCAGGAGATACTCCTGCACCGCCCGCGGTCCCTTGATGCGCAGGATGTCGTGCGGGTTCACCGGCCCCTCGGTGAGGCGGTCGCCGGCCCGCACGCGGTCGCCCTCGTGCACGCGCAGATGCTTCCCCGCCGGCACCTCGTACAGCTGCGGCTCCCCTTCCTCAGGATGGATGAAGATCTCGCGCTTGCCGCGCTTGATGTCGCCGAACCGGACCGTGCCGTCGACCTCGGAGATGGTGGCCGGGTCTTTCGGGCGCCGTGCTTCGAACAGCTCGGCAACCCGCGGCAGCCCACCCGTGATGTCGCGTGTCTTGTACGCCTCGCGCGACACCTTGGCGAGCACCTGGCCCGCGTACACCTCCTGCCCATCCTCCACCGTGAGCTGTGCGCCCTCGGGGATGACGAAGTCGCGCAAGCGTTTCTCCTTCTCCCCCTTCTTCTGCACGACCTCGATGTGCGGGTGCAGTTTCTTGTCCCGGTCCTCGATGATCACCCGCTGGCGCCGGCCGGTGATCTCGTCCAGCTCTTCGCGAACCGTTTCGTCCTCTACGATGTCCACGAAGCGCACGATGCCCGGCACGTCGGTGAGGATCGGGTTCGTGTAGGGGTCCCACGTGAACAGCACGCCGTCCTTGGCCACCTTCTGGCCGTCGGTGGCGATCAGCGTCGCGCCGAGCGGCACGTGGAATCGGGAGTGGACGGCAAGTTTCCCGACCGCCCCTTCTTTCGGCCCATGCGCGGCGGCCTTGAGCACCAGCTCCCCTTCGTAGCTCGTCACAATCTTCTGGCCTTCCGGCGTGTCGACGAACACCAGCCGCTCGCCGTACTCGATTACGCCCTCGACCTTGGTCTTGCGCACCGTCTGCTCCGCGATACGGGCCGCGGTGCCGCCGATGTGGAACGTCCGCAGGGTGAGCTGCGTCCCCGGCTCGCCAATCGACTGGGCGGCGAGGATGCCGACCGCTTCACCCAGGTCCACCATGTCCATGGTGGCCAGGTTGCGGCCGTAGCACATGCGGCAGATGCCGCGCCGCGCCTCGCACGTCAGCACCGAGCGGATCTTCACGAATTCGATGCCGGCGTCCTCGATCGCCTGCGCCGTGTCCTCGTCGATCTGCTTCCCCGCCTCGACCAGCACCCTGGGCTGGCTGTGCTCGTCGAGCTCGTGCGCATCGGCGACCTCCTCGAGGGCCACGATCCCCACCAGGCGCTCGCGCAGCGGCTCGATGATGTCCTCGCCCTCCTTGAGCGCCGACATCTCGAGCCCGAGGATGGTGCCGCAGTCTTCCTCGGTGACCGTGACGTCCTGCGCCACGTCCACCAGGCGGCGGGTGAGGTAGCCCGCGTCGGCGGTCTTCAACGCCGTGTCCGCGAGACCCTTGCGGGCACCGTGCGTCGAGATGAAGTACTCGAGCACGCTGAGCCCCTCGCGGAAGTTCGACTTGATCGGGCTCTCGATGATTTCGCCGATGCCGCCCGTAAGCTTCTTCTGCGGCTTGGCCATGAGGCCGCGCATGCCCGCGAGCTGGCGGATCTGGTCGCGGCTGCCCCGGCTTCCCGAGTCGAACATCATGTAGACGGGATTGAACCCACCTTTCGACTTCCGCATCGTCGCGACCATCGCCTCGGCGATGTCGTTGTTGGCGTGGGTCCAGGCGTCGATCACCTTGTTGTAGCGCTCACCGAAGGTGATCTGGCCGGTCGCATAGGCGCGCTGGAACCGCTCGACGCGCGCTTCGGCGTCGTGCAACAGCGACGTCTTCTCCGCCGGGATCTCCAGGTCCTCGACGCCGATCGAGACGCCGCCCATGGTAGCGTAGCGGAACCCGAACTCTTTCAGCGCGTCCAGGAACTGCACCGTGGGGGTAAGTCCCGCGCGGCGGTAGCTCTCGAACACCAGCTCCGAGAGATCACGCTTGCGCATCGCCTTGTTCTGGAACCCGAGGTCCTTGCGCAGCATGTCCGGGAGAATGCTGTTGAAGATCACGCGTCCCGCCGTGGTGGCGACCCAGCGTGCCTCGCCGGCGTCGGCTGGGGGCGTGTACCAGTAGTGCACCGGGCTGTGGAACGCCAACCGCTCCAGCGCGAGTCTCATCTCGAGCTCCGCCATCGATCCGATCCGCGGCGCCTTCGCGAGCCGGCCCTCGAACTCCACCGGCTCCTTGGTGAGAAAGTAACAGCCCAGCACCATGTCCTGCGACGGCTCGGCCACCGGCCGGCCGTCGGAGGGCTTGAGGACGTTGTTCGATGAAATCATCAGCAGCCGCGACTCGATCTGGCTCTCGAACGAGAGCGGCACGTGCACGGCCATCTGGTCGCCGTCGAAGTCGGCGTTGAACGCCGCGCAGACGAGCGGGTGGATGCGGATCGCCTTCCCCTCGACCAGGACTGGCTCGAACGCCTGGATCCCGAGCCGATGCAGCGTCGGGGCGCGGTTCAGCAACACCGGATGGTCCTCGATGATCTCCTCGAGGATCTCGTACACTTCCGGCGACTCCTTCTCCACGATCTTCTTCGCCCGCTTGCCGGTCTCGGCGATGCCCTTCTCCACCAGCTTGTGGATGATGAACGGCTTGAACAACTCCACCGCCATCGCCTTGGGCAACCCGCACTGGTGCAACCGCAGCTCCGGGCCTACCACGATCACCGAGCGGCCCGAATAGTCCACGCGCTTGCCCAGCAGGTTCTGGCGGAACCGCCCCTGCTTGCCTTTGAGCATGTCGGACAGCGACTTGAGCGGCCGCTTGCCGCGCCCGCGAATCGCCTTGGAGCGGCGGCCGTTGTCGAACAGCGCGTCCACCGCCTCCTGCAGCATCCGCTTCTCGTTGCGGAGGATGACCTCGGGAGCCCGGTGCAGGATCAGCTTTTGCAGCCGGTTGTTCCGGTTGATCACCCGGCGATACAGATCGTTGAGATCGGACGTCGCAAAGCGCCCACCGTCCAGCGGGACGAGCGGCCGCAGATCGGGCGGAATCACCGGCACCACATCGAGGATCATCCACTGCGGGTTGTTGCGCGTCTCGCCGGCGTTCCCGGAATTGCGGAACGCGTCCACGATCTTGAGCCGCTTGAGCATCTGCTTCTTGCGGTGCTGGCTCGTTTCCGTGGCGACGACCTCGCGCAACTGGTCGGAGAGCTTGTCGACGTTGATGCGCTCGAGCAGCGCCCGTACCGCCGGCGCCCCGATGTCGGCGCGAAACGCCGAATCGCCCTCGGTTTTGGCCTTGGCGCGCAGCTCGAGGTAGCGGTCTTCGTCCAGCAGCTCCCGCTCCTCCACTTCCTGATCGCCCGGCTCGATCACCACGTAATTCGTGTAGTAGATCACCCGCTCGAGGTCACGCAACGTCATGTCGAGCAGGTTGCCCATCGGCGACGGCAGCGTCTTGAAGAACCAGATGTGCGCCACCGGCACCGCGAGCTCGATGTGCCCCATGCGCTCGCGGCGCACCTTCGACAACGTCACCTCCACGCCGCAGCGGTCGCAGATCACGCCGCGGTAGCGGATGCGCTTGTACTTCCCGCAGTGGCACTCCCAATCCTTGACCGGACCGAAGATGCGCTCGCAGAACAGCCCATCTCGTTCCGGCTTGAAGGATCGGTAGTTGATGGTCTCGGGCTTGGTGACCTCACCCCACGACCACCAGGTGCGCTGCCCCTGCAGCTCCAGGCGCTCGCGCTCCTTGGAATCCTTCGGACCCCGGATCTCCTCGGGTGAGGCGATCCGGATCTGGATGTAGTCGAAGCTCGCGTTTTTCGGCTCGCGACCGCTCCGGAAATCGATCATCGGTGTGCTCCCTTTCCCCTTACTCTTCGACGTCCTCGGTGGTCCCCAGGGTCACTCGGAGCCCCAGGGCCTGCAACTCCTTCACCAGCACGTTGAAGGATTCGGGGATGCCCGGTTTCGGCAGATTCTGCCCCTTGACGATGGCCTCGTAGACGCGGCTGCGGCCGTTCACGTCGTCCGACTTGACGGTCAAAATCTCCTGCAGCGTGTGCGCGGCCCCGTACGCTTCGAGCGCCCACACTTCCATCTCGCCGAACCGCTGACCGCCGAATTGCGCCTTGCCGGCGAGCGGCTGCTGCGTCACGAGCGAGTACGGCCCGATCGAGCGCGCGTGGATCTTGTCGTCGACCAGGTGCGACAGCTTCATCATGTAAATCGAGCCGACGGTGACGTCGGAGGTGAAGAACTCACCCGAACGGCCGTCGCGCAGCCGCGCCTTGCCCGCGGGGGACAGCCCCGCGGCCCGCAGAATCTCGTTCACCGCCTGGTCGACGTCCGCTTCCGAGGCAGGCCCGAGCATCGCCCCCAGCGCCGGCAGCCCAGTCCCCACCAGCACCTCACCCGGCTTGTCGCGCGCAAGCAGCTTCTCCACTTCTTTCTGGCCCGCCTTGAGCGCCGCCTTCTCGACCTTGCCCTCGGACGTGGCAAGTCGCGCGTCGTGATACTCCTGCTCGGCGCGCCGCTGGCCGAGCTCGCGCTCCGCCAGCTCCTTGGCCGCGAACTTGAGGAAGTCGACCAGCTTGTGGTACACGTCCCGGGTTTCGGCGGTGAGCGCGCGCGACCCGAGCAACGCGATCCCGGCGGTCGAGACGTCCGGCCGTTCGCCGTTGGTGTGCGGCAGGCGCCGCAGGTCGCCGACGATGCGGCGCACCGCATCGGCGTCGATCTCGGGTGGCCGTACCGCGAGCCGCAACGCTTCCGCGGCCCAGGTGAGCCCGGAGAGCCGGAGCAGGACGCCGATCTCGGTCTCGTTGGCGCCCTGGAACACGGGGGTCTTGGCATCGAAGCCCAGGATGCGCGCGGCCCAGCCGAGATGGGTTTCGAGAATCTGGCCAACGTTCATGCGCGAGGGCACGCCGAGCGGGTTCAACACGATGTCCACCGGCGCCCCGTCCGGCAGGAACGGCATATCCTCCTCCGGTACGATGCGCGCGATGATGCCCTTGTTCCCGTGGCGGCCCGCCATCTTGTCGCCCACCGAGATCTTGCGCTTCTCGGCGACGTAGACCTTCACGAGCTGGATCACACCCGGCGGCAGCTCGTCGGGCTGAAGGATCTTGTCGATCTGGTCCTCGGACTTCTCCTCCATTTTCGCCCGCTCGCCAGCCGCCGCGTCCAGCACGCCCCGCAGCCGCTCGTTCACCGTCTTGTTCACGACGCGCAGCGTCTTCAGGTCCACGTCGCTGAAGTCGATCTCCTGCAGCTGGGCGCGGGTGAACTTCGTGCCGGCGGGGAGGTACTCCTCCACGGTTCCGGCCTTGAGCATCAGCCCCACTTCCTGATTGGCCAGCTGGTCGCGCAGCTCGGCGTACATCGCCTCCGAGATCCTGGCCTTTTCCTCGCCCTCGAGGCGGCGCACCTCGCCGATCCGCTCGCCGCGGTCCTTCTCGACCACCTGGTCTTCGATGCGCGAGAAGATCTTCACGTCGATGACGACCCCCTCCATCCCCGGCGGGACCTTCAGCGAGGAATCCTTCACGTCCTTCGCCTTCTCTCCGAAGATCGCGGTGAGCAGCTTCTCCTCCGGACTGAGCTCGGTTTCTCCCTTCGGCGTGATCTTGCCGACCAGGATGTCGCCCGCTTTCACGTGGGCGCCGATGCGCACGATGCCCCGTTCGTCCAGGTCGACGAGGGATTCCTCGGCGACGTTCGGGATCTCGCGCGTGATCTCCTCGCGCCCACGCTTGGTGTCGCGCACGTGCAGCTCGAGCTCCTGGATGTGGATCGACGAATACACGTCGTCCTTCACCAGACGCTCGGACAGCACAATGGCGTCCTCGAAATTGTGCCCGTACCACGGCATGAAGGCGACGGTGACGTTCGCCCCCAGCGCAAGCTCGCCCCGCTCGGTGCCGGCACCATCGGCGACGATCTGCCCGGCCCGTACGCGCTGGCCCACGTTCACCAGCGGCCGCTGGTTGATGGCGGTGTCCTGGTTGGTCCGCCAGAACTTCTTCAGCCGGAACCGGTCGTGCTGCTTGAGCCGGGCCAGCGGGTTGTCGGTCGCCCGCCGGTCGTCGTCCCCGGCATCGATGATGATCTCGTCGGCGGTGACGCGCGTGACGGTGCCGCCGCGCCGGGCGATGACCACCGCGCCCGAGTCGCGCGCCACCTTCTCCTCGAGTCCGGTCCCCACGAGCGGGGCCTGCGGGAAGAGGAGCGGCACGCTCTGGCGCTGCATGTTCGAGCCCATCAGCGCGCGGTTCGCGTCGTCGTGCTCGAGGAACGGGATCAACGCCGCGGCGATCGAGACGAGCTGCTCGGGCGCCACGTCCATGAAGTCGATCTTGGCGGGCGCCAGCATCGGGTAGTCATCCCGCTTGCGGCACAACACCAGCTCCTCGGCGAAGCGGCCGTCGTCGGTGAGCGGCGCGTTGGCCTGCGCCACCGAATACTCTTCCTCTTCCGACGCCGACAGCCAGCGGATTTCGTCGGTGACTTTTCCGTCCCGCACGATGCGATAGGGCGTCTCGACGAACCCGAGATCGTTGACCCGCGCATAGCACGAGAGGCTCGTGATCAGGCCGATGTTCGGACCTTCCGGCGTCTCGATCGGACACATGCGGCCGTACTGCGAGTAGTGGACGTCGCGCACCTCGAAGCCCGCCCGCTCGCGCGTCAGGCCCCCGGGGCCGAGCGCGCTCAGCCGGCGCTTGTGCGTCAGTTCGGCGAGCGGGTTCGTTTGATCCATAAACTGTGACAGTTGCGAGCTGCCGAAGAACGCCTGGATCACCGCGCTCACGGTCCGCGCGTTGACCAGATCGTCGAGCGTGATTCGCTCGGGATCGTTGTTGATGCTCATCCGCTCCTTGATGAGCCGGGCCATGCGCGACAGCCCCACCGAGAACTGATTGGCGATCAGCTCGCCAACCGAGCGCACCCGGCGATTCCCGAGATGGTCGATGTCGTCGGTGTACCCCCGTCCCTCGCGCAGCTCGATCAGGTAGCGGATGATCGCGATGAAGTCCTCTTCCGTCAGGACCGTGTGGTCCTTCGGCGAGTTCAGCTTCAGCCGCTGGTTGATCTTGTAGCGCCCCACCCGGCCCAAATCGTACCGCTTGGGATGGAAGAACAGCCGCTCCAGCGCCTGTCGCGCCGTTTCGAGATTCGGGGCCTCGCCCGGACGCAGCAGCGTATAGATCTGCTCCAGCGCCTCCGCCTCGGTATGCGTGGGGTCCTTGAGCAGCGTGTTCTTGATGAGCGGCGATTCGCTGCGCCCCGCCGGCAACAGCACGTCCACCAGGTGGACGCCGGCCTTGAGCAGCTTCTTCTTCAGGGTGTCGGACAACTCGCGACCCGCATCGGCCACCACCTCGCCCGTCTCCGGATCGGCGACGTCCGACGCCAGGATGTACGGCCCTGCCCGCTCGCGCGTGCTGGTGGGCTGGGCTTCGTCCCGCAGGTCGAGCGCGGTGTACCCCGCGAACACCTTCACCTTGGTGATGCCGGCACGGCGGAACGTGTTGAACTTGTCGAGGGTCAGCTCGTCGCCGACCCGGCCGAGTGGCTCGCCCTTCTTGTTTTCCGGATCGGGAGCGTCGACCGCGAGCAGCGTGCCCAGGACCTCGCGCTTTTGGGCACGGCCCTCGAGCTTGCCAGTGATGTCGATGTCCTTCGTCGCGTAGAACAGCTTCAGGATGTCCGCGTTGCCGCCGTAGCCGAACGCGCGCAACAAGGCGGTCGCCGGAAACTTTTTCTTCTTGTCGATGTGGACGTAGATCACGTCGTGGATGTCGATGGTAAACTCGACCCACGAGCCCCGGAACGGGATGATCCGCGCCGAGAACAGCCGCTGCCCATTGGGGTGGACGCTCTCCTCAAACACGACGCCCGGCGAGCGGTGGAGCTGCGACACGATCACCCGCTCGGCGCCGTTGATGACGAAGGTGCCGAGCGGCGTGAGGATAGGCAGCTCGCCCAGGTAGACTTCCTTCTCGATGATGTTCTTGGGCCGCTTGGTCTTGGTGGTCTCTCCCACCTCCTCCATCACGACCAGCTGCAGCGTCGCCTTGAGCGGCACCGAGTACGTCATGTCGCGCTCGATGCACTCCTCCACGGAATACTTCGGCTCCCCAAGCGCGTACTTCACGAACTCGAGCGAGTAATTCCCGTTCACGTCCTGGATCGGGAACAGGTCCTTGAACACCCGTTCCAGTCCGACGTCGGCACGCTCGGTGCCCTTCCCGTCCGGCGCCAGGAGTGACCGGAACGCCAGCGTCTGGATGTCGAGCAGGTGGGGCATGGGCATGCCCGTGTCGAGCTTCGCGAACGACACTACCGGTACAGTCTTCGTCATGTCAGACCCTCAGACAAACGCAAAAGGCCCCGCCTCCCCGGACTCGCATTCGGAGTCCGGGGCGGAGCAAGAGGTGCTCGACCAGCGAGCAGGAGGTTGTTCAATTCGCGCATGTCGTAGAACCGAAGAAGACCACGAGTTCGACGCACGCCCCAATGGCGCACGCCGTCTGCCCGCGGACTACTTCAGTTCGACAACCGCGCCCTGCGCTTCGAGCTTCTTCTTGATTTCTTCGGCTTCCTGCTTGGAGACGCCGTCTTTCACCGACCCGCCGGCTTCGACCAGATCCTTGGCTTCTTTCAAGCCGAGGCTCGTGATCGAGCGGACTTCCTTGATCACCTGGATCTTCTTGTCGCCGCCGCTCTTCAGGATCACGGAGAACTCGCTTTGCTCTTCCACCGCGGGCGCCGCCGCGGCCGCGCCGGCCGCCGGTGCCGCTGCTGCCGGAGCCGCGATCGTGACGCCGAACTTAGTCTTGAACGCCTCGATCAGCTCCGCCAACTCGAACACCGACTTGTTCCCAATCGCTTCCAGGATCTCGTCGTTGCTCATACTGGTCTGCGTGGCCATGTGTCTCGTCTCCTACCGTTTAGGACGCCGCGCCCTCGGCGCGCGTGGTCTTGAGCGCTTCGAGGGCACCCACCATCATTTGCAGCAAGCCTTGCATCGCGCCGACCCAGCCGGCCATCGGCGCCTGGAACGCGCCGCCCAGCTGGGCGAGCAACTCCTGTTTGGACGGCAGCATTGCCAGCCGCTTCACCTGGGCGGCCGATACCGCCTTGCCTTCCACTATTCCGATCTTGATCGACGGCTTCTCGTGCTCCCGGGCGAAGTCGGTCAGCACCTTCGCCGCCCCGGCCGGATCGCGGCCCGCCAGCACCAGGGCCGTGGGACCCACCAGGTGCTCCGCGAGCGCCGACACCATCTCGGGGTCGAGCGCCCGGCGCGCGAGCGTGTTCTTGACGACGACGTATTCGACGCCGGCCGCCCGCAGGCGACGCCGCAGCTCCGTCACCTTGGCGACGTTGAGCCCCGTGAAATCGGTCAGGTAGACGGTCGGCGCGCGCTGTAGCCGGCCGGCGAGCGCCGTCACCGTCTCCTGTTTTTGGGCCTTGGTCGCCTTCATGCGTGATACCCCGCCGGATCCAGGGGCACGCCGGGCCCCATCGTGCTCGACACTGTCACACTTCGGACATACTGGCCCTTAGCGGCGGAAGGCTTGGCCCGCACGATCGCTTCCATGAACGCGTGGAGGTTCTGCTCCAGCGCTTCCGCGGCGAACGACCGTTTCCCGATCGGCGCGTGGACGATACCGCTCTTGTCGACGCGGAACTCGATCTTGCCCGCCTTCAACTCCTTCACCGCTCGCCCGACGTCCATCGTCACCGTCCCCGCCTTGGGGTTCGGCATCAGCCCGCGAGGGCCGAGGATCTTCCCCAACGCGCCGAGCTGGCCCATGACGTCCGGCGTGGCCACGATCACGTCGCAGTCCAACCAGCCGTCCTTGATCTTCTGGATGTAATCGGTCCCCACGAAGTCGGCGCCGGCCGCCTCGGCTTCCTTGGCCTTGTCGCCCGACGTGATCGCCAAGACCCGCACCGTCTTCCCGGTACCGTTGGGCAGCGACACCGTCCCGCGCACGATTTGATCGGCGTGCTTGGGATCGACGCCCAGCCGCACCGCGACGTCCACCGACTCGTCGAACTTCGCGAACGCCACCGCCTTTACCTGGTCGACCGCTTCGCGCGGGCCGAACAGCTTGCGGGGCTCGAGCGTGGCGACGGCGCTCCGATACTTCTTCCCGTGCGCGCGCATCAGTCCACCACCTCGAGACCCATCGACCGGGCGGTGCCCGCCACCATCTTCATCGCCGCGTCGAGCGAGGTGGCGTTGAGGTCGGGCATCTTGATCTCGGCGATCTTCTGTACCTGCGCCCGGGTCACCGTTCCCACCTTCTGCCGGTTCGAGGTGGGCGAGCCCTTCTCGATACCCGCCTCCTTCTTCAGGAGGATCGCGGCGGGTGGCGTCTTGGTAATGAAGGTGAAGGTCCGGTCCTTGAAGATCGTCACTTCGACCGGCGTAATCATCCCTGCCGCGCCCTGGGTCTTCGCGTTGAACTGCTTCACGAAGTCCATGATGTTGACCCCATGGGGGCCCAGGGCCGTTCCGACTGGCGGCGCCGGGGTCGCCTGCCCGGCGGGCACCTGCAGCTTCACCACCGCGGTGATCGGCTTCGCCATTGAGAACCTCTCGTTCACGTCCGCGCAGCGGACTCCCACGTAAACCCGTGGTGGGGTGCCCCGGAGCGTCTGGGCGACTAGCCGTTCAGTGCGCTTTCAACTGCAAGTAGTCGAGTTCCACCGAGGTGGGGCGCCCGAACAGCGACACCGACACCCGCACCTTGCCCTTGTCCGAGAGCACCTCTTCGACCGTCCCGCTGAAATCCGAGAACGGACCCTCGGTGATCTCCACCACCTGGCCGACGAGGAACGGGATCTCCTCCTTCGGCTCCTCCTCCGGCACCGGCTCCGCGATTCCCAGCAGCCGGTTCACTTCGTCCGGCCGCAGGGCCATCGGCATCCGTCCGGTGCCCACGAACTTGATCACGCCCTGAATCCCGTTGATGACGTGGATGGTTTCCTGGTTGAGCACCATCTCCACCAGGACGTACCCGGGATACATCTTCCGCTCCACCGTCACCTTCTTGCCGTTCTTGATCTCCACCATGTCCTGGGTGGGGACCAGGGCCTTGCGAATCGGGCGCTCCTCCTCGGGCCGCGGATCTTCCTGGATGCGCCGCTGCACGAGCGACCGCACTTTGTTCTCGTGGCCCGCCGTGACCTGGATCGCGTACCAGCGGTGCTCGCTCATGAAAACAGGCGCGCGACGCCGGTGACGAACACCAGCTGCAGCAGCAAATCCATCAAACCGATCACGAGCCCGAGGAGCGCCACGAAGATCACAATCACGAGCGTGGCTTTGCGCAGCTCCTCCATCCCGGGCCAGGTGACCTTCTGGATCTCGCCGCGGACCTCGCGCAGGAAATCGGCCAGCCGGCCCACGATGCCCTTGCGGGCCTCGACAAGCGCCTCCGTCGCCACGGCTACTTCGATTCCTTGTGCGGCACCTGCTTGTTGCACCGTGGACAGTATTTCTTCCACTCCGCCCGCTCGGGATGCTTCCGCCGGTTTTTGGTCGAGAAATAGTTCCGGCTCTTACAGGCGGTGCATTCCATTATGATGTTTTCGCGTGGCATCTATGTTCCTCGCTATCGGCAATCGGCTATCGGCTGTCGGCCTAGCTGATGGCCGACGGCCGACGGCTGATAGCGCCTTACTTCTTGATTTTCGTGACGACGCCCGCTCCCACCGTCCGCCCGCCCTCGCGGATCGCAAACCGCAGCCCCTCCTCCATCGCGATCGGCGTGATCAGCTCGATCGCCATCTTCGTGTTGTCCCCCGGCATCACCATCTCCACCCCCGCCGGCAACTCCACGTTCCCCGTCACGTCCGTCGTCCGA
>CAZQWQ010000001.1:0-3620 GCA_964596925.1 uncultured Gemmatimonadaceae bacterium | reverse complement strand
GAACTGCTGGACCTGGAGCGGCCCCGCGTCCGGAGCGCTTCGCACCCGCAGCGCCCACGCCGCCGCGAACGTCGCGGCCCCGGCCAGAAGCCACGGCGCCAGGCGAGCGAACGGTAACCGCCGCGACGCTTCCGCGATGGTCGCGGATGCTCGCGACCCCTCTTCCGCGATCCACCTGAGCTCGGCCGCGAGGTCAGCGGCGCTCTGCCACCGCTCGCCCGGGTCCTTGGCCAGGCAGCGCCTCACCACACGGTCGAGCGCCGGCGGCGCCATCGGCTGGATCGCCGAGATCGGCTGAGGCTCGTCCTTCAAGATCGCCCCGATGAGACTCGCCCGGCTCTTCCCTTCGAACGCCCGCTTCCCCGTCACCATCTCGTACACCACCGACCCCAGCGCGAAAATGTCCGTCCGCGCGTCGACTTTCTTCCCCTCGAGCTGCTCCGGCGCCATGTACTGGAACGTTCCGAGGAGGCTCCCCTCCTCCGTCAGCGGCTTCGCCTGCGTGGGTAACGACGAGAGGCCACCAGGCATCCGAACCGGTTCCTCGACCCGCGCCAGGCCGAAGTCCAGGAGCTTCGCGCCGGACTTCGTCAACATGACGTTTCCGGGCTTGACGTCGCGGTGGACGATGCCCGCGCGGTGAGCCTTGTCGAGCGCACCCGCGATCTGCGAACCCATGCGAAGCGCCTGCTCGAGCGGCAGAGCGCCCTTCTGCAGCCGGTCGGCGATCGTCTGGCCCTCGAGGAACTCCAGGACGAGATAGTCGACGCCGTCCTCCCGGCCGATGTCGTAAAGCGTGCAGATGTGAGGGTGATTGAGGGCGGAGACGGCGCGGGCCTCGCGCTCGAAGCGCGCGCGGCGCCCTTCGTCCCGGGCGAGCTCCGCGGGCAGGACCTTGATAGCGACGGTGCGGTCGAGCCGCGTGTCGCGGGCGCGGTAGACCTCGCCCATCCCACCAGCACCCAAGGCGGACTGGATTTCGTACGGGCCGAGCCTGGCGCCGGAAGGTAAGGTCATTTCTTCAGCAACGCCGTCCAGTTGAGGACGACCGTGATCGGCGACGTGACCGCATCGTCGGCCGCGATGTTCATCAGGAACCGGCCATCGGGCGCGACGGCATACTGCGCCCGAGCCAGAAAGCCGGCAGTCGCGATATTTTGGCCAGTGGCGAGCCGCGTCGGAAAAAGTGGCACAGGCGGGCCGGCCTGAAGCGCGTGTATGTCCGGCGCCAGGCGGATCGGCACCGCCATCAGCCGACCGTCCGGCGCCACGTAAAAGAGCTCGTGGCCATCGCGCCGCCAGCGCGGCTGCGCGCCGCCCGAAACCGACACCTGCCGCTGCTCACCGGCCTCCGGAAACGTCCGGACGTAGATTTCGTAGCGGCCCGACTCGTTGGACGCGTAGGCGAGCCACCGCCCCTCGGGCGAAAACTGCCCTTCAATCTCCTCAAAGGTGCTTTGCAGGACGGCGAACGACTTCCGCTCGCCCGTGAGGGGTAAGGCCCAGAGGTCCGACCCGGTCTTCGGGTCCTGCGTGCTGTAGAGCAGGACGCGGCTATCCGGCGACCAGTCCAGCGGTGACTTCGCTTGCGACGTGACAAGCAGCGGTTGCTCGTCAGCCGTGCCACGTGCGGGCCTCTCAAACAGGTCGCTGAAGCCATTACGGTTGGATCGAAAGACGACCTGGCTCCCGTCCGGTGACCAGACTGGGGCGTTGTCGACGGCGACATCAAATGTGAAGCGACTCGGCACACCCCGACCCACCTCGATGAGCCACACATCGGGGTTTCCTTTCACAACGCGGCATATCCCTACCCGCTGGCCGTCCAGCGCGAGCTCAGGATTCGACAGCCCATTTTCGTCCGGCTGGCCGATGGCGCCCAACATCTTGCCGGTGCGGTCGACCCAGACGAGCTGCCGCCTGGGGCCCGCGCCCGCCCGATGGGCCAGGACACCTGCTGCAGACACCGAGAAGGCGCTGTGAAACGCGCCTTCGTCAGTCCCGACCGCCTGCGCCACCGGCATCGGCTCGTCAGCCACGGTCGCGCGCGCCGCATCGAAAGGATACGCGGCGAGCACCCCCTGCGACACCAGAAGGAGATAGCCGGGTGCGGCATACACCGCGGCGGTTTCGGCGGGCATGACACGCATCGGCTCGCCCCCGTCGAGCGAGCCCACATAGACACCGTGCGTTTGCGGCTGACCCGTCGCCATCAAGAAGAGGAATCGTCGGCCATCCGGCAAAAACTGCGGATAGCGATGGTTGCCTTGCCCAACCACAAGCCGCGTCACCGGCGCGGCAGACCCGCCTGTGGCCGCCACGCGCATGAGCGGGTCAACGATCGACGGCACGAACACGATGACGCCGTCGGCATTCCATGTGCCACCACGCGGATAGGGCGCGTCGGCAAGCTCCTGCAGTGCGCCTCCCGTCAGACCGATCCGCTTCAGCTTGCCGTCCGCAAAAAAACCGATCGCGCGGCCGTCCGGGGCCCAGAACGGATAGCTCGCGCCTTCAGTCCCCGCGAGCGGCTGGGCCGTGACCTGGTCGAACGACCGCAGCCAGAGCTGTGAGCCTTTTTCTCCGTTGGCGACAAACGCCAGTTGCCGTCCGTCGGGCGAGAGCGCAAACGAAAACGCGTCGCTCGTGGGCGGCGTGACGACATCAAAGCGCGTGACGACCGGCTCGGGCACCGCGCGGCGGACGTACAGTGTGGTCAGGACTGCGAGCGCGGCGATCGCCAGCACGAGAACCGCGCCCAGCACCCACACCGCGCGCTCGCGGGATCCTGCGCTCGACACGATGGGAGCAGCGGTGCCTTCGGCCGCGCCTTCGGCCACCCATTTCAGCTCGCGCGTGAGATCGCCTGCGCTCTGCCATCGGTCGTCGGGTTCCTTGGCCAGACAGGTCTTGACGACGCGACCGAGCGTCGCCGGCGCGAGTGACTGACTTGCGGCGATCGGGGGTGGATCGTCCTTGAGAATCGCGCCGATCAGACTCGCCTGGCTCTTTCCTTCGAACGCCTTCTTCCCGGTCACCATCTCGTAGAGCACCCCGCCGAACGCGAAGATGTCCGTCCGCGCGTCAGCGTCTTTGCCTTCGAGCTGCTCGGGCGCCATGTATTGGAGCGTGCCGAGAATGGAGCCCTCAGCCGTCAGCGCCTGTTGCTGCGTGGGGAGGGCGGACGCGGCGCCGATGACCGGCTTCCGAGCGGCGAGCTTCGCCAGCCCGAAGTCGAGGAGCTTCGTGCCGCTCTTGGTGAGCATGATGTTCGCAGGTTTCAGATCGCGATGGACGATGCCGTGTCGATGGGCCTTGTCGAGCGCGTCCGCGATCTGGATGGCATATTGAAGGGCGTGATCGAGCGGGAGCGCGCCCTTCTCCAGTCGGTGAGCAAGCGTCTCTCCTTCCAAGTACTCCATCACCAGGAAATCGATGCCGTCCTGCTGGCCGACGTCGAAGACGGGACAGATGTGCGGATGACTGAGTGTCGCGAGCGTCTTGGCTTCACGCGCGAAGCGCTCCTTCAGCTCGGGATCGCTCGCGACATGTTGGGGCAGGACCTTGATCGCGACGACGCGATCGAGGCGGGCGTCGTTCGCCTTGTAGACCTCGCCCAT